>CAZJLR010000168.1:0-1625 GCA_964546815.1 uncultured Candidatus Obscuribacterales bacterium | reverse complement strand
GTTCGCCAGCAGTATCCCATGCGTCGCCCGCAATTTTATAGAGCGAACCTGTCTAGGCGAGCACCGCAGCTTAAGGGCCGGGCGACGCATGGCGTCGCCCCTACAATCCCGAGTCCCGATGATCAGAACGTCAGACATTGCAAGGGCAAGGGAATCCAAACGCCAGACATTGCAAGGGCCCGGCAATCCAGATCCTCTTCAACCTGGAGCCCTTACAAACTAGATTTGCTATATACTCATACAGTGCTCAACACCCATTCGCCAGGAGCCGATTTGATGCGCATAAGCAAAAGCGAGAAAAGCAAGCAGCTGACATTGCTGGCGTCAATACTCATCTTCTCGCTTTCAGCTTGCACGAAAGTAAATCACATCGAAGAAGGCAAACAATATCTTGAAAGCAAACAATGGGATAAGGCGCTAGAAGAGTTCAACCAAGCCATTCAGCAAGACCCAAAACAGTACTACGCATATTTCGGTCAAGGCTATGCTTACGCAAATTCCGGCCACGCTGACCAGGCGATTTTGAGCGCGAATAAAGCTCTAGAACTCAAGCCCGATGACGCCGGTTCTTACTTCGTGAAAGGGCAAGCAGAGGCAGATCTCAACCAAGCTGATGCCGCGATTTTAGACATTACGCAAGCTATGAATTTAGATCCCAAGAAAGCAAAATACGTTGCAATGCGCTCGATGATTTACGCCACAGCCGGCAAGTACGAGCCCGCACTTGCCGATTCACAATTAGCGCTCACAATTGATCCCCGTTGTGTAGCAGCGCTCGTAGCACAGGCTCTGGTATTTCAAGCTCAAGAACAACATCAGATGGCGCTAAACCAAATTCAAAAAGCAGCGGCGATAGAACCAGATAATCCAACTGTACAAAAACTGCAAGCCATGCTGGCAAAGCACTAAACTAGAGCCTTTCGCACCAGAGTATATTTGCATGAAACGTGAACTGATCGACGTGCTAAAACAATCGCTGGCAAAATCAAAGTCGCGATTTATGCTAGGCATCTGCGGCGCGCCAGGCTCTGGCAAAAGCACTCTTGCTGACTGGGTTGTAACCCAATGGAATCAAGATGCCAATGACGAAGCTGTACTTGTACCCATGGATGGATATCATTTTTCAAACGAACAATTAGTCGAAAAGCGGCTTCTGGAGCTCAAAGGCATACCGTCAACTTTTGACGTGGCATCGTTTCTGGAAAAATTGGCAGCAATAAAAAACTCCCCAGAGAAAGAACACGGCTGCCCACGATTTGACCGCAGCATCGAAGCCTCAATACCTGATGCCATCAAAGTAAAGCCGCATCACAAAGTAATCGTTGTCGAAGGAAACTATCTGCTTTTAGACGCAGCACCCTGGGAAAAACTCAAAGTCTTGTTTGACGAAACCTGGTTCATTCAAGCCGACGAAGACCTCATTTTGCCGCGCCTGATCAGCCGTCACATGAGTGCCGGAAAATCAGAAGAACTCGCCCAGGCAAAAGTAAACTCCACAGACCTCCCCAACGCCCGCCTGGTCGCCCAATGCGCCCCCCGAGCCGACCGCATAATCAAAGCAACAACTTTACTGTAGGGGCGACGCATGGGATACTGCTGGCGAACTAAAATGGAGCCGAATCAAG
>CAZJLR010000167.1:0-1653 GCA_964546815.1 uncultured Candidatus Obscuribacterales bacterium | reverse complement strand
CTGCTTCGGGAAGCTATTGGCGAAGAAGCAGGCAAGGATGCCTGCGCCCCCAGGGCTACGCTTTCGGAGATAGGGAAACCACTCGACATCTGGGGTGGTATTGCATTAGTGAAGAGTCAAAACTGGCAAAAGGGGGAGGCGAATTTGAGAAAAAGAAGTAAACTCAATTAGATATGTCGGTTGTTTGGATCAAATGAAAACGAAAATAGTTGGCTGCTTGAGTACAGCAATTTTATTGTGCTCTTTAGCGCAAGGTTCCGCACCTTCGATGGCTGCAGATGCTGCGCCGGGATATGGTGGGCTTGAGTTTTTAGGGTCGTCATTGGTTTCGCGTGTTGAGCTCGACAAAATACTGCACCTCCGTCCCGGTGCATCGTTCGAAACAACCGACAAAAGCATGGAGCGACTAAAGCTTGAGTTAGACAAAAAAGCTATCAAAGCTAACGTCGAATTGGTGCCTGACAGCGGAACGTTTTATATTTCAGTTGATGTTGTTGAAACAGGTTATAACAGCACAAACACAAACCGCAAACTGGAAGACCCACATCACGTTGCAACACCCAACGAAAAACCATTCACTTTGCTGGAAGATTTGAAAGTGAGACTTTCTAAACTTTCAGACGAAGGACGCCCCTCAGCAGAAACATATGAGCAGGGAATTAGATGTTTTACAGATGTTGCTGCAGGTCGCATTGCTGAAGTCATCATCAAAGAATTGCCTGGCGAAACGCCATACTTAATGCAAATTCTCGCGCACGATCCAAATGGGCTTCGGCGCGCTGAGGCAGCCGAGTTATTAAACTGGACACCAAGTTCGGTGCGAAACTGTTTTGAATTGATTCCAGCGCTAGATGATAGCGACGCCAGAGTGAGAATGGCAGCAGCAAAATATATTTGGGCCCGCACAAATTTATTGCCTGATGATTTTCCATTTGATGCGTTGCTTGATGGATTGTCCAGACAATTGAGCAGACCCACGCATCACGACAGAGTTAGAGCAATGGCTGCGTTGCTCGCTTTAGCAAAAAGAGATCCAGACAGTATCAGCGGCATCAAAAATTTGGACGAAGCAAAACTAAAAGAAATTGCGGCAAACAGTACAATCCCGAGCGTTCAATCTATAGCAAAGCAACTTTTGCAAATCTGCGCCAATCCGCCGCCCATCCAACGCAGACCGAAAACACAAAATAGTGAAGACAACACTGGCGGCTTTTAGCTCACGACTTTGCCGCTGCCATCATAAAGTTTGCGTTCTACAGGCTTGTCGCCGATCAAATGTTGCTCGACAATTTCTTTCGCGTCCTCTTTAGTTAGATGCGAATACCATGTGGCTTCAGGATAAACCACAGCCATCGGACCATTCCCACATTGGTCTAGACATCCACTTTTGTTGATGCGAATTACTTTTTTCAAACCTCGTGCTGCGATTTCACCGCGCATAACATCAAGCACTTCATCGGCACATTGCTGCGAACAAGTCTTGCCGGTGGTGCAAATGAAAACGTGCTTCTTATATATGTCCATAAATCGATCCTCTCTGCTTAAAAAGCATACCAATAAGCAGTAATCCCCGGGCGAATTCGGATCGGTCCAGGCAGCTGTAGGGGCGACGCCATGGATACTGCTGGCGAACTCGAATGTTTAGCGAAGCCG
>CAZJLR010000166.1:0-1927 GCA_964546815.1 uncultured Candidatus Obscuribacterales bacterium | reverse complement strand
ATTAATCTGTGAACAATTCAAGACGAGTGTGCAGCAGTGTAGTACATCGTATTCGAAATATGGGCCAGTTGATCAGCCGTTAACTAAACCTTCGACAACAAAACTCTTGCAGGTCGGAGTTAGCCTTTAACCGAATCCTTTAACGCCTCATTGTACTGGTCCCTGGGTCAGGTTTTTAGATGAAGTAATAGGCTGGTGCCACCAACCCGCAAAGCATTGAGACACCCGTATAACGGGATTCCCTAGTTTTTTGCTTGGTACCAGTGGTTTGGACGTTTTTGCGGGATGCTGGCCCACTTTAATGTTGCCCAGGGCCCGTTTTTCAGTTACAACTTACTAGTCCAAGGAATAGAGCACAAGTCCACATAACCGTCCGGAGAGGCATTAATGAGGATTTGGTGACGTCTGACTATTTCAATTTAGCAGATGTCAGCTGATAGCAGGCATTAAAGGTTGCTTGAGGTGATGGTATCACTCGACATTAGTGCAGCAATTCCAGAATCGCCTCCAATTGTAACTAACACCTGCCAGTGTCCATAACCATTAGCAGCGCCAGCATTATGACCATGGCTTGATGCCTTTCTGTGAGCGTAGTGTATTTGACGTGGTAGAAGGATCATCACTATCGAATCATTGTAAATAGCGCGAAGCTAACTTGCGTGTTATGCTGGAAATCTCATACTGTCTAATTCAAAAGCAACCCTGGTCTGATTCCTAATGTTTAAGCCAATCAACTCAATCGGAAGACATCACAAATATATTGCTTGCTTTTTTTGCTTCATGGTGATTGCCTTCTTTGCTTTTGAATACTGTTCTAGAGATATGTGTGGCAATAGGGTGCTTCGGGAGGTTACTTCTCCAAATGGGCAGCTTAAGGCTGTTGTGTTCATTCGCGATTGCGGTGCAACCACATCCTTCTCAACTCAAGTAATTATATTAAGTACCGGTGAGGCTCTTCCAGACTCCTCTAAGGGCATATTTGTGATAGATCCAGGGTTCGAGCGTAGTTCAACAGCTGCCGTGGAGCCTCGTTGGGCAACCGACAACCATCTCTTGATAGAGCATGAGGACTTTTGTCGAATATTTCGAGCTGATACGCAAGTGCACGTATCAAGGTTCCCTGCGAATACTACAGTCGATATTAGCTATCAACCATTTAAATCGCATACGAGAAATCAGTGACCAACAAAAATGAAACCAATTCTAATCAAGTAGCAACAGAATCTAAATTTTGTGTTCGGACTAAATTGAGAACGTTCAATTTTGATTGTCAGTTTTAAGAACAACTACGTCGCTGTATCCTTCTTTGATAATATTCATAACCCTTCTGAATCCAATATTGATCTCTTGGATCATCACCATATGGGGCTTTGCCAGGGTTCGGCCCAGGCATTGGTATTCCATTCACAAAGGTGCCTGGATTGCCAAATGATGGATCAGAGGTTCCTGCCTCAATTTGAGCTTTGCCGGCTGTTCTCTGTAGAGTGTTCAAACTGAAACCGAAAGCAGCGCCCGTCACGCCAAAATTGAAGTTTCCAAAATCTTGATAGTTTTGAGTGGGAGTGCTTTGTTGCTTGTAATCCCAATCAGGGACTGAGGGATCTTTGTCATTTCGAACATTGTTTCGCACCGCTTCTCTGAACCAAAATGGATCTCCTGCAGGATTGCCGTTGCTCCAAAAGCCATGTTCTGCAGCTAAGGCTGCATTCTCGAGCACATTGGCGCCGGGTGGTGCCAATGGAATTTCACTTCGAGTATCGCCTTTCAAATAGTTTACAGGACCATAGAAATTGGCGGGTAATTCCTCCAAACCCGAAGCATCCTTGAAGTTTGTTGGATCATTCCCAACATAAGCATACAAGTTCATTCCAGCAATATACCCGATCGGATCTGCTTGCAAGAATCTGCCAATTGACGGTGAATAATA
>CAZJLR010000165.1:0-2020 GCA_964546815.1 uncultured Candidatus Obscuribacterales bacterium | reverse complement strand
CCCCAGGTGGAACGCTCTAAGCTCATATCATCGAACTTGATTCGGCTCCATTTTACTTCGCCAGCAGTATCCATGGCGTCGCCCCTACAGGCGAACATAACGGATTAGGCGTTCGCCAACAGCATCGATGGCGTCACCCTGCGGCTGTGTTGGTCGATTACTTATAAACAAATAGTCACCACCTGCGGTGCCATCAAAGTGATGCAAATATGACGCAGCAACATTGTTTTTGTTAACCTTTTAATTGCGGAGCTATCCTCACAAGATCGCAGAAGTATATACTGGGCATGTTTTTTGGGGCAAAACGCCAAATGACGTTAGTCCGGAGTCAAGTTTGAATTCATCCTGTAAAGCAAAACGCCATAGAATGAGCGCACTCGCCGCTCTGATTCTAACCGTGAGCAACTGGGCACTGGTTCCTAACCTTGCGCACGCAGATAATCTTGCAGATGAAAAAAAGGCTGCACAATATGGCAATACAGACACTCAATTTTTAGCAACTGACGATGAGACAGCAGCAGATGAGCGCATCGAATCGCTTACGAAACAAATTGCCAAGCTGGAACTGGAACTTATTCGCTTAAATACAAATTTCCGAATTGAATGCACCAGTGTAAGCAAATGGAAAACCTGGCGATTCTTTCTCTACAATCTCGGCGGCTCGGCTTCTTGTGAGGCGGGCAGTATCAGCATTGCCGCAACACGATGGCATTACTGCAATAGCCCAAACCCAATGCCCATATCTTCAGCAGTGGCAGGACCTACCTTACTTCTGATTGGGCATTGCATTGTTTTGGGCGGAGTGCTCACCGAAACGGCTCTGGACTTTCTCCATGACCGCGCAGTGAGAAACGAGGGGTTCGACATAAACACCACTCAAAAACGAGTACTAGAAATAAAAAAGAATATCGACAAACTTTTGGCAGAACGCGATGCCTTATTGACTCAGGTTCCGGCAAAACAAGGCGACTCTGATTCAAATGATCTGTCCAATTCAAACCTGAAGGACAGAGAAGTAGAAACTGCAGAGGGAGTCATTCTCAAGGATATCCGCTCTCTCGCGTTAAACGAATATGCGAAATTTTTTGTGCGAGCGAACAGATTTTTTGCCGTTCGCGATGCAAACAGTCTTCTGTCTGCTTCGGCCGCTTCTTCCGGAGGCTTCGGCGGATCTTTAATGGGCATAATCAGCTCCGCCCGAAGGAGGCAGCGCACTGTCGGAATAGGTGGAATTGGTTTCCCAATCTCTGGTGGAATTATTGTGCTTACACCGATTCTAACCAGATTAGTGGGAAATATCAGAGCGCACAACGCTTCAAATCAAATCAATTCTGAGCTAGAAAATCTCGAGTCTCGATCGGTCCTCCAGCTAGATGCAGACAGAACAAAGCTTGAGCAAATCATTTCCCGAAAAGACCCAAGTAAGTACAGCAATCTTTCCAATGTCTCGGGGAGATTAGCTGCATATTCGCTGCAGAGTGCACTATTTACAGCTCAAGACAAAATAGACAAACGAGAATTGACTTTAGCGAATAAAGAACTTGCAGAACGAATGTTTTTTTCAACTGCCGTTGGTGGCTCTAAAATCAGCTGGGGCGCTAACCTGGCAAACGCCGGCTATGGCTTTCATCGAAGGCTCATGGTGCAAGTCTCACAGGGAAATGGCGCGCTGAAATTAGTATCAAGTCCCGCTCCCGGAAGTCTTTTCACCAGGCGAGTGGCAATAGGAGCCACCTCTTATATTCCTAGCACGAGCATGTGGCTCATTGACACTCTGCAAACTAGAGTTCGCGGTGAGTTGCGAGATCGAGCACTCGCTAAGCAAAATAATCTACCGGCCGCCATGCTCAAAGAGCGACTTGATCGAGTGCAAGAGATCGACGATGCATTCAACTTCTAGAGAGGCTATCGATTCCTGGCAATCGATACCTGGCTAGTAATGGAAGTATTCGGCCAAACCAGCTTTAGGGGCGACGCCATGGATACTGCTGGCGAACTCGAATGTTTAGCGAAGCCGGCA
>CAZJLR010000164.1:0-2036 GCA_964546815.1 uncultured Candidatus Obscuribacterales bacterium | reverse complement strand
AGAAAAAGTGTTCATATCCAAATTATTGTAGAGCCCTGCGCCGCCCCCTCCGCGATTGCCAGTTTCAACTGCATCATTCGATCTAATCATTTCACTTTCGGGCATAGTAAATTCCTCCTCGAAGCCTGGCACACATAAAAGCTGCATTGCCACCCTCGATAAATAAACTACTTAATGGTAAAGAAAGTGTGACGGAGTCTAATTTCTGGGTATAAGCCAGAATTTGTCAACGAGGTGACTTTGATTAGTTAAATTGGGGAACAAAGGAAACAAGCAAAAACTCTCACATAAACAAGATTGGAAGATTCAATGACTAGCTCAGCTGACGATGGACTGAAAAAACGAAAGCGCAATATATTTATAGTTGTTCTAAGCTCAGTAGTTCTTCTCACCCTGGCATTAATCATGTTTGTCATGATTTCACTTGCGTCGTCATTTTGGAGCACGCTCTATCCATCTGTTTGGCAAAAAGAGCTAACGCAGGGCATCGACCTACTTGAATCAGACCGTGGCAAAGCAATTACTTTGATAGATAAAGCATATAAAGACGCCGAAGACGGGAAAGCGCCACTAAGCGAAATCATCGGTATGCACAGAAAAGTTGCTGATAATCTTTATTGGTCTCAAGATTATTTCAATGGCGATAGAGAAATTGAAAAGGCTCTGGCGCTTGTAAAAGGTGAGCCGAGCACGAACGAAGCAAATGAATACGCAAGATGTTATGAAGACAAATCTTGGATGTCAATTCATCATGCGTATTTGAAAGACAAAACGCAGCCCACTGGCGCGAAAGAAATGGAAAAAGGTTTAGAAATCGTAGAGAAAGCGTTTGGACCACACAGCGCCCAAGCAGGTTACAAGTTAGCACTGCTTTCTGTGATTTACGCCAATTCAAATGAAAAAGAAAAGGCTAAAGCTACTTTAGACCGAGCATTTGAAATTGCAAAAAAACCATCAAATAATTCGATGCAAAAATGGTACGTATGGGCAATGGCTGCGCGTGGACAGGCTGCCCAAGGTGATTACAAATCAGCGCTCGATTCATTTTTGACAGCACAGCATCTTGAGCCCAAGAATAAGCAAATTCCAAATGACTTGTATGAAGGACTGGCTCTCTCGCTCAAGCCTGAAAAGGACAACGGCTACGCCGAGTTACCAAAATTGCTTAAGAAGAAAAAGTTCAAAGAGCTTGAAGAAACAGCAGCAAAGCTAAGAAAGCAGCCGGATGCAAACACTGAAGGATACTGGCAGTTGGATCATTTCTACACTGCACTTGAAACTAACAGATCGGCTAACGACAAAGTCTATCAAGATAATATTGCGTTGCTAAATGAATGGTTGAAAGAAATTCCAGATTCAGCCACTGCTAGATGCATACTTGCTCAACTTTATATTGACTATGCCTGGGCAGCAAGAGGAAGCGGCTATGCAAACACAGTCAGCGACGACGCTTGGAAGCTATTTAGAGAGCGCATCGAGCTGGCTCGCGCAACACTCGATGCAGACCCAAAAATCAAAGAGCAATGTCCTCACAGCTTCAGCATCTATGGCACAATTTCAATGGCACAAGGATGGGAGCGCCCAGAACATGAAAAATTACTGGCAGAGTGCCACAAAATATGGCCGACTTACGCTGCCTTAGATCTTAAAAACTGCTACATCATGTTGCCTCGATGGTGCGGTAAAGATCATGATTGGGAATATTTTGCTCGCGACAGAGCAAACGAAGTATCGGGCAAAGATGGTGACAAGCTATATGCGCGAATGGTTTGGTACATGGAAGACGGAAACTTTTTCGACAACCTATTTAAAGAATCGCCAAACATCGATTGGACGAGAGTAAAACGAGGTTTCCACGACATAATCGCAGACTCACCACGCGATCTCGCTGCCACCACCGAATTTACAAAACTAGCTCTTCAAGCTAAAGACGAAGAAGCGCTTAAAAAGTTCTACTCAGAATTATAGGGGTCAATATCGTTTGTAGGGGCGACGCATGGGATACTGCTGGCGAACTCGAATGTTTAGCGAAGCCG
>CAZJLR010000163.1:0-2508 GCA_964546815.1 uncultured Candidatus Obscuribacterales bacterium | reverse complement strand
AGACTGGGTTTCTATATGATGGGCAGCAGCTGCTTGCAGAATATAACAGCAGTGGAAGTGTGACGAATCGCTACATCACCGGAGATCGTCTTGATGAAGTCTACGCTTGTATCAATGGCGGCACCACAACCTATTTGCATAGCGATCGGGTGGGCTCTGTGATTGCAGAAACGAATGGTACAACCGGCGCAGTTTCGAACAAGTTTGTTTATGGAATTTTTGGCGAGACTTCGAGTATTAGCGCCAGTCAGTTTGGATTCACAGGGCAGCGTTACGATTCTGAAATGGGACTCTATAACTACAGAATGCGATACTATGCGCCCGCCATTGGAAGATTCTTACAGCCAGATCCTATGAGCTATCTTGCGGGGTTAAATCTATATGGGTATTGCGACAATGATCCTGTTAATTCAATTGATCCTTCGGGTCTAGATGGTGTTAAGTTGTATGGCTCTATTCGAATGGAGGTTCCAAACACTGCAACTCCGAAGGAGCTTCCAGGTCCAGACGGAAAAATGGTCCCAAATTCGAATGCCACCAATTGTGTTACTCATTCCATGGGTAGGACCTCTTCCGGAGGACCAAATACACGAGACCCAGACCATCCTCTGTGGAACAACGACCCCTATGCTTTTATTTTTAGTGGTGCTAAAGCGATCAGTGCGGATGAGGCCAGAATTGGCGACTGGGCTGTTTACTACAATGATAAAAACAACAATGGCGTTGTAGATATTGATTATTACGCTCAAGTAGTTAATACCAACAGATACGTTCCAAGCGGAGAATTTGTACACGTCGGTACTGTTTTAATAAACGACGAGTTTGGCATTTTAATAGAAAGTAAGGAAGATGAAGGATCTCTGTACTGGCATACTCCAGAGCAATCAAAATATCTTAACGGCGCCTACCGTGATCAATTTCCCAATATGAAAATTCAATATTTCAGGCCACCTGGGAGATAAACAAATGCGTATATTACCTTTGTTGGTGTGCATGTTGTTGTTGTTAATGCTCTACCAGCCTGCTTATTCGAAAGTAACTATTTTACCAAGAACCGCCGTCAGAAGTGTTGAGGACCTAAAAGGAATAACGCCTGTAGAATTTTTGGACTTCATAAAAGCTTGTGGGTCGCAATTGGATACTTATACATTTGGCGATTGCATTAAGGGCTGGGTACGAGAGGAAGATATTCCGATTTTAATTACTCGCCTAGAGTCGCGGGCTCCTGGAACCAACATTGAATGCCCCATTAATGCAATTCGCTACTGGACACCCACTGATGAAGGCACAATTGCAGCTAGTTTGATATTGGGTTTCGCGCATGGCATATATCCTCCAGTTACAGCTTGCCAGCGAGATATTGCTGTTCCCGAGGCATACGAATGGCTTAAAAAGGATGGTTGGCGGTTTGTTCAGAAGGCTCTCGAGAAGAAAAAGGAAACTATTGTCACTGCTTCCAAAGGCTTGGATACACCCAACGAACACTTAGTGCTAAAAACTCCAGGCTGGACGGTTACAACTGCCTATGAATTTGGTCCACTAAACGAAATTGATACCTCTGAATTTCATTTCAGGAGTCCTGAGAATAATTTGTTTGCAAACTTGAAAGACAGGACAATTAAGAGAATCGCTTCAGACGGGTCAGCAACGATCTTGTCAGCTGATGGTCTGATTAAGTGTTTCGAGTGGGTTAATGCCTATGGCAATACTGAACACGCATTGTTCGAATGGGCTGTGCTCAATGGCCAGCCTGAACTTCTTCGATTTTCAGTTGACGAAAAAGAATGGTTGAGTGCGGCAGAACATCATGCTAAATTCGATGAAGACGGTAGTTTTGAATATTCGATTTCAGAACCTTGGACTATGATAATTAACCTCAAGTCGGATGGGACATATAAAACGAAGTTCTATACGGCTGGCAAATCAATCCAAAAGTCTGAGTGATACCAGCACCGGTGCTGAATTCTAATACCACAATTTCAAGCCTTCTGCTAGATTCGTTCCATACAAGCTCACTCGCCAAATCTTCTAAATGTCTTCCTGTTGAGCTTTATAGGGACTTTTGCTATGACCTTGGATGTCCCTGTCGTAAGTTCTTATCAGCAAAAATGCCTCATTAAATTGGCTTGTATGGGCGCCTGGAAAAGGTCAGACCACTTGTATATCTGCAAAAACTTGGGATAGCCCGAGCTTGAGGCGGCTCAACGTGTCGCGGCAAAATGATCATACCTACGTTCTGGAAATTGCTACATGTGCGCGACACCGTTCGTCCATCATGAGGTAACTCATCTATTCACCGAAGCTATCTGACTTTTCCATTATGCAAAGTTAAACTACCCATGAAGAACAGCGTGTGATCATCGATTTATCCGTGCGCTCAACTGCAATAATTTCTGTAGGTAAATTTCAATAGCTTGGGCAGCGCGCTCAGAAGTATAGACGCGCTGGGGCAAGAGACGGACTATGTCCTGGACGGACTGAATAGAATTACGTCGATAATTTTTCCGG
>CAZJLR010000162.1:0-2644 GCA_964546815.1 uncultured Candidatus Obscuribacterales bacterium | reverse complement strand
CACGGTATCAATGTTCAATTCTATATTTCAAGAATGCACTTGCTGGAACGCTTACGATTTCAGGTAGAAAAGTAGAAGAAGCCGTGGTAGCACTGCCCCAAAGAATTTTGAACCATATCGATTATCAGCTAGCCGCCGGATATGGTTCGACGTAAAACATTTTTGATATCATCAGCCCGAGGTTACCAGTAACCATCGGGCTTGTTCAAGAAGTGACACAAACCAATGTAAATCAAGGCGCATACGAATGGTCCAAAAAAAACGATACAGATAGCTAAGCCAGCTTTGTGCCAGGCGCGCTTTTTGCTACGCCAAACAAACACACCAGCGATAACCAGAGAAATCGCAAACGATACGAAGGTTACGATAGGCTCATAATTGCGATGGACATCGAAGCCGTAGTCTGCAAGCTGACCACTTTCGGTGGACTGTCCCAATGCTGGCAATACAGACGATAGAACAAACACCGCAGCGAAGTAAGAAAACTGCCTCAAAATGACGCCTCTTTGATCATCGCGTTTTCTAATGGGTCCGATAGTGATAATCATGTTTTGTCAGTCCATCTTCTTTTGAAGTTTTGACGAGATCCATCCAAACGCGAGTCCCAAGAGCCCGCCTGGTATCAAACCTATTATCGCTCCTGTAGTGACTATGCTTAGAAAAATTTCTTGGTCAAACAGATTCCAGAATGAGCGGACATAATTTCCACCAACCATCCACACAGCAAGCATTATCACACCAGCCACAGCACCAGCAGCATTTCCTTGCCAAAAGTATTTCCCGTTATCTGGACTCCGCTTCATTCAAAGCAGCTAGACATTGAGCGTAATATTGTTCACCGGGAGTAAACCAAGCTACAAAACATTTGCCCGCAGACGCTGGAAGGGTCCTCGTTATTTTCGTGTTAGAGTGGATAAATAACGAAACGCAACGCAATGCATGAACAAACTCTTCCTGATCTTGTGTACTTTTCTTCTCCAGCAACTGAGTTGTACAGTCGAAATGCGCGCAAATGATAATGTCGATCCCTGGACAAAATACGTAGATAAGCCTTTCACAATCGTAGGGCGTTATGACTCTCGTGGAAAGATTGGTGCTTACATCATTTCGAATGAGTCGGACAAGCCTGTCTACATTGTCGGTACAGGCAGCAAGAGAAATACTAAGCTCACCGACGGAACCGTTGTAAGCGCAACCGGTGAATTGAAATATTCCAAGGAATTTTGGGATGGGAACAACGCACATGCCTCCAGCCCAGCTTATTACTACTTCAATGAGGACAAAATTGTACTGGCTGTGGTAAGCCAAAAGACATCAAAACAGAGGCCAAATTCGAAGTCTAAAACTGTTTTTTTGAAGGTCGACCACAACGTAGCAATTAGGGTCACCACCTCTTTCGGGCGGTTGCATACCATTCAGCACAAAGAAGTCTTTCGCAAGGAGCGTGTGCCTGGCGATCATACCGAGACTTTTGCCATAGGAGCGAGTAATCGCAACCCCTTCGCTGTCACTCTATCTTGCAAGGCGCTGGTGCAAGTTACTGGACTGGACGGCAAGCCAACTGAAAAAGAGGAAGTGTTTAAGCTAAATTTGTACCCGAATGGAACCAGCTGGCAAGAGCCATCTGAACCTGAGCGATTCTTGCGCATGCTCGATATTTGTGTTGAAGATAATGCCACCAAGAGCGCTGCACCTAAGCCAAAAGGAGATTGACCGCCTGATTATGTCTATATTGTTTTGTTCAGGAGATGTGAATCTGAAAAGTCTTGCAGTGTAAGAGTTGTTGGGATTCGGAGTTTTCAACACCAACATAGCAAGCATTATTAGGCTCTAGCAGCTCATGTCAATTTGCGATCTGTTGATTATGTTTGGTGACCGAAAGCGAATGAACGTGACTGCCTGGATAGATGCGCTTTGATGAACGTGGACTTAGTACAGTGTGAAGATGTTCTGTTGTTCGATCGTTGAAACCACCTACGGCTAGATCCACCGCAACTTCAAAGTCATTATTATTTTTGATAAATACGTAAGTGCGTTGATCTCCCATGCGTTGGGAGGCATTCATGGCCGCAACACCGTCCTTCTTGATCCCTGCTTCCATTGGATCCACGCCATAACACAATCCCCACCAGAGCAGTCCAAGGAAGATCAAACAAAGCGTAGTGGGTACGCCTAACACAACTCCTACTGTGATTAGAATTACTCGTTTTGTTTCTGATTTCATGGCGAAGCTACTTTTACATGTCTCGATTTCATCTTGTCATAGTCTTCGAAAAATCAAAACACTTGGTCCAAGAAAGCTAATGGCTAGCAGAAAAGGCCAACTATCTGCTTCTTTTTTTGCAGCAGCTAACCAAGCCGATTGCTGGTTTAGTCCATCCGCTAGCTTTGGAGGGTGTTCATCGTAGCGCTTGCAAACCTCTGTATAAGCCTTTAGAGCTGGAACCATGCACTTCGGGATACTTTGGCACGTATCGCCGATTATGATTACGAGAATTGATGCGACAAGAAATCCAGCGAATGCTGAAAACACATGATGTAGAGTGCCTGGAAGCGCTATGCGAGCTTTCCCCTCTAAACGCCAAAGCGGTGTCAGCAGTGATTTAAAAGCGCGGAAAAATGCTGCGCAAATGGCAAAAGGTGC
>CAZJLR010000161.1:0-2961 GCA_964546815.1 uncultured Candidatus Obscuribacterales bacterium | reverse complement strand
ATTTTAGTTCGCCAGCAGTATCCCATGCGTCGCCCGCAATTTTATAGAGCGAACCCGTCTAAGCGAGCACCGCAGCTTAAGGTCCGGGCGACGCATGGCGTCGCCCCTTCAAGGCACCAAAATTCGTGAGCGCAGAGACAGTCACCGTGGGTAGTATCACGGCGCGAGCCATCGGGCACTTAAATTGCGATCAAAATGTTTAGTAAGCGAACGGAAGAGTCTATTTAAACTCGTCCGCTCTTAACAGCTTTGCCTGATGAATAGCCGCTGCCGCCGCAAAGGCCGCCGAGCTCTTCGTCTTCTAATTCGTGCAACTTGATTGATTTGACGCCTTCGTCAAACGCAACTCCATTGTAGATGCCCCAATATGTTGGACCGACAAGCTTGTCTTTCCGACGATGTGATGTTGGGTGCACTTCATGCAGTAAAAACCAGCCGACTGTCAAAGTACCGGCTACGTAGAGGAAAATTACCCAAGTATATACGTCCATTCGCGCTTGGCTCCTGTCATATCAGTTTTAGTGAGCCCTGCCATTGCCACCTTAATAACAAATCTTAACGAGGCATCTGGTCGCTGTCGATGGGAATTCCACGCAAGCGAGAGTGTAGGCATTTCTGGGCACAATTAGAATGAAATGAGATGGGGTTAGCTTCTTGAGTCTTTTTTCCAGCAAGTTTGGGCAGCTGATAATTTGCACTTTCATTTGTGCAAATTTTCTTTCTGCTGCAAACGCCAGAAAACAGCTAGAGATGAACCCCAAAACACCGCAGCAAGAACAAGCTTGCAGCCTGCTTGTGGAAGGCACGCATTTGCTTGAAGCGAAGAAGCCTTTTAAAGCACGCAAAGTTCTTGAGCAATCGGCTGCACTATGGCCACAAAGCGCGGCTGTTCACTACAACCTTGGATTTTGCTACAGCGAATGCGCCATTTACGACCTGGCTGTCAACGAATTTCAGCGCGCGCTTGAGCTAGATCCCAAAATGACAGACTGCCTCGTAAATATCGGAAGCTGCTACCAGGTTCAAGGAAAAACCACAGAAGCGATTGAATTTTTCCACAATTTTCTGAAAAAAAATCCGCATTCACCACACGCGGAAACGGTAAATGGAATGATTCGGGCACTGGAAAAATATCAAAGAGAACATATAGATTCAGATCCTAGCGCCCTCGACTATCTTCCAAGTGTCAGCGACGAAGGCAGGATTCGACGCTGGCCTATGACAAAATTACCATTGCGCATCTACATTTCAAATGGCACAGACGAAGCAGGAAAGCCAGTTAGAGGCTTTCGCGAAGAATTCAATTATGTTTTGCTGGGCGCGATAAATGATTGGATGAAAGCATCGCATTACAAACTTTCTTATCGCCTGGTTACAGACCCGAAAGACGCCGATCTCGCCTGCACCTGGACAGACGACCCTGCATTTTTGCAAGAGCAGGGCAACAAGGTCGAGCAAGGTGTTGCCCGCGTATTCACCGAAGCACAACCTGCGCCGGACGGCACAAAATGCATAGTTTCAGCCCATGTCCGCATTCTGGTCAACAACAGAGAAAATGGTGCATCACTTTCAAGCGACGACATGAAAAAAACCTGCCTTCATGAAATCGGGCATGCACTGGGCATGGCTGGGCATTCGCCCAGCAACAGAGATGTAATGTTCTACTCCGAATCAAGCGCTGTTTGGCCGTCTTTAACCAAGCGAGACAAGGCAACAATTTTGCGAATTTACGGCGATTACCCTGATTT
Organism: uncultured Candidatus Obscuribacterales bacterium; assembly: GCA_964546815.1. GTDB lineage: Bacteria > Cyanobacteriota > Vampirovibrionia > Obscuribacterales > Obscuribacteraceae > JAIEPM01. Next base: position 1,213 of record CAZJLR010000161.1, on the reverse strand, counting down.
GCCGCCAGAAAGCAATCAAGGCATGAACCAGTAAAAAACGCCTGAGCTTATCGACTTAAGGCGAAGCAAAACCATCAACTGAGCAAAATACATATCAGAAGTCTGTCCTTATCAGACTCCGGCGCCGGAAACGTTGCATTGGCAAGGGTTTGCGCTGATCAGCTCATGGGCATATAATTCCAGTCTAGTTTATATACAGAAGGGATATGCCGTGACTCCTCAGCCCCGCAGCAGGCGCAAAACTTATACGCCATTGAAAGCCCTCATTTCTGAGCCGGCGGTCAAACGGGCCATGCCTTGCCTCAAATGGGCGGGCGGAAAAGGACAGCTGCTGAGCAGCTATGAGCAATATTTCCCACAAGAATTCAGGTCATATTTTGAACCGTTCACCGGCGGTGCCGCTGTATTTTTCCACTTGCGCGCCAAACATGGTGACTTCAATGCAAATCTTTCAGACCTAAATCAAGAACTGATCAATTGCTACACCCAAATCAAAAACAATCTCGAGCAGCTGATAATTTCACTGCGCAAACACCAAAACGATGAGTCTTACTTCTACGAGATGAGAGCTCAAGACCCTGCGCAACTGTCGCCAGTTGAGCGTGCTTCAAGGCTGATGTATCTCAACAAAACCTGCTTTAACGGCTTGCACAGAGTCAATAGCAAAGGGCAATTCAACGTTCCTTTCGGTCGCTATAAAAATCCTGCGATTTGCAATGAAGTAAATCTACGAGCCGTCCATCAAGCGCTTCAAAACACAAATTTGAATTGCCGCCCTTTCGACAAAGTGCTAGAACACGCCAAAAAAGGCGACTTTGTCTACTTCGACCCGCCCTATCATCCACTTTCGAGCACAGCAAATTTTACGTCCTATACAAAAAACAGCTTCAGCGCAGCAGATCAAGAGCACTTAGCTGAAACTTTTGCCGAATTGGATAAGCGCGGATGCTTGCTAATGCTCAGCAATTCCGACTGTGAGCTGATTCGCAGCTTGTACAAGAACTACAGAACAGAAACCGTCCTGGCTCTGCGTGCCATCAACTGCAAAGCCGAAGGTCGAGGAAAAATAAGCGAACTGCTTATCATGAACTATTGATCGCGGTGCTCGCTCGTAGGGGCGACGCATGGGATACTGCTGGCGAACTAAAATGGAGCCGATTCAAGTTCGATGATATGAGCTAAGAGCGTTCCACCTGGGGGCGCAGGCATCCTT
>CAZJLR010000160.1:0-3472 GCA_964546815.1 uncultured Candidatus Obscuribacterales bacterium | reverse complement strand
AATAAGTCAAAGAATAAATGTCCTCTTCTCCGACAGGCTCTTCCAGCCTGCTTCGACACGCCTAGACCGGGGCCCTCTGACGTTGCTTCAACATCGATTCTCTCCTTTGAACTTTTTGAGCCGAATCAACGTTTCTGGATCAGTAATGGTGTTCTGGAGGTTTCGATATGCAAAGTGCTTCGTGGCGTGGACAGCTTCGCTCGAGAGGATATCTCCCACACTTTGAAAGTGAGTGCATTCCTCAGATAGTGACATTTCGACTTGCTGATTCGTTTCCAAAGAGTGTTCTTGCTGAGTGGGAAATGGAGTTAGCCACCATAGCAAAAGAACGTGCTGCAATTGAGATTCGCAATCGCATCGAGAAGTTTCTAGATAAGGGCGTGGGAGCCTTATGGCTTGGCTATCCCAAGATAGCGGAACTAACTCAAAATGCTTTACTTGCATTCAACGGTGAAAGATATCTTCTTCATTCATGGGTTGTAATGCCTAACCACGTTCATGTGTTGATTACACCCAATGCAAGTCACAGTTTGTCGGGTATTTTGCATTCATGGAAATCGTTCACCGCTGTAAAAGCGAATCATGTTCTTGGTAGGACTGGGGCGTTTTGGCAAAAGGAGTCGTTCGATAGACTGGTTCGAGACGAAAGGCATTTTGTTCAAGCAACAATGTATATTGAGCACAATCCTGTAAAAGCGGGTCTATGTTCTAGCCCTGTAGAGTGGCGTTATAGCAGTGCGAATCTATATTCGAGAAAAATTTTTCACAAAGGTATGGTCTCCTGCGTTGGAGAGTGAACTAGAGTTGATTCTGGAGTAGACGGTTTGAAGCCAGATGCGCCAATGTTTTAGAGAATTTGGAGAAGCAGGCTGGAAGCCTGCGCCCCCAGGGCTGCCGCCCTTCAAGCTGTAATCCATATTGTGCCGGCTTCGCTAAACATTCGAGTTCGCCAGCAGTATCCCATGAGTCGCCCGAAGCTTAGGCTGTGAGCCTACTGTCTGCGTCGCCTGCGGGCTGTTGGCTCGGTTTATGAGTGAAAGAGCTTACTGGAGAACGGTGCACTCAACATAGGCTACGCCTGAGCTGAGCATGTTTAGTTCTTTGGCAGCAGCGCGGGAAAGGTCGATAACGCGTCCATCAACGAATGGTCCACGATCGTTTACTTCGACTACGCATGAGTCACCAGTTTTTCTGTTCTTAACCAGAATTTTGGTGCCGAATGGCAGGCTGCGGTGTGCGGCTGTGAGCTTTTCCTGGTTATAGCGCGAACCATCAGACGTTTTGCGTCCGTGGAAGCGACCACCGTACCAGGATGCCCCGCCTGAGAATGTTTTTCCAAGCATTTCAAGCTTGCTGCCGATGCTGTCTGCCAGATCTGTGGCAGTGCTAGCCGGCAGTGCTGGTGCACCGAATGCCAGACGCACAGCATTGACGATCTTCATGCTTGCATCAAAAGCTGTTGCAGCTTGTTTGTTTGTATCGTCTGTTTTGGCTTCTTGTCCAGCCAGTGGGTCGAAGGTACAAACTGTATTTCCATCATGTTTCAACACAGCTTTGTTGTCGCCTTTTGCTGGGACAAACAATGTTGCATCAAACTTCTTATCGGTAATGAGTTCTTGCAATTTGACGGCGAGGTCTTCAGCCTCTTCAGCTGCTTCATCGCTGTCTGAAGAAGACTTGAAGCGAGCGATTTCGTCACCATTCAATGTGACTGCTGCTACTTGTGTATTGCCGTCAAGCCAGACGCGCGACACAATTTCAGGAGTCAGGTCTTTAGCATGCGCACCGGCGCTGCAGAACATGGAGATTGCGATTGATGCAGCACAGGCGAAGAATGCTTTGCCTGGGGCGCAGCTCCTCTTTTGTGCATTTGCTGTAATCGGTGTATCCATTTTGATGCCCTTTTCTAGTTTCACTACTGCTATACGGATAAATCGGAAACGGAATGCGTTTGGGATAGATCTTTGAGCAAGCTTCAGATGGCAACTTCGAAGCAGGCGAAACTTAGCAGAAGCATTCATCCGTAGTCAAAGACCTCCTGACAAGCCGACTTTTTCTCGCCGCCTGCATTCGCTCAAGCCATTCTTAAAGGGAGTTTATCCTTGCTCGATTGACAGACCTCGACGGATGATCGTCGGATCTCAAGTTTGGTCGATATATCCAATGGCTCATTGTTGCCGCGGATGAGAGCGGGTTAATAAGTATGCTCGCTTACACTGGAAAAACAATTGAGTAACGAGATGTAAATCTTGCCTTAAATGCGTCCTAAATCTGCCAATAAATTTGTATGCGATTGCTCTTTTATCTCCCCAAAAGGTTTATCCAATAAGCAATCGCATATACAAAAGAGAAGTCATTAGCGACCTCTCTTTGCTTGTAACTTTAGTTTGCATATCCTTGTGATTTTCGTGTCGATTTTAAGGTTGCGATTCGGCAAGCCTTTTGAAATTTGCAGCGAAAATCACATCCTCTTATATGAATTCCGAAAGCCAATTCTCATCCATTTCAAAATTGGCGTAGAGCTTCATAACGTCGTCGTGGCCTTCGAGTACGTCCATCAATTTGATCAATTGCTTAGCCATGTCTTTGTCCGTGACTTCAGCAGTCGATATTGGCGACATCACTGTTTCGGCTGAATCTGGCTCTAAGCCTGCTTTCTTGAGCCCGTTTTGCACTGCTTCAACTGAGGATGGTGCGCAAATTATGGTGATGTATTCCTCTGAACTTGTATCGACATCATCGGCGCCCAGTTCTAAAGCCAGCATCATCAAGTCATCGTCCGATAGTTTTACCGGGCGTTCGAGCGAGACTTCACCGCGCTCTTTAAACATCCACGAAACGCAGCCTGTTTCGCCCATATTTCCGCCATATTTTGAAAAATAACTGCGCACGTCGCCTGCGGTGCGATTGCGATTGTCAGTGGCGCAGCGCACCATTATGGCTACACCGCCAGGACCGTATCCTTCATATGTAAGTTCTTCGATTTGATCAGCGCCGCCGGCACCAGAGCCTTTTTCTATTGCGCGCTGAATATTATCGTTGGGAACGCCTTCTGCTTTGGCTTTGTCAATGGCGGTACGTAAGCGGAAATTGCCCGCCGGGTCGCCGCCTCCCATTTTTGCCGCCACAATAATTTCGCGAGCAACTTTGGCGTAAATTGCGCCTTTTTTCGCGTCAACTACAGCTTTGTGGCGCTTTATGTTTGCCCATTTCGAATGTCCAGACACGTTTATGTCCTCAAGTTCAGTCTATGCAGAAAATGTTTGCCTCATTTGAAGCAAGTCAAATTTGCCTTCAATTATATAGAAGATGTTTTCCTCGCGCTGAGGATCCAAATTGCAAGTACTTGATCTGCTTATCAATTTGTAGGGCGACGCCATGCGTCGCCCGTGACTTGGATCCGTATTCGTTCTGAAGGGCCGGGCGACGCATGGGATACTGCTGGCGAACTAAAATGGAGCCGAATCAAGTT
>CAZJLR010000159.1:0-3569 GCA_964546815.1 uncultured Candidatus Obscuribacterales bacterium | reverse complement strand
GCACCTTTTGCCATTTGCGCAGCATTTTTCCGCGCTTTTAAATCACTGCTGACACTTTGATGCTGGTGCTGATGCGTACTTGGCAAAACCATTTCGAGTAGATGATATGGCTTCTCAGATACGCGCTATGCTCAGGCGGCCGAGACTGAGGATCGAAAATATTCTTACACTGGGCAACATAGCTTTGGACATCGAAGCTGGCACAGTAACAAAAAGTAATGAGTTAATTCATCTCTTTCCAATGGAATTCAAGCTGCTTCAGTTTTTGATGAGCCATCCAAACCAGCTTTTTGATGCCCGTGCAATCTTTGCTAGAGTGTGGCGGAAAGAAGAATCAGCTACAGAAGATACAGTGCGAACCCATATCAGAACTTTGCGAAAGAAAATCGATAATGAGGATCAACCATCTTTTATTACAACTGTGCGCGGTCTCGGCTATAAGACGGAAAGTTTATAACCGTGCCAACTGTAGCTAGCGATGCGAGCATTGAAAGTCTTCCAGAATGCGGCTTTGTTGACTGACATTACAACGAAGCATGTTGGACTTCAGATAAGGAATCATTTTGGGGGTAAAATTCGCTTTCTTTGCTGTCTATGTTTAGTGCATTAATCAAGTCGCACAGCTGGAGTCCGAGCCCTTTAGCAATCAAAGTCGTCGCACCCAGCGTCAAATTTCGATTGCCTCTTTCAACATCACTTACATATGTGCGGTGAAGTCCAGAGATTTTTGAGCCACAGGCCGAACTTGATGAGCCGATAAATGAATTTCTTGTTGCTCCTAATTCAGTTTGCGAAGATTCTTGGGAAATAAATTGCTGAGGAGAAGCGGTGACACTAGAATTTGTAGCCGCAAGTGACTGTGAATTGTCTACTACACCATATTTGGTGTCATACTCCTTCGAGGCTCGGAGACTGTAGTTTTTATGCAGTTTTCACATTGGCTGAATATAATGACGTAGGTAGAATTGATTCGCAAGCCCGTATGGTAAGACGTCTCTTTTTGTGTGCTGTCTTTGACTTTATCTGCTCACGTTCAATTGTTATTTCTGTCAGTCGAGGAGAGCAGTCATGTTTACGGTTCAAAAACTTGCAATGGGACTTATGGTAAGTTCTCTGATTTTTACTTCGGTGCCGTGCATGGCTTCGACTCCATCTAGCAATGCGAAAAAGCAGAACGGTGTTTACTCCAGTTCTACGGCAAAGAAAAGTACTTATACGTTACCGAAGTGGAGCGTCAATATTGAAGTTCCTTTTCGGTCATGGATTCCAAAGAACGAGCCTCGAGAAGTGTTGCTTTGCGTGCATGGTTTGGGTTTCAGCAGTAAATCATTCGCTGAATTTGGAAGAACAATGGCAGCTAGAGGATTTGCAGTTTATGCAATGGATGTAAGAGGCTTCGGCGCTTGGATGAATCGCAGCGGCGATGATAGAGTCGATTTCGAAGCCTGCTTGTCTGACGTTGAAAATGCGATGCATACCTTGCATAACGCTTATCCTCGGAAGCCACTCTTTCTTATTGGTGAGTCGATGGGTGGCGCCATTGTCATGAGAGCAGCTTCGAGAAATCCCCAACTTGTAGATGGTATGGTTTCTTCTGTTCCTTCCAGCGACCGATATGCAAAGCTGAGTTCTGAGATTATTATTGGTGCGCACTACCTCGAAGACAAAGACAAACCGGTTGATCTTAAGCCTGAAGTCATAGATCGCACTACAGCAGATCCAGCGCTGAGAGCAAAATTTGAAGCAGATCCTAACAACCGTATGAAACTCACTCCGAAAGAACTTAAGCAGTTTAATGATTTCATGAAGGGCAACAATGACGCCGCAGCGTTAATTGAAAAAATGCCTGTATTGATGCTAGCTGGTTTTAAGGACAAGTTGGTAAAGCCAGAAGGCACCATTGAGTTGTTCAATCTTCTATCGACTCCAGATAAGATGCTAATGATCATTGGAGACAGCGAACATTTATTGCTTGAGGAAAACCAGCTAACACCGCAGCTTGCGCTATTGCTTAGCGACTGGATTGCGTCTGAATCAACCTATGCTCGGCATGTGAAGCGCTAAATAATTCAATGAATAATGGTCAGTGAAATTTGCGCCAGGAAGTAGGATTAATGAAAGCTATGAATTTGAAAAATATAGAAGTAACAATGATTGTTTGTAGTGTATTGCTTAGCGGAACATTGTTCTGCGCTCCTCCTGCTGTGTCTAAGAAATGGACTCCCCAAGAACGGCAGGACAAGCTAATGCAAGACATTAATGCGGGGCAAAAAAACAAGCAGCTAACTGTTGACGAGGCGAAAAAACTTAGGAAAGACTTGTCACATATTGCTCGCAAAAAAGCGAAGATGAAGCGTCATTCCGAACAAAATGGCAAATTGTCAGCCGAAGATACTGCAGCTATGGAAAGCAAGTTAAACAAAGTCAGTAGCGATATTCATAAGACCAAACTTGATAAACGAGTGCAATCGCACTAAGTTAAATCAATCGCACGAAATCTGTGATTCTGAGTGAAATGGGCTGAACACTTGAGTAGCACGTTAGCATTACTGAGTAAGCTGTGAGCTGGGCTGCGCCATTTGATGGATGTCAAATTTTGATTGTTATGCTTTAATTCAACTAAAGGTTTCGATTTCTAGTCGGAAGCTGTTCGTCTGCGGTTGCTACTACGTTATCCAGAGTATACAAACATGACCCAAAACAAATCGTTTTGGCAGCTGTTGCTGCCGTCGTGCATCCTATTAAGTTCATTGTTGGCGCCCGCTTCGATCGTTCAGGCGGCGGTTTTGAGTAATGGTTCCCAAACTGATTACATTGCTGATATCAGCAATGATGGGCTCTATAATTGGAGCAAATCAAAGACTCCAATCAGAGTTTATATGGCACCTGGTAAGGGAATCGATGGGTACAAGTCATCTTATCCTGAAGTACTTAGATCTTGTTTTGATGAATGGAGTGCTGTGTCGCACGGCCGACTGAATTGGAAAGAAGTGGCAGATCCTAAGGACGCCGACATCCGAGTATCCTGGCATAGTCAGGCTGTTGAAGCTGCTAATGGGACCGAAGCCGGCAGAACGAAAACCTTTGCAAGCTATAACACCGAGACTAACAGAGGGACTATTAACCGCGCTGAGATGAATTTGCTTACCGAGTTGCCAGAAAGGCAGATGACTGATGCAGAGGTAAAAAAGGCTTATTTGCACGAAGTTGGCCATGCCTTCGGAATTGCTGGGCATTCATCCGATCCGCACGACATAATGTACAGAGCTGTTTGTAGTCAGCAGCAAGCAGAATTAGATGACAGAGATATTGCAACGATCAACCATTTATATGGACAGGAGCCAGAGCAACTGAAACTCAGTAAAGGCAACGATGCTAGTCGCAATGTCAGGTTGCAAGATAACTCTGCTGGAATCGTATTTGGTGCGAACCCTTCAACACTATTTTCGAGATCTAATTGATCGCGATGCAAGTTCGAAAATACGAGATTACAGCGACGCACTCCGTATTTCAATTGTAGGGGCGACGCCATGGTGTGACACGAACGCATAGAAGGTCAAAAGGAGGTG
>CAZJLR010000158.1:0-3797 GCA_964546815.1 uncultured Candidatus Obscuribacterales bacterium | reverse complement strand
CACTTCGCCTTGTTCGCATAAACCAAACTACTGAAGAAATGGTCGCCAACCCACCTATGCAATAAGTCAAATAACGGGTATCTATGAACTTTGGCCTGTATGTGGCCGTCCTGTGTATAAGTGCTAATCCAGCAATCAAGAGTAATGATTGCACGAACATTGCAAATTGCCTTCGGGATTGGTTTTCAGTCATCATTCAGAGCTTCTGCACCCAAGTGTGTTCATCAAGTATAGTTGAAACCTGCTGATTTCGTTGATGCAAGCAGGCGAAACTTACGTGATAACGGCAGTAGCAATGACTGAGCAAGAATGTTGGATAACCCAGAAATAATTTCAGAAAACATCCGTGCAAGAATGCATCTCTGAAGCCATCCATAGGTCATCCAGAGCAAAAATGCCACCCCATAAATCGGGATGGCATATTCTCGAAAAGATACTGCCGAAGGTCGGAGTCGAACCAACACGGAGTGTTTGCTCCGGCTGATTTTGAGTTAGTACAAATACAGCAACGAAATCACTGCCCCAAATATTCATCCAGCCGATTTAGCGCCAGTTGAAATTTATCCGGTTGAAGACTAAAACAGAGTCGAGCCCATTCTCCGCTGCGCGACCATGCTCCAGGGTTGATCAGCAGATGTTTTTTCTTTGCCAGGTCTGGTGCGCGCTCTGATAGTTTAGCCAGTAAAAAGAGTCCGCCACGTCGTGCGTATTTCAAATCGTCCGCGACATTGTGTTTTCTAAGCACATCTAGAAGTCGCTGCCGATGTTCGGACAATTGAGATCTTGCCGAGGTCAAATAGCCTTGCAATTCGTCGAATTCTTCCTGGCTGTCTATCAATTGATGTGGCGACTCTTCCATAAAAACGGAGTAGAGTCGGTCCCACGAGCGCATGATTGGCTGCGGCACAGCTGAGCAGAAATTGCTTAGTTGCTTTGCCCAAGTTTGATCTGGGCAGACCATAAATCCACAACGCAAACCGCCGGCGGCAAAAGCTTTGGCAAGCCCGTCAGCGAAGAACACAGGTCTTCTTTCGGCAGACTGACTTCCATAGCTGAAGCTCAATTCCGCAGGAGTCCAACTGCCCAGTGACGAGTCGCTCAGCAAGAAGAAAATCTCATCGGAAAATATGTAGATGCCTTTTTCGGCACAGACTTTGATAATTTTTCGCACCATTTCCGCTTCGACAAATATTCCCGAAGGGTTTGACGGCTGACTCACGAAGAGCAAATCGGGCACGCGCTTTAACGCGAGAATATCGTCGGCGCTGAGTATGAATGCACGAGACGCATTGGTTTCAATCACATCGACTTCGGCGTTGAAATAAGTCAACAAAGGAAAAACAGACCCGTAAGATCCTCTCGGCAATGCTACAACAGGTGGGCGCCCAAGACGTTCTCTCAATGATTGTATCAACGCACCAATCAATGGAAAAACACCCTGTCCTAAAACTACCGAAGAGGGGTCGATCGTGGCATGTCTGGTTTTGAGAACATATGAAGCTACGCGTTGTTGCATCATTTCTGGCAACGCATCAGAACGACTCTCGAGGAATCCTTTGAGCAGCCCCTTAACTAGAAGGTTGGGCACAGGTGCCTCAAATTCACCATAATCTAACCTGATTAAATCAGGTTGTTCCAAATCAACCGGCTTCGCATCAAAAACAGGGTCGGCTGCAACAGACTTAAAATGAGGCGAGAGACTGATACCAGATATGGTTTTATGCGGAACCACACCCGCGCCACCTTCGGCAAACGGGAAGCTGAGCAATTCATCAAACAACCATTCATAATAAAGCTGAATGATATACGAGATGCGAGAATAGCTCAGCTCTGCGCCGTATTCCAGACTGTTTACCCATTCCGATGGAGCGTTGATCAAAAAGCTCAATTCAAAATCTGGAAAAACGGTGTTTTTGATCAAGCCATACAGAAAAATCAAATTGTCTGGCACTTTCTTTTCGCCAAGCAAACGTAGCAACAGATTTGATTGTATCTGAGAGCCTATTTCAAAATGCTCTGAATCATCAATTAAATAGCACCGGTCTGGGTGAGCTTCCGCTTGTTTGATCAAAGACTCTAAAACTAACGGCGAAGGATCTTTCAGCTGATATGGTGCAATGATGCAAATTCGTGGAGCAAAAACAGTGTCGAGTTGCAACAGCTCGCTAAGATCATTGTTTCCCAACACAATATCGAGACCTTGCTGTTTGCAATGACAGGCATAAAGCGGCTCAAGCGATGATGACAGAAGTACTTTATCACCAGACAGCGACACCATTTTTAGTATCATCGCGAGTAGCTGGGTGCGCTCAGGACCAACGAAAAGGTCTTCCGGTTTGGCATTGTAATAACAGTAAAATGACAAAAACTTCGCCAATTTTTCCCTGAAAGGCAAATCGCCCTTTTCGTGAGGGTAGGGAATGCTCTTGTTCTTCAACAGCTCTTTAGACAAGCGTTCGAGAAAACAAACCTGCTCATCCGTGAGGCGCGACAGATCTAACTCTCGGCGCAGTTTATCTAATCCAAGACTGTGCAAGTTATTCAAAAAGCCCAGCGTTGGCTTTTCAAATTGAGTGTCAGCCTGGTACACAAGCAAATCGTGGTAAATCTTTTCACCGCGAGCTTTCAGCCCAACAGCCGTAGAAGCGGGAATCGACATTCGCGAATTTGGCGAAACGAAAAAATGAAATTTGATACCAAAAGCATCTTCCAAATTTACGAGTTGCACCAAATCAGTATCATCAGCTTGTTGAATTCGCCGCACCCAAATGAGGTGAGGAACGTAAGCTCTGCGGCGAAACATTTCTTCGATTGCTTCTTGCCCCGGTCTGCCACCCAAAATCAAAGTAAGCGAGCCCTGCGGACTCAAGCAAAGCTGCGCTTCTTCAAGCGCTCGGGCAATCAACGGCAAACCAAAGCGGTCTTCCAAAATTCCTTGATTGAAACAATAATTGCTCAAGTCATGCAAGTCTTCATACGAAAGATCATGCGCATCTTCTGAGCCCTTTTCCGGCACCGGATGCAATACCTGAGGAATGCAACCAATCACCCGGTCAAATCGCTCCCCGCGCGAAAGCGGTTTTTGCAGCAGGTCCGAAACTTCTGCATTGAATGCTTTGACTATTGGAATGCCCGCCAGGGACAGCCGCAAAGTTCCATCGGGCAGACTACCATTGAGCCACTTGTTCAAGTTTGCCAGCGTCACTGCAACTGGGTTGATGTCTAAGCCTAGCACCTCGGTGATGCCAGTTCTTTTCAGCAATAACAAACTAATCCAGCCAGAGCCAGTGCCAAGCTCCAGCACTTTCTTGGCGTGGAAATGCTCGGGATTTTTGAGCAAGCCTTCGGCAAACGTTCGCCCCCAAAACTCAGGAGAAAACACTGCAGCATTCAGCAGAACTTTGATAGGTTCACTTACACCGGGAACCTTGAGATTTTTCAACGACAGGAAAGGAAAGCTTGCGTTTGCGCCTTCCAGGCGTGCAGCCAGTTCATGCAAAACGGCGCAAGCTTGGGCGCAACTGCTTTCAGTTTCAAGGGCTAAAAGTAAAGCCTCAAGTGAACGCATCAATGTTGATGGATCACTTGAGGCCAAAATTGTGTCTGCAGACTGTGATAAAGAACGGCTCATTGACATGCTCTTGGAAAAATTCTAAGCACGCATGCAATATACCAGGAATTTAGCCTTTATCAGATGATCCGCCGCTTGGTTCAGAATGTTCGTGGTGACCTTCGCCGCCATGACCGTGGTGACCCTCACCGCCATCGCCGTGATGACCGCCGCGACCGTGCGGTCC
>CAZJLR010000157.1:0-4006 GCA_964546815.1 uncultured Candidatus Obscuribacterales bacterium | reverse complement strand
TTAGCTCATATCATCGAACTTGATTCGGCTCCATTTTAGTTCGCCAGCAGTATCCTTGGCGTCGCCCCGAGAAGCGAACATAACGAATTAGGCGTTTGCCAGCAATAGCGCATGTGTTGCCCGGCAGAAGGTGGGGATTTGTTAGAGTAGTAATTGCTCGATTATTGACTTGTAAATCTTGCTGAGGCTATCGAAATGCGCGACGCTAGCTCGTTCATTGATCATGTGTATCGTGCGATTGATTAGTCCCAGTTCTGCTACTTCAGAGCCTGTGGGCGCAACGAATCGTCCGTCGGATGTTCCTCCGGCTGTGGAAAGAACAGGCTTTTTGCCACACTCATTCTCCACCGCTTTAACTATGGCTTCCACCAGGCGACCAGATTTGGTGAGAAACGGCAGTCCTGAAAGGCGCCATTTGATCTCATAATCCAAATTGTGTCGGTCAAGCACTTCGTGAACAGTGGCTTGCAATTGCTCGGCAGTCACTTCACTTGAATAGCGGAAGTTGAACAGTGCGTCAAGTTTGCCCGGTATCACGTTGTCTGCACCAGTGCCTGAATTTATGTTGCTAATTTGAAAACTGGTCGGCGGGAAAAATTCATTGCCTTTATCCCATTGATGTGATGAAAGCTCCATGAGTGCAGGCAAGGCTAGATGGATTGGGTTTACCGCAAGTTGAGGATATGCAACATGACCTTGTTTGCCTGTGACTTGTAATTTGCCGTTTAAGGAACCACGTCTGCCGACTTTAACCACGTCAGCAAGCGCTTCTTCAGAGCTAGGTTCGCCCACAAGGCAATAATCGATTTTTAGTTTTCTGCTTTCGAATTCTCTGATTACAGCAGCTGTGCCATCAATACCAGGTCCTTCTTCATCGCTTGTAAGCAAGATGGCAAGGCTTCCTTTGTGGTCTGGATGTTCTTGCACGAATTCGTTTGCTGCATTTAGAAACGAAGCAATGCAACCTTTCATATCTGCCACGCCGCGCCCGTAAAGCATGCCGTCGTGTTCTGTTGGCTCGAAAGGAGGGAATTTCCATTCGCCGATAGGACCTGTCGGCACCACATCTGTGTGTCCGAGGAAGCAGAATAAAGGAGCTTCAGTTCCATGCACAGCCCACAAATTGTCTACTTCGCCGATGCATAAATGTTCGATTTTGAAACCGATCTGGCTAAGCATTTCAGCAATAAACAATTGGCAGCCAGCGTCATTAGGAGTGACCGATTGTCGCCTAATCAGTTCTTTAGCCAATTCGAGGGACTTCATTCTAGTCTTGCCCCGCGCGAAGAAGCTCGTTTATCGAGACTTTGCCGCGAGTTTTTTCATCAACTTGTTTGACAATTACAGCGCAATAAAGGCTGTACTTTCCATCTGGCGAAGGCAGGTTGCCAGATACAACGACTGACCCGGCAGGGATGCGACCATAAGTAATTTCGCCGGTCATTCTGTTGAAAATGCGCGTGCTTTGCCCGAGGAAAACGCCCATTGAAATCACTGAGCCTTCTTCGACAATGACGCCCTCAACTACTTCAGATCTTGCTCCGATAAAGCAGTTGTCTTCGATTATTGTTGGGCTGGCTTGCAATGGTTCCAGCACACCGCCTATGCCGGCGCCGCCTGAAAGGTGAACGTTCTTCCCTATTTGCGCACATGAACCAACTGTTGCCCAGGTGTCAATCATTGTGCCTGAATCAACGTAGGCGCCGATGTTGACGAAGGCTGGCATGCAAACTACATCTGGGCCGATGTAGGCTCCGCGTCGCACTGCTGCTGGTGGCACTATGCGATATCCGCCGTCCTGGAAATCTTCTGCATTGTAGTCTGCGAATTTTGATGGCACTTTGTCCCAAAACTGAGTGTGCGACCCGCTCATGATTTTGTTGTCTTCAAGGCGGAATGAGAGCAGCACAGCTTTTTTCAGCCATTCATGAACAGTCCATTTGCCTTCAATTTTTTCTGCAACGCGGAGTACGCCGTTGTCGAGACCCATGATTGCTTCACGGACAGCTTCTCTAACTTTTGGCTCTGCGTTGCCGGGGTTGATTTTGGCACGATTTTCGAAAGATTCTTCGATTATCTGTTTGATGTCCATCACACTCTCTCCTTTAGTGAAATCAAAAATTCTTTCAGACGTTCTGCCCCTTCTTCGCATTCGGCAACTGGTGCTACTAATGCCATGCGCACGCGGTTTTGACCCGGGTTTTGTCCATTTGAATCACGTGACAAAAATGAGCCTGGCAGTACAGTCAAATTTTGTTTTTCAAATAACAGTCTTGCAAATTCAGTGTCTGAAATTGGTGTTTGCGGCCAGAGATAGAAGGCACCAGCTGCGGCTTTGATGTCTATCAGTCCCCTGAGCTTTTCTACGACTATGTCGAATTTTTGTTTGTACAGGGCTCTGTTTTCAACTACATGTTTTTCGTCAGACCAGGCTGCAATGCTTGCTTTCTGGTAGGGAGGGGACATGGCGCAGCCGTGATAGGTGCGATAGAGTTTGAATTGTTTGATGAGTTCTTCATCACCGGCGACAAAGCCAGAGCGCATTCCCGGTAGGCTTGAGCGTTTTGACAAGCTGTGAAACACAACACAATTTTTGTAGTCGTTGCGTCCCATTTCTGCGGCTGCTTGCAATAAGCCGCATGGCGGGCTGCTTTCGTCAGGATAAATCTCTGAATAACACTCATCGGATGCAATTACAAAATTAAACTGGTCGCTCAACTTAATCAGCTTTTGCATGTATGCAGCGCTCATCACAGCGCCACTGGGATTGCCAGGCGAACAAATATAAATTAGTTGGCAGCGTTTCCAGACATCTTCAGGCACAACGTCGAGGTCGGGAATCAGGTCATCCTGGCGTAGATTCATGTACCAGGGTTTGGCTCCAGCAAGAAAAGCTGCGCCCTCGTAAATCTGGTAAAACGGGTTGGGCATGAGCACTAGGGGCTCTTTAGAAGGGTCGATGAGAAAATGACAAAAAGCGAAAAGAGCTTCTCTTGTGCCATTAACCGGAAGAATATTTTTGTCGCGATCCAGACTGTCTGCCTTTAGCTTAAAGCGCATACAAAGCCAGTTTTTGATTGCTTCTCTCAGTTCGGGCAGTCCGGCTGTTAATGGGTAAGATCCAAGACCGGCAATTTCGCGATTGATGATTTCTTTGATGAACGCCGGCGCATCATGCTTTGGTTCGCCGATTGACCATAGAATGGCTTTTTTGTCGGCTGGTGTCGTGCCGCTGAAAAGCACTGCGAGCTTTTCGAACGGGTAAGGATGCAGTTGCTGAAGATTGGGGTTCATTTCATCACTTCTGGAAAACGCCTAGTCTAAAACATTTGCGATGCTAAGAGGCGCTAGGATTGCCAAGATTGACGCAGATTTGCAAGATCTACGCGTCAGGGCAACATTGATGGAGCTGCATTGATTTTTGGTATTACGCGAATGGAGGCGCCTTGCCAATACTTTGCGATTTTGCGTTAGATAGAGCCGAGGTTGGCAAGCATGTCGACCAGCAGGAAGATGCAAATAAGAGCAAGTGCCAGAGCTAACACCATTGATGTTGACCAGGGTGGATGGTTGATAGTGTTTCTCAGTCGTCTGAGTGTGCGCCAATAGTCAAACGCGCCGCAAAAGAGCCCGGCGATGCCGAGAATCATCAATGTGACACCAAGATTGCGCGGAAATGTTGCTTTCATGTTGTGCAAAGTGCCATGCACAACCAGGTCATGAATAAAGCGCGCCAATGTGAAACCGAAAGCGTTGAAAGAAAGTGACGTGCGAATCCACGCCAGAAGTGTTCTGTCTAGCGCCAAAAGTGTATTCGTTTGGGCTAGCTCTGAGCTTGATTGAGAAGGTGTTTGAGCTGGGTTGTTGTCGGTCATCTGTTTTGCTGGAAATCTTGTCGGGCCAGTGACTTTATAGCATGACACCCTGCCTCTGTTGTAGGGGCGACGAATGGGATACTGCTGGCGAACTAAAATGGAGCCGAATCAAGTTCGATGATATGAACTAA
>CAZJLR010000156.1:0-4190 GCA_964546815.1 uncultured Candidatus Obscuribacterales bacterium | reverse complement strand
CTAGAGTCCATATTGTGCCGGCTTCGCTAAACATTCGAGTTTGCCAGCAGTATCCTATGCGTCGCCCGTAAGTTAAGCAGCGGTGCTCGCTTAGACAGTTTCGCCCTATGAATTAGCGGGCGTCGCCCCTACTGGGATCCCGCGTTCATCGGGCTTCCGTCCATCGGGTTACCGTTCGAACCAAGCCTTAGTCGAAGGCTCAGGAGCGTTGGATTGTGACTGGTACTTCGGTGGCGACTGCGACTTCGTCGCTTTGTTGAGCGACGGCTGGTTGGATTGGTTTTGACCAGTGGTCTGGGTGGCCGAGTTCTTTGAGTTTTCGGCGCACGCCTTCGCCGGCTAGCATTCCAGAGCTTGATGCCTGACCCACTCCACGCGTCCAACTGCTTGAGTCACCAATTACATACAAGTTTGGAATATTCGTTTCCATGTTTTTGTTGACGATGATGAAATCTGGATAGCTCTTCACTTCAGGCGCGTAGAGCAATGTCGATTCGCCGGCGACGCCTGGGCAAATTTTGTCCAACGCGTCCATGTACTCGATGATTCCTTCGAGTATACGATGTGGATATGCCAGCGATATGTCGCCCGGCTCTGCTTCCAGCGAAGGACGAATGAGATTGTTTGTGAGAGTCTTTGTTCGTCTTCCGCTTCTCAAATCGCCAAGTCGTTGAATCAATGGCCCGCCGCCTGCGAGCATGTTTGTGACTTTGGCGATGTGCTGTGAATATTGCTGCGGATATTTGAATGGACGCGTGAATGTTTTTGAAACCAAAACAGCAAAATTGTTGTTTTCCGATTTTTCAAACATCTTGCTGTGCCCGTTAACTAGCACATAATCGCGATGGTTTTCTGGTGTGACGAAGCCTTTTGGATTTGAACAAAAATTGCGCACCACATCGTTTGAACGTTTGGTGAGATAGTACAACTTAGGTTCGTAAAAGCGCTTGTCCACTTCTTCGGTGAAGTAGCAGCTTGTTTCTACACGAACACCAATATCAACCTGGCCTGGTGAAGTTTCAAGTGATGGATAGAATTCTTGCTGAGTCAGCCAGTTTGATCCACCTCTGCCAACAGAGACTATGCACATGTCGAAGAGTTCTTCAGTTTCATTTTCTGGACGTCTGTAATGGTCGTAAGTCACTGCGAATTTTTCGCCGCGACGGGCTACAGAACTCACTTTTGTGTCCCAATGGAAATTGATGTTTGGACCCTTTGCCAAAATCATATCGAGAATGCTTGAGTTAATTGCGGGTGCATTATCAGAGCCGCAGTGAAGCAATTCTTGGAAGTGATATGTCATGCCTGCGAGTGTGGCGCGTTTTTTGATCCAGTCGAGATCTTCTTGATCTGGCTTAACTACGGGAATTTCGACTGGTGCGTGTTCTAAAATCAATTTGCGCAATTTGTCGAGGCGCTTTTGCAGTTCCTGTTCGCCAATCAAGTCATAGAGCCTTCCGCCAATGACTGGCGAGGCTGACAAAATTACTTTGAAATCATTCCAGCTTCCGGCAGATTGGCCTGGTGCACAATAGCTGCATGCTTTAGGTGGACAGACTGTTAGCTTGCCCTGGTCGATAGGGCAGGCGTAACGTTTGTGATAGGTTGGCCCCACATCGAATACATGAACCTCGATGTCCAAACCTGCAAGTTCTTCCAGGCAGAATAATCCTGAGGCTCCGAGTCCAACCAGCGCGAGCTTTAGCATTAAGTAAACACCTCTAAAAGCACGGAATTTCGCATTTCTCGGCAGCAGCCGAAATGCCTGAAATAACCATCAGGCTAGATAATAGCACTTCCCCTGCGGGTTGCTAAGAGAAATTGCGTTTATGTTAGCAGTCTGAAATATACTGTCAGCCCGCCAGTCTTGGTTCTCAGCTGATGAAAACAGATTCACGTTGTTTGTCGGCAGCCGAGAGCATTCCGAATAGTTGTTCGCTCATTTCAGAGCGCAATTTTTCGATGACTGCTTTTTTGCTCTTTTTGTATTCGGCATAATGATCTAACAGGTTTATTGGCGTGCCGACAGTGATTAGCACCAGACGAGGTCCTTTGATTTTCGACTCGCCGAATACTTCAGTTTCGATAAGTTCAAGCACATTGATCATGCGCTCTTGAGTGATAGGTGGGCTTAAATAGCCGTCGTAAATCGCGATGAATCGGACAACGCGATCTAAGTCTCTGTAAAACGATTTGATTTTTCCAGATTTTTCGTCGTGAATTTTTTTCTGGTATGGTGGCAGAGTTTCTTCTTCCGCGTAGATGTGATCGTCAAGCGTGTTGCGCAAAACCCGCACCCAGTCAAGATGCGAGCCGCCTGCTGGAAGATTGACGTGAAGCACATCTGCCATTGTTTTAAGTATGTGTGCTTTCAAATTTGAGATGCGTGCATTTAAATCTGCATCTGCAGGAGCTTTGTAATCGTATTCTTCTTCAAGTGTTTTCAATACGACGTCTGAGCAGTTGCGAACCCGCTTGTAGAGCGATGGTTCTTTATTGCCGTCTTGAATTCCGAGTTTGATTTCAATTTGAGTAACCAGACCTGAAATTGAAGTCGAGAGATCTTTTTTGTACGTATATTTAATTGCAACTGGAAGAATGTAGAGCGGCTCGTCTGGTTTTGTTTTGTGCAGCTCATCCAAAGCCATGAAAGACAGCTGTGCTGCGCCACTTTCCAGGGGAAGCAAAACATCATTTTGTCTCGATATTTCGCCTTCAGGAAATAGCACCAATTTTTTCTTGCCTTCCACAAGCAAGTGTTTTGTCATTTTGAATGATTCGCGATCTACTGCGCCGCGCACCACTGAATAGCAACCCATGTGTTGCAAAAACCAGCCATTTAAGCCATTGTTCCAGTCAAAGACTTCTCTTGCTGCGATGAAATTGAATTCTTCTCCAACCATGCAAGATAGCGCAAACATGACTTCAGGGTCGTGTCGGTGCGAGTGGTTGGGACACACCATGCAGTGTTTGCCTTTCAGTTGCTTGAATCGTTCGATTCCATCACCAAGGACTCTGATTTCTGCGTTTTCCATTTTGACTCGCAGAATTTGAGATTTGAAAAGCTTAGCCACTCCAATTAGAGCAGGGCTGTCGAGGGGAGGTCGAAAGTCAAGCACGCAGTTGCACCCTATCTAATATGAGTTCAGACGATTTGCATCTATATATTATTTCATTGGCAGCCGCAAGTGTTTGTTCTTTCAAAGATTTGCCTTCGTGCAGGACAATCAAACTACCTGGCTTTAGCTTCAACAAAACGCGCCTGATAACCCTATGAGCGCCTGGGATGTCCCAATCTTCGGGCGCTTGTGTCCAATATACCGGGTGCATTTCACGCTCGGTCAAGACGTCGGCAGCTCGGTAGTCCATCATGCCGTATGGCGGCCTGAATATTTTGGGGCGCTCGCCTGTAATTTCTTCGATAATTGCGTTGACTTGCTCAACTTCGTGCTCTAGCTTTTTCTTGCTCAAGGTCGGCATAAAAGAGTGGCTATAAGAGTGGTTTCCAATGCTGTGTCCGCCTTTATAAATGGCTTCGACAAGCTCAGGATATTTTTCTGCCTCTTGTCCAATCAAGAAAAAGGTTGCTTTTACTCCTGCTTTCTCAAGCATTTCGAGCAGATATGGAGTTGTATGCGGCGATGGCCCGTCGTCGAAAGTTAGGTATGCACGCGATGTTGAAACTTCCGGATGGTATGCGCTGTTGTGTTTATGCGTGTCGCCCCAGAAGCCGCGTGGAAGTATTGTTCGTGAAAAGTGAGAGAGCCATTCCATTCTTGCTGCGCTGAGGCAGTCCCAATAGGCATCTGCTCCCTTCAGTATGGCGATGAATTTGTTTTTTTCCACTTCGCTGGTCTGCATTGCTTGGGCTCTTATTTTCACGCAGGCAAAGCACGCCATACGCATTTGTAATGCTACTTATTTAAGCATAACCCAAGTCTGCGCCAGCAGCGAGCAGTTCACTTCATCAAGTCATCCGTAACGAGATATATTTCAATCATGCGGGCGCTTTCAGGCGTTGTAATGCCTTGCTGGGCTTGGCGTTACGGGATCTTGTTGATTGTGTTGAAGAAGCGGGCGACGCATGGCGTCGCCCCTACAGGCAAGGCTGGCTGCAGGTCTTGTAGGGGCGACTCCATGGATACTGCTGGCGAACTAAAATGGAGCCGAATCAAGTTCGATGATATGAG
>CAZJLR010000155.1:0-4454 GCA_964546815.1 uncultured Candidatus Obscuribacterales bacterium | reverse complement strand
TCTAGCTGCGGCAATAAATGCAGACACGAATTTGCAGGCAATAAATGTGAGCGCGACTTCGCTAGGCACAGCAATCACCTTGCAGTCAAATTCAGCAAATAGAACCACCTATCGAAAAGCTGTAAGCAGCGGAGCGACTGAAACAATTAGCTTGCAGCATGCGCTGAACGGGACTCAAACGGCGGTGGTTGGTGGAACGAAGACCACAGGCGACACGGTTACCATAGGTGTATATGACTCAGGTCTAAGTGGTGGCAGCAAATCAATTTCATATGTCGTGCTCTCGGGAGACAATTTAGCGGCAATTGCTGCTGGGCTCGCTGCGGCAGTGAATGCAGATACAAGCCTCGCTGCTATAGGCATAAATGCCACATCCGTTGGGCAAGTGTTGAATCTAACTTCAACGTCGCTCAATAACACAAGTTATGCGCAGAGCACGTCAGCGGGAGCAACAGAGACGATATCGTTAGGTAATGTCGCTGGGGTAACCCAGGCAGTATTCAACAACGTGAATGAGTTAACGGGCTTGTCTCCTGGTGGTGCAGTCAAATTCCAGGGAACCTCGGTTAATCCGATCAAGTCTGCTTCTGCAAATGTAAGCCTGACAGCGACGATATCAGGCACAATGACTGCTGGAGACAAACTTTGGATAATAGCTCACGATAAAGGACTAAGCAAAGCAGAGCCAGTGAAATATGTGGTTCAGAGTGGAGATTCTGCTACAAATGCAGCAACTGGATTGAAGAACTCAATCAATGCTGACAGCGTTATGACTGGGCTTGGGATTACAGCCACTTCTTCGGGCGCCGTGCTGGCAATTTCAGCTTCATCTTCATCTAACGCGACAAGGATTTCAGCTTCAAAAAGCTCTGGCGCCACTGAGACAATAACTCTTGGGACTAGTGCTGGTACCGTTGCTAAAGTGAGTCCATCGACTGGGTTCAACGGTAATCCAGTGCTTGCAGCTGGCGCTAACTCAACGACTATCACCGCTATAAGTGGTGGGGGCACAGCTTCAACAAAGACCTTGCCTGTCAATTTGGCTAGCGGCTCAAGCAGTACTTTGAGCTATGACTTAAATGGCAATATGACTAGCGACGGAACCAATACATTCGACTGGGACACCGAGAACAGGCTGATCAAGATTACATATCCTGGAAGCGGAAATCACTCTGATTTTACCTTTGATCCTCTCGGCAGGAATGTGAAGATCGTTGAAACACGCTCTGGCTCTGTCACTGATACAAAGCAATTTGTTAAAGGCGAAGAGCGCGATGCTAGTGGTGCCTTAACCAATGGAAAGCAATTCTTTCCACAAGGTCAGGTAAATTATACCAGTGGCACCGGAGCTAATTATTTCTATCTAGCTCATCATGGCTGGCCAACTGGTGCAACCAACAATAGTGGCACTCAAGTTGCCTCAATGGATTATGATCCATATGGAAGAGCCACTGTTACAGGGGGTTTCACGTCTGACATTGGATTTGGAGGTTTGTATGTTCATCAACCAAGTGGGCTCTACTTTGCGACTTATAGAGCTTACAATCCGAATTTGGGACGCTGGATAAATCGAGATCCGATTGGCGAAGACGGCGGAATCAACATATTCGCCTATTTGGAAGGAAACCCGATAAGCTGGCTCGATCCACTGGGGTTAGGTCCAAAGAAATCAGATTTTTACGCATCCAATCTACGAGTATTTTTGGCAGCTTTGGCTTCACCAAGCATCGCACAGCTTGAATTACAAATTGAAATGAATGATGGCGTTTTAACACCTCAACAAATAGAGATCGCACGAAGTATAGTAAATGCATTGGTTAAAGCCCAAGCTAACAGTTGCCCGCTGCAAATCAAAAATCTAATACCTGGTAGCATAAAGAATGCACCTTCCTATGCAAAAGAGCTTGAGGAACTGACGATTGGACAACTCGAAAAACTAGCAAGACAATCAAACAATACTACAGACAAGCTTTTACGAGAACTAGGAAACAAAGCAGGCGACATGTTAAAGTTGTACAAGCAACAGGACAGATTACTCGATAAGTAAGAGCACTAAATGTTTTTGGAAGAGAGAATTCGAAGATTGCCTTCACGCGAGCACTGGGGTTCACAAATTACGGATTTTCAGGAAATGGCAAAAGAACACCCGGACTACCCGGGTGTTCTCACGCTTTATGCGATTGCTATTCAACTGCAGCAAGAAGCAAAAGTAAAAACCACCGAAGCAGAATCAGCTTTAGAACGAGCATTGTGGACAGATCGATTTCACCTTAGTGCTCTAGACGAAATGGCTCATCTCTCCTACTCTATCTTTGAAAATGAGCAACGAAAGAATGATTGCATACGGCAGTTTCTTTTATCATTAGAAAGGCTTGTTGGAGCATCTTACAATTATGACAAATCACTTCCTGTCCCGCCGATTCTAACTATGCCTAAGACAGATAGCTCAAGGAATATGAAAGTGATTGCTCTTCGACCAGAGAATTCTCTGCGAACGAAGTTAGATAAGCTTGGAAAATTACATGACTTGGGACTATGGAAAGAATTAATCACAGAAGGGCGAAAGGCAACGGTGAATTATGCAGACTGCGATTCAATTCTTCTACTGAACGCTAATGCAGCAGTTCAGCTTGACGACATGGAACTAGCAACAGCCCTCATTCGAAAATGTGTCGGACTGAGATCAGCCCAAACTACCTGCGCCTATTTGATGTACTTGGTTAAGTGTAGAAATGGTGAAGAAGAATTGTCACTCTTTTTTGAAAGGCTATTTCTTGCCAGGCTGTTTCGGTCTCTATACTGGTTCGGGCCTATGTTAGAATCGAGGCTCCTAAACAAATGGGAAGAGAATTGGCTGGTCCAGGCGAAGCAAGAACAGAAACATATCGAGCTGGAGCTGCAAAGACTTGGAGAATTTCCCACATGATTAGCCGATAAAAATAACCGATACCCAAAGCTTCGCTCTTGTCCGGCATCTAAGGCTCATATTCCTTCCGGGACCTTTATTCGATTGTGCGATCTGAGCCTTGTAGTGCTTTCTAATTTGCTGATTTCATCACTCGCGAGTGGGATCAGAATGGCTTGGGCTTCAGTAAATTCCACCATTGGTATACGCCTGCTCTTTCCAACATGTGAATCGGAAAGGCATGCCTAGAGCATCTTCGCAGAGTAAGCGTTGCTGAATGTGCTATACAACGCTGCGTGCATGCAAAAAGCGGCTGTAATGGCGTCAAATTTGGCGTCAAGCATAAATAGCTCAATGAGCAACATCGGTGTATCGGCGTCAGCTGCAGGCTCGGTGGTAAGCATCAACACTTCGCCAAATAATGCGACTAGCTTTTCGACTTCTCGCACAGGCAATGGAGCCGCAATCAGCGTCAGTCCAAACTCAGACAACTCCTATTCTGCAAGCATTACAGGAACTCCCAGAACTGGTGATGTAGTCTCTGTAACTGCATATGATGCAACTCTAACTGGCACTACCCCAGTTGGGCAAGAAACTGCAAGTTATACCGTAGCTTCAGGGAATACCGCAGCTACCGTTGCCACTAATTTAGCGTCCAGCATAAACTCTGCCATGGGCAACCTAGGAATATCTGCGTCTGCTGGTGGCTCTTCAATCAAGATAATCAAAAACCCAACGACCTTCACTTGCTCACCAGCAGGCACAAGCGAAACAATTTCACTCGTGGACTCAAGTACAACTTCAACTACAGCCTATTTCAAAGGCATCCCCACTGTTGGAGACGTCATATCGATTACAGCTTATGATCCCTTGCTCGTAGGTATCATTTCTGGAGGAGTGGAAACTGCCTCGTACACCGTGGCTTCAGGTAATTCTTTGTCAGATGTGGCAACTGGGCTTGCTTCTGCCATGAATACTGTCATGGGCTCTAATCTTACATTGACCGCAACTGCAAGCGGTTCAAACATCACGTTTACGCACCTTGCGACAAGCACGTTTACTCCAGTCATTGCAGGTGCCACAGGTACTATTAGCCTTGTGAATTCCGGCAATGTTACGACTGCTAATATTGGCGGCACTCCAACTGTTGGTGTTGTTGTGTCAGTTACGGCGCATAATGACCTTCTCACAGGAACAACTCCTGTTGGTGAAGAAACTGCTAGCTACACGGTGGCTTCGGGTAATTCAAATTCGACGATTGCCTCAAGTCTTGCTTCGAGCATAAATTCAGCAATGAGCAATATTAACGTTTCCGCTACAGCAAGTGGTTCTGCGATAACCATTACTGCGCCTTCTCAGCGTGATACAACTTTCTCTGCCTCAGCGCCAGGCAACACTGAGACAATAGCGCTAAGTGCGGGCACCTCAACGCCTGGTTTCTTGCAACAACTAAATTATGCATATGACTGCGCTTCAAACAGAACATCGGTACAGTGTAAGCGTTCCAGCAAGTGCATTCTTGAAATATAGAATTGAACATTGATACCGT
>CAZJLR010000154.1:0-4860 GCA_964546815.1 uncultured Candidatus Obscuribacterales bacterium | reverse complement strand
ATTCGGCTCCATTTTAGTTCGCCAGCAGTATCCATGGCGTCGCCCCTACAATTGTTTAGGTGCAGATTCTCTATTTTAGGTGCGGATTGTTTGTTTTAGGGAAGATTGGTGTTTTGGGAAAGATTGGTGTTTTGGAGCGGGCGTTCTAGAAGGGATCATTTGGTGGGGCTTAGCAGTTTTAGGATTTGATCGGCTTGTTTGTTGGCTTCTGAAAAATTGTTTGATTTGATTAGTGCATCGAGTTTTTGCATCATTGGTTGAATAAGATCCGGGCGTTTTGTTTTTTGTAACCACTGCGGTATTTGTTGTTGAATTGTTTGAATTTTGCTTTGAAAGGCTTTTGGGTCAAATGCGCTAGCTGAGCGCTTTTGTTCTACCAGAGGTTTTCCTGCTAGGAATTTCTTGTAGGCAGAAATTGCTTCTTCACCTTCAGTGGCGCGGCGGAAGAAATTGTTTTTCTCTGCCTCTCCACCCATGCCCCAGGAGAAAATATTCACGATCACTGCGCCATGGTTGAACATTTTTCCAAGATAAGTTTCGATAGTAGATTCGCCCGGAATGCCATTTGGAACCACATTCGTTCCTTCGGCTGATATCCATCGTGGGTTACCATGCTTCTCAACGATTCTGTGTATTTGGTCCACGGCGTCGCTATCTGGGTAGGTGCTAAATCCTGGTCTATAGAACTGGCTAAATGCAACGTCGGGAGTGGCGAAACCAACCTGCTCTGAGTAAGTGAAATGGTCATTGGTTTCAAATCCTTGTGGCGTGAACGCGACATGGCAGTAAATTTTTTCGCTTGGCACCCCGGCTCTAGCGATTTCGCTTGCCCAGCTTTCAATGAATTCTTTTACGACCTTGCAGCGTTCGCTGTCGCAAATTTCCTGTGATGTATTTGCTCGCAAACCGCGGATGCTGAGGGCGTGATAACCCAAATTTCGGTTGCTGGCAAAATCTCTTCCGATGCGAGTTTCCCACCCCGCCATTACACCGGCAAAAAGTTCGCCTTTGTTTGCAAGCTTGAGTTTGTCTGTTCCGCATTTAAGTTCAAAACCAATTAAATTGGCTCGTCTTTTAACGGCATCCTTAATTGCGGGGCTGTTAAAGCACATTTGCGCTGGAGCTTTCATTGGGTCTTTGCTCCAGTCTAAGCGCGCGCCTGTGTTTTTCGTGCCGCTCCAATCAGACCACTCATAATTGTTTTTGTTTTCATAGAGCTGTTTTTGTTTGTCCCAAAAAATGTGACTGTCAACATGAAATGCGACAGCCACATTTTTTGCCATAGCAATGTCGAATGATTCTCTTATTAGTTTGCGTACTTCATCATCTGTTTGATTGAGACTCAGAGGACCAATTGCAAATCCCAATTTCTGCTGCGCATTTCCGGTGGTGCCAATGTGCTTGATGAGGTCTGAGACAAAACTGTTTGTGTTTTCTTGAGGCGGGAAAAATTGCCGTGGTGCATCTGTGGCAAACAGCTGGAAAAGAAGGTATTTAGTTTCTCCCTGAGCTGGCGAAGTTGCTTCTTTAGCTATTGTCGGTGCAGTTTGCGCAATAATGAAAAGCGCAGCAAAGAATAATCGCAGTGACCAACGGTAGATGTTTGGAACTCTCCGAAAAGTCACTTGATTCACCTTGAACAGTTTAGAATTAGCTAGACGGTATTTTCCTATTCCAGGTCTTTTAGAGTTCTTTCTTCCGGAGTCATGCCGCCGGGAGCAGGTGCTTGTTCAACTGCTGGTGATGTAACTGGTTTTGGTGTAATCGGCAGTGTTGGATTTTTATTGAAAGTTGGCGCGATAGGAGGATTTCCATTTGCATCAGGAGCGGGCGCTGATGTGCCACCTGCAATGGGATAGGTTTTGTAGAGAGAACCGTCAAGATAGACTCTCACTTCAAGTCCGTCTTGCACACCTGTCAGGGGCCCGCTGATTTCAAATGGTCTGGTTTCTTTTGCTTGCAGTGGCGACACGAATTCATCAACAACTTTTTGCTCTTTGCTCCAAATGGCTTGAGACGTCTTGGTGTCGTAAAGCTCTGTTTTAACCGACAAGTATGCAACCTGGTTTGGTCCAGGATTCCATGCTTCGCCTGTGGCTCTCACAAGGCTTGAAACATTGTCTACACTTATATTGATTGAGCGCAATGCAACTGTTGGCACTTTCATGCTTGTGTCATAGCCCTGTGCTTGCTGCAAGTATGCATAACCCGATTCGGTGTCGCCGCTGTCTAACAGTTCTTTTCCTCGCTTCGATAGCAATGATGCTAGCTTGCGATTTAATTCACGCGAGCCGTTGCCGATTTTTATTCCTTTGCGCATTTGATCAATTGCAAGATCTAACTTACCTTGTTTTACGTAAAGGTCTGCGCATTTTTCATAACTTTGCGCGCTGGGTGCAAGAGTATTTAAATTGTTCAAACACTTGAGTGCTTCTTCGATTTTGTCTCTAGAAAGCAGTTCTGTTGCCATCTTCTGATAGATTGTCGCCAACCTGGTATCACATTCGTTAAAGCGCGAACCTTCGCCGAGAGTTTTGATTTCTTCCCAGCATTTCAGCGCTTGTTCTGTATCGCCTTTGTTGTATGAATCGTCTCCCCACATGGCGTCGAGGTCTGACAATTCTGTTTTCTTGTGCGCTACGTTTTGCTGTGCCAGAGGGCGAAGCAATTCAGCGGCACGCATGTATTGATTTCGTTGCTCATAATATTTTGCCAGGTCTGAAGTTAGCTGAGGGTCTGCCATGACGCCTGCGCCAGATTGTTGCGCCTGCGAGATGCAGCCCCATGCTTTTTCGACCTGGTCTGTGCCCACATATGCGCGTGCCAGACTCATTAGAATTTTAGGATCGTTTGGCTTGCTTGCGGCGGCTTGCTCAAGTGTTTTCTGGGCAAACGCGAATTGACCGTTTGCCAGTTCCTTTTGACCCTCAGACAGCAGACGTTCGCTTTCGGGCGGTCGTGACAGGAAAAAATAAGTACCACCGGCAGATGCCAGCAAAATGCCAACCGCCACGGTTACGCCTAGCCCGACTGGCAAGCCCTTCTTGCCTCCAGCCGACTTCTGTCGAGCCGGTTTACTGCCGCGCCCGCTGCGTCTGGGCGCCTCTTCTTCCTCTTCGTCTTCTTCCTCGAAATCCTCGGCGCTTTCGTCCTCAGCCTCTTGCTGGGCTGGGGCGTTGAGCTGGCGTCCGCAAGAGACGCATTGTTCATAACGGGCTGGATGGTAAAGACCGCATCCGGGACACTGCATAAGTAATTCGGCGCTTCCGCCTCAGACCCCTAAGTTGGTTTTGCTGAACAATTCAAGTCTATCAGTTGGCGTTCGACCGCGCTTTTATCTGAGATTCTCATAAAATCTATCCTTCCATAAAAAGTAACAAGGGTCGGACATTGCCCGACCCCTGCTCTGTTTCCTGAAAGGAAATACTACTTGATATCGACTTTGGCGCCAGCTGCTTCGAGCTTGGCTTTCATCGCATCTGCATCTTCTTTCTTTACTTTTTCTTTGATTGGCTTTGGAGCTGAATCTACGAGATCTTTGGCTTCTTTCAAACCAAGACCGGTAACTTCGCGAACAACCTTGAGAACTTCGATCTTCTTGTCGCCGCATGATGTGAGGATGACGTCGAATTCTGTCTTCTCTTCTGCTGCTGCTGCAGCTGGAGCGCCACCGGCTGGCATCATTGCCATTGCCATAGGAGCAGCGGCTGTAACGCCGAACTTGTCTTCCATGAGTTTTTTGAGTTCTGCAGCTTCGATAAGGGTCAGGCTGCCGATCTGCTCGAGCAAATCTTCGACTGAAAGTTTAGTAGCCATTTTTGAAATCTCCTTTTGAGTTCAATATCGTTTTGTTTGATTGAAATAATGGATGCTTTCCGTTTATTCAGCAGATGGAGCTGGTCCGTGCTGTTTTTCGGCGACTTTTTCAACAAGCACTGCGATATCGGCAATGATGTTGTTGAGTATGCCGGCGACGCCTTGAGCGCCAGAATTGAGAGCTCCAGCAATGCCACCGAGAATGACTTCTCTGGATGGCAAATCTGCAACTGCTTTTAATTGCGCCGATGTGAGCAGCTTGCCTTCAAGCACTCCGCCTTTCAGTTCGCCTTTCTTAACTTCTTTGATGAAAGCAAGAGCGGTTTTTGTTGGGGCGGCAGGATCTTCGAAGCCCAGAATGAGGGCGGTAGGACCCTTTGCCAATTCGCCCAGAGGAGCATAAGCGCCTTTGGAACTGGCAATAGTGATGAGGGTGTTTTTAGCGACTTTGCAAGTAGCTGCGTCTTTATCTAGTTTCCTGCGAAACTTGGTGATTTCTGCAACGGAAAAGCCGTTGAGATCAGCCACGATGGCAACGCTGCTCTTTTCAAAAAGCGCTTCAAGCTCCGCCACAATTTCATTTTTCTTTGTTTTGGTAGCCATTAATGCCTCTATTTACAGAGAACAGTACTTATGCCGTGACTTTGAGGAGCCTTTAAAAGCAAATTCCCTGGGATTAAAAATCCGCAGGGTACACAAAACGAGAGATTTCTCCCGGTCGACTTTTGAATTGTCGCTTTGTGACCTCTAGCTGGCGGTTCGAAAACCTTTCATTGAACTCGCGTTCATAACCAGTCTGTCTACGGTCGCTTCTTCACAGAAGCAAGACGCATTCTCCCAATATGTCCTATATACGTCAAGCGCACATGCAGCTTTGCGTAACAAAGCTTTGAGCCAGCCGCCGCTTGAGAACTCAACTGTAGGGGCGACGCCATGCGTCGCCCGTTTGTTAAAACCTGATAAGTTTCGGGCGACGCATGGATACTGCTAGCGAACTAAAATGGAGCCGAATCAAGTTCGATGATATGAGCTAAGAGCGTTCCA
>CAZJLR010000153.1:0-4964 GCA_964546815.1 uncultured Candidatus Obscuribacterales bacterium | reverse complement strand
CAAGGATGCCTGCGCCCCCAGGTGGAACGCTCTTAGCTCATATCATCGAACTTGCTTCGGCTCCATTTTAGTTCGCCAGCAGTATCCATGGCGTCGCCCCTGCCTGATGGAGCTTTGCCACTAATCCGTTGCAAGTCCAAGATAATAAACTCCCTGCCTGCAAGCATCTTTTTTTCACTTGGGTTCGCCTTTGCTGACCGGCTATGTCTTGTTAGGCAAGGAATTTGCAACAATTGCTTCTCTTTCTTGCAAGATTTGTTTCCACAAGTCTTGTGTGACTTGCTCTTTATTCACAACTCGCACCGCCTTCGCGCTGAAGTCCGATTGTTCATTTTCATCCAGTGTGAAAACGATATGCCTGACTCTGCCGTCTCCCGCGGTGGCAGGCACTGTAAATTTGGCTGACGGAACGTCGAGGAAATGCGCAAGCCAGGCCGCCAATGTCATGCCCGCGCTGTGGGCGAAATAAGTGCCTTGAGAGGACAATGCGATGTGATGTCGGTATTGATTGGCTTCTCTGCTGACGGTGTAGGTTACCGGCATCCCCGTAGTGGTGATGATGTGCAAATCTTTTGGCAAACTGATGCTGTCGGCCGGCGAGACAAAGTTAGCGTTTGCTCTATTTTTCAAATCGCCAATTTTGGCTGATAAATCCGAAATGTTTTCAGCGCCGAGCAGCGTGTCATATTTGCTGTTCACTCGCATCAGAATGGCGCCCAAAATGACGAGCGCAACGATGATGATGGCCATCCAAATCCAACTCATATACCTATTATACTAGGCTCCAAAGCTCGCGCTGTACAGTAGTAATGCAGGAACTCTCGCAAATCTCATGTCGTCAAATCTTTCGAAGGCATTTAGTTAGATTGTATTTCTACATTGATCCGTTCAGAGCAACAATAAGACTTCAAGGTGAATACTCAATCTTTGGGTCGATACTGTATGTGGTGCCCTGTCTTGTATCGGCCCGGATGTCCATGAATATCAGTCGCCATCAATGCGGACCTTGTTCTTGCTATATCTCTCGATATTCCGACACACAGCTCGCACTGATCGCGGTCGCTTCCTAACTTCGTACTGTCCATGCTTTGTCCCTCGCGACCAGTTTAGTAAAAGAGCAGTAGGTTGTCGAAGCAAAGCAAGCCTGACTGGAGGTTTAAGTTTCCGTACAAATCAAATCAAGAAGCAATCAAAAAAGGAATGGAGATAAGACTCTACGAATTCCAAAACAACAAAAGCGCTCATTCTGGCTCAACAGAAAAAACGCACTGATGCCGGTTCCAGATCGTTTTTCCTGTCTGTAATTCGTAAGGCCATCTACGACTTTATCAACAACCATATTCGCCAGAAGTCCAGGACCTGCGTAACTGCCGAAGCAAAATTGAAATTTCTTTTCTGTTTCGCCACGATGAGTAACTTGGAAAAGGAATTTGTGTTGGCAAAAACATTTGTCGCTTAGACGAGATGCACAAATCCTCTGCGATGCGAGCCTCGATAGCGATTCAGAAAAAATATGAATTGTGCGGGAAAAAAGAACACAACAAGATGCGGAAGAGAATGCAAACGGCGGAAACATTTTAGGCGTTGCTTTATCGTCCTTAATGAAATCATCTCCAGGGCGCAAGGTGCCGCTCTTGGTGAAGGCTCTTGAGCGCGTGGTAGAATCTAAATTAAATGATTGGCAAAAATGGCTGCTATGCGATTGCTTGCTTGCGTATTCTGCATTGACAGATTCACAAAGAATTGAATTGGGGCAAATTATGACTAATGAAACCAACAAATCGACTTTTAAGTACACCCCAACCTGGTATGACAAGGGACATGAGCAAGGTATTGAACAAGGTATTGAACAAGGACTTGTGCAAGGGGAGCACCAGGGGATACTCCGAATGCTTCAGGAGCAGATTGAAGAGCGTTTCGGAGCTCTCAGTGAGGTTAGTTTAAAACGCCTAAGAGCAATGTCGACAGAAGAGTTGAACTCTCTCGGACGAAAACTAATGACCGTGAGCTCTCTGGCGGCCTTGGGATTAGAGCCGCACTGATATTGCACAAACGGAGTCCATTGAAATTGTACTTCGTCCTTTTACGGCGGCAGGAAACAGATCGTCTCTAGTAAATGATGTCCGACGTTGAATGCTTTTCTAAATCGCAACGAAATTTGCACCATTCCATCGATACGCTCTGCGAGTGGTTTGCTTCTTCTTCTCCTCGATGTTTTCTGTCGTGCGAACCACAATCAATTTGTTTTTGGCACCGCCTTTCTGATTAGGCAGGAGGAATTCATGACTTGTGCCGCCTGTCTCATTGCCGGAGTCAACCTCTCTTAATAGGAAGCGCACCTTATTGTCGATTGTGCTAATCAACACATCGCCATAAGGATAGTCACACGCGCCATATTCGAATCGGAATCTTGTGATTGGCGGCTTGCCCGTAAATCCATCGGACGGAAACTTTGATGCGAAAATGGAGTAAGAATAGCTATGAGATTCGGTTAGTCCGATCGGTTCAAACGAAGCTTCAGAGAGCACACTGCCGTTATCCACCAAGATAGCTTTCGCATTTTTCTCGACTTTGTCTTTGCCCTTTCCTGAAATTGCAAGAATGAGCATCGCCTTGCCTTGCGGTATCGCTGATTTACTTAAGTAACCGCCCCAGATTATTCCTGTAATCGGCGCTGTTACTCCTGATTGTGGAGGTACTTTTACCTTGTAGAAGAAATCTTCGAACCCGTTCACGGTTGCACTCTTTGCCAACTTTTCAACGACTTGTACAGAAGTGCCGGGTCTAAGCGACGCCAGCTTTTTTGATGACTCTATTGAGGCGTTTTGCTCAATTTCGGTGCTCGGCCTGAATGTATAAGCAGTCTTTCCTGCTTTGATTTCCCCGTATTCGAGAGTCTCTATAGACTCTTCGTTAGCGCCAGCAAGAGGGAGAGGCTCAAGCGAAATTATTACAAGGGAGCTCAGCGCGGTAAACAGCATTTTTTGCAAGCAATTAGTTTCGAACATGTGAGTTTTCCTGGTGGTAGGAGCGAACCTCAATTCCAGTCGGTCATTATAGAGCGTATACAATATAATTCAGCAATCCTGCAAAATGGTTTCAAGCAAGACCCATATTTCGAGCCGTGCATTCATCAAATTTGTAGGCTTGATTAGCAATTTGACCCCATTTCGATGATGCCAAAAGAAGGGAATCTGGCGTTGCCATTTCACGTTCAATGCTTTTCATGTTGTCAATTTCCTTCCCAGTTACAATCATAAAGCTTGGGCCGTTACTATCTATTCGATGATTCCTGTAACGACGCCAGCGCCGATCACGCGTCCGTCTTCGCGCATGGCGAATCTCATCCCTTCTTCAAGCGCTACCGGTTGTATGAGTTCTACTTCCAGGGGCGTGTTGGCGCCAGGCATGACCATGTCTATTCCGGCTGGCAGTTGAATACTGCCTGGGCGGTCGGCGGTGTGTATGCAGAACTGAGGTTTGTAACCCGTAAAAAATGAGAGATCGCGGCCGCCTTCTTCTTTGCTCAAGAGGTAGACCTCGGCCTTAAACTTACGGTGCGGCTTGATAGAGCCGGGCTGGGCAATTACTTGTCCGCGCTCGATTTGAGTCTTGTCGATATCAACGAAAATGCCTACGTGGTCGTTGGCAATTGCTGATTCAATCGCCTTTTGATACATTTCGATTCCGGTCACAGTGGTTGTCCGGGTTCCTTGCGAGCCAACGATTTCGACTTTGTCGCCCACTCTTATCTCTCCGCGCGCAACAATCCCGCTGGCGACTGTGCCGCGCCCTGTGATCAATAATACGTCTTCCACGACCTGCAAGAACGGTTTGTCGACTTGGCGTTTTGGTGTTGGGATATACTCGTCCACAGCCTTGATTAGTTTGATGATGTTTTCCTTTTCTGCCGCATCGCCATCCAGAGCTTTATTGGCAGAGCCACGGATAACGGGAATTTCACCACCTCTGAATTCGTACTTGCTGAGCAGTTCACGGACTTCAATTTCAACTCCATCGAGCAATTCCGGATCGTCGACCAGATCGCACTTGTTGATCCAAGCCACAATATGACGAATGCCTACCTGGCGAGCAACCCGTATGTGCTCCTTAGCATGGGGCATAGGTCCGTCCTTGGCCGAAATCACGAGTATGGCACCATCCATTTGAGCGAGGCCAGTAATCATCTTCTCAATGTAGTCATGGCCTGGGCGATCGATGTGCGTGTAGTAGCGAGCATCGGTTTGATATTCGATGTCGACGTCATAGAGTCCTCCGCAGACACGAGCCCCTGACGGGTACGGAAAGGCGATCTCGTCACAAGATTTGAACTTAGCCTGTCCTTGCTCGGCTAAGACCTTAGTAATTGCCGATGTAAGGGTTGTTTTACCTTGGCCGACCGGACCAATGGAGCCAACCGTTAGGCTGGGTTTGATTCTTTCGTATTTCTGACGAACCATGACTAACCTGTTTTCCTCTGCAGTGCTGCAGTGCCATAATCCTAGCCAGCTTATCGATCAGATGATAGCATCGGAAAGCAGTTAACCAACAGATCGCCTATTTGCGTTGTTACTTGACGGGACATTTTTCGGCGTATTAAATTCAAGCAAATACGCAAAGATGTCAAATTGTTCTCCTGACACAGCGAATAGAGATTTAAGCCAGCTCGAAGAGTACGGCGTCTTAGAGAGGACCGGCAAAGGTAAAGGGACAAAATACACGCTGAAAGAGCTAGAACGAAAAATTGAAGTGCCTGCAGAAAATAGTGCAGAAGCATCTGAAGAGAATGGAGGCTAACTCCGTACAATCTTCGTGTTAGTCACCCTCATGGTTTACAGCAACTAGGCGAATCAAGTGCGGTGAAGAATTTAGCTAGGCACTATATTTGGTATCAAAAATCAGCACACAATGCCGAAAACGCTCCTTTTCGGTAATATTTTGAGAGAAGCATTCTTTTCTCTACA
>CAZJLR010000152.1:0-5071 GCA_964546815.1 uncultured Candidatus Obscuribacterales bacterium | reverse complement strand
TTTCGAAAAGTTTTCTGCGCAGCTAATTCTCGCGCTTTTAAATCACTGACGACACGCCCATCCGTAAATACCTTTTTGCAGTGCTCAACGCCATTCCAGCTTTCGCTGCTGCCACTTCTTGAGTGTTTACTTCCGCATATCTGAAAAGGATTTGAATTTGTTTCGGAGTGCAAGTCATAGCTCACCTTGATGCTGACACATTGTCAGAATGCACAAGGCTGTTCTATTTGCAAATCAGTACACTTCGCTACGAGCAGTTAAATGTCCGCCGCTTCGATACGCAGAGCGTATGCGAATTGATGCGGCTAAGCGGGCGGGGGATATGCAAGCGCGCTACTTTGCGAATTTGCCGTTCGAGAACGACCAGCATATAACCCGTTGATAATTTGACCTAATTCAATTCTAGACTTCTCTAACAACTCCGATCTCTTGCTCTCATTACTCTCGCAATCCTTCAATTGTAAGTAGAGTAACCACAGCTGATGCGCCAGGTCCGTTCGGAAATCGCTAGACAATTGATTTCTCCTGAACTAATACATCCGATAAAACTTCGGCAGTCAACAGCTCAAATTGAATTGACCACCGGTTCTTTTTTCATTGTCCATGATCACGCAAGAATAGTTCAATCTCAAAATTTCACGTATACTAATCACGGATAACCTCCAATTTGCCATTGGGCACCTTTTTCTAGTTGCAAGAGTGGTATCAAGCAACAGGAGATGCCCAGGGGTTATCCAACGTCAAATTAAGCCTGACTCAAGCGACGCC
This sequence comes from uncultured Candidatus Obscuribacterales bacterium, assembly GCA_964546815.1. Taxonomy (GTDB): domain Bacteria; phylum Cyanobacteriota; class Vampirovibrionia; order Obscuribacterales; family Obscuribacteraceae; genus JAIEPM01. The sequence continues at coordinate 4,303 of CAZJLR010000152.1, read as the reverse complement.
ACTGTATGCGGTGCATACCTGTGGCATATCCAATTGGGCGTCGGCCGTCAAGAGCGAAATGGGTGGCCGCGATGAGCGAAACAGGTGGCCGTGATGCTCCGAAATGAGTGGCCGTCTTGCTCCGAAAAACGCAGTCAAATAACGCGAACTCGATTAAGGTTCCGATCTGCAGAACTAACTGCTTGTCCTGTTCAAGTTCTAGCGTTTGCATAGAGGGCTGTGCTTGAGCTTCAATAAGCTTTAACTGCAAGCTGTTCTTGGGATCGTTTTCCGAAAGCACAAAACTAGAAGCTGTAAGACTAGATACTCTGACCCCGGTAGATTGCGTCTCTATTACTTCATCTCAAAGAGCTATGAAAATTTCCACACAAGTTCTTTCGGAAATTGGTCGATTTCTTGAGACATATTCAGCAAAGGTTATAAGGTCTGCTTGGTCCAGCTGATCGCTTTTGTTATGCATTGAGCCGGGCATCCTCCAAGGCAAGCCGCAAGTCGCCAGACCGGCGTAAATTACTGTCCAGCACCATTATATCTAATGTCGCATTCACCACCCGCTCTTTAGTGTTCCCGGTATTGTCTTGGATATTTGATTGAAGCTCAGACAATAGGAATTCGTCGCACATACATCAATGCCCGCGATGGTCATTTCTGAAATGGCACTAGAAAATGAACAACGGGTTGTTCCTTTCTTGACCTTTTAGGTCATGTTCAAATACTGACCGAGTCGTCAAAGGGGCATGTTTTGCATGGTCTGGAACAATTTGCTGCGCAAATGACTTCTAATCTAGGATCGAATTAGAAGATTGGCTTCGCTCCATATATTGGTTTACTGCCGTTCAGAAGATAGGAAAGGCGCCTTGCTCCATCGCGGCTTAATGGAGGTGGCATTGGTTCATAAGGATTCACCTTCTTCACAGCCGCTTCGGCTGCCTCCTTTACCTCAGCTGGCAGAGCCGTGACTCCCGCTCCGTACTTGTTCGGCATAGCTTGGACATCAGAAATCGTACCGTTCGTATTCAAAGTAAATACAACTGCAACTTCGGTGCTCTCTAGTCCTTTTACTGGGACCCAGTTCATTTCGAACTGGTGGTACAACCGGAGGAAATAAGGAGATTCAGCGACAGGAAAATAATTTGCGATCTCCCATCTCGGTTTCCCGGTCACGCCCACTGTACTAATAACAGGGGATTTTGAGTTGCTCTCAAGAACTTTCGATTGCACATTTTTTCTGTGGATTCTTAGGGCTATTGAATAGGCACTTCGAGCCTCTGCATATTTGTATTGAGACAAATAGTTTTCGGAAAGTTTTTTCCAGGCAATTTCCGAATTCGGGTCTTGTCCAAGTTTCCTCATCATTGAATTTGCGTGTTCATATGTTTCACCGTCTTCACTAAATTCCATTGCTGCAACAAACTGATCAAGAGCAGCTCTGGCATCGTTATTTAGAGCCAAGCCATTACAATTGTACGCTTTGACAAGGTCAGGAATAATTTCATAAAAACCTGGATCTATTCTTAGAGCCTGCCTGAATTTCACGATGGCGCCATCACACTTACCCGCTTTCATTGCTGCCTCGCCCTCACGCTTATATTTTCTGAGTGAATCTTCGGCATGTACTTTGGGCAAGAGCAATAAGATAGTGATGGTGACTATCCATATCCATGAGTATTTCTTTGAATCGATCACGTAATATCTTCCGATTTCAGTTTTTCAGCTTGATTGTCTGCCAGAGCTTGGGACGCTAACAAACATGCAGAAATGATTCTTTGTATAGTTTACGTGAATCATGCTCAGATTCATATACTTTGCATACTTCACAACCAGAGTCTTTGTTGGCCGATTCTTTGCTGACCAGCACGCTCAGCTACTTACTTTCCGACTGAGCTGGTGCGGCCAATGCAAGCATCAGAAAAAACAGAACTCTACAAAGCAGTGTCAGGATTATTTTCTCGTTATTGCACATTTGCAATAACGCTCATAATGCAATCACGTGCAAGTTAACAGCGAATACTAATTAGAAGGTATCTTCTTGGAATTTTCCTTTGCAGATGCTGAATTCCTTATTGGTGCTCTAAGAATTGAAAGGTCGCCACCTCAATTCGAGTGCACATGAAAATCCTTCAAATTTACCTTAGAATGAAACGCTATTTCGAATACAGTGGGATCTGCGCAACCAAGCGGCAACGGTTCAAACGGCTCACACATTTTTATGGTTTGGAGTGCTCCTGTATCGATCACCTTTGATTTTGAGCTTTCTACAACATGCTCTTCTGCAATTTTGCCATCAGCATGAAGTGTAAATTCAATTCTGACAACAACGAAGTCTGCTGTTATTCCCCATTGATCATAGATGCGATTTTTTAATCTTGCGGTATAGTCCGCGAGACTCTCTTTCTTTCGTAAAGGTAAAGCTGCCGGCTTGGGAGACCTTTGCAAGGTATTAAATCCAAAAGGAGGATTTTTTTCTGCCAATCTATAAGTAAAGGTCATATTGAAAGCCTCAAACGGTGCGGCGCTCTTAACGGCGGCCGTTATCGCTTGTCTTAAATCGTTTTCTTGCTTTTCTAATCTTGCATTATAACTTGCGACACTCTCCTCCTTTGCAATATTTGGCGGACGTCTCTTCAATTCAAAACCTCGATGCATATCCACATTTGAAACATTGCCAGCAGCATCCAAAGTGAAGTCAAATGTTACATCTACACTTTCATATTCCTTTGGTGGATTCCAATGCTCTTCGATTTTGTGAAACATACGCATCTGATATGGTTGCAGAGAAAAGTAATTTTCTAACTGTTCCTTCCTTCTGTTAAAGCGTGAAGAGTCTCTAGCTCTATTGATCCACAACTTGTAGTGCCTGTCGAAGTCGTCTCCGGCATTCCTCGAATTATAGAGATCGACAGCGTAGGCCAAGTCATATGCAGTTTTGGCTTCGTCATAGTCGAATTTCATGAGATATTCCTTGCTTAACTCCAGCCATGCATCTTTCGCTTTTGGGTCTTTGCCCATTTTGATCAATATGTCTTCGGCACTTTTAAGAGCTCTGTATGAGTTTTTGAACATTACGTTCCTATCCTCGGGTGGATATTGATCCACCGTGAATTCCAGTACACCTATGTATTGATCTAATGCAAGGTCTGGTTTGGATTTCAATTGCGATGCATAACTCATACGTGCATCACAAAGGGACTCAATTATTCTTTGAGCTCTTGGGCGGCAGCTTTCACCGACGAGAAAAGGGTTGTGCGATTTATCATAAGCGGCTAGTTGACCGGCGCCTGATGAGCTGCGATAGGCTTGGTACAGTTTGTCCACAGCAAGTCCAAAATTTCCCGCCTTTTGCGCCTCTACTCCTTCTAGATAGAGCTTATAGTAAGGAAGATCGTCTCGATTTCTCGTTGCACCAGGAAAAGCCGCATATCAATGTCGAATTCAGCATTCTCGCCATTTCTCAACGGTGGAAAAACAGTTAAAGAAATGGAGTGCACCAATGCCAAGGCATCGAGATCACACTTTTTATTGCCGCTTGTTTCAAAAATTCCCGCAAGTACGCCCTCTTTTACTACGAACACTCTAACAATTGGAGAAGCCATGTCTTTTGCGGGGTGCCATCGGCGAGAAAGCTCGTTGAATGAGTCTTTGGATGGTCTGTGTGAATTAGGCTCGGAATCATGAACAAACGGAATTTGATAATTAGCAACAGATTTGCTGACCGGGTCTTTGATGGCAATTGCATCAGCCTTGCCCTGAATTTCAAGCTCACTCAGTAGTTTTCTTTCAGTTTTAATAGGTGCAGAAAATGAAATTGCGGGAAAAATCAAAACGCTACAAAGCAATGTCAGGATTATTTTGTTGTTTCTGCACATCTGAAATTCTCTCCGGCGGATAACTGAATTCAGTTCTGTTTACACTTATAACTCATGAAAAAACAACGCTCTGAGATCCAACACGCAAGGCTATTTCCATGCATAACTTGGAAGAGATCGGGAAACGCTTCTATTGCCTCCGGCCTTCTAGCCATGTTGCCTGCGGTTAACTGCAGCACTAACTAGGCCCTTGAATCTGCAATAACAATTTCATGTCCAACCTCGACCTCAATTGATGATTTGTTCACATGAACGACAACCGAATGGAGTTTAGTTTTTCACTTTCTTGGTAATCTGAAATAGATTCTTTGTGTTCGTTTTCTACCTCGGTTGTTCTTCCTTGCCACATTTTCATCACCTTTGACTAGATCGTATCTTTGCTTATTCTCCCATTAAGTAAGCTCGAAGTGATCAGGGACAATAAAAAAGAGCTTCGC
>CAZJLR010000151.1:0-5105 GCA_964546815.1 uncultured Candidatus Obscuribacterales bacterium | reverse complement strand
CTCAAATCATCGAACTTGATTCGGCTCCATTTTAGTTCGCCAGCAGTATCCATGGTGTCGCCCCACAAGGGAAAAATGGAATTATGAGTTCGAGTACAGCATCCATGGAGTCGCTCGACAAAATTACGTTATTAGCAAAATTCGAAAAGTAGTTGCTTCTCGACGCTTTCTCGTGCGAGCCAGTGCATCACGCCCCAGACCCAGCGTTCGGCGCCGAAGTCGCCTTCGCTGATTACTGCAGACAGTTCATCATAACCACCAAGCTGACCGTAATCGCCAGGCATATTGAAGTGTTTGTTTAGTTCATCCAGCTCTCGCAAAAGAGCCTGACTTGAGCCAACATCGCACATCCAGGCCCGCGCCGTGCCAGTTTGTTTTACCTCGAAATTGAGCGGTTTTTCAAAATCAATTGGCAGGTAATATCCTTCCGAGTCTGAATGGTCGATCAAATGGTTGAAAGGCTCGAACGGAATGAGTCCCTCGTACATTTTTTCGAGTTCTGGTCCGATGATCAATTCAGTGTTTGATCTTTCTGGTGGCTTGCCGTGAACGGCCAGGTAAGCAGCGTAGTTTCTAAGCAATTGAGCGGCAGAATAGCTACCAATTTGCTCGCAGTAATCTATGGCTTTGCTTGATGCAAGCTTGAATTTGCTCGCTTCGTCCGACTTCAAATGACTGAGCATTTGTTCGAGCAAACCGGCATAAAATGACTTATAGTCTTCGTCATCTGTGCCTATTAGGCGGCCATCTAAGCTCACGTGTTTGCTCTCCCTATGGTGAAGGCGTTCATTATAGAGCAAATAGCTTTACATTATTCTACCGTTTGGATTTGGGCAGCCAAGCGGGGCAAATGATGTCTTGCCCCGCCAGTCACTTTGATTCCTTTATGCAGAACGCTTCACTTGCTTGCTACTTCTTGAAAATTTAAACTATTTTCTGAGGAGCCGCATAAGGCGGTATTCTTGGTCCAATTGATTGCTCTGCCGCCAGATTCTTCTATTTCATTGTTTTGCGAAGTTTGCGCTTTTTTAGCGACGAATTTTCCTTTGTATGTTTGATGCAGGAGGTTCCATACTTCCAGCGCCCGAGCCGAATCAAGATAGACCGATGTGTTTATTTCTGAGCTCAGAAAGACCAGTGGATGCGCTTGATAGCAAAGGCTTTGAAGACTGGGATAGATCTCTGCGCATAATGTGGTGGCTGTCTGACCAACTATTGCGAGCTTGGAAATGTAGAAGCCAATTCGGGCAACAACTATGCCAGGCTCTTTTGCCAGTGTGTTGAGAATTGCTTCGCCGCTTGTTTTGTTTGTTCCAGAGAGAATGTAAATCAGGCTGGTTCCTGCGCCTTGAAGCTTGCGTTTCTCTTTTACGTTGACCTTTCCCACTGCAGAATAGACAAGAGACTCGACTCTTTCAATTTCACAAGCCGTATCATCAATTTGTAGTTCTAATGCTGCGTAGTCGCTGCTGAGAGCGATGCCTGTTAGATCCGGTTGATCAATCACAGTTTCACAGACAACTGTGCCCCGATTGTTAGCGTTGAATACGTTTCTGATGCGAACATTTAGCCCATTCTCTCTGGCACATTCAACTGCTCTTGGGTGAATTACTTGCGCCCCATTGGCTGCCAACTCAAGGCAGTCTTCATAAGTAATGGATTCGTGTTGAATCGCTCCGTTAATGATGTTAGGGTCTGCTGTAAAGATGCCATCTACGTCTGTGTAAATCTCGCACTCTTCTGCTCCTACAACGGCGGCTATGGCTACGGCTGATGTGTCGGAGCCTCCGCGACCTAATGTTGTTATGTCACCGCTGGTGGTGACTCCCTGGAAGCCTGCGACTACTATTACATCGTTTTCTTCAAACGCTTCGAGAATTTTTTTCTTGTCGATGCTGAGAATTTCTGCATTTCCGTAGTTTGCTTCTGTGACTATACCGATTTGAGCACCAGTGAATGATTTCGCTTTGATTCCGCGATCTTTGAGAATGATACTGAGCAACGCAATAGATTGTTGCTCTCCGCACGATAGGAGAACGTCTAGTTCTCGTCTGTCTGGGTTGTCTGCGCATAGGGCCGCGAGTTGAACCAGGCTGTCTGTGTGTTCACCCATTGCCGAAACAACTACTATTGTTTTGTTTGCAAAACTATAATTGCTAACAATCTGGGCTACGTGAGCCAGCCTTTGTGGGTTTTTGACCGAGGTTCCACCAAACTTAAGTACTTTGATATTCTTGCTTTCAGTCATTTTCTAATTTCCTTTGCGCGTGAGTATTCGCCCACTCGAACGAGTGAGACTGACGATTTTTATTTGAGTTGCTTATAGAGATTCTCCTTAAAGCAAAACGCCCTTCCTTTTGATAGGAAGGGCGTTGCGTGTTCAGTACTTTAAATACCTATCTGAACTCGTGATGCAACATACCCCTCCGGCGCGGAGGCATAGGCATGTTCATAGACATCATGGTTGAGTTCTTCATGAAGCCAATTATGCGTCCTAAATCCAAAATTGCAAGAGAGAGGTTGTTTAAGGTGCAATTATTCGTAACGAAAGCTTTACTTGTTTGATGTGTTCAACGTTTCACGCCAGACCTTTTCGGCTGATACTGGGCTCCAGGGAAGTATTAGATCTTCGCGTTTTGTTTGAGACTTGTTGTTGTCTTTTGGAGATTCTGTTGCTTTTTGTACACCCGGTAGTTCTGCATCTTTTAAGACGATGCCTGCTAATTCCATCGGTTTATGGTTTTTGTTGTCGGTAATAATCAAATTTGGCACAGTTGGCTTTTGCTCTGACTGAAAGAACCATTTGCTTTTGTTATATTTGTCGACTTCTTGTTTGTCATTTAGAACGTGAACAGTGTTAGCGCCTTCCATGCTTTTGAGTAGCTGTTTGTAATCAGCTGCTGTCATTTTTGCGCGGTATTCGGCGAGTTCTTTGTTCGTGCCGACAAGATCCCCTGATTCTGCCTTCCGGGCTAGTCGGTTGCCTTCATCAAAGTATTTGCTGTTGTCGCTCATTCATTCCATCCCCGAATTCACTGTGTGAGAATTTAGAGGATTCTTCGTGAGTTCAACGTGAGCTGACTAATTCTCGATTTTAGTTTGCGGGTCAAGACCCCAGCTGCGCAAGATTTCTTTTTCTTCTGCTGGTGATTTTGCTTTCTTGAATTTTGCATTGCGTCCTTTGACGAGGCGCTCGCAGTCTGGCCAGTTGGAATGGCGCTTAACTATACCGCCGTAATAACTGAGGTAGCTTACTGGTCCGCCGCCTGACTTTGTTCCCCCGCTGCTGCCAGTCTTGTTCGCTGTGCTTTTGTCGCCGCTCGGTTTTTGCTTTTGCGCTGGTAATTCTTGCTCGTCCGGCAAATCATTCAAGTCGACGAAATATCCATCACGAGGCCCAATATACAATTGTTCTGGATTGCCTTTTGCAAATGAGACTGCAATTTCGTCGCAGCGCTCGTTGCCTGGAAATCCTGCATGGCCGCGCACATATTTCCATTCAATTGTTGAAGGTTTTAGCCGTGTTACTTGTCTGAGTAATTCTTCCCACAAATCGCGATTGGCTACTTCGCCACCTTCTGCATTTTTCCATCCACGATTGCGCCATCCCCAGATCCACATGGTGATGCCTTTGATCAAATAGGTGGAATCGGTAAACAAAACTATTGTGCATTGTTCGCTTGGTTCCAGCATTGCAAGAGCACGAATGGCTGCCGCCATTTCCATTCTGTTATTGGTAGTTTCTTTTACGCCGCCACCGAGCTCATGAATTTTTCCATCTGGCAATGCCACAATACTTGCCCAGCCGCCAGGACCCGGATTGCCTGTGCATGCGCCGTCTGTGAAAATGAGAATTGATGAAGCTGCGATTGAAGTGGCGGTCATATGTATTGTGTCGCTCAAATGTATATGGGCACTGAAATTACTTTTCGAGTCTAGCAAACTCAAATCTAGTTATACAACCACGGATCAGCCTGCTTAGAAAGATTTGGCTTTAAATCTCAGTTTGGGTTCGCTTACTTTCAATAGCCCTTTGCTGGCTGCAGTTGGAGGCTTCCTCTTTCTCTTAGTTTTAGCCACATTCGTTTTTCGTAACTCATAGGTGTCAAACACCGATGGGTCTAGCTTGAATTTGTCTCCCAATTTTTTTCTTGCTTGTCGAGGTAGTCCTCTGGTGCCGGCAATAAATGCGCTGATATTTTGTTTTGCCAAGCCCGTTATGTTTACTATATCCGTTTGGTTCAGGCTGTTTTCTGTCATCAGGTGCTGCAGTAATTCGTTGCCTGGTACATCTTTGAACTTGGAGGCAAACGTAGCGCTTTCGTAATTGTGAATCAGTTGTGTCAAGACCTGAACATAAGCAAGTGTAGTGCCTTTGGGCTCTGGGGTTGAACTGAGAATTTTTCCCAACATTTCTATGGCCGCATCGTAGTGCTCGCCACTTACAAGAGGCATTAGAGCAAAGCCTTTCGTAAGCTTGATATATTGAGCGTCTGCTGTGGGAATCATTTCTTCGTCCTCAAAGTCTTTTTGTCATACTCTCCGTGAGTCATGAAATTCACAATGAAAACGGTTTTTGCCGAGAAGCTAACAATGGTCAACAATCTGTATGTATTTCCGCTGATATTGAAACAATATTGATTTGTTGGAATATAGCTGGCGCTTGAAAAAGTCTTTTTGATGTCTGTGTGCTTAGCCCAGCTGGCTGCTTGTGTTAAGGCGAGCCAATTGTCAATTCCGGTTCTCGAATTTGGATATTTTGCCTTTGCGTCAACGAGTACTTTTAAATTGTTGACTTGCATTCCATTGCTCCACCCTGAGAATAATAGTAATCAAAATTGATGACTGTGTCAAGATTGGCTTGGGTATTGGTATTTGTGTGTCGGTGTTTGATTCTGTTGTTTTAGGATCCTCCGGCATGTAGGGTACGGCTGGCGAATACCTAATTTTGCATGTTGGCTTGTCGGGACGACGCCATGCGTCGGCCGCTATTTTGTAGAGCGAGGCTGTCTAAGCGAGCACCGCAGCTTAACTTTCGGGCGACGCATGAAATACTGCTGGCGAACTAAAATGGAGCCGAATCAAGTTCGATGATATGAGCTAAG
>CAZJLR010000150.1:0-5630 GCA_964546815.1 uncultured Candidatus Obscuribacterales bacterium | reverse complement strand
TATTGTGCCGGCTTCGCTAAACATTCGAGTTCGCCAGCAGTATCCCATGCGTCGCTCAGAGTGAATCGGCCGGCGTCGCCACATGGTTCCTAAGAGAAAAAAGGAGGATCTCATGATGTGCATGAGATCCTCGTAAATAACTTCGCTGTGAATCTGGGCAGAGCAGACTAAACTGTTTCTGCGCCTTCTTCTTCGCCTTCCATTTCGTTGGCAAGTTCGCGAACGTAATTGATGACGCGTTCGAACTCTTCGTCGTTTTCAATGGTTCTGAATACAGCCTGGTCGTCTTTGGTGATTAGTTGCATCACCACTGTTGACGGCTCTTCGTCAGGGTTTTCTTCTTTGCCTGCTTCGCCCATATTGAGCAGCAGAGCATATTCCTTTTCTTCATACTCGAAAAGCCCGAGAATTCGGCAGGTATATGAATGCCCATCTTCGCCTTCAAGAGTAATTACTTGTTCTTCGAGATCTTCAACATTCGCCATGGTCTTTTCCTATGATTTCTTTGCGCCTGCCAAAGCTCCAAGTTTTGTCAGCTCGTCTTCTGCTCCAAGGGCAACCAGGATGTCTCCATCTTCAAAAACCAGATCGGGACCCGGATTTGTAAGGAGTTGCCCCTTCTTGTTGACTGCCAGAACCATAGCCCCAACAGTCTGCTTGATATTAGCATCCCTGAGGGTCGATCCTGCCAATTTACCGTGCAAAGATATCATGATCTGTTCAAGACGCAAGTCAAAACCCGGGTTATGCATCGCAATATCAAGGAAATCCATTACTAGCGGGTGCGTTACAGCACTTGCCATTCGGCGTCCTGCGATGACATAAGGCGAAATAACTTTATCGGCGCCGGCTCTTTTCATCTTGGATTCAGCCCCAGGATTGGCGGCTCGGCAGACTATTTTGATTTTCTCGTTAAATTCCTTTGCTGAAAGCGCAATAAATGTATTGGCAGCGTCGTCAGAAAGGGCGCAAACGATGCCATTTGCGTAGGCTACTTGCGCTTCTTGCAGAATTCCATCTTCAGTGGCGTCACCGGTGATTATCAGGTAACCCTGGTCTTGGGCGCGTCTGCTGTTTTCAATGTCAGTTTCGATAACCACGAAATCGACGCCGGTTGCCATGAATTGCCTGGCAACTTCCTGCCCCGTCCGCCCGAAGCCGCATACTATTTGATGGTTTCTAAGTTTTTCGATTTTGTCTCGCATGCGTTTTCTACCAAAGAGCTCCCGGGGGTCTGTGTCTGCAATTAATTGTGCTGTGTCAGAGAGTATGTATAAAAGTGTCCCTACACCTACAAGGATGAGTCCAATTGTGAAGATTCTTCCGCCTCGATGCAGCGTATGAACCTCTCCATAACCCACAGTTGTAAGGGTGGTGATTGTCATGTAAAGCGCATCGAATGGATGCCAATGCTCAATCATGCAATAGCCGAAAGTGCCCGCCCCCACGCAAATTAGGAGCAATACTAAATAGCGAAGAAGTTTGTGATGTAACTTGCTTTGAAGTTGTTTAGATGCCACTAATGCCTTGTCTTTTGCTCTGCAATGAAAATGCCGATGCTCAAAATGTAGTTATGCTGCGGATTTAGAGAACTCATTCCGTGCGAATGAAATCTATCACAGGATTGTACATCTTGAAAGCGCTGTTCTGCCGATCGAAAAGTATCATAAACTAAGCGCCCCCATGCCCGAAATCGCTATATCCTAAGCTGCTAGGATCGTGTTTGGTTATGCACACGAGCATGGTCAGATACAGAAAGTCAGCAATTTCAGATTGTGAACAGGGAGCGCAGATGAGCACAGCAGTTGAGACAGTAGGGCGCGTAATTCAGGTTATCGGTCCCGTTATCGACGTGGAGTTTCCGGCAGGACAACTTCCCGCAATTTACAACGCACTTGAAGTAAAAGATAAAGGACCAAACGGCGAAGCAATCAACGTTGTTTGCGAAGTACAACAACTGCTAGGCGACAACCGCGTTCGCTCAGTCGCTATGAGTTCTACAGACGGTTTGACACGCGGAATGCGCGTTGTTGACACCAGAGGACCAATCACAGTTCCAGTTGGTGAAGCAACACTCGGACGCATTTTGAACGTACTCGGCGAAGCCGTAGACGACCGCCCGCAAATCACTGAAGGCGACCGTTGGCCGATTCACCGTCCATGCCCTGAGTACACTGCACTCAGCACCGAAACACAAATTTTCGAAACTGGTATCAAGGTTGTTGACTTGCTCGCTCCTTATATCAAAGGTGGTAAGGTCGGTCTGTTCGGCGGAGCCGGCGTAGGCAAAACCGTTATCATCATGGAACTTATCAACAACATTGCCACCAAGCACGGTGGCTACTCCGTATTCGGTGGAGTAGGTGAGCGCACACGTGAAGGAAACGACCTCTATCACGAAATGAAGGGCGCTAAAGTTGGTGACAAGACAGTTTTGGACAAAGTTGCTCTAGTTTACGGACAGATGAACGAGCCACCAGGCGCACGTATGCGTGTTGGTCTATCAGCTCTCACCGTTGCTGAATACTTCCGTGACGTTGCTCACACCGACGTACTATTGTTCATCGACAACATCTTCCGTTTCACACAAGCAGGTTCTGAAGTATCAGCGCTTCTGGGACGTATGCCATCAGCCGTAGGTTACCAACCAACATTGGCTAACGAAATGGGCGACTTGCAAGAGCGCATCACATCTACTAAAGATGGATCAATCACATCAGTGCAAGCCGTGTACGTACCAGCGGACGACCTTACAGACCCAGCCCCAGCAACAACATTCGGTCACCTTGACGCTACAACAGTATTGAGCCGTCAAATCGCCGAGTTGGGCATCTACCCAGCCGTAGATCCACTAGCCAGCACATCAACAGCTCTGAAGCCAGAAATCGTAGGCGACCAGCACTACGAAGTTGCACGTGCAGTTCAACAGACACTTCAAAAATACAAAGACTTGCAAGACATCATCGCAATTCTCGGTATGGACGAACTTTCTGCAGAAGACCGTACAACAGTTTCAAGAGCACGTAAGATTCAACGTTTCCTCAGCCAGCCGTTCTTCGTAGCATCACAGTTCACTGGACGCGACGGCAAGTACGTCACACTCAAGGAAACAGTAGAAGGCTTCCGTCAAATCATGGCCGGCGAACTCGACACACTTCCAGAACAAGCCTTCTACATGGTTGGCACAATCGAAGAAGTTAAGGAGCAAGCTAAGCGCCTCGCTGACGCCTAATATGAGCAAGAAAAACGACACTCCAGCAGTAGTAGCTGCACCAGTTGCAGCACCTGCAAAACCTGAAGAACCAAGCACTCCTAAAAACAGAAGAGTGCTTCTCTTCGGTCGGCTGGAGAACGAAGTCGTTACCCCAGTCATTCAACGAATGATGAAACTCAATGATCGCGATCCTCATAAACCAATCGACTTGCTGATTAATTCAGCCGGTGGAAATGGTTACAATGCCGACGCGATCATTGGTGTGATGGGTCTTATTAGCGCTCCTGTTAATACGATCTGTCTGGGTCATGCACTCTCAGGTGCCTGCGAAATTCTAGCCGCAGGCACCGGCAAGCGCTCTGCTTATGAGTTCTCCACATTGATGTTTCACCAGACTCTCTGGGAAGCTGATGGAGATATCACCAATCTTGAAATTCAAGCAAAGCAAGGGCAAAAATTCCGCGAAGCTCAAATCGAGCTTTTGCACCGCTGTTCTGGGCAAGACAAAAAACAATTGCGTCACGATATTGAACGCGATCATTATTTGTCTGCTCAAGAAGCTTTGAAGTACGGTCTCATCGACGAGATTATTGTTCATACCCCAGCTAAAGACCGCAATAAAAGAAACGCGCAGGTCGCAAGCAAAAACGCTCAAGCCTCAACTAAAAACGATAAAGTTGCGGTGAAAAGCGGCAAGGGTGCGAACAATGGTAAGTCTTCGACAAGCACAAAACGCAAGTAAGGGATGGTAACAAGATGCCGGGAACATTGACCCTCAGAATATTTACCCCAGATCGAGTTGTATTTGATTCGAGCCAGAGTGATATTAGTGTCGAGCAAGTTACAGCAACAGCTGTTGATGGCGAACTTTCAATTTTGCCAGACCACGAGCCACTGGTGACAGCGCTCGCCATCGATATCTTGCGTTACAAGGTAAATAAGGAAGACGAATTCGCTGCTGTAATGGGCGGCATCATGGAAGTCAAAAACAACGAAGTCACAATTCTCAGCGACGCTGCAGAACTCGACACAGACATTGACGTTGCTAAGGCTCACCAGGACAAAGAAAGAGCAGAAGCAGAGAAGCTGCAAAAGACAGACAAACTCGATGTCTACGTTGCAGAACTCGCCGTATCGCGCGCCATCGCACGTATCAAAGCTTCCGAATTCAGACAACGCCGCCGCGGCCGCAACGTCTAATTCCAATCCAAATCCTAATCACTTATCCAAGCCCCTGCTCAAAGCAGGGGCTTCCTTTTACTAAAACCGCGGAGCCCTGGGAGCGCAGGCTTCCAGCCTGCTTCTCTTATCTAACCAGCGAATCCATACCCGTTACTAAAATCTGCACCGCATGCTGAATGACACCATACAATACTCCAGCGCACGTCAATAGCCACAATACAATCGCGATTTGAATCGGTCGATCTTTCAAAAGCACATCTTCCGGAGCGCCGGTGGATGAATCATTTTGCGATGAAAGTTGTTGATAACGCATGATGCCATAAATCACAAACGGCACACTAAGCATCATCCACTGACCATGAATTGAGAGAAAACTGTAGAAAATATATGAGACAAGCAATCCAGGCAAAACCACCGCTTCAAGCCGATCTATCAACGCGCTGGAATACCGTTGCAATACTGGCCGATGTGAATCAGCCGAGTTTTGCAATGTCGAAAGTTCGCTTCGTCTTTTTTCCAGAGCAAGAAAAATTGCACCTAGCCCAGCGCATAGCAAAAACCAACTAGAAAGCGGCACTTTCACAGCCACCGCACCAGCCATCGCTCTAAGAAGGAATCCGGTTGCAATTGTGAGCACGTCAACAATCGCGATATGTTTTAGCAAAGCGGAATAGGAAACATTGAGAACAAGGTAAGCAACAAAGACAAGTACAAGCGCCGGCCTTATGTAAAAGCTAAGTGCCAGTGCTGCTGGTGCAAGAATCAAGCATAGCGTCCAAGCGAGAGGCAGAGAAATTTCGCCAGATGATATTGGACGTTTGCATTTTGTAGGGTGAAGTTTGTCGGCGTCTTTGTCGAGAATGTCGTTGAAAATATATAGCGAGCTGGATAGTAGACAAAATGCAACGCAGCACAGCAACGCGTTCAAAACGAGTTGAGGATCGTGCAACTTAGCAGCGAAAAGCATCGGTGCCAGGACAATCAAATTTTTTGTCCACTGCTTTGGACGCATCAGCCTAAACAGCGAGAATGCGCTTAGCCTGGGCGGATTGGACTGATTTGCTGTCGACTCTGGAGCTTGCACTTGAACACCTCTGCCCTATTGTAATGCAGAACCAAGCAAAAAAAGGAATTGTGGGGGCGACGCCATGGATACTGCTGGCGAACTCGAATGTTTAGGGAAGCCGGCACAATATGGACTCTAGCTTGAAGGGCGGCAGCCCTGGGGGCGCAG
>CAZJLR010000149.1:0-5656 GCA_964546815.1 uncultured Candidatus Obscuribacterales bacterium | reverse complement strand
TGTCATGGAGGCGACTTTGCTCAAATTACTGTCCGCTGATTTGGGGAAAGTCCACCCTCACATTCATGCGCGTTTGCTGCATTTGAAAAGCATAGTGATTTAAGGCTTCAGGCTTTGGGCCGATTTTTGCGAAGCGCTGTGAATAGTCAGCCAATGAAAATTCCATTTTTGCAAAGCGAAGTGCCGCAGGTTAACGAATTAGCCCCGCTCGATTCTTCTGTGCAATCTACACGCAGTGGTCCTCGTGTGATAAGTTCAGCATTACCAGATTGGGTGAAAGAACATTCTGCTGAATTGCAGAACTCAGGCACGAGTGATCGTCCTACCATAAATCATGTACCTAATGCGCCGATTGAATGGATAGACCCCGGCAGCATAACTCAGCCAAGAATTGTCAATTCGCATTCTACAGGGGAAGTATCAAAAAATACCTTTTTAGAGCACGAACTTTTAGAGCAACCGAAAAGAAAAAAACGCAAAAAGAATTCAACTTTCTGGGGAAACATTCCAGCACCAGTGAAGTTTTTTCTTTTGCTGTTGGTAAATCCTGTACTCTGGCTTTCAGTCTTTCTCATTTTCCAAACGCTTGGCCCAGACACAGACTTAGCGCAAAACGGCAGAGACTATTACGCAAGCCTAAGCAACATAGACGAGATGCGAGGCAGGGGAAAAACACAAGTGCGATTTGACTTTAGCTACCAGGTAGATGGTGCAGTATACACAGGCGCGTATTACGGTGACCCAAGCATTTTATCGGCAGTGCCTCTCAAAATACATGCGTTGCCAAACAATCCAACATTTAGAGAGTCGATAAATGCACAGCCAGGCAGCAAAAGACTGACGGATGGATTATTCAGTATTTTGTCATTGCTTGTACTTTTACCATCTAATTTTGTTGTGATGCGTTTTATCAAACAAATATTCGAGGACGAACCATAACTCTATTTAGCGACACACTGATCTTTGCTTTAATGCAAAGGTGCAGGCGGCGGCGAGCTAGACCCCTGTGACGGAGGAGCTGGCTGCGGAGTGGGCTGTTTGCTATTCCCCCAGGGCAAGCCGTCAAAACGATATGAATAGCCAAGTCCAACAAAAGCTGCCGGCGCAGTTTTCGACATACCAAATCCGAAATGGATACCAACTTGTTTATGACGATCTAACTTATGAATGCACCCAAAGTGAGCAATAGATTGCCCAGGGTTATGTGAATTTTGCTGAAAAAATCCATCATACTCTGCGAAAGCGGAAGTTCTCTTGCCAAGCGTTCTCGTGAGCATTACAAAGGGTTGCCACTGAATATTTCCATGTGGCTGCGTAACTACGATTGACTGCATCCCACAAAAGGCAACATTCTTGGAAAGCTGTATCGAATATGGCAATCTAAAAACTGGCATAATTGCAGTACCAGATAGAAGTTTACTCCCTACAGGAACATTCACTCCGCCCACTACCGAGGCGGTCAATCTCTTGTAAGGGCCAAGTTGTTGTTTGAGCCCTAGTTCTTGAAAGCCGGTGGTGCCAGCAACGGTAGTGCGAGACTGATTGAATAGAATCATGTTGGGAGTAAATACTTGAAATTCGGTTCCTCTTATTAAGCCCAAACGTACTTCATTTTCAGGAGCGTCAACATAAGTAAGTCCATGTTGAAAGTGCTGATACAAGGTTCCGTTTTCCAATTGAATACTGCCAGCTGGAACAACAAACGCAGATTGACAGAAGCTAGGACGGTTAGTGTCTATATCATCACTTTTATCGAGAGCATAGGAATTTGGAAAACTAAGACACAAGGCGACGAGAAGAGCGAAAGGAACAAGACTGGCATGAGGCTTTTCCAAAGCAAATTATTCCTTGTAGCAGCCGATTAAAATCAGCTCTATCCCACGAGGCTCAACTATATCAGCTTGGTAATCAAACGCAAAACTCGGCAATCATCAAGAAAGCCGAAATAACAGCGAACGAAAAACCCACTTGCCACCACTGGTGATGCCAACGTTGGATGATCAAAAGGTCACTTGACTCCCAGCGAATCAAAAACGATGACAATCGCGAATTATCATTCGGGCGACTTAATCGAAATAGAACTAACCATTGCATCTAGTTTGCTGAGGTCGGGCAAGTATTGATTTGATGAACGCGAATCAAGAAGTATTTGAGTTTTTTTGCCGTCTGTAGTGGCTTTCAATCCATCAGCTTTCAGTGGATAGAAAACCGAAACCCAATATTTTTGATCATCAGTCATACCCTGAAACGTATAAAAGATGTCGTCGCTTTCGGTTGGAGAAACATCAGTGCTATAGCGGGTAATGAAACGTATTCCTTTGCCACTTTTGAATTCCATAATTTTGACTTTAGCCCGGAACAACTGACAAGCATCAACTGATGGCAATACTCCAATATCACCAGCACCAACTTTGCCAGTTTTTATTGCCGATTTCAAAAATGCAACACGTTTGTCAAATTCGTTTAGTTGTTCTGCTTTGGTGAACAATTTACGATAGCGCTCAATTGGATAAACGATTATTTTTCGCTCTTCGTAAAGCGCATATTTGGACAACTTATCACTATCGAACGAACAAACAAGACGCTCTGGCTCTCCATTGAGAAACATCATCCCATCAGGGCTAAACGGATATGACCGAGCAACAACTTTGTGCACAGTCTTTCCTAAATTGCCGATTTCAACATTCAGCATTGCAGGATTGATGCTAACCGCTGTGTGTTTGTTGGAAGCAGAAATTTGCCCAGCATAGGCATAATTTGATAAAACTCCGCCCAAAAGAACGCCGAGCACAATTGCCAAACTAGATTTAATTACTCCGATGCTAGATTGCTTGATGCCGCGCATAGAATTACCTCGCCAAAGCACCACTATCATCACAGCTATATCAAGAAAAGACATCTACCGGAAGACTTAAGTTATTTGGCTCAGTCAAGCTGGCAACCAACAATTTAAGCCTTACGGCTGATGGCCAAAAGAAGGAGTTATTTTTGCGGTGCTTTTAACGATCTGCGCCCTGTACTGAATTGGCAAATGCTATCAAATTAGTGTTGACGCCAGTTTTAGGAACTTCGCGGCGTTCAGTCTTAACACTTTCAATCAATGCCTGAGCCTGGAGTCTGGCGCTGGGGATATTGGCATTGGGGTTTGCAGGCAAGCACTGTACCGCAGCCTGGGCGCCAGTGTTCATTTGAACAAATAAGGCAATTACAGCAACCAGACTATTAACTCGCATTTCCTTTATCCTCGGTGGTCTCAACTCTTACAGTTGTGTCTACGAACCCACCAGTTTTTTTAGGCGGAAGACCAAAAATTCACCGTATGACAACCGAGATCGGAGCAGTTTAAATCCGGAACAATGGGTATTCGACTTTAATGTACGTATCAATCAGAGAGCATGAGAGTATATTGCAAACACATCTGAGTTCCGACTAGATGCCATAAATGAACTAAGCACAGATTTGATTGCAAATCATAAAATCAAGCACGCGTGCCATTGGAAGTGGTTTTGAGAAATAGTAGCCCTGAATCAAGTGGCAGCCGAGTGCGGTCAGTAGTTCAATTTCAACAGCTTCTTCCACTCCTTCCGCTACAACTTTCATACCGAGTTGGGAAGCAAGTGAAATGATGGAAGAAATGATCACAGTTCCCTTTGAACAGGTTTGTAATTTGGAAACAAAGCAGCGATCAATTTTGATAATATCAATCGGAAACTCAAGCAAGTAAGCAAGCGAGGAGTATCCAGTTCCGAAATCATCCAAGGCAATTTTATAGCCCAACTCACGGAATTGTTGCATGCAATAGTGCGCCAAATGAACATTTTGCACCATGGCTGTTTCAGTAAGTTCTAGAACAATATGTGGTGCAAACGATTTTACAGAGCCGAGCAATGCGATTAAGCGTTTGGCATTGCTCTCACATGAAATCAATCGTGCCGAAATATTTATGGCTACACTTGCTAGTGGCACATCGCTCTTCTGCCACTCCGAAAAATCAGAAATCACACGCTCAATTACAAAATAGGTAATCTCCTCAACGAGCCCAAGCTCTTCGGCGACAGGAATAAATGTAGCAGGAGAAACAGCACCATATTGTGGATGATGCCAGCGTACCAGAGCTTCCATATGAGTGCTGTTTTTGCTTTCAATATTATATTGAGGTTGATAATGCACATCCAATTCGCCATTGTAAATCGCATTTGGCAGATGGGTGTGAATAGCTTGTATGTCCATAATTGCACTTCTCATGGTGAGTTGGCTCGGCTCCTTTCTAGCGAAATTTTGCATTTTGGTTTTTCCCGTCTTTCGTTTGAGTAGAACGTTGTTTTTGATGCGATAACTTTACAGTGAAACGAAAGGTATTCAACCCTTCTAAAGTGTGAATCCGTCAGGTGACAAAAGAGATCAACCGAGTAGCCGATGTTAATATCACCCATTTTCGAGCATCATTAGATAGAAGGCGCGCTGGAATCAGTTCAAATGAAAACGAAGAGAAAATCTAGAACAGAAACGCAACAAAACGCCCCTTGCCAAGAAGGCGTGTGCAGCGTCGAAAATGGTTTTGTGAGCAAACTCAAAGAGCGCACAAACAATGGGTCCAGCAGCGTTTTAAGCACAAATTCGGAAGCAGCCCAGAGAGATTCCAACAACAGCAGCCGATGAAGAAAGCACAATAACCTGGTAGTCCAAAGGGAGTCCCCGAAACAGGTTAGTCCAAAAGGTTGGTAGGTCAAAACAGCTTGGACAAAACTCAGTGCTAGCTGTCTCATTCCAGCAATCAGCCTGCCACAAAGCAAAATACTATCAACCTTAAAAGCGGTTTTACGCGAAAGTATGACCTTTAATCTGGGCAGAACTATTAAGAAGGCTGGAATAAAGCACTAATGAGCATAGAACTTGCAATTGTGTTTCTTGTAGCTCTGTTTGCAGGCGCGGTAGCCTCAATTTCAGGGTTTGGCATAGGTAGCCTCCTAACCCCGCTTCTCGCCCTTCGTCTGGACTTGCAGCTAGCTGTGGCGGCAGTATCAATCCCACATGTTTTAGGAACAGCAGCTCGTTTCGCTTTGATTCATAAAAATCTGCGCAAAGACATTTTCATACACTTTGGCATATGGAGTGCAATTGGCGGATTGAGTGGAGCACTAATACACAATGTTGCAAAAAATCCAACCTTAATCGCAGTCTTTGCAGGCTTACTAATTTTCGCCGGCGGCGTTGGCACATTAGGCTTTAGTGAAAAATTGCGTTGTCCGCAAAAAGCGACTTGGCTTGCTGGTCTGCTTTCCGGCGCTTTCGGCGGTTTAGTCGGCAACCAGGGTGGCATCAGGTCTGCGGCATTACTCGGATTTGACCTGAACAAACAGGAATTCGTCGCAACAGCAACTGGCATTGGACTAATCGTAGACGCCGCGCGCATGCCTGTTTATTTTATGAGCCGCATGAATGACTTGTTGCAGCTCTATCCATTGATCATAGTTGCATCATCTGGCGTCTTGCTCGGCACCTTTATAGGTAAGTCGATATTAGGAAAAATCCCCGAGCAGATTTATAAACGAGTAGTCTCGTTCATCATTCTCTCATTAGGCATGCTGATGCTACTTAAAATGTAGGGGCGACGCCATGGATACTGCTGGCGAACTCGAATGTTTAGCGAAGCCGG
>CAZJLR010000148.1:0-5836 GCA_964546815.1 uncultured Candidatus Obscuribacterales bacterium | reverse complement strand
GTGCCGGCTTCGCTAAACATTCGAGTTCGCCAGCAATATCCCATGCGTCGCCCGCAATTTTATAGAGCGAACCTGTCTAAGCGAGCACCGCAGCTTAAGATCCGGGCGACGCATGGCGTCGCCCCTACTCCTGAGCAGACAGGTTCTGATCCTCAAGACGAGTTCGGCAACAGCATCTGGACACCTGGGCTTCCAGGGCTCTGCGCCTGAAGATTCGGTTTGTCGCGTCTTAGTGGCAGCAACGCTTGGCAAGCCCAGTTTTTAGATTAACGGCGCATAAAGGTTTGAGCTTCTTGAAGACAAGAATTTTCACACACTTGATATATCCATCCCGCAGATGAAGGTGAGGGGCGGGAATTGCAGGAAGCTCAAGTATTTTAAATGCAACGCAGTAATTTTTTCTCAGGCTTGTCAAGCTTGCCACACCTATAATTCGAGCCTTGAGCACTCTATGGAATTCGGATGTCTGAGCTCTGCGTAAATTTGCTAACAGCGGTGGTGGCAGCGATAGCTGTCTCTACTATGTATGAGCTCTGGAAGCAACGCCACAGCATCATGCGTGATGAGCTCGATGAAGACGCACGTTCGCTGGCTTGGCGCACTGCAATATTCCTAGTTTTCCCATTCATTGTATGGCTCGATTTGCGTGCCACCTTAGTTGCAACTGAGTATTTCGGCGGTTGGACTAAAGAATGGACCTACGGTTTGCTCTGGTATTCAGCGATTCCGCAAAGTCTGCCACATGCAGACATGCTAATTCCCGCGCTTTTCGCAGGAGTTGCAGTTCAATTACTTCTGGCTCTCTGCCTGCTTCCATCACTATTTTTCAGACCTCACCCATTTCTTGCAACTACAGTGTCTTACACAATTGCAATAACGATAGCGAGCAATTTCATTGCAGACCCATTGTTAGCAGTCATCGGAGCGGGCAGTTCACGCTGGCAGATAGCTTATGCAAGCGCCCCCAAAGATGAACTAATGATCGTGATGGCAGCCTACGCGCTCTGTTCAGTTTTATTCTTGTTTGCGGTGCAAAACAAATCAATTCGACTTTGGTTTTCAGAACTGACAAATCCTGTTCTTGCAGAACAGCTTCGCATAGCCATTTCAGAGTCACAGTTAGACCGCAACAACTTATTCCAAAGTTGCAGACTGGCATTTTTGTATGAGCGTGCAGGCATGAAAGGGCACGCAGATAAAGAACTAAAACACCTCAAGAAAATTGGCGAAAACAGCATATATGTGCCTTTCCTTGAAGGTTACATAGGCTACAAGCGCCGTTCTTTCAAAAAGTCTCAAGCAGCATTTGCATCAGCAGCACTTTTTCCAGGTTTAGTCGATTCACTGCGTGCGACTTTCCTTGCCGCAGCAGGATGCTCTGCCTATGCCAACGGTGACACAGAAACATCAATCAATTTTTCAGAGAGAGCTCTGGAATTTGACGATAGCTCGCTGATTGCTCGCATGGTCAAAGTTGATGCTTTCCTTCGCCTGGGCAAGAAAGAAGAAGCCGGCGAAGAAGTTCTTGCTGCACTAAGAAGAGGTCTCGATGTAGACATCGAAGACAAAATTCCACTCGACCCTGATTTTACTTTGCGCCAGATTTTTCGCTTCCAAAAAACAAGCAGCTCTCATGCTGCGATTATGAATGCGAAAGACACTGAATCAAACCTCATCTCTTCCCGTTAATTTCGGATTGGTAGAAATACGAGTTAGGCGTGCGGATTACCGCCTCGCGTAAATAGCGGGAGCTGGTTAATCTATAGCCATATCTGAGCTAAGGTGGGAAGGCTATGCTAAAGACGAAAACTCCTCGCTACAACACGGCGACAAACACGCGCTCGGCAGCGTCAACGCACCTCTGGGAAGATTTTGTCAAACAAGTTGGTTCATACGCGCGACGCAACAACATTGCACACAAGGGCAGCCCCGTGAGTGAGCGCATTGTGGGTAGCGTGCCACCACCACCAATTTGGTACAACCAAAGCACCCCGGTGCGCTGAAGGGCATCTATATGATGTTCCGTTCGGGACAACAGAGTTTCACAATTCAGAGATAGAAACGGCGGCGTCTAGCGCAAGAACAAACCAGTAAGACACTGCGTTCCTGCCACTATTTCGTTTCGTCCAATCAACCATGGCAAAAGCAAAGCCAGCGTGCCCAATCCAGTGAGGGTGCGATTCCCATCGCGCGTGAGCCCGGGCAAAGTGAAAAATCCGAAGAAAGTGCCAATCAAATAACACTGCAAAATGGCAGGCACAAACCAAATGCCGTTCATCATGATTCCGCTTTCTGCGATTACCCGCCAAACAGCAATCAGAGTAGCTTGATCAACGCAGAGGAAAAGCAAGCCAGACCATTGCGCCATTTTTGAGCATTGAGTCCAGGCGTTGAGCTCAGACACCCAGCACAGAAGCCACGAGGCGCTGACAAAGCCAAAGAGGCCGAAGAAAAATGTTTCTTGCTGCAAACTCGAAAAGAGCATGGCAGGAACGGTGTGCGTTAGCAGCAAGGGGCAAAAGCACAAAGACGCAATTGAAAAGCCGGCAATCAATGACGACGCCCCAAATACGGCCTGGCGGCGTCCCGATAGTGCAGTTTTCAGCGAATTGTCGGTCACGGATTCCCACCATACCGGACACAACTACATACATGAGTATTGCCCATACTAGGGCATGAAATAGACTTTTTGTAAAAAATGTTCCTTATCAGCCGCTCAGTTAGTGAGATTTTGGGGGGCAAAAGCCAGCAAAATCGTCCGACAGACACTAAACATTACTCATAATGTCAATAGCCAACAGGATCCCCCTTGGCTTCCCCGCTAAAGGATTTATAATCGTGTTCCAGGCCGGGGCTATAAAGGATATATCGTATTAGGCTTAGCCAAATCCTAGCTTGGCCATCAGGGGACCAGAACGGTGCGAAGACCACGCATTAGCGAAATGAATATAAGAGGCAGAATTCTGCTTGTCTGCTTTGCGGTGTCCGTTCCGCTGCTCTGCATTTGCGCGGTCATCATATATAAGGAATTCCAGGGGCTATACCAGGCGGCTAAGACCACGGTGAAATTTCAGGGCGCTGTCGCCGTCCGCAGCCTTTCGCAATGGATAAGCACTCAAGAAATTGAGCTACAGGCGCTTTCCTGCGTGCCCGACATGCAAGACCCGAAAAATCCTGAAAATTCGCGCCTTCTACAAAACACTGTGCGCACCCAGAGAGACTGGAATGCGATTGTGCAGGTAGACCGCAACGGCAAGACACTCAATTCAAGCATACCTGTAGGACAGTCTGTCCCGGGCGAAATTCGCAACCAGGAATTTTTCAAGAAGGCTGTAAGCGAAAAGAAAGTAGCAGTGTCAGGCTACATGACCTGCCCAATCACAGGCAAACCAGCTTTGATGATTGGCGTACCACTCACCATTGACGGTAAAGTTCAGTCAGTTCTCATCGCATCAGTTAGTCCATCTGCAATATTGCGCCTCTTTAGCGGTCTCGGCGAAGACAAAGGTGCGGTGATTGCAGTCATCGACAACAACAAGAAAGTAATTGCCAGAACTCTAAACAACGACGAATTCATGGGCAAAGACTTCACCCATGCAAAGTCAGTCGAACATGCTCAAAAATTACCGCGTGGAGTTTTTGAAGCAGTAGGCATTGCAGACCCAACGTTGAGAACTTACGCATTCGACCACGTGCCCGAAACACAGTGGATTGTTGTGGCTGGCATTCCATCACAAGACATCTACGGCTCAGCGCACGACCGCCTGCTGATGATGCTTGCATCTGCCTTAATTGCAGTTGGCGTGTCGACCGCACTTGCTTATCGCGTCACCGGCTACTTCACCGGTCCGATCAATGAATTAGTAAGAGAAGCTGTGTCGATTGGTCGCGGCGATTTGAGCAAGCGCGTCACTATCAAACAGGGCGGCGAGCTCGGTTTGCTGGCACGAGCATTCAACCAGATGGCGATCAATTTGGAATTGAATCGCGATTACAAACAGATGGTCGAAAAAGTTGCAGACTCAATTCGCCAATCTTTAGACCTCGACCAAATTCTCAACACAACAGTAACAGAGCTGGGGCAGGCATTGTCGTCAAGCCGCTGCTGCCTTGCGTTGTTCAGTAATTCGCCCGAAGAAAGTCTTGTCGGCAGCGAACTTGAATTCAATTATGTCTGGTGGGACCCTGAGAAAAAGGGAACAGCACTGAAAAACTGCAATGTGCTCATCACCGAAGACAGCATGCTTAAGCTCATTCTTGAACAGAAAGCCATCCTTTCGCTAGACGTGATGGACGAGCAAACCTCTTTGTTTGAGAAAAACGAACCATCGCCGGAAGATTGGCGTGCAATCAAGTCTTTAATCGCATGTCCTATCGTCTTCGCCGATAGATCTGTCGGCATGATATTGGTGCAACAGTGCGACGTCAGACGCGCCTGGTTTGACCTTGAACTCGAGCTTGTCGAGGCCGTTGCAAATCACGTTGCTCTTGCGATGGAACATGCCAGCTTGTTTACCAAAACAAAAACACTGGCAGAACAAGAATTTCTCATCAACAATATCGTCAGGTCGATCAGAGCCTCGCTTGATACAGACACAATTTTGAATACAGTTACAGCCGAATTGGGCAAAGCACTCGGAGTAGATTACTGCCAGATTGCCATGCCACGCGCTGAGGGTCCGCTGGTTGTAACACATGAATTTCACAGCGCCGAAGTACCAGACAGCATCGGCATGAATCTCTATGATGCCAATCTTGATTTTGAACCCGGAGCAGAATCAGTTCTTGATCTAAACAATCTTCTCGGTATCGACCTTACAAAGCTGAGAGAATTTGCCACAGCACGCGACAACACCGCGGGCGAAATTCCAATTTCGGTTATCCCCGATGTTGCGGTAGACAGCCGTACTTATGCATTCAAAGAATTCTTGACCAAGATTGGCTCGCGCTCGCTAATTGCAGCACCTCTTTTGCAAAACGAACGCTTGCTTGGCGTACTAGTGATGCAACAATGCCAGGCAACTAGAGACTGGCTCTCTGGTGAAGTGCGGCTTGCAGCAGCAATTGCAGACCAACTCGCAGTTGCAATTTCACACTCAGAACTATTCGCTCAGGTCAAACATCAAGCAATTACAGATGGATTGACTGGTTTGTATAACCACATTTACTTCAAAAATCGGCTTGCTGAAGAGCTTAAGCGTGCGCACAGAAAAGGCAGTCCATGCTCACTGTTGATGCTCGACCTCGACAAACTAAAACAAATCAACGACACCATGGGTCACCCAATTGGCGATGCTGCAATCAGACAGGTCGCAGTGGTTCTCAAAAAGCTGCTTAGATCTGGTGACACCGCAGCCAGATATGGTGGTGAAGAATTCGCTGTAATTCTGCCAGAAACACCTATGAGCGAAGCGCTGTTAATCGCAGAAAGATTGAGACAAAACATCAACCGCAATCCTGTTCCCGGACTCGGCTGCATTTCAACTTCAATCGGAGCAGCATTCTACCCTGTTCACGCAGAAACTCCGGCAGAACTAATCGACAAAGCAGACAAAGCACTCTACGTTGCCAAACGCGGCGGAAGAAACCGCGTCTGCGTCTGGAGCGACCCACAACCAGTGCACGTGTCACCACTGGAAGACGTCACAGTCATCCCAATCGTCCAACAAGTCTAAACAGCACACTTATTATTTGGCGACGCAAGGAATGCTCTTGGCGCACTCACATTGCGCTAAAGCTCATTAGTAGGGGCGACGCCATGCGTCGCCCGGATCTTAAGCCGCGGTGCTCGCTTAGACAGGTTCGCTCTATAAAATTGCGGGCGACGCATGGGATA
>CAZJLR010000147.1:0-5920 GCA_964546815.1 uncultured Candidatus Obscuribacterales bacterium | reverse complement strand
CTAGAGTCCATATTGTGCCGGCTTCGCTTAACATTCGAGTTCGCCAGCAGTATCCATGGCATCGCCCCTACAAATGGACTTTGAGCGCCAGCTGGTTGGCCAACAACATCCCATTTGGCGCCCGACAAATCTAGCTTTCGGGACTTTGCGCCTGCCCTTTAATTGCTGCGAAAGTTTGCCTGCCGAGAGGGCTTAAGCTGCCCACTGGGTATGCTTTTGGTATGATGCTATTTCCGCGGCAGTTTGTATATGCCGCATAAAAGGAGTTTGTATTATGTCCCAAGTTATGTCCGAAGAGAAAATATCTGTTTTCCTGCCCGATGGAAGCGAAAAGAACATTCCAAAAGGCTCAACATGCGGCGACCTTGCCAAACTGATCTCCCAGGGGCTTTTCCGTCAAGCCGTTGGTTGCATGATTAATGGCGAAATTCGCGACCTGTCGTCACCATTAAATGATGGCGACAAAGTAAGCATACTCAAGCCAACAGATGTTGAATCATACGAATTACTCAGACACTCTGCAGCCCACGTAATGGCGCAGGCTGTTCAAAGAGTATTTCCGCAAGCAAAAATCGCAATTGGTCCAACCATTCAAGACGGCTTCTACTACGATTTTGAAATTCCCGACCATCCGCTTACAGCTGATGATTTGGAAAAAATCGAAGCTGAAATGGCGAAAATTGTCAAAGAAGATCAGCAACTTGTGCGAGTAAATGTCGCTGATGTAGACAAGCAAATCGCAGAGTTTCAATCACAAGGCGAAAAATTCAAAGCTGAGCTTTTGAATGAGCACAGAGATCACAATCCAACTCTATACGAAATGCGCGACAAAGACGGCAAAAACGTATGGAACGATCTCTGCCGCGGGCCGCACTTGCCATCGACAGGTCTTATCAAAGCATTCAAGCTGATGAAAGTATCTGGCTCATACTGGCGCGGCGACGAACACAAAGAACAACTGCAACGCATCTACGCAACTGCCTGGTGGAAGGATAAAGACCTGGCCGACTACCTGCACAGACTCGAAGAAGCAGAGCGCAGAGACCACCGCAAGCTTTCCAAACAGCTTGATCTTTTCAGCACCCATGATGAAGTCGGCCCCGGACTGATTTTCTGGCATCCAAACCTTGCCACCGTCCGCGCCACCATCGAAGATTTCTGGAGAGATGAACACCGCAAGCGTGGTTATCAATTTGTGTTCACTCCGCACATTGCGCATGAACATCTTTATGAAATCAGCGGACACTTAGAAAATTATGCTGAAAATATGTACGCCTCAATGGTAATCGACGAAGAACCCTACAGGGTCAAACCCATGAATTGCCCCGGGCATATCATGATTTACAAATCGCGCCTGCATAGCTATCGCGATTTGCCACTTCGATTTGCAGAATTGGGCACCGTTTATCGCTATGAGCGCTCAGGCGTTCTGCACGGAATGCTTCGCGTTCGCGGATTTACACAAGATGACTCGCACATCTTCTGCCGCCCAGATCAAATGGAGCATGAAGTTGGCGAAGTAATCGACCTCATCGATTTCCTGATGAAAACTTTCGGCTATACATTCAAAGCATATCTGGCAACCAAACCAGAGAAAGCATTGGGCAGCGATGAAGAATGGGAATTCGCAATCAACGCGCTGGAAAACGCAATCAAGTCGCACGGCATTGACTACGAAGTTGATGAAGGCGGCGGCGCATTCTACGCACCGAAAATTGACTTCAAATTATTCGACGCAATCGGCCGCGAATGGCAGGGACCAACAATTCAAGTTGACCTCAATTTGCCAAACCGATTTGACGTTAACTACATTGGTGATGACGGCAACAAGCACAAAGCAGTCATGATTCACCGTGCAGTACTTGGGTCAATGGAAAGATTCTGCGGTGGACTCATTGAGCACTACGCAGGAGCATTCCCAACATGGTTGGCACCGATTCAGGTTGCGGTTTTGCCGATTTCAGACCGCCACCATGAATACGCCAAATCGATTTCGGAAAAATTGCATAAGCAAGGGCTTAGAGTGAAGTACGATGACCGCTCTGAATCGATTAACTATCGAATTAGAGAAAGTCAGCTTGAGCAAATTCCTTATATGCTCGTGCTCGGTGACAAAGAAGCCGAGGCAGGCACCGTCGCGCCAAGACACAGACGCGCCGGCAACATGCCAGCTATGCCTCTGCAACAATTCATCGATGAAATCGAAGCCGAAATCAAAGAGCGTCGCCAGTAATCGCATCTGAGTATGCCAACGGAGATAGTTTATCTTGAAATTCATGGTGGGCTTTAGCAGCCCCAAACGAAGCAAATATACTGTCTCCGTGGCAGCTCAGCATGCAAAAAACAGCGACGCAGAACTTGTTCTGGTGCGCATAATTCCAGACCCCAAAAAGGTGGGTGTTATTGCCACACTAATTTCGTCAGACAGACCGGTTGAAACGGCACAGCATCAAATAGATCAAGTCGTAGAGCAATTAAAAACTGAAGGCGTAAAAGCATCTGGACTTGTGCGGGTTGGCGAGGTTGCCCCCGACATCATCAAAGTTGCAAAAGAACTTTCAATAGATGTACTTTTCGTCGGCACCATGAATTTCGATGAGCGCCCACGCTTTCTCATGGCGCGCGACCCAATCGTTTCATATTTAGTAGAGCGCTGCCCCATTTCGTTATTTCTGGTGCGGCAGGAGCATTCTCCTGATATACGTGGGTCTGAGCTGATCGCTGATCAGCAGGATATCTAAGCATAGTTGGCATGCATGTTCGCTTGTAGGGGCGGCGCCATGCGTCGCCCGCTGATCTATTGCGCGAACCTGTCTAAGCGAGCACCGCTGCTTAACTTCCGGGCGACGCACGGCGTCGCCCCTACAGGCAAACATAACGAATGTGGCGTTGTGTTTTGAGATCAAAAACGATACTATGCTTTCGGTGAAGGCTCTGGATTTGAGCCGATTCGGTGACGGATATCTACAGTTCTTATCGGAGCGTACGCATGCAGCATATATTTTCTGTAGAGCGACAGACAAAACAAAAAGTCCAAGACTCCAAATCATCGTTCCTTTTGAAAGCGCAAATTATTGTTAGTGCTTTTTGCCTTTGCGTTGCGATGGCTGTTTCAATCTCCTTTATAGGTTTCTACACAGCTCAAACTCTGGCAAAATTCGGAATCGTTACTGCCATGCCCATAGAAAAGCTCAGTCCGTTGAGCATCCTTTTAATCACATGCTTTATTCCACCCATTGTGTTTTGTGGTCTGCAAAATAAATTCGAGCAAGTTTTGCTAACGGCAGCCGCGGCGTTTTTTGCAATCGGCGCAGTTTTGTACGGGTTCACACAGTCATATTCGCTTTAGACTTTAGAAAGTGATTCCGACGAATTTCGTACCTATTAATTGATTGTTGCTTCGATAGCTTATTGCGATGCGCAGACCATTAGGGACATTTCGCATGGCTAAAAGGACGCTTTGTCGAATATGGTATACAGATTTTGGCATATAAAATCTGGCGTAATTTCTGGGAGCAGGCTGGAATCCTTCGCCCCTAGAGGCTTACGCGATTTAAGGTAGGAGTTTTCGAATTTGAGCAAAACGCTCAAAAATTGCTCAAAATTGGCCCGCATTATGTGTTCGTAGGGTACAGGGAACCGGACACAGGGAGAAGGGACATGTCACACGAAATCGCAATCAATCGAATCGCTTTAGCAAGGTTTGCTCAGGAAGAAATCAAACTTGGCAGAGAAGACGCCAAACAAAGCGAAGTTAAAGAACTAGTCGCTGTTTCATTCGCAGCCTTGTTTGTATCAATCACGATGGTCGCAATTGGATATTTTACGCTTCAGCTTGCAGCTAATCTGGGCATGGCTGCATTGATGTCGCAAGAACAACTTGTTATTTTGAGCATCGTTGTTTTCGGTTTGTACTCAATACCGGTCATTAACGCAACATTGAAAAACCAAATCAGACAAATGTTCTACAGCGCAGCACCAATGTTTTTTGTGGTTGGCGGCATAATGTTCAACTTTGTACATTCATTCGGTCACTAAAACCATTGAGTGACTTTTCGCCTCAAGATCTATTTCCAAAAATTTTCCATTTAGAGCCGCTCATTGCTCTGATGTCGAAAACAAATCTGCGCGCTGCTCAGCGCCATGTTCTTTGAGCATTGAAATAATTGAAGAGTGTTTGTGTTTGATAGCATCATCCAATGGGGTGTTTCCCCAACCGTCGACCGGATTGACATCAACACCAAGTTGCAAGAGATAACGCAAAACAGCCAGACGCCCCTCGCTTGCAGCCAGGTGCAAGGCAGTGCAACCATTGTAATCTTTAGTATTTGGGTCTAAACCACCGGCCACCAGCCGGCGCATTTCCATAAGGTCGCCTTCCAAAGCAGCAGAACAAAATGCTATTACGCCACCAAATTTGGTTTCATACAAATTTCGACGTGGATCGATTCTATCGTCCTTGAGCCCAACCATGCTATCAAATGCGTGCAGTTTGAATCGAGCAGCCAGGCGCTTGCAGAACTCGATGCCCCTAACCGAGTTGCCCAGTTCATCGAGCCTGGGAGACCAGAGCACCATTCCGAGCAAATTGGGCACTACTAGCATGATGGCACCAGACACACCACTCTTGCCAGGAATACCAACTCGAAATGCAAACTCACCCGAGAAATCATATAGTCCGCAAGAAGACATCAAAGACAAACAGTTTTTGACATGATCAGGGCGCAAAACTTGTTCGCCGGTTAAAGGGCAAGTTCCGCCGTTTGCCAGGGTCGAAGCGATGACAGCCATTGCTTTTGTTGTAACTTCAATCGAACAACACTGGAAATAAAAATCAAGTACATCCAAAAGTTCCACATCAGGTGGAAAAGATTCTTTCTCGCGCATAAAATATCCAAGCGCGAAATTGCGATCACCAGTTTGTCGCTCAGACAGATAAACAGCATTGTCGAATCCGACTTTCATATTGCCGGACAGCTCTTTCCACTTACTCATAACATAATCAAAACGGTCTGACGAAGTTGCACCCTTTTTAATTAGCGCACCACTCATGATGGCACCAGCATTAATCATTGGATTGTGTGGCTGCCCCTTTGAATTCAAAGTCAGCTCATTGAATGTTTTTCCGCTGGGCTCTCTGCCTACATATTTGTGGACTTCCGGCTCACCATTTTCTTCAAGCGCCAGACAATATGTAATTGGCTTAGAACAAGACTGCACACAGAAAAAATCGTCTGCATCGCCAAGGGCAAATTGCTGCCCATCAATAGAGCAAACTGCCATCGAAAATTTCTCAGGATTTACTCGGGCAAGCTGCGGAATGTAATTGGCAAGCTTGCCCTCACGGCAATTCGAAACCTCATCGAATATGGCGCTAAGTTCTTTGCAAAACTCTTGAAATTGCGGGACACAAAGTTGCCCTGTCAGCACCCTGTCAATCAAAGTGGGTGAACAAAGCTGCAAAGTACGGAACTCATCGGCTGTAAGCGAATCGTCCATGGCGTTTAGGGTGCGGAAGAAGCTTGAGGTGCGGGGGTCGCCAGGCTGCAACCCTGCTTCAGCAAAAGTCTCTAACAAGACCTTTTTGGGTACAAGCCCGTTTACAGCGTATGCGTTGAAAAGATCTGATTGATTATCAGTCACAGTGCGGCTCCCCAAGATCCGAGCACTGGCTTTATTCCCGTAAAAGCCCTTCAGTCAAACAGAAGGAGCAATAGACACGCAAGAAAGTGCCTGCTGACGACCCGAAAATCGGAATTTTGAGCAATGAATCTGCGCCCGAAAATACAGAACGAGGTGTTCGGCCAACACAGCTGTAGGGGGGACGCCATGGATACTGCTGGCGAACTCGAATGTTTAGCGAATTCGGCACAATATGGACTCTAGCTTGAAGGGCGGCAGCCCTGGGGGCGCAGGCTTC
>CAZJLR010000146.1:0-6036 GCA_964546815.1 uncultured Candidatus Obscuribacterales bacterium | reverse complement strand
GCGCCCCCAGGGCTGCCGCCCTTCAAGCTAGAGTCCATATTGTGCCGGCTTCGCTGAACATTCGAGTTCGCCAGCAGCATCCATGGCGTCGCCCCTACTTTTGTTGGGCGGCGTTGAAGGCGGCAAGTTTGGCAAAAACGTCAGCACGTGGGTTTGGCTGCGACGAAAATTGAGCCAGCTTCCTGAAAAGCTCGACTTCGTCAGCGTGGAGTGTCTGCGGTATAAGCACTTCAATGGATAGCATCAAATCTCCGCCGCCAATTCCAAGTCCTTTTAAGCGATAGACCCGCCCTCTTTGCGTTAGCGGTTGAATCTTCATTACCACTTTGCCCAATGGCGTTGGAGCTTCGATTTCTCCACCCAAAATGGCTTCGTAAAGTGTCACTGGAACAGTGCATGAAACATCTCTACCTATAACAGTAAAGAATGGGTGAGGCTGCACTTTGACTTCGAGTATAAGATCGGCATGTTTGCGCGACCTCGTGTCATATTTGCCTTTGCAAGGCAAGCGCATTTCTTGCTGGTCGTAAAGTCCTTTGTCTAATTCGATTTCTTCGACACGGTCTGCCCTTATCATTCCAGAGCCGTGGCAGCTGATGCATTTTGTGCGATCAACCGGCTTCTTGTTTATGCATGATTCGCAAGTAAGTGAATCTTCGACTTTGATTTGCTTGCGCCCGCCTTTCACGGCTTCACGCAAGGTTATTTCAAGCGGAAGGCGCGTGGCGCCAGGGTCATTTCTTGATTGGGCTTCGTCGCCTTTTACGCCTGTAAGCTTGCCCCACAAATTTCTCAAATGGCTTTTTTGCAAAAGCGGCAAATTTGCCTTGTCGTATTGTGCTTTAGCCTCAGGATTGCCAAGGACTTCCCAGGCTTCGCAGATGTCTTTATAAGCTTTTACGTTGGCATCCGGGTCTTGTTCTTTCAAAGTTACATGCGGCCCGAACTTGTCGTAAAGCTCCTGGTAGGCTGCCTGAATTTGCGCCATGCTTGCTTCTGGAGTAACTCCCAGAATGTAGTAATAATCTCTTGGTCCGTGACCTTTATCCGATTCCATAATGTCTCAATGAAATGCACACCACACGGAATATTCTACAGGCAAATTTGTGACCCTTGCGTGTCATGAAGTTAAACAATCACACTAGCGATTAGCAGATGTTCGTGTGTCGGCAAAAAGTTTTGAACTTTTCGCCGACACTCTTTTTCTCATCTAGATGCGCCTTTAGGACGGAATTGTTTTTATCCGCATTTCGAATAGCCGCATGACTGGCAAACGAAGCAGCCGTCGGCTTTTACCCAATCGTCTTGTCCGCAATGGCTGCAAAGTCCAAGTTTTTGTTCGTCCTCGTCAACGAAAGTTGAGGTGGCGGCTTCGCTATCACTGGCGGTATCACTTACGGGTGCAAAATTGCGGTTTATTTTGCTGAAGCTTTTCCTGTATTCAAGAATAGCTTTGGCTAGTCCATCGCATGGAGACTGAATTACAGCCGGTTTTTCTGCATCTCCAAATCTGAAAAATGCAGGATAACCAGATTGTATGTTGATCATCTGTTGAACGATTGTTTGTTCGGCAAGTGCCCTTTCTGATTCCCCAAATTGGGCGGCATATTGCAAGAAGGCTGATGCCAGGCGGCCTACAGCTTCAAACAATCCAGCTTCGATTGCTCCTGGTTTGCCCATGCGAGCATAGACTTCGATTAGTTCACCTGGGTGTTCTACTTCATGATTGAGGCTTACGTGAAGGGTTGATCCTCCTCCCGGTGAGCCGACTCTTACTTTGTAGGTAAGTCCAGATGTTTCTTCAATGTTGATTCGACGCTGTTCCTGGTGTCCTATCAATGACAGCAAATCAGCTTCTTGCTCATATTTTTCAGCAGCTATTTGTTCTACTGGCTGACTCAAGCGGCTGCCGTCTGGATAGAATGTTACGTCTTTAACTCCAAGGTCGTAAGCCAGAAGAACAGCTTCGCCGATTGACTGATCGCTCATGTCTGCTGGAATAGAGCAAGTGTTTGATACTGAGTTGAATGCCTCAGGGAACTCAGATGCTCCTTTATGGATGGCAGCCAGATGTTTGATGTATTTTTCTGGTTCTACCTCAACCCGCACGGGGAAGGCGTTTTGTACTTCTTGTGGAATACCCTGCAAGTTGCGGCATGATTTGTGGTTGTCTCTGATGCGCTGCATGAGCGCATTCTGCTCGTCTTCTCCAGACGGCCAGGAGTTGTGTTTTTCCATTGCCTCGCGGAATCCGGGAGCAACAAATTGCACATAACGAGAGCGAACTTTGCGCGAGAAAACAATGCCGTTATGTGGGTCGACGCCCCAGCTTGTTTGCAGCGCTTGAGCCAATGTGCCTGTGGGTGCATTATTGGTCATGCAAGAATTGCGAACCTTGAGCCCCTTTCTGGCAAATCGACTGCCTTCCCAGAGTGGGTAAACACCGCGTTCTACAGCCAATTGCTGTGATGCTTCGACTGATGCTCTGGTGAATTGTCTGTACAACTCCTCGACCATTGACAGTGCCATTGGTTCTGCAAATTCCAAGCCCAGTCTGGAAAGATATTCAGCAATGCCGGCGAAACCGCCTCCGTTGCGTCTTTCAAGTCGTGTGGTCATGTTTTGAGCCGGCAGTGGATACCAGCTAACATCTGAAATGTTGTCCATGAAGCGCTGCATAATGCGGGCAACATCTTTCATTCGCTGCATGTTGTAGCTGCCGTCTGCATTCCAGAAGTCTTTGTGAGCGGCGTGCATTGATGAAAGATTGCATGTGCCCATGTAGATGCGGCCGTCGAATCCTCTGCCAGCCGGTAAGAACTGTTCGCCGCATGGATTACATGTATTCAATTCATAGATGTGATCATTGGCGTTGGCTGCGTTAACAGTATCAAAGAAGGCAATGCCGGGCTCTCCGCTGCTCTGCATGCCGTCGATAATGCGCTGAAATAACTCCGGTGCGTAAAAATGTCCTTTCACGCGCAATTCGTTTTCGCTCAGTTCGACTTGTGCGTGAGCCAGTTTGCGCGCTGCTTCTCTGGCTTCTGGGTAGATGTTTAAATCTATGGAGTATTCTTCGTAAACTAGTTCTTTGCTTAGCTTATTTACTTTGACTTGACCAGTTTTCTCGTCGCGGACAGGTTTTCTGGGGTCATAGATTGCGCCGTCCCAGACTTTGTTTTGGAAGCGCGCAGGCACGAAGAGCCCGTCTCTAACAGCGTCCATGAAGCCAGGCATGGCCAAAACAGTGATATTTGTATTTTTCAAATAGTTTTGGCGTTCTATATATTCGGCATAGTTTTGCCCAAAGCGATGTTCTGCTTCGACTAGCAAGCGCTTTTTGTAATCCATATTGGATTCGCCCGGCAATTGCTTAAGAACCATGCGTAGCTCTTTGAATATTTGCGCCAGGTTTGGGCGCGGCACCAGGCGTTTCTTTTCGATGAAAAACAGAATGTCCGGATGGTCTGAGTTTCTCAATTCGATGAGCGCGCCGCCGCGTCTGCCGCCTTGCGCCACGGCTTCTACTGCTTTTGCGATTGATTTTTCATAAAATCGGTCTGGTCCCGATGCTGCTGCGCCGTTACTGATTATGCTTGACCATGGTCGAAGGCTAGATGTGTTCAAGCCCATGCCCATAGCTGCTTTGGCTGCCAGAGCTTCTGTTTTCGCTGTTTCTTGTATACCTTCCAGGCTGTCTTCTACAAAAGCAACACCGCAAGCAGCCAGGCAGCCCTTGCCTTTGAGTTCATTGGCAATTTTGCCCATGGCAATTTCGTGCTCTGTTGCTTTGTTCTTTTTGGCATCTTTTTCGCTTACAGTGCCGGCGGATGCCATTTCTTGCAGCTTTTCGGTACGAGTCCAAATCTCGTCTTCTTTCATGCCGGCTAATGTGCCGTGCGCCCAATATTTGAGCACTTTTAGCGAGATTTCGGGATCTGCATTTATGTTGCCCGGGGTGTTAGCCCAGAAGCGCTGTTTGCCGATGTTGTCAGCAAAAACTTTTGCCCATTCGAGCACTGCCGGGTGATTGACTGCCTCGTCTAAGCTTATATCCAACAGTTCTTGAGGTGTAAGAGCATACTTAAGCTCAGCAATTGCATTTGCAAAAGCCACGCGGTGAATTATGCCGTTGAGATCTTCAAGAGGAAGCCCGCTTTTGGGGTCGCGCTTGGCATAAATACCCACGAGAGTTTCTTGGGTCGACTCCCAATACAGCTCGCTGTAGTCTGCAAAGGTTTTGTAACTTGTATTTAGTGTTTCGGCTTGCTGAGGTGCTTGCATTAAAGGCCTGAGAGTGAACATAGGAGGACGTCCTATTCTAGTCTAGATCATAATCTAGAATTGGTAGAGTGGTGTAAATTGCTCCAGCAAGGTCTAACAGCGGTACCTGTCGGGGGTTCCGGCTCTTTGCAATTGCTGGTTTTCGAAACTTGGGCTGTTGCTTAGAACATACTACCGCTAGTGTTCACTTGCAAGAACAACTTTGTTCTCTAAAAGTCTGTTTTTGTTCAAAAAGCTCCGATCTGAAAAGCTTTTGAGCGATTGTAAAATAATCATGGCTGGGCACTATATATGGTCTCGCATATAGTGTCGCTATTCAGGCTGATAATAGCGGCAAAACTCTGTGCTGAGAACATTTATTGGACAGTGATTCATCGATCTGAGGGTGGATTCGTGCTTGACACTACTTATGGTGTACATCTTCCTGCGCTCTGCTTTATATGCCACCGCCAGCAGTGGCGATTACCGGTAGCGAAGTGCAGACCGAGTAACATTCTTTGCATCTTGAATGCGATAAAATCAGCAGTATGAAAAAACGAGTAATGTGCGTCTTCGGGACGCGACCTGAAGCTGTAAAACTAGCCCCTGTTGTCCACGCTCTCAAGAAGTCCGACAAGCTTGAGCCTGTGGTTGTCTTGACAGCTCAACATCGTGAGATGCTAGACCAGATGTTGCGCTGGTTTGAAATTGAGCCTGATTTTGACATGGACATAATGAAACATGGGCAAACCCTGGCTGAATTGACGTCAAGGGTTGTTGTCGGCGCCGATGAAATCATGCAAAAGGTAAAGCCCGACCTCCTTCTGGTGCAAGGAGATACCACTACTGTAATGTCGGCATCATTAGCGGCGCACTACCAGAAAGTGCCTGTTGGTCACGTTGAAGCCGGCTTGCGCACTGACGATCGCTATAATCCGTTTCCCGAAGAAATGGCGCGCCGTTTGACTTCTCAGCTTGCATCAATCCATTTTGCACCCACAAAGCGCGCCGTGGAAAATCTTCGTCTTGAGAATATTCACGAAAATGTGCATTTGACCGGTAATACGGTTATTGATGCCCTTCTTGAGACAGTGAAAAAGCTAAATGGAAAAGATGTAGACCAATCTCTATACGGTAAGGCTGACTTTGAAAAATACAAAGTTTTGCTTGTCACAGCCCACAGGCGCGAGAACTGGGGCGACAGCATGAGTGAAATCGCTCACGCGCTCAAAGCCATCGCCGAAGAATTCCCGGACGTTCAGATTCTCTATCCAATACACAAAAACCCAATTGTGCGCGACTCGATCGAGCCTGTATTTGCTGGTCATCCGCGCTTGCTCTTGGTTGAGCCGCTCGACTATGTGCCTTTCGTTTACGCCATGCAGCGTTGCCATTTTGTACTCACTGACAGTGGCGGCATTCAAGAAGAAGCGCCAACTTTGGGCAAACCGGTCTTAGTTCTACGAACCAACACTGAACGGCCCGAGGCAGCTGAGGCTGGTGTGGCCAAGATTGTCGGAGTCAAACGCGAAGGCATCTTCGAATCTGCTAAAGAGCTGCTTTCGGACCCGTCAAACTACAAAAAGATGTCGTCATCGGTAAATCCGTTTGGCGATGGCAAGGCATCTGAGCGCATTGTAAAAGCCGCCGAAGAATTCCTCGGCTGCTGAGCCGGCGGGTCGACGTGCCTGGCTCGCTCGCTGTAGGGGCGACGCCATAGATACTGCTGGCGAACTAAAATGGAGCCGAATCAAGTTCGATGATATGAGCTAA
>CAZJLR010000145.1:0-6183 GCA_964546815.1 uncultured Candidatus Obscuribacterales bacterium | reverse complement strand
TTCGGCTCCATTTTAGTTCGCCAGCAGTATCCATGGCGTCGCCCCTACAAATGTAACTTCGGCGAAATTAGAGTTCGCCAACAGTATCATCTACCCGGGCACCTTCAAATTTATAAAATGAACTGGCTAATTATCTAAGGTGTGCGTATGAATCAAGTTCGTTTGCAACTTTATCCATCGACTTGTAAATAGTGCGTGCTTCGCTGTCAGTCAGAGCGCCTTTGATTCTGAAAGTATCTTCTTCTGTAGCGATTGCATTGAGCTCAGAGCGTAAGTTGTTTGCTTGTGCATAAGTCAGTCTGCCGGCAGCCTGATTCTCTAGAATTTTGTTTTCGAGTCCGATGCGTCTAACTGCCGGCTCGTCTAGCTGAATAATGCGCCCGTCAATAATCGTGAAGTGTGATCCTTCAATTATTGGGACGTAAGAGATGGTCGTGATTACTGATCTCATTTGCAAGTAGAGTGCATCGAGGTCTTGGCCAATAACGATTGAGCGCGAGAGGCTCGGATTGTTGCTTGCTTTCATAGCGGTAAGTTCTGCGCCGACACGGTCTAATTCTCTGCGGAAATCGGCTGCGCGTTCTTCACTAATTGTGCCTGCGCTGCGTGCATCAACTATTTGCTTGTCTAATTGGGCTCTGCGAGCATCTACTGTTTGCAAAACAAGTTGTGCATCGCTGATTGATAGCGGCACATAACGTTCTGTAACTAAGACTCTGTTTGCAGGCACCGTAGGCAATACTGGTACGCCATCGATAACCGAACTTCTTTCGATGACAGTGGATTCACGAGGAAAGTTGTCACTTGTAGTTGTAGTTGTGGTTGTCGTTCTACGAACTTCGGTGAATTCATCCGCCATCGCGACCTGGGCTAATGGCGCTAATATAGCGGCCACAGCGGCGGCGATTATCAGGCTGGATTGGAATAGCTTCTTCATTACTCGTTTACCTCTTGTGTATCAATTAGTACAACTAAATTGTGTTTGATGAGAGACAGACGATCGTTCCGAAAGTTCCTATATTTGTAGTACTTTGGAATATCTATTAATGCAGGGAACTAAGAGTCATCCTTAGCGCCTATAAGCGGAAACAAAGAGAGACGTTCTCAGGCTTTGTTTTCATTTATGTGCAGTGGCACAGGAGAGATAAAATGGACGCTACGATTGGTGACGAGTTCAATATTCTGTTAGCAGGTGAGCTATCGGCGCTAGAGACATATGATCTTGCCATGCGTCGTAAGTTTGATCAAAGAACCGAAGATGATTTGATTGGCTGTCGTGCTTCGCATGAAGAACGTGTAGGACAGTTGAGGCAGTGTGTAATTGACAATGGGGTCGAGCCAAGCAACAGTGCTGGTCCTTTTGGGGCAATCAATTCAATAATTGAAAACAGCGCCAGCAATGCAAAAGAAGCATTGCAATTGCTTGAAGAACTTGAAGCTGAAAGACTTGTTCAATACGAAGCGCAGAGAAAGATTGTCTCGCCGACTGTTCTTCCTGTGCTGGAAAATTATCTTTTGCCTGCGCAACACAACACTCATCTGGTGATAAGTTCTCGCATCAGAACTTTTCCAGACTTGCCCGAAGTAGCCTGATATTTATTGGTTTAACCAACCAGGCGCAATACAATTGCAGCCAGCAAAACTAAGCCTGGAATGACGAAAAGCAATTTGTTAAAGCTGCGGCTTTGATAGTGACTTGCGGTGAGAAACTTGATTTGGTCTTCAAGGCCGCTTAGTCTCGTTTCGAGATAGGCGCTGCGGTATTGAGCGTCGGCGAGTTGCTTTTCGAGGGCTGCGATTCGGTCTTGTAGTTGAGCATATCGCGCTGTGCTTTTCTTGCTTGTTTCGGGAGCCGCCGGCTGTACTTCAGGCAATTCTGCTGCTTTGAAGTCGTTAACTGCGCCTGTGCTGAAATTCAGAGTGTGAGCCGGGTCTTTGATTGCAAATGAGAAAGTTAGATCTGATTTCAGGTTATCTTGCACAGGGCTGAAGTCAATCAAAGGCTGTGAAGGCTCTGGACTAAAATCAATGACTTGCTCAATTTCTGGACTGAAATCGATTAGTTGAACGTTGCTGTCGTTTGAAAACTCTTCGCTTGGCAACGCTGGCTCCACTTCTGGCGCTGAGCTGCTGCCTGCTTCTTGCTCGATTGTGTTTTCTATTACTTGCTCGAGAAGCTGTACTTCTTGTGCTAATTCGGCGTTGTTTGCCTCTTGCTCAACTTGTATTTCTTCAGTGGCTTCGCTGTTAGTTACGGCTTGT
The DNA here is from genome assembly GCA_964546815.1 of uncultured Candidatus Obscuribacterales bacterium. GTDB lineage: Bacteria > Cyanobacteriota > Vampirovibrionia > Obscuribacterales > Obscuribacteraceae > JAIEPM01. The sequence goes on along the minus strand of CAZJLR010000145.1, from coordinate 3,921 downwards.
GCAATTTGTATTTCTACCGAGGCTTCGTTGTTGTTGATTTGCTGCTCAAGTTGCACCTCATCTGCTGCTTCGGTTTCGGCACTAAGGTCTGCTGCTTCAGTTGCGGCACTAAAGTCTGGTGATGAAGCTTCTAATTCGGCTTGTGGCACCTGCAATTCGAAGTCTACTGAATATGAGCTGAATGAAGCGACTCCGTCTTCGTAGATGGCCTCCGGAATGTCAGCATAAACTTGCTCGTGTTCGCTTGAAACGAGCTCAAGTGCAGCCTGTTCTAAAACTTCTTCTGATTTTTGCTTGGCTTTTTTAGGACGAAGCTTTTTGGGTATGAGGTGCTCCAGCTGTGGTGGCACTCCATCTGGGAAAACTCTCCATTTGCTGCCGTGTGTTTCGGGCAAACGAATGGCTGGAACAGTGCCGTCTTCAACCTTTGATTTTAGTGCTTTGCGCGTGTCGCCGTAATAAAATACTGCTTGTTTGATGCTAAGCCCTTTGGCAAAGAGTTCGTCGTGATTGTCTGTGAAGACCTTTTCCAATCCATCTAGCTCAATGCGGCTGTTTTTCAAGTCTTTTGAATCAAGCGATCGAGCGGTGGAATCAGAAGCCATAGGCAAACCCTCACAGTAACTTCCGGCATTATCGTATTTTTTATTAAACTTGTCGAGCCTCTATATATGGTGGCTATATATAGGCACCATATATGATGTTGAGGTTTTTGATCTGATACCGTCCTCAGTGCGGGGCAATCAACTCAGTCGCTATTCTTTAGTCACGACTTTATAGCCCACTCCATGAACGTTTTGAATAACAGATTCTTTTCCGTCTAAATCTATTTTGTCTCGTATTTTTTTGATGCAAGTTCTGATTGTTTCCGGCGAGCGATCTGACTCAGCTGTCCAGACAGCGTTGAGTAAATCGTTGGGGCTGAAAACTTTGCCCGGATTTCGCATCAAGAATTCGAGTACTGCATATTCCATTCTTTGCAACTTGATTTCTTCGCTGCCTCTGAACACTTGACTTGTCTGAGTGTTCAGGCTAATTTCTCCTGCATGAATGACACTTGGCATCATCTTTGCTGGTCTGCGTGCAAGTGCTTTCAATCTGGCTGATAATTCTCTGGGGTGAAAAGGCTTGGTCAAATAATCGTCTGCTCCGCAGTCGAGACCACTAACCTTGTCAAGAACGGTATCCTTCCCTGTAAGCATTATGATTGGCGTGGTGCCGCCGCCCTCGCGATATCTCTTGCAAACCTCCAGCCCTGACATTTTGGGCATTTCAACGTCCAAAATGACCATGTCAAACCCTTCGGATTGCAAAGACTCAAGCCCGGCCTGCCCGTCGTGTCTCCACTCAACCTCGTGTTTTTCGAACTCCAGCCATTCAACTAGCCCTTGTCCGAAAGATTGATCGTCCTCAACTATGAGTATCCGTGCCATTTGTCACCCAAACTGTCATACCGCTCAAGTTTACGCGCCTTCCTTTTATAATCTCTACCTCGGAGGCACCAATAAATATACATGGGAATTGGCCTGAAGATTGGTCAAAAGGGGTTGTTATTGGTGGCCTTGCCATCAGTATTTGAAATTGTCTTTGTAATTTTCCTTACCTCTTTGTTGAATCAGGCAGAACATCAGGCTGAGGTAGAGGCTCATTCGAAGGCGATTATTGCTTGTGCGAATGATTTGACAAGAGGTACAGTTGATTCAACCACAGCGGCAGGGGCTTATAAAATCACAAACAACCCGCTTTTCGCCCAAAGGGCCGACATGGCGCTTGATACTGTGCGTAATGATGCGGAAAAGCTAAGGAAGCTGCTGAAAGACAAACCTCATCGGCTTAAAGACCTGGAAAATGTCCAGAGTTTGATAGCCGATTTAAATCGAGTTGTCTCAGCATTCAAAGCTCCCTCAGACCCGGACGAGATTCCGACACTGCAGACAGTTGTGGGTCGCGGACAGCAATTTCGTGCCATAAGCACTCTGGTTAAAAATCTCGGGGTAACAACAAATTCTTTGATTGCTGATGAGCTTAAGATTGAAAAGGAAAGCCCGAAGCAAAAAGCAAGAACAAGGCAACAAATTAGACTTGTTCTTTTTGGTGGCGTGGCATTCAATGTAGTGCTCGCGTTTGTGTTAGCAGCTTATTTCAGCCGCAGTGTCACCAGGCGACTTCTGATTGTGCGGGAAAATACAGAGAGGCTTGCCCAGAGGCAAGAACTTGTGCCTCTAATTGGAGGTGTTGATGAGATTGCAGATTTAGATGCTGCGTTTCACAAAGCGGCTTCCAGATTGAAAGAGCTTGAGCAATTTAAGCAGCAATTGATTGGTATTGTTTCTCATGAACTGAAAACACCTTTGAGTTCCATGCAAGTAAATATTGCATTGATGTCCAGTGGCGCAGTTGGTGAGCTTAACGAGAGAGCTACAAAAAAATTGGGCGTACTCGAATCAAACGTTGTGCGATTGATTCGTTTGATAAACGATCTTCTCGATATTGAAAAAATGGAGTCGGGCAAGTTTGAATTGATTTTGAAAGACTGCAATCTTGCAACAATCATAGAAACTGCAGTTGATGCTACTACTGAGTTTGTGACCGCAAGGCAAGTTGAGCTGCTCATACCGCAGACAAATTTGGTGGTACATGCAGATCAAGACCGGCTGGTGCAGGTCATAGTAAATTTCATTTCAAACGCTGCGAAATATTCTGAGCCGGCCTCGAAAATTCGAATTGAACTGAGTGAACACGAAGACTTCGTTGAACTGGCTGTTGTTGATTCTGGTCGGGGAATTCCTGAAAGCCATTTGGACAAAATATTTGACCGCTTTCAGCAGGTAGACAAAACTGATGAAACAGAAAAAGGTGGTACGGGTCTGGGGCTTGCGATTTGCAAAGCCATTATCGAGCAGCACGAAGGCGGCAAGATAGGCGTAAGATCAAAACTTGGTGAAGGAAGCAGCTTTTGGTTTCGGGTCAAAAAAGTGCCGCCTGAGGCTCAGTTATTGCTCTAGCTTTGTCTTCTGCCGTTGAGAAGTACGTCTAAAAGGACGAAGTAGGCTTCGTCGTCCATCAAATTTCCGTGATCGAGCACTTCGTGCAAGAAGTGACGTTCTGCTTTGCTTACATGACCATCCGAAAGAATTTGGCGCCTGAGAATTCTGGCGCTGTGTTTTGTAATTGGTTCGTTGGTTGCCAGCATCGTTTCGATGTCTGGATCTGGTTGTCTGGGATGGATGCTCATGAATTACTCCCCGTTTGCCTAGTGCTAACTTGCTCGTATGACTCTCGACAACCATTGCTAGTTCCCGGCTTAGCAAAATAAATATAGGAATCTTTTTCTGCTATCGCCTACAGCTCTTGCTGGAGTTTTTTAGCAAAGAGGTCCAAAAAGAAGCCCACTGAATGAGCTGGGGACTTCATTCAGTGGGCTTCTTGCCGTGCGACTTCGATATGATATTAGGATCAAATTGTGGAATTTTAGTTAGTCGAGCGGCGCCTTTTTATCGAACTTATTTTGGGTCACGAAAATAAAAGAAGCCCACTGAATAAGTTGTGGACTTGCTCAGTGGGCTTCTTGCCGTGCGACTTCAATTAAGACTATATAGATCGATTGTGTAAAAATGGTACCCAGGCAAAAATGACTTAAACCCGTGGAAATCCTGAAAATATAAGATGCCCACTGAATAAGCTGGGAACTTTATTCAGTGGGCATCGTGCCGTGCGACTTCAATTAGGACTATATAGACCAATTGTGTAAAAAGCGTACCCAGCCATCAATATTTTTGGAACTCCCCTCAGCGATGCCACAGATGATGCTGTTGTCCAACTCCTAATTCGGTATTTCCGCCTGCAGGGGCGACGCCATGGATACTACTGGCGAACTAAAATGGAGCCGAATCAAGTTCGATGATATGAGCTAAGAGCGTT
>CAZJLR010000144.1:0-6342 GCA_964546815.1 uncultured Candidatus Obscuribacterales bacterium | reverse complement strand
TAATCATCAGGAAATAAGTCAAAGAATAAATGTCCTCTTCTCCGACAGGCTCTTCTAGCCTGCTTTTTGGGTTCTGTTTTTAGCTGTATGTACGTCAAGATTTTGAAAGCGAAGCAGGCTGGAAGCCTGCGCCCCCAGGGCTAACGCTTCATACGAACTTGACCTGACTTATACGGAATAGATTTGATCTATACCAATTCAGGAGAAGCGATCTTTAGATAATACGTTCGATAGTCGTGGTCTTGGGTGTAGCCGAGGGATTCGTATAATGACTGGGCGGAGCTGTTTGTGTGGGCGGTTTCTAGTTGGAGGCTGGTGGCGCCGGTGGTGATGGCATATTCTTCGGCTTGTTTCATTAGCTTTCTTGCGACGCCTTGTTGGCGATGTGAATCGGCTACGTAGAGATCGGACAAGTACAAATATGCAGTCATTGATAGTGATGAGAGGCGAGGGTAGAGCTGGGTGAAACCAACAGGTCTTCCCGCAGCATCAATTGCGATGAATATTGTGGATCTGTTCTCTGTCAAATTTGCAGACAAAAATTCGCGCTCGGCTGCAGGCTCTGCATTACGTTTATAAAAGGCTCGGTATGCACTGTATAGAGGCAACAATGAATCGAGGTCTTTGACCTCAGCTTTAACTATTTGCATGCGTTCCTCCAATTAGTGATTCTCGTTTTGCCAACAACTTTGTTGTAAGCCTGGCTACCGCAGGCGCGCTTTTAATGCCACCAGAACTCCAGCCGCTTGCCAAAATCAAACCAGGAATTTCCGGAAATGACTTTACGATACCACGCCCATCATCAGTATAGGCGTCGTAGCTACGTCGCATTTTGAGCCGTGTGACGCTCTCAGCCCATGAGAAATGCTTTTTCATCATGCTATGCAAATGCTCCGCAGCATCTTCATCATCGCCATGATCGAATGCAGCATTTTGAACCAGACGATCTTGACCAAGCGTGCCGGCAAAAACACTGCCATCACGAAAGGGCGCTGTATAAAATCCTTCAATATTATCCATAAATGCAGTTCCTAAATACTGCGCTGCACCAGGATAAATATTGTATTGAAATGAACGAGCCGAAATTGAACTCACATCTATAGGCAAAGAGCTCAATAAGTCTTTGCTCCACGCACCGGCTGACATTACAACAACGTCGCTCTCAATGACGCCACGTGTACTTTGTAAACCAGCCACGCTGCCGGTAGAACGAAGAGTAATTTCGTTGAGCTTTGTGTTTTCAAACACGCTACCACCGTTTTTCACAGCAGCATTCACCCAAGATCTGCACGCCAATTTTGTATTGATGTTTCCCAACGTTGGCTCATAGATGAACATGTGCGCGTCATCACCATAACGAGCATTTTTCAAACTTTCAGTTGGCGCAGTGTTGCTCGCAAAAATTTCGTGACCAGAAGAGCGAAGCTGCTCAATTTGAGTCTTAAGCCCTTCAAATGCATCGGAAGTTACACGAGAAACCAAACCGGTTTTCCGAAAATCGCATGCCCCACCAACTTCAGACTCAAAATTTTGATAATAGTCAAAACTCTCTGACGCGAGTTGTGCCAGATATGGATCTGTATTGAACTTCCTGATATAGCCACCAGAATCACCGGTGATCTTAGATGCAATTTCGCCGGCTTCTAATAAAGCGACCTTGCCCATGCCACTTCGGCTCAATTCATAAAACAAGGCGCAACCAGAAATGCCACCACCTACCACTACGATATCGAATTTCTCTCTCACAACACACCTACCAATAAATGGAACAAAGTAGCAAAGGCTGCTCAGAATTATTTTGCACTGAGTGTCCTTTGAATGAAGCAAAATGTACAACATCTTGCTCTGCAAGAGGAATCTCTTGCCCATCACAAACCAGAATGCCTGAGCCCTTCAAAACTATCCAACACTCTTCAACTTTGTGCTGGTCAACAGGAGTTGTAAAACCTGGTAGCACCTCAAAGAAGGTCGATTTGAACGGAGGCTTTGCCCCCTGAGCCTCGAAGTCAATTGCCTTTACTGAAATACCTGCACCATAAAATTCCGGGTCGTGAAAGCCAAGCTTAGGGCTGATAGCAGGCACGATAGTTTGATTACACACGTGAGACAAGTCTTGCGCCCTCCTTGCCAAAAGGCAATTGAATTGCTGTGTGTGCAGTGCGCTGCACAGGTGGGTTGAAGTTCATTTGCTGAGGTGCAAGCACCTGCCAATCCATCGCAGCACTTTCACCATCAAGGTCATATACCTGGCTTTCAGCAATGCTGTTAATGATTGTGGCACTGCGCCACGCCATCAAGCTAAGATTAGGATCCGCAACACCATGACTATGTCTTGCACCATTTTGAACATAAATTCTGTGTTGATCAGGACCATCCCACTCGATTGAATAATCTTTGTTGACGAGGAAATTGCCATTTTCATCCAATGGAATTCTGTCACTCAAGCCACCCAGATATGCAGGAAGCTGCCATTTATAGCCAGTAGCAAGAATAATTATGTCGGCGTCAACTACGACAGTATCATCAGAGTCATTGTTGCGAGAAAGAACCAATTTGTAAGACTCGCCAGATTTTTCAATTTGTTCTAGCTTGTGACCAGGAATGAAATCTACAATCTTTTCGCGCTTTTCGATGCACTCAAGGAAATAGAGGCGCTGATAAATCTGCTCAAGAAGTGAAAGTGAAATTCCGTCACTTGCAAGTGTTTGTTGTTGAACCACCTGCTCTTTTCTATCAGCGGGTAGTGAATAGAAAAACTCGCTAAACCCAGGCGTGAAAATCTCGTTTGCAAATACCGAGTCATCAATTGGTGAAAACTGATCACGGCTAGAAACCCAGCTAAGCTTCGCGGGTAAATTTCCAGAATTCGCCAGCACAGAGTTAACAGCTTCAGCACCGCTTTGACCACCACCAACAACTACGATGCGCTTTCCTGCGAAATTGCCGGCACGATGCAGGAAATCTTTGATGTGATAGACGCTTTGCCCCATATGCACTTTTGCACATTCAGGAAGATTAGGAGCAAGTCCACTTGCCAGAGCCAAATGCCTACCGCGAATTATGCGCTTTGAAGTCTGCATTACAAATCCACACTTCTTGAATTTGATATCTTGAACAGCCTCGTCAAAAATGAGATTGTCGAGCGAGCGACTCACCCATTCGAGATATTGGCTAAACTCCATGCGCAACACATGACGGAAATTGCTATTGATAAATCTGTAGAGTCTTTTTTGACTGCGCAAATAAGCAAGAAATGAATATGGATTAGTCGGGTCAACCAGAGTGACGAGGTCTTTCATGTGGCTGACTTGAATCTCTGCATCAGGCATAAGCTGCCCAGCGTGCCAAACAAAATTGGGGCGCGCGTCGAAAAACTTAGAGTCAATATCACCCAAAGGCGAAAGCAATGCAGCAAGGCTCATATTGAAGGGACCAATACCAACACCCAATAAATCGAGCGCTTCAAAATCACTATTCATAATCACGATATTGTCACTCCTGATAATTGATCTACATCGGCTTGTGTGAGGCGTCGCAGATTTGTCGGTAAATGTTGTTGAATTGATTCAGCGGGCAGCGCTGTAAAATTGGCGATTTTGGGCTCACCTGAATAACCTAAGGTAATCCACAAAGTTTCGCCCAGGCGGGGCATGAATGGATAAACCAGCAGAACTAGCCCCTTCAACCACCAAAAGTAGTCTTGCGATTTCTTGCTAATCGAAGCCCCGAAATCCACCCATTCATCAATAGCTTTTACAGCATCGAAAATACGGTAATTTTCTGGATTGAGCGCATCTTCCATTTTCACTAGCAAAGTGGCTAAAGTCTCAAGCAATAATTCATCAGCAGCGCCTGGCAGTTTCAATGCTTGTTCAGAGTTCTCAATTCCAGCCGATGTCTGCATTGCGCCCGATCCCTCAGCCTGCTGCAGCGCTAGAGCAAGCTCAGCAACGCCATCAACAACCCTGTTTTCAATCCAGTCAATCGTCCGGTTGTAAAACTCGAGCAATTCTTGTCCAGCGACATTACCAGTGCCAGTGCGTATGTTGATTGTTGCTAGATAAAGCCGAATAATATCGCTTGAGGCGCCGAGTTTATTGATTGCATCATCAACCCAAATTGCATGTCGACGACTGGTTGAGAATTTGCTGCCATCAAGGTCAAGGAAGTGATTTACCAAATAATAATCAAATTGCTTATATTGCTTCAGGCTTGCAGTGATGCCCTCGATACTTCCGAGTACAGGAATTGTGTTATCTATTCCAAATGCAGCAACAGTCACGATATCAGAATCAGAAGACAGTGCGTTGATGTTTGTGCCTGCGATTAGCCCGGCGATTTCACCCAGCATCAAAGCATAAGCGTATGCGAAAGGGTAATTGAAAAAGCGATCGCCTTTCTCTTGATCTTCAATTTGCAAGCCCCACTCGCTATTTGCTGTTAGGCGCAGCAAGCCTTTTTGCACATTGGCGAATTTCTCGTAGACCTCAAGAATTGACTGATGAATGCCACGCCCATCAAGGTCTGAACTATCAGGCAGTTCCATAAATATGTTTTTGACTTGCCTTTTAATTTTCGTTTCAGGGGCGCCAACGACTTCTTCTGGGCGAAAGTGAGAGCCGCAATCTTCGCAGAAATAACCGCAAACAGAAGCCGAGCATGAAGGACAAAAGCCGGGCAACCAGCAGCCGGTGATAAAGCGACCAGACTCGTCATCTATGCCGACAGTCTCTTCAACAACGTGCGTTACGCCAGCCTCTTGCAATTGAGCTAACATCAAGCTGAGCCAATTGGAATATGTTTGAGCAGATTGCTGGCTGACAGGATTGATAAAACGGTCAAAACCGATTTGCATTGATTTGAGATCTGCCTCAATTTCAAAATGATATTTGTTGCAAATTTCCTCTGGCGATTTATGTTCTTTAACAGCCTGACCAGTAATGTAAGAGTCATAACTGTCTGTGCCGGAAAGAACAATGGTGTCGTGTCCAGCCGTGCGCAGATGGCGAGCAAGCACATCAACAGCGAGGAAAGGTCCGCCGATGTGACCCAAATGCAAACGTCCATTTGGTGTCGGCATCGCTGGAATCAGCATGTATGTTTTCTTGCTTTCTGTTGTACTTGCTAGCATCAGATAACTCCTGTTGCAAATGGGGGTCTTGGTGCTTGAACGCAACGCAAAGCTGCGCCGAACAAAGCACCAAATTTCAAATTTTTTCAAAACAATGCGCTAGCCACGCCGACGCAAAACGCTCGGCAAAAGCGCGGGACACCATTATCGTCAGGCGAGAGACTTAGTAAGCGCCTCTGCAATAAATGCCGCAGAGTTTTTGTACTCTTCTGTCGAGAGACGACATGCTGTTTCTACATCTCTTGCAAGAACAGCAGACACGAGGCGCTCTCCGTCTTGCAAAACACTTAGAAGCATTTTCTCATCGTTGAAATGCGAATTCAAACAAACAACACGATAACGTGCAGCCTGATCGTAGAGCATTTCGCGAAGCTTCATTATCCAGGGAGAATTGCAAGCTTTCACAAGCGAATTCAAGAATTGCTTTTGCAATTCATCCCATCTAACTGGGTCAACATTTTTGTTTAGTCGAGGGTCTATGTACTTCGACAAACAGTGCCAACTAGCAAGAATGTCTGCTTCCCACCTGTCATCACCGTTTTCCAGAGCCATTCTCAAAGCGATGTTATCGATTTGAGCGCGGACATTGTAAATGTCGTGCAGTTCTTCCAGCGACAATGTCGCAACAGTAAAACCACACTGCTCTTCTACTTGAACCAGACCTTTGGCAGCCAAATGAGCAAGCGCCTCACGTAGCGGGCTGCCGCTCATACCATAACGAACTTTCAACGCGTCGATTTGCAACTTTTCGCGAGGAGCCAAAACACCGCTCAATATGTCGGCTTGCAGTTGTTCCATAACTACAGCGGCTTTGGTTGGTTTTCTGTTTCTCTCGTTCATGTTTTGAATCGGCTCGCTTTGGGTCTAGGAGAAATAGAGTATCAAAACCATCGATTATTGGCAAATTATCGATCCTTCATAAAATCCTCGACGATTAGCAAAATAATCGACGATCCGTTAATCGATTGGTGGGTAAGGCTTCTAACCATCCTGAGGTCAAACGCACACCACTCTTTACTTCCCAGCCGTTTCAGCAAAGTCCAGCTTTCAAAGATGACCTGGGTATGGACCAGAACGGCTGGCTAAACCCGAGCGAGAGATTCGAGACTTTCACCAGGCTATGCAGCATCCTTATATATGGATTGAAAGTAGTAAAGTGCGTATTCCGGTGAAATAGAATAGTGATTCCGACACAAAGAGAATAATCGATC
>CAZJLR010000143.1:0-6926 GCA_964546815.1 uncultured Candidatus Obscuribacterales bacterium | reverse complement strand
CGGCTTCGCTAAACATTCGAGTTCGCCAGCAGTATCCATGGCGTCGCCCCTACGAATGCGCTCGTTTTACGTGGAGTAATTTGAGGCTGAGGCGCTCGGTGTAAAGGTCTACGAGCCCGAGATAGAGCTCTGCGAAATTTTTGGTGGTGCCGCCTTCCGGGACGGTGCCTTCAATGGTGTATGTGCCATGGTCTAAGACCTTGCCGTCGACGTTTGCTGCCGTATATTCGAAAGTAATATCGTGGATTGGCACATTGTTATAGTTGGTGACACGCACCCAGGCCACTGGCGAATTGATTACCCAGAGCCCCGAAATGTGCCAATCTACCAATTCCAGTTTTGTGTTTCTAGTAAGCTCAGCAGCTTGCGGGTCGACAGCCTCGCAGGCAGACAGCGCAAGGGAAAACAGCAGCGCTGCCAATAAAGACAAGACTCTCGAAGACTTGAATTGCGTTAAGTTCTGTGGCGCCAAAATCCGCTCCGCTAAAGCCGACTCACATGTTTGGAAACCAGCCCATGCTGGAGCCAATCGCCAGAATAACAAGCAGAGCGAAGACCGCAAATATCATGAAAAACGCTGGTTCGCCCTCAGCAAACATGTAACTACACCTAAATATCGGTTACTTTTACCAATAGAAACGCTTGCTTCCACATAACATCCTATAACATTCAAGCATATTATGAACCGGCAAAGGACAAATGATGCCCGAGCTGCAGTCACAAAAAGCAGATTCAAATAGATGGAAGAGTCGAGAGTTTTTGCCTCATCCTCTTTTGCACAACAATCATCTGATGACGATTGTCCCGGGATTTCTGCCGAGGCAATTGGGTAAATTCAGGCGAAGCGGCGTAGCCCGATTTTTCAAAATTGACGAAAAAACAAAACTTCTTGGTCATATTCATTTGCAGAATGAGCCGAGGAAAACAGGGACAGCAATAGTTTTACACGGGCTCGAAGGCTCGAGTGAGTCGAGTCATGTTTTGGGTATTGGTAACAAAATGTTTGCCTGCGGATATAACGTTCTACGGCTTAACATGCGCACTTGCGGTGGCTCAATGCCCCACGCAGAGTCTCTCTATCATGCCGGGCTCTGGCAAGACTTGCAGGCTGTCATGAAGCTCTTGAACAGCGAAGACGGGCTAAACAACTTCAGCCTGGTTGGATATTCGCTTGGTGGCAACTTGGTGTTGAACTCAGCCGCGCATCATACAAGTGAAGACAATTTTCGCATTGCGGCTGTCTGCGCTGTGTCGCCGTCGATAAATTTGGCAGAGTGTGTAGAGGCGCTAGAACACCCGGATAACCAGATTTATCAAAATTATTTTTTGAGATCTTTGAAACAAAAAATACTTGCCAAGTCTAGGCAGTATCCAGATGTATACAAAACAGATTCGATGAAACAAATATTGACTATTCGTCAATTTGATAATCAATTTACGGCGCCGCACGGCGGCTTTGGCACGGCTGATCGATATTACAGGGAAGCTAGCTCGATGCCGCTAATTTCGAAAATTGCTGTGCCGACTCTAATTATTTGTGCGAAAGATGATCCACTGGTGCCGATCAATTCATTTCAGAAGATCCTGTCAAGCTGCCCCCAGATTGAGTTTCTGATAACTGAGCAGGGAGGGCATGGTGGCTTTTATCAAAGTCACAAAGAATCAGAATCTTGTTTTGATCATTTCTGGGCTGAAAACCGAGTCGTAGAGTACATTAGGGAAGTCAGTAGAAATTTAGAAACAGACACCTGATAATTTTCCAGCTTACAAATCAGCCGGAATGAAGTAGGATTGTAGCTGTTACTATGTTTTGCAGCCTGGATTCTGTGGCAAGAAATCAGAGGATCCTGTGAGAATGAGGAGGATGGTTGTGAAGAGATCAATGTTCGCCACAACACTAGCGCTGGTGGCACTATTTGGAGCGGTGGCTCCTTCATTCGCTAAAGGCGAATCAAGTGGACTAGAAGAAGCAGTGGGCGGCGCAGAATGGGTCACCAGAATTGGTGGCGTGGGCGCAGGAACCGTTGCCGGTACACCTGTTGCTATGGTTAGACAAACAGTTAGTGCTTACCAAGATTGGACACCAGCTCTTGCTGACAAAGTCGGCGGAAAAGACTTCGGTCCTAGTGCAATGTTGGTTAGCGTTGTCACCATCCCAGCCGCAGTGGTTTGGGGCGGAGTTACAGGTCCTTACTACGGCGTCAAGAATGGTTTCACCCATGGGTTCAACAATCCATTCACACACCAATCATTCAGCCTTGGTTCTGACTACAACGGCGACAAATAAGCCGCTAAGTTAGAAATCCAATTAGTTGTTATTTTGTCCAGCCCCGACTATTCTAGAAGGGGCTGGATATTATTTTCGGAAGATAATTATGGCTGAGACTAAAGACGCTGTAGAAGAGTGGGTTGCACGCATCCAGAAAACCCGGAAAAGCCGCGAATTGCTGCAAATTCTAAAAGATTTTCGCAAGGGCGACTGGACGGACATAGAGCGACAGAGAGTGTCGCATACGTATATGCGCGTGCTTGACGTAATTCTCAAAGACAAGGCGCAAATCATCTCTAAGCCGGAAGAGCCCACCCCAGGCAACGACGGACCAGTCTGGTACGAAAAAATGTAGGCTGGCATACAAACATCGATTTGATGTTTGTGTCAGATGTCGTCCCAGCCAAAACCAAAACTTGAGAACAAAGAAATCTCTTTGAAAGCAAAGCCCTGGGGGCGCAGGCTTCCACCTGCTTCTTCTATGGAATTGAGGAAATTGCTTATGTAACGGGTTTGGAACGGCTTCAGAGCAGGTGAAAACTGCGACCAAGGGAGCATGGAAGCAGACTGGAAGCCTGCGCCCCCAGGGAGTTTAGAAGCACGCTGGAAGTGTGACCGCAAGGGAGAAAGCACCCAAAGACCGGATTTCAAGAGACGAGAGGGGACAACAGTGGGTTTAACAATTGGTTCAATCGCCGAATATCAGGGCATTTAAATTGAGTACGAGGCAGGAAAACTGATGTCGCAAAAGGTTAACTGGAAGCTTTTTTGGAAAGAGAGCAGCATTTTGATTGCTCACACTCTTCTTGCCGGTTTTTATTTGCGTGTTGCTCTGGCTCTAAATGATTACTACAAAAATCCAGTTCTTGCGTCGGTGTTTTTTCTTGTCACGATTGCATTTGCTGTGCCACTGGCCATCAACCTTCTCGACCTCTGGGCAAGAACAGTTGCTTCAGTTAGAGAAGAAGCATTAGCAGAGAAACTTCTGAAATTTTCAATCAATGTACATCAAAAGCTTTTCGGCAAGAACAACACGTATATGTCTGAAAAGCAAGCAATGCTTGCCAGCACATATTACGACCTCGGCAAAGAGGAAGAAGCAGAGACAGCCTTCAGTGAAGCCTGGCAGACATACAAAAAATCTTCAATAAAACTGCCCTGGTTGCATGCATGTTTTGCAGATTACGTAAAACTGCTCAACACCAAAGGTGATACCACTAAGGCAAAAGAGGTTGAGACCTCACTGAAGGCTGCCAGACTTTTGACATTAGCGCAAAGATTTGGAACAGTGGCTCTCACGGCGCCAATTGTGGTTATCTTGCTCATGACACAAGCCACAGAACGCAGCATTGCAAAATTAAATGCACACGGTCAAGTTATCGTTGCACTGAAGCAAGTAGCAACACTAGCAAAAACTGAAGCGATGATTCTCGGTCCATACGCATCTGCGAAAGTGTATGCAGACTACGCAGAGGCATTCGATGCACTTGAAGGTCAAAAAAATGAAATGCTTTGGTGCACGGAAAAGGCACTCAATAGCTTGAATGAATCTGGCACCAGAGACGATTATTTGAAAGTTGTACTGCTTAATCTCAGCGGCAAAGCATATATCATCGAAGGCAAATACGATGAGGCGCAGAAGTGCCTGATGGAAGCCGTAGATACAAGCTCAAATTGGGATCTTTCGCAACTTGGTCGAAACGCCTATGAAGCAGGCAAAGAGCGCGACCAGGCGCTGATTACACTCGGCGAACTCAAACGTAATTCTGGCGATTATGCCAAAGCAGAAGAGTTGTATAAACAAGTAATGGGTCTAGACAAAAATGCAAATGTCAGCCGCTCGACTCAAGCTGCGGTAGACCCGATCGAGACAATTGACAGACTGCACAGGCTGCAACATATAGAAACGCGCCTCGGCAAAAAAGACGAAGCGATAAAGATGCAAAAACAAATTTGCGAGATTCTTGAAGGCAGCATACAAGGGCTTACTGTCAACAACAAGAATTCAGCAGTATGTGATTTTGGAATGCGCGAAACATCGAGAGAACTCGATGTTTGTTCAATCATGTTGCAAGAAAACGGACAAGAGAAGGAAGCTAAAGACTACAAAGCTCGCGCAGATCTCTTGCGCAGCAAACAAGGTCAAAAGACTCTTCGCCTCGACGCCGGACAACAAGATTCCATCGTTGATGCCACCACTCGCATAACGAACGAACTTCTCGCAGTGAAATATCATTCCGATGATTTCCAACAATCATTGAACAAACTGTTTCACGACGAACTCAAATCAAAGCGTGCACTTGGCGCATTTGAAAGGCTGCCCTGGTATGACTCCAGCAGCATGAAGCCAGATGCAAAACTACCTGAAGCGCCAAGCAAGCGACATCTAGAAGTCGAAATTGCTCCGCTTAGCATCAAGAACAGCCGCGAAGGAGATGGGCTGATGATTGATGTTCAGGGCACAGTGCGAATTATCACTGCAAATAAAAGTGAGCCTGAAGAACAGAAATTCGGATTTGCATACGTGATCAAAGATCAAAAAACAGGCAAACCATCAGTTGAAGATTTGCTAGATAACCAGGCGTTATCACGATTTCAATTAGACTAAATCAAAAATCTAGAGCGGGTCGATTGAAGTGTCACGCAGCGTGTTCATCACAAGCTTTACTAATTCTTGAGCTTCATCGCCCTTAAATCTGCTGTCTTGCTGCTGAATTAAACTAATTGCCTCGGCTCGGCGTCCGTGAAGAAGTAGCTCTTTAAGCTGCTTGAAAAGTGGATCGTCATGCTTCAAGTCTATGAAAACTCGTTTTGCAAGTGATTTTTCTTCTTCCGGGCCCTTTCCAGTGCCGCCAGGTGCAACCATTGACTCTCCTCAAATGAGCTTATATCTCGATGGAACGGGACACACTTAGCATCGCCCCGTGAACAACTGCTGACTATATCCATTATCCCCTATCAGCAAAGTTGTGCAAGATCGTGTAACTGTCTTATTTAAATGCAAATGCCTTCTACGCAGAAAATGTAAGTATTTTGCCAAAACAGGTACTAATTGCTTGTAGGGGCGTCGTCATGCGACGCCCGGGGATATGAATGAGCTTCTATAGTTCGCTATTTCTAGTAATGCCTGACGGCGATCTACGGGCCGGGCGACGCATGGCGTCGCCCCTACACCTGTGTTGGCCGAATACTTACCAGAAAATGAAAGAGGGACATTGAGCTGCCCCAATGTCCTTCTCAATTAGCTATTTGTGCTCTGCAAAGCAGATTGTCACTTAAACAGGGAATGCTGTTTTCACTTTCGGGAAATCAACTTCAGGCTGTGCAATGTGATTGAAATAGTTGGTGTAGAGGTTAAGCCCTACGTTTGCGATGATTTCAGCGATTTCGCCATCGGAGAAGCCGGCGGCTTTGAGGTCTGCCAGGTCGCTGTCGTTCATTTCTGCGCGGCTTGTAACCATGATGCGCACAAAACGAAGACCAGCATTGAATTTAGGATTGTTTGAACGTTGCTCTCTGCCGAGTTGCAGTTCTTCATCTGTGAGCCCTACGCTCTTACCGATGGCTGTGTGAGCAGACAAGCAGTATTCGCATACGTTTGTTTCAGCCACTGTAATTGCGAGCAATTCTCTGAATTTCGGGTCTAACATCCCGCCTGCGAGAGCTTCGCTCATCTTCAAATAGGCTTCAAGTGCAGCCGGTGAGTTGCCCATGAGTTGGAATACGTTAGGCACGCGTCCGAGCTTGCCCTTGATTCCGTCAAACAATTCTTTTGTCTTTCCGGTTGCGCTTTCTGGTGTAACCAAATTTAGTCGATTCATCTTCTTACCTTTCTCCAAACCTTCTTCGAGCCCAGTTGCCAAGTCGCAGCTGAGACCCCTATATTTTGAACTTTGTTTTATATCATGTTCACGTATCCTTTGGGTTAATTCGCAGTCTTCACCGGCGCCAGATCCATTTGATACAATGCTGAGACTGGCAAACTTGGCATCGCCTTAAGGCAGCGCAATTTTCGGCGCGCAAGGAGTTCATCATGAAACGTTATGCAATTTCACTGCTCGCACTGCTGTTTGTGGCGGCGCCATGTAATGCTCAATTCTTGAAGAAACTAGAACAAGAATTTTCGCAAAACCAGACTGGCGGCGGTGCGCTTGGTGGATTGTCCAGCCTGCTTCCAGGCGCAAACAATGGCGGCGGACAAGTCGCTGGAACAACATCATTGCCTCAAGGGCAATACACAATGACGAATATGCAGACGGGTCAAGCGTATTACGTTTTAGTCAACCAATCAGGCCAAATGTTTGCTTCGCTGGCACCTGCCGGACAAAATCCGATGAATGCGCAACAGTATCTAAATCCACAACAGCTGCAACAACAACAGTTGATGCAGCAACAGCAGATGGGTCAAGGTGGTGGCATGAGCAACATGGTGAAAAGTGGTTTGGGAAATTTTCTCAAGCAAGAATTAGCACCGAAGCCGCAGCCGCAATATTAGATAGTTGGATTTTTGGGTCGACTGAAACGATTTTTCAGGTCAACTGAATTAGCGGGCGACGCATGGGATGCTGTTGGCGAACGCCTAATTCGTTATATTCGCCTGTGGGGGCGACGCATGGGATATTGCTGGCGAACTCGAATGTTTAGCGAAGCCGGCACA
>CAZJLR010000142.1:0-6968 GCA_964546815.1 uncultured Candidatus Obscuribacterales bacterium | reverse complement strand
TCATATCATCGAACTTGATTCGGCTCCATTTTAGTTCGCCAGCAGTATCCATGGACTCGCCCCTACGAGTTTGGTGTTTAACTAGCTTGCTCGCGAGGCTTTGCTTTTGGCTCTGCCTAAAATTCGCGGAACTGCATTTGAGTTTGACTGTGCAAGTTCTACGATTGTGCTGTCGAAATATCGTGAATAGCTGCGCAAATGGCAGTTGTCCGCAACAATCGAACGCACCATCATTGAGTCTTTTGCAATTGTCGAGCCATTCCAAATTATCGAATTGTCCAGTGTGACTCCAGAGCCAATCATGCAATTGTTGCCGATAATTGCATTGCCTTTGATTTTGATGCCGTTTCCCAGTACAACACCGGTTCCAAGTAGAAGTGTTCCGTCGCAGTCAATGCCCTTTTCTGCAGCACTTTCTTTCGTGAGAACAGTTTGTGGAAGTTTGAGATCAACCTTGCCTTGAATTGCATCAAATGAAGTCTTCAGATAACTTGGAATTGTTCCTATGTCAGACCAGTACCCATCGACTTCTACACCTAGCAATGGAGCTCCGATTTCGAGAAGTTTTTTGAATAATTGCTTACCGAAGCTAAACTCACCCGTTGCCGGAAAATACTTGAAGACTTCGGGCTCAAGTACATAAATGCCTGTGGAGGCCAGGTTTGATATTGCCTCGCTTGCTTTTGGTTTTTCTTGAAATGCGGTGATAAAACCATTCTCGTCCAGTGCAACGACGCCAAATTGAGTTACATCTTCAACATGTGTTAATCCAATGCTTGCTATGGCACCTTTTCGTTTGTGCTCGGCGACGAGATAACTAATATCAATGTCGGTGATTACGTCACCCATAACCACCACAAAGGTGTCCTGGCTGAGGAAACATTTGCAGGCTCTCACGCCGCCTGCGTCGCCTGAAAGTGCTTCTTCAACAACATAATTGATTGGCATTTCCAAATCTAAAATTTTGTCGAAGTAATTCGGAATGCTTTCGGGAAAATGATGCAAGTTGGCACTCACTTCGCTGATATTGTGCTTCTTGAGCAGTCGAAGCACATGTTCCATTGTGGGCAGGTTTGCAATGGGAGCTAGTGGTTTGGGTATCTTGCCGGTCAACGGCGCCAGGCGGCTGCCTGCACCCGCGGCCAAGACTACTGCTTTCACTCCGTTTTTTTCCATTTTCCATCTCCAATATTTTCTCAGGGTTATCGGCAAAATTTATGCCTACAATTTATGTTCGGATTGCGTTGTATGCTGCCGGAACAACTCATTCAGAGTAAGTTCTTCTTAGAGGAATTGTTCTCACAATACTATTTTGGACCGATGGAGCGATGTACGACAATCCAGGTTTACCAGAGGGCGTTAGGACAAAGCAGCAGCGGCAAAATCTTTTGAAAGTGCTTTGAATTCTAGGTCCTAGTTGTGGTTCCCGAAACGAAGTATTCAGCCTATGTGGAATTCCTTAGATTTGGTGAGAAGCCAGAATTGTATGCAAAATGAATTTGAAAGCTTAATCGGAATTTGGGGAACCGCACGATTGCACTTGCGTCTTCGACTGCATCAAAAGCAATTCAAAACGTCTTAGCTAGAAACATAGGCTTACCTAGATGACTATTGTCGAAAACATGCACAATCTAGTATGCAGTCACGTAAGAACCCCGGTGATTAGTGTCCATGTAGATGCTTATTTCATGTCTAAAATGCGCACTGTTAGCGCGTTGCTGTGTAACAATACAAGTTGCATTAAGCTGAGCCCTTTATTACAAGCTTTTCAGTAGGAGCCGCATAAGATGGAACCGGCACTCAAAGAGGAAAATAGCCAGGCACCAGATCCGGTGCTTTTGGTTGAAGATAATTTCGTAAATCAGAAAGTAGCAATGTTGCTTCTTAGCAGGTTTGGTCTTGAGTGCGAATTGGCTTGCAATGGAAAAGAAGCCCTTAGCGCTGTGATGCAGAAAAAATACTCAGTCATATTGATGGACTGCCACATGCCTATAATGGATGGCTTTGAAGCTACTGTTTTAATTCGGCAATTCGAATCGCGCACTGGTGGCTATACGCCAATCATCGCTGTGACAGCCCTTGCCATGGCAGGTGATCGCGAACGTTGTATTGCGTGCGGCATGGATGATTATTTGTCTAAACCAATTGACACCGAGTTGTTAAAAGAAAAGTTGCATCATTGGACACGCAGTGATGTGGTTTTGATGCACAGGCAAAAGCAATCATCGAGAAGACATCTTAGAAGCGCTTCCAGGCTCGTACTAATGGACAAAGCTCCCGTTGATTTGAAAGAGCTTATGGAAACTTATGGTTTAGATGCTTTAAAAGAATTGCTTCTTATATTTCTGTCGAGCAGTGCTGATAATTTAGAACGCATCGGCGTGTGTCTTGAGACCAGAGATACGAAGGGAGTCTCAGAGCTTGCTCACGAATTGAGAGCTTCGTGTGCATCTTTGCGTTTTAAACAGTTGTCTCAACTATCTTTATTCCTCGAGTTGACGGCTGGTCAATGCGATTGGCTTGAGGCCTACGAAACATTCAATTCAATGAAGCGTTTGTTTGATAGCTTTGAGGGCTTTGCTCGTGAAATCTTGGCAGATGAAGAAGCTGTAGGCGTAGAGGCTTAAGATATTTCAATTAGGTATTAAGAACGACTGAGCCCCGGTGCTCAGTCGTTTTGCGTTTTGTGCGCAGCTGCATGTATACAACTAGCAACCAATTTAGAGTTAAATGCGGAACTCATTGAAATATTTTGCATCCAAATAACTGCAAAAGCCGAAATCGAAAAATCGCAGTAATACTGAGCCACATCCTGCAAAGGTGCCAAAGAAATGACTAAGCCAAAACTAACACTGTACGTGATGGGCTCATCAAGTCGAACCGCTCAGGCGATGAAACATTTGGTTGAGCATTTGGCGAGTTGCAATGACACGATTGAATACACCGTTGTCGATCTTTTATTGCATCCTGAAATTGCCGAAGAAGAAAGGATTTTTGCGACCCCCATGTTAGTCAAGTCAGATCCTCCACCAAAGAAAAAGATTGTTGGAGATATGGCAAATCGTGAGTTGATCTGGAAAAGATTTGGTATTAGCGAGCAAGTAGAAGCATGAATCAGAAACTTCCAACTGGTATAAATGGTTTTGATCACATAGCCCATGGAGGCTTGCCTAAAGGACGGTCTACTTTAGTAACCGGATCTGCAGGTAGTGCAAAAACGTTATTCGCAGCGCAATATTTAGCGATGGGAATCATGAAATACGATCAACCTGGCGTATTCGTGACGTTTGAGGAAACTCCTGTTGATATCAGGGCAAATGTCAAAGCCTTTGGCTGGGACATCGAAACCTGGGAAAAGGAGGGCAAGTGGCTGTTTGTCGACATTTCACCCGACCTTGAGCACGAAACTTTTGTGCACGGTGACTTCGAATTGTCTGCGATTATCGCTCGCATAAGGCATGCAGTCAGCCAGGCAAAAGCAGAGCGACTGGTTATGGATTCGGTTGCGGCATTGTTTGCTCAAGTTGAAGATGCACGTCTTGTACGTCGAGAGCTCTTTGCTATTGCAGCTGAACTCAAGAGACTGAAGCTGACTTCTATTATTACATCTGAGCGCAATGAAGAAAGCGAAGCCATTAGCTCATACGGCGTTGAAGAATTCGTCGCAGATAACGTAGTAATTTTGCGCAATAATCTAGAGCAAGAAAAACGCCGCCGGACAATCGAGATTCTCAAATTCAGAGGTGCTTCGCACGAGAAGGGGGAGTGTCCTTTCACGGTGCTCGAAAAATCGGGACTCGAGTTTATACCTTTGTCATTCATGGAATTGACGCAGGCCTCATCTACCGAGCGCATTGGCAGCGGTGTTTCGAGCCTTGATGATATGTGTCACGGGGGCTTCTTTAGAGACAGCATTGTACTTGTATCTGGTGCAACAGGTACAGGAAAGTCACTTACTGTTTCGCACTTTATTAATGGCGGGGCAGAATGCGGCGAGAAAAGTATGATATTTGCCTTTGAAGAAAGCCGAGACCAACTATTTAGAAACGCTGCCGGTTGGGGCATGGATTTTGGCAAGCATGAGAAAACTGGAAATCTATTTGTTGAGTGTAAATACCCAGAAACTGCGGGCTTGGAAGAGCACCTTTTCTGGATGCAGAGCGAAATAAATAGATTGAAGCCAAATCGCGTCGCAATTGATAGTTTGTCTGCGCTTGAGCGAATTTCATTGCCGAAGGCATTTCGAGAATTTGTTTTGTGTATGACGGCGTTTTTGAAAGAACGTGAAATCGCCGGCTTGTTTACCGCCGCCACACCCGCCCTTCTTGGCGGAGAGTCAATTACTGAAGCCCATATTTCCACAATCACAGACTCGATTATCTTGTTGCGATATGTAGAACTAAATGGCGAAATGCAGCGAGGAATAGTTGTATTAAAAATGCGTGGTTCGCAGCATGACAAACAAATTAGACGATATGTGATTGATCAAAAAGGAATGCATATTGGTGAGCCTTTTATCAAAGTAGCAGGAATCCTGGCGGGAGTGCCACGTCGTCTGGCTTTGAGTGAGGTTAGCGATATAGCAGAGTTGACTAAACTGAGCGATTTAAACCCTATTGCAGAATAAATATGGCAAGTGAATTTACATTATTAGCTGTTACCGATGCAGCAAGTCTAGAGCTAGTCTCTAAGTTGTTGTTGCAGAGTCCGCAGAATTTGCGCGCTGAAATTCTTGCCGGCGACAAGTTGCAGCATTTGATTGCTGATCTGCGAGATGGTAAGCATTCTGCTTTGTGCATTACCAACTCTGGTGACAAGTTGGCAGAAGTAGCCGATTCGCTTGGTATTGCTAAGCATTTGAAGCAGCGAGATGAAGATATGCGCCGCATTATTGACGCTAGCGCAGATAGTGTTTTGATTTGCGATGCAGACGGGACAATATTGTTCTTAAATCCTGCTGCAAAGAAGGCATTTAAGCGCTGTGAAATAGGCGACCATTTCGGTTATCCGGTAGTAGATGGCGAAACTGTTGAGGTTGACTTGTTTTGTGATGCTAACAAAAGGCGTGTCGCAGAGATGAGAGTCGTTGCAATAAAATGGAACCAAACTGAAGCGTGTTTGGCTACTTTGCGGGACGTTACCGAGCGCATACAAGCTGAGGAGCTGCTTGAGTCAAAAGTGAGAGATCGCACTAAAGACCTCGAGGCTGCAAATGCACAACTGCGCCATATGTATCGTATTGCAGACCAGGCTGTGCGTTTGCGCTCCAATTTTATTGCAAACGTTAGTCATGAAATAAGAACGCCACTGGCTGGTATCGTGAGTGGTGCTGAACTCCTGCGTGATAGCGCCAGTCCCGAAGAATTGGAAACTTTGCCTGAAGTTATTTATGATTCTGCTAAGCGGCTGATGGAGCTTGTCACCGAGATATTGGATTTCGCGCGTGTCGAGCGCGGAGATGTGACTATTGTCGAAACAGAGCGCTTTCTGGTTGATTTTATAAATGAAGTGATTTTGCCTTTTCAAACTGTTGCTGACCGCAAAGGCTTGAATCTAAGTATAGAGCTTGAGCCTTCTCTGGAAGGGCATTTCACTGGTGACTTCGGCAAAATAAGGCAGATTTTGACCAACCTTTTGAGCAACGCTCTCAAATTTACAGATTCTGGTGGCGTTATACTTTCTGTTTTGTCGAGAGAACCTGGCGAACTTTGTTTTTCTGTGCAAGACACAGGAATGGGAATTTCAGACAAGGATGCGCCGCTAATTTTTCAACCTTTTGTGCAAGCTAACAATACAATTCAAGGTAAATTTGGCGGCACCGGATTGGGTCTTTCAATTTGTAAGCAACTTGCAGAGGCATTGCACGGGTCATTGAGCTTCAGAAGCTCACCTGGTATTGGTTCTAAATTCACCCTGAAACTCCCGTTAAAAGCCGCAGACGCTAACACGTAGCGCCGATCTTCGCTTTTATCGAAGATTTTGGCACTTTTGCGCAGAAGTCCCGTCAACACAGACGACAAAATAAAACGAGTAATGAAGCGTCGACATATGTCGATGTTTAGGTCGGGAGGACCTTACCATGCAACACGCAGTTATAGCAATATTATCAGGACCTGAGCAATCTGTTCGCTGTGCCGATGCACTCAAGCAGGCAGGATTCACGCGCGATGAAATCTCGGTGCTTTTGCCAGATGACTTTGGAGCGCAAGAGCTAGGGTTCGAAAGACGGACAAAAGCGGCTGAAGGAGTCGCCGTTGGGATGACTTCGGGCTTTCTGGCAGGTTTCTTTTTAGGATTTTGCGCAGCTGAGATGCACGTGAACTTACCGGGGCTTCAGTTTATATTCTCGTCGGGTCAAATAATCGCCGCACTATGTATGGCAAGTATTATGGCAGCAATAGTGGGATTCCTGGGTGGTCTAATTGGCGCGACCCTTCCTCAGTACGTTACGCGTAAGTATGATCGCAAAACAAGGCTGGGCAATTCCTTGATGTCTGTGCACGTAAGCAGCGCTGCCGAAACTAAAATTGCAGAGAAGATTCTGCGCAACGAAGGCGCTCAAGATGTACAAATTGCCGATGAAAAGTCGGACAGAAGAAAGCCGCCACAGTTTGTAATGCGCTAAATCGCGTCGTCCGCAAATCTGTCGGGCTCCAACTTTATCTGTATGAGGGTGACGCCATAAGGCGTTGCCCTTTCTTTTGACAGTTGATTTGATGCGTTTATTGCTTCAGCGTGCAAGCGGTCATTAAACCAGGAGCGCTGTGGAATGCTCCCGAATACAAGAAACGGCGAGTATCTAGATGCTGCTGGCGAACGCCTAATTCGTCGGGTTCGCCTGTAGTGGCGACGCCATGCGTCGCCCGCAATTTTATAGAGCGAAGCTGTCTAAGCGAGCACCGCAGCTTAAGGTCCGGGCGACGCATGGGATACTGCTGGCGAACTCGAATGTTTAGCGAAGCCGACAC
>CAZJLR010000141.1:0-7037 GCA_964546815.1 uncultured Candidatus Obscuribacterales bacterium | reverse complement strand
TTGATTCGGCTCCATTTTAGTTCGCCAGCAGTATCCCATGCGTCGCCCCTACCAGTATTTAAAGCCTGGCAGCTATTTAAAGCCTGGCAGCGCCAGCTTCAGTATGAATCAGTGGACATGCCTGCTGTTTTGCTAGGTGTTTTAAGAACGCCTTTGACTGAGGTGTCTACATGGATGGTGCTGTTGAGAAACGCTTCTTCTGTCTCAAAGCGTTTTGGAGCCCGTCCAACCAGTGAGATGAGGTGTCTGGTGGCCAGATTTTTGCGTTCTTTGTTTTCTACAAAAACTTCGCCGTCGCCGATGTGTTCCCAGCCTTTAGAACTGGCGAATATATTGACTTTTGCTACGTGAGCCCATTCTTTAACGCACTCGTCGAAAATTGCCGGGTCATGTGCGACTTTGTGATATTTCATCTCAAGTGCCATTGCATACATCGTGTGCATGTCGATGTCGAGCACGCGACGAGCCATCACGCTGCGGCATTCTTTTATTGCGTCGTCATATTTGCCGTTGGTCAAGAGTTCTTTTATGCCAGACCAATATGGCGAGTCTGAGCGAACTGCATTTGACAAAAGCTCGTCGACATAAGGGTCGCCGTTGATCGAAGTGTCTGCTGATGCCGCATTTATTGAATAAGAAAACAAAGCACAAAGACTGAGCGCAGCTATAAAAGCTGCACAGGTTTTTTGAAATTGCTGTCTTTGATTGCTCATTATTTCAACTAGTTAGGTACGGTTTTGTTTGCTGTTGAGGGACCAACAATTTTCAATTTTCCAAGCGCAAGGTCAGCTTGAATTTGTTTCTTGTCTGCATTTCGACCATCAAGAATGTTTAGCTTCTTGTTGTTATCTGGGTCTACGAGCGAAACGCTGGCTTCATATTCTCCGGCTGGCAATTGAGGCATGCGCAAAGATTGCGACCAGGTGATTGTTTCGCCTGTTTTCCATGTTTCTGTTTTTCTGTCTGGTGTGTGGAGTATTTTTGCAACTACCTTGCCGCTTTCGTCTTTGATTTCGAGCATGACTTTATAGCTGCCGGCCACATCTTTATCTAGCTCGCGAACTGGGCGCTTGGGGCTGGTGTCGCCAACATTGAGGAAACTAAACTCTGCCTTGAGTTGTTCTCCCTGCGCAATTTCGGCCGGAATACTGGTTTTTTGTGAAATCAGCTGGAAGCCCATGTGGCTTGCCAATACGGTGATTGCGTGCTTGACGGTTTCGTCGCTGCTGTTAAGTATATCTGGTGGAATTTCGATGAAACTGATGCCGTCATCGAGTGCTGTTTTTGCAATTTTGTCCATGTCGGCAATTTCAAATGAAGGGCTTAATGCCAGGCCGACATAAGTATCAGGACGGAATTTCAGCGATACTCTGTAGTCGTCGAATGTGTGCTTGCCATTCTTTAAGTCTTGTCTTGTGATATAGATGTGCTCGCCATATCTGAATAGCAAGTAATCAGAGATATCATCAAGCGCGTCTTCCCCTGCGCGATTTGGTGTCGGTGGGTTGATGGCAAAGTTGAGGCGTGTATTTGGAAATGCTTTTGGAAAAAGATCTGCAACATATTTCCAGTGGTCGATTATTTGCTTTTGATTCATTGCGTGTTGCTCGCGCAAGTAATCGTTGATTTGATCGGCGCTGCTGAAGCCTGTTTCGTTTGTTGCAGTCTTGTCTGCGCTTTTGTTGTTCAAGTCACTTGGTACTACAGATGTTCCGCCGCGATAGCCACCACCTGTGATGCCGACGCTGTGGATAAGAAGGTTTTTGTCATAGCGGCTTCCCATTTCATTTATGAAGTTTGAGAACGCTGCAAGGTATGTTTGATCCCAGAAAACAGGCATCAGATGTGCCTTGTTGTCTTTGTCTAAATATTTGACTGACTTGGCACCATTTTCAAATACCCAGGCCGGCGTATTCGAAGATGGCTTTGTCGCATCACCGTCAGTATCAACTCCGCAAGTGGCAACGCGCAAAATCAAACTCTTGTTGTGTTTTTGGCAAAGCGTCAGCAGAGAGTCAATCGTATTCCATTCATACTTTTCTTCGCTTGGCTCAAGTGTGCTCCAGGGAATCAAAACTGATAAACCGCTGGTTTGCTCGTTTGCCAGCAATGACTCGGCATAATCAACCTGGGTCAGTTTGTTTGCCGGCAGTACCGCGAAAAATCCAATTTCAGTATTTTTGACCGGTGGTGTTTCGGGCAAGACACCAGCTTTCTTGAAGCTTTGCTTCTTGATGAGCCTGTCTTGAGACTCATTGGTGTAATTCTTCTGAGGCATCGGGCTGAAGTACTTCATGTACTCAACGACTTTATTCTTCGCTGCTGCGGCAGGCGTGAGCTGCATGGACAATATCGCAACTGTCATGCTGATGCCGATGGCGTAGAAACGCGAGTACTTCATAGTTCCTCCACTAGTCAGTGGGAACCATGTTATAGCAAACTGAGCCCTTCTTGCCTTGGTTTTAAAGCGATTAAACATTACTATTATCTGTATTCGATGTTGACAACAGCTGTGCCTGCTTGTCTTAGCGCCCATTAATCGCCGGGGATGCTACCATTTTGCCCTGACGCAGGGTTCTCTGGCGTTTAAGGAATCACTTTTGAGTCTTACCTACCTGGGCTATAGCGCTTTCAAATACGAGGTTTCGGGACTTCGGGTTTACTCAGACCCGTATTTTCAAGACCCTGTTGATTTCAGGCGTTTGGACCCCGGTGCTCTTGTCATGTTTAGCCACGGTCATTTTGATCATGGTGTGTTTTCAAGCCCTAAGCTCTGGCAAGAATGGAAGTGCCAATTTTTGGGCCCAAGGCGTCTGGTTGAATGGATGATCAAAAAATATCGGCGCATAATTCCCGCCGATGCTTTTGTCCATTTGGATCACGGTGAATCGACCGTTGTCAGTGGTGTCCGGATAACTGCAGTGCCCGCGCATCATCCCGTGACCAGGCTGGGCAAGACCATGCATGCGCTTGCTGCTCGCAGTTCATCGCCCGGAAACCCGGTTAATGGCTATCATTTCGAGGGTTTCTACCACTCTGGCGATACGCTCTACACACCTGTCATTGCTGAGTTTTTGAGAGAATTTGAAACTCACACTGCTTGTCTTCCGATTGGCGGAAAGTACAAAGTTGCCTCGCCCCAGGAGGCGCTGAGAATTGCAGAGGAAATTAAAGCTGTGCGCATGGTTCCCATGCATTGGCAACCTCTGGTTGAACAAGTGCCATTCAAATATCAGCCCTCTCACCTTGTAAAATTGGCGAAAGCTACGAATAGTCCTGTAAAAGTCTGTACATTGGCTATTGGCGAGACTTTGGAAGATTTGGTCAGGAAAGAGGTCGAAGGCGAGGCGTCTATTTAAGTGCCTGCCTGCGATTGCCTTGTCGAAAGCAAAAATAAAGAGTTTGTAATAAGATGCGTGACATAGTCAAGGCGTTGCCATTATGGATAGGTGCGCTGAATATTGTGAATAATTCTGGGGGGCAGCCGGGTCAAGAGCCTGGCTGGTCGTATAATCCTCAAATTGGCCATCAGCCCGTAATCAACAGGGAGTTTCAAGAATGGGAAAGGCAGTAGGCATTGATCTTGGCACCACTAACTCATGTGTTGCCGTCATGGAAGGCGGTAAGCCAACTGTCATTGCGAACACCGAAGGTGGAAGAACAACACCATCCGTAGTGGCATTTACTAAGTCGGGAGAGCGACTCGTAGGACAACTGGCTCGTCGCCAGGCTGTGCTCAACCCCGAAAATACAATTTATTCGGTTAAGCGATTCATCGGAAGACGCTACAGCGAAGTAGAGTCTGAGCGCTCAATCGTCTCTTACAAAGTTAAGGAAGGTCCTGATGGTGGCTGTAAAGTCGCGATTCAGGGCAAAGATTATGCCCCTGAAGAAATTTCAGCCATGATTTTGCGCAAGCTAAAAGAAGATGCTGAGAAATACCTTGGTGAAAAGGTTACTTCCGCTGTAATTACAGTTCCTGCTTATTTCAATGACAGCCAACGTCAATCAACCAAAAACGCCGGCACAATCGCCGGTCTTGAAGTACTTCGCATCATCAACGAGCCTACGGCAGCAGCACTTGCTTATGGTCTCGACAAGAAAGAAAATGAAACCATTCTCGTATTCGACCTTGGCGGCGGTACATTCGACGTATCAATCCTTGAAGTAGGCGACGGTGTATTTGAAGTTAAATCAACTTCTGGGGACACACACCTTGGTGGTGACGACTTCGACCACTGTCTAGTTAACTGGATTGCCGACGAATTCAACAAGCTCGAAGGCATCGACCTTCGCAAAGACAGGCAAGCATTGCAGCGTCTCACCGAAGCTGCCGAAAAAGCGAAGATTGAACTTTCAGCAGTAGTTGAAGCCAACGTTTCGCTTCCATTCATCACAGCCGACGCTTCTGGTCCTAAGCACCTAGAAATGAAGTTGACTCGTGCAAACTTCAACGAACTTACAAGACACCTTGTAGAGCGTTGCCGCAACCCCATGGAGCAATCACTCCGCGACGCCAAAATGACTTATTCAGATCTTGATGAAGTCGTATTGGTAGGTGGTTCAACAAGAATTCCTGCTGTGCAAGACCTGGTTAAGAGCTTGTCCGGCGGTAAAGAGCCAAACCAATCAGTTAACCCAGACGAAGTAGTTGCCGTAGGCGCTGCGATTCAAGCTGGCGTTCTGGGTGGTGAAGTTAAGGGCATCGTTCTGCTCGACGTTACACCGTTGTCACTCGGCATCGAGACAATGGGCGGCGTTTTCACCAAATTGGTAGAGCGCAATACAACAATTCCAACCCGCAAATCGGAAGTCTTCTCAACAGCAGACGACAACCAAACCGCGGTTGATATCTATGTATTTCAGGGCGAACGTCCGATGGCTCGCGACAACAAGTTGCTGGGCAACTTCCGTCTCGACGGCATTCCGCCAGCTCCTAGAGGCGTCCCGAAAGTAGAAGTAACATTCGACATCGACGCTAACGGCATTATGAACGTCACAGCTCGTGACCAAACAACCGGAAAAGAGCAAAAAATCACAATTACTGCCAGCACAAACCTTGGCAAAGACGACGTCGAGCGCATGGTGCGCGAAGCCGAATCTCACGCCCAGGAAGACCGCAAGCGCAAAGAAGCAGCAGACCACCGCAACGAAGCAGACAGCCTCTGCTACTCGGTAGAACGCCAAATCCGCGAGCTAGGCGACAAAGTTACACCAGGCACAAAATCGAGAGCAGAAATGCTCGTCGGTGAATTGCGTCAAAAGCTCAAAGAAGATGCCGACATGGAATCGTACAAGACATTAATGAATGACTTGCGCGGAGTCCTTGTTATCGTTCAGCAAGAAGCTCATCAGGCAGGAGCACGCGAGCCGGTTGGAGCCGGAGCGGGCGGTGCCGGTGGTTTCGGCGGCGAAGCCGGCGGCTTTGATGGAGCTGCAGGCGGCGGTGCCGGTGGATTCGGCGGCGGAGCCGGTGGTGGTTTCGGTGGTGGCGGCGGCGGCGGTGACGACGTTGTAGACGCTGAGTTCAGGCCAACAGAAGAATAATTGCGGGTCTAACCCCAATAAAAGTAAGTCACAGGGCGGCGCTTGCGTCGCCCTGTCTTTCTTTTTTGACCCTGAACTAGTTCTAAAAGCAGCAGCCATTGCAAGTCTTGAGCATGCATTTTAGAATTTTCGGCCGTATCCTCTAGATGCCCGAGGGATCGATTACTGAGTAATAAACCGCATTTTTCCTGTGGTGTTGTTGCCAATATCAGGGCATCATTAATAATATGAAAGCTTGTACTTGACGACTGGGGCTACTGGGAACACAATGGTCAAAGCATCGTCGATTTCCTCAGTAGACCGGCTGTGGGCGGAAACGCGGGAGAAGATTTAGTATGAATGGACGCATGTCAAGACGTGTAGTTCAATTGAGCTTTGGATTCTTGCTGGTGGGAGCCTCTGCGCTGCCTGTTTTGGCTGCCGAATCGGCAAGCCCATCCGATATAAATATGAGTGACCTGGCGATTCTCGAGCATCGGTATTTTTCGCATGCTTACGGACACGATCCAGCTGAGAAGCGCCTTGAGCGCATAGAATGTTTGGTTTTTGGTTCGACACGTGAGGGTAGCAATGCCGAGCGTATGTCGCGTCTGATGAAGGCTGTGGCCGCGCGTTCGCAACAACCTGTTGCGGCAGAAAAGCCGGCGCATCCCCCAGTTGCCTCGGCGGAAGCAACGCCGGCGGCACCATCGTCTGGAGCAAAGTCCGCGGCAAGCTCTAAGCAATATCCGGTTCTCAACACATTAGAGTGGAGAGCTTTCAAAAAGACATATCCGGCAGAGTCTTTAGACCAACGTTTAGACAGGCTTGAAAGCAAGCTTTTTGGCCAACCGGCCCAAACTATGGCTTATATCGATAGAGTCGACCGCTTGCAAAAAACTCTTGGAATTGGCATCAATACTGAGATGAATGACGGCATCACTGCCACTGGTCCCATGCCTAAAGCACGTCCGCGTGGCGAAGAAAATGATATTGATGGTTTTAGAAGCATGACTCAAATGCCATTTGGAGCGCTACCTGCTTCTCCATTTAGAAGCTTGCCTCCGAGCGCAACAATGCCAATTGATCCGCTTTCTCCGTTTGGTGGAATAAATCCATTCTTTGGAAATGACAATCAAATGGGTGCGCTTAACTCTTTAAATCAAATGATGCAAGCTGCACAAAGGCAAATGTCTGCTATGCAGCGATTGGGTCCTGGTGTCTGGGTTTTAGACCCCAAGACTGGCGAATTTGTCGAGCAAAATACAGGCAAACGCGTTCCTGGCGATGGCAAAACAGGTGCCATCACCCCTGGTGTCGTGCCTCCTTCTCACGAAGGACAAATCCGAGAAATCCCCGGCTACGCCGATCCTAACAGCATCTAAAGTCCCGTCTTTCACGAGTCTTGCTCTGCCTGTTGGTATCGCTATTGGTGCCCGTCTACTTGTAGGGGCGCCGCCATGGATATTGCTGGCGAACTAAAATGGAGCCGAATCAAGTTCGATGATATG
>CAZJLR010000140.1:0-7083 GCA_964546815.1 uncultured Candidatus Obscuribacterales bacterium | reverse complement strand
GCCGGCTTCGCTAAACATTCGAGTTCGCCAGCAGTATCCCATGCGTCGCCCGGCCCTTAAAAAGGTGCATAACGACCGGGCGACGCGTGGCGTCGCCCCTACAAGAATTGGGGTGCGTTGCCAACGGAAAGGGCTTGACATCGAGGTTTCTTAAGTAAATAGCCGGAAAGCTTCGATGAGCAAGGATATAATAGCTTTGTGAGCGAACTGAAAATAGCAATGCTGCTTCGCCAATTCTCCCCGCACGGAGGGTTGGAGCTTTACGCGCATAAACTTGTTGAGGGATTACTCGAAAAAGGTGTGCAGGTTACTGTCGTATGCCAGGAAAACTCGAGTGAATTGCAAGCTAAAGGGCTCAAGTTCAAATTCATCGAGAAGTCTGAGAGTGCGCGTTCAAAGCATTCGCGTTTGCTCAGTTTGCATAAGAATGCTAATGATGCATTGAGCACCATTGACGATGTAGATCTCGTGCATTCTCAGCATTGCCCAAGTAGTGGCGCAGACCTTGTCACTTTCCACAATCATACAAGCAAGCGTCTGAGCGAAGTGGGATTATGGTGGGAAAAAGCTCTCAACGATAATAAACGAAATTTCGTACCGGCATACCGACTGAAAGATCTGCATGACGAAGAGCTTGTGCGTCGCGCACTATGTTTGATTTTTCCTGCTGAGGTTATGAAAAACGACTTCTTCTCTGCATTTCCTTTTTTGCAAGGTCCCCCTGCTAAGCCGCATGTGATTGCGCATCCTGGCGCATCTCTTTCGACTACGGCAAATTTATCGATTCAACGCTCTGCGTCAAGTCAGCAAGAACCGTTCAACTTTCTTTTCGTCGGCAGGGGCTTTCGAAAAAAAGGGTTGGATATTTTGTTTGCAGCCTGCTGTATTTTGAAAAAGAAAAGCTCGCGCAAATTTACTCTGTCGATTGCTGGTTTGAGTGCAAAACCAGCAGATAAATTGCGAATGAATCTTCTCGGATTGAATGACTGCGTAAACTATTTGGGCTTTCAAAAAGACATGGAATCGGTGTACAGCCGTGCGCAAGCAATTATCTTGCCGTCGCGCGTCGAGCCGTTTGGAATGGCTCCGGTTCAGGGCATGCAGCGCGGTTTGGTGCCTATCGTCAGTCGAGTCTCAGGCGTTGCAGAAGTTTTGCATGATGGGCAAGATGCGTTGATTTTGCAAGACCATCTAAACGCAGAAGAACTTGCAAACTTGATGGCAAAACTGATGACAGATGATGCACTATTAAAACGCCTTTCTTCAAGTGCGATTTTAACCGCTGAAAAAGTGAGTTGGGACGAAACCGTATCCCAGACTTTGAAGGCATATGAAATTGCACTTGGTTTGAAGTCATCGTCTCAAAAGTCGATGTCCAAGTGATTTCTTTCTGGTATTTGTCGAAATGGAGGGCGAGCTGTGACACAAACAGATAGCGGTAAATCAGGTAAGTCCAACGAGGCGAGACGCGCCAATAAACTTGCCGGTGAAACCAGCACATATTTGTTGCAGCATGCGCATAATCCTGTAGATTGGTATCCATGGGGTCCCGAAGCCCTTTCTCGTGCGAAAGCCGAGGACAAACCAATTCTATTGTCCATAGGTTATTCGGCGTGCCACTGGTGTCATGTGATGGAGCATGAGTCTTTTGAAGACGAAAGCACTGCCGGTATGATGAACAGCGCATTTGTCAATATCAAAGTTGATAGAGAAGAACGCCCTGATATTGACGAAATTTACATGAAATCAGTTCAGCTTCTCACCGGTCATGGCGGCTGGCCAATGACTGTGTTTTTGACTCCAGAGCTGAAACCATTTTACGCCGGCACTTATTTTCCACCCCAAGACCGCCATGGTATGCCTTCTTTCAAGCGGGTCTTGATGGGCGTGCAAACTGCTTGGGAATCGCAGCGAGAAGATGTGGAAGAAAGTTCTAAAGACATCACTAAGCATATTAATTTGCTCGACAAGGGTAAACCTGGCGATCACGTGCTCAATGAAACTCTACTTGATGCAGCTTTAGACCCATTGCTTAGAGTATTTGACAAAACTTGGGGTGGTTTTGGTGGTGCTCCAAAATTTCCACATACTGCCAGCATAAGTTTTGGCATGAGACGCATGCAGCCTGGTAGAACGAAGGAAGGTGCAAGAAAAGCTGATTGCATCGAAATGATGACCACCACGCTAAATCGGATGGCTTGGG
Source organism: uncultured Candidatus Obscuribacterales bacterium (assembly GCA_964546815.1). Lineage (GTDB taxonomy): Bacteria > Cyanobacteriota > Vampirovibrionia > Obscuribacterales > Obscuribacteraceae > JAIEPM01. The sequence continues at coordinate 4,880 of CAZJLR010000140.1, read as the reverse complement.
GTGGTATGCACGACCAGCTCGCGGGCGGGTTCGCGCGTTATTCTGTTGATAGACGTTGGCTGATTCCTCACTTTGAGAAAATGCTTTACGACAACGCATTGATTCCTCGCAATTATTTTGATGCATATCTCATTACACGAAACGGCTATTGGCTCAACGTGGCGTGCGATTGCCTTGACTTTGTTTTGCGCGAATTGACCATGCCTGAAGGTGCTTTCTATTGCAGCCTAGATGCCGACAGCGAAGGCGTTGAAGGCAAATATTATGTTTGGACTCCTGAACAAATTGCAGAAATTCTTGGCAAAGAAGACTCTGCATTTTTCTGCGATGTTTTTGATGTAACTGTTCGGGGCAACTTTGAACACGGAAACAGCGCATTGAATTTCCCGGAAGGACCCGAAGCTTGCATGAAGCGTCTGAAACTTTCGGAAGAAGAATTTTGGAAGCGTGTGAATCCATTAAAAGCAAAGCTGCTTGAAGCCCGAGAAAAGCGAGTGCGTCCAGGTCGTGATGACAAAATGTTGACCAGTTGGACTAGCTTGATGATTTCCGCTTTTGTCGATGGATATAAGGTCACAGGCAACAATAAATATCTTGATGCTGCTACTAAAGCCGCAAGTTTTATTTTGGATAATTTGATGAAAGACGGCCGCCTCTTGCGCACATACGGTCGGGGCGTCGCTAAATTGAATGCTTATCTGGAAGACTATGCCTATTTCATTCAAGCGCTTCTAGATTTGGCTTCTTGCGATGCAGATTGTCGATGGCTGAGCACAGCAGTTGGTTTGAACGAGCAAGTGCTTGCCCATTTCTGGGACAGCGAATCGACTGGTTTCTTTTTTACCAGCGATGATCACGAAGAATTGATCGCTAGAACAAAGCATTTCTATGATGGTTCGACTCCATCTTCAAGCTCTGTTTCGGTGATGAATTTGATTCGTCTTGCTCGTCTTTGCAATAAGCCTGAACTTTTGGAAAAGGCTGCTGCCACCATGCGGGCTTACACGCCATACTTTCATAAGGCACCTGACCAATTCTCGAACATGCTTTGTGCGCTAGATACTTACTTATCACAGCCAATCGAAGTAGCAGTCGTTTATGACTCCAGCTGTGCTGAGCAAGCCAAAGAGTTGATCGCTGAGTTCTATCAACACTACATTCCTACTGCCGTTCTTGCCGTGGTAGATCTATCTTCGCCGGACAAAGACAAGGCTATTGAGCTGTGTCCACTCTTGAAAGATCGCCCAATACAAGGTGGCAAAGCCGCGTTATATATTTGTCGTAACTTCACTTGCGAAAAGCCCATTACTGATAAAGAAGAGCTTAAAGCCAGCCTTTCAAAGCTACTGCAGTCATCGGCTTGGGAGCGTACTCAGGCGCTTGCCGGAGAGTAAAAGCAAATGTCTGATGATGCTCTGGTCGACAAGAAAAAACTCAATATTTGGTTTGTGCTTCTTGGCGTGGCAGGATTTCTGCTGTTTATCTTTAACCAGGATAATGCCTTCCCTTCATCCTCACTTCAATTCAAAATTCCTCGCGAGAAAATACAGGAGGACGCGGCTGCTCTGGCGAAGGAGCTTGGGTTTACTCAAGACAGCAAGATAAAGTCAACTGTGTTTCAAACAGACCAGAGTACGACCTTATTTCTTCAGCACCATTACGGGCCGAAAGAAGCCGACCAACTTATCAAAAATCAGTTGCCCTGTTTTTATTGGAATAGCAGATTTTGCAGCCCTGGTCAGCTCGAAGAGTTTGAAGTCGACAGAACTCCCGATGGTAAGTTGGTTGCGCTTGTACACAAAGTGCCAAACGATTTGACTTTGCCTTCAATGAAGCCCGAAGAGGGCTTTCAAACCTTTCGCAACTTTTTGCAAAAGCATACCAATCTAGATCCAAACCAATTCAAACAGCTTTCGTTTAAGACCGAGCACAAGAAAAGCAGGGACGACCTTAGTTATACATTTGAAGACCAAGAGCACGATTACAAAGGCGCGCGGACGCGGCTAGATTTTGCGCTGGCTGGTAATCAAATTTCCTCATTTCGCCAATATTTGCACGTGCCTGACACATGGACGCTCAAATATACAAGCATGTTCAGTTATAACCGCGTTTTGAATATTTGCTTCTGGGCTTTTCATTACAGCATGTTAGGTGCTGCGTTTCTGTATTTTTTGAATTTGATGGTGCAGCGCTCTGTAAACTGGAAATTTCCATTGCGCATCGCAGGCACCATCACCGCACTGACGGCGCTTTCATCAATCGCTGGTTTGCCTTCGATGATGCACTATTACAGCACCGAAAATCCAGAATTGAGTTTTGTGTTTATGATGCTTATCGGCATTGCTGGAATGGCCGTGACTAGCATGCTCACAAATGTCGCGCTCTTTGCGCCGGCGGAAAACATTTACAAAAAACTGTATGCCAAAGGTGTTTTGTTGGGCGATTTTGTCACGCGCTCAGGAATTAGCGGCATCGATTATCGCACCGGAATTGTGCTGGGTTTGTTGACTTGCGGCATATCTCAAGGCTGGCAAAATCTTTACTATTGGATTGGGTCTTATTTCGGAATTAGTTGCCCCCTAGGGGTAGATCATCCGGAAATATTTGGCTCTACTTTTCCCTGTTTTGACTTGATGGCTCTTGGCTCCATCGCTTCATTTACAGAAGAACTGTCCTATAGGGTAATCGTTCTGCTTGTTGCTCAACGTTATTTGCGCAACTTCTGGCTGGCAAATTTCATTCAAGCATTCATCTGGTCTCTTGGACACACAACATATCCACAATCGCCCATCTGGGCTCGGGTGGGTGAATTAACTGTTGATGGATTTGTCATCGGCGCTATTTTTCGCGTTTATGGAATTTTGCCTTGCATCGTATCGCACTATCTTTTCGATTCATTTATGCCGACCCTCTTCAAGGCAAACGATCCTAAGCTGGTCATCGCTGGGGCTCTGGCAATTACGCCGCCATTCTTGTTTTTCATGCTTTCGAAGTACTGGTCGAGCAAGCCGCAAGTGGAAGCCTCATCCGATTTGCCAAAAAACAAGAGTCGTGTGCGCCTGGCACTTGAGGCCTGGTTGAACAAGAGTTTTGATACGCAAGCAGCTGAAACTCAAGTTGAACAGACAGCTGCTCGACCTATTTCTAAACTTGCAATGGTCCTCACTTTAGTTTGTGTCCCCTTGTGTATTGCTCTGACATTTATTCAAAAACCAGACCCATTGAGTATGAGTGTGTCGCGCGACGAAGCCGTGAAAATGGCAAGAGAATATGTTCATAAGGAAGGGTTGGATGACCCTGCTTTGAGTTTGTGCTTTCAGAAGCTCAGAGGAGACATCAACGATGAAGCCTGCCAGTGCTTGCAAGACAAATTAGGACGCGATCGATTTGAGCAAACATTTAACGACACTGCGCACCCACAAATTTGGAATGTGCGTTTTTGCGGGCAGCAGATGATCAAAGAAATAGTCGTACAAATCGATGCCTGCAAAAAATCGGTCATTGGTGCGACACTGAAGCTTCCAGATGATTCCGTTGGCGCTCATTTATCGCAGGCTGAAGCTGTTGGGCGAGTGGAGAAATTCTTGCGCGAATATCACAAGGATATGCTTCCCTTTAAGCTAGTCGGGCAAAAATCTTTTGAACGAAGCGGGCGCACAGACTATTCCACCGAGTGGGAATGTCCACGCTTTGGTGCTTCCGATTCAAAGCTGCGCTTAGAGTGTGCGACCGTTGGTGATGTTGTGTCTGGTTTCAAATTGAACTGGGACTTGCCCGACAAGTGGAGTTGGAAGTACAGGGAGTTTACTATTCGGCGTGGCGCAATGACTTTTATCGTGGTGCTTGAGCTGCTAATTCTGATTGTGGCAACACTCGTTAGCTTGCTTCGCGTTCCGAAAAATCACGCTCCAAGCTTTCGCTGGATTGGTGGCTACGTTGGATTGATGGCCGCTTTAATCGCTGCCATGGTGGCACTCCAAACGCCAAATTTATTGAGTTCATATGATTCGCAAACACCCTTCATACCATTTGTGATTCAAACCTATTTGTACCAGCTCATCAACATGATTCCGATTTTGTGCATATTCGGAGTCTTGTTGATCGTGGCTGCTGATGCGGGACAGCAATTCACGCCGTTTGACAGAAGTCGCACTCAAGCCGATAAGCAAGTGCCTCTCATAAGTCAAGGCACATCAGTGTCGAATTCTCTGTTTACAGGCTATGCAATCGGTGCAATCGCTGTGCTTTTGACTGTAGGCGCTATTAAGTTGATTTGCTCATATACCACCGAAGCTGTCTATAGTTCATACGACATTGCTGCATGGTTGGCTCAAAGTCAGTGCCCTGCACTTCTAGCCGTCGTCTTTGCTGCATTATGTTCTGTTGCCAGTGTACCAATCTCGGGCGTAGCAGACGGCATCATCAGGCGTTATCTTCCCAGCAAATTGAAATTCACTTTCGCAAACTTGCTATTCAGCGTTGCCGTCGCCGGAATGACCAGGCAAAGCCACGACATCGTTTTACTCGCCGCCTTGATCTTCGCTGCAATCCAAATTATCTACATTCTCCTAAAACGAGTCTTCAGCAAAGACCCATTTTCCCTCGCAGTCGCCGTCTATTTTTTCATCGTCACTTTTGCTGCGTCAGTTCTCTACCAGCTGGCGCGACCACTGTTGCAAGTTGATGCATTTGTATGTATTGCGGCTCTACTGTTGCCCGTAATTTCAACATTCTCAATGCGCAGTTCGAACCAGCAAGGATGAAGCCAACCAACGGCGTTATCTTGTTCTTGCCCAGAAGAATTGTTCGGCTGGTGGAACCCGCAGCGCTGATTCTGCGCTACATCATTGGTCTTACTTCGACGCGTCGGTTTAGGGCTC
>CAZJLR010000139.1:0-7723 GCA_964546815.1 uncultured Candidatus Obscuribacterales bacterium | reverse complement strand
CATGGCGTCGCCCCTACAGGCGAACATAGCGAATTATTAGCGCTTTTTGGAAGCCGTGCCGGTGGATTTTTTTGAACTAACTTTCGCAGGCTTCCTATTTGCGATGAAATAATCGCATTCATCGGGAAACTGCTCAAAGAAGATGCCCAGAACTTTAGTGACAATACCCTGAATAAATTCATCGCGGCTTTGCTCTGGTGCATAGCAATTCGCCAGACCAGCCTTGTCGATAATTTTCAAAATGCCTTTTTCGTAAAGACGAACCATTGTTGTCATCACTGTCGTGTAAGCAATGGGACGCTTTAGTCTGAGTAGTTCATAAATATCGCGAACGGTGACAGTTGGATTGGCTTTTTTCCAAACCAACTCCATAATTTCAACTTCCAGGTCTCCCATGAACTTGCGGAGTCCCTCTTGGTTGAACCGAAACGACGCATTTTCGTCGTCAAGTCTCATGCAGCACCTGGTATGCGGTAGAGTACTATCTCAAATAACATGCTAGCACGAACTAGACTTTCTGTGGAGACTTGGCAATAATTAGCCAAATGACGCAATCTTAGGCTTTTCGGCGACCTCATGGGGCGCGCATAGTAGTAAGATTGATAGCTGATTGATTAGTTATTTTGTGAGGCAGCTATGCGCCCGGTAGTTTTCCTGGATAGAGACGGAACTCTCAACGAAGAAATAGGATATATCCATGATGTATCCATGCTCAACCTGATAGCCGGAGCCGGCGAATCAGTAAAAAAACTCAATCAGGCAAACGTAGCCACAATACTTGTCTCTAATCAGACAGGTGCAGCTCGTGGCTTCTATGGCGAAGAACACATCACAAAGCTCAATGACCGCCTGATTAGCCTTCTAGAAGCAAAAGGCGCCAAGCTTGACGGACTCTACTATTGTCCTCACCTCGAAACAGGTAAAGTGCCTGAGCTGAGTATAAAGTGCGAATGCCGTAAACCAGCTCCCGGTTTGGTCCAAAAAGCATACGCCGAGCATCCAGATCTTGATGCTTCACGTTCGTATGTTGTTGGTGACAAAGCTTCAGACGTTGCACTTGCCCGCAATTGTGGCGCCAAAGGCATTCTTGTAAAAACCGGCTATGGCCAGGCTGTAACTGACGGAAGATATCAGTGGAAAGAAGAGCCTGATTATCTTGCTCACAATATTACAGATGCGGTCAACTGGATTTTGAACGACCTGAACAAAAAAGAAGAAGAAGCGAAAGCAGAATCAGCCTAGGCTGCACCGCATTTGGTGACAGGCAAATTAGACTGCTATTGGACTGGCATTGTAATGCTGGAAAAGATCGCCTGGATCTTTGAACAAAGCTACGACTCCTGAGTTTAACAATAGGTGATCGGGAAAGCCGCCACAGCGCAGTCCCACTACCTTCAAATTGGCTTTTGATGCCGTTTCAGCATCATGAGGTGAGTTGGCTACAACAATCGCATCTTTCGCGTCTACGCAAAGTTTTTCAAGCGACAATTGGAAGATGTCTGCATGCGGCTTCGCACCTCTGGTTTCATCGCCACTAGATCTGGCGTCGACCAGGTCGTCAATGTCCAACAGTCGCATAAATGCTTCTAATTCTTGCTCATTTGCAGAGGAGCCAAGCGCAACCAGACAATTGTGCTCTTTTATGCACTTAATCAAGTCGCGTACATAGGGAAAGGCAGTTACTTTGTTTAAGTACTCTTTCTGAAAAATCTCATTTCTGTATTCTTTTAATTGATCGCCAAAAGTATCTACTTCTTCAGGGCTGAGGAACTTAGCCAGCAGCTCATCCCACGTTTTGCCCATTTGATCGCGTATTTCTAAAAACTCGATATCTTTGCCAAAGTGCTTGAAGGCTCTGCGCCACGCCAGAGCGTGTAAATCTACAGAGTCTAGCAACGTGCCGTCTATATCGAAAATGACTGCTTGCATGTATACCTGCCGTTAAAGCATCGGGGAGCGATGTTTACAGACAGACGATGGACTTTCTCAGGAGTTCCAAGACTGCAATGATGAGCTACAAAAATAATCTTCGGACAGGCTGTGAGAAGTAGCCTACATTTATTCTTTGGTCTGCAATTAGATTCGTAACTCTGGAGATTACATGCGGCTTTTTCTGGCAGCACGCTTGAATAGTGCTGCCTGCACGGCTTTTTGGATTTTTTCTTCAGCTTCGGGGTCACCCTCTAACTCTAGATAATCGTCAATTGCCATCACGACTTTCATAACTTCAAGAGTTTCTCGCAAAATGCGCCCTTGCTCGGTAGGCATCAAGCGGGTTATTAGTATCGGAATCGACTTCATGCGCCGGTTAGAGCGAATCATTCGCACAAATTCCATGGCGCGCGAGTCATCAAAATGAATTCCAATGACGAACATATCTATATTAGGCTCTTTCAATAGCCTCTGGGCCTGATCGAGAGTGCCAGCTTCTAAAAGCTTGTAGGCGCCTAAGGCTTTCCTCATGGCAGGAAAGCTAGCTTGCGCCATTGCAAGTACAATTGTTTCCGATTTCATCAAGCCGCGCCTCTAAGGCTATGAATATCGCATAAGCGACGATTTTGCACGCTTAGATCGGCTTGAAAATTTACAAAATCAGAAAAGTTAAACTGAGAATCCTTTCGACTTCGATAGCGAAAGACCGACATCAGGGAAAACATTTCATTAGCTCATTTGCGAAAATTTCATGCCCTCTGTCGTTTGGATGATTTAGTCCATCAGCTAGAAGTAAGTCGGGCCGCATACCTTCAATATAGGCATTCTTCCAATGCCGGCTTACGCCAACACAAGCAAACTTATACTTTAGAGCCAAATCTGGAATTAAGCTGAAGTATTCCCTGCATGAAACTGAGTCCCAATCACCATCTTTCATTTTGTACAACTGTGGGCAGGGCAAATGTGGCAAGCAAACAAGTAATTCCGTACCGCTTTTCCTCACTTTGTCCGCAAAGTTGCTATATGTACTTGCCAGAATCTTCGGATTGAGCGCGAGATCATTTACAAATTCTACGATGATCAAATCTGGTCGTGAAGGCTCCTTCAATTGCAGATATTGCCGAAAACGAGTGCTTGAGTTGCTTCCTCCTTTCGCGAATACTTTATAGCTAATCGCGCTCTTAGGATATTTAGCTCTGAGTTTTGCGATGAATCTAAGTGGAAAAGCTCTATCTTCAGATGAGGCACCATAGCCACAAGTGACACTATCACCCACAAAACAAATTTCGACTGGTTCTCCACAGTTCAGTTTTGAAATTGTTTTAGCAAGCACACTGGAGAAATTCTTGTACTCTCCTTTGGGAGTATCTAATTGCGCAATCGGCAAAATATCAGCTTTGCTGAGTTCACGATTGCCCGAGGGAGCAACTACATTCGCAATAGCTAAACAATCGTCCGGCACTACAGGCGGTGACGGAGAACCAGTAGAAAGCTCACCTTCCAAAAGACTTATTTTTCCAGTTTTTTCCAGAACTAAAGTGCAAATTCGCCTTTGCCTTACTTCGTAGCTGATTAATAGTGCCTCTGCAAGCTTAGTTTGAGCTTTAGGAAGAATAATTCCCCAGACAGGATCAATCGAAAACGATTCGGCATCTTCACCCGGCAATCGAGACGCAACATCTGCATGAAGAGAAGTAGTTTCCAAAACATTGGGCAAAGGAAGACCGCAAACTCTGGTTCCCATGGGAGTTTTTGTCCACAGGTAAGCTGCTCCCGCCGATGGATACTCTAGCTGAAAATTCTCGCCGCTAAATCGACGATTTGCACAACCTGGAATTTTGATGTTAGCGCCTTGAGATACAATGATCTCAGATCCCCGCGTCTTTGCTATACCTTTAGATACTATAACGCGTCTACCGTTCAACCTAATAGAGAAGCCAGACAATGCTGGAGAGAGCATTTTGATATCTTCCGACTTATGGAAGAATGGCAGCGCTATTAAAAGAGAACCAACGAAAACAATTGTGCTTAAAATTTTGCAGTTCATTTGTGCTCAGATTCAATGCCGAAAAAATTACATGCTTGATTAACGCGCAGCTTTGTTAATGGCTTATGTGCAAAAAACAAAAGCATGTTAAGGCGGAGTAAAGCACGCAGTTTCCCCACATGATTCCTTTACAAAGGTCGTCAATAATTGCTCAACAAAACCTGCGCCTTTCGGAGCAGCACTCACGCTAAGACAAGCGCATATGCAAGAAAAACGACGACTACAAGCGAGAGCTTTGAAAACTCTCGCTGCAATAATTTCAACAACGCTTTCTCAAGCAGCGTATTCTCTTGAGCAAGAAATTAAGCCACCAAATTCTGCAGATTTATCAAAAAATGCAGAGCCTGCAAAACTCACAGCCTCAGCTTCGATGCTGAGTTTTACAATCGTTTTCGACAGCACAGTAGACAGCCAGGAAGTACAAAACGGCGAGCGTGTTAAAGCACACCTCAAAGAAAGCCTAAAACTAAATTCAAAAACCATAGCAGCAGAAAATTCACCCGTATTGGGACACATAGAAATCACGAACGCGGCAGATGAAGACAAATATTCGTCGGCAAATAAAAAATCAAATGCCAGAACGATAAAACTAATTCTTGACGAAATAGTCACAACTGATGGCAAACGCATTCCCATAAGCGGTTTTCTCGCCAAGCAAGACCAGCTGCTCAAAAGCGATGGAATCATAAAGACAGCGAAAATCTCAAGCGATGGTCAGATTGAAAGAGTTCAAGACATCACTACAGCTCCACGAAATGAGCGAAAGCCGAGACTCAGTGGCAAGCTCAAAACTATAAACGTTGCTAAGGCAATGCCAGCACTTCCCCATCCACACCTTCCTCCGCCGCCGCCTGGAATGAGAGGACCATTTCTGCACGGATTTAGACCGCCCATGCACCTTTTGCCGCCTCCGCACGGCTTGCCCCCACCACCTCCGCTGCACGGCATTCCACCAATGCATGGCATGCCGCCGATGCATGGCATGCCTCCTCCGCACGGTATGCCGCCAATGGGACCACTGGCAAGCATGACTCCTGCCCTTGGCATAGTCGCAGTCTCAGCCTTACCAGCAGCCTTAAACGCGATGGCAGACCAGAGGAGAATCGCACGACTAAGCAAGAACAACTCAAATATTTTCATTCAACCTGGTGATGAACTCTTAGCTCAAGCAAGTCTTGTTGCGAAAGTAATTTCAGTACAAGGAAAAATAATGAATGTCAAAAGCAGTGCTAGCAGCGCTTCTCCTCAAAATCAAAGCAGTCAGGATGAGCCGGAATTTTCGGTGAACAAATCAGCGCAAAATGAGCTGCATCTGAAACAGAAGAAAACTGAAAATTCGAATTCAACAGGAACGCAGGAACAATATATAAAGGACAAGACGCAGAACTATTTAGAACCATCCTTAAGCGCCAAGACAGAAGAAACAGAGGTCATTTTATCAGGAGCATCGGAGACACCGGCTACCATGCCTGGCAGTCCAGAGCAGGGATTTCCAGAGACCATCGCTCCAGAAACTGGAGTTCTAGAACCAGAAGACAATATTTTTAATCCTCATTCAGTTATTTTCTCTGTGACCAGTAAACGAAAAATTGAAACCGCATATGCCCACAAAGGTGACGTGTTTGAAGGCGAACTAACAAAAGACCTGACCTTCCCTAATCAAATTACAATTCCAGCAGGTTCACGCGTAATTGGACAGCTGGCACAGGTTCAACGTGGCAGAAGACTTGCCAGCACCTTAGTTAGCAAAAACGGAAGATTTAGACGCAATGCATTTTTCACAGTGAAGCTTGACGAAATAATTACGCCAAAACAATTTCACATCAAAATTACCGGGACAATTTGTCCCCAATATCATGTTTTCAAAAACGCGGGAGAATTCAAAGCCTCAGTCGTTGGTGACGGTGGGCAGATTTTAGGCGTAGACAATTTAAGCAAAGACGAAAGTTCAGAAGCGACAAAAATACTAAAAATGCTAGCCCAAACTGCAGTAAAACAGGCCGCAGGCAACATGATAAGTTTTGGAGCCATGCCCATCCTCATGGGAGTTGCCGGTGCTCTTCAACCTTCATGGGTATCAGGAAAGTCACCCGGGGAGATTGATACCACATCAAGGTCAAAAGGCTTTGTGCTGGGAGCAACAGGACAAATTCCCGGGGGCAACATAATCCGCGATTTCATACTCAAAGGCGATGAATTGAGAATTGACGAAGATGACGAACTTATGGCAACAGCCAAAATTGTCACAGAGGAAAACGAGGAAGAAAGACTCAGCAAGAAACCGGTAGAGCAGTACGAATCAAAGATACCGGAAGAACATGCCGTATGGGCAAAACCACTCAGCCCGAAAGAAATCAGGAACGATTTAAGCATAGAGTAAAACAGAAAGTCCTCAGGAAACAAACTCCCGAGGACTTTCTTGTAAGTATAATTTTCTAGCTCTACATAATTACTTGGTAGAGTCTGGAATAGGCGCTCCGGCAGGCAAAGTGTTGGGTATTTGGAAAGTTTTCTCAACCATGCCACTTCTATATTGACCTTCGTCAATTGTGCTTGGCTCAACTTGAAGGATGTTGAGGTCTCTAGAGCCTTCCATTTTATTGAGCTCAGCTGGTATTTTCAGCTGCCCAGGAGTTCCCGGAAGTATGACCTCGGGGCGCACTGAGACAATGAGTTCGCTTTCGTTTTTCGAGAATGCCTTTGACCTGTATAAGGCTCCCAAAACAGGAACTTCGCCAAGCATCGGTGTTTTTTGAAGGCTGCGTCCACTATTTTGCGAAACAAGTCCCGAGATAAATAATTCTTGCCCCGGTTTCATCTCTACTGTTGTTTGAGTTTTTCTAGTAGTGAAGGCGGGTACTGTCGATGCTGCGCCACCAGCAAAGGCTTGATTTGGTAGTACAAAAGCATTAGCCCTATCGAGCAATCGCTCTTCTGGAGAAACTTGCAAATTAATGGTGCCATTTTCTAACAAAACTGGAATCATGTTCAATCTCAAACCATATGGTTCAAAAACTATTGATTGAGCAGCAGTACCAGCCGTTGCTATAGATTGCAGAATAGGAATTTCGCCGCCCGCCAGGAATGCGGCTCTCTCACCCGATATGGTCACCAGTGTTGGCTCAGCCAAAATGCGAGATCTCGAATAACCGATAGTACCATTAACGGTTGGATTAACAGACCAGCGAGAAGAGCTGTTTGACGCAAAATTGGACACTGCTTGAAACATATTTGCTAAATCGCTTTGCTGAAAGCTTGCACCGCCAGGATTACCAAACAAAGCCTGTCCGCCTAGCAGCGAAGGCAAACCGTTAATGACGCCTAAGCCAATGTTTGAATAAGTATTAGAACTACCACCACCAAAGAAATTTACCGGTGCGGTACTGGCGCCAAACTTAGGATTCGTCCCCGGTGAAACAAGCATGGCAGGGCTTGCATTGTAGAAACTAAATCCGGGCGCTGTGGTCGTCGATGTTGCGCCGCCGCTTCCCACGGTTGTAACTGGAGTATTGGCAAATAGTGACTGAATAGCATTGATACCGGCAGCGCCACCACCTGAAATATTCGCAAGCCCGCTGAGATTTGTATTTGTACTATCAACGGTGGGGTTCTGCATAGTACCGTAAGTGCCATTAACACCAGGCTGCGTTGTGAGGTAGTTTGTATTGCCCGCAGCTGATTGTTGGTTTCCACCGATACCGAAGCCGAAGCTCTGGCTGGTGAAGCCGATACCGAGTTGGAGAC
>CAZJLR010000138.1:0-7822 GCA_964546815.1 uncultured Candidatus Obscuribacterales bacterium | reverse complement strand
TTGATTCGGCTCCATTTTAGTTCGCCAGCAGTATCCATGGCGTCGCCCCTGCAAATGTACATGCGGCGCTATTTGAGTTCGCCAGCAGTATCCATGGCGTCGCCCCTGCAAATGTACATGCGGCGCTATTTGAGTTCGCCAGCAGTATCCCATGCCTCACCCTTACAATGGCTTGGATACAGGCGCCGTTGGCTTATTGTCATGCGTAGCGAGCGCTCGAAATACAAGCGCAGGCATTAGCGTTGTCGCAGCGATGACTAGCCATATATAAGGTGTATGCTTCGGAAAATGCTCCATCGCTGCCAGCACTGCTGGTGGACCAATCAACCCTCCCATCGCCCAGCATAATGAATTTATCGAGAAATAAATTGCGCGCGATTCTGGTGGCGCCAAATCAACAATCAAAGCTGACGACGGCGGGCCATAGGCAACTGTCGCAATGCTCATTAATACCAGTGCTATCGCCGCCAGCAAGAATTGATAGCTACTGACTAAGCCTGCTACGCACAACACAACAAAACCCAGCAACCAGAGCCCGCACGAAATAATTAGAGCCTTCGCCGGCGTAAAATGATTCATCGCTTTAGCAACTGGCAGCTGACTCGCTGCCGCTATGATCACGTGCCCGGCAAAGAGCGCCGAAAGCAAAATTGGGCTTAACTCCTTACCGTGCTCAAGCTGTATCGAATCAGTCAAATACAATGGCAGCGAGCTCGAAATCTGCGTGATATAAGCAGTCATCAAAATGTTCGCTGTGACATAAAGTTGAAGCAGCGGATTTTTCAGCGCCGCGCTCCATGATTTCAACAACGGTGCAGATTGTCCCTGATGCTGTGTTTCTTTGATGCCGAAAAAAATCACAGCCGTCAAAATTACATATGAAACTGCATCGACGAAAAACAATATTCGGAAAGCACCGGTGTTTTGAACTATCAAACCAGCCAGGACAACCCCTATGCCTAGCCCTCCGTAATCAGCAAATCGATTTACAGCAAATGCGTTTCTGCGATTGTTCGCTGTGGTTATGTCGGCAATCATCGCTTCGGCACCGGGCCAGTAAAGCCCTATGCCAAAACCAAGCAATGTGTTTGCAATAAAAAAGCCGATGAAGTCGGTGCACATCCCCATCACAACAGAGCCAACCGCCAATATGATTGAAGACATCACAAGCGTGAGCACCCGCCCGAATTTGGGCGAATCTGCCATGGTACCGCCTATGATGCGCGCAATTATGCCCGCAACTGAATTTGCAGCAATGCCAAAGCCCACAAAAGTCGGTGTGATGTGAACTGTATTAACGAAAAAGACCGGCGCATAGAATGCTGTAAAGCCGCTGCCAATCATCGAAACGAAACGCCCTGCAGCAAGCACCCAAACGCGCCTGTCTAATTTGTCGCTTGCAATTGTCGGCTCTTCCATAGTCGCTCACAATGCACAGTTTGTGCTCAAAATATCAAGCCACAACCATGCTATAAATTCGCGCAAACTTTCAATTGCAGCTATTCGACGCTAACAACAATTTTTCCGTTTTGCTGATTTGATTCCATATATTGGTGCGCTACAGCAATATCGGAAAACTTGAATACTTTGTCGATAATTGGTTTCAGGCTGCCTTTCTTCAATCCGTCATAAACGTATTGTTTTCCACGTGCTTGCATTTCAGGATGGCGGTTGAGGTGAAACAGCGTGTACCCATAAACTAGCAGTGATTTGTCCAGCGCAAGCATTAATGGATATGGTGTCGTTTCAAGACTGAGTGCACCATATTCAAAAATGATGCCACCATATGCGGCGGCTTTAGCCAGTTGCGAAAGCATGGGTCCGGCGACTGCATCAAAAGCCATTTCAGCCCCTTTTCCGCCAGTTATTTCGTTTATTCGCATAACCATGTCTTCGTCGTTTGTCACTATGACGTGGTTGGCGCCGGCGTCAAGCAAATTTTGCTTTTTTGCATTCGTCCTGGTCGTCGCAATTGAGATTGCGCCCAGGTCTTTGCAAATTTGAATTGCCGCAAAACCAACACTGCTGCTGGCTGCTGTGATTACTACATGCTGTCCTGCTTGCAATTTGCCCAACTCAACTAGCGCGCCATATGCGGTTAAATATTGCATCCAAATCGAAGCGCCTTCTTCTGGGCTCAATGTTTCAGGATATTTTGCCAGTGCGCTAGCGGGAACTGTAGCTGTTTCACCGTAGACGCCATATTTGCTCATTTTGAATGATGGTATTGTGCTGACTACATCACCTACTTTGAAGCCGCTCACTGACGGTCCCACTGCTTCTACCACGCCCGATGCTTCGTACCCAATGCGCGCCGGAAGGATCGGCTTTTCCAGGTAAAGTCCTTGTCTAAACAGCACCTCTGCGCGATTTAGCCCGATTGCTTTTACTTTGATGCGCACCTCACCTTCGCCTGGTTCTGCGTGAGTTTCATCAACGATTTTGAGCACATTCGCGTCGCCCACTTTATCGAATCGGACTATTTTCGACATGGCGTTCTCCTTGGTTTCTGGCTTGCTTTATCGTGCAAAGGATAGCAGAGAACAAGAGTCCAAATGAAACAGCCCGCGCATTATGTAATGTGCGGGCTGTTTGGATTTCTGCTCTCGACAATTATGTAATGATGGGACTTACATCTGCTGTCGGGAATACAATTTCGGTGCTTGCCGGTTTTGAAGGCGACATGTCTTCGACTGGCTTTTCGACTGCTGCGTCGAATGCTGGGCTGAAGTCTTCTGGCTGTTCGATTGGCATCTTCGGCTCGACAGGCTTTGTTGGCTCTGTGTTGTTTACAGATGCGTCGATTGCTGCAGTGCATACAGTGTTGCCGCCGAGTGAAACGGCTTGCTGTGCAGCTTCGAGAGCTGCGCCGAGAATGACGACTGGCGCAGAACCGTTATCTGGGAATGATGCGATGCCTATGCTCACTGTCATGTTTACGTGATGCCCAACATTTTTGAAATGCGCACCAGCGACGACATGGCGCAAGCGCCCGGCTTCTTCAACTGCATCGCTGAGGTTTGTCTCAGGGCAGATGAGCATCAATGATGGTTCATCAAACCTGCCGACAATATCGACTTCGCGAATATTTTGTTTGATGATTTTTGCAAAACTGCTGAAAATTACTTCGGCGCCTAACCTTGTCAGAGAGCTTTCTTCCGCACTGCTGAAGCCATCGAGTTCGATGATGAGTACGCTGAATGGATTTTTGTAGCGGCTTGCTCTTTTCGCTTCTTTGGCAAGTTTGCCAAGCATGGTGCGAGTGTTGAGCAACCCACTGCTCTGGTCAATGAATGCCAGTCTTTCAGTCTCGGTGTATCCGTCGTCATCTGTCACAGGTGCGTGCAGTTTGGAGTCCATCGACGGTGTGTTGAATTCTTCTTGCTGCTTCTTGACGAACTGCAGCGATTTTCTCTGGGGCATTGCAAACCCTCCAGTGTTGCGATATTCGCGCAAGCGCTTGTCGAACACTGATTCACGCCCACTGATGCCAGTGAGTGGAGTGTTTGGTCCTGGAGTGTTTTTGTCGGAAGCCATACATACCTCTTTGAATTCTTGACAATGCCTTTCGAGCCGCCCGGGCTTTGGTCAAGTCATGTTGCCATTATGACAAGTTTGGCACTAAACCCAAAGTTAAGGCTAATTAAACGATAGCCTTTTTCTTCGTATTTTGCCCAAAGTGCACCCAGTTGCCAAGCGAAAATCGCACTCTCCGGACTGATTAGTTACCGCTCATAAAATTGGTTAGTAGAACAATGCGTAAATCCACAGGATTAACCCGGTGAAAAGAACAATGAAATTCACCCCGAAAGCCTCGTTCTAACATCTTTGTATAGCATGCAGCTGATATATACACTGGAGATCCAGTTCGGCGACTGGGCATAACAGCATAAGCCGACATAGGGGAATGTTCTGATGTGGAAGCAAAACCTTGGCGATCTCTATTTGGGCGGATCTGCGACTAAAAAGACTGCAGACCTCCCGAAACTGGGTCCATGGTTCGAGCGTTTGCTGGTTTACGGGGGAATCGTTCTGCCGACACTGGCTCTGACCGCCGAATGTCAGCTTCATATTTGTGCCAGGCATTTCTTTGACCCCTTTCCTAGCAACTCACATGTTTTGCTCTTCTCCCTGGTGCCCATCGCCAGTCTTTTGGCGTGGCTCAGCATTCGCCAAAACATGGTATCGCAATTGGGGCTTGCGCTTTTCCTCAACGGCATGGCAATGGGCATCTCTTTGCTCTATGCCATCATGTTTTTGCCGCTCACGATGCAGTCAATGCAATACTGTTTGTTGTTTGGATTTGGTTTGCTTGGTCTTTCGCCTGCTATTGCTCTCGGTGTTCTTTGGGGATCGGGAGACCAGGTCAGCAAGGTCGCAAACGTTTTTGGGACAAACTTCCAGCCAGGTCAGGTGAAAAATGCCGGACACCTGGTGATACTGCTAATGGTGCTATGTGTCGAATTACCATCTACAGTAACTCGTGTTGCACTCGGAATGGCAAGCAAACCCGAAACTCAAGTAAATGGTTTGAACATTCTGAGAACGGTTGGCAGCCATGAAGTAATGCTGCGTGCCTGCTATGAACGTTCGGGGCGTGCCACCGATATTGTCGGTTCCCTTTATGAAAACAGCAATCCGGTAAATGTTGAAACGATGCGCAGCATCTTTTATAAGGCGACAGGGCGCACCTACAATTCATTTCCCATCCCCGAATCGGCTCGCGCCACTATGAATCACATGGGCACGCTTGCATATGATGGTATGGAAGCCGACGACGAATTTGATATGGACCCTGATGTCGCCGGCGAAATGGTAAGCGGAGTATCGCGCGGTCTTTCAGTTTCTGAGTCGAAACTTGCCGCGAAGATTGATTCAGACGCCTGCGTATCGCAGCTTGATTGGAATCTCGATTTCAGCAATAAATCAAAATACGACAGAGAAGTTCGCACAAGAATAAGATTGCCGCATGGAGCCGCTGTAAATCAAGCAAGTCTGATTGTCGATGGCAAGGAATTTGAAGTGCAAATCACTCCGCGCGAGCTTGCCAGGCAAATGTACCAGGAGGCAGTGAAGGAAAAGAAAAATCCATTGCTTGTTAGTGTTTCTGGTGAAGACACAGTTCTTGTGCAGTGCTATCCCGTGCCGCCAGGCAACAAGGTGAAATTGCATTTGGGCATTGTTGCACCACTTAGCTTAGATCGTAACAAGCAAGCCGTAATGACATTGCCTCAGTTTGAAGAGCGCAACTTCCAAATCAATGTGCCGCACACCATCAGCCTTTCTGCAAATCACGAAATGACTGCGCCGTGGGGGCAATTGAAGCAAGAGCATAACGGAAATGATTTCTTGTTGAGTGGTCAACTCGATAGTTCGTTGCTTGCTACCGGCAGTGGTATCATCAACGTAAAACGTTCTGACAAAACTGAGTTCTGGTCAAAGGATGATAGAGGAAATCTCTACTTCGAAAAGCTCTCGGATGTGAATCTTGCAAAGCCCAGCTCGCTTTCAATCGTAATTGACGGCTCTAATTGTATGGCAGATGATTTGAAAAAGGTGTGCGACGCACTGCGCAAACTTCCAACTGATATTCCTGTGCGTTTGCTATTTGTTGGCGACAAGTCAACTGAAGAGCTCCTTTCCCACGGCTTTCCTGGAACAAATGAGTTCAATGTTGCCATAGACAATTTGTCAAACAAAACGTGTGTGGGTGGGCAGAAAGATGGCCTGGCTTTGATGGAAGCACTAGGTGGAATTGAAAGTCTTCAATCTTTTGCTAAACCAGATTTGAAAGGAAAAAACACCGGCGCTGTACTCTGGCTTCATGGAGCTCAACCGCTTGCCGCCGATGTATCTAATGGTTTTCTCCATGGCATTATTAATCTACCTAATTTGCAAGGTCCTGTGATTTGGGATATGCAACTGAGCAGCGGTCCAAACGTTTATCTGGATGGTATGGACAGTGATAGAGTGCAAAAGGTCGCAAGATTTGGCTCTTGCTCCGATGACATTTCACTTTTGTTTGATCAATGGCAACATCCCGGGTTGCTAAAAACATTCAGTCGTGACGCAGTGTTGGCGTCGAGGCATCATGCGATTGCACCTGTAGTCACCGATATTGAATTTGTCGATGTTCCGCCAGTGGTAGGCTCTCGTGCAACAGAAGAAGATAATGCTTCCGCACACACCGATGCCATCGCCCCTACGCAAGTGGATGCCATCGCTCCTTCGAATACCGCTGCCATCGCTCCTGCGAATACCGCTGCCATCGCTCCTGCGAATACCGCTGCCATCGCTCCTGCGAATACCGCTGCTGCCTGCGCTATTGCTGTTGATGATCCAGTTCCATTTAATGGTCCTGTTCCGGTGAATGTCGAAAACGATGTGACTAAACACGGCACTGAAACTATGAAACAGCTCGGACAACTCTGGGCGATAGATAAAATCAACGCTTACATGAGATTGAACGATGAGGCAGACGCTCATTCCATTGCTGCACAAAATCATGTTGTAACATCAATATCCAGCGGTGTTTTGGTTGACACAGTTCCAAAGCTCGATGAATGGTCTCGCCCTCAGCCCGCAATGATGGAAGACGAAAGTCCTTTCGTGAAAATCGTAAAAACATTTTTTCCTTCAGCATTTAACTCGGCTAATGAAGGTAGCTCCGGCGGATTTGCTTATTCTGTACCAGCTCTTGAAGCTTCTACTCAAGCTGTTCCTCCGCCAATGTCTCCAACGGCTGTCGAAGATGAGGCGCCCATCGTTTACTCGGCTCGACTACCGGCTACTAAAGAATCTGTTGCAGCACCCACAGACTCTATTCCTTCGAATGCACCAAAACAAGCTGTAACGTTACAAACATCCCTGGACTCGGATGATAGGGTCGTCATACATGAAGCACGAAGTTCTCATAAGTCTGCCGTGTTTGCCCGCCTCAGCAAGACTCCCAGTGCAAGTGGACGTGATGCCGGTAGTACCTACAGTGATGCCAGTAGTACCTACAGTGATGCCAGTCCCACAACTGGTCGCAGTTACCTGGGTGGTGTTAGTGCCGGCGGTGGTGGCAGCACCGACTCACGACAGACTAGCGGTTTCCGACTGAAGAGACCGCCCATGGCTGGTAAGGTGAAGCCAATGGTTGTTCCTACTTATTCCGGCGAAACCGTAAAAGGCTTGGCTAAAGATAAGCAATATAGAGTGCCAATGCCTATAGTAGCTAAGGTGAAAAAACATACAAATGGTTTGGGTAATTCTTACCTGCAAGCGAAGCCAGAAGTCGCTGCAGCCTGTCCCTGGCCAGTGTCTCCGGAGCACGAAGCTAAACATCGTCTGCTACGTTTGAGGCAGCAAGCGAACCTAATGCCGCAACTTTCTGGAAGTACTAACGGCACAATTTACCGTGTACCTGATGCGCCCTCAAGTGTTTCTATTAGCTTGGATCGACCAGTGCAAGCTAACTTGCAATCGAAGCCCCCAGAGATGAGTTTGCTCAATTCAGTTCAATTCGAAAACGAAGACGCTCAAATGTTCAAAGAATTCATCCAAAAATTCTGGTTAGCAATCGTAGGTCTTTTCTTTGTTATTTACGCCATCGTAGAAAAGGCAATGTCTCAAATCACCAGCAAACGCACTTAACTGCAGGGGCGACGCCATGGACACTGCTGGCGAACTAAAATGGAGCCGAATCAAGTTCGATGATATGAGCTAAGAGCGTTCCACCTGGGGGCGCAGGCATCCTTGCCTGCTTCTTCGCCAATAGCTTCCCGAAGCAGGCTGGAAGAGCCTGTCGGAGAAGAGGACATTTATTCTTTGACTTATT
>CAZJLR010000137.1:0-7899 GCA_964546815.1 uncultured Candidatus Obscuribacterales bacterium | reverse complement strand
GCACGGTGGTGTGGCAGGGCGGAACCCGCGAGGGTTCCCCCTATGCCGATAAGCGATAGATATCCCTCAGTTAAAGTTCGATCTATTGCACAGCTCTATACATTGCTCAGCTCTACACATTGAACAGGAAGTGCACAATATCGCCATCTTTCATCAAGTACGCTTTGCCTTCCAGGCGCATCACGCCTTTTTCCTTTGCGACCTTTTCAGAGCCAGCTGCGACGAAGTCGTTATATGAAATGACTTCTGCCTTGATAAATCCACGCTCGAAATCTGTGTGGATAATGCCTGCGCATTGCGGTGCGGTGAAGCCCTTTTCGAACGGCCACGCGCGTACTTCCTTTTCACCTGCAGTGAAATATGTCACAAGCCCAAGCAACTCAAACGCACCGCGAATGAGATTATTCACTCCAGAATCAGTCACGCCTAGAGTTTCAAGATAGCTCTGGCGCTCGTCAGCATCAAGCGCCGCAAGTTCAGCTTCGATTTGCGCTGAAATCACAACTACTGGACGCTTTTCTTCCGCGGCATGCTGCTTGAGTTTCACCACATAAGGATTTGCATCAGGATTGCCCAACTGTTCTTCTTTCACGTTTGCTGCGTAAAGCATTGGCTTTGTCGAAAGCAATTGCAACTGCGGAAGAATTGCGCGTTCTTCATCTGTGAGAACGTTGAGATCAACTGCCTGCGCATTTTCAATGAAAGGTAGAATTTTTTCGAAAATATCAGACTCAATTGTCGCGCGCTTATCACCTTGTTTCTTCTGCTTCACAAGCCGCTCCATGCGCTTTGTGATTGATGCAAAATCAGCCATGCAAAGTTCGATTTGAATTGTTTCAAGGTCTCTAATTGGATCAACGCCACCATCAACGTGCGTGATGTTTTCATCATCAAAGCAGCGCACCACATGCACAATCGCATCGACTTCTCTAATGTGCGCTAGAAATTGATTGCCCAGACCTTCGCCCTTGCTCGCGCCACGCACCAACCCCGCGATGTCCACAAATTCAAACGCAGCCGAAATCACTTGCTGCGGATTTACCATCTCTTGCAATTTGGTCAAACGCTTGTCCGGCACTTTGACAATGCCCACGTTTGGCTCGATGGTGCAGAACGGATAATTTGCACTTTCAGCCTGATAAGACGCAGTCAGCGCGTTGAACAGCGTTGACTTCCCCACATTCGGCAATCCGACGATACCAGCCTTAAGCACTCTGTAGTCCCCCTTCGGTGCGATGTGCCGCAAATGCGACATTTCTGGAAGACTGTAAGTCCTCCCAAGAGATGCCATTATAGAATGCCCCCGGGCGTTAGCACTGTTTGTGCCCTGCGCGTTTCCGCTGACAACCGCGCCAATGCTTATTGCGCGCCGTTTTTAGTGTAAAGAGTGCTTAACTGAAGCAGATTCGAATCACTCGGCACTGGCTTGATGAGATGCGCATTAGCTGTTTGTTTATTGTGGCTCGGTGAATATCAACACATTTCGCTGCGTGTCGATTGTGCATTGAAGTTTGCCATAAAAGCTCATGCCGAGAAGTGGTGGCGCTTTGCTATTTTGGATTACCAAAATTGGCGCGGGGCTTTGTTCGATAGGACCAAGCTTTAACGAATCAATGGTGAACGCATACGAGCTGGCATCACCCAGAACACCGCGCGATACAATCGATTGTGCGTTGTCTGGAATGGGAAACCCGAGCTTCTTCCAATCGGCTTCTGAAAAGCAGGTGTTCGATGCGCCGGTGTCGAACATCATTTTGAACGGCTTGCCGCAAACCAGCACATCAACAAACATGTGTCCGCTAGATGCCCGCACGAATGGCACTTCTCGCGAGTTGTATGACTTGCGCGCAATGTCTTTTGCACCGAGTCCGCCTTTTTTAGCCAGAATAACCATGCGCGTTGCGTCGTCTATGCGCACATTGAATGCTTTCAAAAATGTTTGCCCAAGCAGCGGTTCTGTCGGCATGTTTTCTTGAATGCCACAGACAAAATTCTTGCGTGATATTTGTCCGAGTGTGAGGTCTAGTCGTTGGTCCCACCCTTTTGCTTTTCCGTCGCCGACACCAAAAACATCGTATGTTTTCTTGCCGACTTCCGTGTTGATGCCCCAGTCGCGCAAGTGGTTGCGCCCAATAGCAACTGAGCCGGCACCAGTATCTAGGATGAACTGCGCAGGGTGCCCGTTGACCTGCACTGTAACTACTACGTCATTGCCGTGTTTTTCAAATGGCACGCGTACCTGGTCTGGCACATTGGCAAGTTCTGGGTCTTGCGCGCCCGAACTGCTGGCTGAGCTTGCGTATGAACTTACGCTTGATGCAGAACTAGATCCGCTAGCGCTAGAAAGTGATGAAAGTTGCCCCAGTGCGGTTTGCGCCATTGGCGCCACACGAGATTGCGGAAAACTTGTCGTGATGTATTCGAAAAGCTGTTTGGCGCGCGATCGATTATTGCTCAGCTGCTGGCAAAGCGCACAATAGTAAATTGCGTCTGCGTTGCCAGGGCTTTGTTGCATTGCAGTTTCAAATTGCTGGGCTGCAGCGCGGTAATCTTTTTTCGTGTACAAAGCCACGCCAGCTGAAAACGCTGCGTTTGTAGCTGGCGCTGCCGCCGGTTTTGGTTTGGAACATTCGCCCGGCGAGAGGCTGAGAAGCGTAATGCTCAAAGTTAAAGCGAGAAAAGCAGGTTTTCGCATGTGTTAATCCGAAGAAAGCGCAAGCCTAGATAATAGTACCCCGGCAAGGCGCGCTTTCAACAGAATAGAACCAGAACGCTTAATCTAGTCGTTGTCCGACTGTGTTTGACCAAAAGCCAGGCGTGGACGTTTGTTGTTCTTTTTCTTCAACGCAATTCTCGTGCCGCCATCTTTCTTCGGCTGCGCTTCGGGGTCGTTTGGTCCGTGCGTATATTTGTCGCGCGATTTCTCAAACATTGTATTGACTGCTGCAGCTGTTTTGATTATTTCTGCTAACAAGGCTTTGTCTTGAGGTTTTGGTGATTGCGTGAGTTGCCTGAAAATCAAGCAATGCTTCATCGCGTCTGCCAACGAGAACTCAAACAAAACAGCCTTATACTCGGGCGTGACATCTATTGTTTGAGCATTGCGATAGCGAATAACATATTCGAACGCCGCTTGTTCGAGTTCGCTTGAATCTGAATTCAAAACAACGAGTTCTTCGCCTGGGTTCAATGAAATATGGGTTTTGCCGAACACCACTCTCACGCTGTCGTGCTTGCGGTCGCTTAAGTTCAATACTCTGGTGGCTTCAGTTCTAGCCCCGACAACTACTGTAGAGCCAGGACGCACGTAAATGTTGGCGCGGCATGTATCGATGTGCATGGCTTGCTCAGCGTGAATCATCGCGCAGCCACAGCCCTGGTGAAAATGACCGTCGCTTACCTTGTACATCTTTGTTTCACCGCTCAAACTAATGCCGCTTGCTTGCGCGTCGTCGGGCAAGAGTAGTGGTGTGTAGGCTGTGTTCACATCTGGTTCGGGATGTGCAGATTTTTCTGCAGATGCTTTATTGCTTGCTGTCTGCGAATTTTTTGCAGCATCGTTTGCTGCTGTGTTAGCTGCGTTGTTAGCCGCCAGGCATGGCGCTGCAACAACGAAAGAATTGAGTAGAAGAATGGAAACGATGCGTTGGAACTCAGACATTATAATGCCCTCTAGTGTGTGGTTCGCCAACAGCTCAATCCCTAATAGCCATTTTGAGCGCTCCATTATCGAAATCTAGTTAAACCGAACTAATCAACCGCCCGGAGGTCTGAAAGTTCCCTATTTGACTGCGTCTGCGCTAGTCGACATAAATGTTTCGAAGACGACAAAATGGGAAACTTCCCAGTCGTGATGTTAGAAATAGCGGAAGCTGCGTGCAGATTTTGTTATTTGCGAAATCTCTTTGGAAAATTTGGTGGCACGCGCATAAAAGGCTAGTTGCTGCATTCGTGGCGTGTTCGATGCAGAGCCACGCACTGCCAGCAAAAGATGATATCCAAGCATGGGTTCTACCGCAGAGCCCATCGGTGCGATTTCTTCAATAATTTCCAGCGCGCGTTGACCGTCGGGAAGGCTGATAACTTGAGCTTCGGTAACTTTGCCGATTAGGGCAAACATTTGCGACATGATTTCTTGCGCAATTTCCGGCTCGATGCTGCCCATAGAAATAGTATTTGTTGAGTAATGAGCCCAGGCGCGCAATCCTGTTGTTGCACTCGTCCTCATCCACGTCATTGATAGGGAAGGATCATGTGGATGTGAAAACACTTCGATATTGTCAAATGCTTCCCATTGTTCGCTTGGTGCTTTGGGTAGAACTGTCCAGCCTTCTGGCAAAGAGAGATTCCATCCGAGAGTTGAATTGAATGAACTTGTAAAATCGTTTGTAAGCATGCCTTCTTCACTTGTTACGTTATTACGATAAGCAAGGCTCCTTTGTTGTGATACTTAATACGGTGTTGCCTGTGGTGCAAAATCTCTGCCGTTTTTTGCACCGTTTGCTTTAGCGTGGTTTAAGAATCGCCCGTTTTTCAGGGCGATTCGTCACCGCTAATTTGCTAAAAGCTCAAATCGTTTCGTTTGATTTAAGAATTTGATTTTGCTCTGTGAGCTCCCAGATAATCTGAAACTTGATGTCCAGATAACTCTGTCGGCGCCTCATGATGCCGCTGCAAACCCCCGATAGGTCTTGCTTTGGAGGATTGAATTGAAATTGACCTGAGTATAATCCGCCTGCTTTCTGAGAAAGCGGCAGAACAGTGTGATTTGACATAACAGCACCCTCGCCCCCGAGATAAACTCGTCAGCCTGCTGCCACACCAAAACCCCAATTGAAAATTACCAGCTTGGTTCCACTATGAACCGTTTAATCTGGTCGAACAATGCCATGCTGGGCGATGTTTACATACCGCAATATTTATTCGGACTCACATTAGTCCGGCTTCAGAAAGCGTCGCTGGAATAGCAGAAAATTTGCTGTTTCAAAGCTGTGCCCAATAGTATCCTTTCACTCCCCTGGGTGCTACGGTGTGGGTGGCTACGGGTGCGTTTAGCCACCCGATGGCTGTGGAACGAAGTCATCGTCACAACATTGGAAGGGGTAGGGAAACGTTCTATGTCCGAGTGGGATGACGATCCGTCTGAGGGTGGTACTGGCGTTGCCACCGAGTCCAAAAAGAAAGTGGAGAAGCCGCCGCTTTATAAAGTGCTATTGCACAACGACGATTTCACTAGCATGGACTTCGTCGTTTTTATCTTGATGAGTGTTTTCTATAAAGATGAGGCGTCTGCTCGCAAAATCATGCTAGAAGTTCATAACAGGGGGGTTGGCGTGGCGGGCGTTTTCACTTTCGAAATTGCCGAATCCAAAATAAACAAAGTAAGTGCGATGGCTAGAGCGAACGATTTTCCGCTGCTATGCACAATGGAAGAAGAGTAGAGTCTTAGAGTCCAATTTATTCGTGAGTAAAAATCGATGTTAAGTGCAGAATTGCAAAAGACCCTTGAAGCCGCATATAGAGAAGCGCAAAACCGGCGCCATGAATATTTGACGCTAGAGCATCTGTTGTATGCTCTGCTCGATGAGAAAACCGGCAGTGCCGTTATTCGGAATTGTGGTGGCGATCTTGCGGCGCTTAAAAAAGAACTTGAGCAATTTATGCAGTCTAAGCTAGAGCGCCTGCCCGACGGCATTCTTGCTGACCCTGAGTCTAGCGCTGCATTCGAACGAGTGCTAAATCGTGCCGGCACTCAGGCTGTTTCTTCTGGGCAAAATTCTATTGATGGTGGCAATATCGTTGCGGCATTGTATGGTGAGCCAAACTCGTACACTGTTTTCTTGCTTGAAAAACAGGGCATCTCGCGACTTGATGTGTTGAACTATATTTCGCATGGAATTTCAAAATTAGACGATGACATACCTGGTGACATTCACAGTCCTGATGGCGACCTCGAAAGAGACCCCGAGGCTGCACCCGGACGTGGCAGCGAAGAGCGGGTGAAAGACCCACTCGCCAACTTCACTGTCAATTTGATCGAGCGCGCCAAAGAATTGAAGATAGACCCGTTAATAGGACGCGAGGCTGAAGTAAAACGCACCATTCAGGTATTATGCCGTCGGCGAAAAAACAACCCGATTTATGTGGGCGAACCAGGTGTTGGTAAAACCGCGATTGCAGAAGGCTTGGCTTTGTTGATTCAACGTGGTGAAGTGCCTGCGCCACTGAAAGGCGTCGAAGTCTATTCTCTAGACATGGGCTCCCTAATTGCTGGAACCAAGTTCCGTGGGCAGTTTGAAGAGCGATTGAAATCTGTTGTAAGAGCTTTGCAGAAAAAGCCTGGCGTGATTTTGTTTATCGATGAAATCCACACGATAGTCCGAGCAGGCGCTGTTGAAGGTGGCACTATGGATGCTTCCAACATACTCAAGCCTGCGCTTGCAAGTGGCGAATTGCGCTGTATCGGTTCTACAACCTACGCTGAATACAAAGCCTCTTTCGAACGCGACAAAGCCCTCGCCCGTCGCTTTCAACGAATTGAAGTTGCGGAGCCGAGCATTCCAGACACTCTGCGCATACTTCAAGGTTTGCGCAAGCACTATGAAGACCACCATGGTGTCACTTATACCGACGAAGCATTGAGTGCAGCAGCAGAACTTTCAGCAAAGTACATTTTCGATCGTTTTCTGCCAGATAAAGCAATTGACACCATAGACGAAGCCGGAGCGCTTGTAAAACTTCTGCCGGAAGAAGAGCGTCCGATACGTGAAGTTACTGTACTCGACATCGAAGCCGTTGTTGCAGGTACTGCGAAAATACCAACCGAATCTGTATCTGCTTCTGATAAAGAACGCCTGCAAAAACTTGAGTCCGAGCTAAAAGCTGTATTGTTTGGTCAAAACCATGCCATCGAGCAAGTTGTGCGTGCGATCAAATTGCAACGTGCTGGCTTGGGCAACGAAAACAAACCAATAGGTTCGTTTTTGTTCTCAGGTCCTACTGGTGTTGGTAAAACTGAACTTGCCAAACAAATGGCAAGTGTACTCGGCATTCAATTTATTCGTTTTGACATGAGCGAATACATGGAAAAACACACCGTATCGCGTTTGATTGGTGCGCCTCCCGGCTACGTAGGATTTGACCAGGGAGGTCTGCTTACAGATGCCATCATCAGAACACCACATGCGGTGCTCGTATTAGATGAAATCGAAAAAGCACACCCTGATTTGTTCAGCCTGCTTTTGCAAGTGATGGACAATGCAACACTAACTGATAACAACGGCAAGAAAGCCGACTTCAGAAACGTCATATTGATCATGACCACAAACGCCGGCGCAAGAGACCTTGTTGCTGAAGATATCGGGTTTCAAGGCAAAGCAACCCTTGCCGATAGAGAAAAGATGGAGAACGCTGCTGTCACCAAATCTGGTGCTGTCTCGGCGTTTGGCGCAGGCAAATCGAAAAATGCCATTGAGAGAACATTCTCGCCAGAATTTAGAAACCGCCTTGACGCCTGGATTCCATTCAATCAGCTGGGGCTTGCTCACATCAAATTGGTTGTAGACAAGTTCTTGAAGGAGCTTGAAACACAACTGACCGAGCGCAACGTAAGCATGACACTTACCGAAGAAGCCAGAACATGGCTCGCCGAAAAAGGCTACGACAGGCTCTTCGGCGCCAGACCCATGGGCCGCTTAATCCAACAAAAAGTCAAAGAGCCCCTCTCCGAAGAATTACTTTTCGGCAAACTAGAACACGGCGGCACCGTCGAAGTAGCAGTAAAAGACAACGAAATCCACCTGAACTGCACCGCCGCCCCACCCCAAGAGCCGTCCTCAACCCCATAGGGGCGACGCCATGGATACTGCTGGCGAACTCGAATGTTTAGCGAAGCCGGCA
>CAZJLR010000136.1:0-8002 GCA_964546815.1 uncultured Candidatus Obscuribacterales bacterium | reverse complement strand
GTGGTGACTGCTTTCTGGCGCTAACTAATCAGTATTGCGCCATGCGTCGCCCGGACCTTAAGCTGCGCGGCTCGCTTAGACATGTTCTCTCTATAAAATTGCGGGCGACGCATGGGATACTGCTGGCGAACTCGAATGCTTAGCGAAGCCGGCACAATATGGACTCTAGCTTGAAGGGCGGCAGCCCTGGGGGCGCAGGCTTCCAGCCTGCTTCGGGAAGCTATTGGCGAAGAAGCAGGCAAGGATGCCTGCGCCCCCAGGTGGAACGCTCTTAGCTCATATCATCGAACTTGATTCGGCTCCATTTTAGTTCGCCAGCAGTATCCATGGCGTCGCCCCTACAAGCAAATATACCGAATTAGGCATTCGCCAGCATTATCCCATGCGTCGCCCGAAACTTAAACACCTGACTCCCAGCCGCCTAAACGCAGTTCCACGCAAGAAATTCTCAATCTCAACTGCCCGCAGCGCCTAAAAACTCAGATGACGCATTCACTTCAACCAATCTGGATAAGATTCCAGACAGTCGATTAGAGCATTTACCTCTTTGCTGAAGTTCTGGTCAGGACGAGCAACAGACGTAATCGCATGAGCACACTGTATTCTCAATTCACCAAATTCTCGCAAGAGTGCTGTCTGCGATGGATGCAATTTTTTATTTCGCTCAACAAGACTGATTATCTTGCCCAACATCAGACGCTCTTTTTTCACATGATCGTGCGTCAAACCAGTAAGTGGAATGAGCAGCTCTTCCATCGCCAGAACAGCGACCACACCGGCTTCATTCACAGCTCCTACATTCATCAGCTCGCGAGCATATTTGAGGATGTCCCAACAACGAACTATTCCATCTGAAGATTTCGGCCGCCGACGCGGCTTGCGCGCCATGATTTTCAAAAGAACCTTCAATGACTCCGGCTCATCCATGGTTGCCGAAAACAAATCTCCCTCAATGCTGTCTCTTGGGCGTTTTACTTCTAACCCATAACTAAGCTCATTCTTTCTATCTACAGATTCGGAATCATGTGTGGAGGTATGCGGCTCAATCCAGGTATCGCAAGTCAAAAGCCCGATTAGTGGCAAAACATGCATCGCCACGGCAATAGCATCTTCAGACTGTTCAAATTTTACAAAATGGTCAAGATTAAGACTTTCAATAATGGACATCATCAATTCCAGCGCCGGTTTGGTGGATGTACCCAAAACAATTGCATCAGCCTCATTAAGCCCGGTGTGCTGAAACGCAAATTCCTTATATGAATAGATAGAACCTGCATGCACGGCTATTAATGGGGTGGTACCAGGCTCAAAAATTTCCCAATCCATACGTTTTGAAAGCATAGATATCATTCGCATCAAATAAGATGGATCATTTTTTAGCGGGCTAAACCACGCAAGAACTCGATATTGACCAATTGTAGTGCCTATATCATTTGGAAGAGTCATCATGGTCTCGACGACTTCTTCAACCAGTGTTTTGTTATTTCCGTTGGACATTTTCTTACCCACCTAGCCCGACCTATAATTCAATTCTACAGCTTTGTGCACATTTGCCAAACGAGCGAAAAGCTGATCAGAGCTTGGTTACCATTGACTTTTTGCCAACTACATACTCCGGTTTTGATTTCGATTGTCTACGCAAGATAAACCAGAAATTCAAACCTTAAATCGACCAAGTCGCGATTTGCATAATAGATACAATTGGCAGAATTTGGTTCCCATTTACAAGAACATTTCGCGCTAAAATTATGTATCAAGCATTTGTAGGTACGTGACTAACGGAGTCTAGAATGAAAAAAGCATATTTTGCAATTGGTTGATTTTGGGGACCAGAGGATGAATTTCGCAAGTTGAAAGGCGTCCTTGACACTGCAGTAGGTTACTGCGGCGGCAACTTCGATAACCCAAACTATCAAATTGTTTGTTCAGGAATAACCGGACACGCAGAAACAGTAGAGCTTACTTACGATCCAGACATCGTTTCTTATGACCACTTGCTCCAACTATTCTTCTCAATGCACAATCCTACCGAGGGCGGCAGTCTATTCAATTTCGGCAGCCAATATCGAGCTGCAGTTTTCTATACCGATGACGAGCAAATGCGTTCATTGCAGAAACTCAAACATGAGATTGAAAGCAAATTCGGCAAGAAAGTAAGCACGGAAATTGCTCCTCTCAAGAAATTCTGGAAAGCAGAGGAATATCACCAGCAGTACTATGCAAAAAAGGGATATTCTGGATGCCGGATTTAACGATTACAGTATTATAGGGTCAAGAAAATTTTTTCAGCCTGGCTGAAAGAGGTCTACCGGGACTCTAAGAGTTTAAACCGCTTAGAATCGCCTGGAGACAATAGTCGTCTTGGCAGCCCAATCTTTCAATGGGTCCAGTCTCGGGCTCGGCTGTGAAATACTCCTCAGAGGTTTAGATTGCGCCGAAAAAGGCTTAAACTAAGAAGAACAAAGCCAACTGAACAGCAATGACATTCGACCTCAATCTTATCGGAAGCACAATCGACCAAAAATACAAAGTGAGTTCATGCCTGGGCTCAGGAGGCATGGGCACAGTTTATGCAGCAGAACATTTAGATCTCCACAGAACTGTTGCAATCAAGTTTTTGCATATTCACATGCTCAATGACAAAAACAGCAAAATACGATTTGAACGCGAAGCTCAGACTCTTTCGCAGCTAGACAATCCACATCTGGTCAAAATCTATTCAATGGGCTTTTATGCCGAGCAAATTCCATACATTGTTAGCGAGTTTATTGATGGCACATCCCTTTCCGCCGAAATCGCCAGTGAAGGACGCCTGCAAATTTCTCAGGCGATAAAAATAGGCATTCAGGTATGTGAAGCCCTGCAACATGTCCACTCACTTGAAATGATTCACAGAGACATTAAGCCGCACAACATTATGCTAAGCGGCAAAGACAGAGACTTCGCAAAAGTCCTCGATTTTGGTCTGGCAAAAGTCATCAGCGACAGTGATTTTAATGCTCTTACACTTAGCGGTGAATTGATCGGAACCCCAAACTACCTCAGCCCAGAACAATGCAGAGGCGAAAAAGCCGATAAGAGTTCTGATATTTATCAACTAGGTTGCGTTCTCTATGAATGTATTGCCGGACACCCACCATTTACGGCTGATGATCCAATTTCGCTCTTGCACAAACATATAAACGAGCAGCCTAAATTACTATCGAGCCAGCTTGACGATGCAGCACTTACAGCCGATGTTGAAGCAGTCATTCTCAAAGCGATCCAAAAGGACCCATCAAAACGATATAAAAACATGAGCGAGTTCAAGAATGCTCTAAACTGCATTGCAACTGGCTCTACTTTGCAGTTCGACAGAGATTTATTAATTGAAGAAACGAAGAATCCTGCCGCAAAAGCCCAAGGCAATAGAAAAGCAATCGTTGCTTCCCTATTTGTAGCGCTGTTTTTGTTGGTCACAATTGTTGTATACCAATCCAACTCAAAGATGCATTCAGTACCCATTGCAGACCCGACGGTCAGCATGCTCGAAAAAGCAGAATCAATATTGCTAACAGTTAAATCAAATGCTAGTAAGCGCGGAATTATCAGAGATGATGATCCAAGCCTCGTTCGAGCGATCAACCTGATAATACGCGCAATATCGTCACCTCGAGATAAGGCAAAACTACTCTCAACAGAACTAGAATCAATTTACAAATTTGCCGACTTGAGTACCATCCCGTCACAAGATAAGACTCTAAAAGACCTTGGAACAACTTTAATACCAGTAAACAATACAGCCAAAATACTGAGCGCTAATAACGATCCGCAAAGCGCAGCAGAATTGTACCTGCTCAAAGGATTGTTATTAGGACAAAAGTCACCTTACCTGGCAGCTCAGAGCTATTGTCTTTCTGCACTAAATTTCGCTAAAGCCGGCAATACTCAACTTTCAAATAAAGCATTAGACCTATGCGACGACTTCCCTGACCTTGATGAAACTATCAAACACTCAATCTCTGTAAAAAAGTCCCTGGCGAAAATGCAGATTGAAAATTCAAATGGAAAGAACAAAGAGCTAAGAAAGAATATGCTCAAGCTCGAAACAGAAGTCGCAACAGTTGATAAACTCAGGCAATCTGAACTTCTAAGTGAGCTGGCAAAGATGTACCAGGACGAAGGAGATTTCAATTCAGCGAAGAGACTTTTTCAAAAGTCTCTTAAGTACTCACTTAACGACGACCAATTTTACAAATACGCCCTTTATGGTCTTGCAC
Organism: uncultured Candidatus Obscuribacterales bacterium; assembly: GCA_964546815.1. Lineage (GTDB taxonomy): Bacteria > Cyanobacteriota > Vampirovibrionia > Obscuribacterales > Obscuribacteraceae > JAIEPM01. The sequence goes on along the minus strand of CAZJLR010000136.1, from coordinate 3,743 downwards.
AAATGCAAGACAGACTGGGTGAGTCGAAAGAAGCTCTAGAATCATACAAGCTTCTTCACGGCATCGCTTTGAGACACACAGATACATCACTTATCGAAGAAGCCAGCAATGCAATTACAAGACTTTCAAGCAAGCAAGAAGAATAAAACTGCTGGAAATCTATTCGAAGACTCGCAACCTTAGCGAGCTAATTGCAATTGCAAAAATGCGCCAGGACAAAAGTCCTGGCGCACTTTTACTTACAAACTAGACCGCTCTACAATCGCAATTCGCCCTCATATGTTTTTCCAAATCTCTCTTTTTGCGATTTAGAGGCACCACCGAAGTCCCCATTACCTTTCTTCGAATATTCTTTGAATTGTCCTTGATCGGGCTCCACATAAAGATCGGGCATTCCTTTCCCGCCTTTGCCTTCTCGACCTTTGTCCAGACCTTTCGGTCCTCCGTCCTCTGGACTGTCTTTACGGTACTTGCCGTTGTCTTCGAGTGACTCTTTTCGTTGTTTTATGCCACCACCGAATGACTCATTGAGATGTTTACTATCATCATCTGCCGAGTTTTTCTGTTTTTTCGCAGCATCAGAAATCGAGTCTTTGCCATTATGTAAATCACTATCATCATTGTGTTTCTGATTTTTGCCATTTCTGCCAGACTGGTCTTTACCGCTCATTGATTCAGCAGAGTGGTCTTCCCCATTCATTGATTCAGAAAAGGTGTCCTTTTCATCGCCTTCGTCATCATCATCGTCACCAGAATCACGACACTTCGATTGATCTTTGGACTCCTTAGAAGCTCCTAGCTTCTCGCTCAATTCTTTGCCACCAGCGTTCGTCGATCCAAGTCCGCCCAGTTCAAAATTTGGTAAGTGTAAAGCAGTGTTATTGGTATCACATTTATACAGCGAAGCCGATTGATCAGAACACTTAGTTATCGAGTTCAAGTTCAAGTCATCACCCTTTTGTGATACTTCCTTCTCGGCATCCTTAGCTTCAATTCGATTTTCCATTTCAATCTCTCCTCAGTTCAAATCGGCGACAAAGAGAAGTTATTTGCAAGTGGTTAAGAAAATGTGTCACTCAAAATTCTCTTGTTTCAGCTAAACTAGGTTGTACAGAAGCGGTGGATCATAATGAGCGATATCGGCACACAGAGCATTGCCCAATGGTACCTGGCCAGACTTCGCAGCCTGGCATCAATCAAGGCGCAAACAGAGAATCTAACACCAATGTCACTAGTCCAATCGGACAAACGCCTGATTCAAGAAATGGTTAGCAAAGCATCTGCCAGCCAATCTGCGCAAAGCGAACAAGTTCTCTTGCAAATCGAAAAGCACCAACAGCAAAATAATGAAGCAACTCAGTTGTTTATTGCAGCATTTATTGGTTTTGCCCTGGTAATGGCTGCAGCACTCTTCTAAGCTTTGAGATAATATTCGTTGAGGTCATTGGTCAATAGCTCAACAACAGAACCGGCACTTACAAGTTTCTTCCGCAAGTTCGCCACGTGAACTTTCACTAGCTGTTTAGACACATTCGGTTTATCAGACCAAAGCCTCGCAAATATCGCATCAGTAGAAAACGAAGAGCCAGGACTCTTAGCCATCAGCTTGAGTATTTCAAATTCGCTCGGCGAGAGCTTGATTTTTTGTTCTGATATGCAAACATCATGAGATTGCACATCTATTGTCAATGCTCCAACTTTAATTGACACAGCAGCGCCTGCTGTTGCGCTTCTGCGCAGCAATGCCCGCACGCGCGCAGAGACCTCTTCCATAGAACAAGGCTTTGTCACATAGTCATAGGCACCAGCATCTAAGCCTTCAATTTTGTCCGCAAGCGAAGTCTTCGACGTAAGCATCAATATTGGCACACGCCGTCCCTTTGCAATGGCAGCTTTAGCAATTTCAGGCCCAGACATATCAGGTAGCTGCCAATCCAAAATAGCCAGGTCATATTCAAAATTGAGCAATAGATAGAGCCCATCTTTACCATTTTCGGTAGACTCAACCACATACATTTCATCCTGCAGCCAGTCCTTTATGGTCTGCGAGATACTATAATCGTCTTCGACAAGTAGAATTTTGGCCATGCCTGACAAATTGCCCCCATAAAGGCATATTTACCACGTATAGCCGCAAAACTAGCACAAGCAGGAAGAGCTGTGGACAGCAATAGTCCCTATCGACATTTACTGGCAAGCATCATACTGTCGGCACTCTCGGCTTCGTTTTTGTGCATATTCAGCAAGCATCTACCAATAAGCAACCATGATAGAACCCTACTGATCTTCGTGGTGATATTCAGCTACATCACTTCAGCAAGCTTACTTGTTTTACATTCGCGACAATTAAGAACATTTTTCACGGCACCATTAAACAAGAGCAAATCTGTTTTGCTCGCGTCTATTGCAGATGGAGACGAAGTCACCGAGCAAAAATTCAAACTATCCATCGACAAGATTTCAGAGCTTGCATCAAACGAAATCAAAAACCTTCGACAGGGTCAAAAAACGATTGTTGATTACGCAGCAGAATTACTATGCACCATAGACTCCAATTATCGAATTAACGAACTAAACGCGAACGCTGAAAACATCTGGCAGTACGCAAATATAAGCATTTTAGGCTCATCTATCTTTGACATATGCACCGAAGCCGATAGAGCAAAACTTGAAATGCACTTTGCCGAGTGCCAAAAGCTCGAAACAGAAAAAACTATCGAAATCAGAATAAGGTCAGGCAAAAATAGGTTGATCGACCTGGCATGGACAACCCAATGGTCGCCCAGCCTCAGAAGTTATTATTGTGCAGGAAAAGATATAAGCGCTCAAAAAGAAATTGAAAGACTTCGTTCAGAAATCATGGCAATGGTTAGCCACGACCTTCGCGCACCAGTCAGTGCTTTGAGTTTTTTCCTTGAATCATTGCTATCTGGCAAGCTTGGCAGCCTGACTGACTCAGGTCAATCGCAAGCGCTCAAAATCAGAGAGAATGTAGATCAAATATTGAGGTTAATCAATCAACTTCTCGACTCTGAAAAGCTTGAAACAGGCGGACTTAGCATTGAAGTAAAAATAGTTCCGGCAAATTCGATCATAGAAACGTCAATGAACATCTTGGCTCCTCTGGCATTAAACAAAGAGATTAGACTGGTCGCCAACGAAAGCGATGAACTTGTTTTTGCCGATTTTGACCGCAGTGTACAAATTTTGAATAACATACTGTCAAACGCTATAAAGTGGTCTCCACGTGGCGCTGAAATAAACATTGCCTGCAATCGAGACAATGAAAAAATAAAATTTGAAATACAAGACAGAGGACCAGGCATATCTGCAGAAAACTGGCAGCTCATATTTGAACGCTTCAAAACGACAGTACGAGGCGACACAACAACATCGGGCGCCGGTCTTGGACTGTATATAGCCAAACGTCTCGTTGAATTACACGAAGGACAAATTGGGCTGCACAGCGTTCTTGGTAAAGGTTCGACATTCTGGTTCAGCCTTAAAAGAGCTGACGAATCAGATCTGCCCGGTTATCTTGAGTGACTCAGGCAAGTCCCTGTCTTCTTATCGCTTTTACACACGGGCCCGCATCAGACCCAAGTTCAGCACAGCGATCAGTCAGTCCTGCCATGTCGAGTTTTGGAAGGAACCGATTCACAGTGTCCGATCGGTCCGGATTTGCTGTAGAAAAAGTGTTCATATCCAAATTATTGTAGAGCCCTGCGCCGCCCCCTCCGCGA
>CAZJLR010000135.1:0-8030 GCA_964546815.1 uncultured Candidatus Obscuribacterales bacterium | reverse complement strand
TTTCGAAAAGTTTTCTGCGCAGCTAATTCTCGCGCTTTTAAATCACTGACGACAAAGCGGAGTCTCTTGGGATGGTATCTAGAATATATGTCCATGCGTTTTGGCAAAGCTCCTTCATGTCCAAACGAGTACGTGCAGCCAGGCTATGACGGCAAAGATGTTAGACAATATCTTCATGATCATCCTCAAACCCACCTGAGCTTATAGAAAGCACTGAGTATACCGGAAGCTCTTCGGTTAGCAGCAGATTTGACCTAGCGCCAACTAAAAAGAGATACTGAATTGAACCGCTCATCTACTGGTTTTCAAACAAATGACTAATCGGAGCTTTATCAAACGCTTTTGGTGGATATCACTTTTTTTTGTGGTTCCGTTTTTTATTGGGGGCGCCTTCGGTTGGTTGTGGGTGGAGGGAATGAGTGACCGCCCCAAGGGTTCGTTAACTACTGACGGGGAAATAGTGCAGGCTGAAAGAGAAATTGACGCAAGAGCCTTAAGGGAATTATTGATCGATGGCGCTGTAAGCGGAGCTACGGGACTAGCGTTGGGATTGTCTGCCGTTTACATGAGGCTAACACTCAGAAAAAAGAGCTAAGGGCTGATCCTATTTACGTTTTCTAGCTCGCGCTTAACATGTCTGACATGGGCAGATGTAGCGACTATTCGCGGATCAATTGGGTATTTTTCTCGTTTCAAATCTTTGTGTAATAACTTCTCTGCGTCTCGCTCTTTGGGGGCAGATACAGATACAAAGGCTTTGTCATTGCCGTTTTTGTACGAATTAACATCATCATTGTAGCCATAAATAATTTGGTCAACTGATGGCTTTTCTATACCATGAGCCTTCTGTTCCTTTGCTATTTCAACGGTGTAAGCTCCAACTAGCAATGCTGCATTTTTCGGGTCTAGGGCGCTCCTGATGGGATCTTCTTTTATCTGTTGCAGATACGGATACTCGGGCTTTCCATGCTCATTTTTCATATCGACCAGGTGTCGGATATTTTGTATTTGAATCTGTGCTGGACCTATTGAAGCAGTTCCATCTTCTTTTCCATCAGCCTTCAACACAGTACCTTTTTCTCTCACTTGGCTGTCTTGTTCATCGTCAGTGGTTTTGTAATAGTGCTGTTCGTTTCGCATTATGGCGCCGATGAAATTTTTCGGTAGCGCAAGCTTGTCTAAACCGGCTGTTTTATGGGCTTCCTGGGCAGCCTTGTAATCAATATGCTTGTCTTCATTTCCACGATGCGTGAAGACTCCTGCTTTTTCAAGAGCAGCTTCTCCAGCATCCCGTCCCATTTGCTTGATTTGATTCCAATCCTGTGCGGTAACTTCATCTGGTTTGTATAGTTGATCCCCAATTACTAAATTTCCGGTGTTATTGTCGCTCACCGGTTTCCAGCCTTCCCCTGGCTTTATGTTTATCGCATCTGTCATGACCTGGGGCTGCTGAGTACCCAGATGGCTGCTATCGCCAATGTTTTGAGCAATAACGGCAATTGGCTTTTCTTGCTCCATCTTTGCGGTTAGCTGTTTTCCCATTTTTTGGATCTCGATCTCAGCGGGCAGCAAAGAATCTGCTGAAGCTACACCATAGCCTGTGGCGCCGCTCTTCCGGCTCAATCGTTTCTCAAGGGTCTGGGCTGAAATGTCTTTGTTTAGGTCGCCGTCTGCTATTAGCTTAGAAGCTTCACTACGCTCTTTATTTTCGACTTTGGTTTCAAGCCTATTCTGAGGTTTTTCGGGTGATTTATCGCCGCTGTTATCAGTACTATTGAGAGACATTAGATTGTGCCTGAATACGGGGTCGACTGTAAACGGTTATACCCAATGACTCAATGGTTTCTTATTGCCTGCTCAACCTCTTCACGAGCTTTATTTGCTATCACGAAATCATATCCGTTTCCCAAATTATGGAGCGTATAGCGAAGCCCATTTAATTGGGTTTCTCCTTCTTGCATTTGAGAAGTTTCGGATTGAATGAACGTATTAAGGTGCTATCGCTACTTATTGCACGCAAGCTCGTTCGGTCCGCGCATGTCTGTTCTGTTTTATTCAAAAAGCAGAATCTGAAAAGTCTTGCAGCGTAAGATTTGTTGGGATTCGGATGTTAAGTTCTATTATTGATACAATGGAGAGTGCACCAATCCTCCTTGCAAAACATTGAATTCTCAGTTGTCGACCAGAGCTTGCGGTCCGTCTTCTCAGCCTAATAAATGTGCTTATTAAAGCCTAGCGTATAATTACGTGAGTGGTACCCCGGTTAGAATGACCGTCTCATAGTTTCCTTTATGTTGTATTCAAAAAATCCGAAGCTGGAAAGTCTTGTGAGGCAATGTTTGATAGACTTCGAATTAATTGAGGTTCTAAGAGAAATGACCATGATTGTTCATTCCGAAGGTGGAACCAGATATCCATTTGGTCCAAATGGATCAAAGTAAAATTCGTTGACAAAAATAAAGTCGCCGGTTGGAGTTCTCTTCCAGTCGTCGATAAGTCCAAGGTCCTTTTGAAGTTCTTCACTCACTATTTCTTGATGGCAAGAATAAAGAAGAAGTGGGTTCATCTGACGTGAGACGATTTTTTGATATTCCTCGAAAGTTACGAATATTTCAATTCCTGCGATAGCGAATTTCGGTTGAAGGAATTTCAAACTAGACCATAGTTCTGTAAACACAACCTGAGAGGTTTGTACTGGATTCTGCATCCCGTCAACTTCGCACCCTATTTGATAAGACCAACATCCAGAATATTGGATGAACTGAACGAAACCCAGGCTTGTTGAATGGAACAGAATCGACTGCTTTGGCTTCAATTGAATATTGAAAACATCCTTATCATCGGGAGCGTAGCTTTTTTCTTTCCAATTTGTTGAAAACGTTACGCTGTCGAAGACGCCACCAATAACCTTTGGGACAATCTCATGAGATGCCTCCATTAGAGGTCTCAACGAAGTGGGATGCGAACCCATTACAGAATAAATGTATTTTGCTCCCATTCGATTCTCCAAAAAAACGAAATAAGAGATTATATGAATTAGAGTATTGCTGCGTCAGCTCAATCTGACAAGCTGATAATGTCTGTTCTGTTTTATTCAGTAAATCCGAGTCTCAAAAGTCTTGCAGTGTAAGATTTATGGGGATTCGGATTTTTCGCGCACATCACCATATCCGGTGACTGGCCGATTTTTCCCTGGTTCAAAGCATTTTTGGGGTACTTTATCTGGCTAAGAGACTGAAATTCACTGCGATTTAGGTTTTCCTAGAAACTAAATGCCAGTCCTTCGATTCGCTGAACTGATGAAGAATCACGCACAGTCCAACTTCGGCAAACTCGCTGGCAAGCTTAGCCAGAGCTGCTTGGTGCAAATCTGAAAATTCGATTGAAATCGAAAGCTGAGACTATTGGAACTGCCCTTTCGCGGCAATGTTCCGATTTTCAATGTGCAATTGCTTTTCGATGCCGGCCAATTTGCTAGTGATGCTATTCACTTCAGTTTGGTTCAGGTCGGCGGTTTGCAATTCTTGCGATGCTACAGCGAGTTGCTGATTGATTTCTTTGACTTTCTTTGATGACAGATTCTCGTCAATTCTGGCGATACGCAGTTGTTGTCTGAGTATGAGGCCGCGCGCTGCAAGCCCTTCTCTGCCTGGCAGCGATTGTTCTTCGTTGCCTACTGCTTGAACAAGAGACTGATTGAGATTGAAAACATCGTAAGCAAGACTGTGACTGCCTTTGCCGACGCTATCTTTAATTTGGGCATATTTGCCGGCTAACATTTCAGCCGTAGCTTGTTGCAGCCAGCCATGCGATTGCGCATAGTCAATGCGACCTTCCAGGGCTGCGATTGATTCACCCAGCCCCATTTCAGGCATTGGATATTTGCTGTCTAAAACTCTCTGGCGCGCTGTGCGGACATCGGCGCTGTTGTCTATATCTACCTTGAGGTCTTTGTTTGACTCTACGTAGGCTATTCTCGATGGGGTCGGAATTATCACCTGGGAAAAGGCAGCGTTCTGGCTGATTAGCAGCGCAGGTACTAGCACAAGATATTTTTTCATTATCTCTATCCCTCGGGCGACCAGTGACTGATCGAGATCTAACAGGGAGTAGTTTCGCATGAAGATCTCGAAAATGGGTCAAAAGATAATATTTCGGGTATCGTAGGGCTCCCATTTTTTTTGGGGAAATAAGGGCCGGGCGACGCATGGCGTCGCCCCTACTGGGGTTTTCGGGCTGGCGTTAGAAGAGAGACTATAAGAGATAATAGGACAAAAATGAAAAAGCAAAGGGTCGGTCATCTTTTTGAGATGAGACGACCCTTTGCGGCTGCATTCTAACGATCAAGCGGGCTTTTCACCGGGGCGGTGATTGCTTAGCTTGAGCATAGGAACCAGGAATGCAGCAAGGAGTGTTACTCCGGCTGACACGATGATAAGCGGTGTCAGGTTGTGGTTGAAAGCGTGGTCGTAGAGCCATGCTCCGGAGTTTGACGAGGCGGGCTGTGCCAGATTGTTGATTGACATCAAAATGGCATAGCTGAAGCCTTCCGCTCCTTCCGGGCAGGCGTCGGCAGCGAGCGTTAGTGACGATAAGAGCGCCACCATCGCTGCAAAACCCTGTCCGAGATTGAGCACAACGGCACTGCTGTGGTCATGCATCAGCACGAAAGCGACTTGTGAAATCGCGCCCATGATAATGCTGAGGTAGAGCAAGTGCTTCAGCGTCATGCGCTTTGAGAGCCATTTGAAGGCGAAAGCGCCGATGATTGAACCGAATGCGCTCAGCGCTCCAAGCGTGCCGATGAAGTCCTGGTCGAACTTCAGATTGTCGGTCATGTGAACGTACATCGGCGTTCCGAAGCCCGGGCTGAAGTTGTAAGCGAAAATGAATCCGCCGACAATCCAGAGAGTCTTCGATTTCATGCCGTTCTTCAAGCTGACGAGACTGGCTTTGAAAGCCGCAGTGTTAACCGGGGCTTTCTCTTCATGCACGAAAAACCAGCACCCGGCAAGCACACCAATCGGCGCGATTGCGACGATGACGGCGGCTGTGTGAAGCGCTCCGGCAGGGCTGAGATATTGGCAGAGTTGACCGCCGCCCCATGCTGTGCCGATTGCAGCCAGGAAGAAGAAGAGCCATTGCTGTGTCACAAACTTGTGATTGAGGCCGGTTTTCTTGCCGTTTTCAACCATCAGAGCCTGGCTCAGCGTGCTTGAAGCCGCCATGCCGATTGATGTGAGCATCAAGGCAATGATGATCATGTTGGGCTCGCTGATGCCGGCAATCCAGAGGTATCCCACGACTGCAGCCAGATTGGCGAGAAACAAGTAAGTCTTGCGCCGATATCCGAAAAGCGGCAGGAAGTCTGAGATAATCCCGTAGATTGGCTTAATCACCCAGGGAATCACGAGAATCGACAGGAAGCTGTTGATCTGCGTGGCGTCCCAGTTGTAGGTTTTTCGCAAATAGAAACTGAGTGGCTGATTGATGAGTCCGCTCACTTGTCCAAGGCCTTCAGCGATGAAAACAAGCGCGAAAAAAATCATCAAACCACGGGCTTGGCGATGGTGTTCGCCGGATGTGATGTCATTCATGATCTGTTTGTCGAACTGGCACAGCAAGGCGCTGGGCGAGCGTCGTCCTTGGTACGTTGTTGAACTTAGGTCAAAGAGCTGCTCCTCAAATGTTTGAAGGGCTCAATCAAGCGAAATTTCAAATCTAGACAAGAAAGGAGAGCGACGGCGAGCGACAGTTGTCGCTACAAACGTCGCTCTCCTTCACTCAAGAGCCGAGTGTTTCTCAGGTCTTTTTCTTGTCAGGGTCGTCATCGCCGCTGCGAGGGTGCAGCGCACGCCTGAAATCGGCGACCAGTTTGATGGGTGTTGCAAGCGCGGCGCTCAGCACCGGGCCCAGGTAGGCGAACAATGTTGGCGATGCCCAGATGACGGCAAGCCCTTGTACTGCCATGATGCAACCTTGCAGGAAGCCGATCGAAGCGCCATGCCAGCTCGCACCCCAGAGTGAGTTGTGCGTTGAGGCGATGGCACTGTAATCAACCGATGCGGTAAGTGCGTGATTAGCATCGCTAGTGACATACCAGATCACAACGAAGAACACGATCTTGCACACATCAGCGATTGTCTCCAGTTTGATTGGAGGCAACGGCACCGGAGGAAGGGGAGGCAGGGGGCTGTCAGGTCCTGTGGGCGGGGGTTTGGGATTCGGGTTGGGAGCGGGAATCGTCCCACCGTTTTCCGAATGTTCTTTCGACATAACTTCTCCTCAGGCAAGCTTACCGCTGTAAGCCAGGCTTACAATGCCCGGACGAACAACTGCTGCTTGCACATTAGTTTTGTATTGACACAACGCTGCGGGCGGAGCCCTGCAAAACAAGGCTCCGCCTAGACCGACTAGGTCTGCAGGTACTCGAACAAATCCTTAGCGAGCTCTGATGGGCTTGCGACGTTGGCCGGAAGTGGACCTTGCCAGTCAAGGTAGAACGAGACGAAGTCTCGCGCATCCTGTAAGGCAAGTGTTTCGGTTTCCAGGCACCGTCGTTTCAGTTGCTCTTCGATGCTGCTCTTCCGTCGCGGGCTGCTCTCCAGAGCCTGCCGCAAGGCACGCATCCAGATAACAGCACGTACAGGTGAGCGTTTCCGCACATCTTCAAACACTTGCTCGTCCGAGGCGATCATGCGTTCGCCATAGACTGCCCAGTGTTCGCCGAAGTCTGTCAGCGCATATTGGCTTGGAATGTACCAGAACGCTTTCTTGCCTTCCAGCAATACGGCTTTCTGAAACATCCACTCCACTGACTTGCAGCGAGCCGCCAGGCGATGGTTCCACTCATGGAAGAGGTCGGTGCGAATGTACTCTTCAACATCACGCTTGAAGAAAAGCACGTCACCGTTTTCTTCAACAGCAGCCGACGAGATGAAGTTGCTGTTGTAGTCTTTCTTGACCTGCCGAACCCAGAGGTCTTCTGTGTTGCTCTCGTCCAACAGCAAGAAGCGCGTGAAATAGCTGCTGTCGATTAGCTCGTCGATTGACTGCAGGAAATCTTCCGGCAGCGCTCGTTTGCCATAGGGATGCTCGGCAAGCAGCTTTTCAGCTTCTGCGCGAGTATCGGGTTCATCCAGCATTTGCCGCAGACGACGAATCTCGTCCTGAATTTTCGCATATGACTCTTTCAAGACCAGCTTGATGTCGTGACCTTCGATTGAGTAAATGCGAACTTCTTCTTCCACCGCCAGAAGCGATGCTTTGAACGAGTCGTAATCATCGACGGTGCTCAGCGTGCCATCTGCTGACTTTGTTTCTTTAACCCAGGGCCCCGGTTTTTCGGGGTTGAATTTGTAAAACGTCTGTTTGCTGCGTTCGAACTTGGTCAGCCGTTTGCTGAGGTCGGAGAAGCGGACAGGCTGAACCCCTTTCACAGGGTCAGTCAAGTCCGGAGTGGCTGCGGAAGCAGACACGAGCGTTGATAGCCCAGTCATGTTAAGCACTCCTTTCTGACCCTGTAAAAGGGGTCTTGAGGGTTGAGCCTGTTGTTGCTCAGGCTGTTAAGCAAACGCCATCAAACGCAATCGGCAGGAAAACAAGCCGTGCAAGAACAGAAGCCAGCGCTCAAGCGAAAAATGCTGCTTGTACTGGTGTAAGTTCTTGGGGGGAGGACCTGTTACCTGCGCGAAAGATTTGAAAATGACGATAATTCCACCCTAGCCATTCGCCCCGCCCAAGGCAAGACAGACGCGCTGGGGGTTTGCGTAGAACGCCCACCCTGTGAGCCCGCGTTTAGCTAAGCGGTGATTAATGTCTGTGTGAACACTGTTAAGCGTTGCGCCATCTGTGCTAGACGACCTGTTCTGCCTTGGCGAACTAGCGCTAGTGCGGGGGTGCAGCCGTGTTGATGCTGTTGGCGAACTAAAATGGAGCCGAATCAAGTTCGATGATATGAGCTGAGAGCGTTCCACCCTGGGGGCGCAGGCATCCTTGCCTGCTTCTTCGCCAATAGCTTCCCGAAGCAG
>CAZJLR010000134.1:0-8466 GCA_964546815.1 uncultured Candidatus Obscuribacterales bacterium | reverse complement strand
GAACGCTCTTTGCTCATATCATCGAACTTGATTCGGCTCCATTTTAGTTCGCCAGAAGTATCCATGGCGTCGCCCCTGCAGGTGTTGATTTGCCTCGAGCCTGACGGTGATTTGCGTCTGACTTGGGTCGTCGTATATCTACTTATACATAACTAATGAATCGGAAGCCCTCCACGAGCGACAATCAAGATGGTCACAAGGAGAGATGCCAATGGTTACTGCTGTTAAAGAAATCACTATCGCCCACAGCCCTGATTCCGACGACGCTTTCATGTTTTACGGGTTAGCGGCAGAAAAAGTTGAGACTTACGGAGTTAAGGTAAACCAGGTTCTTAAAGACATTCAGTCTCTCAACGTCGACGCCAGCAAGGGCGTTTATGAAGTTTCCGCAATATCATTTGCAGCTTATCCAGCAGTGGCAGATCATTACGCTTTGATGCCTTGCGGTGCAAGCATGGGGCAGAAATATGGACCAATGATTGTCGCTCGCGAACAAATTTCGATTTCAGATTTGAAAAACTTGAAACTGGCGATTCCTGGCAAGCTGACCACTGCCTACCTCGCCATCCGTTTGGTTGAGCAAAACCTCAATGTTGTTGAAATTCCATTTGATCAAATTCTCGAAGCAGTACGCGATGGTAAGGTTGATGCCGGGCTGATTATCCACGAAGGTCAGCTTACCTACGCCGAAATGGGTCTCAAGAAAATTCTCGATTTGGGCGAATGGTGGTTTGACCAGACTGGTCTTCCACTGCCACTCGGCGGCAACATCGTGCGCAAAGACCTTGGCGAAGACATGATCAAGAAAGCTACGCATATGATTCAAGATTCAATTCGCTACGCTCTCGATCATCGCAAAGATGCACTTGCTTATGCTTTGACTTATGCACGTGGCTTGCAAGATGATCAAGCTGACAAATTCGTTGGCATGTACGTAAACGAACTAACCGTTGATTACGGTGATTCCGGACGAAAGGCGCTGGTTAAGCTATTCGAAATGGCTTACGAAAAAGGCGTCATCGACAAGAAATTCACTCCGGAATTTGTCGTTCTCTAAAAGACTAGAAAGCCGAATACCCAAGCGCACTGAGAAGCTTTCGCTTCTCGGGCTTTTGGCGTATTTGCGATTGAGCCCATATCCCGCATTCTGTAGGGGCGAAGCCATGGATACTGCTGGCGAATGCATAACTTTGTGTATTCGCTTGTAGGGGCGACGCCATGCGTCGCCCGCAATTTTATAAGGCGAACCTGTCTAAGCGAGCACCGCAGCTTAAGGTCCGGGCGACGCATGGCGTCGCCCCTACAAATGTGAGGAACCTGTGAGGGCTTTTGCGCTTGCGTTTCGGGCGTTTTTGAGTATACTGCGATCATAGAGGTAACGCCCGTGAGAAGTTTGTCCATTGCAATTTCTGTTGTGTCGCTTTCGTGCTTATTTTTCGCACCAAAATGCGACGCACATCACGGTGGACATGCGGCTGCACCTGCTCATCTCTCGTTTCCCAGCGCCAACCCAGGCGCAGTGATGCCCTGTGGCTCAAATGGGTATGCCTATCGTCCGGTTTCTGCCGGTTACTTTGGCAGGCGATATGGGCGAGGGGGCGCTTACAGATATAACAGCCCGATCGAAAATGATAATTATCATTCCAGAATGAAACCGGTAGATGACGCTTTCGACAATTGGAATCGTGCGGAGACCAGGCGTCTGGGCGCATTGCCTAAAAGCGCTTTTGTCAAAGAATATAATTGGCCATCGACTGGCTTTCAACAATTAGCCGCAAACAGTTCCAGGCACGTTGCAACGAAATCCAATTCTGGTGTGCACTAAACGTACTTAGTTTTATCTGCTAATCGCAGAATTCGTTTGCATTTTGATATGTTGTTTGCACTCTCGCACACGCCCATATATTCTGTCGTCTGAGGTACGATTCTCTAGGCGATTGGAGTCAGAGGTGGGGATTTTGTTGAAGGCTTGCTGTCTGGTCTTAACCCTTAGTCTTTTTCTTGCATCTAATCAATTAGCTCTGCCGAAAGAAGAGTCCGCATCGCCAACAGTCCCTAAGAGCGACTCAACTGCTTCTGGCAAAATCAAAATTGTGTTTACCAGCTCTGAGCCTTTAGGGCTTTTACGCTTCATTAGCGGCATAAGCAAGCAGTCTGATGAGGGGCAGTCTTATTATGATTTCTTCTTGCTGCATCATAAGCTGAATAAGCATGACATTTTCATGATCAGGCGTTATGTTCGATTTCGTAGAGCAAAAACCGAGTTTGCAGTCGCGTCTGGTCGTAAGCTGAATTTACACCAGCAGTTAATGGCGTTGGCGTGCAATACAAAAAGCTTCGATGAGTTTTTCAAATCAGCCAAACAGTATTGCGATGAAGATGAGTATGAAACTCTTCAGCTCGTTATGAATCATTTCCGACCTTTGTACGAGCAGATAATCTGGAAACCATTCTTGCCTCAACTAAATAAAGATTTGGCCTGGTTTCGAGACAATGAAAGCGCCTTTGCACGTCCGCTAGAGACTGTAGCGACTCTTTTTCAAAGCAGTGCTGGGCGTGAGTATCCACTGAAAGCCGCGCTCGTACCTGTGCCCACTGAGGTGAAGAAAGAAGGTAATGGATATCACTTCATCACATCCGCTCTTTCGGAAAATCTTGATTCATCTGTTGTGTTGTCTGTGGGCATAGTGCCGCCCGATACGGTTGCAGGTTTTAATGATCTGCGTGTAAACAACAACTGTACGCTAGAAGACAACGATAATTTGATTCACGAGTTTGTGCACTGTTTATGGGCGTTTCGCAATCAGGAATTTAGAAAGTCTTTGCTTGCAGTTTTCCAGAAAAGCGGGCGGCAATTTAACTATGACTTGTTGAACGAATCTCAAGCTGCTGCTATTCAAGCCTGGTTTTACGAACAAGTGCACGGCAAGGAAAAACGCGGCAGGTGGTATGACAATCAATATGTGGACAAGTATGCTAAGGCATTGTTGCCTGTTCTTCGTGAATATGTGAATTCAAGCTCGTCTTCACACGTTCTTTCTGCCGAAGACTACGCTCAAAAAGCGATGCAGTCCTTTGATACTACATTTCCAAACTGGCATGAAGATCCGCAGATAGTGCTATGGCGCTCGCAAATAGTCCAGTCACCCTCATCTGAAGAAAATCTCGCGGACTCTTTAAATGACGAAATGTTCGACTTCTCTGGTGGTGACCATAAAGTTAGTCTTGTGAAGGGAGACACGTGGCCGAATAAGGCATCTAACTGTGCAAAAAATCCTGAGCTAACAACCATTTTCTTGCTTCATCCAAATCAAATTGACGTTTTGCAGAAGTATTTTGGTCTTGAACCTAAAATCACTGATGCTTTGCAAACGCTGCTGCAAAATCAAAAAGACACAGACTCGCCGGTGGTTAAAATGATGAAGAGTGGACAACAAACTTTTGTCTTTTCCATTTCCAACAGGCAAAAATTGCAAAAGCAAGGTTTGCTTGATTATGCCAAAAAGTCTTCGATCTTATAAGCCCGAAAGTTCATCCGGTTTACGGTGCGCGTCAACTTTATTGCCGCGCTGCTCAAAAGTGATTATTTTGCTTTTGCAGATTTCTTTGCTTTGGAAGTGTTGAGAGCTATGGCTTCGCGGATAAGTGCTTTGAACGCCGTCTCGTCAATCTCTTCACCCTCATGAATGTCGATGGCACGTCTTGCGTTTCCTTCGAGGCTTGAGTTGAAGAGTTTCTTCGGGTCTTTCAATGACGCGCCTTTCATGAAGGTGAGCTTCACCACTGCTTTGTATGTTTCGCCGGTGCAGATAATACCGTCATGAGACCAAACGGGAGTGCCACGCCACTTCCACTCTTCCAAGACTTCAGGGTCGGCTGCAGTAATTAGGGCTCGCACCTTTGCTAATGTTTTTCCCCGCCAGTCGCCTAGCTCGGCAATCCTTCCGCTTATTAGTTTTGATGCCTCTTTACCAGCAACCTGTTCATCAGTAGTCATCTTCTTACCTGTCCAAAACTTTGATTGAATATAGCGATTTTAGCAACAATACAAAAGAGAACCGAGAAGCTTTCGCTTCTCGGTCTCTTGGCTTTTCTTTTTACTAAATGCTCGCAGATTTGGTGTTGCGCCAATGGGCTCGATCCCTCAAGCCCCCCGCTGGGGTTGCTGCGTTGTGTTGTAATTAGATAACGGCGGCTTTAATTTATTTAGGAGCATCATCTTCTTACTAACCTGAAGACGAATCCTATTAGAAAAGTTCCCATCTAATTTACAAAGGGAATCTTAAAATCAGGGTAGTCAAGCTGGGGGCGCGGCGGCGCTTATTGTCGCAATGCTGGTTCTTTGCTTTCGCTCGCTGCCATTGATGAGTTCTGTTCCTTCTTCAATGAACCGATTGATTTACGCGCAACAATTGGGCCAAGAACGTTGTCCACAACTTCCCTGTCTACCTGATTGGCTGTAACGATTGTAACCAGGTTTTCCGGCCTTGCTTCAGCCGGCATTGAGCCGTAGAACTCAACCACATCCTGCCATACCGGAAGTGTAAGCAATTGGCGAGCCTGGAATTCAACAATTCGCTTGCCGTCCATGCGGTGTTCTTTGCTGTTGCCTTTGTTTAAATCTGCGATTAGCCATCCTATATATGGATCTGCGAAATGTTCTTCAGCGATGCTGATTAATGTTTCGTTTTCGCCAATTAGCCAGCTCGGGCGGCGCAATATGATGTTGTTTTCGTCCGGGTCTTGGTCTTCGTTATTGCCGTCTCCAGAGCCGTCGCTGCCCTCAGAACCCCGTTGTCCATTGCCCTGGCGGCGGCGCTTGGTGCCGGTTGACTTGTCGGCAAACATGTTTAAGAACGATTGATAAGGGTCGTCCATTTCAATGAAATCATGAGCCGCATTCATAATTGGCGCGAGAACTTCGTCTAGTGCTGTCTGCTGCGCTTTGACGAATTGGTTAAATGCAGATTGTTCTGCAGGCATGGCAATATTTGCGCCGCTTGCCGCATCAGCCATGAGTGGACGCAGCTGCATTTGGGCTAGTGAAACGTTTTGAGTTTCGTGGCTCAAGAAAGCCGTAGTCTCTTTTTTCGGTTGGGCAAATGCTCGTGTGAATGCTGTTTTGCCTTCAGGTGCTATCCATAGGCGCTTGCCGTTTGCCAGATTTACGCTTTGCAGGTTGCTCTTCAAACCGAAAGCAAATTCTCGCGAGGAGCCATTAAGCGAAACCTTTTGTCCTGCCTTAAAGCTTGCGATGAATTTCAGGCTTTCTGTGTTGAGAGGGTCTCTTGTTTTAGAACCAAACTCTCTTTCGATTTTTCTTGTGCCATCACCCCTGGTGCCAGAGTTGGAGCTGTCGTTTTTGCTGCCTTTATCGGTTGGCAAAATTCTGCGAATGCCACCTGCTGCCAGAACCATTGCCAGAGTTACTTCGGCAATCATATAGCGGCCTTCTGGTCCGCCACGTTTGTCTGAGCCGCTTATTTTAATCTGGGTCGAATCGCCCAAGACAGTGCCGTCACCCTTTGCGATGAATCCTGGGGCGACAGGTCTGCCTCCCGGAATGTCGGCAACTACTCTTCCGCCAACAATTGTGTTGACTGTCGATTCAATCTTGCCAGTTTGAATGTCTTGCTGTCCTCTGCCAGGATTGAGCCCCGCGCCTTGAGCGATTTGTCCGCCAACAATTTTTCCTTGTTGAGCTAATGGGCTTAAAGCATCTTGATGACGAACTGTCGTATCAATTTGGCCCTTCAATACGCTTTCTTGGGTGCGACCTGCTTCAGCATTTTTGCTTTGTGCCGGTATAGTGCCGTCACTTCTAGTTGTGCTGGTGTTGATAGAGATTGATGCAATATCTTTTCCGCTCAGCCCAGGCAGGGCGACCAGCTTGGCTGCATCAGCTGCAGGCAACGACTTGATTTGTTCAGTCGGAATAATCGACTTGCTTGCGTCGTTTGCTTTGATAGCGAAAATTGCTTTGTCTGAAGCTGTTTGGTTATCTGCTGTCCCATTTTTTTGATTTTGAGGAATGTCGCTGATGGTGCTTCGCAGTCTTGTTTCTGTGCTGAAGTTGTTGATTATGTTAACTGCCGATGGCACAGATTTCTGGTTGTCTACTCCGGGCGCAGCTACTTGCCTGAATTCAACGCGATTGTTTGAGCTGTCGTTACGTTGAATCCGCTCGTTGTTTTGCGCCTGTTCGAGTTTGACGGACTCTTGTGCTTTCGTTCCATTAATAGATACGGCTTCTGGTTTAACCGGCGTTGTGCTCTGGTTATTTGATGGCAGCTCTGTGCGTGGGGTGCGTGCGCTTGTATCTGCCGTTGTTCCGCGCGGCAAAAGAGCTGCTGTGTCTGACTGACGTAAATTGGGCATCGTCTGTCCAGGTAAATCTCTAACGTTTGTGATGTTAGTGTTGTTTGTTGGTGCAAATTCAGCTGCTTTGTTCTGCTTATCACCATTGGTGGTGGCAAGTGCCTGGTTGGGAGTAGTGTCGAATACTCTATTTGAATCAAGCTTAGTCGCGCCTGGCTGATTCAAATCAGCTGTGCGTGTCGTAAGCAAATCTGCTGTTTTAGGCGCTTGCGCCCCTTGCAATGCAGCTTGAGCTTCGGGAGTGTTCAATTTTGCTTCTGTATTTGGCAATGCTGCCAGGTTGGTATTGCCTGGCAATTCTTTTGATGGCGCTGGGCTTGCAAGCTGATTTAGAGCAGCTTCCTGGCGCGTGCTCTCTGCTGCAGGCTTTTCTGTGGGCTTTGCCTCATTGCTTTGTAGTTCAGGAACAGCCGCTTTTACAGTGTCTTGACGATTGCCAATGTTTTCTTTTTCTGGTGTTGAATTTGAATCTGATTTGTTGGCGTCGCGTGTGGCTGCTTGTTGTGCTGCCTTTTCAGACCAATCTTTGAATGTAGACCATGCGCTGCTGGCGCCTTGATTGACCTGATCCGTTACATTGCTAACAACAGAAGCTGCAGCCTCATGAAATGCTTGATAGGAGAACTGCGGCGTTGCTTCTTTCTCGTGAAATACTTGCGATGTCTGGCTGTCGTGGTCGGCTACAACAACTTTGCCGTTGTCTACTCGCACGCTGCCGTTTAATACTTTCCCTTCTTGATCGTTGGGAGTCGTCACTAAGTATTGGTCTTTGCCGTTTGATGAGCCAAGGTACCGGTAGCTGACATCAGCAGTTTCAAGATGTTCTACTTTGCCTTCTTCGTTAGTTCGCAGTGAACTGTATTCATTCGGCTTCGGTGAAAACTCGTGCTTTTGGCCGGTTTCAGCATTTGATATGTGCAACTTACCATCGGAAATGGCGATTGTGCCATTGAATGGCTCGGGCTCGTCTTTTCCTGGTTTTGTGACTTCGTATTTTGGATTGCCGCTTTCATCTAGCCCAACTTTAGTGAAAGTGCCATGAGGCGTCGTGACTTCTTCTACGTGACCGTTGCTGAACTTGAGGTCTTTGAATTGACCGGTTGTTGTCGCTGCTTTTGCTGGTTCGGCTTTTGCTGTCATGACAGAGAGCCCCAGCAACGGGCTCACAGCGAATGCGGCTGCAGTGCCAACCGCATCGAGGCTTGAGCTTAGAGCTTTCAAGCCGTCTTTGTCTTGTGCATTTTTGTTCTTTTCACTTGATTCATCGAGCTGGTCGGCTTTATCCGCATCTTTTGCGGAGCCCTCAGCCTTTTGAGAATTTTGAGCTTTTTCGACTGCCTGTGGAGCGGGTGGCACTCCAATTGCTGCTCTTGCGGCATTGCTGAGAATGTCTGTGGGAAGAAGCTTTGAAATCTGCGCTAACGATTCAGTTGCGCCTTTTTGATATGAGTCCATAAGGCTGCCGACGAATTCTGAAAGACCGCCAGTGTGATGCTCGCTGCTTTCGTGGTCGTGCTTGTGGATATCTTTTGCTTCAGGACCGCGTGGGTCTTCCCATAAGTCTGCCTCGAAGTCTGCAGCCAGATCTTCGCGCAGCTCACGATGAGACACGTCCTCGAAGTTGTTTTTGTCGTTTTCCGCCATGGCCTCGACTTCCCAATGTAACCCGATTTTGTCAAGACCAGCCCATCTGATAATACACCCGTAACTGTATTTTTCGACAGATATTTAATCTACTGGCGCCCACATGTATCGGTTCACTTACACAGTTATACCCACTTACGTCCGCAGACCCACGCCCCACGGGCACACGGCTGGCAGCGGTGGGGGCAGAATCTGACTGCGGAAGTCAGTGGTTGTCGTTAATTGCTGTCGTTGCTCTGTGCCCACCCTCCGATTGTGGGGGCGACGCCATGCGTAGCCGGGCGGATGTAGCCAGACCGTGCTGTAGCAACGGGCGACGAATGGGATGCTGTTGGCGAACACCTCCTGCGCCGAAGACAGATCGGTACGGGCGACGCCATGGATACTGCCGGCGAACTAAAATGGAGCCGAATCAAGTTCGATGATATGAGCTAAGAGCGTTCC
>CAZJLR010000133.1:0-8761 GCA_964546815.1 uncultured Candidatus Obscuribacterales bacterium | reverse complement strand
TTCGCTAAACATTCGAGTTCGCCAGCAGTATCCATGGCGTCGCCCCTACAAGTGCGTGCATGGGACTGGAGTCGCTAGGCGTCCTGGCTAATCGGTGGGCGAGTGGCACAAAAAGAAGAGGGGCAATGAAAGCCATTGCCCCTCCTAACAAGCGAATTACTTTGCTTATTTAACGTGCTTCTTCACTGCGTCAACGATGTGACGAGCGTTGATGCCCGCAGCGTCCATCAGCTCTTCTGGGCTGGCGGAGCCTGGCATTGAGCGCACGGCGATTTTGACGACACGTGGAAGAGTTTCGTTCTGGTCTGCGAATGCTTCGAGAACTGCGTCGCCGATGCCGCCTTCTGGATAGTGGTCTTCAACTGTGATTAGAAGCCCGGTTTCCTTGGCAGCTTGCATCAATGTTTTCTTGTCGATTGGTTTGATCGAGTAGAGGTCGATTACTCTAACGTTGATGCCAGCGGCTTTCAGTTCTTCGTAAGCTTTGATGCTTTCGTGCAGCGTGATACCGGCTGCTACCAGGGTTGCTTTGTCGCTATCTGATTTTTTCAGAACTTTGCTGCCACCAATTTCGAATTTCTCGTCAGCCTTATATAGGATGGGAGTTTTTTCGCGGGTGCTGCGCATGTAGCTAATGCCCGGAAGCTCAGCCATTGCGCCAACCATCTGGTATGCGCAAACTGCGTCTGACGGGTAGATAACGGTGCTGCCGAAAACTGCGCGCATCATGGCGAGGTCTTCCAGTGCCATTTGTGATGGACCGTCTTGACCGATTGAAACGCCTGCGTGCGAGCCGCAAAGGCTCATTGTTGCGCGCGATACTGCTGCCATACGAATGAAGTCGTAAGCTCTTGAGAGGAAAGCAGCAAATGTTGATGCGAAAGCGCGTTTGCCGCGAACTCCAAAGCCGATTGCTGCGCCAACCATTTGTTGCTCGGCAATGTACATTTCGAAGAATCTATCTGGGAATGCATCGCGGAATTTGTCTGAGTAGGTTGAATTGCAAACTTCAGCGTCGAGCACAACCATTTCTGGGTGAACTGCGCCTAGCGCCTTGAGTCCGTCGCCGTAGGCTTCGCGGGTTGCGTAGTTGGCGCTGTAGTTAGGAGCAGCCATTTTGCCTGAAATTTTCGCAGCTGTGAAATTGGTGCTGATTGGCTTTTGTACAGGCACAACCAGGTTGCTTTCGCCGCCTAATTCTGCGATAGCTTCTTTAGCCTGGTCTTTGCTCAGCGCCTTACCATGCCAGTTTTCTTTGTTTGCTGTCAACGAAATGCCGTGACCTTTTTCGGTTTTGGCGATGATGACGCATGGGCGATCTTTCACGCCGACCGCTTCTGCCAATGCTTTGTCGATTGCTTCAACGTTGTGGCCGTCGACTTCGATGGCGTGCCATCCGAATGCACGTGCTCTGGCAGCGTACACATCAGATTCCCATTGCAATTCGGTTGGTCCGCGTTGACCAAGGCGATTCATGTCGATGATGGCTGTGAGGTTGTCGAGTTTGTAGAAGCTTGCTGTGTTGAATGCTTCCCATACTGAGCCTTCTGCGGTTTCGCTGTCGCCCATCAATACCCATGTGCGATAGTCAAGTTTGTCTAGCTTGGCTGCAAGCGCCATGCCAACTGCCATCGGAAGTCCTTGACCCAATGAGCCGGTTGCGACGTCGACCCATGGCAATACTTGCGGAATTGGGTGTCCTTCAAGACGGCTGCCCATTTTGCGCAGGCTGAGCAATTCTTCGTCTTTGATTGCGCCGGCGGCTTTGTAGAAAGAGTAGAGCAGAGGACAAGCGTGTCCTTTGGAGAAAATTAGGCGATCGTTGTTTGGATATTCCGGCTTGTCGAAATCATAGCGGAGGTAATTCTCCATCAAGACAGCCATTACGTCTGCGGCAGACATTGACGATGTCGGGTGACCAGAACCCGCAGCTGTTGTGCAGCGGATACTATCGACGCGCATCTGTTTAGCCAATTGCTGCCACGTTTTCACCTTGGAAACTTGTACTTCAACCATTGTTTTTTCCACCTGAAAAATGAGTTGCTGACACGCGTATACGCTTGCCTGGCTTTGAAAATCATGACTTTGTATTCTACTACCGGGCTGGGCGGCACTTAATTTTTCGTCGGAAGATATTTATAAAGATGCTAAATCTAAGTCTTTTGGCATCGAGATTCGAATTCGGCGCAGCTTCATCATTAAATGCGCAAACCGACGGCATTATTTATGGTAAGCTCTGCTTCATTCTTTTTCGACAGCCAAAACCGGTCTTCTTGAAAATCCGGCTTTCTTTGCGCGCGCATTGAAAGCTGCACCAGGAAGCATTTTGGCAATCCAAATCCAAGGAGAGACAGCAATGTCAAAGCAATCGTCAGCAGTTGCTGAGCCTGAAACTCTGGAATATCGTCTGCCCCGCACGGTAGTGCCCAGTAAATACGAGATTAAGCTCAGCCCCGACCTGGAAGCCTTCACTTTTGAAGGCGATGTGAATATTCACGTTGATGTGAAAGAAGCGGTCTCCGAGATTTTGCTCAACTCTCTTGAATTGAACATCAAGAGCGCTTCGGCTTCAGACGGCAGCAAGACTCTCGATGCTGAACATAGTCTGATTGTCGATTCCGAAAGACTAAAATTGAATTTCAAGGAAGCTCTCAAGCCCGGCAAGTGGACCATCAATGTCAAATACAGCGGCGAACTGAATGACAAGCTTCATGGTTTTTACCGCAGCACATACAATGATGAGCAAGGCAACAAGCGCGTGCTCGCCACAACCCAGTTTGAAGCAACCGATGCGCGTCGCGCATTTCCTTGCTGGGATGAACCAGATTTCAAAGCTACTTACAAAACAACTTTGATTGTCGATGAAAAGCTCACTGCAGTTTCAAACGCCAGCATGGTTGGCGAGAAGAGTCTGGGCAACGGCAAGAAAGAAGTCGAATTCAAAGAAACAATCAAAATGTCTACTTATTTGGTGGCATTTGTTATTGGTGATTTTGAAGCCACAGAAGCCGTGATGGCAGGTAAAACTCCTGTGCGCGTTCTTTGTGTAAGAGGCAAAAAGCACCTGACTGAGTTTGCGATGAACGCCGGTGTGCATTCATTGAATTTCTTCGAGAGCTATTACGGCGTTCCTTACGCTGGTGACAAGCTTGACCTCATCGCAATTCCGGACTTCGCATTTGGTGCAATGGAAAATTTGGGTTGTGTCACATTCCGTGAAAGCGCCCTTCTTGTTGATGAAAGCTCAGCCTCGCATGCAGACCTTGAGCGCATTGCCGATGTCGTTGCTCACGAAATTGCTCACATGTGGTTTGGCGACCTCACCACAATGAGCTGGTGGAATGGTATTTGGCTGAACGAAGCATTTGCGACATTTGCAGAAATGCTTGCTGTTGATTCGTTCAAACCAGAATGGAAACGCTGGAATTCATTCGGCGCATCTCGCGCTGCAGCCTTTGTCACAGACGGTCTTAAGGCTACACGTCCCATCGAGTTTCCTGTGCATCACCCACATGAATGCGAAGCAATGTTTGACGTTTTGACATACGAAAAAGGCGCTTCGGTGCTGCGCATGTTAGAGCAATATCTCGGCGCTGATGTATTCAGCAAAGGTGTAAGTCACTACTTGATGAAGCACCAGTTTGCCAACACTGAAACAAGCGACCTCTGGGATGCAATCGAACATGTGTCGAAGCAGCCCGTGCGCAAGCTGATGGATAGCTGGATTTATCAGAAAGGTCATCCGGTAATTACTGCTGAAGTCGATGCTACAGGCAAGAAGTTGACACTTTCGCAGCAACGTTTCTTCTACCTCAGCGAAGCTGGTGCAGAAAAGCAGTTGTTCCATGTTCCAGTAATGCTTGAACTGAAAACTGCCAAAGGCAAAGAAAGTAAAAAGCTGTTGTTAGATCAAGAATCAACCACTATCGAATTGCAAGATGCACTTGAGTATGTCGTTGTAAATGCCGGTGGGCACGGTTTCTATCGTGTTCGCTATGCCGGTGATTTGTTGAAGAAATTAAGCGACAATTTGTTCGACAAATTGAGCGCAATTGAAAGATTCAACCTGGTCAACGATACATGGGCAATGGTTGTATCTGGTATGACCAGCGTCTCCGATTATTTGAAGATGATTCCAATTCTCAAAGACGAAACAGATAAAAATGTCTGGCAAATAATCACAAGCTCGCTTGCTTATTTGGACCGAGTGATTGATGCAAACGACCGCCCAGTGCTCGAGGAATACACCCGCAAAGTTGTTGGACCTGCTCTAGCCAAACTTGGCTGGCAGCCAGCCGCGAAGGAAGACCAGCTCACTGGTCAATTGCGTGGAACGCTAATTTCAACTCTTGGAACAGTTGGAAATTGTGCCGAAACTCAAAAGAAAGCTGCTGAGTTCTACGGTAAATATCTAGCAGATGCTAAGTCGGTTGATCCTAACGTAGTGCCGGCTCTCGTGAGTGTGCTTGCTGCCTGCGGCGACAAGGCTCGTTATGACGAGTTTGTTGCTAAATGGAAAGGAGCAAAAACCCCACAAGATGACGAGCGCTATTTGTTTGCGCAATCGCAATTCAGGCAAGAGGATCTTCTAAAGCAAACTTTGGAAAGAACCACAAGCGGAGACGTGCGCACACAAAACGCACCATACCTGTTGCGTATGGTAATGATGAACGTGCACGGACGCAAGCTGGCATGGGAACACATGACTAATTCTTGGGATTACATCATGACCAAGTTCCCAGACAACTCGATTGCTCGCATGCTTGAAGGCATCACCGCGTTAGTTTGTCCGCAAATGGAAAAAGACGTGCTGCAGTTCTTGAAAGAGCACCCAGTAAAACAGGGTGGCAAGACAATCGAACAACACGTCGAAAGACTAAACGTAAACGTCAAATTCAAAGAACGCGAAGGCAAAAACCTGAACGCCGCTTTGAAGAGCTAAGCTCCACGAGCGAGCGATCTGCGATTCTTGTAGGGGCGACGCCATGCGTCGCCCTTTTCTTTTGGTATGGTGTTTTACGGCGGGCGACGCATGGCGTCGCCCCTGCAGGTGCAGGGTTTTGATTCTCATGACAGATCCGCGGATCTGTCATGACCAGTGGATGGTTTGAAGGGCGGATAGAAAATCAGGCATGTATTTGTTGAAGAGGTCTATATTCGGTGCCTGGAAAACCAACTCCTCGATTCGGCATTGTGCAGGGTCGTCTGGTGATGCGTCGAAAAAAACGCCCATCAAATGATTTCGAATATCGCCGTCGGGGTCGTGAAAATAGCCTTGAATCGACATCACCGGCCTTTTGTTGAGGCGCACCACATGTATCTTTTCCAGGTAAAAGCGTGGTCCGGCGTTTCCTATATTTCGGTTGCTAATTTGATTGTTTTTGCAATTTCCTAAAACAGTGCCAAGCTGATTTACTACGTCGGCATTCACAACTTCATCTTGATAGTCGAAAACTACGGCAATATCCGCTTTGAGCAAAAGCCGAAAGGTTTCAACGGCACCAGCATTGCATGGAGAACCTCGATAGAAGAATGCAATTTCCACATCTTTGTCTTCAGCTGTTCGCAGGCTTTTAAGCCAGCTCATCCCAAGCCCGCTCAGACTGCTTTTAGAAAGCTCAAAACGGACAGGCAATTCCATGCTTTGAATCGCGCCCTGGCAGATGGTGGGACGTTCTTTCTTTAGAGTGTCGTTTGGAGTTGAGTTCAAGTTTTGCGGCTCAATTAGCCCATGTGATTGACGCTAACATTCTTTCAAAATCAGGATTGTATTCTTCGAATGATTCTTTGGGAAATGATTGAAGATAGCATTCTTCCACTCTGCATGGTTCTTCCGCAGGGTTTGCATCGATGAAAATACAGTTGATGTAAACCTGAGGTTCTTTCGAATGCGAATGAAAATAGCCTCTAACATTGAGCACATTGCGCTTGTTTATCTCGCGAACTTCCATTCTTTCAAGGTGAAATCCCGGTGCACCGTTGCGGCTGAAAATTTGATTGTTGCCTGAATTTCCCAGCGCAGGTCCAAGATCGGAAACTGTTTCGACTTGCTCCTCTCCTGAATAATTTGCATCATCGATAGCGAAAACCAAATGTGGTCCTTTCGCTAACGATGCGCGAAAAGGTTCTCCGCTGTCTCCGATTAATGGAAAGCCAACGTAGCGCTGGCATATTTCTGGATATGCGCTATCGGGAAGCTGATACTTCAATATCCAGCTGTCTCGACCTCTGCCGCTGATTTCTTCGCTATCTCTAGAGAATGCTTTTGGTACCTGCAAAGATTTGATTACGCCCCTGATTTGGGTCGGCATATTTTACTCCTGCATTTAAATGTGCATGCTCTAAATTATAGACCCATGACCTCAAGCATCTGAAACGTCAGGCGGAGGTGCTTCTCCGAATTGTGCATCTTTCGGTATTTGTCCGCTTGCTTTTGCAGCTTCGAATGCTTTTTGTCTTGCATCGTATTCAGCCCTTTGCTGAGCATGCAGTGCTTGAGCTGCTGCGTGTTTTTGATTTTTATCCTTGTTATTTTTTTCTTGCTGATCTTTTTCGTTTTTCTCTCTTTGTTTAGCAGCCTTGTCTTCTTCGTCTTTATCTTGGTCGGATTTCTTCTTAGCGTCTTCCGACTTGTCCATCTTTGTGCCGCCGGCGTCGACGTTGGTGGTGTTGGGGCCGATTTTTTCTCTGTGCCAATCTGGTGAGCCATCTTGATGGAAGTGGCTTGGTTGGTAGTTGTTCCATTCTTTCGGGTTGGTGAACTTGTTTACAAAGTCATCGCTGTAGACCTTGTTATTAGCCTTATCTTCCCAATTGTTTCCAAATACCAGATTGCCGTCTTTGCCTTGTTTCGCTTGTTCGGCAGTTGGTTCTGTGTATTTAACCGTTTGCGCGTGCAGTCCGTGTCCTTCTTTGCCGGCAACCATGACGCCATTGGTGAGGATTTGGAATTCTTGGCCCGGGTGGTCTTTTAGCTGTTTTCTCAGGTCGGCTGCGTCAGTGAACGAATTCATTCCATCAGGCAATTTGCCGTCTTTGTCGCGATATTTGTCGGCCATATTCGCTTGAACAAATATGCCGCCTGTGCCGTTGGCATGGTTCATCTTCGCCACCATATCTGGTGTCGTCGGCGGGGCGTCAGCTGGCTGCTTGCCATCCATCGATTGTCTGAGCGTACCGTCTTTGGCACGTTCCATCATGGTGTTGCCGGCGTTGTCCTGACCTCTGTTGGCAGCGCCGTCAACCATTTGTGAATTGGCTGAAACGTAAACATAGTCTTTGCCGTCGCGTTTGCCGGCCATCTGAGAGATTTGGCCGCCATACAATGCATCGCTGATTTGTCCCGTGTAATCGCGGTGGCCTTGTGTCTGGTGGATGTCTTTGCTGTACATCCATGATGACTCGTTGTCTGCGGTGAAGTTGGCGTGATTTGTGCCTTTGGCGTCAACATCAACCCATGTTGGTTCGGTGCCGTTTTTGCCGCCCATCCATGCGCCGCCTTTGGCTGCAGCAGAGCCCATGGCGTTCGCCCATTCTTTGAAATCTCTTTCTTGAGCAACTCTAGATTCTGATGTAAGTGCGCAAGTTGGGTTGGCGCCCTGGCGATTGGCTTTCTCTGGGTCTGCGCCGCGTGCAACCAAACCAGAAACATCATTTACTCGGTTTCTGTCGTTGAGCAAGTGATTGTCTTTGTCCATCATAAGGTTGGCTGAGCGCATCACTTCGCTAAGGTCTTGTCCCTTGAAGCGTTCTTGCATCTTCGCCATATTGTCGGTAAATTCTTTCTTGAGACGCGCGGATTCAGAAGGCTTCAAATTGAGGCCGTCAACCATTTTGTCATAGCGCTCTGCGACTGCTTTTGGATTGTCTGTTGCTGGGTTGACTTCGCGTACGCTGTTGTCACCGGGCTTGCCTTTTTCGCTTTTTGCTTCGGTCGGTTTAAGAGGATTGTCGCCGACTTTCAAGGTCTCTGCTGGTTTTACGCCGCCATCGTTGGGCTGCTTGCCCAGAAAATCCGGGCCCTTATAAATGCCTTTTCCGTCGCTGGTCTGAAAACTAAGTTTGTCGCCCTCGTTTTTTAAAGTCGGGTCTTTCGGCTTTTCCATTGTCGCCAAAAGCTGTTTGCCTATTTTTTCTGGCGTTCCGGCGGCAGCATAGCCAGCATCTTTGGCTTCTGACGCGTTTTTCTCTGAGCGCAAGCGTTCTTGCAACTTTGTGTCATTGGCTTCGCGTTCCTGCTTTTGGGCATCAGGCAGAGTCTTAATGGCATCGCCGCTTGTGTCTCTTGCAGCTGGCTGGTTATTTTCAATATGCTTCTCAGTGTTCTCGATTTTCTTTTCGCCGCCACTCATCTTGCATTAACCTCTTACCGACTACACTTAAAACGGATCGGACGCGAACGGGCACAATTTTCCCAATAGTAACTTGAGTCTATTTTGTGCTTTGCCAGGCGAGAGTCAATGTGCTTTTCTACATGTAAGTCGAAATGACATATTAATTCTGCCGGGAGAAACCCTGCACAATATTAGGCATCGATGGTGACATATGCGTGGAATTGGAAAGTTCTACTTTAAAAATGAACGCCCAGGACCCACATCTGTCATATACATATATCCACGAAAGGTCGAATTTTCCCGCATTTGCAGATCTTTCCGGGGAATTTAATCTTGCCTGCTTATTTCCAAGGCTGTATGTATCCAATTTTGTAGGGGCGACGCCATGGATACTGCTGGCGAACTCGAATGTTTAGCAAAGCCGGCAC
>CAZJLR010000132.1:0-8764 GCA_964546815.1 uncultured Candidatus Obscuribacterales bacterium | reverse complement strand
TCCTAGACATTGAACATGCTTGTCACACGTAGGGGCGACGCCATGCGTCGCCCGCTATTTTATAGAGCAAACCTGTCTAAGCGAGCACTCCAGCTTAACTTCCGGGCGACGCATGGCGTCGCCCCTACAATAGGACGCGAAAATAGAACGCGAACGGTAGGGTCTCGGACAGTTATTCTTGACAGTTAATACGTGCTGCCAAGGGCTGTAACATGTGTATGAACGGTATTTGCGGTCGACAAGAGGCAGGATGGACATGAAAAAACAATCGAAGAGATTTGCTCTTAAAAGAATTGGTGTTGCAGTTCTTGGAACAGCATTTTTGTTTTTGCATAGCGGAGCCTCTATGGCGGCAGATTCCAACGCCACTGCAGGTGGTGCAGGTTCAGCAGCTACCGGCGCAGGTTCAAGCGCTGCCGGCGCAGGTTCAAGCGCTGCTGGCGCAGGTTCAAGCGCTGCGGGTGCAGGTACAGCAGCTGGTGGTGCAAATGCAGCATCAACCGGTGGCGCAAGTGGCGCCGCAACTGGTGCGGCTGCAGCCAGCAGCAATAATTCTTCCCCGGCATCGAGTCAAGCGTTGCAAGCCGGTGTTCAAATAGTTGAGTTGAACTTGCAAATGCTGCGCGACCTGGGGCTTGACTTGAAAAATATCATCAAGGCTTCAGGCAGTTTATATGATGAAGTCACGATTCAGCCAGTCACAATCATGACGCAACCAGAAGTAGTCGGACGAGGAATGATCATCAACATCCCAGTAGGTTTCACACCGACAGGCGCTGGTCCTAGCCCGAAGAAAGCACGTGTCGATATGGCAATGACTCAGATGCGACCAATTATTCAATTGCTCAAGTCAGACACCGATGAGTTTGAAGAAGGTCGCAGACGGCTCGACATTTCAGACGACGAAAGAAAAGATTTGCAACCAGATTTCGACAAATGGACAAACCTCGTAAACGACGTAAGCAGCTCATTGCAAAAGCTCGAAACACTTACCCAAGCTAAGCCATATGACTGCGGCGCGATTGGGCATGAAGCGAGCAACATTCAGCAAGACACGAAAAAATTAGATGACGTAAGACGCAAAGTCTATAAGTTCATCCAAAAGCAAGGCAAGAAAAAGAAGAACGCTTAGTCGTCATCGTCCTTCGCATTTTTCTGGGCTGAAGCTTTAGAGCTTTTAGCGGCATCTTTTGTACTGGTTCCCGCCGCACTCTTAGTGCCTTTGGCGGACGATGTATTTGCCTCATCATCGCTTGCGCTTTTCGCTTTAGCTGCTGCACTCTTTTTCATAAAGCGTGGAGCATCATCAGATGCTTTGAATGCAGCAGTCGCATTGTACGTAAACATGTACGGTTGAATCTGCAACTCGCCAGTAAATGGTGTACTGTAAGCCGCCAGCAACCAGATGTTTAGCCCCAAACTCACTGCCACCAGCCCTGTTAGAAAGTTGTGAAACTTTGGACTTCGCATTGGAAAGAAAAGAGTAAACATCACAGTGATTGCTGCACCGACACCGATAACAAGCCATTGTGCGAAGGTGAGCCCGTGCATAGATGTCACAGCGCGAAGGCGACGGTTTTCGCCGAGATTTTTCATTGCGTCTATCGACGTTTGCTGAATATTGCTAATGCGTTCGTCGTCTCCTGGTTGCACAGCAAGTGTCGCTTCCCATAATCGCTGGTATGAGTCAAACGCACCGTCAGGCGATTTTTGATTCGCCATCTGATTCCATTCGAGATTCACAACATTGTTGACATACGAACGGCAAAGTCCGCGAACAAGTTTTCTGTCATGCTCCTCATATCCTTGAGCCAAACGAAACACATCAATAATGGAATTAGCTTCAAGGTCAACATTGACCGTGGCATCGTGATAGCGGTCCATCGCGCCACCAACCATAAACCCGAGCAACACAGAAAAGAGTGTTCCGACTACACCCAAAAGAGGATCAATCACACTTGCATGGTCCGAAAGTAAATTCAGCTTGAACGCCTTATTCACAAATATCTGCAAGCCGACAGAAGTGAAAATAATCACGAGCGCAAGGATTACTATCAGTGGCAATGAATGGAAAAACATCACTTTGCCACCTCCGGGTTTGTTGTAGTGAATCCTTCTTTGGTTACGCCTTCTTCAACTGTGGCGGACTTTTCAGTCTTGCCGGACTTGGCGGAGCTTGCTCTGCCAGCATCAGCGTTGCCAGCATCGGCTTTGCCTCCACTAGTTGAATCTGCGTCTGCTTTGTCTGCGGCGGATGCATCTGCCTCAGCTTTATCTTCCTTTTCTGCATTTTCATTATCTCTCTCAATTTCTTTCTCTTGCAGATAACGAGCAGGAGTATCTGGCATAGGAAAGGTCTGGTCACGCAAGAGTTCAAACATGTAGGGTTTGATTTTCAGCTCTCCGGCAAACGGGGTGCTGTAAGCCGCCATTAGCCAAACGTTCAGCCCAAGACTCACTGTGATCAAGATAGTAAGGAAGACCTGAAATCCAACTTTCTTCATCGGAAAAAAGAGAGTGAACAACACTGTTATTGCAGCACCAAGGGCGATGACAAACCATTGCACAGGCGACAAACCATGCTGAGAAACAACCACACGCAAGCGGCGATTTTCGCCAAGCTGCTCCATCGACGTTAGCAATGAATTCTGCATATTGCTTATGCGCATATCATCGCCAGGTTCAATAGATAAAACGGCTTCCCACATCTTTTGATAAACATCTTGCGCTTGCGGTGAAGTCTTTTGATGCTCCATCATTTGCCATTCAGTGAACAGCACGACGTCTGTATACTCGCGACATAAGCCCCGAAGACGAATGCGATCGTCATGCTTCAATCCACGCGAAATGCGGAATACGTCGGCGACTGAATTTGCCTCAAGATCTACAGTTGTGACTGTATCGTGATAGCGATCCATCGCACCGGCAACCAAAAATCCGAGCAATACAGAAAAGAGCGTTCCGACGACACCCAAAAGAGGGTCAACAATGCCGGTATGCTCTTCAAGCACATCATGATGAACAGTTCTTTTGATGAACATCTGCGCGGCAATAGCTACGCATGTGCACAATGCAGTAAGAGCTACGGCTATTGGTAATGTAGTCATTTCTCTCCACAACAAAGCAAAGTAGCAGCTCGAAAAGCGGCTTGTCTTTTGATTGAACTATTCTACCCGACATTACTTGGCTCGATGTCATGAGACTGCCACAATAAAATTGTATATTGTCGTCCAGGTGTATCCCGATACACACATTCACTCAAGCGCAGCCGGCAAAAGCCCGCTGCGTTATTCGATATGCTTAATCAGGTAGTTTAATGAATAGAACAAAAGCCATGGTTCGGGTAGCGGGATTAGCTTTTGTTCTCTCGACCTCCCAAATTTCAGTCTTTGCCGAGTCGCCTTGTGCTGAGTCAAAGGTAGATGAGACGATTCCGGCTGTGACATCGATGAAAAATCAGTATGGTCACAAAGCATTGAAAGTTCGCATCAAAATAAATGCGACACCGAAATACGTGTGGGAAGCTGTGCGTGAAAACAGGCTTGCAGACCCGGATGTGCAATACAGCAAAATCACTCAAATAAACGAATGTCAAAAAACTGTCGAGCAAAAATATCATTCCATTCCTATATTTGGCGCGACCACGTGCGTGATGAGAGTGGATGAGCAAAATCAGAAGCGCATCGATTTTATTCTTTTGAAATCAGATAGACTCGCGGAGTTTGAGGGCAGCTGGGAATTGATTCCGTCGGCAGACGAGAAATCGACCACACTTGAGCTATCAAATCATTTGAAGTTGAACGCGCCGATTCCGCAGAAATTGGTTGATGCATTTGCTGCGCCGAAAATGAAGGCGAGAGTTTTGTTTGTCAAAGAACTTGCAGAGAGCAAGCAACAAGTTCAGATTGCCGCTAAAAATTAAGGGCGAGCCAGAGGCTTTGCTCACGGAAGGAAGGGCGTGCGCGATTGGTGAGACAAAAGCTTTGTTCCACCAGAGGGCGTAAATCCTGATTCGCGAACGGAGAGACTAATGCGTTGCTTCAGCAGAGTGCATAAATCCTGATGCGCGAATGGTGAGACCAAGGTGTTGCTCCCCCCCCTGAGGGGATGAAATTTGATGCAATAACGGTGGGCGGCAGTTCAGCATTAAATGTATTGCCAAGGCGTGCGCACATGCCTGTAGAGGGGATACACGCGACCCAAAAGGCTGTACCATTGGCGTGATTAAAGAATTCATATAATTGATGTCCAAAATCAAGAATGACCGTATAGACTCTATAGATAGCTGAAGGGAACGCTGTCAGAACGGTAGTCAGAGCAAGCAGGAACTTTGAAAGATGCCCGGAGATTTTGATTTCTTAAACCCAAAGTCGAATGACTCTCCATGGGGCGGGTCGGACAGACTTCCGCCAGCCATTGATACGCATGGTGGCACAGGAATGCCCGCGCTCGATAGGCTGCCGACTTACCAGAACAATGGCACAAACAGTGCAGCTGACAAGATTCTCGGGAATTTCAAAATTGGCGGGCTGGAAGAAGCTCCGGCAGCAGGCAAGTCGCCCTGGGGCGAGGTTGGCGTCAAGCTCAGTTCTGCAATGGCTAAAGTTAGTGATTATGTAAATCAGCATCTGCCATCTGATAGTGCTGATGACACAGGACTCTTCGTCAAATCAGCATTGTCGCCACTGGGTAAGGTGCTGACCAATGTTCGAGTTTCGCCCAAAGATTCAGACGGCTTCGATCGCATGGATGCTGAGCTGGCGAAGCCAATTTCGATTTCTGATATCGGCAACGGCGTTTCTATCAAAGCAAATCAGAAGTTCGGATTTGCTAGCAAACTTTGCGACGACATGGTTTCGGTTAAGGACATTGTCGGGCTGCAAATCATGAATGGCGAAAAAGTCATCGGCGATATCAAAACTGGTCGCTTGCTCAACATAGATGGCAAGACCATTTTGAAAGCGAACCTTGTATTGCCAACAGGACAACGGCAAGTTGTTGACATTCCACTTACAGACACTGTGGCTGCGGCGGCCAGGGCTTTGTAGGCAGAGATTAATTTGTCACGGAAACTCTTCTTTGCAACTTCGTGCGTGCTAGAATAATGATAATCGTTTTCATTTAGGACGCTCTCCGATGCGTATCAAAATTTTGCTGCTCACTCTTTGCTGCGCACTTTCCTTTCCCATTGGCGGGCAAGCGAAGGAATATTCAATTGGCACACAAGAAGAATCAAAACTTGTCGATGCAAAAGTAATTGAATCACCAAAGCCGGAGATTCCATCTGAATATAACGATGAGGCATTCAAAACGACTTGCACTGCGCGTTTTAGCATCGATGCAAAAGGCGAATTTACGGTAAAGTTGCTTGATACCACCGGCAATGAAGATATCGATAAACTGATTTTGAAAACGCTGAAAAAATGGAAGTTTAAGCCTGCGACTGTTGATGATAAGCCGGTTGCGTCAAATCGCAAACTTAAGATTGAATTGGAAATTGAGTAGCGTTCGTAGCACTCATAAATCCGATCGCAAAATTTGCTAACAGGCGAATGAGATCACGGATCCCACGAACCGCAGAATCCAACTTCATGTTTCATGAACAGGGGAATCCCATTACGCATTCCAAGTATAAGTGAATACGACCAACCGATCCGCGAAAGCATAATTTTGATCACGAAATCCCTAACTTAACTGGAGTTGGAATTTGCGCAGGTTCCGATTACGCGGAAGTCTCGTAATCATCTAACTGGCGCAACAGATAGTGGCACATCGCTTGCGCCAAAATATTGCCTTTAGGCAAAGTGATTGCAAGCTCGAGATATTTGCGTTTCGTATCCATGTTGTCCATGATGATGACTGCATCGCGCAGCAAACGAGATTTTACGTCTTCGTCTTCAGCAACTTCTATGCCTTTCTCGAATGCTTCGAGGGCTTTATCAGAGCGCTTATGGCTAATCAGCAATTTTCCTAACTGGAAATATGCTTCGCCATAGTTTGGATAT
The DNA here is from genome assembly GCA_964546815.1 of uncultured Candidatus Obscuribacterales bacterium. Taxonomy (GTDB): domain Bacteria; phylum Cyanobacteriota; class Vampirovibrionia; order Obscuribacterales; family Obscuribacteraceae; genus JAIEPM01. Next base: position 2,759 of record CAZJLR010000132.1, on the reverse strand, counting down.
TTTGCAATCATTTCCTCGCACTTTTTGATGCGCTCGTCAATGGGCGTAGCCTCGTTGGTCGCTTCGAAAACCACCAAAGTGGCGTCATGTGCCATTTTATTTTCATGCAATTGCTGAGCAAGCCACAAGTCTGAGCGTGAAGTTTCATAGCCGGGGCAGAGCTCTTCAACTTTCTGGAAGTCTTCAACGGCTTTGATGTAATAGCGCCCAGCCAATTTGATTGCAGCAGAAAGATAGTATGGTTGCCCACTATATTTATCAAATGCTTTAGCTTCCTCGAGCGCAGCCAGGCACTCATCAAACTTGCCATTCTGTGCGAGTTGACGAGCCTCATGACACTTGGCCGAGCAGCGAACAAGTTCAATTCGATTTCGAACGTAGATGAATTCAACTGGTTCACCGGAAACCACAGGAATTTCGTTCATCTCAAAAAATTCATCGCCTACACGCAAAGTCATGCGGTGAAGCGGCTCGCCAGCAGCTACAGCTCTGGCTTGGTGGCGCCAGTTGCTTGCTAAAACCAACTCACCACGATCATATTCTTTGCTTGCAATTGCCTCAGCAATTTCGGCTGCTTTCGCTGAGTCGCCTGCATATCGATTGACTTCATACAAGTTTGACATGTAAGCCAAACTGGCTTCGGTATCGCCTTGCATGGTGGTGCACTCAAGCGCTTTGTTTATGTACTCTGAAGCCTTCTCGGTGTTGGCACAATGGAAGTAGCATTCGCCGAGGAAACCTAGTGTGAGTGGGAGAAATTTATCGACTCCCGCGCCAGAGACTCCGCTTGCGAGTTCCAGACATTGTTCTAGCATGGGAAGCGCTTCGTCGAATTTGAATTGTTGCATCAGCGCGCGGCACTGCCCAAGGGAATCTTGCCATTTGCGGCTGTACTCAGAATCGTCAATGCCTGTAAGCATGGTCATGAGTTCGCCGCGATTGCGTTGCTTTTGGAAATATGATGCGATTACCATCAGGCAGTACGCGTATTTCTTCATTTGCTCTTTGTCGGCGCGCACAGACTCTGGTGCTTTCTTCCACTCCGGAAAAGCTTTGATGATGTGAGCTTCGTTTTCCTGGCAAAGTATTTCGAACTCAACCATGTTGTTGCGATCGATTGATTCGAATATTTCTTGCCGCAACTCATCGCTTTCGACATTGTTGGGTTTTGCGATTGATTTTTTGTTCAAAAAGTCTAAGAAGCCCATGTGAACCTTCTGTTTAACGCCGACGTCGCTATATGATAGCAAAAAGTGACCCCGGGTGCCGCAACTGCAACCGGGGTCGGGATTCCTACGTTCATGAGTATCATGACACTACTAATATTGCCCATCTCGGGCGGGCTTGCCATCAGATCCAAAGAGGATCTTGCATCCTTCAACTGACGGAATCAACCGAAATTGTTAAGTCGCGAGCTTCCGGCGCAAGACTGCATTACAATTTATGCTTTTCGGGGGCGCCGTGAAATCAGATAGACCGAATGTATCAATAAAGAAAGGGCGAGAATGGCACGTGCGGCGCGGGCATCCATGGCTTTTCTCGGGCGGCATTTCGCAGGCGCCGGGCAAAGTCGCGCCTGGCGCGCTTGTTAGCTTGCTTGATTGCGACGGCAAATTTGTGGCGACGGGATATTACAACCCCAACTGCGACATAGCGGTGCGTGTGCTCAGCCGCGAGTCGGGGCAGGCGATAGACAAGGATTTTCTGGCGAAGCGCATAAAGTCTGCCTGGGAATTACGTCGAGAGTCGATAGATTTTGAAAGCACGAATGTATTCAGGTTGGTGAATGCTGAGGGCGATTTTTTGCCTGGGTTTATTGTTGATTATTATGCGGGTGTTGCGGTGGTTCAATGTCACACCGCAGGGGCAGATGGGTTGCTCGATTTGTTTGTTGAGGCGTTAATCGCTGAGGTAAATCCGCAGACAATTGTGGTGCGCAATGATGCTTCGGCGCGTCATCGTGAGGGGCTTGAAACCGAGGCGCCACGCATTGTAAAGGGCGAGCTCAAGGGCGACATTGTTGTGAAGGAAAACGGCAGGTCGTTTTATGTTGATGCCATCTCGGGGCAGAAAACGGGATTTTTCACAGACCAAAGAGACAAGCGCGAAGCGGTGGCAAAGTTTGCCAGTCGGCTTGGTGATGGTGCGACGATGCTCAATTGCTTCTCGTACACTTGCAGCTTTTCGATTTACGCAGAGAGCAGCAAGAAAAGATTGAAGACGATAAATGTGGATCAATCGCAGCCCGCTTTAGATCAAGGCAAGCGCAATTTTGAATTGAACGGATTGGATGCAGGCAAGCATGAATTCATTTGCGCAGATGCGTTTGCCTTTTTGGAAAAACAAATATCAGCGGGCACCACATACGATATCGTCATTTTAGACCCACCGGCATTTGCAAAATCGCACAAAGATAAAGAGAAGGCACTCAAAGGTTATGCGCGCATGACGACGCTTGGAGTGCGAGTGGTAAAAGAGGGCGGGATAATGGTGCTTTGCTCGTGCAGCGGCAGCATCAGCCTTGATGAATTTACAGATTGCATCAGACAAAGTGCGGGGACTTCTGGAAAGTCTGTGCAAATTCTCGACACATTCCAACATGGCAGCGACCACCCTATTAATTTGATGGCGCCGGAAGGGTCATATCTTAAAGTGCTGATTTGCAGGGTGCAGAAGTAAGTACTTTGAACAGTCGTGGCGGGGTACCACCTGGGGGCGCAGGCATCCTTGCCTGCTTCTTCGCCAATAGCTTCCCGAAG
>CAZJLR010000131.1:0-9496 GCA_964546815.1 uncultured Candidatus Obscuribacterales bacterium | reverse complement strand
ACTTGATTCGGCTCCATTTTAGTTCGCCAGCAGTATCCATGGCGTCGCCCCTACGCATTTTCTTGAACGGTGTTGGTCGAATACTTACAGTATTTATGGCAGTTTCCCCCCTTTAGTCCAATTGATAGCTTGTTATTTGTCTGCAGATGAGCATAATGCTGGCTCTTCTTCGCGAGCAGTTAGATTATGAGCACGTCTACTTCAATCAAGCTTGAAACACTTAGCGCTGTCCTCCGGTATGTCTTAGGGGCGCTTTTTGTTTGCTATTGCGTTGTTTATTTGTGTGCCTGCCCGTCAGCGCAGCTTGCGCTTGCCGTGGTTGCCGAGTTTGTTGGACTCGTTATATCGGTGCTTATTTTTCGCTCTAACATATTTAGTATTCCACCGATTATTTTGCAGAAAATTCCAGAGTCAATAAAATGCGCCTGGCAAAAAATTCAGGACGCTATGAATTATTGCAAAATCGGTTTCTTCTCAGTTGTGCTCCTTTTGGGTCTGATGGATTTTTCCGCATTGGGTCTTTCGATTGCTGGGGAGTATGCGCATTCGGCAAAATTGTATATGCTGCTGCCTGCCACTTATTGGGTGGGCATGCATCCTGCAATTAGTCTTGAAGTGCTTGCAGGTGCTCTAGTGGAAAACAAAGATTTTGCGCGGGCAGAACCTCTGTACAAAGAGGTGTTATCAATTCGGCTGAAATTATGTGGTCCTGAAAGTGATCTTGCTTCGGCAATTTACGCTGACCTGGGCGATTTCTATGTGCGTAAAAATGATTTGGCATCAGCCGAGAAATTTTATCGCAAGGCTATCTTAATAGGACCGCGCACAGGAAGAGGCTACACAGCGCTCGCTACCGTTTTGCGTGAGCGTGGAGAATTTGCGGCTTCAAAATCATTCTATCTGAAGGCTCTAGCAGTGCGAGCGAAAGTGTATGGTATAGCAAGCTCACAATATGCTGATACCAATCGAGCTTACCTCCGCTTGCTTCAGGTGACGAATGAAGGCAAAGACTTGCACACGCCAAATTGAATCTTAGGCTTTGCGATTATCAGCCTTGTTCGCTTTTTTGCTGCAGGCTATATACTAAGCGAGGCAAGTGGCGGCGGTGAGATGGCAAATCCAGATTTTGCAAGAGGAATGGCTGGGAGCGCAATTGAGTTGGCCATTGTTTTTGGCCCGTTGTTGTTAGTCGGGTTGACCAGAAGATCTAAAAACATATGCGTTGCAGCTGGGCTCGCGGTTTTACTTGGCTTGATGCAGCTTGCGATCATATATTCTCCCAGCATTGGCTTTTTTGCTACATTGAAATATAACTGGATGCAGAAGCTGGCATCTTTTGCACTCAGCCTGCTCTGGTGTAAGGCTGCGTCTTACAACTTTCGCGAATGCGGCTTCGCTTTGCCGTCTCGAAAAATGGCTTTTCTCTGGGCTTTTCTCATTGGCACAATTATTTGTCTGCCAGACCTTATTATGAGTTTGCCTGAACTCACTAAATCAACAGCAGAGACTTTGCTGTTTGAGTTAACTATGCCTGGTCTCCAGGAAGAGGCGCTCTATCGAGGCTTGATGCTTTTCATTCTAGATAAGTACCTGGGTTGTCCGTGGCAGATTTTTAAGGTGCAGGTTGGGTGGGGCAGCATACTCAGCGCTCTGTTCTTCACCTTGGGTCACCTGATGGTGGTGGACAAACAATGGCACATACAGTGCAGCACAGACATTCTTGCTTGGATTGACTTGATTGTTTTTTCTTTTGCGATGTGCTGGATAAGATATCGATGGGGCAGCATCTGGCCTGCCGTGCTAGCACATAATGCAGGAAACAGCGTTATATCATTTGTTTCACTCTTTATCGCCAAATAAAATTAAGTAGCTTAGTCCCACGGTGTTGCCTTGGTTCCCCCTTTTCGGGAGGCTACAACCCGATCTTCTTTGTGAGTTCAATCCAGCAAGTTAAGGATTCAAGTGATAACGTATTTCCACCATTTACAGGGTATGGCTTCAATTGGAGAATTTTGGAATCGAATTGGTTGTGCTTCCATGGGACGGATTTTTTGGAGCACATAGAATTTTATGGAAGAAATAGGACGTCGTTGTTCAGCTGATGAGCTCGATCAAACGATTGAGTCATCCAACCAAACGATTGAGTCATCTAGCCAAGCAAACTCTTTTCGAACGGTTTTCAAATATTTCAAAAATACGGCGAGCCGGAAACGCGGCAAAATGTTTCCTGTGGCGCGTTGTGCCAAAATTCAAACGTCATGTCCAAACTGGCGCTTTCTCGAAGGGCCATCAGGACCACAAGACGGTAGCTGATTATTCGTATTCTTTTGCTGCTTAGGCAGCATCGTGTCTTGCATATTTTGCCGCAGCATTGTGTCTGGCATATCTTGCCGCAGTGCCTGCGTTGTGTATTTTGATTAACGGCGAGCTTAGCTGCTGTCTGTTTTGGTGTTCATCGAGATTAGCTGTGGTCTTGCTTTTGGCGCAGAATTGGCTCGAGAATTTTGCATGGTTTTTGGAGATTTGTTATGCCTGAATTTTTGGCTCTTCCTCAAGCAAAAGAGAAGCGGGCTCTGCTCAAAGACGAAGCGGAATTGCCTCAAACGCTTTTGAGCCGCGAAGCCTATTTAATTGGTGGTGGTATCAAGGATGGTTTTCTCAACCGATTAAATCATGCGCAAGAAACCCCGAGCTTAGCTGCGCTGGAGCTTGTCGGTGCGGCAGCTGTGGGTGCAGGGCTGAATGCCATGACACTTGCCGGCGGTCGATGGAGAGGGGCCGCGCAAATTGGTACGCAGGCGCTCAAGATTCTTGCTGTGTGCGATGGCGCCAGGCGCCTTGTGCCAACTGCTGAGGCGGTTGGCGATACAATGATTAACCCTGATCATTATCTTCAAAACCGTTCAACTGTGGCTAGTTACCTGGGAACAGCTTGCTTCGATTACCCTGTATTGGCTGTTGGCGGTCTGATGGGTTCTTCGGCTGTGGGTTTCGGTTCGAAAGCATGGGGCTCGCTAAAATCTTCAGAAGTTCAGTCGGAAGGCTTAGTCAATCCAGCTAAACCATTCGCGAAGTGGCAGGAAAATCCACTCTCTGCGTTACCTGTGCATAAGATTGAATTTGCCGAGCGCCTGGCGAATCGACTGGCGGCAGAGCCGTTACCGGTCCAAAAGATAGAATTGGCAGTGCGCCTATCTGGTGAGCGAGTTAGAGCGGCCGATCTGAATTTGAAAAATAGCTTAGCTCATAATGATCAACCCTATCCGGCGCCCGATAAACCATATCCTGCGCCGGACAAGCCATATCCTGCGCCGGACAAGCCTTACCCTGCACCCGACAAGCCTTATCCTGCGCCAGACGAGCCTTATCCTACTCCGGGGCAATACTAATTTAAAATTGGGTGACGCCTTATTCATCTAAAGCTCGCCAACTTGGTGCTACTTCTTGCCCTTCCTGGCGGCACCGACAGTTGAGTCGGGTGACCCGTGACTTCGCGCATAAAAGAGCCGGCGACCAGTGGCGTCGCTTATGAAAGAGCGGGCTGCCAAGCGCTAAGATCTGCGAATTTTTATCTTTGGTCTAAGATCCTGACAAGGTCACCGGTGCTGGTATCAATACTACCTGTGGTGCGTGTTCTTCCGCATGATCAAAGGATCTTGCTGAATTGAGTTGGAAATATTGGCGGTGGGTCGCTCTTTGCCCCCTTGGCAGCACCGCCTGTGGTGAATCGATCTGCTGGTGCCGATTTCGGGATCTTTGGCACTAGCTATGGTGCCAAATAAAAAAAATGTTTGTGAATTTTGAAACTTGCGGCTATGATATCGGTCAGAAAAGGAGCACGCCTGTGGAAAGTCAGCGAGCAGAATTATACTTCGGTCCAATCGACAGTCACGATGATGCAGTGGCTGTTTCGGGATTAGACGAGCTCTTTAATTGGGCATCAGAGACGGTGGCAGAAGGCCTCGATGGTCGCGCACGAAAGGCAAAAGAGCAACGTGCAAAACGCCAGGTTCTCAATATTATTCATCGCAGCGCAGAATTGCAAGCTAAAGCGAAGCATGCCGATGAGTTAGCATACCTTCAAAGACGAGTAATTGCGCTGCAGGGTGCACTTGCTGAGAGTCGTGATGAGTTGGTTGGTCTCAAGCAGCTTGTTATTTCACAATATTATGGTTTACAACGAATTCCCGAGCTAGAAGAAAAGCTCGTGCAAGTTCAGGCTAGCAGTTTGAATAAAGAGGAAGTCGAAGAAGAGCGAAAGCATCTAATGAATGCACTTTCTAAAGTAAAGAAAGAGCGCGATTTTCTTGAGGAAATAGTTACAGTAAATGAGTCCGAAAATACAAGACTCGCAAGACTTTTGAGTGATTCTAAAGAAGAGCTCAACAAGTTAAAGAGTCGCCGCTGGTGGCATTTATTCTTCCCAGCAAAATGAGTGAGTAGCTGCGGACGAAGCGATGCTGTTGCTGAAGTATCGCTTCCTCCGCGGCTATTCAAAAGTCCAAAAGTTTTTCTTCCCGGTTCTGTTCGTTTATGTGCTTCAGTGAGGTCGGATCCTAACTCCGACCTCATTGAATTTTTGGGGACCCGCATTTAGTCGTCTTTCTGTTTGGCTGATTTGATTTTGCCTTCGAATCCGCGATTTGTTGGTTCGTAATAAACAGTTCCGGCTAAGCCTTCGGGTAGGCAGCTCATATCTGTTTTTGCATCTTTGTAATCATGGGCGTATTTGTAGCCCTGCCCATATCCAACTTCTTTCATCAGCTTTGTGGGCGCGTTTCGTAGATGGAATGGAACTGGATGCTGAAGTGTGTTTTGCGCGTCTGATGCGGCTGCATTGTAAGCGACATAAATCGAATTTGATTTTGGACAACACGAAAGAAAAACCACCAACTGTGCCAGCGCCAATTTTCCTTCTGGCATGCCAATCAGTTCTACAGCTTTCATCGCAGCAACTGCTTGCTCTAATGCCTGTGGATGCGCCAACCCAATGTCTTCCGATGCAAAACGCACCAGGCGGCGCGCAATGTACATCGGGTCTTCGCCCGCCTCAAGCATGCGTGCAAGCCAATATAAACTTGCATCTGATTCTGAGTTGCGAATAGATTTGTGCAATGCAGAAATCAAATTGTAGTGATTCTCGCCAGTTTTGTCGTACTTCAAAATGGCTTGTTGTACTGCGTCTTTAATTTGTTCGTCGGTGGCGACTTTAATATTGCGCCTTTTCATGAGAGACGCTAATAGCTCTAAGCTACCTAATGCGGTGCGTGCATCGCCCGACGAGTATGTTGCAATTTGGCTCAGCTGATCATCGTTTATCTCTAGCTCTAGCTCGCCCAGTCCGCGCTCTTTGTTTTTAACAGCGTTTTTTAGAATCGCGATGACGTCTTCCAGCGAAAGCTCTTGCAAAATAAAGACTTTGAGCCGCGAGAGCAGGGCGGAATTTAGCTCAAACGATGGATTCTCGGTGGTCGCCCCGATTAACACGATGGTGCCAGACTCTAAATAAGGCAAAAATGCATCTTGTTGAGCTTTATTAAATCGATGAATTTCATCGACGAATAAGATGGTGCGCTTGCCGCCAAAATTGAAATTCGCTTCGGCTTCAGCCATTACGCCTTTGATTTCCTTTATGCCAGCGGTTACGGCGGAAAAAGAAATCCAGCTGCTGTTTGTTTTGCGAGTGATGAGGCGAGCCAATGTTGTTTTGCCAACGCCGGGCGGCCCCCACAGGATAAAAGATGAAATTTGGTCTGCCTCAATCATTTCGCGCAGCAGTCCATTGTTGGCCAGCAGGCGTTCTTGCCCGACGAATTCGTCGAGGGTGAGGGGGCGCATGCGTTCGGCCAGTGGTGCTGATGCAGGTTTTGAGGTCATTTTTCGTTTGTCGCTTGTAAGCCAATGCAGATCTTAGCAAGTATTCGCCCATAGTTAATCTAAGTCCGTTCAGATTCCGGGCTTTTCCGGGGGAGATTTATAGAAGATTGTGCAAGATATACTAGTGTTGGGGGCTAAGAGGCATTCGCCGATTCTAGTTCGATTTGTTCAGGACCGGTGGCAACGCAAGAACACGATAACGTAGTTTGTGGTTTGAGTTTTGCTGCAAAGGCGATAGTGAATTTTGGGTGCGGATGGAAATTGCATTAAATCCAACAATCTGCGTGCGCTATAAGGCAAAGTCATCTCAATTTTTGCTTAAGCTACTGCTGCTTTCGTCGCCATTCTGGGCTATTTGCGCTCCACTGGTTGCAGTTTGGTCAGTCGTAGCGGTAGGCAACGCAGGTGATATTCCTTTCTTGTGTTGTGTCTTTGGATTTACTTTGTTGTGCGCGGCTGCCTTGTTTGTTTGCTCGCAAAGCACTTTTGAAATTTCTGCAAAGGGCATCAAATTTCCGGTGCGCTGTGCGTTTGAGCTTGGCGGGCAGCTTTACAGAGAATGGGATCATTTAGATTTCGTGAGATTTATCGATGCTGATGTGAGTCACGATCGCGTTTCGAATTATCCGAGCCTTATGTCGTTGCGCTTCAAAGACGGCCGCAAGCTTCCTCTAGACCTTCGCGCATTTAGCAAAGAAGACTTACAAACTTTTGTTCTTGCATTGCAATGTTATGTGCCAGAGCTGCCTATAAGCCCGCCGCTGGCTGAAACGCATCTGGGTATTTCTGTGGCGAGTGTGGCGCAGAAAGCCAGTTCATTTACTCAGATTTGGGAAGATGATATGGCGAGCCGATTTGGATCCACCGTATTTGTGCCGCTAGAACCGGGCAATTCACTCAAAAACAAAAAACTCGAAATACTTGGGCAGATGGCGTTTGGCGGGCTCTCCGCTATCTATCTGGCTAAGTCTACCGATGGCGTTTTATGTGTAATCAAAGAAGCTGTGGTGCCTGCAAGTGCTGATGCATCATCGAAAGAAAAAGCGATGGAAATGTTTGAGCGCGAAGCTAAGTTTTTGATGACTCTGAGCCATCCACGCATCGCTTCTGTGATTGACCATTTCGTTGAAAATGGCAGGCACTATTTGCAGCTAGAATACATTGAAGGCAAAGACCTGCGGCACTATGTGCGCGAGAAGGGTGCGCAACCTGAGTCTGTAGTTTTGCGCTGGCTAATTGAAATTGCGCAGGTGCTTGAGTATTTGCACAATTTAAATCCGCCCATCATTCACAGAGACCTTACGCCAGACAATCTAGTTCTCGAAGCTGATGGCTCTATCGCGCTTATAGATTTTGGTGCAGCAAATCAATTTTTAGGAACAGCAACAGGCACACTTGTTGGCAAACAATCTTACATTTCGCCAGAACAATTTCGCGGTAAAGCGAGCCCCGCAAGCGACTTCTATTCGCTAGGTGCAACTGCCTTTTTTCTTTTGACAGGAAAAGACCCCGAAGCACTTTCGACAAGTCACGTAAAAGAAGTCGATAGCTTTTTGTCCGACGAAATCAATACACTCGTTGCGGAGCTGACTGCTGTAAATGCTGCAGAGCGCATAGGCTCGGCGGAGGAATTGATAAATCGATGTCGGCAAATTCAAGCGTTGAAGGCGCAAGAAATTCATGCAGGTAATTGATAATGGTTGATTTCGATCGCCAACCTGAATTTGAAAGTGGCTTGGGGCGGGCGCCTTTGCTTGCAAATCAGGCTATCTTCGTTTGCTATCTTTTCCTGGTTGGTGGGCTTAGCGTCGTGAATGCCGGAATAAAGTTGCCGATGTTTCAAATCAATGAGGCACTGCAACACTTGTTTCGATTTGACAATTCAAACTTGCTGATGGAATTATTTACGTCGACCGACTTCATTCACAATTTCACCACTGTAAGTGGAATTGAGGAAGGCTCTGCATTTTGCCTTCTCTTTGTTATGCTGCTAAATGCTTTTGTGCTTATGCGTGTTTTTGCTGTAGCAGCAAAATTTTCGATAGACAAAGTTTGCATGGCGATGGTTTGCTTTCTTGCATCTCTCGTTTACCTTCCTTTATCGTTGCAAATGAGTGGCTGGCTCGAACGCACAATTGAAGTGGCTAAGGGCGCAGTTTACACAATGTCGGCTGTGACATCTGGCACGAAAATGGCTACACCAATCGGTAAAATCATTCTTGGTGATGTTAGTTCAGTCTGGCTAGATAGCACTCAGCAATCTCCTGTTACAGTATTAGATGTGGCAGCAAGCGCTGTTGCGCTATGTTTGATTGCGGCGTTCATTCCTCTGTTCTTTGTGTTTTTGCGAAGGACGCTTTTTCCGAAAACAATCATGCGTAGAGGCAAGCGCGGGCTTGCTGTGGGTGCTGCCGGATGGCGCTGGATTTTGGGAGATAATCTAGTCAATTGGGAAGACATTCAACTTGCGTCAGTGACACGAGAAAAAGGAATAAAGTTTTTTCAGCTCAAAACAAAAAACAAGTTATTCAAAATTGAATGGGAACAGCTTCTCAAATATATTGAGCCGGTCGAGCTAATGAGCAATTTGCGCACATACTCTGCAAACGCTGTGGACATTAGCTGCTCTGTGATTGATGCCCCGGTGGGGTCTGATTACACAGAATTGTGGTTGAAGTATTTCACTACTGCCACAAGCCGCGACCGCACCGGCATGTTGCAGGTGGGCGAAAAGCTGCACGAGGGACGCTATGAGGTTGCCGGTGAGCTTGGTCAGGGTGGGCAGGGAACTGCTTATCTGGCTTCGTCTAGCAAATCTGAAGACAGCATAGACGAGGGGACGACAATTGTTTTGAAGGAATACATTCTTCCGGTTCACAGAGGCGAAGCGATTTTTCAACACAGCATTCGAAAGCTAAAACACGAAGCTGAAATTTTAGGAAAGATAGATCATCCAAACATCGTTTCAATTAAAGACACGTTCATTGAAGATCATCGTGGTTATCTTGTACTTGAGTTTGTCGATGGGCGAGGGTTAAAGCAGCTTGTGCAGGGTTCTGGCATTCAGCCTGAAAAGCTTGTTATTGATATTGCAATTCAAGTTTGCGGAGTGCTCGAACATTTGCACGGAATGGAGCCGCCAATTATTCACAGAGATTTGACGCCAGACAATCTTATTTTGCAACCCGATGGAAAAATAAAATTGGTCGACTTCAACGTCGCGCACCAGCTAGAAGCCAATGCCGCCGCCACTGTAGTAGGCAAACACGCATATATTCCCCCGGAACAATTTCGCGGCAAACCTTGCCCGCAAAGCGACATTTTTGCTCTCGGCGGCACCATGTTCTACCTTCTCACCGGCACCGAACCCGAGCCGCTGACCGTCTCGCACCCTCGCCTGCTAAACCCCGAAGTATCCGAGCCCTTAGACCAAATCATAGCCAAATCAACCATGCTAGACGCCAAAGACCGCTACCCCACCGCCACCTCCATGCGCGAGTCCCTAGAAAACCTGTAAGGGCGACGCCATGGATACTGCTGGCGAACTAAAATGGAGCAGAAAGGGGTTCGATGATATGAGCTAAGAGCGTTCCACCTGGGGGCGCAGGCATCCTTGCCT
>CAZJLR010000130.1:8335-9720 GCA_964546815.1 uncultured Candidatus Obscuribacterales bacterium | reverse complement strand
CTAGAGTCCCTATTGTGCCGGCTTCGCTAAACATTCGAGTTCGCCAGCAGTATCCCATGCGTCGCCCGGAACTTAAGCTGCGGTGCTCGCTTATAGAGTTTCGCTCTATGAAATAGCGGGCGACGCATGGCGTCGCCCCTACAATTAAATGAGCCAATATAGTCTTTGTCCTGTAAAAATAGCGATAGGCTTTCCTGTGGGCTCAAAGATGATTTCGAGCCTATGTTCAGCGCCATCGAAAAACATCTTGTAGTCGCTTGCAAAATTTTGATTCGAAATTTCCCAGGCAATCCCCCACGACAAACTTGGTCCTCCAGCGACAATTTTCATTTCTGGAATCTGAGTTCCTCGTCGCATCTCGCACAAGACTTGCACCTCAACCGGCTCAGTTTCTCTTACGATGCGGGATAAACGCAAATACTTTGGTGAGATATCAGAAAGTTCTTTGATTTTCCAGACACCGAATAGCACCGCCAAAAATACAATGGCATAACTAATGTCTGTTCCCATAAAACCAGAAGTCACAAAAATGAGAATCACACCTAAGGCCAATACGAGTTCAAACAAAGTAAACTGCGTTTCAATAGAATATCGCTCTGATAAATAATGGCTCGAAAAAGCATATTGACTTTGAGCTGCCATGATTTTTTCAATTTGCTTCGAGGCCGATACAGCTTTTGCTAGAGACTGATTTGATGTGGCAAGTTTGGCTATTGCATTATTGTTTGCATTAGCTTTTTCATCTTCAGCAGCCTGTTCTTCCTCTTTTGCAAGTCGAACAAAATTGGCTAAAATTTGCGCGATTGCCTCAACTGGCAAAGGCTTACCCGGAAGTTTTTCCAATACAGGGGAAATCGTTTCGGCAAAACCATAGAGATCAAGGCAACCGTCTATAGCAGCTTTGTGATAAGACTTCGATTTGCGAAGCAAAGCTAATACGTTTTCTACATCTCTGGGGTTGTACGGGTGTGCTCGGTCTAGATCATCAATCGAAGGCCATAGCCTTCGTGCCACGTCATTTTTTTCTTTAGCAAGATATTCTGGCGAATAAACCAGTGTGAGTGACGGCAACGCAAATTCTGCTTGTATCTTTAAATGTCGTGTTTCAATCAAATCCGATGCAGGAATTCTAATTGGCACCAACTCACTATCCGACTGATCATCTTCAGCAGGGACAGATCTCAAGTCAGCCGAAGGTCGCTGATCTGGGTCCGCTTGCTGATCCGGGACCGCTTGCTGGTCGGGGTCCGCTTGCTGCTCTGGGACCGCTTGCTGATCCGGGACCGATTGCTGGTCGGGGTCCGCTTGCTGGTCGGGGTCCGCTTGCTGGTCTGGGACCGCTTGCTGATCCGGGACCGCTCGCTGGTCGGGGTCCGCTTGCTGGT
>CAZJLR010000130.1:0-8235 GCA_964546815.1 uncultured Candidatus Obscuribacterales bacterium | reverse complement strand
CTGGGACCGCTTGCTGGTCTGGGACCGCTTGCTGGTCTGGGACCGCTTGCTGGTCTGGGACCGCTTGCTGGTCGGGGAGCGCCGACAACGTGCCGGCGTTTTCTGCAGCAGCGCCATCTAATCGCCCGGAGGATGAGACAGCCAGCAGTGAAGGAGTTTCGTCTATCGTGCAGCGTAAGTTTCGGTAGACCCGCCAGGCTAATTGGCGAATTTCTGGGTTGAGGTGTTTAAGCAGATATTGAAATGTAGTTGATGTTGTGGGATTTTTAAAATCATTGTATTTGAACAACATGCAATCGTCCCAACTGGAAAGCCGCACACTGAGGTCTGGGTCTAAACTCAAAATTCTCAGCGAAGCGTAAATAATCCAAGAAGAAAAATTGTCTATCAGAGGGCCAAAATCATTAGATGTCCTATTGGGGTGTTGATAATTTCGATGTCCCAGTTCGCTGGAATTTAGCCCAAGCATAGTCGGAACAAAAAAATCATCATAATCAACAAGCCGCAACTCTGTGCCAAGCATCATGATGTTTGCATGCTGCAGGTCTCCGTGCGCCACAGTGGCATCAATCAACGTTTTTACCAAATCGCAAAATTGTTCTGCGACACTGGCGACCAATTCAGACTGGTGCCAATTTTGTCGAATGTATTGATCTAAAGTAACGCCTTCAACCCATTCCATTTTAAGTACGGGAAACCAATCGCCGCGAACTTTGATTCCGTTCGGAATATATTCAAAATCCACAGCAAATGGCATTTTCTGTTTGTTCAGCACGGCGGCGAGTTTTTCATATCGCAGAGCCTGGTCTGTAACTTGCCGCAGGAAACAGCGCACAGCCCAATCTTTCTCATTGCAGCGCACACGATATACGCTGGCGAAATTTCCACTGCTCGGCTGAGGTAATCCAAGCGCATTCAATACAACAGAACCATTACGCAGCTCAGCATCTGAAAACGACAAATGCGGATTTTGAATTGCTTCGTTGTAATCTTGTGGACTTGGCCAGCTCATTGTCGAACCATTATTTCCTAGCTTCGACCCGGCGCGTAATCTGCATGCTAATAGCGAATTTCGATTTCGTAATTAACTTTGGTCTCTCCATTTGCAGGCACCTTCACGTTAAATTCAAATGTGTGAGAGTCTTTCTTGGTGTAATCCATACTCGAATTTAGAATTGTCCAATCGCCATATGAATGCTCAACAGCAGTGATGGTGACATCTTCTTTCTTGTGATTGCGCAGACTAATTTCGTATGTATAGCGTGAGACTCGATCACTTACTCTATTGTACGAAACTTGCTTATGCTCGCCCACAAGGTCAAAAGCATCGCCAATATAAAGACGAACTTTTTCATCTCGCGGAGTATGATCTATCTCGTCTTCGCCAATAAACTGCAAGGCACCGTCTTGATCTTTCTTATAGACCCTGACTTTACCTTTTGGCATAGGAATTCCCAGATGGTTCTTCTCTGTGTTTGCCAATTCAAACTTAACTTGCACCTTCTCTTGCGAAGTATTGCCACCACCATAAGGGTAAATTGATTTGCTAGGCTCATAGATAAACAATTTGCGAATTGGAATTTCAGAAGCGTTGAATAGACTCATCTGCTTTGTCTCATTTTCGGCAACGGTGGTTTTGCCTTGCAGCGTGTACAGATGGTATTCGGCAAATGACTGCTCTTGAAATTGAGGCTCGGGCGCGGCAGCACGAGCTGATTTCATTGCCGACATCATTCCATAAGCCACCGGAGCAGGCTGAACCTTATGGACGTCACCAGCGAGCAGTTTTAGCGCAGCGTTTTTGTATGACCCGCCCGACTTGTTATCAATAGTGACCCAACTAACAAGATCTGCCTGGTTATCATCTTTGTTTACGAGTGCCACGTAGTCGCACTTCCAGTTAATGCCACTTGTTTGATATGCAATTTCGGTTTTATGATCTCCTGCTTTGGTCGATTCGATTTTCCAGAGCAAGGAAGGTTTAGATACCAAACCGGGAGGCAATGACGCCAGTGAGATTTGACCAGTCGGGTTCAGAACAATACCGTCGGCAGTTTTTACCACCAAACCTGAAGAGCTCCGCACGTTTCCGCCGTTTACGTCATAGACAGTTGCATTGGGCGAGTTAAGTAATGTGCCAGAAAACTCTGTGACGGAACCGCCAGGCAAAAACTGTTTGAATTTCAATTCTTTGCCAACTGATTTGGACAAAATTGTATTTTGGTCCATCAAATCGTATTGATAGTTTTGCTCTCTAACAACAACAGAATTTGGAGCAGTCAAAGATTGAAAACTAACGGAAGTTGGGTCGATGTGTCCTGCAACGTCTTCAAATCGCACATCATTGATGCCCTTTTGAAGTGTGATGTTGCGAGTGTCTCGCACCATTCCGAAATTCTGGTTGTAGATGGTGATGCTAACGCCTTGCGATTCGGACAGTCTTATCTCTTCCGCTCTGGCAGAGCTGCTGCTTGCAAGCGCAAGAAAAGCCCCCAACGTTGTAGAAAGTGACAGTTTAAGATAGCCGGACAACTTTTGATTGTCTCTATTTTTGCTGCGCTCATCAAACATGAACTAACCCTCTTCAAGATTTATCGCTTTACTTTTACAGAACTTCCATTAGGACTTTAATCAGCGACGATTGCGTCTGCCTCGATTTCCACTTGCATGTCTTCGCTAATAAATCGGCTTACTTGAACCATCGAAGTGGCTGGTCTAATTTCACCAAATACTTCGCCATGTGCTTTTGCAATGAGTTCCCAATCGCCAATGTGAATTACATAGATTCTCGTGCGCACCACATCGCTCAATTTCGCGCCAACGTTCAACAAGGCTTTTTCTATGTTGGCCAGGGCTTGCTTAGTTTGCTTGTAAGGGTCGCTTTGTCCTTGCAAATGTCCATGTTCGTCAGTGGCGGTGGTGCCTGATACAGCGACGAAGGGTCCTTTTCTTACTGCGCGAGAGTACCCAACAATGGGCTCCCAAAGGGTTCCTGAGGAATAATTCTTTCTTTCCATTGTTTTCACACCTTGTTTTATTCGAGTAAGCAACCATGTTCTTCAGCATAAAAACATCAGAACATTCAGAATAAGCATGCAAAATAGCCGAGCAATTTCACATTGAATTCGCTCGGAAATTTGAACATATTGAACCTCTTCTTAAAGTAATGCAGATAGTCTCTTAGACATTTCTACATCCATCTCGTGTCCACCTTTTATGCTGATGAAACGTGCTTTCCAGCGCATTGGATTTACGCCACCCAATACAAGATCACCGATAAGATCTAAAAGTTTGTGCCGCACAGGTTCATCAGACCAGCGTAATTCTTTGCTGAAACCTTCAGGAGTCATGCTGACGACGTCATCAGCAATGCCCAACATCATATGTTCTTTTTCAGATCCAAATGTTCTTGCATCGCAGATGTCGCGTGGATTTTGCGAAGCAGTCCAAGATTGCCAGCATTTGCCAATCATGGGATGGTCCCAATCCATCATGTAGTTCGATGAAAACTTATCATCAGGTATCGCCATCAAAACGCGATCGCCTTTTTTCAAAATGATTGGTTCTTTCAGTTCAATGTCACTTGCAATTTCAGTTCTATTCCATCCGGAAGATTCAAGCAGATCCATCCAGAACATCGCGCTACCGTCGCCGAGGGGAATCTCGGGTCCATCCACTTCAATTAGAAGGTCTTCCAATCCCCAGACTGCCACAGCGCACAAAATATGTTCTACCAGGCAAAGCCTGTTTGCACCGACTCCGAGCGTCACATTACGCATCGTGTTAACAACACTCGAAGCTTTTGCCGGAATGTCTAAAAATGCACCATCATTCTTTTTATCGGGAATGCGAAATACAATGCCGTGTCCTTTCTCCTGCCTGGAGATTTTCACGCATATATTTTGTCTTGATGTAAGCCCCTTGCCTTGATAAACAATTTCAGGCAAACCAATAGTTGTACTCATAACATTCACGACTCGACACCAGAACCAACCAAATCACTTTTCTTTTGAATAAGGGCACGAAGCTCGTCGATTTCCTTTTTCATTTTGCGCATGTCGCTTACGATTTTCGGCAGTTTTTTCACATGCGCGGCGCTTATCATGAAATCCTTAGCAGAAACAGCAGGATAGCCTTGCATCACGGCGCCGGCTTCGATGTCTTTCATCACACCAGACTTACCTTGAATGATCACATCCTTTTCTATATTGAGGTGATCAACAATTCCTGTTTGTCCAGCAAGAATAACTCTGTCGCCAATATTGCATGAGCCTGCGACTGCAACTTGCGCAACCATCAAAACTTCTTGACCGATTTTGCAATTGTGGGCAATCATGACTTGGTTGTCGATTTTAGAACCGCGACCAATAACAGTAGCTCCCATTGTGGCTCTGTCAATTGTGGCGCAAGATCCGATTTCGACATCATCTTCGAGAATTACAGTTCCAATTTGAGGAATTTTCAAATGTGGGTTTTTCTCGTCTGAAAGATTGAAGTTGCCTTTCATACGACGTTCGAGATTTGACTCTTTTTCAGTTACGTATGCAAAGCCATCACTACCAATAACTGCACCTTGTTGAAGAATTACGCGATTGCGAATTTTGACGTGGTCTGCAATAAGGCTGCCTGCGTTTAGCAAGCATTCATCGCCGATTTCAACTTGTCCGCCAATTACACATCCAGCCAAAATTTTTGTTTTCTTGCCGACTACGGTTCTCGGGCCGATTACAACATAGGGGCCTATGCAAGCATCTTTAGCGATTTCACAGCTGGGGTCGACAATTGCAGTTGGGTGAATACCTTTATCAGGGTAATAACGTTTGCCCTGGAAGAAAGTGAGCACCTTTTGTACAGCCAGAAGCGGTCTATCAACATAAATGCATGGCGTATCGCATTTTGTGCCGGTTGGAATTATTTTGATCGAGGCATGGCACTGATCAATTTTGTCCAAAACTTTCGGCGCAAACAAGAAAACAACTTCGCCGGCTTTTGCTTCTAGCGGCGAGAGACAGACAGAATGCACTTTCACATTCTCTTTGGATTGCACCTTGCCACCAATCAACATGGCGATTTCGTGAATGCCCACTTCTTTCGGAAGTTTCATGTTCTGCTCTCCAATAAACCACTAATTCAAAAGACAAGCTGGCAATGCTTGCTGCACTGCCAGCTTTCAAAATACCTAATTCCTAACAGTGCTGAAGACTACTTCTTAGGAGCAGCTGCAGCATTAGCCGACAGTCTCTTGAGGACACCATCAGTAATGTCGATGCCGCCGAACAGAACAGCTTGCTTCATCAATACAACGTCAACTTTGTGACTTGCTGCTTCAGCTTTGATTGCTCCGTCGATTTCGCCTTCAAGGTTGTTTTCGATGCCTTGGATGTTGCCTTGCAACTTCTTCACTTCGGAATCGATTTCAACTTGAAGTCTCTTTTGGAGGCCTTCCAATTCGGCAGGCGGCTTGCCAGCCTTCTTGGCATCTTCGTACTGCTTGTTGGCGCCTTCTACCAACTTCTGTACTTTTTCTTCGCCCTTTTTCAAATCGTCGAAAGCTTGTTGAGCTTTTGTATATCCACTTACAACCTTATCGCGATCGATAACGCCGATAACCTTAGGGGTTGCTGGGGCGGTGTCGGCAAGCGCTGGTAGCGCGAAAGACACGGACAACAACGCACTGACTGACAGCAACAACGCACGAGAGTTATTCATTCTCTTCTCCAGAAATACTAATCAATAGCAGGACTTCTCATCGGGGCTCAGTTTACAACATAGAAGGCAGCATCGCCACGCTATGTGATTCACTGATCTTAAAACTTGTCTCCGAATCCGAATGTAAATCGCGGAACAATCTTGCCACCAAGGACTGGAGCGATTAACGGCAAACCGTAATCTAGGCGGATAAGACCAAGATAAGGTACATTCAATCGAACACCGACACCAATCGCAGCGCCTAAGTTATTTCTAGAATAGAGCGAATTGTATATAGAGCTTCCGCCGACGCCGCCGCCATCAGCAAAAAATACTAAGCGGGAATTCTTCTGTATGCCGTTGACGATGGCGCCAGCTTTTGAACCCGGGCTCATTTCAGGCATTGGCATTTTTAAACGCAATTCAGCGCTGCCCATCAACATGCTGCTGCCCACGCCAAGTCCAGAGAACATTTGATATCCACGAATTCCGTTATATCCACCCATATTGAACTGGGAGAATTGCGGCATACCGCCCAACCCGGCGCCGGCTTGTCCGTTCATAGCCAGGACAGCGTTTTTTCCGAGTGGTACAAATTTGCTAACACTTGCCCCAGCTTTCAAGAATGATTGACCTGAAAGCGCAAGATTTGGCCCAACGGAAACGCGGGCTTTGGTTCCTGTCGTGGGGTCGAATGAACCATCGGTGGTATTGAATATAAGTGACGGATTAAATCCGATATATGTACCGCCGGTGAGAGCCTTGTTGCGAACACCATTTGCAAACGCTAAAGCGTTGCTTTGATTTGCATAGCCAAGCTGCATGGCACGCTGCACAACACTGCTTGAATTGTCGAGGTTGATGGTGCTGCGTAATGACGAGTTTTCACCCAGGAAGCCCAGATTGCCGGTTAAGTGCTCGCTGAGTTTACGAGAAAAATTGACGCTACCGCCAATCGAACGCTGCATCGAATTATCTAGAATCATGCTGCCGAGGTTGCGCGCAAATGGCGTCACAGCCATGGAAGTCTTAGTTCCCATGAAACTCGGTTGAATATAGCTAGCTTGCAACTGATATGTGTTGCCCTTTGGAATAAAGCTGTTGCCGCCATTATTGATGGCATTAGTGAATGTTCCAAACAGGCCAGAACCCATCTGCGCATTGGCCTGAAGAACTTCACCGCGACCACGGAAGTTGCCTTCGCTAAAGCTTGCTGAACCGAAAGGACCGGCGATGGCGTCGATGCCACCACCCATACCGATAGACCCGGTACGTTTTTCTTCTACTTCTACTTTCAAATCATATTTATCAGGATCGCTTGTTGATGGACTCAAGCTGCGACGTATATCCTGGAAATATCCGTTTGCGTATAGTTGGCGTAAGTCAGCTGTAAGCTGCTTTTCGTTGTATACCGTACCTTCCTTGGCCTTGATCGAACCTTTGATGATGAACTCTTTGGTTTTTTTGTTACCAACAATCTGAACACTGTTGATAACACCTTCATCAATTTGTAAGTGCACACTGCCGTCTGGGTCATCTTTCACGTCAGTGACGCGAGCGAGTGTATAACCCTGGTCGTGATATTTCTGCTCAACCTTGTCGATAGCCTGAGAAAGCTGAGTTAGGTTTTGTGGTTTTCCTAGTTGATTGGAAAACAGCTTTGAAAGTTCTTCATTAGAAAGAACGGTATTGCCGTTGAAAGCAAATTCAGTAACAGGAGCATTTTCCTGAACACGAATTTTGAGCAAGACGCCGCCGCTTGACAGTTCTGGAACAGCCTGCAAACTGCGGTCATCGAAATAGCCCATGCCGTTTACGGCTTTAAGGTCTTGTACAACCTGGTCGCGGTCAAACTTGTCGCCAGGTTTGGTCTTGACCACGGTCAAAATATTATCAGTGGGAACAAGACGGTTCCCTTCAATAGTTACACCTTCGACTCGGAGGTCTTTTCCATTGAGTTCGTCAGGTATACCACCGGATGCGGTGCCTCCACCCACTGATGGGCCTGAGCCCTTCAATACAGTCGATGCATCAGCCTCGCCACTGAGGGTAGGCACTTTGAAAACAGGCTCACTATCCTGAGCCGAAGCAGGCAGCAAGAAATGGCTCAGCGACACAGTTTGTGCCACCAGAGACATAGTCAGAACCGCAATGGTCTTTCCGACAAATTTGCTTTTGTGCTTGTTGGTTCCCATAAGGTCCATAAAGCGGGAGATTCAGGGCGTCATTCTAACATGACCGCCGAACATGCCAAGGTGTTTCCATTTCATGTATGAATTTAAGGAAATGCGGAAACATCCTAGAATGACATCTCAAAGATAATAAACCTCTAAGCACCCTTAAGTGTCGCTCACATTCCTTCCCAAGTCAAACTCCATGAGCCCCATTTTATCCGCCACCACAAGCCCCCCTTCGCAATTCGTAGGGGCGACGCCATGCGTCGCCCGGCCTCGCAAACTTCAATTGCGGCGGCCCTGGGGGCGCAGGCTTCTAGAGTCTGTCGGAGAACCAAGCTGCCAAGGATCGTGTCGGGGTCGTTTTCCTGCT
>CAZJLR010000129.1:0-9958 GCA_964546815.1 uncultured Candidatus Obscuribacterales bacterium | reverse complement strand
TGTCATGGAGGCGACTTTGCTCAAATTACTGTCCGCTGATTTGGGGAAAGTCCAGACGATTGCTCGGCTGACAAAGACTTTGAGAATAAATTGAACTACGACTTTTATACCACCTCTTGCGGCGACTGCTTGTGCAGCAAGAACTTCGTAGCCAGTGTGATGGACATGCTTAAACAAAGACTTACGCCAAAACAGTTTCTAATCAATTATCAATTGATAGTTGATGGCATGCAAATAAGTGATTGCGCCAAACTAAATGGTTGCACCGAAGAATCGCTAAGAAGAATTCGACTTCGGGCTTTTGAAAATCTGCGGAATAACACGCAATTCCAATCTGAGGTGCTCGAATTGCTAGAGTCAGTACGCTATCTCAATTGCCGGACAAATGGATGTTCGTTCAATTAAACGCATTTACGTGAAAGTCCCTGTGGAGAGATTGTTTTGTAGTTCGCTGAATTATTTGCCAGGTTTTTCACGGAGTTACGTGGCAGTTCTCACCTAATTATTTTCCGGCTTGTGTTTGTATCCAGTTTCTTTGCAGCTAAGTTTCAGTGTTTTCGCAATTTTTCATAGGGATTAAATCAGGCCAGGCAAAAGTTAGTCTGGCTGATTCGCTCGTGGCTGTTTTGTCTCTGTAGTACATAGACAAGCAGTGTTTGAAATGCAATATATCTTCGTTCTTAGCACAAAATTCATCCCAAGTTAGCGAATCACTTTCTTTGATTCGTAATTGAAATCACACGATCCCAACTCTGCAAGCAGTTGAAGGCTTGTGTAGTCCATTTTGTAAATCTACAAAAAATCATCAATTGCGGTAGACCTATGAAAAGCCAGGAATAAAGCTGAATCCGCGCAGGAAGAAGTCGTATGAATGTAGGCATTTTGTAGGAATATTGAAAATTTGGCGATGGTGCGCAACCTAAGCCAGTGGAAAAAAACTACAAACTTTCTGCAAAGCGAAAACAGACCTCTTCGCAACGGCTCCTCCAGCTTCTGAGTTCGAGTATCAAATTTGACTGTGAGAATCAACTCGCCAGGTCACAGCTGGGCAGCCATAAAATCTCTTGGCTCAATTTCTGCTTCCCAAGGAACCTCATTAAAGTGTTCGCTATCGTTTAGTCGTGACGGCATCTTTCAAGCAGCTTGCTTTACAACATCAAGACTCTGGATACAACTTGGGAAATAACACTTCGAGAGACTGGATAGGAAAGCGCAACGAAACAGCTCCTTTCGGGGTACTGGACGCAAGGAGCCCTTCGTCAATTAGATCACTCAATACGCGCCTTGCTGAACGTTCTGATAGTTTTGTGATTCTCTCAGCATCTCCCCTTTCGAAACTGCCAACCCTTAAGGCTTCTTTGAGCAAGTAAACAGATTCTGGTTTCAGCTTTTCGTTTTTTTGCACATAAATCACGAGACGTTCGTCCAAATTTCGCAGGTCAAATAACTCAGACATGAATGTGACTTGATCGAGACAAACGGCTAAAAACCAATCCGTAAATTCAATCAATGCCGACTGGGAAAGATTACCTCGCACATCATAATCTCCTGCACGGGGAGAATCCCCAAGATCCATCATGGACTTGTATTCTGTCCGGCGAGCAAGACCTCGAGCGAGTCCTCGTGACACAGACCACAGCCCATGAGCTCCAATTCCAGCTTTGAGAGCCATAGTATGACTGATGAGACGACTGACTCTTCCATTTCCATCAGAAAACGGATGTATGTAGTTAAATCGGTGATGTGCGGCGGGAATAGAAGCAATCTGAGAGCCCATACCCATACAGGAAAAGTCATATCGAGCTTGGAAGTGCTGCATGAATTCGATAACATTTTCACTAGAGGGGGGAATATGACGTCCGACTGTGACATCGTGTTCTGGTAAACTTCGCCAGGTACCGGGAACCATCTTAATCTCGGCCTGGTCGCTTTTTATGAGCAACATTTCTTCAGGTGCATCGCGGTAAAACTCGGCATGAAGCCATTTTATAAAATCACCAGACGCCGGATCTGGAAGGCAGTTCTCCGCCGCCATCCAATCGATTTGTTCTTGAACACGTACATGCGCAGCAGCTTCAAGCTGAAGATTCCGGCGCATATTATCTTGGTCAAAGTTACCGACCAAGGCCCTTTCAATGTCTCGTGGTCTAGTATCATGCCCTTCGATCAGATTGCTATAATAGGTATTCATTATCCGAACAAGAGAGGCAAGGTTCGCCGCTGTGGTCGGATGTAATGAAGATCCCAGCAAAGCGCTGGCAGCAGATAAATTCGCCACCAAGTCGGCGGTCTTTTCTGGAAGGAATTCAAGTCTTGCCGGTTCTATTCGACCAGGGTGTTCAGACATTGGCCGATCTCACAGAACTCTTCTCGCCCAATTCTACAGCAGAATTCGGCCTTAGGGGGCTAAATTTGGCCGATCAAGCCGCCGATCTTTTACAGAGGACTCTACGCCAGGCTAGGCAACGAATCTGAGGTATTACTCGGACTAATTTTGGCCGATGTTCAAAAATCACAAGAAGACTAATTCGTAACAACGGGGATCATAGTCCAGAGCACGGTGGTTCTCTTTCATCGCATATCTCAACGAAAGCTAAAACGAAAAGGCTCTACGCTGGAGTAGAGCCTTTACCGTTTCCTGCCACTTTTCGCCAAACTATGCAGTTTGCTTTAAGTCTTCCATCAAAGGTGTAGTTGCTACCTTTGGAGTGAGTATGTCTTTGCCGTTTTTATCCGGTTTTACTCCGACGGTTTCCCATGCTTTCTGGAGATTTTCTACTTCGCCGGGTTTGCCCAACGCTTTGGCTGCTTCTATAGTTTCATATGCAAATGAAGCAAAGCTTGGGTTGCTGCCTGCAGCTTTTCTAGCGGCAAACCAGATGTGACCAGGGTCTTCCCAAGCGTGTCCGCCGGTTGCCTTAGCGAAGAGTGCAAATGCTCGATTTGGAATGCCAGAATTGTAGTGAACGCCACCATTGTCACCATAAGTTTGTTTATAGTGTGCCATGTCTGCTGGCTGCGAGTCTTTGCCAACTTTTGGGTCATTGTAGGCGGTGCCTGGATTCAACATGTCACGCAAAGCTCTGCCTTTGATGCCGTCTTTCCAGATGCCTTCGCCCACTAACCAATCTGCCTGGTCGGCTGTTTGATTTTTGGAATATTGTTTGATGAGTTCGCCGAATATGTCTGAGTTGCTTTCATTCAATGCACCCGATTGGCCGAAATAGGTTTCGTTTGCTTCCTTTTCAGTGACACCGTGGGTGATTTCATGGCCGGCTACGTCCAGCAACATGAAGGTCTTAAATGGGCTGTCTGGACCTGGGTTACCATAGGTCATTTGAGATCCATTCCAGAATGCGTTTTCATAATTTTTTCCATAGTTGACTGTCGAAATCAATTTCATTCCGTTGCCATCTATCGAATCGCGATTGAATTCCTTTTTGTAGAAGTCGCGCACAAATCCGGTGAAATCGTAAGCTTGATCTACTTCAGAATTTCCTGTCGGTGCGTCTCCCTCAAAACGAGCTTTTGTACCAGGCAAAGTTGTTTTACCTTTGGCATCGTATGTTTCACGGACACTGCCGGCACCGACTGCTACTTCAGGACGCGCAAGAGGACCATGTGACTGCATATTTTCTGCATCTCTGGCGGCGCTGCTGAAAGCACCATTACCAGAACGCTGAGCAATCTCGTCCAAAACATATGGAGGAATAACGCTATAAGCATCAGGTATTAGATGCTGAACAGATGGATTGCCGACTGTTTGTTCTTTCGTCATAGCGAGTGTATTGCCGCGGTTTGAGTCAAGGTCAGCATACAAATTCTGTTTAGCCTGACTTGCAGCATTGTCGCTTGCGACGTTCGACTTATCCCTTGCATCGCCCTGATTATTTAAAACGTTTTCCATAGAACAGAACCTCTTATTTTGGTTACACCAACAGCCAGCTGCACGGCAGAATGATTTCTGTCGGCATATACTCTTTATTCGAAACGTAAAATTTATCGTGACTCGAAAACTTGAGTTAAAGCCATTCTGGGTTTTTCACTGGAATAAATCCGTACCAATTCGTGTACTTCTCGTGTAACGACCAGCAAGACCAGCTGTTTACGCCACTTTCCACCCCAACTAAGATCTATCACATCTAAGCAGCTGCTCACAATCTTTTTTCTCAGTCACTCACTAACTGCTCTAGCTAGCCCCTTCACAGCAGACTTCGCTGACTCAAATGCTTGCACAAAATGTAAACGTAGTATTCCAGAATTGTACAAGTCTCGGCGGGTATAATGCGAATGCGAGGGCTACACATGTCGGTAACACCATGATCATTAGACACAATCTTCTTCTGGGTTTTGCGGCTTCAGCAATAGTGCTTACAACCTGTCTGACTGCAACTAAGTCTAGCGCTCAAAATCCACCCAGCCCACCACCAGATGTCAGCCTTCAAGAAAATGTTGTATACGGCAACGCCGATGGCGTGCCACTCCTGATGGACATAGTAAGACCCAAGCTTCTTTCAGGAGATTTGCCGGTTGTGCTTTGCATACATGGAGGGGGTTGGTCTTCAGGTAGCAAGAAAGACATGCATCAATTAGCTTACGGAATAACCTCACTTGGATTCGAAGCCGTATCAATTGACTATCGACTATCCCAACAATCAAAGTTTCCCAGTCAAATTGATGATGTCAAAACAGCATTGAATTACTTGCGCACACATGCAAAAGAAATGAAGATAGATGCGAAGAGAATTGCAGCCCTGGGCGCATCTGCCGGAGGTCATCTTGCTTTACTGCTGGCTGAGTCATCAGCATCTGAAGCGAAGCCCCCACTGGCTGAAGGACAGAAGCGGGCTCTGCAAGCAGTGGCTTCTATTGCGGGCCCCACTGACTTCACCTCAAATTTGCCAGAGTTTTCAAAACAGATAATCACTGTACTCATGGGGAAGCCATTTGAGCAAAATGTGAAAGCCTATAAAGATGCAAGCCCTATTTTTGGACTAAAAGCAGATTGTGCTCCTCTTTTTTTGATCCATGGTGACAAAGATCAATTAGTGCCCTACGCGCAAGCAACCAGCATGATCGCGGCGTGCGACAAAGCAGGCGTATCGGCAGAACTCTTCACCTTGCATAACGCTGATCATGGTGGCGGAGGCGATCCGGGCGAAGCACAAGAGAGCATGCGCAGCTTGGCTCAGTTTTTCCAGAAGCATTTACAGAACTAATTGAATTGGAAGCAGCCCGCAATTTAAATTAGCTCCACAAGCCAAAGCCGACAGACCAGGCTTGCTGATTCTGCCATTGAAAAACATCTCTCAGCGAGAAAAGGAAATAAGGACGCTTTCATAAGTAGTTTCCCCTCCTCGCTAAACAAAAATTGCACAATTAAGTCCGGATTTATAAATTTCGCTCCAATAGGCTAAGACATGTGGTAAATCCGAAGAGGCTTGGCAATGTTTGACAACACAAATACATCTGGTACCGATAATGGTGCACATTCTGGCATCGAGTTAGGGTCTGTGATGGGCAAAGACAGTAAAATGTCGTGGATAAAACCGCAGGCTATAGACAAAGAAGACCATGCCTCGACACAATTGCCTGCTTTGTCTTTGCGTGAGCAAGAAATAGCTATCAAGAAAGCAGATGATGCAGCTGAACAAAACATGAGTATTGCCTTCGCAAACTTGCCGGCTGAAGAACAATCAATTGTTATAAAAGCAGAACAGGAACTTCTAAATGACGACGAACTAGAAGCACCATTCGGCGATTCTACCCGCAAAGCATTGATGAAAGATGCAGATCTATTCCCAGCGGTAAAAAATGACGATGGAACAACCACATATTCAGTCATTCAAATAGGCATCACGGATAGAAATCCTGATAGAAAGGCTAATTACTTCAGCCGCAAAGTCGATATCACCGTACCAGTAGGGGCGCCAAGCCTAAATGACTGCAAATTCAATTTCAACGATAGAGAAGTCATTTCTGAGGAAAAGTACAAACAACTACTCAAGAAAGATGCAGCCAGCTCAAAAGACATCGACCTTTACACTCATGGAGTTTCTGCCACCGACAAAAGTGCCGACAAACAAGCACTCATGCTTGAACTTAGCAACGGACGTCCGACTGTAAATATAGACTGGTCATCAAACCCGCCGGCTGACAAAGACCCGGTCAAAGCACTAATTCAATACGAAAGAGATACCGCGTCTGCTAAGCGAGCAAACGACAACAAAGAATTCACCGCGGCAATCGACAACACAATAAAAGAAGTCGGCGCTGGCAATTGTTCTATGATCGGGTTCAGTCACGGAGGAATGTTTGACACCAGATATTTAAAACACCGCGTGCAAAGCCATTTGCCAGAGCTTAACACTGTAATTTTGACTCACCCAGACGTTCCGATCAGCGCACCAGAGTTGTGGAATGGTTTCAAACCTAGAGTGCTGGCAGACTCAGCAGTCCACTCATATGTGATTGGAAGCCAAAACGACCTGGCGCTAAAAATGGGACACATCGTCGGCTACCTGCCGGGCGGCACGACCTATGAGCACGGGCTGACAGAAGAAAGGCTAGGCGATTATTCCTGGTTGAGTCGACTGGCTATTTCAACAGAAGGCGCAGTGGCAATCCAAGAAAGAGACCAGCACAAAATAAGCACGCACCACTTTCTGAATTACGCAGGCATCAAACAATTGTTGGAGTCTGGCAATGATTCCAAAGACAAAGTACAAACTGCCTACAATCATGTCACAGACTTAGCCCGCCAAAATCCACGCGCGATAGCTCAAATTATTCAAGACAACATTGCCGACGGACTGCCGCTTGAAGGTTCCAGCAATTTTAGAGGAAGCGGCGAAGCATACCCATACCCAAGTCAAACTGATTATTCATCACCAAACGGCAGTGGCGATTACAATCCATATAAATACCAGGATGGAAATATCTACAAGTAAATCGAAAAGCTATTACTCAGTCGGCAACAAAGTCCAATCGGCTTGTTCGTCGACTGAGTAAACGCGTTTAACCTCAATGTAGCAATCTGCTGCCCCGGTGGGACATTCCTCAACACATTTTTTGCATTCATTGCAAACAGAAGCATCTATGCAATAACGACCACAAATAGCCTGAATTGCTTTGAGTGGGCAAGCCATTTCACAAGCAGAGCATTTAATGCACATTTCAGGGTCTGTCACGTGTTGTAGCATTGTTCCATCACTTCAAAGAATTCGACATTTTCGACTGCGCAGATATGTCGTACTGCGCATAAACTGAAAGACAATCTTAGCTGGGAATTTTCAAATCAAGCTTGCCCAATGACTGGCTAATTTCCTTTTCCCACAAATTTGCAAGCTCGTCGTTTGTGCGATGTTTTAGCCTGAACTCGCGATGCAAAACATTGCCTTCTGATTCTTTCGGACCAAACGATTTAATTACTCGATCATGCCAATACAAAATACTTAGCTGAGCTTCCTGGCGCTCAAGCTCAATTAGATTGGACAACCATTTCAAACCGAATTCAGCGTGCTGCTTTTCAATGGGCATAGACGTAGCCGCTAATTGAGCAAGTGGCGAAAAGCTAGCAGACGAGAATTCATCAAACTGCAAATGAGCCATTGTAGCCATCAAATATGTAAAAACAGAAAGATCAGCCCAATTGCCCAAAGGAAACATCAAGGCATTCAGCCGCTTGTCTGAAGAAGCGCGACGATATCCCAATTGCGCATGCCTTTGAATTCGTGACTCCCATGAATGCAGAAGGAAGTACTTTTCTACATTTACGCCAAGCCCCTCTATTACTTTGTATGCACTTTCAGCGAGGGCAAATTTATCGTGCACAACCTGCGAAAGTTCAATTCGAGCATTTAAAGATGGAGCCAGATTCACGAGTTGACCGTAGCCTGCGGCGCCAGCCAACTCAGAATCAGCCAATTGAAGTAGAAGCCCTGTAGCAAGCTCCCTGTATTTTGGCGAGCTATCTTGCTCGACTTTCACCTGTTTTCCAGAAGCGATTTCGTCAATCAACTTTTTGTCTTCAGGCGAAAGCCTTTCAAGATATGCTGTCATTTGTTCCTCTATCTAAATCGAATTTATGTGCACTTATTTTGTGGCGCCGGCTTTTGCCAGTTTGGAGTCATCAGCACCATAGCCAACCCGCATTTCATAATCGGGTGTAATACCATCCGGCACAACAAGCCCAATTTCTTCAAAGCGTTTTTTGATTATTTCCATGTACTCGTCTTGCACTTGCTGAGCTGTTTTAATCTTGAGCCCATATTCAAAGTACTTTTTGAAATGCTCACTGTCGTCAGACGGGCGCCCGGCAAATCCCAACCCCATTTTCATAAATTTGGGGACAGACGCCTGCAACTTGGCACGCCCAGCCTCACCTTCAAACTCGATTACTCTCTTAGCAGCCCAGACACCAAAAGCAAGGTGCCCCTTTTCCTCTTGCCAGATGCGCTCGCTCACTTTGCGCCAGGGCAAATAGGAAGACTCACGATATTGACCGAGAAATACAACCGCAGCCGGAGTTACAGCTGTGGAGAACATTGCCACGTCAGCCCAGTCTTCAAAAAAGGCAGACCAGTTTTCCTTGCGAAAACCGTTGATAATGCGAACTTTCTTCGGGTCTGGATGAGCTGGGTTTTGCACTAACTCAGTTACCCTGGCGTTAATGTCTATGCCAAGCGGAGCCAGGATATCCCAGCAATACCAGGCATGACCAAACTCTTCCATAGCCTTCTTTGAAAGCCTGTAGGCTTCTTCCGGGCGGGTGGCGAATCGCATGTTCTCAACAACACGCTGCCCTCCAGCAAACTCAGAATCCGCTTGAAATGCCAAAAGGTCAATAAGGGCTGCTTTATAGTCGTCAGGCAGCTTGTCATGCGCATCATAAGTTTGCATATCTCAGAATTAGCCTCCGCAAGAATACATATATGCCTGATTTTCGCTAATGCCTTGAAGACAGGTATCGTACTTTAGGACGATCTTTGCCTAACATATTGCTTATGCTTGCCCCAAAATTAACCAAAGCGCCGAAAAGCGCCAAAATTTGACAAAATCCAAAGCAAACGTCAAAACTAGAACAAAGCCTGGAGTTGTACCTCGGTTGTTAGAGCAAAACACAAAAACTAAGGTACGACTGTCCTGGTGGCCTTCGCCTCAGGACTATAACGAGTCGGTTCAAAATCCGCAGAGTCATCTGAAAGATGATGAAATGCAAGCTGGGCTAATTTATACAGATCAACATGGCATTCCCCGCCCGGTGAGCGGCGCATTCGCCACAGTCTACAGATTAAAATGCCGGCAACGAGATATTGCCCTGCGCTGTTTCCTGCGAAACATCACCGACAATGACCAGGAGCAAAGGTATGACCAAATCTCAGCTTATTTGAAACGAAGCAATTTGCCCTATATTGTCACCTTTCAGTTTTTGCAAGAGGGTGTGCAAGTTCTTGGGAGATGGTTCCCATCGCTAAAAATGGAATGGGTAGAGGGCGAATCTTTAGACCAATATATTCTACGCAACCTCACTAACTCCGAAAAATTAGAACGACTGGCAAACAGCTTTCTCCAAATGATGTTATCGCTGAAAGCCGCCGGCATAGCACACGGCGATTTACAGCACGGCAATATAGTCGTGCTCAGCAATGATGAGTTGCGCCTGGTTGATTATGACGGCATGTATGTTCCGACGATGGAGACTACGAAAAGTCTCGAATTGGGTCACCGCAATTTTCAACATCCTAAACGAAGTGACAGTGACTTTGGCTCAGCAATGGATAATTTTTCAGCATGGACAATTTATGCATCTATCCTAGGTCTGCAAGTAGATCCGCATCTCTGGTTTAGGCTAGGCGCTGGTGATGATTGTTTGCTGTTTAGACAGTCTGACTATCTAGACCCCTGAACCTTACCCTTTTAAACGGACAGTAAGTTAGAGCGAGTCGCCATTACGCTA
>CAZJLR010000128.1:0-10155 GCA_964546815.1 uncultured Candidatus Obscuribacterales bacterium | reverse complement strand
GTGCCGGCTTCGCTAAACATTCGAGTTCGCCAGCAGTATCCATGGCGTCGTCCCTGCAAGACGGATGGACCGAAGAAAATGTCCCGTAGCGAATGGCCAAAAGTTGAGGACATGAATTCTTGGCAGATTGGCCTGTCAACATCCTGATAACTTCACAGGAGTATTAAACAAAGTCCGCAACTTTGACTATGGAAGGAATCAAAGAACATAACATGTGCTGACTAGTCGCCTCGTACGAATTTATTAAGGAGCGTTATGAGATTGAGAGCACAAGCGGTATTCTCCGTTCTCGTTGCAGTTAGTGTCGGGGTGGGAATTTGCCAACCGCCAAGTATTGCCGGCCAAATGGTCGCAGAAGTTACAAAACAAAAGCTGAAAGGCAAAGTTTCCAAAGACATCATGGAAGCCGATGACCTGTTGTCTAAAGGTGATTGGAATAAGGCTGCCGATGCATATCACAATGCAATGAATCGCGATCAGAAAAATCCAGCTGCTGTTGCTGGTTATGGTATGGCGCTCGGCAAGCAATACAAACTTGATGCAGCAGAAGAGCAATTCAACAAAGCACTTGAGCTAGACCCAACAAATGCCGTTGCCCACGCAGGCAAAGCTCTTGTATTGATGAACAGACTCAGCTCATCCAACATGACTATTCGCGCACAACGCGATTCTATTTTGAAACAAGCTGAAAACGAATGCCGCATGGCATTGCAAAAAGACCCTTATTCTCCAGAAGCTCACTATCAGTTGGCTCAATCACTCCGAGAACAAGGACGCTCTGATGAAGCGACAAAAGAATATAACGAAGCAATCAAGAGCGACCCGAAATATGCTGAAGCATATGCCGGACTCGGTATGTTGAAACTTGCAAACAACAGCCTCGGCGAAGCAGAAGGTGCATTCAAGCAAGCCATCCAAATCAACTCTGGCAGCTCGACTGCTCACTATGGTTTGGGCAAAGTTTATTTGAAGATGGGCAATGTTGATGCGGCAATCAAAGAGCTGAACACAGCACTCTATCAAAATCCAAACAGCTTCCCGGCGCACCAGGCAATGGGTGAAGCCTATCAGGCACAAGGCAACAACAACGCCGCGATTGCTGAATATCACAAATCGACTTCAATCAAGCCTGAAAATCCGGAAGTGTATTTGCATATATCCGATATTCGCGAAAGCCGTGGCGACCTCGAACTTTCGATTTCCGAATTGCGTGGCGCGCTTGAGTTGATGCCTGATAATCCAGACTTGCACCAACGTATCGCTGATGAAAGCCTCACACTGGGCAAGCTTGATGATGCAATCAAAGAATACGAAAAGGTTATGCAGGCAAATCCTGGCAATGCTCCGGCAGCCAAAGGTTTGACTCGCGCATATTTCCTCAAAGCAGAAAAAGAAACCGGTGGTGCTTTCTTCTCGTCTAACGATTTCGAATCTGCAAAAGCGCAGTTGGACAAAGCTGTTCAGATGAATCCAAACGACATGGAATTGCGTCTTGCTCAGGCAAAAATTCGCTCTATGTCAGGCGAAGTAGTTGACCTCAACTTAATTGGAACGCCAAAATCTGATGGTGAGCGCATTGCTTATGCAGAAGCTTGCCTGGCTCAAAATCGTTTCAAAGACGCTTCAGATCAAATGAGCACAGTCATCAACAATGCTTCCGACACCAAACAGACATTTGCAGTCGGCGACCTTGCTTTGATGATTAAAGATCTCGACAGTGCTGAAGCCGCATACAAGAAGGCATCAACAATGCCTGGCGGTGGCGAGCGCGCACAACGCGGTATGGACCAGGTCAAAAAAGCTCGCGAAGTAGCCAGACAAGACCTCACACTTGCCGATGATTTGGCCAGAAAGAAACAGCTGGCCAGTGCAATCGATAAGTATCATGCTGCAATTTACGACAATCCGCGCAATGCGCAAGCCAGAATCGGTGTTGCCGACACTCTGGAAAGATTGTCTCCTGCTAATAGTCGTGACTTGAGAGAATCTAACCTTCAAATCAAAGCTTATATCGCTCTTACCCCAACCTTGCCACCCAAGGAATTGGAAAAGCTGAATAAGCGAATTGCTAAGAATGAAGAGAAAGCTTACAAGCTAGATGAGAAAGCCAAAAAAGCAGGCAGATAGCAGATAGGCACTAGATATTGAATGTATGCATAAAGGGGCTTGTAAAAGCCCCTTTATGTCAAGCTTTTCTTAGAACCTAGCTCTGTGTCATGGCAACTGTTAAAATACAGTCGGGCGAAACTTAGCGTGGTGAAAATTTTGACTGATTGGTCAAATGAGAAAGTCTTAGTTTTAGGGCTGGGACGTAGCGGCATATCAGCTGCTGAATATCTTGCAAAACGTCATGCCAAAGTAATGCTGTCTGAAAGCGGCGAGGCTAACGAGACACGTCTTGCGCAGGCAGAAAAGCTAAAAGCTCAGGGCATTGAAGTCGAATTTGGCGGGCACTCTGATGCAGCCTGTGATTTTGGCAATTTAGTTGTAGTAAGCCCCGGCATTTCGCCAAGCAGTGACATTATTCGCAAGCTTGAAGCCAAAGGCAAAGACATCATTTGCGATGTTGAACTTGCTGCGCGCGATACTGAAATCAAATTCATCGGCATTACAGGCACAAACGGTAAATCGACTACCACAGCCCTGGTCAGCCACATTTTGAACAATGCCGGTTTGAAAGCACCGTCATGCGGCAACTTCGGCGTACCAATTCTGGACGAACTGGAAAAGCAGCCCGATTTTCTTGTAACTGAACTCAGCTCATATCAATTGCATTACTGCAAAACTCTCGCCCCCCATGTTGCAGTGTGGACAAACCTCACGCCAGACCATATTGAATGGCACGGCAATTTGCAAAATTACACTGAAGCAAAGCAAAAGCTTTTTGCAAACCAGCAAGCAAACAGTTATGCAGTGCTCAATGCCGACGATCCTATCGTCAATGAATTCAAGCCGCCTTCACAGATCTTCGGTTTTAGCGTTGCCACCACGATGGATGCGTCTGTTCAATGTGCATTCATGAAACATGGATTTTTGAACTATCGCATCAACGGCAAAACCAAAACTCTTTGCCATGCTGAAGACATGAAAATCATCGGCAAGCACAATCTGGAAAATGCACTTGCTGCAGTATCGGTAGCTGCAGTGCTCGATATTCCAGCCGAAAAAATTATTGAAGGACTGAAGTCTTTCCCAGGACTCGAACATCGTCTCGAGTATGTTGATACCATTGATGGCGTTAAGTACTACAACGACTCGAAAGGTACAAACACCAATTCAACAATAAAAGCTCTCGAAGCTTTTGGCGCTCAAAAAGTTATCCTCATCGCCGGCGGCAAAGACAAACATACGCCGCTCGATGAGCTTGTTCAGTGCATTCAGCAACATGCATCCGATGTCATTTTGCTCGGCGAAGCGAAAGAGCGATTCAGTCGCGCTTTGAGCGAAGCCGGTTTCAAGAATGTGCAAATCGCTCAAAGCATGGAAGACGCGGTTGATATCGCTTCCGGCATGAGTAAAGGCCCAGTAGTTCTTTCCCCGGCGTGTGCCAGTTTTGATATGTTCAAGGATTTCGAGGATAGAGGACGTGTCTTCAAAAATCTTGTCAGGACCAGAGTCGAAAGGATGGCAGCCCAACGCTAGTTCCTCCACAGGGAAAAAGCAGGACCCATCCAATCTAATCGGCCAGGAATTTCGTGGTCTACCCAATCGCGGGTTGATTACGCTCGTCATCACGCTTTGTGGGTTTGGCTTAATGGCAGTATTCAGCGCGTCAGCGCCTGAAGCACTGCAAAGTATGCAAGATTCGACCGCCTTCTTGCGCAGACAAGCAATCGCGTGTGCCATCGGCTTTTTCTGCATGTTTACTTTGAGCAAATACGATTATCGTAAGTTGAAAAAGTTTGCCTGGCCGCTAACTTTCCTGGCACTTGTTCTTCTGGGTATTACTCTGGTGCCAGGATTATCCCGAGCAACCATGGGTGCAACTCGCTGGATTCAAATTGGTCCGATTCAGTTTCAACCTTGCGAACTTGCCAAAGTTGCCGCAATCATTTTGATGGCTTCGGGAGTATCCAAATATTTCTGGTGGCACCGTAATGTGTTCATTCGCATCATCATGGTTATGCTGATGGCAGGCATTGTGGTCAAACAGCCAGACCTTGGTTCTGCGATGATGCTGCTTGGCACATTGCTTTCAATGCTCTACGTAAGCGGCACAAACTCACTTTTGATTTTAGGTGCAATGGGCGTTGGCGGCGCGCTTGCCTGGAAGCATGTGCAACATACGCCTTATCAAATCAAGCGTATCGAAACCTGGTTAAACCCATATCTGCATCCGCAAGGCGAAGGTTGGAATATTATTCAGGCGCAGCTAGCGATTGGTTCCGGCGGACTCTGGGGGCAGGGCTTCGGACATTCATTGCAAAAGCTCTATTACTTACCTGTTCAACATGCCGACTTCATTTTTGCAGTTATTGCGGAAGAGTTTGGTTTGCTTGGATGTTTGAGCATCATTTGTCTTTTCGGCATGTTTGCCTATTACGGATTTCAAATTGCTTTGCAGGCGCGCACTTTGTTTGGGCGCTTCCTCGCAATCGGCATAACAAGCCAGCTTTCGATGCAAGCTGTAGTAAACCTGATGGTTTGCACCGGTCTACTCCCCGTTACAGGCATCACGCTTCCGTTTATTAGTTACGGTGGAACATCCATGGTCATAACTCTGGCGATGGTTGGTATTTTGCTTTCGATTTCGCGTGACCGCGGACAGGTGGAAGAGGAAGATTCATATGAGGCTCACTAAAGTATGGTGAACCATCGTATTGTTCTAACTGGCGGTGGAACGGGTGGACACATTTATCCCGCACTAGCTGTTGCAGAACAATTACGCGATGATCCTGAAGTCGAAGCCATCCTTTATATGGGTGCTCGAGCGCACATGGAAGAAAAGCTCGCTGCAGAGCGCGGGCTTGATTTCATTGGCTTGGAAGTCTCTGGATTACCGCGAAAGATTTCAGGCAAGTTGCTTGCCTGGCCTTTTCAATTTATAGCTGCTGTTTTTGATGCTAGGCGGACATTGCTAGATTTTAGACCGTCTGTTGTTTTGGGCACTGGCGGATATGCTTCTGCGCCAGCCCTGGCTGCAGCTGCATTGCTAAAAATTCCGTATGCAATTCATGAACCAGACGCGCATGCCGGCCTTGTAAATCGCTGTTTGTCGGGCGGTGCAAGTTTGGTTTCATGTGGAATGCAGGGGGCTCACAGTCGGCTGAAACCAAACCATGGACGCATTGTTGTAAACGGAAATCCGGTAGGAAAAAGCTTTGTAAGTCCGATGAAGCGCGACGCGGCTTGTGCTGTTTTGGGTTTGCGTTCTGACCTGCGCACTTTGCTGATTACAGGCGGCTCTCAGGGCGCCAAAGCAATAAATGAAGCTGTAATTTCTGCCTTACCGACTTTGCTTGAATTTGATCCGCCAATCCAAATCATTCACCAGGTTGGCAGCAAAAATCTATATGAATGCAAAGAACGACTAGACCCGATGGTTCTCAGCAATACTCGTTATTTCTTGCGTGACTATTTCGATGATTTGTCCGTGGCATATGCGTCTTCAGACCTGGCTATTTGTCGCGCCGGCGCCATGACTGTGTCTGAGCTTTCTGTTACGGGAACACCGGCGGCGTTTATTCCTTATCCTTACGCTGCGGCAGACCATCAAACGCATAATGCAAAATATATGGCCGGCAAGGGGGCTGCCATTGTTATAAATCAAGACCAGCTCACCCCTGATTTACTAATCAAAGAACTGAAAGCAATTTTGACTGATGACGAACGTCTTAGAAGCATGCGCAAAGCCATGACAGCCGAAGGCAAGCCACAAGCGTCGCGCGATCTGGCAAGTCAATTGAAAGAGCTCAGCACAGCATTTCAAATCAAACAAAGCAAAGAACGCTTTCGTCTTGAAAGTTAGGTGGCAAGTGCATACTTGGCTTAGATTGAAGCACAGGATTGGAGTCAGGCGTTGAAACTGACTATCGCCACAAAAGGTATTGTTCTGGTGGCTGTGCCACTTATTTTTGAACTTATATTTGTGGGAGTTCTCATAAGCACGCTAAAGCAATCGGAAGGCGAGATTGCTCGTGAATTGAAGTATCAATCCATCATACAAAATCTTTCTATGGTGAGCCGTGGCATGGTTGCTGCTAGCTCAAACATGGGTAACAGCGACTCTTCAGAAAGCGAAGAGAGGTTTGAGATAGAGCAGAAGAGAACCTATGCTTCGATTAAAAAGTTAAATCGCATGATTGCAAGCGAACCAGTTTTGCTGGCGAATTGGGATGTATTTAACAAGTCTGTGAAAATAGTATTTGAGAACATGCATGAATACTCAAAGTTGTCTTTTGATCAGCTGGTCCAACGCTTAACCGATGATCCTGAGGAAATACGTCATTTGCAAGCTGATATAGACTTGCTTTCAACTCGTGCAGGCAATCTGGTTTTGCAAACCAAAAGCATGGAACAGAGTCTGCCAAACAATGATCAGCAGTTAGCTACTCTAAACAAAAACTTGTTTTTTTCTCTGCTTGCAAATGTTGCCATAACCGTAATACTGGCTGTGGCGTTTGGATTTGATATCGCCAGACGTTTGAAGAAATTGGCTGAAAATACAAGTCGAGTAAGTCGCAACTTAGCGCCCTTGCCTTCGCTGGGCGGCAACGATGAAATTTCGCAGCTCGATATGATTATCCATAAAATGGCGGATGATTTGCATGAGGCTGACACACAAAGAAAAAAGCTTCTATCGATAGTAAGGCTGCGCTTGCAAAACCCGCTCATTGTAGCGCGAGAGTCGCTCAGTGCCTTGACTGTAGAAGACAAAGAAGTCACTGATTTAGCTCGAAAATGGATGGGTAAGGCAATTAGCCAGCTTGGTCGCCTTGAGTCTTTGTTGAATGACCTCACCAATCTAGATAGCCAGATCGAGTCTAGCCAGATTGAACTGAAATTGGCTGAGATGTCTACTGAAAAAGTTGTTGCATCTTCTATTGATGCAGTGCAAAGTCTGGCAAACAAAAAAGAAGTGAAGATTAGCGCATCTGGTCCCGAGCTACTTTGTCAGGCTGATGGAGAGCGAATTACACAGGTAGTAATCAATTTCTTGTCTAATGCACTAAAGTTTTCGCCAGCCGGCGCGACTGTGCAGGTTATTGTTTTGGACAAGGACTCAGAGCTTGAAATTGCAGTTAAAGATGAAGGGCCCGGTGTGCCCGCTGAAATGCAGTCAAAAATTTTCGAGCGATATGAGCAAAGCTCGAGAGAAGATGCTACAGCAAAGGGTGGCGCTGGTCTGGGACTCAATATTTGCAAGCTGATTGTGCAAGCCCACAACGGCGAGATTGGCGTCACAAGCGAGTCTGGTAAAGGCAGCTCGTTTTATCTTCGTTTGCCGAAGAAGGGCCCGCTTGCAAGCAAGGCAACAAATATCTCAAGCCTTTCTCGTTCGGTCGCTGCGCAATCTGTTAGTCATTCTGTTGCAAAAAATAAGAAGGATAGCTTTTTCAAAACCCGCATTTGGCATAAGGGTCTCATCGTAGTAAGTGTGCCGCTAATCTTTCAGCTCGCTTTCGTTTTTCAATTGACCAACTTATTGTCGCAAGCGCGCAAAGAAATTTCGGTGCAGAGAAATGCAATGAAAGTTACCATAATGGTTAACGAGTTTTTGCAAGATGTGATTGCTATGAGCAATCAGGGTTGCGGAATGCGCGTTTATGGTGAAGGCGTAAAGAATGACCTGTTTGTGCGCTACTCGGCAAACATCAGGGCTGCATTGCACGATTGGCTTGAGATTGTTGAATTCGAAAGAGCAAATCCTGAAAGGGTGCAAGAGATGTGCGGCGCTCTGCACAAATTAGAACGAATAATGATACGGATTGGCAAATCGGTTATTGATAGACCTGAGCAGGAAGATCTTTCGTCATTATTGCGTATGAAAGTGCGCTTTAAGGTTGTACAACACGACGTGCAATCCCTGGGAATCTATCTAGACAAATTCTTAGAAGAAGAGCGCGTCAATGAAAAGCAAAGCCCCGAACAGTTGGCAAAAACCAGAGGCAATATTGAAATTTTGACTCTGACTGCCGTTCTTGCCAGCGTACTTTTGTCGTTAGCTATGGGCGCTGTTTTTAGCAACGGCGTAAGCAAGCGCATAAGCTTGATGACAGACAACACAATCAAATTTACGAGTGGGCAGGAGTTGAATCCGCCGTTAACGGGCAGCGATGAGCTTGCTGAATTTGATGCTGATTTTCGTACTATGGTAAATAAGATCAAGGAGAGTCTAGACTTCAAACAGCATTTGATTGCAGTAGTAAGTCACGAGCTACGCACACCGCTAACAAGCATCATTGGCTCGCTCACGCTTGCCTTAAACGGTGTGTATGGCAAGCTTCCGGCTTGGGGTCATGAGAAGGTTCAATTAGCGCATAGCAATATCGCGCAAGTAATGAGACTGGTTAACGATTTACTCGATATTGAAAGACTGGAAGCGGGCAAATTTCCAATTGAAGAAAAACTGATTGATTTGCATGAGTGTTTGCGTGATGCCATTGGACTAAGCCGCGAAATTGTCCCGCAAATAAAGGTAGAGCTTTTGCCAGAAAATTTTTCAGGGCAGCTGAAAGCAGATCCGGATCTACTTGCAAAAGCGCTTTCCAAACTAATTGTTTATTGTGCAGAAAGCCAGAATGAAAGCAGCGAGGTCAAAGTCGAATTTTTCAACTTGAATGAATCGTACTACTTATTGAAGTTTCCCTTTGTGGCTGACCCAAACAAGAATGCAATAGTCTTCGACAAAGTCAAAATGCTTGAGTCAGGCGGAGAAGAGGAAAAAGGCGACGAACTTGCCCTTGCCATTGCCAAAACGATTTTTGATATGGTGGGTGGCAAAATCTCTGTGCTTAAAGATGAAAGTCTGGGCAACAGCGCGTTCGTGCTAGAACTGCCTCGCAGTTCAGCAAGCGTTTAACAGTGACAAATCAACTAAGCCAGAGCCGCAACAACGCTTGTTTGAGCAATCGCAGGCGAATTATCAATCACGACGTTTGTGACATAGACTGCTTTGCTGGTTTTTGTTTTCATCTGAGCAATGAGCCTTTCCATGTCTTGCATCAACAGGGAAGTTTCGAGTGACCCAGGGTGGTTTCTGTCCACAATGTCTTTCAAATCACGGAGAGTAGTCTCTACAGAGTCTAAGCTGTTATTTGACATAAACACTCCTACCAAAATAAAGGTGAGAAATAGTGCTGCCAGGAAAGTCGTGACCAGGAAAACTGATTTCAGCCGATACTTATCTGTCTGGTCTTAATGGTCCGAGTCTAACACGGTTAATCTGCATCATACCCGGCGAAATATTGAGGGTTTCCCAAAATACGCCGAAAAAGATTGCGTTATCAAGCAGCTGCGCGGATAAGGAGGAATGGTATTGAATTGTTAAAGTCATTTTTATATGCTTCTGGCAATTGTGCGTCTTGCTGCCAAAGCTAGAGATTGTGATGAGTCGGCATTAATGCGCTGAATCATTTGCTGAATTGGCTTGAACGATTAAAGTCTTGCTCTTTGGGACCAGCAATTTGCACGCCCTTCCAGCTTGTGCCCCCATGATTCGGGCTGAATCGTGAACTGATTGCCGCATCTTCCTGTGGGCTACTGTCGGCTTGTACTGACTGTCTGGCCTGTTCGGCTTTGCTTTGGTTCTGCCACTCGACATAGCTGCCCCATGCAGATGAAACTACTATCACAACTATTGCTGCGACGATAAATTCATGGGCTTCGTCGAAATGATCAACGACTCCTGCCAATGCCATTGGGCCTAAACATCTCATTTCGGAACCTCGCTGTAGAATGAGATCTGCAAAATAGCGCAAGCTTCTGAGCACAGTTTGAAACGGTCCTTTTTCAGTATCTCACACCGCGCATGTCATCGGTAGCTGGATTCTCCGTAGGGGCGACGCATGGGATACTGCTGGCGAACTCGAATGTTTAGGGAAGCCGGCACAATATGGGCTCTAGCTTTAAGGGCGGCAGCCCTGGGGGCGCAGGCTTCTAGCCTGCTTCGGAAAGCTATTGGCGAAGAAGCAGGCAAGGATGCCTGCGCCCCCA
>CAZJLR010000127.1:0-10515 GCA_964546815.1 uncultured Candidatus Obscuribacterales bacterium | reverse complement strand
CTAGAGTCCATATTGTGCCGGCTTCGCTAAACATTCGAGTTCGCCGGCAGTATCCCATGCGTCGCCCCTACAAACCTACGCTCACAGATTGGTCGGGATCTAAATTTGATCAAATAACCGGGTACCCACCCAGATGCTATTATTGGCAACCTGAGAAACCGGTCACATAGCCAAAAAAGCATGCTTTTCACAAGCTTACAGTATTTGATTTTTCTGCCGCTCGTCGTTGCGGTGTATTGGCTGTGTCCGCGCAAGTTTCGACTGCCTTTGCTGCTAGCCACAAGCTATTACTTCTACATGAGCTGGATGCCTGCGTTTATCCTGCTCATTCTCGGCATGACATTGTTCAATTTTTTCTGGGGCGACTTTCTATCGAAATGCAGCCCAGAACGGAAGAAGCCGATATTCACAGTTGGACTCATAGTCAACTTGCTATGCCTGTGCTTCTTCAAGTACACAAACCTATTGCTCGAAACCGCCGCCGCGTGCGTTGGCATTGTCACGCATCATGCTCCGGTGTGGCATGCAGACATCATATTGCCGCTGGGCATTTCGTTCTTCGCCTTCGAATTCATTCACTATCTTTTTGAAATATACAGAGGCGGCAAGCCAATCAAGTCTTTTGTTTTGTTCGCTCTGTTTGCCGCATTCTTCCCAACACAAATCGCAGGACCAATCAAGCGATACAAAGACTTCGAAACGCAAATGCTCAGCGACACGCATTTGAAACTGAGCCATTTCGATGAAGGCATTCCGCTCATCATAATTGGCATGGCAAAGAAACTCTTGCTCGCCGACAACCTCGCAAAACTGGTAGATATGGGGCTTACAGACCCACATGTCTACGGCGCGCCTGAATTGTGGTTGATTATGTACGCGTTCGCATTTCAAATTTACTTCGACTTCTCTGGGTATACCGACATTGGGCGCGGCTCTGCAATGCTCTTCGGTTATCACATTCCAATCAATTTCAACATGCCGTACTTTGCCAAAAACATGTCTGATTTCTGGCACAGATGGCACATCTCATTATCTACCTGGCTGAGAGACTATTTGTTTATTCCTCTTGGTGGATCACGACAAGGACGCTGGCAAACACATCGCAATCTCTTCCTCACAATGGCCATCGGCGGGCTGTGGCACGGTGCTTCGTGGAGCTTTGTGGTTTGGGGAATGTTTCACGGACTCGCGCTTATAGCGCACCGTGAATTCGCACTATTCAAGGAAAGCAGCGCAAAACTGAAAGCTGCGGTTGATTCGAAGATTGGCACTATCGCGTCAATTATCCTCACTTTTCATGCGGCTTGCATCGGTTGGGTTTTCTTCCGCATCCAAGACGTTTCGCAGGCGTTCTTCGTTGCAAAACGAATGCTGTTTCTCAGCCCTGTTTATACAAGAGCTGAAAACCATCATTTCCTTTTGCTAAAACCAGAACTGCCGGTATTCATCCCAGTGGTACTACTTATGGTGCTCGGCTTGCTTATTGCGAATTTCCCAGTCAGCGCAGCATCTGAGCGGGGAGTATTCCGAAATGCTCCGGCGCCGCTCAAAGCAGCATTTTGCTCAGTGCTAATTGTTGCCATACTCACATTCTTACCAGACACAAATGCACCATTTATCTACTTCCAATTCTGAGACTATCAAGTAAATGCACCCAACGCCCACAATAGCAAAAGAAACAAGCGCCAAGCCAGCAATTACGCCGGCTGCTGGTTTCAGCTATTTGCCGTTTCTCGATGGGCTGCGCGCAATTTCAATACTTCTAGTAATGGGCTTCCATCAATTGGGACCAATCACCTACTTCTTTGGAGATCAATTTAGCGGGTGGGCTGGCGTCGATTTGTTCTTCATTATTAGTGGCTTTCTCATCAGTTCTATCTTGCTGAAAGAACAGGACAGAGACGGCACCTTCAGTATGAAGAACTTCTATGTTCGAAGATGGCTGCGAATTTGCCCTGCGTATTATGTATTCCTTACAGCAATGTTTGTATTCATGCTTTCGCAAGGTCGGCACGAATACTCAGCATTTGCAGTAGCGGGACTCTATTTGAGTAATATAGACCTTGCATTCGGCTGGGGCTTGATGCCACCAATCACCGGGCTTGCACACACCTGGTCGCTCAGCGTGGAAGAGCAGTTTTATTTGCTGTGGCCGGCTGCAATGAAAATTTCGAAGGGAAAAGCTTTTGCCTTATGCGTCAGCCTTATCGTGCTTGTGTATTTCTGGCGCCTGTTCCTGATTACGCAGGGATGTTCGTGGATGCGAATCTCTTCTGGACTCGACACAAAACTCGACTCGCTTATGTTTGGTGTACTGGCAGCAATGCTCTGGAGAAAACCAAACGTATCGAGTTATTTGAAAAATCTATTTTCACAAAACGGAACGCAAGCGTTAGTGGCGCTGGCTGTTCTGGTTTCACTGCATTTCCTCGGACACCCAAGTGTTGACGAAAAA
Organism: uncultured Candidatus Obscuribacterales bacterium; assembly: GCA_964546815.1. Lineage (GTDB taxonomy): Bacteria > Cyanobacteriota > Vampirovibrionia > Obscuribacterales > Obscuribacteraceae > JAIEPM01. The sequence continues at coordinate 8,060 of CAZJLR010000127.1, read as the reverse complement.
GAAGCGCAGTTATTTTTCTGGGGAATCAAAATGCCCCTGACCTTAATTTCAATGACCACGTTGCTTCTAAGTCTTGTATCAAACACAAATACACGGCTAGTCAAATTCCTCTCGACCAAACCGATGGTATTCATAGGACGGCTTTCCTACAGCCTCTACCTCTGGCACATCATCGTCAATTTCCCGCAATTCCATAATTTCTATGGACATGTATTCCACAACAAGAAATACGTTGTGGAATTTGCAAAATACGCCACGTGTTTTTCACTTGCTGCGTTTTCGTATTACTGCGTAGAACAGCCATTCTTGAAGTTAAAATCCAAATTCTCATAAGGACTGCTTAGATCACCTGTAGGGGCGACGCCATGCGTCGCCCCTACAAACCAGGCGGCCACGCGACGCATGGCGTCGCCCGAAACTTAAGCTGCGGTGCCCGCTTAGACAGTTTCGCCCTACAACATGGCAGACGACGCAGGGGATGCTGTTGGCTAACTGAAATGGATAGCGAAGCAAGCTCGAAGATATGGGCTGAGAGCGTCCCACCTGGGGGCGCAGGCATCCTTGCCTGCTCCGTCGCCACTAGCTGCTTAGCGAAGCAGGCTGGAAGCCTGCGCCCCCAGGGCTGCCGCCCTTCAAGCTAAAAACGGTTTTGACGAGGTGCGGTGGAATACTGTTAGGAGATGATTGAGCTGCGTCTGGCGGGTTGGCTGGGGGTGAAGTCGGCTGATTGATCTTTGACAGTCGACCTTGATGATTGGTCCCACACCATCCATGGTGCCTGGCCTGAATCCCACATGGTGTTCAGTTGTTTGCAATCGCGCATGGTGTCCATTGCGTGCCAGAAGCCCTGATGCTTGAATGCAGAAAGCTGCCCTTCGCGAGAAAGTCTTTCTAGTGGTTCGTTTTCCCAAGAAGTTGAATCACTATCAATGTATTCCAATACTTTTGGTTCAAGCACAAAAAATCCGGCGTTGATCCAGCCGCCATCGCCTACTGGCTTTTCGACGAATGCATCAACCTTGCCGCTGTTAATTGCCAGCGAGCCAAAACGACCCGGAGGCTGCACTGCGGAAACGGTGGCAAGAGCCCCGCCTCTCTTATGAAACTCAACTAACTTAGCGATATTGATGTCACTTACACCATCGCCGTAGGTCATGCAGAAAGTTTCGTCCTTCACAAATTTGGCAATGCGCTTCAAACGTCCGCCAGTCATGGTTTGATCGCCAGTGTCCAGTAATGTCACTCGCCAATCTTCAGAGCCATTGTTGTGGTATTCAATGCTTCGCTTGCTCAGGTCAAAAGTTACATCAGCCGAGTGCAGCGCGTAATTGGCGAAGTACTCTTTGATCATGTAGCCCTTGTATCCAAGGCAAACTACAAAATCGTTTATACCGAATGCAGAGTAAATTTTCATAATGTGCCAGAGAATTGGCTTACCGCCAACCTCAACCATGGGCTTTGGCTTGACCTGGGTTTCTTCTGAAAGTCGCGTCCCGAGCCCGCCTGCTAAGATTACTGCCTTCACGAATTTACTCCTTTTGTAAGAGCCTCAGAGCAATGATTTATATTTTTTAGCTCAGATCTGCCCTTAGCTTGGTGAGCTCGCATTGATACGAAGTCAACATACGCTATATCCTATCAGTTGAAAACAGCTAAGTCCTTTAAAGGATACTTTGTTGTTGATATCTCATCCGGGAAAACTATGGAAACCCATACAGACAGCCAAATAGTCACATCGCAAACAAGCGCAAAGGTCGCGTCTATCGACGCCAATCCGGCGCGAAAGTCGATAACGATTATTTGTCCCGTACATAATGAAGCGAAAGTAATCCCGCTCTTTTTTGAGCGCATGCGTCCGGTGATGGCTGAATTGTCCAAAGGCTACGACGTTAGCCTGGTCTTTTCGAACAATGCCTCAACCGACAATACGCTGGAAGCTATAGAAAAGATTCGCAGCGTTGAGAATAACGTTTATGTGATTTCGCTAAGCGCCAATGTTGGTTACCAACGTTCGTTAGAGTGCGGTTTGCGCAACTGCAAAGGCGACCTGTTTGCATTTATAGATGTAGACTGCGAAGACCCACCCGAGATGATTGTCGAGTTTGTCCGCGCCTACGAGCAGGGCCACGAAATAGTTTACGGCGAACGCGCCGACCGGGAAGAACCTGAATACGTCAAATTCCTCCGCAAAGTCTTCTATCGCATTCTTCGAGCATTGGCAGACGAAGAAGTCATTTTGGACATGGCTGAATTCTCGTTAATGACCAGCGAAGTTCGTGACGCGATCATCAAAGACAATACGTCTTTTCCATTCATTCGCGCATCAATCGGTCGCGTTGGATTCCGCCGCTGCGGCATTACATACAAGCGACACAAACGCATCGCCGGTGATTCGCACTACAATTTCTTCAGCATGACAAAGTTTGCCGTGGCAGGCATCCTTTCATCATCCACATTGTTTTTGCGCATTCCGATTTATTCACTGCCATTCTGGCTTTTACTTATGGTCGCCTTGCCGGCGGGCTACATTCTCACCGACAACAAATGGTTTCTGGTAGCGAGCTTTTTTGCATTTGCAACTTATGTAGGCGCGACAATTTCATTCATCGCCATCTATGTAGCACGCATCTACAAAAACACGCTCGGCAGACCTAATTTCATCATCGACAACAAGAACAGCACGCTTCAACCCTGATGACTGCAGGTACTAGTTCTTCGCCGACAGCACATCGATTCGTTTCATTTGACGGCTCGACAAATGCAGACGCGCAGATTGTGCGCCCAGACAACAATGATTTTTTCAACAGCCCGTCCACTTCTTTCGGCTCACCGGTCATTCCTCGCGGCGCCGGGCTTTCATACACAGCTTCTAGCTTTGGAAAAGATGTTTTGTCCATTGACCATGGGCAGCTCAATCATATTCTCGACTTCAATGAGCAAGAACAATGGATTGAAGTTGAAGCCGGCACTTCGCTCGGACAAGTATACGACTATGTGATTTCGAAAAATTTGTTTCTCGCAACGCAACCAGGACATCCGCGTATTTCAGTTGGTGGCTGCATCGCCCCTGATATTCACGGAAAAAACCAATTTCTTGACGGCACATTCATCAATCAGGTCAAATCACTGAAACTGTTCCATCCATCACATGGAATTATCGATCTGTCACCAGAGAATAATCCAGATCTATTCAGGCTGACATGCGGAGCCTACGGATTAACCGGCAATATCATCTCTTGCAAATTAAAGCTCAAGAAAATTCCCTCATCAATGGCGGAAGTATCACTTCACCCGCTGAGCAGCATTGAAGAGCTACCGGCGAAACTTAGAGCATCTGCAGCAGTCTCTGATTTTGTTTTGTCATGGCATGATTTCACGCTGAGTGGAAAAGATTTCGGAAAAGGATTTGTGCAAGAAGGTCGATTTATCGATGACAGCGTTGCAGGGAACAATTCGCAGAGCATGAGCAAAAAGAAAGCAGCAGATCAAAGCTTAGACGCCGCCTCGCGAGGCAACTTGCCAATTGCCGTATTCAACCCCATATCGATAAAACTGATGAACATGCTTTACGGCTCTCGCTGCAAAGAAGGCGGCACTAAATTTACAATGTCTTTGTTCGATAGCATTTTCCCGATTCAAAACAGCAAAGAATTGTATTTCAAATTCTTCGGCAAAGCAGGATTTCACGAGTACCAAACAGTGATTCCTGAAAAAACATTCTTGCAGTATATGTCTGCAGTCAAAGAATATTTGAGTAAGCACAGGCTGCCAATAACACTAGCCTCTGGAAAACTCTTTGCCGGCAATCAAGACCTGTTGCGCTTTACAGGCAGCGGTATTTGTTTTGCTCTTAACTTCCAGCGCTCTCATGCAGCAACAGATTTTCTACAGTATCTTGATAAAATCACGCTTGAATGCGGCGCGATTCCAAACATCATAAAAGACTCAAGACTATCGAGCAAAACAGTGGCTGCGGCATACCCCGAATACGAAAAATTTCGCAGCATGCTAAAAGAATTTGACCCCAAGCACATGTACAAATCAGAACTCTCAGAAAGGTTGGCGCTGTGAATTTCATTGTGGTTGGAGCATCCGCAGGACTCGGAAGAGCTTTAGCAGAGCGACTTGCAAAAGATGGACACAACCTCGTCATCGTAGCAAGCGACCAAGACAAGCTCGACGAGCAAGCAAAAGATCTCAGAGCAAAATATTCAGTCAAAGTGGAAGCCGCTGCATTGCGCGTGAAATGCGACAGTGCGAGTGTCAACAAAATTGTCAGTTCGGCACAATCGCTTGGCGAAATAAATGGATTGCTTTTTCCCATGGGTTATTCGCGAGATGACGACAACGCGACCCTCGGCCCTGACGACATTTCTAGAATCATCGACAGCAACTTGAGCGGCATAATTGCACTGACAGCTGCATTCTTACCAGAGTTATTACGAAAGGGCGAAGGCACTCTGGTGTATTTCGGATCTGTCGCTGCAGAAAGAGGACGCAGCTCAAACATCGCATACGCAGCCGCAAAGCGAGGACTACAAAGTTTCGCCGAAAGCATAAGGCACCGCTGCGCAGCTACAAATATCAAAGTTCAGTATTACCAAATAGGATATTTGAACACCGCCCAAACAGCAGGCAAGAAACTGCCATTCCCAGCCGCAGAACCAGAACAAGCCGCCGCGCACATAGTCTCACACCTACACCAGGACTTCGGCCAATCATACTTCCCCTGGTTCTGGCGCTACATTTGCCTAGCACTCCGCCTAACCCCATGGCCAATATTCAAAACCCTAAAGTTCTAACTGTGAATTTACCCAATGCCTTTCCACACGGCAATTTCCTCCTGCGCCTGTAGGGGCGACGCCATGGGTCGCCCGAAACTTAAGCCGCGGTGCCCGCTTAGACAGTTTCGCTCCATAAAATATCGGCGTCGCCCCTACAAATTCGGGGACGCTTTGACTAGGAATAAGCCTACCTGATAGAGTATGCATCGATATATCGAGTCCGCTTTTCGCATATTCATCAAAGTGCGGCAGATGCGACGAAAAGAGAAAGTGGAGCTACTAAAGTGAAATCAGTAATTTTGACCGGTGCAAGTGGTTTCATTGGACGACACTGCATCAATCATTTACTGGAAGCCGACTACGAAATACACGCATTATGCCATCAACAAAAGCGCGCCGATGCGCTTCCGCAAGCAAAAGGACTAGCTTGGCATAACATAGACCTTCTCGACTCTGCCGCAGTAACTGAACTTCTAAAACAGCTCAACTGCTCTGAAATGATACATCTAGCCTGGTACGCCGAGCCCGGCAAATTTTGGGATTCCCGCCTCAATTTAGATTGGTTACGCGCCAGTGTTCACTTACTAAAATCATTCGCTGAGACGGGAGGAAAACGCTTCGTAGGTGCCGGGTCATGCGCTGAATATGACTGGTCTTCAGGCACCTTAAGCGAAGCAACCACAGAATTAAAAGGCAGCACGCTATACGGAACATCCAAAGCAAGCATGTTTCAGACAGCATTACAAACCTGTGTCTCAAGCGGAATGGAATTCGCCTGGGGCAGAATTTTCTGGCTATACGGTCCTGGCGAAGACAGCCGCAGAATCGTGCCATATGTTATCAATCAACTCTTAGAAGACGAAGAAGCGCTGTGCAGCGATGGATTGCACGAACGCGATTTCCTTTATGTAGACGACGTTGCGCGAGCATTCGTACTGCTTCTTGGCTCGGGCGTTCAAGGAGCTATAAACATAGCATCAGGCAAAGCCGTGAGCATCAAACTCATCGCCGAAACCATAGCAAAACTCATCGACAAAGAAGACCTCCTCAAACTCGGCGCCATCACACCAGCAACCCCCGAAGCACCGCTTGTAGTGGCAGACGTTTCACGACTACACAACGAACTAAAATTCGCCCCCGAAGTTTCATTGGAAGATGGCTTACTGAAAAGCCTGCAATGGTGGCAAGCACAAGCTGACAAAACGACTCAACCAGCTTAGGTCAGATCATTTTTCTGAAAGCGATGTAACAGGATGGCTGACAAGCATGCCGTTTTTTGTGTAGCTGCGCGTTTCTGCTAGATTGCCCATTGGGACTATTTGAACAATAATTCTTCCTAGCTGATCATACCCAAATTGCCATTGCCTGCCTTCTGCGTCTACACGTTTAATGACCCAGTTATTATTGTTGTATGTGAAATTGAGCGCACTGCCTGCCCGGTCCGTCACGCTTTGAAGGCTGTTGAAGGTAGGCAAAGTTCCATATCTGATATGGATGTTTGGGCCAGGACATTATTGTAGACATCGTAAGCAAAATTGACTGAATTTCCTTCTGGAAAAATTATCGACTTGACTCCATTCAGCCCGTCCAGGACATAGTTCGTTTCTTGCCCCAGCGCATTTATACTTCTAAGCGGTTCGCGGCAGCCAATCCTTCAACAGTTGTTACGGCATCTTTGATACTATGACATCATAGACTCGGGAAATGGCAGGTAGTTGGCATGAAAATCAACAGGAACACTTTTGAAATCGGAAAATTAATCGCACTATGTTCGTTGTTTATCTCGTGCCCCCAATGTTTCGGTAAATTCAGTGTCGATCCGGCCAAACCGGAAACAGTTTTGAAATACTTGGAACAACGTGGAGACAAGGCAAAGTTACTTAAAGTGACCCCATCAGAGTTTAGATGGGAGGGGCACTTAGTAACAATATCAAAGTGTTGGCTGGATGACCTGGGGTCAAGTGACAAGCGAGTACGTTTTTTTCTCTTCATTGACGATCAGCCTGAATTTATTCCATATGACGAGAAGGCGCGGGCAGCAAAGGACATCGATTTCAAGGAATTTTCTTTATCCAACCAAAAATCTGTCTCGACAGCAATTGGAGAAACGGATTTGAATGGCACACTGAATTCGGCAAAGGGACGATTCCCACTGCGCGAGATCGACTTGCGGGACCCAGTCACTAGAAATCTTCTCTTAACTGTAAATACTGCCGTCAACAAACGCAAGCGGAATCCAGATAAAGGTTATGTTGAGAATTCAGCTCCTAAAATTGAATTTCGACTCATTGAATAGCTTGCCAGCAAGCTAGAAATTCTCACTGGATACCATCTTGAGCGATGCATAGTCAGGAATTAAAGGACTAAAACCGTTTCCCCGTGTACTAAATCCTTGGTTCGGAATAATGGAATAGGGGATACCACCCGCATTTCTCACAGCACTTCCCACTGCTGGATAGAATGCAGATGGAATTGGCAGTAGAGGGCGAACATTGAAACCAGCTTGCCTTAGTACATTAGCTGAAAAATGCGTGCAATTGTTGCTGACTGCATTATACTGATCATTTATGTGTTCGTTTGCATATGCCGACATCGCTGCATCTTGCTCGGGAGACGTTTGGATGTACAGCCCATGTGAATAGCGATCCATTATGGGACTTCCAACCAAATCATCGTAGCTTCCAAATGTTTTCTGGCTTGGAAAGAGATTGCCGGAATCGATATCACCATTAATTTTGTTCGGTTGGAATGAGTAGTATGTCCAAGTGCCGTCAGGGTTGGAAATAACGATGGCATCATGACCAAAAATCTCTTTATTAACTGTCCGCCAAAGCACAATTGCATCCAGCCCCAGAGGGTCGACATTCGAAAGAGGATCGTTTATGCAGTAGCTGTATAAATTCATTCCTGCAAGATAGCTAATCGGATCTGGCTGCAAAAACCGACCTACGTTTGGCGAGTAGTACCGCATTCGATAATTGTATAGCCCTAATTCAGCATCATATCGCTGCCCCGTGAAGCCAAACTGAGAAGAACTAACACTTGTCGTCTCACCAAAAATGCCATAAGCAAACTTATTGAGGACCGCACCACTGGTACCATTGGTCTCCGCAATGGCAGATCCTATTCTATCGTTATGCAAATATGTTGTGGTGCCGCCATTGATAAAGGCGTAGACCTCATCAAGTCGGTCTCCGGTGATGTATCGATTAGTCAAAGTACCACTGCTGTTATATTCTGCAAGCAGCTGCTGCCCATCATATAGAAACCCAGTCT
>CAZJLR010000126.1:8580-10723 GCA_964546815.1 uncultured Candidatus Obscuribacterales bacterium | reverse complement strand
TGTAGGGGCGACACCATGGATACTGCTGGCGAACTAAAATGGAGCCGAATCAAGTTCGATGATATGAGCTAAGAGCGTTCCACCTGGGGGCGCAGGCATCCTTGCCTGCTTCTTCGCCAATAGCTTCCCGAAGCAGGCTGGAAGCCTGCGCCCCCAGGGCTGCCGCCCTTCAAGCTAGAGTCCATATTGTGCCGGCTTCGCTAAACATTCGAGTTCGCCAGCAATATCCATGGCGTCGCCCCCACAAATGACATGGTTAGAAGCGGGCGATTAGGTCTAGCCCGAAGGTGAATTGGAATCTTCGTGTTCCATTGTCGTATGGTTTGATGGTGGCACCATTGTGCGTATTCAGGGCGCGGTCATATCTGATTTCGGGACGAATACAAACCAGGTTATTAAAGCGGTGAGTCCAATTTAGAGTCCAGCTGGAATACGATGTGGCAAAGCCTGTTCGTTCGCCTTTGTAATCAAGCAAGAAATCTACTGGTCTAAGGCAAATGTAGTCCTTGTCAGTGACTTTGAAGGCGGTGTAGTTAACAACACCTACAGCCGGCGCAATTCCATTTATGTACGCGCCCGGTCCAGTCAATCCGTTATAGGTATGAGGAGGTCCGTTGTTAACCGTGCCACCAACCAGCGCGTTGTATTGATATAAGAAATAGACTTCGCTCATAGTGAGGATAGTGCCCTTCTTATTAAAACGGTGGCTCCACGTGGCGTTAAATTGCTGCAAATTGTCGTGCGCTGGTGGCTGCAAATTTGCAAATTGATAGGTGGATCCATCAATATTGGTATAACCGGTTGCACCGTTATCCACACCCTGTTGAATCTGCATATTGATAGATTGAATCATTTGCTGCTGCGACAAGACGGCTCTGGCGCCGCGATATCTTCCATTGTTTATTGAATCAACTCCAGCATAAACGGAATCATTGTTGTTTTTCGATACCCAACGGACAAAAAATTCGCCGCTTGGAATGGCGGCTTTATCCCACGGCGCAATGTCATTACCGGCATGTACACCTCCTTGCACAGTCCAATTATCATTCAGTTTTATGGTGGCAAGTAAACCCGTTTGCGTGTAGCAATCAACGGTAAACATCTGAGAGTGAGTCCACATAAAATTATCAGGCGCCAATTGTGCCTCAATGTCTGGAGGCGAAATATAACGACCAAACTTCAACACTAATCCTTGAGCTATTTTTGGCACATAGAACATTCCGTACAATTCGACCGTACCGTCGTAGCCATAAAGATAATTGTGCCTCAACAGTTCTGTTGTAGCCGGGTACCATCCCTGTGCTGTAGTCCAGCGATAGTCAATGCCATAGAGTTGTGAAAATCGAAATCCCCAGTCGCAATGCTCAGTCTGTACCGTATCAGGTATGCGCTCGATGCGAAAAATCGCCTGGTCTAATTCGAACCTGTTGGGCACAATAGCGTAGGAGTTTGGAATATTCGAGTTTCTCGACGAACTATGATTGATACCAGGATTAACCCAACCGTAAATCTTGATCCGGTGTTTCTTCAAAGCTGGAAGAACCTTGTAAATTTCGCGCTCCATGGGAAATTCAGGATCTGTATCAGGCACACCAATTGGCAGGGTGCCAGCGTTTCCAATATACTCAGTCATCGGAAACACAGAATCGAACGGCGCAGGATATGCGCGACGCTTTGGTCCCTCAGTTGTGGTCGGCGCAGCCTGGGGCGATGTCGGTTGAGCCTGGGCAATCTTTTTTGTCGCGGTGGCATCAGGATCTTGCAAAACAGCCTGTTGCGGAGTGTACGCAACCTGGACTGGCTGCCCGGCGGAATCAGCATCTTTGAGCGACGGAGTCGATGGAACTCCTACCCGATCTAATTGAGGCGCTGAAGATGCTACGTCGTTGAGATCTGCCTTCGGCGGAACCACCTCAGCAGGACTGCTATTTATCGGAACCTGCCCTGCGAATCCTCCCGCTGGAGCTAGATTGGAAGCAGATGTATTTGCAATAGAGTTAACAGGCCGTCTAGCCAACCAAAAGGGAACTTTAAATGGTGACTCGTTTTGGTTTGCGCTGGAAGTAGATGCAAGATTGCTTGTGGTGCTGTTTGTGGTGCTGTTTGTGGTGCTGTTTGTGGTGCTGTTTGTGGTGCTGTTTGT
>CAZJLR010000126.1:0-8480 GCA_964546815.1 uncultured Candidatus Obscuribacterales bacterium | reverse complement strand
TGTTTGTGGTGCTGTTTGTGGTGCTGTTTGTGGTGCTGTTTGTGGTGCTGTTTGTGGTGCTGTTTGTAGATCTACTCGCGACCCGATTTTGCACCGGCATTGTACCGGCGATTTTTCGAGTACGAATTACATTGCCTTGATATTTGGGAGCATCTTGTTGCACATTGGCAGACTGTGCAGGCTTATCATCAAGAATAGAATCGTACTTGGCGTTGATAATCTTATAAGGCTTGTGTGCAAGCGATGACAAACGAGATTCATGCACCATACGCACGGCCTTGCTGACGGGCGCAGATGAATCAACTGCGACAGCACCATGAACGCTTAGCCCGGTGGAAGGATCCCCTGGCACAGGAAGCAATTCAGATTGCTTAGAATCTGCATTTGCATTTTGAATTCCAGCGAAAACCAAAGCGAAGCTAGCCATCAAAGACAGCTGAAACCTATTCATTTGCCACCATCCATATCTACTAAGACAAGCGATTCTTCGCCCATCGAACGAAAGTCTAGCCCCGTGCCAATCAACAATGAATCAAGTACATTTCACGCACATCAATTTCGCGTTAATATTGCCCATTGACATCAACAGAAAGGTGTCCCCCGACTACAACGAGGTACACCTTGGCAGTATTTGGTTTTTGACATCGAGCGATTGCGAACCCACATGTGTCGGATTAGTGACGCCTTACCTCAAAAACTCGAAATAGATTGCATAGACACGAAAGAAGCGCTCTTAGCTGGTGACTTTTGCTTCTACATTTCGGACTACACGTTCCTTAGACTTGCTGCGGCAGCGCTATTGTTGGGTTTCAAATACTGATATACTCAGCGCACAACGTAAGATCTGGAATCGTGACCACTAGGGAAAAACCTGTGACTAACAACACTTTAACAATTAAAGACAATCGCACCGGGCTTAGTTACGAAGTCCCGATTCATGACAACACCATCCGCGCTAACGACCTGAAGAAGATCAAGGTTGACGATGATGATTTCGGTCTTATGACCTACGATCCTGCTTTTATGGGAACCGCCGCCTGCCGTAGCTCTATCACCTACATCGACGGAGATAAGGGCATTTTGCGCTATCGCGGATACCCAATCGAGCAGCTTGCAGAGCAGTCAACCTTTTTGGAAGTCGCATATTTGCTCAACCATGGCGAGCTGCCCAATCAAGAGCAACTGAAGCACTGGACAGATGAGCTCACCTATCACACCTACGTGCATACCAATATCACCAAATTCCTCGAGGGCTTCCGCTACGACGCGCATCCGATGGGCATGTTGCTTGGCGCAGTCAGCGCTCTATCTACTTTTTATCCTGACGCCAAGAACATTGGAGACGCAAAAAACCGCTACCTGCAACGCGTGCGACTCCTGGCAAAAGCGCCTACTTTAGCCGCCTTTGCTTTCCGCCATTCGCGTGGTCTGCCCTTTGTATTTCCCGAGAATGATCTTGACTACATAGGCAATTTTGTCAATATGACTTTCAGCATTGGCGGGCGCCACAAGCCTAACAAAGTGCTGCAGCGGGCTTTGGACGTGCTATTCATTCTGCATGCAGACCATGAACAGAATTGCTCGACCAGTGCCATTCGCGCTGTCGGCTCTTCACATGTTGATTTGTTCTCGGCGGTTTCGGCAGGCATCGCGGCTCTGTACGGCCCACTGCATGGCGGAGCCAATGAAGCCGTATTGAATATGCTTGATGAGATTGGCTCCGTCAAGAACATTCCCGAATTCATCAAACAAGTCAAAGCAGGCGAAGGACGCCTTATGGGCTTTGGTCACCGTGTGTATAAATCCTACGACCCGCGGGCAAAACTGGTCAAGAAAATTGCTTATGAAGTTTTCGAACAGACCGGACTCAATCCTAAGCTTGAAATTGCGCTTGAGCTTGAGCGCATCGCACTTGAAGATGATTACTTCATTACTCGCAAGCTTTATCCTAACGTCGACTTCTACTCTGGGTTGATCTATCAGGCCATGGGTTACCCTACGGATTTTTTCACTGTATTGTTTGCACTGGGACGCATGCCTGGCTGGCTAGCACAGTGGGAAGAGATGCTGCTCGATCCAGAGCAAAAGATTTCGCGCCCACGGCAGATCTACATCGGCGCCAACGAGCGCCCCTACGTGCCAATGGAGAAGCGCCAATCAACTGTGTCGGTTTGAGTGATTCGGCTCAAGTGATCTCCTTCCAGAGCCTGGACGGATCACGCCACCTGAGTATCTAAGAACAAATTGCCCAGCACAAGTTGGTTTGCCATACTTTAGGACGTCTTTGTTTCGTTTGGACTGTAGGGGACGACTTCATCAGACTCAGGCAGAATCACCCATTTACCATCTACCTTCATGCGAACTAAGACATGCGCTTTGCCTGGCACTAAGCGACCATGATTGCGCAGCAATTCCTCATAATCCGGATCCCCCGGGGCTGACTCTGTTCCATTTTGCCCGCTGCCACCGCCAACAAAATACTGATTCGTTATAATCAACAACTTGCCGCTCTCATCCATCGTGACGCATTCAAAGCATTTTCCTTCAAGCGCCTTACGCTCAGCTTCAAATTGTGCGGTTTCCTCCGGGGTAGGCCATTCAGCCTCTGCCAGCCATTCATCAAAAGTTTTCTTGTTGTCTACCATTTGGGCATGTCCTCCAGGTACTTCAAACATGAAGGAAAATACTTTTTCATGAGTTGTGAATATGGATTATTTGACTGGAGTCCGCTGGAATGCGCGTACATGTCAGCGAAAACTTCCTCTCTTGCACGTTCTAACGGTTTGAATTGTTCTGATAGCATCAAAGTATCTTTCATATCCTGAGGTATCTTGTTGAATTCTTCAGTAAACACCTTGGTAAATCTTCTTTCGTTCGACAGCCAATGTCCAAATTGTAACTTGTTTGCGTTAAACGCATGTCCGAATTCGTGCCTCAAAATATACGCTAAGTTTCAGAGCTGGCAAATGCTGTTATGGCTTCGCCTGTCTTAGCTACTAGATTTGCGCCTTGAACTTCTTTGGCAACTACTCCAACGGCGCCAGGCACCAAAAGCGGTACTACTTCTTTGCCGATGAAATGCCCTTTTTGTTCTGAATCCATACTATTCCAATGGTCAGCGGCGGCTTTAGAAGCGGTAGCTATGTCCTTACCTAGATTAGTCTCGCCTTTAGGTACTTGCCGAAAATAGTAATCTCCAGCTGTTCCTAAGCTTTGCGAAACACCTTTGGATACGGCACCTGCAAAATCTTTGATATCGCCAGTAATATTCACTTTTCCCGAAAGGGCGCTGCCATAATAGTCTTTGGCTACACCCACACTTTTGACAGATTCGTCAACAAGTTCATGCATCCCATTATGTGCGCCTTGCCAAAGCTTGGCGCCTTCGTTCAGCGCAGATTTACCAGAGTCCTTAATCTTATTTAGAGCCTTTGCCGCTTCCTCAGCAATTTTCTGATGGTCTATACCTGACTCACCCGACTTTCCGATAGGCTTGTGTGGGTCGCCCAAACCAGCATCCCTGTACGCTTTTTCTTGTACAGCTTTAGCCTGCTTATCATTTGATTTTCTGTCATCAGTCAAACTAAAGCGGGATTTACCGTCGGGACTGACTGTATCTGTTCGATTAGGGTTAGCCCTCTGAGCTGACCGGAGATTGTTAGCATTCAGCTCCGGACTAGCTTTAGCTAGATTCTCAGAGGCTTTTTCAGAGCGTTGCTTAGGTGCATCGCTGCTGTGATCTCCTGGTTTGCTTGAATCATTTGCCATCTGAATTGACCAGCAACTACAAAATCTATATTCCCTTGCTTGCCGGTCTTGAGCATTAGAAATGCTGTCTAATCAACGAGTCACCGTTTTTTGGCAAATAAGCCAAGGAGGGCTTGATACCTGTTTTCGACAGCCTCGGTCTCTTCAACTTTGCCAGCTTGCTCAAGACAATATGCCAATTCAATGAGACACATCCCGGTCGCAGGGCTTTCGCTGCAAAAAACGTTTCCTGACAGTCGCAAGGCTTGTCTATATGCGGTATCACCAAACAAAAATTGCCGCCAAGTAGGGGAAGAGCACAATTGCATTAGCACAGGGTAAGCTTAAAGAGTTATTTGCTGACTTGGTTTCCTTAATTTCAATGTAACAGAGGTCTGCCGGATATGGGCATTAGTGATCGGCACCATTCCTGGTATCACTCAGCGGCACTCATCCTTCTGAGTTTCTTGAATCCTTCGCTCGGGTTCCATGAATAAAGCCAGTGATAACTTAATCCAGGGCGGGCTCCCGATTTTTGAAATTGTATAAGCTCGTTTTTGGTCATTTCCTGGCTTTGCTTGCCGTACCCAAGGTCCACCTCTAAGGCGAGGGTGTCAGGAGTAATCCAACGTTTAGCTTCAAAATACAAACGAGTCCGTAGGTCTGTGTTCAAACGTGCTTTGCCCACTTCTTTTATGAGCTGCGGAAGAATCTTCTTGCTAACGACAACCGGGTGATCAATGTCATTTATGAAATAGACATACACATCACTTAGGCTAGCGGCCACGTCGGTGATGGCGAATTTGGTGCTGTTAGGCGCCCAAAGGACTTCCAAATTGGGTGAATAAGAGTTGATGCTGGTAGACGGAATGATGATCGGGATCCAGGTATGCTGAGATGCTTTCCGGAAGTAAATTTGCTTGCATTTAGACTCCTTTTGGTCTGGCAAATAAGCATCCTTAATCTCATACTTTTTGTTTGGAGACAAAGTCAATTTTGACTTGCTTACAGAACTCTGACCCATTGCTGGTTCAGCAGCGAGTAGTGCCACAGAAAGAAATGTCCATAACAGGAATCTCAACGGAATCCCTCCTTAGCCGAACGAATACAAGAAATCTAGAAATAGGTTAGGGTTGGTTCCTTTAGTGATTTTCCGACTGGTGTTCATATGCGTAATAGAGAGGAGTGCCGCTTTCTCCAAAATTTCCGACAACTCTCTGAGCGGACCTAATGTTGAAAATAAGGGCTATGTCAAAGACTACAAGGACAATTACGATCCACCATCTGTAGGTAGATACTCAAACTAGGATCGACACAAATATGGGATTGGTGCAGAAGAAATCGCGTAAGCTTACCTTGCAAGAATACGAGTTCGATCTAGAGGCGGAGGTATTTTGAATGCTCTTTCAATTAAAGTCACAGCCTCTTCCCCCGAAATTTGAAGCAAAATATTGCGGTAATGTATAGCCTTCGTCATTTGGTCTGTTGCATTCTCATTTAGAGCGTGCTTTTGATAGGATTGCATCATTGCTTGGACCCATCGTTTAGAATGGGGCGGCTTTTCCAAACAATAATAAGCTTTGCTTAGATTTTGGTAGTAGAGAACACTCGCTGCGTCCAAATTTTTCGGATTAATATTTTTGAGACCTCTACTTCTAGCGGCTTTCGCAAGAATTTCTTGTTCATCAGTTGCGTAAGCCGAAAGAACCGGAACCATAATTAAGGTCAATATTGCAATTTTTTGAACTCGCACGTTGTTCTCTTCCGGATGCTCATACTGATTATTACACTGGTTTTTGCTTCTTCGCAAACACAAATCCATTGCCCGCTTCTCCAAAATTTCAGACAACTCTCTGAGCGGACCTAATGTTGAAAATAAGGGAATCGGCAAAGTTAATCTAAGTGGTATTAGCAATACTACAACGTACACCTGTGGGTGAATTATAAGTTGTCGCTGTCCTAGCCCATACGAGATCTTGACATCCAACCGCCCATGAACCTGTAGCTCTTGCCAGTTGCGCTGCCGTGCTCGAACTAGGACCTCCTCCTGTCCATCCAGGCTCAGCACTACGCCTTCGGATACATTGTCTTTTCTCCTAACAGGTTATTTCGGAAATTTGACCTGATTCTTGGGTCCATCGAGCAAAGACGGTTCTCGCCAGAAATCGTTTTGAAGATAGTCATTTAACTTTAATAGATGTGCTACTTCTAGTTTCTTACCTATCCAGGGCGCCAAGGCTTCTGGCAAACCACTGGAGAATGTGTCCCATTCTTTCTCTTTCGATTTGACATGCCAGGGGAGCATTCCTGGACGCTCTCCCTTGCTTTCTAAAACCCAACGCCAAGGAATCAACACGCGCATTGAACACTGCGTGCCGAAAGTCTGCAGCGAAAGTCGTTGCTTTAAAATCGTTTTGACTCTTTCGTCTGTTAATGGATAGGAAGACGATATTTTCTTTTGTTCCGCCAATTTGTTTCTATGTTGCTCGATCACTTCCGGTGTGATACCAAGTTTTGTCGCGTCAAACTCAGTATAGGTCCTTGATTCTTCTATGGACTTAAGTAGTTTTTGCATCTCTCTTTCATGAAGTTGAGTAGAATGCGGCGCCACATAATAATGCCCTTTATGACGGTAGTTGATTTCCCATCTTCCGTGAGAATAATGTGAATCGATTTTATAGCTGATCGAAATTGACTGCGGAAGATCAACGTTAGCATTGACGGGGTGCTGGGTGATTATTAGCAAGGCAAAGATTACGATAAAGACTTTTGACATTATTTTCGCCTCGCAATATTCCGTGATGTCCTCGAGAAACTTTCTTGGCTCTTCAATTATCTTTGTCCAATACTTCTCTCTCGCAACTGGAGTTTTGCCTGGTGTTTTCTGCATAGTTACCTCTGCTCAACGCAAGCAGCATGAACCAAATGCAATACCAGAGCAAGACACTGTATTGCATGTACGAAAATGATATTTGCGCATATCAATTAGATGAATTCTTTCGACCTACACGTACGAAGATTTCATCAGTTGGAATGTCTCATCTATCATAGACACAGAGGGGTTCGAGATTTGACCAATTCTTTTGCCGTCAATCGCCAATGGTGGCACGATTTCTTGCGGTATCAATTAATATTGAGCTGCCTCAATGTCGCAAAGCGCGTGCAAAAGCTGCCTGGTTCTGGTTACGCTGGTTTCGTTTATTGCGACTATTCTAATTTTATGCTAGTCTAAAGTATTGAAGTTCGTGAGGAACCACAAATGGCCGGAACACTAAGACAGCCCATCATGCCCTCTGATTCGGAAATCTCCCAGGCTCAAGCTTCGCTCAAGCTTCTAAAGCAGGACAGATCTGACAGACACTTCGCCATTGGCAGTCCTAGTGGTCTCAAGGTGCCTCTTACCGAAGCCGCCTTTGATCTTTTACTAAATGTGTTGACGGAAATGTCTCTTGGAAATGCAGTTCTTGTTGTGCCAATTAATGCCGAGCTCACCACACAAGCAGCGGCTGATCTCTTAAGTGTTTCACGTCCCTATCTTGTCCGGCTACTCGAAGAGAAAAAGATTCCTTTTCATATGGTCGGAAGACATCGCCGAATTTTATTCAAAGATCTTATGCAGTTTCGCCAGCAATCGAAACGAGCAAAGTTCAATGCAGCAAATGAGCTTACCCAGATGGATGAGGACCAGGGCATCGGATTAGCCGAATAATGGAAAGACAAAGTCGCTACATTGCGGTTTTTGATGCGTCTGTACTTGTTCCGGGTTTCCTCTCCAACCTCTTGCTTTGGCTCGCGCAAACTGAGCTGTTTCAAGCTAAATGGTCTCCAGACATCCATACTGAGTGGATACGTAATCGAAAGAAACGCTACAAAATCGAGATCGATGTATCGGAAAAGCGCCGCCTGGTCATGGACGACAAATTTCCTGAAGCGTTAGTTACTGGCTATGAGGGATTGATCGATTCGTTGAAGAATGATGAAAAAGATAGGCATGTTCTTGCGGCCGCCATCAAATGCGGTGCTAACGCTATTGTGACTACTAACATCAAGCATTTTCCAGACAAGGAGTTGAGCAAGTACAACATTGTGGCGATCCATCAAGATGACTTCATTTTAGATCAGCTTGGTTTGACAGTTGGCAGCGGACGTATCGTAGCTACCGCTATAGTTGCACACAAGAAGAGTCTGCGAAAATCGCGCACCACATGGCGCAAGTATATGGAAACTATGGCACTTCCCGGAGTGGGACTTCCAAACACCTATGCTGAAATTTCTAGTCAACAGTTCAGAGAGCTATTGCTAGATGTTATCTACACAGGAGACTGGTTGCCAGATTAATGTTGAAAGCTAAATAGCCTGCGAATTCGCCGACATTTCCTTTGAATAAATAAGCCCAGAGAGCGCATCGAAACTTTTACGCATATCCACGGCTTCGCTGCACAAAATATTTTTGTAGATGGTGGCAGATTTAGCATGCCTATTTCTCCAAGGCAGTTAGCATTTGTTCAAGCAGAGCCAGATCGTTAGAAGTGGACAGAGAAATTCGATAACCGGATGGTGTGGTAATAGTCACTGAGGCGCCCGCAGGCAGATCCGATTGCATCCGCCTGGGTTGGTCGTCCTAGACAACACTGAGGGGCACAAATGGCCCCTTGGTTAAGCTCCGGTCTGCCAGCTAAGACTGCGATGCATTATGATCGTTTTGTCGAAAACGAATCGAAACAGATCTGCCT
>CAZJLR010000125.1:0-10733 GCA_964546815.1 uncultured Candidatus Obscuribacterales bacterium | reverse complement strand
GAACTTGATTCGGCTCCATTTTAGTTCGCCAGCAGTATCCCATGCGTCGCCCGTTTAAGTTGGTTTTTTTAGATGGCTTAGGGCTTCCAGGGCTCTTTGTCTGGCGAATGTGTGTTCGACGATTGGGGCGGGGTAGGTTTTGCCTAATTCGATTTTGGCAGATTGGAGTACCAGCGGGGGTGCTGTCCAGGGCTTATGGATGTACTGGTCGGGAAGGGCCGAGAGTTCGGGAATCCATTTGCGAACGTAAACACCCTGCGGGTCAAACTTTTCGCCCTGCAAAACCGGGTTGAAGATCCTGAAGTATGGAGCGGCGTCGGCACCGCTTCCGGCGCTCCATTGCCACCCTAACGTGTTGCTTGCCAGATCGGCATCAACAAGAGTGTCCCAAAACCAGCGTGCACCATCTTGCCAGGGTTGCAATAAGTGCTTCACCAAAAACGAAGCTACTATCATACGAACGCGATTGTGCATCCACCCCGTATGCCAGAGCTCTCTCATTCCAGCATCAACCATCGGATAACCTGTCATACCTTTTTGCCAGGCGCGCAAATGAGCTTCGTTTTTGCTCCAGGGGAAATTGTTGTAATCTCGGCGCAATGCCTCATTGGCACTATGTGGGAAGTTGCACAAAACGTGGTGCGCAAATTCACGCCAGCCGATTTCCTTTAGATACGTTTCTTCAGAGCTCAGCACTTTCTCACCAGCGGGGCTTCCCGGTGGGCGCGAGCGTGAAGGAGATTTTTTCATTTTGGCACTTACTTCATGCCATACCATTCGCGGCGTAATTTCGCCAAAATGTAGATGAGGTGAAATGCGAGAAGTGCCCTGCGTTGAAGGTACATCTCTGCCAACATTGTAATTCGCGAGTGCATCATCAACGAACTCAGCCATCGCTTCTTCTGCACCCACAAGGCCAGGGCGCCAAAATTCTCTGATGCCACCATCCCAGGGAATTTTCGGCAAGAACCCAAGGTCTTCAACCGACAAATCTTTTGCAACTTTGGAATGAGCCGGAATATTCTCAGGCTCGGGCAAAGGATTTGCCGGGGAAGAATCTCGCATTAAACAAGCTTTCCAAAATGGTGTAAAAACTTGAAAGGGATTTCCCTGCCCGGTCTTTATTTGGGAAGGATCAAACAATAGGCTCCCTGGGTACAAAGAGAAATCAACCCCGCGCTCAGAAAGAACTTCTTCCAGGTGGGTATCTCGCGCAATCCAGTCAGGCTCGTAGATTTTGTTTGCAAATACCTGCTCAACGCTAAACTGTTTCGTCAGAGCAAGGACAAGCTCCTCTGTTTTACCGCGTTTTATAAGCAAGCGGTTTCCCTTCTTGCTTAAAGCGTCTTCAAGCACCAACAACGAATGATGCAACCACACAAGTGATGCCCCGCCTGGCTCCCATGGCGCTTCTTCCTCCGGGCTCCAAATAAATGCAGCAATGATGCTTTTTCCAGTTTCTATTGCAGCTGAAAGCGCAGCATTGTCTTTCAATCGCAAGTCTCTTCTAAACAAAAGCAAAACCGCAGCGTTGTCTTTGCTCATAATTTTTTACCCAGTGCTTTATCATAACCAGTCAACTCAACATAAGCTTGCCCCTCAACAGCCTTGCCATCTTTGCGCCCTGACACCGAACAAGCCCCTTCCCAATAATTGACACCAGCACCGTTGGCAGTCAGTTCTTGATCTGCAAGTTGAGGTGTGATGGTTAAATCAATCTTTTGAGATGGCAAAGTGACATGCCATTTTGATGGATATTTTCCGCCGGTGTGCGGGCTTGTCCATTTATCAATAGTTTCTACAGAATAACCGGATAGTGGGAGATGTTGAAATTTTCCATCCGCACCGATGATGGTGCCGGAAGAATGAGGATCATACTGACCATTTTTCAAACGCATCAAATACAACATCATCTCAGTTTTGTCATCAAGCTGAATCGCATACCAATCCCAACCGACCTGGTCTTCCGCAAGTTGATTGCTACCAAATTCATGGTCCATCCAGGCAATGCCAGATACTTTCGATTCCTTTCCAGCAACAAGCACAGTGCCGGTCAAAGGCATACGAGTCATCGAGTAATAATGCGAAGCGCAACCGACACAAGCCGCTTTTTGGCTAACTCCATTTTCTCCATGAAGAACAAGATTTTTACCCTGGTCTAAATTGAGGTCTATTGCAAAATCAGCGTCTTTAGCACGCAAATGAAATTTTCC
This sequence comes from uncultured Candidatus Obscuribacterales bacterium, assembly GCA_964546815.1. Taxonomy (GTDB): domain Bacteria; phylum Cyanobacteriota; class Vampirovibrionia; order Obscuribacterales; family Obscuribacteraceae; genus JAIEPM01. The sequence continues at coordinate 8,520 of CAZJLR010000125.1, read as the reverse complement.
ATCTTTGCCGGACGCGCTCCAGTTTTCAATCCAGACATTGTAATCATTTTCACTAGCGCCAGCATTGCCTACTCCGGCTCTGCTTAGTTTTTCCTTGTGATAAAACTTGCCGCCATTTATATCACTCAATGCAAAATGAGCCATATACATAGACTTAAGCGACCAGGGACCTTCCTTTACGCCATCATCTACTGGCATAGCGCTGCGAAAGAAAGTAAGCTCAAAACCATACAGTTTCCCGTCATCAGACTTGAGATGACCGGTGTAGTACCACCACTCAGTTTTGTACTTATCATGTGAGTAGTGGTCACGTGGAAATTGAAATTTATATCCTGGCAGAGCGAGTTCATACTTGCTCGGCTCAGCCGCCAGCAAAGCAGACGAACCGGTAAGACAGGTGATGAGAACAACAATGTATGTGATGAATCGATTCATTCCGATCTAACCACCTCCGGCGCCGGCGTTTTGGCTGCAAGTCTGGCTGGAATCAGACCTGATGCAAGAGAGCAGACAAAAATTAGACAAAACGACTCAAACAAAAACTTAATCGGCAAGTCGAGCTGAACAGTCCAACCAAACGATTGTTTGTTGATTACGTGAATAAGCAAAAACGACAAAACAAAGCCAACCAGCAAGCCTCCGCAATTGCCCAGAGTTCCCAGCAAGCCAGCCTGAATTAAGACCAGCTTTCGAATTTGTATGTTAGAGGCACCAAGATATTTCAGTATGCCAAGGTCTCTCCTTGACTCCATCGTCAGAGCAAAGAGCGCATTCATCACCCCAAGAATGGCTACAGCAATCGAAATTGCATGAAGGGCGTATGTAATCGAAAACGTGTTATCGAAAATACGCAAAACTTCAGCCTTGAGCTCACGATTTGTTCTTATGCTCAAGCGCGAACTTTGCGGCAAGGCTGCAAATATATTGCGACGAACTTCTTCAGGGCTGGCATCTTTTTTCAAGAAAATTGCAAGTGTTGTTGGAGGACGCTGTTCATAATGTCGGTCGAAAGCGTCTTTTGGTAAAACGATATAGCCACTATCATTGGCATAGTCATAATATACACCTTCGATTTTCGCACTAAAGCGGCCCTTCGGTGCCTCCAGGACTATGACATCGCCCTCGTGTTTGTTGTGCTTCAGAGCGAAGCTCTCAGACACAATCACCGCATCATGGCCGTTGACTCGCTGCAAAACTGTTTTGCTTGGCTCACCATTAAGAAAGAGCAAGTTTCCGTGACTCATCATCACGTCCATCTCTCCTGCCCCGAGCTTGCACGGCATGCCTTCGTAATCAATGGGAAAATCAATAAACCCATCGACAGCATCAACTCCCTTTGCATTGCGAATCAATGCCACCACTTCTGGTGTTAGTCGTCCGGCCCGCTTGCTCAAGTCTCGGGTGACAGGTTCTAACCAGAGGTCTGCACGCAGCGTTTGTTCAACCCAAGTCATGACTGTGTTGCGAAAGCTGCCGATCATCACAGCGAGGCTCACCATCATGGCGATGCCCACCATCAAAGATGCAATCGTCACAGAACTTCGGCCTAGCGCGCCATGCAAACTCAACGTGGCAAGCTTCGCTTCCATTCCAAAAACTTTAGCCAGCGGTGAAGCAACTCTTTTCAGCAACGAGTCGAGTACAAGCGGAGTTAGCGCAGCCGCCCCGAAAACGGCGCAAGCGGCTGCAAGATATCCAAAAAACGGAAATCCATTTACTGCAGGTTGCAGCGCAAAAAATGCTGCGAACAGAGAAAGGACAACGCCCCCAATGGCTAACTGCGGAGCCAGGCGTTGAACTTTACGTTCATATGACAGACGCCTTGACGCCTCAGCCGGCATAATCGACACAGCCTCCAGTGCTGGAGCAAGCGCCGCGAGGATGGTAAGTATCGTGCCGGCGGCGAAGGCGATGAGCAAAGTGCCAGGCTCAGCAATCACACCACTGACCGGTTGGTCTGCATACAGAGATTGCACAGTTTTCGCAACAGCTTTGACAGCAAACTGAGCAAATATAAGTCCTGAAAAAACACCCAACCCCGAGCCCAAGCCACCTAATATTGCAGCTTCAACTACAAACAATGAAAAAATAGTTTGCGCTTTAAGACCCAGCGTTCGCAGTGTCCCAATTTCCCAGCGTCGCCTGATTACACTGATGGACATAGTGTTATAAATTAGGAACATGCCGACGAGCAAAGCAATCAAACTGAGCGCAGTCAAATTGTATTGGAACGAACGCAGCATTTTTTCTACTTGTTCGCCCCGTCGAGAGGGGCGCTCAACAACAAAGCTCGACCCGAGTTGGGCATTCAACTTAGCTTTAAGCGACTCGATTTTTGCCTCAGGAACAATCATATCAACGCGGCTAATGCGACCTTGCCTTTGATATAGCTCTTGCAGACAGCCGATATCCATAGCCAGCAAATTGCCGCTAAAGGCTTTGCCTAAGCCGCTTTTAGTTAACACACCCTCGACAATAATTGTTGCCTCACGATCATCGGCAAAAATTTTGAACTCGCTGCCGGCTTTCAAGTTATAGCGCTGCGCAAGGTCGGCGCCGACATATGCATGACGCAAATGGAAAATATCAAAACTATTTTGTGCCGCAGCCTTTTCAGATGTTTCAAGAGAACGAAAGTCTTTGTCTGCAAGCATATCAAGCCCTATGACCTGAATCACTTCGTGGGCTGTGTCGGCACTTGCTGCAAGCTGGTCTATGAATGGCGTGAATTTGATTTGTTCGTCCCACAAAAAATGCAATTTTCCCAGAACTCGCTCGTCGAAATCAGCATCAGCCGCAGGGCGCACAACGAGAGTCGTTTTGCCAGAAACCAGGTCCATGCTTTCTCTAAACTTGCCGAGGGCGGTTTGATTTGCCAGGTTGATTGAGAGCATCACAGCAACGCCAAGTGCGATGCCCAGCACCGTCAGAGTGCTGCGCACCTTATTCTTAAGCAAATCACGCAAAATAAATCGAACGATAAGTGTGCTAAACGCCCTCATTTCGCTGTTATCTCTTGCAAACGACCATCTCTAATATGAATGGTTCGGTCGGCAAACGAAGCCGACTCAAGGCTATGTGTTGCCATTATTACCGTATGATTTCGCTCGCGACAGAGGTCGCGCAGCAATTGCAAAACTTTCTCGCCAGTCTCAGTGTCGAGATTGCCAGTGGGCTCGTCAGCCACAATTAGCTCTGGCTTGTGAATTATGGCTCTAGCAATAGCCACCCGTTGCATTTCGCCACCAGACATTTGCGATGGAAAAAAATTGCGTCTGGCAAGCAAGCCGACTCTATCTAAAATTTCATTGCAAGACTTTTCTATTTCAGCGCCTGACATTTTACCGGCAAGATCAAGCGGCAACGCCACGTTCTCAGCGGCTGTCAAAGTGGACAACAAGTTGAAAAACTGAAAAACAAACCCTATTTTGTCACGACGCAAAAGAGTCAATTGCGCGTCATTCAATTTTGTAATCTCAGTGTCGCCGAAAAAAATCGAGCCAGAACTTGGTCTATCAATGCCAGCCAACAAGTTCAGGAACGAGCTCTTACCGCATCCGCTAGGGCCCATCACTGCAATGAATTCGCCACGCTCGATGGTCAAACTCAGATTACTAAGAGCAACGACGTTATGCTCCTCGTAATTTTTTGACAGGTTTTCAATTTTGATATGCATAGCTTGCCTGTTGCCACTCATAACTATAGCGGGGGAAGAGCTAGCAAATCTGTGTGGGCTAGTCAAAGTTGCCATCTCCAGTTACGGAAAAGCTTACATGAATAGCATTATCACCACATTAGGTGAACATAGTGAGAACGATAGAAACTTTAGTCCGCAACGAGCTCATCGGCTGAATGCTCAGCAACGTCTTCGTAAACCTCTTCATAAATGATAGGCAGCGGCGGAATTTGGTCAGGCTTTGCAGTCACCACCATATAAACACTAAAAGCTACAGCACCCAAGAGACCGGCAGCAAGCACGGTGTAAGCATTGCTGCTTAACATCAACGTCATGCGAAACCCGAGCAAGGCTCCTGCAACCGCGCCCAGAACAATGCGATGCAGCCCGGGCGACTTCGGCGTAGTATGCAAAGTCCAAAAGCAAGCAAAGATTGTCCCAATACCAGAACCTAAACGGCTACCACCAGGAAACGCGCAATTATACCAGAGCACAAGACTATCAAAAGCAGCTTCCAAAGGAGATTGCGATGTAGCTTTTTGAATTTGCGGCTGGTATTGACCCAATGCGGAAAACGGCAAAACTAGAGGCGCGGAACCAAACTTTTGCAAAGCATCGATGCAAGACATGAGGAGAGCAAGACTCAGTGACAAAATGAGCACGCGCAAAAACAAAGTAATCAAGCCAGAAACCGTGTGCGAGATTTGTGCATTCGTTGACTCATTCGAATCGTTTTCATCAGGCTCTGTATTCGTCATAGTCGCGACACCGTGGGGAAGAGTATCACTTTGGTGGCATCCAAATTATCAGGGTCTAAAGCCAACGCTCTTTTAGCAAGAGCAATTGCTTCTTCTGTGCGAAACTGCCGCTGGCGAAGCACTGCGCAAGCACCCAGAACACAGGGGTCTTCATATCTAAATCCGAGCGCCTTGGTTGTATATACATCATATGTTTTCAAATCGTTCATTCCAGACGCCACTTCAGCGCCAGCAATCGCAACCCAGGGGCTCGTCGGATTTATCGACTCTGCGCGGGCTATTAGCTCTTTTGCAACTTTCACATTTCTTCTTGCGCATTCAATTCGGGCAACGGCAACGAGAAATTCAGGCTGCTGATTTGCAACTATATACATGTAGGGACGAAGAACTCTCTCAGCACCATACCAATCGCGCTGCCCAAGCTTAAGCTCAGCAGTTACAAGTGCATAAAAGGTCTTGACGTAAGGGTCATCTGCTAATTGCGGATTTGCATCCAACAGCTTTCGGGCTTTCTCAGCCTGCCCCTCACGGACGTAACATCTAGCTAGCATGCATATTGCCTGATTTCTGCCCTGACCTTGAACATTAGCCTGCTTGATGAAAGATTCTAGCTCAGAAATCGCAAGCCTTGTTTTTCCAGTTAAAGCATCAATCTGCGCTCTATTGATATAGGCAGCCTCATCATATTTAGCCAACCTGTTGGCTGACGCAATAATTTTTTCTGCCTCTTCAAGCTGACCACGCAGCATATAAATGTTGGAAAGACCGAGTTTTGCTTCTACAAAATCTGGCTTCCACTTTAGCGCTGTTTTCCAATGTTCTTCGGCCGCAGGTATGTCGCCCAACCTGAACTCCGACCGGGCCAGGCGATCCCAGCCGGGAGCAAAAGTAAAATCAATTGCCGTAGAGTTGGAAAAATGAGTGGCAGCTTTTTCGTAGTCAATTTGCTCAAAATATTTTTTGCCTACATTAAACTCGTAATTGACCGCAGCCTTTCTTCCCAAATACGAAACCAGTCCAAACGAAATCACAGCCGTAAGGACAATGCTCTTCCAGCGCGCTTGCTCAGCCGATTTTTTTAGCTCAAGTTTTGCAGCATCTGTAAAAACACAAGCCTGCAAACTTGCAGGTTCTACGCCTACACTATTTTTCGAAATGTAGTAAAAGAGTGTATAGAATTCTTCAGGCAGATATTGGAATGAAGCCAATTGTTTTGATGCATACTTCCCATCTGGTTTCATCGTATGCAAATTCATTTGATAAGCAGGCGTGAAAAATATTCTCGAAAAAACTTTTCGCTCGCTGATTGATATTGCTTTGATAGAACTCCAGGGAATCTTCGCGCCCATTCGGCCCAGCTTGATTCCGCTTGAATCCAAAACAATGCTTCCACCGAAAATCCTTACCAGATGTAAGAGACAAAGGAAACCAGTTGTCCAGAGGACATACGCATAGCCCCAAAGACCGAGGCAGCGGCAAAACCAGACGAAACCGTTTGGCACATTAGGAATAAGGGCGACTGCATCAGGAATAAGTAGCGCGGTGGCGATGGCAGCCGCCGTCCCCAGAGAAAGCTTGAATAAAGCCCTAGGGTTGGCTTTGAGCTGAAAAGGGCCCCAGTCTTCGTCGCTAGTTGGTGGATTTTGCTCTGCATTTTCCATGGGACTATTATGCACCAGTGAGCCTCAAGAATTAACCTGAAATTTCACAAGATTATGCCGCAAACACTTTCTACTAAGGAACGGGCAGTATGGCAACAAACTTGGTACAGTATATTTGAAGCCAAAAAATTGAGGGCAAAGATTAAATGGTCGCATCCACATGGGCCGAAGCAATTCCGCTTTTTCCTCTTCCGGAAGTCGTACTCTTTCCGGGTGGCTGGTTGCCATTACATATATATGAACCACGCTATCGTGAAATGATTGCCGACGTGCTGAAGGCAGATTCGCGCTTTGGCGTCGTCATGTTAGACCCTTCAACCGGACAGGCATCGCAATATGGCTGTTCTGCGGTGATTGTTAACTGCAAACGACTGCAAGACGGGCGAATGAACATCATGACCGTAGGGCAGCAACGCTTCAGACTCATACATACAAATCAGGAAAAACCGTACATTGTCGGGCAGGTTGAATGGATTGACGACAATCCGACCGATAAAGATCTCAAAGAAAAGGCTTCTGCGCTCCGAGAAATCTTAAAAGACGTGGTTAGACTCTCGGGCAAGTTGTCCGACAAGGCTATTGAATTTCCCGAAGACTTACCAAGTGACCCAATCGAGTTTTCATACTGGGTTGCAGGCAGTGTTTATGGACTCACCGAAGAACAGCAATCTTTGCTTGAATTAGAAGAAACCGATGTCCGCCTAGAGCGTGAGGCAGATATTTTGCTTGCTTTGCGCAAAGAACTGGCAGCACGCACGGCATTGAAAGACGCTTTCAGCAATTAAGAACAAGCTTTTCTGCAAAATCCAATACTTACGAAATCACGCGGCTTTGCAATGACGCGTGATTTATTGCGCAGACGACTGCAAAGAAACTTCTCGTTGCAAAAGCAACTTGCCTGGTGGTTTCGGCATGTAGAACGCAGCAACAATGCCAAGCAAATAAACACTTGCGATTGACGAAGCCGCAATAGCGTATGACCCGCTGAAGAAGGCAATGAGACTGCCACTTCCCAGCGCAGCGAAAGCCGCCGCAAATCTTCCGATGTTAAAGCACACACCAAATGCGGTGCTTCTAATGCGCGCTTCAAACAACTCAGGAATGTAAGTCCACAAAATTACAAATGGCACATGGCAGAAAAATCCTACGGCCAAAATCCAGGCAAGAAGCACATAGCTGAATGATTTCACCGTGAGAAACATTCCGGTTGTGACAAGAAATGCAATTAGAAAAGTGAGTATCGTACACTTCTTATATCCAAGCTTGCTTATTATCCAGCTACCAATTATGCCCGACAAAATCATGCCAGTGTCTTTGAAGTACATGGCATAACTTCTTTGCTCGACAGCAAGGTCACCAGTGAGCTGGTTTATCCAGGCGGGAATCCAGGCAAGCACTGCCCACCAAGCGATGATCGCAACGCTGGTAAGTGATACAACTGCAACGGTATTCTTGAAATTTTCAGGTTCTAAAAGTTCTAAAAAGGTGAGGCGCAAAAGCTTGTGTTCTTCATCACTGCGCTCAGATTTCGGCTTAGCTAGAGCAGCGGTTTTCAACGCTTGAACCTCATTAAACTGCTCAGGCTCTTTCAATTTATAGCGAATATAAACAGTCAAAAATGCAGGTACAACTCCTGCGACAAATAACCAGCGCCAGCCGTGATGACCCAAGAAAAGATTGAGAGTGGCGGTACACATATAGCCACAGCCCAGAGCACTAGCCATCGCACCGATAGCAAACACGCGCGATTTGTTTGGCCAACACTCGGACAGCATCACGGCGCCAACACCCATTTCACCACCAATACCAGCGCCAACCAGAAAACGATAAAGACCCAATTCCCACCAGTTGTGTGCCAGAGCGCATAGCCCGGTGCATAAAGCGTAAAGCAAAATTGTGATAGTCATGGTGCGAGCACGGCCGATGTAGTCGGCCATCATGCCAAAGAGAATGGCACCGATAGCCCAACCAACCATAAATATGGCAATGATATAAGAGCCGTGCAGTCCGACTATTGCATGTGATTTTGTATTCAGCATTTCGGAAAGCGCAGGATATAACACGATTGCGAAAATGGACGAATCCATTCCGTCAAACATGCCACCAAGCCAAGTGGCAATCATTACGTGCCAATTAGCACTTTGTTCGGAGGCTTTTGCCCCTTGCGCGTCTTGCATAAATTCTAAAACCTCTTAGGGAGCTTAACCTCCTGAGATTCGTTAGTCAAATTCAAATTTATTGAGACTTGTGGAACGCAGGAGGGTTGGGCTTTTAGGACTGGCGGGAAATGTAGGGAGGAGGGTTAAACAATTCAAAGAGGGGTGGGGAAGGAGGGTGTTTTAGGGGCGGGCGACGCATGGGATGCTGTTGACGAACTCGAATGTTTAGCGAAGCCGGCACAATATGGACTCTAGCTTGAAGGGCG
>CAZJLR010000124.1:0-11332 GCA_964546815.1 uncultured Candidatus Obscuribacterales bacterium | reverse complement strand
GCCGGCTTCGCTAAACATTCGAGTTCGCCAGCAGTATCCCATGCGTCGCCCGGCACTACAGAACGAGAATATTTGAGACTAAGTTATTGCGACCGGACCGTTAAAGACTGGGTTTTTAACCTACGGGCGACGCATGGCGTCGCCCCTACAGTCAACCGGTTAACAGTCAACCAGTGAACAAGAAACCGGTGAACAGTCAACCGGTGAACAAGGAACCGGTGAATAGCAAATATAGCTTGGGAAGGTAGATGGCACCGCCGATGCCTACTGATGTGACAGAGGCGCAGACTACGGCGCCTGCAGCTACGTCTTTTGCGTCTTTAGCGAGGCTGTTGAATTCGCCGCCGGTGAACATATCCACCACTCTTTCAATGGCAGTGTTCAACATTTCGGCAGTGATGACTAAACCAATCGCCAGGAACAATAGCGCCCAGCTAAGCGCATCGAAGCGCAAATAAACTGCAGCAGCAATCGCAATAACTCCGAGCACCACATGTATTTTGAGGTTGCGTTCGCCCTGAAACGCTACCGACAGTCCTCTAAATGCATGATAAAAAGACTCTGCAAGATTGGACGTGCGCTGCACACGACGGCGCCACGCCTTCGGAATTTTGATAATCGATTGCCCGGGACTACCTGGTAAATCCAGGTCACGCACACGGGTTCGATCTTGTATTGCACGCCTCATAGGGATTCCTATTTATCTGAAATGCAGATAAGATTTTGCGTTGCCAACTCTTGCCATTTCGACGATATCACGATTGCATCAAAATGGGTGAATTAGCCAGACGACTAATGGCTTGTTATAGCCAAAATTAACTCATTACTTACAATTCATCGCTTAAATCCGCAAGCGTTCAATATCTGTTTCTGCCTGCTGAACATATCTTTCTCGTCTTTTTTGTTCATATGATCAAAGCCCAAAATATGAAGGCAACCGTGAACAAAAAGAAACGCCATCTCGCGTTCAAATGAATGGCCATACTCCTCTGCTTGTTCTTGAGCCTTCTCTGCAGAAATTATCAGCTCACCAATCTCAAAAGGCGCGCCATCGTCGTCGTATTCCAAATTTAGCGGAAAGGACAAAACGTCGGTGGGGTAGTCTTTTCCCATCCATTCTTTGTTGAGTTTTCGAATTTCTTTGTTATTGACTACAACGCAACTCAAGATGCCAAATTCAGACAAATCATCGATTTGATCTTCATTTATGAAGGCAACCGGTTTTTTCTTCACATTATCTAATACAGCAGCAAAGAGCTGCAGAGTGGCTGCAGCAAACCATTTCGTATCGACTTTGATTTTTCTTTGGCGATTACTGAGCTCTACCTGTGAAGCCATATGTTGTCCCCGGAAAACTTGTCATGTTAAGATATGCACATGGAATAGCTTCGAACGTCGTAGACACAAGAGTAGTCTGCGGCAAGTAGCTGTTTCAAGCCCTCTCTCAAGCAACAAGCTTGGAAAGGGAGTCTATTGTACTGAATGCAAATGTACTGAATGCAAAAACTCCTCGAAATTCAAAAACTAGCCGAAATAGAAGCCGCCCCAATGGGTCTTACCGTGGTTGACACCAAGTTAAGCCAACAAGGGAAGCGCCGCACATTGGAAGTAACAATCTGCAGAAAAGGCGGGCGTATATCACTTAGTGATTGCGAGGAGCTCAGCCGTAAGCTTGATAAAACCCTGGAAGAACATGTGCCTCCGATTATCGAAGGAAGTTACATGCTGGAGGTTCAAAGCCCAGGCTTAGATAGACAGCTCAAAACAGAAAGAGAATTCGAAATCTTTTTGGGAGAGCAAGTAGAAGTCAGCACGAAAGAATCAATCCCCGCTCTTGGTGTCACTTTCATAGGAACACTTCAGTCGAAGGATGGCGAAAAGCTTGTAATTACTGCGCCAAAGCCTGTGCCTACAGGCTCTAAGCAAAGCAAGAAAAGCAAAGCCAAAACTCCTGCAGTTGAAATTCCAGAAAGCGTAACCATTGAGTGGACCAAGGTGGCGCAAGTGCGCCTCCATCCGCCAGAGCCAGCGCCATTCCACGGCGACGAGGAGCAAGCGGAGTCACTACAACTAAATACGGAGAACTAACATGATAAAAATTGGCGACAAGCTGCTGGAAGCTGCCGAGGAACTCGAAAGAGACCGCAACATTCCACAGGAGGAGTTTATCTCCTACGTTTGCGACGCCATTGTAGCCGCTTACAAGAAAAAAGTTCCCGATCATGATGTTGAAGGTGTAAGAGCAATCTTTGATGCTGAAACTGGTGAAATTGGAATTTTCGCTCCAAAAGAAGTTGTTGAAGAAGTAGGCAACGAATATCACGAAATCGGCTTGGTAGAAGCACAAGATTTGATTCCCGACGTAACTGTCGGTGAAGTTTTGGAAATCGAAGTGACACCAGCCGACTTTTCAGAATTTGGACGTATTGCAGCGCAAACGGCTAAGCAACTGATTACACAACGCTTGAGAGAAGCCGAAAAGGAACTCATCAAGAAAGAATTTGATGCACGCAAAGGCACATGCACCACAGGACAAATCGAAAGAATCGAAGTTGTCGGAGATAATCGCACCAACGTTATCGTCAACCTGGGTCGCGTTGAAGGCTGCATGCCCAGCAAAGAACAATTGCCTGGTGACAGCTATCGCGTCGGCAATCGTGTTCGCGTTTATGTGCTCGAATTGCGTGAGTCTGGAAGAGTGCCGCAAATCATCGTTTCGCAAGCACACCCAGAGCTGGTGCGCGAATTGTTTGAACTTTATGTGCCGGAAATCGAAGACAGCACCGTTGAAATCAAATCGATTGCACGAGAAGCTGGCTACCGTACAAAAATTGCAGTACACTCAGAAGATGCGGATGTTGATCCCGTGGGCGCTTGCATAGGCACCCGCGGCGTTAGAATTCAAAACGTAGTTGCAGAACTGCGCAATGAAAAAATCGACGTAATCAGATTTTCCGCAGACCCAGTCGACTACATTTCAAATGCGCTCAGCCCGGCGCGCATCGAAACAGTCGCTTTGTACGACGAAGAAAGCGGTGGCAAGAGAGCCGAAGTAATCGTCCCAGACGATCAACTTAGCTTGGCTATCGGCCGCGGCGGACAAAACGTCAGACTGGCAGCAAAACTTTCAGGATGGAAAATAGACATCAAGTCTAAGAGCCAGGCTGAAGGAAGCTTCAACAAAGCTGCTGAAACCAAACGCTAATCAATCAATAGGGTCAGGTGGGCGCCATCGCGCCCATCGACCAAGAAGGAAACGACCAGAGCGGAATACTTGAACTAATTATGGAAAACAAAACTATGAATTGATTTCAAGATCTGCGCACTTACGGAGTGCCCGGCACTGCTAGATACCAAGAATAAAGATAAAAGTAAACTCAGATTACGCCTTTGCGTTGTCTGTAGACGTGAGTCGTCGCAATCTGAGCTGTTCCGAATTACATTTGATTTCAAGAAAAGACAGGCTGTTCTTAAAACTGAAAGTCCTCAAGATCGCGCAATCAGTGGGCGTTCTGCCTATTTGTGCCGCAGTCTTGCTTGCGTCGATCAGTCCCTAAAGGGCAACAGACTGAGGATTGCCATCGAAGGGCGCAAAGCAAAAAATGCGGCTCCTCGAAGGCAAGTTGCCTGGCCGCTTGAGTCACAACTCATACACACTATGAGAACAACGTGTACAGAAAATTTAGAAACGTGCCAAAATACTCCAAGAAAGGAGGGTAGCTGATGGACGATCGTGTGCGAGTTTACGAGTTAGCAAGACAGATGAACCTGACAAACCAGGACATCATCACAGGTCTGCGCGAGCTCGGCTACGACATAAAGAGCCATTCAAGCACGGTCGATAAACCGGCTGTGGGTCTCCTTATCTCTCATTTAGGTAAAAAGAAGCAAGCTCAAGAGAGCAAACCGGCGGCTAGTAAAGGCACCGGGGCGAAGGCAAGTGCGGCGAAAACACCAGCAGCTCCGCCTCCGCCAGTAGTCAAACCAAGAGTCTTAAATCGCTATAGACCAACTCCAGCAGTTGTTCCAGGCGAAACCCCGCCGGAATTGGCTCCAGTAGCCCCGGCAGCCACAGAGACAGCAGCGCCGGTTCAAGCCGATGCAGCCCCAGTCCAACCTGAGCCTGTCGTTGCAGCAGCAACACCAGAGCCGCAAGTAGAAGAATCAGAGCCTGTCGCGGAAGAAGTCGCAGAACCTGTGACATCCACCGAGAAAGAGGCACCCAAAGCTGCAATTGCGACTCAGGAACGCAAAACAGAAAGCGAACCTGAAGTAATTACAGAGGAAGAGCCAGCGGTAGATTTGGCTCCCGAGCCCGTCGAAGAGGAACCCATTGTTGAAGAAAAAGTCAAAGAACCGGAAGCAAAGAGCACATCAAAACCAATGCAGGCGATGCGCCCAATGACACCATCGGTTCCAATCCGCGTTGCGGCACCCTCTTTGAGAGCTACCCCACCGCGTCCCCCCAAACATCGTCCGGGACAAGGTTCACACCATTCGCAAAAGCGCGAAGAAAAGTCCAAACCGACAGCAGCTACAATCGAAATACCGAAAGAAATTGCGCTTACGTCATCACTGACTGTCAAAGACCTGGCAGACAAAATGCAGGTTGGCGAAACCGAAGTCATTAAGAGATTGATGATGAAAGGTTACATGCGAACAATCAATCAATTGGTTGAACTCGAGCTGGCTCGCGAATTAGCGTTGGATATGGGCTACGAACTTCAGACGCTCGAAAACATCAAAATCGAAGAGCAACTCAAGAAAGAAGAAATCAAAGCTGAAGAACGCAAAGCAGCAGAAGATCTCTCAGACGATGAGAAAGCAGCTCTTGTAACACGTCCACCTGTAGTGACAATCATGGGTCACGTAGACCACGGCAAAACAAGCTTGCTTGACGCAATTCGTCAAACAAAATTCTTGCTCACCGATGCAGAACATGGTGGCATCACACAACACATCGGCGCATATCACGTCGAAGTTAAAGGTGAAGATGGTCAGGCTCGTCAGGTTGTATTCCTGGACACACCTGGTCACGAAGCATTCACAGCAATGAGAGCGCGCGGTGCGCAATGCACCGACATCGCCATCCTTGTAGTCGCTGCAGACGACGGTGTCATGCCTCAAACAATTGAAGCTATCGACCACGCCAAAGCAGCCGGCGTACCAATGATTGTTGCAGTCAACAAAGTCGACAAACAGGGTTCTGACCCCGACAGAGTTCTCAGCCAATTAATGGAACACGGTCTCTTGCCAGACAGATTTGGTGGAGAAACAGTTACAGTCAACGTTTCTGCAAAGAAGCGCACAGGGCTCGACGAACTTCTCGAAATGATTTTGCTTGTTGCAGATATGCAAGACCTCAAAGCAAATCCAGAAAAACCAGCCACCGGCATCATCGTTGAAGCCGAGTTGCATAGAGGTAAGGGTGCAGTTGCAACAGCGCTTGTGCAAAACGGCACATTGCGCATGGGCGACATCATCGTAGCCGGAAGTGCATATGGAAGAGTTAGAGCGTTGCTTGATGATCGCGGTCAGCAAGTGCGTGCAGCTGGTCCATCAATGCCTGTAGAAGTACTCGGCTTGCCTGAAGTACCTCAAGCCGGCGACAAATTCGAAGTCTATCAAGACTTGCAGTTGGCCAGACAAATGGCTGAAGAACGCAAGCAAGCAGACACCGACAGACGCATTCACCGCGTCACACTCGAATCTCTGCATGACCTTGTTGAGCAAGGCGAAGTCAAAGACCTCAACATCATCGTCAAAGCCGATGTGTTGGGTACTGCCGAAGCACTTGCCGATCAAGTTCGCAAGCTAAGCACCAAAGAAGTTCAAGTGCGCGTATTGCGCGCAGCCACCGGCGACATTTCTGAAAATGACGTCAACCTGGCGACTTCCTCTAATGCAATCGTAATTGGTTTCAACGTGCAGCCCGACCCGAATGCCAGCAGAGCTGCTGAAGGTTCTGGAGTCGACATCCGCACCTACAACATCATCTACGAAATCATCGACAACCTCGAACTGGCTATCCAGGGACTACTCCAACCAATCAGGGAAGAAGTAAAACTCGGTACTGCCGAAGTTCGCCAGGTATTCAAATTCGGAAAGAACCAGATGATTGCTGGTTGCTATGTTCTCGAAGGAAAAATACAAAGAGGAACGATTGCCCGCGTAACACGTGGAACAACACAAATCTACGAAGGCAAAATCGACACTCTCAAACGTTTCAAGGACGATGTAAAAGAAGTCGCAACCGGTTTCGAATGCGGTATCAGCTGCGAGAAATTCAACGACATTCAAGAAGGCGATTTAATTCACGCTTTCATCATCACCGAGAAAAAACGCGAACGCGAAAAAAACTAGCGTTACAAGGGAGGTAAATCGTTATGGCTACTCCCCGACACTTGCGAGTTGCTCAATCAATTAAGAGAGAGATGTCGTCGATAATTTCGCGCGACATAAAAGACCCCCGCATGGGTGGACTTGTCTCAATTACTGATGTTGAATGCAGCAACGATTGTCGACGTGCAAAAATCTTCGTTTCTGTTTTCGGCGAACCCGAACAGCAACAAGGCACGATGGATACTCTAAATGATCAAGCCGGAGCAATCCGCGGCGAACTTTGCCGTCGACTCGGATTGCGTTTTGCACCAGAGATTAGTTTCAAGCTAGATATTTCGCTCGAACGTGGCGCACATGTTTCAGCCTTGCTAAACAAAATTTCCCGTGGCGAAATCTAGCCTGCTCTCAGGGTTCTTAAACATCAACAAAGCGTCGGGCATGACAGCCCACGACGTTGTGGCGAAAGTGCGCAGAATTTGCGGCATCAAGCAAGTTGGTCATGCAGGTACTTTAGACCCGATGGCACGCGGAGTGCTTCCAATTGCAATTGGAAAAACTACGCGGCTTTTGCGTTTTCTTGGCGACGACAAAATATATCTTGCATCGGTTTTGTTTGGTCAAAGCACAGACACTGATGATATCGAAGGCAAAGTCATCGCAACGAGCGAAACAATTCCAAGCGAATCTGAAATCGATGAGGCGTTAAAACAATTTGTTGGTGACATAGTTCAAATTCCACCGATGTATTCTGCAATACACGTGAATGGACGACGCTTATATGAAATGGCGCGCAAGGGTGAAATGCCTGCTGAAATTCCGAAAAGAAACGTGCATGTTTTTTCAATCGAAAAACTCGGTTATCAGATGGGCAAAAATGATGACGGCGCGCCTTCATCTGTTTTGAAACTGCGCATTCATTGCTCTAGCGGCACCTACATTCGATCAATCGCAAGAGACCTTGGTGAAGACCTGGGAAGCAAAGCTTGCCTGTCTGCACTCGAAAGAGAGAAGGCTGGCCCATTTGATCTTGCCACCGCAATTAGCCTGGAAGAACTTGCACAAGCGAAAGAAAACGGCTCACTAGACAAGATGCTGCAGCCGGCAGAAAACAAATTAGTGCTTCAAACTTTGAGTCTTGCCCAAGAGCAATGCAAGCGATTGGCATTTGGTCAAAAAATTGAAGTTGAAGCTGAACTGAATGGAGCTGACCACGTCCTCGTGCTCTTCAATGGAAAAGTCATGGCAGTATGCAGTGTGCATCCAAGCGAAAGCGCAAGTGAAAGCGAAAGCGCAAGCGGAATTGAAAGCAAAAGCGCAAGTGGAAGTGAAAGCGCTGGAACCGAAACTGAAGAATCAAAGTCCCCCGAGACAAGCTCCTCAGACTCGAGAAAGAATCGGCCAGGCAATTATAATTTAGTAGGATTGAAACCTGAGGTTGTCCTTACCGATGGAAGCGATATCTAGAACGACAGTTTTCACTATCAGTGCTGTTCTTTATGGAATACTGATTTTGGTAGCAGCGCTTTGGATGAATGTCGCAAAAATAGATTTGCTGCCACATTTTCAATTTGTCGCGGCCCCCTTTCTATGGGGCATCGCGACAGCCGCAGGCAGCGTCTCGATAACGCTAATCAGTATTACCCTTGGCAAGAGAATACCTTTTTTCGCAGAACTCAAAAAAATGAGCGATCAGTTTCTGGCGCCATTGCTGGCTTTGCTCGGGGCTGGAGATATTATTTTTCTTTCGCTTCTTTCAGGATTTGCAGAAGAAGTATTCTTCCGCGGACTAATGCAAGCTCAGTGCGGTATCTTCGCGAGCAGCATTGCCTTTGGCTTTTTCCATGATCCGACTTTAAAGCAACGCTCTTATATTATTTTTGCCTGCGTCGCCGGCCTTCTACTGGGATTTGTCTACGAAAAGACCGGGAGCCTGTGGGCCTGCATCACAGCCCATTCCCTGCACAATTTAGTCACCATGCTTGCGTTGAGATATTGGCTCAAACCATCGATCGAAGACTGATCGCAATACAAAGCATATCTCAAATCGAGGAATGTCTCCAAAAATTGTAGATGCCATGGATACTGCTGGCGAACTCGAATGTTTAGCGAAGCCGGCACAATAGGGACTCTAGCTTGAAGGGCGGGAGCCCTGGGGGCGCAGGCTTCCAGCCTGCTTCGGGAAGCTATTGGCGAAGAAGCAGGCAAGGATGCCTGCGCCCCCAGGTGGAACGCTCTTAGCTCATATCATCGAACTTGATTCGTCTCCATTTTAGTTCGCCAGCAGCATCCCATGCGTCGCATCTACAAATGAACAGACGGAAGCTCGCTCTAAAGTTTGCCAGCAGTATCCCATGTGTCGCCCGATACAGCCGGCTTGCTCAAGAAAAATGTCGGCAAGGAGATGAACTCCCTGCCGACAAAATTTTAAGAAACTTGCTTGAATCAGCGATTATTTACGCTTCTTGGCTGGCTTCTTGGCAGCTTTCTTGACTGGCTTAGCAGCTTTCTTAGCTGGCTTAGCAGCAGCCTTCTTAGCTGGCTTAGCTTGGTGCTCGGACTTCGGCGGAGCCGGTAGTTTAGCACGTCCATCAACAATGTCTTTCAGCTCTTGTCCAGCGCGGAAAGCAGGTACCTTTGCTGCTGCAATGGTTAGCTTTTGACGTGGATTTTGCGGATTGACACCTGAGCGGGCCTTCCGATTTCTGCGTTCGAATGTTCCAAAACCGACGAGCATAACTCTGTCGCCCTTGGATAATGCACCTGTGATTGAGTGCAAAATTGCATTGACCGCATTGCCGGTTTGCTGCTTAGTTTGTCCGGTTATCTCTGCAACAGCATTGATTAACTCTGCTCTGTTCATCGAGGATCTCCTCACCTTTACCAACGAAATGTTTCTATACGAAACGTGATGAATACTAACATCGTCCAAGCAACCGTTCAAGTAGGATCACTCTGCAAAAGTGTATGATCTGTAGAGAAATAATCATGTTGAACTCCCTAGATACCATTGCTGCAATCTCGACAACGCCCGGCCCAGGGGCGATTGCGGTCGTTCGCTTGTCTGGTCCGCAGGCAGAAAATATTTTGCAGAAAATTTTTTCCAGTTCGTCCTCGGACGATAAAAATAATTCTGTCCCCGAAGTGCCGCTTTTCAAAAGCCACTTCGCGAGGCACGGATATATATATGATCGATCCACAAAAGACATTATCGACGAAGTGCTGGTCATACTATTCAAATCTCCCCACAGCTACACGGGCGAAGATCTGGTTGAAATCTCGTGCCACGGCGGTTATGTAATTTGCCACGAGCTACTCTCATTATTAATTCGAGAAGGTGCTCGACTGGCCCGTCGAGGGGAGTTTACGGAAAGAGCCTTCCTGAACGGAAAGATCGACCTCACTCAAGCCGAATCTGTGCTCGATGTTATTCAAGCAAAAACGGCCCGCCAGGGGCGCATGGCCGTATCTGCCCTGACGGGGCGGCTCGGCAATAGAATTAATTCAGTACGCGCCGAATTAATTACAGTACAAACTCGAGTCGTTGCTGGAATAGATTTTCCAGAAGAAATAGGAGACGCACCAGAACCGGAAATCGAGGCAGTCGTCAAGAAGTCTCGCGCCGAACTTTCTGAACTTGCTCAAAGCGCAAGAGCCGGCAAATTTTTGCGCGAGGGGCTGAAACTCGCTCTAGTTGGGCGTCCTAACGCAGGCAAATCTAGCTTGCTAAATCAACTTCTAAAATTTGAGCGAGCAATCGTAACCGACATCCCCGGTACGACGCGAGATTCAATTGAAGAGATACTCGATGTGAATGGAATTCCGGTTACCTTAATCGACACTGCAGGCATTAGACATACAGATGATCGTGTAGAACAAATAGGAATCGAAAGAAGCAGAATCGCAATCGCCGAGGCCGACCTGGTTTTTCTGCTTGTAGATCTGGTTGCTGGATGGGGCGAATCGGAAAATCAAATCATTGAATTTGCGAAAGACAAAGCAATTTGTTTGGTAGGCAACAAAGTAGATATTGCAAATTTGGACGAAAAAAGCTTGGCACCAGAACACCTGACATCTCGCTTTGAGGCTTGCATACGCATCTCTGCGATCAGCGGTGAAAACATACAAGCGTTGACAAGCGAAATTGAGAATTGGGTCTATAAAGACTGCGTCAAACGAGACGCGCCATCTTTAAATATGCGACAGGCAGAACTTTGCATTAAGGCAAACGCTTGCCTGGGCAACGTTTTGGAGACACTGGAGGCAGGAATGCCACAAGATTGTATTGCTTCAGATCTTAAGATTGCTATCGACGCGCTATCGGAAATATCAGGAGATGCCGTCGGAGAGGAGATAATGACTGAGGTTTTCGCAAGATTCTGTATAGGTAAATGATTAATGGCCTCACTGGTTTCTGAAGAAAAAGACTGCCCAAGCATTTTGCAAATAACTGCCGGAGCCAAACAAATCATCGAAAAATCGGTGCAAGACGAGTGCTGGCAACACGTTGAAGTAACACTGCAAAGTGGGGACAACAAAGTCAACAGCAGCGCCGGTGAAAGTTGCAGCTTGTGCCGAACACCAGCCGACGAAATGGAAAGCTTCGCGTTGCAACTGGAAGATTTGCTGCGCGGGACAAAACATAAAGTAAATTTCGAACCCAGCGAACCATCATTTGAAATTAACTTCGAGCGCTCGCGCCGAGCCGGCATAAAAGTCGAAGCATGGATAGACGCCGGCAATGCCAAAACGGGATTTTACACCTGGGACGCAGCTGGCATTCGTTTCTTCACCACCGACGAACACCTGGCCAATTTCATCAACGACCTGCGCCGCGAATTCGAACTCGGCACAATAGTCAGCGCAGTCTAAACTCGACAACAGATCAATATATATGCAGAAACCGCTTTTAATTTACGAAAGCCACGTTCTCTGTAAGGGCGACGCATGGGATACTGCTGGCGAACTAAAATGGAGCCGAATCAAGTTCGAT
>CAZJLR010000123.1:0-11709 GCA_964546815.1 uncultured Candidatus Obscuribacterales bacterium | reverse complement strand
ATCGAACTTGATTCGTCTCCATTTTAGTTCGCCAGCAGTATCCCATGCGTCGCCCCTACAGGAGAACATGCGGAATTAGGTGTTTGCCAGCAGTATCCATTGCGTCGACTGTATAAGTTTTGGTGGATAAAGAAAAGGACCTCGCGGGGGCGAAGTCCTTCTCTTCAATTTCTAAATATTAGAACTGAGGCTGAATTATTTGACTTCAGCTGTTTTCTTGATGAGCTCTTTCCACTCGGTGTGAACCATACCAGCTTCTGGTTTGTCGACGCGGGCATAGGTGTGAGCACCGAAGTAATCGCGCTGTGCTTGCGTGAGGTTTTGTGGAAGATTGGCGCTGCGATATGAATCGAAGTAAGCCAAGCTTGCGCTCATTGCTGGAATTGGAACGCCGCATTGTACTGCTGTTGCAACAACCGAGCGCCAATTTTTCTGTGCTTTTTCCAGCCATTCAATGAATGTTGGGTAGAGCAACAAGTTGCGCAAGTCTGGCTGTTCTTTGAACGCTTGAGAAATGTCTTTCAACATGCCCGCGCGAATAATGCAACCGCCCTTCCAAATTCTTGCTGTTTCAGCAAGGTCGATGTCCCATTTGTATTCAACTGATGCAGCTTTGATAAGCGCCATGCCCTGGGCATATGAGCAAATTTTGCTTGCAAACAAAGCATCTGCCAATGCGTTTAGAATTGCTTCTTTGTCCAACTCTGGTTTTTCGCTTGGTCCTGGTAGATGTTTTGAAGCGAGCACGCGCTCTTCCTTCATGGATGATAGCAAGCGGCCTGTAAGTGCAGCATCAATTGTCGGAATTGGAATGCCGAGTTCTTGTGCGCATTCAGCTGTCCATTTGCCGGTGCCCTTTTGTCCGGCCTTGTCGAGGATGAGGTCGACGAGTGGCTTATTTGTTTCGGGGTCTACAACAGCGAGAATTTCGGAAGTGATTTCGATGAGGTATGAGTTGAGCAAGCCTTTGTTCCACTTGGTGAACACTTCGCTCATTTCACGTGGGCTCATGTTGAACACTTTACGCAAGAAGTCATAAACTTCGGCGATAAGTTGCATGTCACCATATTCGATACCATTATGTACCATCTTCACAAAGTGACCGGCTCCATCTGGACCCAGGTATGTGACGCATGGTTCGCCATCTGCTTTAGCTGATGCAGCTTCCCAAATTGGGCGAATTTCTTCGTAAGCATTTTTGTCGCCGCCCGGCATGAGTGATGGACCCCAGAGGGCTCCCTCTTCTCCGCCCGATACGCCAGAGCCAATGAGGAACAAGCCTTCAGCAGCCAGCGCCTTTTCACGTCTGCGGGTGTCTTCGAAGAATGAATTTCCGCCATCTATAATAATGTCGCCTCTTTCCAAATGCGGCTTGATGCCTTCGATGGTTGAGTCAACTGGTCCACCTGCTTTGACAAGCAAAATGATTTTGCGCGGTTTTTCAAGGCTGGCGATGAATGTTTTTTCGTCCTTGCAGCCAATAACGTTTTTTCCTTTTGCCGCGCCGTTAATAAAGGCGTCGACTTTTTCGTGGCTCCGGTTGTAGACGGCTATTGTGTAACCGTTGCGCTCGATGTTGAGGGCTAAGTTTTCACCCATAACGCCGAGTCCTATCAGACCGACCTTAGCTGTGCCTGGCATCCGCTGCTTCCTCCATTGGTGAGCATTGGAAATTTTACCCTGTTATTCGCTTAATGTTCTCGGCGTTAATGTTCTATGCGCTTTCCAATAACTTCAAGGCTTATCGGATGCGATTTTGACTTCAGCTGAAGCTTGCATTCGGCGCCCTGTAGCACGCTGAGGAGCTGCGAGCCCACCAGAGTGTAACGCCAGCCCTGCAGCAGCGGGAATTTATCTTCCTTCAAATTTCCTTCGAAATGCAGCCGCACAAGGGCTTCAAGCGAAGACCGCGTTGTCACTAGCTCGGCAGCGATGTCGAGGTCAAAAGTTATTACTTTCAATATGGTAAAGAGGAAGTCTGAAATCAGAACCTCGCGCTTACTGGGAATACGGCTGGACGGCCATATCGGCCAATCGCTTTCAGGAAGCTTTAAGGCAGTTTCGACAGCTTTGAGTATTGCCGGGGCATACTGTTTCACCTGATCTGCCCTGATACCGCGAATTCGCTGAATTTCAGCCTGATTTTTTGGGGGATGCCGCGCAAATTCGAAAAGCACATTGTCGGCGAGTATCGACTTCAAGGGGCGATTGTTTCGCTGTGCTTCCGAATGACGCCAATCTGAAAGTTCTTTGAGCACTGCCAAGCCGCGTCGCGACAATGAGCTTGCGCCCTTCACACGCATGAAATCGCGCCCTCTGTCTTTCTCAAAGTACGAGATGTCGCAATATCGCTGGCACTCGGCGATTGCCCATTCGGCGCGTTGCTTTTCGGCCAATATGTCCATCAGCTTGTCATGCAAGTTAAGCAGGTGCCGCACATCATCAATTGCATAATCAATTTGCGATTCGGTTAATGGGCGGTTGGTCCAATCGGTAAAACTTTCAGATTTCGAAATACTGATATTGAGCAATTGACTCAATAATTTGCCATATCCAATCGGATAGCCAAAGCCAATAAAGCCTGCAGCAATTTGTGTGTCGAAAACATTTGCAGGCAACAAGCCGCTGCCGTTGTGCATCAAGTCGAGGTCTTGGTCGCCGGCGTGCAAAACTTTGAGAATGTTTGGATCTGCCACGCGTTGCCAGAGTGGATTTAGATCCGTCACATCGTATGGATCAATAATATATGCTTCCTGATCTGTCGCAACTTGCACAAGGCAAATTTCAGGCTCGTAGGTGCGCTCTGGAATGAACTCGAGGTCTAGCGCGAAACGCCCGTTGGAGTCAATCTCTTCACAGAGTTTCAAAAAATCTTTTGTTGTGCGAATTATGGCCATGCAATCTCTAAGCGAAGAAACGTTTCCCTATCACATTGCGAGCCCAGGCTACGCAACCGCGACGTCCAATGACGATTGTGGATGGGTGTCTAACTTCGTCGAGTGGATATTTCAAATCATCGTGCTCTAGTGTGCCTACTTCGAGTCCGGCGGCGAGAGCGATTGCGACGGGTCCTACGGTGTCCCAGTATTTTAGTTTGCCTGATAGATGGACGAATAAATCGGCTTCGTCATTGATGACTTTTGCGACTTTCAAACCAACACTGCCGGCAGAAATCAGTTTCATCCCAGATAAATTTACTACCCATGGATTTTTCTTGCGGTCGCGAAAGCCCATCATGAGCCGCACGGGCATTTCCATGTCGCCTTCGAAAACTGGGTTGAATGCTTCGGCATCAGACACAGTTCCTTTGCCTGTTGTGCGCATCCAACTTCCATAGCCAGGACCGCCATAATATGTGATGTTGTTTGCGGGGCTGTGAACGCAGCCAAAATGCGGCTTTCCGTTAACCAATAAGCCAAGCATTACGGCATATTGTCCATCACCGCTTACATAATTATCTGTGCCGTCGATAGGATCGATGTACCAAACTCGCTGAGAGCTGTTTGGGCTGTCCGGCGGAATTTCTTCTTCCGAAATCAAGAAATCTTTCGGGAAGCGCGCCGAAAGTTCTTTCAACAAAAATGTTGAGACTGCCAGGTCTGCGTCTGTGACTAAATCGGTTGGACCTGCCTTTTCATGCACCCCAACCGAGGCGCGCATGTCGGCTGCCATTTTGCCGCAGTGTTCGGCGAGACTGCAAAGAAATTGAATTTCTTGTTCTGCAAGATTTGAAGGTATTTCTGTGGATGAATTTGCTAATGGTGTCATGCTTTGTACAACTGTGTTCCGAATTCTGCTGCAAGTTTGTCGTCGAGAAGGTCAGCAACATATGCGACATTCCACACCATCGAGTCGACTTCCTCTTGGGTAATGCCCGTCGATTGACGTTGTGAAAGTACAAGCACATAGTTTTCGTATGTCGCCAGATGGCAACTAGCCAAATTGCTGTTGAGATCTAAAAGGCGACGATAAAATTGTTCATGGTGTTGTTCTGGAATGAACACAATCGGGCTGGTAATGCGGAGAACGGGGCCAGCCTGCGAGTCTTGAATGAAAATGTAGACTTTCGCGCTGCCTTCGGTAAGCCACCAGCCGCAGCCTTCAGAACCAGGGATTTCTTGTTTGTGATAATCGAGATTGCGTCCCTTGAAGTAATTTTGGATGAGGTGCGCCACATCATCAAGCGTGGTGCCCTTAACCTTTTGCGCTCCGAACAAACTCATTACCCTTACTCCTGACGCCGCCTCTTTTCAATCGGACGTTCAATATATTAGTTTTTATCGAGTCAAGTAAAGTATATCCCAATTTGCTGCTTGGTAGGCATGCCAAACGCTGGAAAGGTCAGGGGGCTAACTATTTTGGTATTCAAGAGGGACGAAGGGCGTACGCGAAAGTAGGCGTTTGTCATTAGAGTGTCTGAGGGAGGCGCGTTTTTGCTCAGCCGCGTTAGGAATAAACGGCGAAAGGTGCTGTGGCGTTAGCTTTTGGGCGGAAACTTTAGTTGCTGTCGCCGGCTGGAGCCTTGGGGGCGGCATCAGGAGACGCTGAGCCCGGGGTGCCGCCGTGCTTGTGGCCTTCGCCACCATGGTGACCTTTGCCATGGTGCCCTTCGTGGTGCGATTCTCTGTCTTGCTGGAGTTGCGTCAGCTGCTCGGGAGTCAAGACTGCCTTGACCTTCGCCCACTCAGATTCTCTTAATTCGCGAAGTTGCTTTCCAAGAGATTCGAACTGGGCTCTGTTCCCATCATAAATTGCTGAAATCTGTTCTTTTTGTTTGGGGTCTAAGGATGAGAGCGACTCGACCGAGTGCCTGCTTAATGGATGGTCTCTTCTTTCGCGCCCTCTTTCGCCGCCACGTTTGCCGGGAGGCGCTGCGTTTTTGTCTGCTGGGGCGGCATCTTTACCGTCTGACTTGTCTTGCGCCAAGCAAGGCGATGCAAGTAGAAGGAGGCTCAGCAGCAGCGCAAATTTTGACATCTATATACTCCTTACTTAGGCGACGCGAGTGGTTGGGAGTTCTCGTACCAGTTTATCTACCCAGTCTGCGGCGCTGCGGCGTTCCGGTAGGCTGAAAGTGACCGCATATTTGTAGCTAGTCTAAGTCAAGTGTTACACCCATTTACTCAAGGCGGTTCCCAACATGTTTCACCCCGGGGGACCCGTGGTAATATGAATTAGCTCCGATATTCCCGAGTAGCGCAGCGGTAGCGCAGGTGACTGTTAATCACTTGGTCGGTGGTTCGAATCCACCCTCGGGAGCCAATTTTTTTAGCGCAGGTCTTCGGGCTTGCGCTATTGTTTTATAGGGTATGTTGAAAAACGAAAATAGACACCCGATAGACAGAAAATTCTGCAACTTGCTAAGCACTAAATCTGGTATCACGTTAATGTAACTGCTCGTCGTAGTTTCGCCATTGCTTTGGCTGTTCCAATATTGAAGGTCAGGCGAACACTCAATAAGAGCCTCCGCTTCTGCTTCGCCGACATGGAACACCTGATCAAAGAGCAAGCGATCTAATTGAGCCCGATTGGCATGGTGGCTCATATGGTGCCTGGCGTAAGGCTGGAGAAGCGAAGCCCGTGAGCCTTCTCTGCATCCAAGTATAAACAAGGTCAATTTAATTGTGCTCGCCATAATGTAATTGTTAACAGGCAGAGAATGATTGCGCTGAGCTCTTTCGAAACTTTTGCAGCAGCTGCCGATGATGCCGATGTGAAAAAGGCAAAGGATGAATGACCTCATTGAAATCCAAAGCGCTAAGCTCGAAAGTGAGATTACAAATAGTTTGTCCCAGGATTAAAACACGCAAGTGGAGCTCGGTTGGGTATATAGACAGCATGTCAGTTCCATTTAGCGGATACTTTATGCGTATTTTGATTTCATTTTTGACAGCAGCATTTTTGATCTGTCTGCCTACCTATGGGCAAAATTCGGCGAATGATCAATCACCTGACAAAGTCGTTCCAGAAACGGCTGATTTGGTCGCGGTGCCATTCTCTGCCGATTTTGCTTATAAGGCATTCAACGATGCTATCGGCGCTCAGGATAAAGGAAGCTTTGCAGAGGCAATAACCAATTACAGAAAAGTGGTTAAGTATTATCCTTGCTGCTACCCAGCGCAATACAACCTTGGCTTATGTCTTGAGTCCTTGAAAAAATGGGATGAAGCTTTAACCGCTTTTGAAGGAGCCATGACGGTTGATCCTTACAGTGAGTCTGTTTATCGTCATCTTGTATTTGTCGCCAAAAAGGCGGGGCAGCAAAAGAAGGTCAGACTCTATTACAACGACCTACTGAAGCTCTAATAGTCAATCTTGTTTCTCGGTACCAGAATTAAGTGATCGAATCCACCTATGGACTGTGGCAAGAGCTCTGCGGTTAACTTAGACTTTGCTAGGGTTGGTGTTTCGGCTGTTGGAATGGACACCATCTTATTCAGATCAGGTGTAACCATATTCGGAAATTCCGCGGTTCTATCGGCGCAATACACTGGGCTTATGGGTAAATCCAAGAGATCACAATAGCACATACGCGGCAATATTGGAAAAAGCTGCTGTAACTAGTAGAAGATGAGTCACTAGATTGAACTTCACTTTCCCGTCAGTACCAGTAACCAACGCCTCAAGAGTGATCAGTCCATTCTGTTTCTCTTGTTATTTTGCCTGTCCATAAACCGCCATGCTACTTCGGCTTTTGATTCTCAAATCCACCCAAAATGAATCTTGAGCCAGGCGCGGTGACTTTCCTTCCCTAATTTGAGTGATGCAAGTTGAGAGGTTCTCTGTATTGCAAGGCCAAAACGCCTTGCACGACTCGAGGTAACTGACCACTGCTTCTCGTTGACCGGCGCGTAGCATTTCCTGAGCGAATTGCATTTTAGGACCTAGTGAACCCCGCCAAGGCGATCCACAAGCCTTCCCTGCATCGCTTAGGTGAAGCGCAGCGCGCCTAATATCACCATTTTTTAGTGCCAGGCGTCCGAGAATGCAATTCCCGTCGTGAATAGCGGTCCATTCGTACCAGCTGCCTCTATGCTTTTCTGCCAAAGCCACGCTCTTTTTCGCCGCATTTTTTGCAATTGACCATTTGCCAACGTCAAAGGCAATTTGGGCCAGGTCGTTGAATAAATACCATTTTTCAATGAGCTCCGGTGTTTTCCGTATGGCATCATCCATAGCAACCAAAGCTTTTTCCATTCTGGGACTGTTCTTCCTTGCTCTGTTTTTCAAATGCCGAGCTAGGGCTCTGGACCATTCAGCTTTCGTCGGCTCCAAACGAATTGCCCTTTTGTATAAATTCTCTGCGATCCTGGTATCAGCACTCAAAAAGCGTGCTGCGTTAGTAATTATGGCTACATTGTTTTTGTCTGCAGCAATTTGTTGAATCCAAAGTTTTTTACACTTTTCGTAAGCTTTTGTGTTCAAGATACTATCAATGTGAGTCCAAGGAGTTCTTAGAATTGGGTGGTCTGGCATTTCTTGAATCATCCATACAATAATCTGAACTTGTTTTCTTTCATCAGACTTCGATGAATTAGAAGTTTTGAAATAATAGCCCAGGAGTTTAAGCCGAGATGGCAAATCGAATGGTTTGTTTTTCACTCGCTGCTCCAGTTTGACTGCAGCTGCGGATGTCAATTTATATCCAGCCATTAGGAAGCTATCCGGATTTTCTTCTAATGCGCGCTGCGTTTTCTTTTGTTTGACCATTTGATCTTTCGACTTTTGATTTGCGTGTGATCTTAATCTGGCTTTCGCCTTGGCTTGTATTATAGACCGTTGATACTCGTTGTTAGGATGTAGACAAAATAGTCAAATGTTACTCACTGTGCTGGGGAAAATTCTCTATTTTGATTCAGGTCGAGTATAACTAACACTGGGTGTGCTTTGATAGAAAAGGCTGAAGCAGTGGTATTTGAATTATGCTCGAGCAGAAACACGATGGGAAAATCTTCACGATAGAAGAAACTATTATTGCAGTACTCAAAGTTGCTGGCGGAAGCCTGCCTTATGGAGCGCTGAGACGGGAAACAAAAAAATCGAACAAGAATTATGACTTGTGCATGGCCGACTCGGCAATTTTAAAAATGGTACTAGCCAAAACATTGAAATGGGGACCCATTGTGGGCAAAGTAATGCTTGCAGAGGACCCGAATATGACGAAGAAATAGGCTTGGGGCTTAACCTGGTTCGTGGCAGCATTCGTTGCGTCTGCACTTAGCTATTGGATGGGCGCACACTATATGAGCAAGGTAACTCCAGATGATTGGTCCTACGATCCTCCAGAAAAATTCTTGGGAGTCGCCTTCTTCATTGGCGCTTTTACGTTTCCGCTTGTGATATCGCTAGCCGGAACTGCGCAGTCATTTTTGTGGAAAGACTTTGCAAAGTTAGGGTCACTAAGCTGGAGGCGTAAGTTGTTTCTGGCAGTGGCAGTTCTGCTGAGTGTGCATGTATTCAATTATGTTCTAGGATGGCTGATGACGTTTTCAATATTTCTCTAGAAGATTACAATTTATGCGACTCTTGGAGAAGTAAAATTCCTTCGACCTCCAGCGGACGGTCGACTTATCGCGGTTGTAGAATGGAAACATAGAGGAACAAAGGACAACTCATACACGCTTTTGACTGTATCTTCTGCCGGAGTCGCGACAGAAATTGCTCAAAATGTCTCAGAAGAAGCAGCCTGGACAGCAGACGGCAATGCTGTTGTTTATCTGAAAGAATCAGAACATGGCAAAGGAACCCTTTTGAAACACAGCTTCGAAACTGACTATTCAAAAAACAAAGAGGAAATCTTGGCAAATGTCAATTTTTCGCAAATTGATCACATCCGTTGCACGAGGGGCGGAGATATATTCTTCTCCAATGCTGACCACAGGCTGCGTTTTCGTGTAGTCCGTTCATTTTTCGGATGGAAGGCAAAAACGGCAATACAAGAACGTTGGTGGAATCAAGAAAAGACATAGAAGAGCCGCGCTCTAGTAATTGGTTCGAAATCTCGCCAGATGGCAAACGCATCGTTGTACTAGATCCAAACGGCGCCGTTTTGGTTAACAACATTGAGTCTGGCACCACGACAATACTTGAGCCAGGAGGATTTTTAGAGAGTGATTTGTCTTCCGCCCAGGTCGTACCACAGTGGCGAAATTCCAATGAATTACTGTACTGCGGAAAACTACCAAATCTGAAGAATAAATTGGGAGCAGAAATACGACTCTGGTCGGCTAAAGACAACAAGGCGATTTCGCTAAGTCAGGGATGGTCAAATTCTGCTACAGCGTTTTTACTGCAATATCCCGATGAGAATTAGATATAGATTGCATTGAAGAAAACTTTGGAAAAAACGAAACAATGGCTAGTTTGCTCTTCTCAGCCTGGAGCTCTCTTTTTTCTTTTTAGCCAATGCTTTATTCCACTTTTCTGTCATGCGAAGTCCTTCGCGTTTTATTTCGTTAGCGAATCTGTCAGATTCCTTTTGCCAAGGAGCTAAATATTCCTTCGACAGTTGATGGTCCTTAAACTGACCATCAGCAGTAACAACTAGACATCGTGGTTGAGTAGGATTAAACCAAAGTTCCTGCTTGTCAAACCAATGAGATCCCTTTCCTGGTTTTGCCTGTACAACAAGAGCTGGCGCGCTGTCTTGGCTAGACAGCCAGACTTTGCCGCAAGTCTCTGACTCGTTGCTCAGTGTCAATTCCACAAACGGTCTTCCGGGCAACTCAAGATCGTGCCAAACGGGCATAACGTCTTGCAGGATATCTTTATTTGAGACTTCGTAGCAATTATTGCCAGCAATATCAATTCCAATTTCATGATTTGGTGATGCAGCCAACCAGTCAGCAAGCCACTTTTGTTGCTTTGCAAGCTCTGTACATCTATTGTATTTAATAAGCATTTGATTCCAATCACTATTAGGCTTGTTTGGTTCTTTGAGCAGGTTATACCAACAGACAGAACGAATAGTTTCAGTTGGCTCAGTCTTAAGCCACATATACAATGATTCAGGTTGCGGTGAAACACAACCCAAGATGCACCTCTCAATTTTGAAAAGTTTGCTTGCCTTTTCAAATCCGGGCAGGGATTTTGCAATTCTCTTATCATAATCTGTTGAAAGCATTCCACCAACGGTTTCATTCCAATATTCGTGGTCCTTCCAGAACTCATCTCCCCAATAAGAAGAACAATTGATCAAACGAAAACAGGGTCCATCAACATTTGCAAACTTGGCAAGTTGTTCGGGGAGCGCAATTGAATATGTGTTCCAAGTGCGTTTCCCTACCTTAACTTTCCAAGGCAACATTCCTGGACGCTCCGTTGTACTACTGACTTCAATATTTTCGGCGTTCAATTGCTTACTGTTTATCCATGCATGAAAGCTAACGTGAGTGGTGCTATGTCTGTCAAAACTCATCCACTGTTCAAGGCTTTTAGACACAGATGGAAACTCGAAAAGAGAAATATTGTCTTTGATGATTTCCTTTGGAAAAATTCGCCCAAAAGGTCGACTGGCCTCGATCATTCTCGCCCTATTCTTCGCCACAGTTTCTGGAGTCACGCCCAGAATGCTTATATCAAGCTTCGCATATCTCTCCGAAGAATTGATTATGCGAATAAGATCAACCAGCTCGTCAGAAGACAATTCCTTACCTGTTCCTTGAGCAGTCAATTTATCTCCAGCTAAGTCATATATCATCGCTTCATTGTGATGATGGAAACATCCTTGAGAATCATCAACAAGTGTTAGCTCGTTGGATGCTAGAACATTTCCAGTCGCAAACACTGATAGACTGACCGTT
Organism: uncultured Candidatus Obscuribacterales bacterium; assembly: GCA_964546815.1. Classification (GTDB taxonomy): domain Bacteria; phylum Cyanobacteriota; class Vampirovibrionia; order Obscuribacterales; family Obscuribacteraceae; genus JAIEPM01. The sequence continues at coordinate 907 of CAZJLR010000123.1, read as the reverse complement.
AACGCCAGAAGGTGTCCAAATTGCTTCAACTGAACCAAAATTGGTCCCCCCTGATTGCGAGCGAATCTGCCTTTATTACCTATACCACATCCAATAATCACTGCCGTCCAATCGCCAAAGTTGGAATTCGAATTAGCCTGACTACTGTGCGGTTTTTCTAGTTCCGCCCGCCAATTGACGGATGCGAGCTTTGACCTTGAGGCATAAACTTGAAATAGAAGCTTCTGTGGCCTATCCTCTAGTTCATCGATCTTGCTCGACACGTCGTCATCGTTATTCGTTTCTTACCCCATCGTGTTCAATAATGCAAGCAGTAGGATGCTCCCAATTCAAATCGTCTATGTCTAACAGCAATTGGCGCAAATTTTCTTCAGTGCATTTTATTCCCCCGGACTACTGATTTGATACAGCAACTGCCATGGTTTCATCCACATCTCTTAGTGCACGCATCTTCAAGACCGTTTCGGTTGTCGTGGGTGTTATTATCTGCATCCTTTTGGTCTGGTATTTATGGATGCTGTGGAAATTCTGTGGTCCCAATGATCAGATCCACAAATATCTCATGCCTGGAAAATACTCTACTTATCTTTCGGCTGGCAAATATAGCGGATGGTATTTCGAAATGTGGTTGTCTAAGCAGATTAAGGCCAACCCTTTAGCTCAGCACTGCGTTGTTATCGAAGGGAACACTGGTGAAAGTATACCCAAGGAATTATTAGGTGGTGGGGAAGGGGATTCATATCAAGGCAAAAAAGGCGAGGTCGATTTTTTCTTTGAAGTTAAGAAGTCTGGAAAATACAGGGTTTCTTCAAATAGCAATGACAGATTTGTATTTGTAATTGTCCCTGAAAGCTGGACTTTCCCCAAATCAGCGGACAGTAATTTGAGCAAAGTCGCCTCCATGACA
>CAZJLR010000122.1:0-11903 GCA_964546815.1 uncultured Candidatus Obscuribacterales bacterium | reverse complement strand
GAACTTGATTCGGCTCCATTTTAGTTCGCCAGCAGTATCCATGGCGTCGCCCCTAGCAATCTGTTTTCGGCGCAGGAGGTGTTCGCCAACAGCGTCCATGGCATTGCCCCAACAAGATTTGGGAGCAAAATAATAACCCGGGAAAAATATCGGCAGGGGAGACGATACTTTTCCCGGGTTGGGCAGGGTTGGAATGTGCCAGGTAAACTTTCAATGTAGACATAATAGTTTGAATATATGAGGAAATCATGAGATGTTCATACGTAATTTCCAGGCACAGATCGCCTGTTTTACGTTGTAATATAAGCATCTAAGATTCTTCATTCGAATCGCGACAGAGTTGGTTAGCAAATTGCAAGTTCATAAATACAAAACCCAGTTGGTCTTACTGCTTGCAGTAAGCCAGCTTGCGGCCTGCAACCTGCAAACACCCTGGGCGAGAGAATATCATTTACGTCAATACGAGCAGCTCGCCACGCTGGGTGATCGCGCGCGTGTTGCCGCTTCAAATGATTTAGCCGCAGATTATTATCAAAAAGCACTCGATGAGCTAAAACAAGCTGGGGCAAAACCCGCACAGTTGGGACAAGCATACGAGGATGTTGCCGAATCCAAACTACTTGCAAAACATTATAAGGACGCTTGCAAGAATTTTGAAGCAGCAATGGCATACTATAAAGCCCAAAAGCCTCTAAATATTGACTTTGCATTTGCAAGGAGTATGACCGGCTTAGGCGTAGCTCAATTACAAAACGGAGACACTACAAAGGCGATAGCCACGCTAAACGAAGCATCAGGCATAGTTAAAGTGTTGGTAAAGGACAGCCAGTTTACTGCAACTGACCTCAGCGAAAAGCTAAAGTGCGGCTGGATACCACAATTGTGCCAGCATTCAAGTCTTTACTGGTTAGCCCTTGCAAAATTAAATGCAGACCCGATAGCAAAAGATGAACTCGATAATTTGATAAATGACAGGGCTACCTGCCGTCAAGTAAAACGGCTGGCGGCAATGTCTTACTGCGAAATTTTGAGGTCTGAACATAACGAAGCGGAAGCGGCAAAAATTGAAGCTGCATTAGATATCTTGCAAGATGTCGCATCACCAAAAGCCGCAAAAAATCATCAGCAGTATGAGCTTGCCACAAAGAAAGCAAAGCAACTGGAAAAGAAAGGAGACCTCATTGCCGCTGATTTGGCCTACGCCGAAGCACTCAATTTCTGCAGACACGCACAACCTCCTTGCGACACACGCTTAATGACTTCACTTTGTAATTTGGCGTACTTCTATTTGAATAATGGTGCCTGGGCCAAATCAATTCCATTACTAGAAGAAAGCATCAAAATTCAAAATAGCCGTTTTGGCCCCGACGACCGAGCACTGGCAATGCCGCACTCAAGACTTGGACGCGCGCTTGTGAGCAGCGGCGACCTGAACAAAGCCGAAGGGGAAGCGAAAAAAGGCTACGAATTGGCATTAAAGGGATATGGCGAAAACAATCAATTTACCGCACGCGCTGAAATAATTTTGGCAGCGGTAGAAAAAGAAAAAAAGAATTTCTCAGGTGCGGAAAAACATACAAAACATGCCATATCAATTTTGAGAAAGGAGGCAGATAGAAACTCACGGGCTGTCTGTGAGGGACTTTCCAACCTCGCAGAAATGGAGTTCGAAAAAGGCGACATACAATCTGCACTAAGTGCGGCAAAGGAAGCCTCCAATTTTGCCTCAGAACACGGAGACTATCTAGACCAATTTAGAAGCCTGAAAATCTTGAGCATAATCTACATGAAGCTAAATCAGGTCGACCATGCCAGAGACACGGTGAATCAAGCTAGTGAGTTGTTGGATAACGCTAGTCAAAGCCCCACCTGGCAGAAATGGGCAAATAAAAGAAAGCAAAGACTACAAAGAGAGTTCCAGCTGACTAATGTGGGGCAGGAGCAAGAAAAATGAAGTTGCAACTAAAACTCTGGCAAAAAGGAATAATCATAGTTGCACTACCTCTGGTTTGCGAGCTTGTTTTCGTCTCAGTCCTCGGCTCGCTGCTTATGGGCGTAGAAGTCGAGGCTCGTGCAACGGAAAGGTCGCGCAATATTGTCTTAGAAGCTGAACAAATGGAACGAATATTCTTTCAAGCAGGCGCAGCACTGGTAGGCTATCAAGCAAGTAAAAATCCACTTTTCGAATTGCAATACCAACAAGCTTGCAAACGCATTGCAGCCCAAATGGAAGTACTCGACAGACTTTGCAAGAACAGCCCCAGACAGAAAGCAGAACTAGTTCAGATCAACCAGCACATAAGCAAGGGTATTGAAATTCTAGATAACTACAAACTGAGCATAGACCGTGATGATTTGGTGGCAGCAAGAGGCGAGAATAACGAAATTAGTGAAGCTATGGCCCTTGGTGCAACGCTAGGAAAAATCATAAGCAACGAGAAAGAATCTGAAATACATCGCCCCCAGGAAGAACGACACCTGAGGCAACTGGTCGAACAATGTTTGATTGCTGGCGTAGCTCTCAATATAGTTATTGCGTTTGCGATATCCATTTATTTCAGCAGAGGAATAACCAGAAGACTACTTATCGTCGGCGCCAACAGCGAGCGCCTCGCTCAAAGACAAGAATTACTACCGCCGGTGCCTGGCAGCGACGAAATTGCTCAAGTAGATACGATTTTTCATCGAATGGCTGATACATTATTGCGAGCAGAGGCTTTACGCAAAGAAGTCTTAGACATGGTTACCCACGACCTGCGTACACCGCTTGCTTCAATTGAATTGTCTCTAGACATGCTACAACAAGGTCATCGAGGAGCATTAACTGAGGCAACACGAGACGAGCTTGAAAAAATACATCGTAATTCTTCTCGCTTAATGAGACTCATCAATGACCTTCTGGACATGGAAAAACTTAAAGAAGGCAAGCTTCGTATCGCAGTCAAAGAAGTTAATTTAGAGCTTGTTGTCGAAAATGCTTTTGATACTGTGTCATCAATCGCAAAACAGAGAAACATCAGCCTTGAGCAAAGAAACACAGATTTCGATATTTTCGCCGATGGCATCAGAATGACACAGGTTCTGGTAAATCTGCTTTCGAACGCTCTCAAATTCTCTCCCGAAAAATCAGCGATTATAGTTGAGGCAAGTAAGACAGAAACAGAGGTTATCATCAAAGTAATAGACCAGGGTCCTGGAATGAGCAGCGAGCAAGCCGCCAGCCTTTTTCAACGTTTTTCGCAGCTTGAAGGACATATTCAGCAAGGCAGCGGTCTTGGACTTGCAATATGCAAGGCACTGGTAGAACTTCATCATGGACAAATAGGTGTCGATTCTGAATTGACAAAAGGAAGTACATTCTGGGTGAAGCTGCCACTCAATCCACCCACAAAAGAGTAAGCCTTTTGCCTATTCAGCCAGCTTATAGCCCACACCATGGACGGTGCGCAAAACAGAGGCACCATCATTGTCTGCAATTTTACGTCTGAGAGTTTTCACACAAGTGCGCACTGCATCAATAGATGCATTCGAATCAGAGCCCCATACCCGGTCTAACAATGCCTCAGGACTAAAAGGCTGCCCCTGATGCCGTAATAGAAATTCCAGCAACTTGTATTCCAAGGGTAATAATTGAATCTCGACCCCAGCCTTTTTAACCGTGGCTGTGTCGATTTCAATGGTGATGGAACCAATACTCAGCTTGGTGCCGGTAAATGTAGTAGGACGCCTCAGCAAAGACCGCATTCGAGCAGCCAATTCACGTGGCTCAAAAGGCTTAACAAGATAATCATCACTACCGGCATCTAAACCATGCTCTTTGTCATCTATTTTTCCACGACCTGTTAGCATGATAATTGGGGTTTGACCACCAGACGACCTGAATTGACGGCAAACATCAACTCCGCTGGTTTTTCCTGGTAATTCCCAATCTAAAACCACAATGTCATACTTGTAGAATTTCAAATTCTCAAGCGCACTATCTCCATCGGGAGAAATATCTACGTAATAGTTTTCACTGCGAAGCCAACTAGCCAGCTGTTCAGCCAAATCAGTATTGTCTTCTACCAAAAGTACCTTTGCCAAAATCGCCTCGAGCAACAGGGTCTGCCAGCGTGATTCTATAGAATTAGAGCGCAGAGATCAAACTCAAATTGACAAAACAGCAAAAATGAAAAGGAGACTGCACGCCAGGGCAATCTCCTTTCATTAATTGAGCGCTGGGGAGAGCTCGTTTGGTCTAGCGAAAAGTTACCTGTTGTCCGTTGATTACTCGGCCTGGGTGCCATCCGGAAAGTGGAATCTCGGTGCCGGTTGCATTTACATAATCGACATCTGTCTTTTTGAGGTGATAATGATTCATGGCAAAGAAATTTTCTGGTTGAAGTGGAGCAATCCCTTTTCCATAAGGAGTCGGCTGCCCTTGCCCAGCAACCATCATGTTGAAGAAACCGTAAGCAGGAATAACAGCGACGTCACGTCGATTCAAACCGAGAGGACGGGTATAAACCTGGTCTTCAGCTGTCGGTGCGTCCATGTGAATAAGGGCGTAAGGCTGCACTTTAGCATGAGCTGCCACACCTTGAGCCTTGATATTGCCGGGGAAAAGTTGAGCCATATCAAAACCAAACACTGTTGTTCTGAAAGGAATTTTTGCCAGCGCATTGACATTAACTTCGCAGATGGTGAGGTCGAAGTCGGGGTTGCTATTATCAAAACTAACTTTGACGCTGGCACCGCTCAAACCAACTTGCTGGCACAAGACTTGTGCTGCATTTGTTGCCTTGTCTGAGGCGACTTGTTCTGTATAACCTGGGCGGGGCATTCCCAACCAATATTTGCCGTCATCACAAACTTGAGCAGCCTGATTAGCAATATGGCTTACTTCAGATTGCAAAATGAGTTGAGCACACATATTTGCGAAAAAAATCAAAAGTGGAACGCCAACTGAAAACAACAATATAGACCCGGCGCTGAACTCTACCATGGTGCTGCCATTAGCCTGTCTGTTGCGTACTCTTCTCGAAGCCTTTCTTTGTTCGCCTGTTTTCATTTCGTCCGAGCCCCTTGCTTGCCAGTGATATAAATTTAGCTGGGCAACGTTAGGCAGGTGTGAAATGCTATTTTGAAATTTGGTAGCCGTAACCCCTTACACTTAATATTTTGGCTTCAGAGCCGATTGACTTAAGCTTATCTCGCAGCGCAGTCAAAAATACCCGCACAGTGCCAGATGAGGTTTCGGGGCTATCAGGCCAGGCAACCGAGCGCAATTCTTCGTGCCCAATTAAGCGGTTTGAATTCTCGATCAATAGTTTTAGAACAAGCAGCTCTTTGCCAGAAAGGGTGCTTGATTTACTCCCGCAAATGACCTGATTCGACGCCTCCTTAAGCTCTAAATCTCCATACCTCAAAGAGACAGATGATTGAGCCGCATCAGGGTGCCGCCTTAGCATGGCGCGGACAAAGCCGAGCAATTCATCGCTATCAAATGGTTTAGTCAGGTAGTTGTCTGCACCTGAATCGAGTCCTTCAATTTTGTCCATCACGGTGTCTTTGGCGGTCAGCATCACTACCGGCGTTTTCCCACCACTGGCTCTGTATTTGCGCAGAAGTTCCACCCCACTGAGAAGCGGCATTTCCCAATCGAATATGAAAAGGTCATATTCATATGTTTGAATGAATTGCCAGGCTTCATCAGCTGAAAGCGCCACATCAACGCTGTGTCTTTCGCTTTTCAAAACGTCTTTGACACAATCGAGAATGTCGCTGTTATCGTCTACCGCCAAGATTTTTGCCATGCTTTATCTTCTTCAAAGCTCTTCCAAACTGGCCTTCTGAATTGTAAACCAAAAGGTGCTACCAGCAGAGCTGCTATCAACACCAATTTGACCACCATGCAAATCAATCAACATTTTGCAAATTGGCAAGCCCAGCCCAGTTGAGCCTTTCTGGGGACGCTTTTCATCTGGTACTTGTTCAAAAGGAAGAAATATAATGTCCTTGTACTGTTCCGGCACACCCGGTCCCTTATCTTTAATTTGAAACCTAACGAAGTCACCAAGCGGCACCGAATCAATCAAAACCTCAGCTCCCTTAGGACTAAATTTGAGAGCGTTCCCCATTAAATTTATGAAGACCTGTGATAATCGCTCTTTGTCAGCCACAACCTTCACGTCTGCGAGATCTACCCTAAGCGTAAGCTCGTTTTTATCTGCAATCGACTCAATCTCAGTAATGCATTCTTTTACGAGGATCTCAGCATCAAGCACAGTAGGCACTAGTTTGAGCTTGCCCGATCGCAATTTTTCAAGGTCCAAAATATCATTAACGAGATTGCTGAGGCGTTTTACTATTTGCTTGGACTTTGAAATACGAGTCATCACACGTTCATTCACATCGCCAAGCTGACCAATGATAATCATGTCTAGAGACAAGGATAGAGCTGAAAGTGGATTGCGCAAATCGTGCGTCACCATAGATACCAGTTGCTCTTTTCTTTGCTCTGTTTCGTGCAAAGCTCGCGTCATTTCGTGAAAAAACAAATCTAGCTGAGCAAGCTCGTCTTTGCCGCTGATTTTAGGGTTGAGCGGCAATCCTTGAGGAACCCTGTTTGTATTGTCTAAAAGTACAGAAAAGCGCGAAGCAAAGTCTCTACCGAAAAACGCAAGCAAGCCAGCGCTCATCAGCATATTTGCGACAAAACCAGCAACAACGGCTTCAATGACGAGCCATCGCCCCTGTTCAATACTTTTCACGTCCCCTATCCCGGACATTGATCTTTCAGAAATCAGCTTGTCGAGACCTTCCTGAGCATCCTCCAGATCCCTTTGCAGTTCTAACGCAATTAAGACATTGCTGTTGAACAATTTCACTTTGAGTTTGGTCATTTGCCTTGCATCGGCAAAAATCTTGAGTGCTTTATTTAGAGAGTCTCGTGCCTGCAGCAGGGCTTTAGAATGACTGTCCAAAGCCATAAGGTCTAGATATTCTCTTTTGCGCACGAGCTTTTCATAAACCTGATCGAATGCGGGCAAGAGCGTGTCGTCCTGGCTCACTCCCATACTGGTTAAGAGACCCATAGACTTGTAGCAAAGCAAAGAAATGTCCATAAGTTCGGCGGTTTGGTTTCTATATTGAATGTCCTTGAATGTAAGCTCTTCGGCAGATCTATATGCACACAAAAGCGCCACAACAAAGATAAACTGCGCCAAAATTGGCGTCGCCAGCAAAACAATTCCTTTTTGAATTATTGTCATTTTGATTTGAAACCGAACAAGGCAGAATGCACTGGTGCGCATCGTCTGCCTCGCTTTAGTTACTTAGAGCTAAGCCTAGTCATTTCCTGCCACGAATTATCTGGTTCGAATCCATATATAAGTCACGGGCATCTTATCAGACACAAGCAAAGCGACCAGGCTTGAAACTTAGCGGAAAGTTACTTCCTTACCGTCAATCACTCGTGTCGGGTGCCAACCGGCTAATGGAACTTCGTTGCCGGCGACGCTGACATGATTGAGATCTGCCTTTTTCAAATGGTAATAGTTCATCGCAAAAAAGTTTTCTGCAGCCAGTGGAGCGATGCCTTTCCCATAATTTGTCGGTCTTCCTTCACCTGCAACCATCCTGTTGAAGAAACCATAATTAGGAATGACTGCGACATCTCGGCGATTCAAACCTAGCGGGCGTGAATATACCTGGTCTTCTGCAGTGGGAGCGTCCATATGCATGATGGCGTAAGGCGGAATTTTTGAGTGTACGGTGCATCCGCGCACATTTAGCTTGCCGTTGAAATAACTGGACATATCAAATCCAAACAAATTAGCCTTTGAAGGCAGTCTTTCGCTGGCGTTAGCTTCAAGGGTGCAAACAGTCAAATCATTACCGGCAGAGTCTTGTTCAAAGGTAATTTTGACTTTTGAGTCTTTAATGCCGACTTGCTCGCACATACTTGTGGCTGCATTCGATGCAGTTTGAATTGCTTTCGCCTGATCAAACCCTGGGCGGGGAGCATCAAGCCAATAACGGTAATCGTCAACTACAGAGGCAGTCTGCGTGGCAATATGTGCTGCCATGCCCTGCAGTGTAAGTTGGGTTGAAAGATTTGCATAAAAAATAATCACCGGCAACGCGACAATAACTAAGCCCAGTGTGACCAAAACAGCACCGATGAGTACGCTACCGCGCTGACTACGCACCATTTTGCCACGATTTAATCTGCTTACTGCCAGTCCGTTCGATTTCATAATTAAGCACTCCCATTCCCATAAACAGAGTTTAGGTAGCAAACGTTAGGCAAGTGTGGAATGAGTTAGGTAGAGGAGCAAAATTGTCTAAAACAGTAAATGCAAATTTGACGGCTGATTGGAGCAAACCTGCAATGGTTTTGCTTCTAGTGCAAATTATCATGATTTTCGCGTTGCTGGCATTTGTAAGGTCGCCCTGGTACGGCGAGTTTTTCAATTTGCGCATTAGAGGAATGCTGGTTGGCGGCTATCGAGATTCGAGCAACATTAACGGCTTAAAACGCGCGCTGGTGTATAGCAAATCCAGCAACCGAAGCAAGTACGAAGACCTGGAAATCATAGATGAAATTGCCCTGCACAGCCCGTTAAAGAACACCGGCGAGTGGACGAAAAGATTATCAGCGTTTGCCAATGATAAAAATGCACCGCAGTTGGTACAGGACATTGCAGTTGAGAAACAACTGCGAAACGAACTGAGAATCGCCAAGCTTGAAATTGCCAACAATGACATCGACAAAGCAGAAGAGAGCAAAAATCGTGCTGCTCATCTTTTGAGTTTGCCTTATCGCTCATCAAATCCACGACTGGTACAGGTAAAGAAGTTCCTCAGTCTGGCAGCAGCGATTGCTCAGCTCAAAGGGGACACAGACCAGAGCCTCGAGATCAGAAAGGAGCTAGCACTTATAGATAACCCAATGAGTGCACAGAGTATTTATTCAAAATACAAGATTTCTGGCTTTGATAATGATTTCACTTCTACGTATAAAATTCAGTATTTGATGAAGTGCATTGAGAAAGCACCAAACCCGCAAATACAGATGAAATACCTGAAAGAAGCGGTCGAGATTTGCAAAGAAAAAACACTTCCCTACCCCTTTAAGATAGCAATTTTGCTAAACACACAACTGCATGCCTCAGAGAATAAAGACGACTCAATTTTGAGCGAAGTTTTCGACCTATGGTGCAAAGACTGTTCAGACAGAGTACCCAGCAGCCGTGAAGAAGCATATTTGATAAGTGGCTTGCAATCTGTCGCGAATAAAGAGCAGAACCCTGACAAATCGACGCGCCTGCTACGCCGACTACTAAACTGTGTTGAACAAAAACGCTTTCCCGAAGCTCAGATAACTGTAATTCTTCAACAATATACGGGCATTAGCTCGCAGATGGGCCTCTTTATTCCTGGAGAAGCAATTTCAGAAGACTTATTGAAGCTGAATGATTACGCACTAAATCTTGCCAAGAAAAACGGAATTGATAATGAATCAATATTATTAGCCAGAATCCCCATTTTGACTGCATTAAAACAAGTAGACAAATCTCAAGAATTGCTTTTTGAATTACTGCGGAAAAACGCAAAAAGCCAAGCTTATATCAGCGCTATGCGTAACGTTGTTCCAGTTATTGAGCAAATAAACAACTGCTTGTTTGATCATCATTCAAGCCGCGAAGCAAATGATTTTATGCAAAAAGTAATAGACTTGCATAAGTGGGATGACGCAGGACAACTGGCAGAAATTTTGGTCATGAAAGTAAATGATGAAGAGGGTGCAGCAGTAAGCTCTTCGACAAGTCTTAAATCTCTAAAACAAGTCGTCGCATCAGGCAGGCTTGATGAAAACAAAAATTTCATCGCGCAAGAACTAATACTTAGAATAGAAGCATTCAACGCAAACTTTGACGAGGCGGGCAAACTATATCGCCAACTCAAGAAACAATATGCTAATAACAAGAGTCTTTTTGCAAAGCTATGCCTACTAGAAACAAGCAAAATAAGGGCTCTACCCTCATACTCCCCTAAACTGAAAAGTGGCTGCTTAAGCAACAGCTATCCGGGCGAACTCTTCGAAGATGTACTTTCATCGTCAACTGAATTTTATGGTAAGAATTCAGAACAGTGTTCTCTTGCTCTTTTATGGTGCGCCCAGTACGAATTTTGCAAGGGCGATAATAGAGCAGCGCAGCTAGATTTAGAGCGAATAATTGATAATTGGACGCCTAATTTAACTTGCTGTTATTTGCCTGCCGAATATTTGCTTGGAGTCATCAAATCAAGCCCGATTGATATCACAAAATACAAACAATGCGCGCCAGGCACACTCAATGAATTGCGATGCCAACAATCATTGCTGGAAAGCTCTGGTCACATTGACGAGTCAAAGCGCTGCAAAAATTTCGCTGCTCAGCTAGTAGAAAACAAATAGTCTTTCAAGTCGTCAGCGCATTAGTAGTCGTTTATCAGCGCATCTTAATACGTGGTTTCCACCCCTGCTATCACTGAATTTTCACAAATTAAGTGGTATGACGGTGGTTCAACTAGGAAGAAAGCGCGATGAACGACAAAATTACAGAAACAAAAAGCAGCGAGGATGGGCGTCAAAGTCTAGAAGGGCAGACACGCAACACCCTGAGCCAGGAAGCCCGTCTCGACAGAACCCCGGCATTAGATAGAAATAGCAGCAAAGACAGCGGAAGCGTAAAGTCGCTACCTGTAATAGAGGTACCAGCAGACGCGGAGCTTGATAGTAAAAGCTGGCGCCGTCCGCTCGAATACAAGAAAGGTGTTCCGGGCGAATATCTGCCGAGCGTCTCTACAAGAGTCGCTCCAGATCAGCGGGTTGCAGCCGCTTTAGACACAATAAAAGAAGACGATGTAAAAACTCGCATCAGACAAATATCAGGCGCCGAAGATGTGCAGATCGACGGGAAAACAACAAGACTCGAAAGCAGAAGCACATTCGGACCAGGCTACCAGCAGGGGCTTGAATATTTCAAGGAAAAATTTGAGAAAGACGGCTACAAAGTTGTGATGGATTCGTACACACGCAGTGGCGAAACCTATCATAATTTGCGAGCAATAAAAGAAGGAAAATCAAAGCCAAACGAAGTAGTAATGTATGGTGCCCATATCGATTCAACGGCAGGAAACCAGGATGAGGCCGAAGCCAAAGCACCGGGAGCCGACGATGACGGTAGCGGCGCAGTTGCACTTTCTGAAATTGCACATGCGATGAAAGATTTGCCTTTAGACCGCACAGTTGTGTTTTCGCTTTTCTCTGGCGAAGAGCAGGGACTCTGGGGTTCTAGAGCTATGGTTGAGCAATACAAACAAAGCAAAGACAAAATTGTAGGCATGTACCAAATGGATATGATTGGCTATGCACCAGATAGCAATACTGTAGAAATCCACGACACCTCAAACAAGCCAGGTCCACACGCCATGACCGATACGCTTAATGCAAAACAGCGCGACTACAATTTAAACCTCAAAGTTTATGCTGCTCACAATGACGAATTGAATAACAGATCTGATCACTATAATTTCTTGCGCGCAGGCATACCCGCAGTCTTAATTTCAGAGCCTTACGACACTGCTGCAAAAGAAAATCCAAACTATCACAGTGTCCGAGACACTGCAGATCAAGTAAATATTCCATTTGTAGTGAACGTAAGCAAAATGGCAGCCGCAGCCGGAATTGAACTAGCAGGTCTTCGAAAAGCAAACTAAGCTCAGCCAGCCCCAAAGCCCATTCTCTTGTAGGGGCGTCGCCATGCGTAGCCCGCAATTTTATAAAGCGAACCTGTCTAAGCGAGCACCGCAGCTTTAGGTCCGGGCGACGCATGGGATACTGCTGGCGAACTCGAATGTTTAGCGAAGCCGGC
>CAZJLR010000121.1:0-12438 GCA_964546815.1 uncultured Candidatus Obscuribacterales bacterium | reverse complement strand
CTTCGCTAAACATTCGAGTTCGCCAGCAGTATCCATGGCGTCGCCCCTACGAGTGTAGTTTTTTAGACCCAGGACAAAAAAACGACTAAACAAAAAGCACAAAACCCCAGGATGTACATTCCCAGGGTTTGCGGCATGCTCTTGTTAGTTCGTAGATTGGACTGCTGTTGCTCAGTCTTATATCCTAATTCCACAAACAGATTTCAGACGTCCCGTTTCACCTAATCGAATTGGGATTACTGCTTCCTGTATTTAATATGCCGCAAATAGTACGATCCTCGCATCAGCGAAAATGCGGATTTCAACATCCGCCAGATGACGGACCATCCTTCGCCATTGGCAGGGTGAAAGAAAACGTGCTTCCCACACCTGGTTCACTGGTCACTTGAATCTTCCCGCCATGGCTTTCAACAATTGCCCTGCTGATAGCAAGCCCCAACCCAGTGCCCTTTTTGCGCGCACCATCTGAAGCCTTCACTTGCTTGAATCGCTCAAATAGCGAATTTACATATTCCGCAGGAATCCCGCGCCCTTGATCTATCACCGACACAGAAATCATGTTGCCGTTTTCTTGAGTTTCAACCTTCACAATCGCAGCAGCAGCAGAAAATTTCACTGCATTAGATAACAAATTAACGAGGACCTGCACTACACGGTCTTCATCGGCAAAAACATAATTGTCGACAGTATCTTTCCATTCCAAAATAACTCCGGCATTTTCCGCAATTGTACGCACTGACTCAACAGACTGATTGATGATCTTTTTCAGAGAACAAGCCTTTGCTTCAAGCCGCATTTTTCCGGCTTCCATTTTTTCAATATCAAGTAAATCGTTGATGAGATTGATAAGCCGATCAATACTCTCACCAGCCACTTTTACCCGTTTATGACCTTGCTCGGTGATTTCACCGTAGGTATCTTCATCGAGCAAATCGAGAGTGCCTTGCACCGCAGTCAGCGGCGTGCGCAGATCATGGCTTACCATTGATACAAACTCTCGCTTGAGCCTTTCCATCTCTTGCCGTTCAGTTACATCTTGCACAGTGACCAGAAAGTGTTTGCCCTGCTGATTGCTGAATTTGCTCACTGCAATTTCAGCAGAAAATTCCTCGCCGTTTAACCTTTTCGCATTTGAATCAGATGAAACTCGCGAACTAGGATTTAGAATTTCGCCGCGCTTAAATTCATTTGTTGTTTTCATCGCTTTTTGTGCTGGATTGTCGGGCAACAGTTCAAGCAAAGGCCGACCTTTAACCTGATTGGAACTGCAGGCAAACATTTGCTCTGCTCTGGGATTTAACGACTCAATGTTATGCTCATCATCGATGATTATGATGCCGATGGGCATGTTTTCGATAACAGCTCTAATCAACTCTTCATTAGCCAGTGCAACCTGTGTTAGTTGCTTTTGCTCATCTTGTGCCGCCTTAAGTTGTGCCGCCATTTTTCGAAAAGACAAATCTAAAGATTGAATTTCATCAGAGCCCGAAATTTGCTCAAACAATTCTTCGCCTTTTGCAAGCCTCTCGCTGTTTTGACTTAGAATTCCAAGTCGTTTTGAAATATTGACTGCGAAATAACGCCCCAAGAAAATAGTTATTACTACATTCAAGAAAATTCCAGCACAGAGAAATGCGAGCATGCGCCTTGCTCTTTCTTTCTGCTCTCTACTTGCGCGAGCCTCAACTCCAGTGTATCGCTGCGCAAGCATATCGACGCACCTTTTCACTTTGATACCACTTTTGAAAAGTCGCGGCATATCACTCAAAGCGATAAATTGGTTGCCACTGGCAAAATTCTCTTTGCACTCCGCCAAAACATCTATCGATTTCTTGCATTCATAATCAATCATGTCTGCAATTTTGAGTTCGTCAGGATGATTTTTCACCACCTTCTTAAGCTTCGCCAATTCAATGGGCGAGTTCTCCACAAGGGCATCGTAAGCAGCCATATCGGCTTCATCGCGCGTCGATTTATATCGCGCAAGTGAAATGGCACCTTCTTCTGTATAGCGGCGAATATTATTGAGGCACGTAAGCACAGACTTGGCGTGTTCTTCCTGCTCGACTTTGTGTAAGTCGTCAATAACAGTGGCAAGAAAAATAGCAACAAAAACAACTTGAAATGCCAGTGGCACAGCCACTATTAACAAGCCTTTCTGTCCAATGCTCAGTTTCACAAGGAGAATTCCGTTACCGCGCCTTAGTATATCAGCGACAGCGCAGACAGATGCAGACAACACATGCTATAAAAATGGAAATTGCTTCATGGGTAGCCAAGGAGAAGCCATATGCCGAAGATATTGGTCGCAGAAGACGAGAAAGCGCTTCGCGATGTTGTGGTCGACTACCTGAGCGCGCAAAATTACAACGTAGACCAGGTTGAAGACGGGTCTGAAGCTCTCAATCAATTGAAATTTTACAGTTATGACCTGGCGATTTTAGACTGGAACATGCCAAACATGGAAGGCATTGATGTTTGCAAAAGTTACCGCGCAAGTGGTGGCAACACGCCCATACTAATGCTCACAGGTAAGCGCGAAATTGATGATCGCGAAGCTGGTCTAGACGCCGGCGCCGATGACTATCTCACAAAACCATTCCACATGAAAGAACTGGGAGCACGTGTAAGAGCACTCTTGCGCCGCCCCGCCGCAGTAGTGACACAGGAACTAAAAGCAGGAGACATAACTCTCGACCCAACAACCCATCAAGTTTGTAAAAATGGAACAGTAATCGATATCTTGCCCAAAGAATTCGCACTGCTAGAATTTTTCATGAAACATCCCAAGCAAGTATTCAGCGCCGAAGCACTGATCGAGCGCGTTTGGCCGACAGACTCAGATTCATCATCTGGAGCGATTAGAACATATGTAAATCGACTGCGGAGCAAAATTGATACAGACGGCAAAGCTTCTCTCATAACGACAGTGCATGGAATTGGTTATAGGTTTGATCCATAAGATGTGATTCGGTGTACAAATCTTGCACCGGAATTCCGCCACGCAGAGCAAAGTCTACGAAATTCAGAAGTGACGAATTAATAAAACTCGTATCATTGCACCCTGCCTATTCACACCGCCGATAGTGGCTCTAGAGCTGTTGACAGCAATCTCAATTCCGGAGATAACAGATCAAAGAGCGCTGAGTTTTTTCGACAAGCGCAATTCAAAATTTTTTAAAGGAATCCCTAATTTCAAATTTTCATTTCTACCAGCCATCGGCTGAAACCAACCACTACAACAACGCAGTTCCTGAGCGCACGAATCGGAAGAATAAATTCGGTGCAGGAGAAATTCTCAGGCGTTACCACTATGTGCGTGTGCCTCGGCAAAACGCATAATCGCTAGCGATAGCCAATTTCAGATCATCACAACTCGACTGATGGCACTTCATGCCATCAATATTTTTCGTGCACCCAGAGGAGGTAATCTATGCCGAGCGCTGAGTACAATTATGATGCAGCGGGACGGTTGACCAGTGTGTTTTATGCCACCACCGGTAGTCGCACAATATACAATTATGATTCTCTGGGAAACAGAATAGCCACCTACGATATTCCTGGATGTTGCAGCCCAAAATTTTTCATCCTCACCAAAAGCGGTGATTTCAATGTTTCAGATGGACCAGGCGCACTTTACCTGATCACTACAACTTGTACAATTTCATTCCCGCCCTCCCCTGCAGACGGGGGTGTTTACAAGTTCAAGGTCCTGTCTGGTGTCGCAACAGCAGCCTTCAGCGGCACGGAACAATTTTTTCATGCGAATGGAGTAGCTGACCAAAACTTGGTTCTCACAACCAGGAGCGGCTGCCTTGAGCTTATAGCGATCGCTGGAGGCTGGCTTGAAACATAACAAGTAGATCTATATTTCGTCGAAAAGGCTCGAATATTGAGAGGGACTTGAAAAATGTCTAGTTATGGTGAAATGTTTGCTTCTCAAATTGCCAGCACTGTACCGTCGCCGACAGCGATGCAGATCAGTGCCACGGCGGACGGTCCTGGTACTAGTTTGCCGTGCAGCGGTTTGGCTACTGCCATTTTGAGTATTACTACAAGCGTGCCAATGTCTGGAGGCACCACCGTTTTTTTTGAAGCTTCGGGCGACAATGTAACCTGGGTGCCTATTCTAGGTGCGCAAGTCGGCACGACTAACACCGGAACGAGCGCTACGACAGCAAGCGACTGGTCGTTCGACATTGCCGGATATACCTGGCTTCGCGCCAGAATTGGTAGTTTCTCTGCTGGTAACATCACAGTGACTGGTTACACATCAGTACTCGCCGGAAGTGGGGGCGTCACCAGCAGTGGTGGCGGCGGAGGAGCTGTCACACAATCGGGAACATGGAAGAACATGTTGCTCGATTCAGGAGGCGTCAATACCGCCAGTGTTTCTTCTTCTGGAGCCTTAAAAATCGATGGCTCCGCAAGCGTCCAGCCCATCAGCGGAACTATCACAGTAGATGCGGGAACAGACCTAAACACTTCAAAGCTTGCATTGGAGTCTGGTGGAAATTTAGCCACTCTCGCGGGCTCAGTCAGTGCGGGGAATATTCTGAGTAATATTGCTCAAATAAATGGCACCAGTGCAAGCGTTGGAAATGGTACATCCGGGTCTGGTGTGCTCCGTGTCACATTGGCTTCCGATAGCACCGGACAAGTCACCGCCAACGCCGGGACAAATCTCAATACTTCAGCATTAGCTCTTGAGTCAGGTGGCAACTTAGCTACAGTCGCCGGGGCTGTTTCTGCGGGAAAGATTCAGACAAATACAGCTCTGATCAACGGCACAGCACCGTCGATGGGAAATGGTACTTCTGGTGCGGGAGTACTGCGTGTAACTGTTGCTTCCGATAGCACAGGTCAACTCACTGTAAATGCTGGTACTAACCTAAATACTTCAGCTCTTGCGCTAGAATCCGGCGGCAATCTAGCAATTGTGGCTGGCGCCGTCTCTTCTAAAGTAATGCAATCCAATGTATCTCAAATTAACGGTGCTGCTCCTGCCATGGGTAATGGCACGTCCGGCACAGGCGTACAACGTGTCACTATCGCTTCTGATAGTACTGGGCAGATCACTGCTAATGCTGGAACAAATCTGAACACTTCAGCACTTGCGTTAGAATCGGGTGGCAATTTAGCAACAGTCGCCGGGGCAGTATTATCCAAGGTAATGCAAACCAATACTGCGCAAATTAACGGTGCAACTCCCGCAATGGGAAACGGTGTTTCTGGCAGCGGAGTTATGCGAGTAACTTTAGCCTCAGACAGCACGGGACAAGTAACGGCAAACGCCGGGACGAATCTCAACACTTCAGCCCTCGCACTTGAATCAGGAGGAAATCTCGCAACAGTTGCAGGAGCGGTTAGCAGCGCAAAAATGCAGACCAACATTGCACTAATTAGCGGCGCCGCTCCTTCTATGGGCAACGGAGTCGCAGATGGGACCGTCTTGAGAGTGACTCTGGCATCAAATTCTACGGGTCAAGTTACTGCAAACGCAGGTACAAATCTCAATACATCTGCCCTCGCACTTGAATCCGGCGGCAATCTAGCCAAACTCGCAGGCACCGTAACATCTTCCCGAGTGCAAGCAGATTCAAATGCCGTACAAATAAACGGAAACACAATTTCAACGGGAACCGGTACTTCAGGAACTGGAACCCAGCGCGTCGTTTTGTCTAGCGATTCCGCCTTATTTCCTAATCAATCTGTCAACATAAGCCAGGTCGGAGGCAATTCCACGGCAGCAGGTAACGGCACAACCAATTCTGGTACTCAACGTGTAACGTTGTCTAGTGACTCGACAGGACAAGTTACACTATCTTCGGGAACAGGAGTTCAGCTAATTGATGCAGGGGGCACTAATAAAGCAAGTATTTCCTCGGGAGGCGCCCTGTCTGTTTCAGGTACAGTGACAGCCAATGCGGGAGCGAATCTAAATACCTCTGCTTTAGCTTTGGAGGGTGGTAACCTTTCCATCTTAGCTAGCACAGTCTCTTCAGCACGCGTACAGACAAATACGAACGCTGCACAAATAAACGGCAACACTATTTCAACTGGTACCGGCACATCCGGAACTGGAACGCAAAGAGTTGTATTGTCCAGTGATTCGGCTTTGGCAGCAAACCAATCGGTCAATATTAGTCAAATAGCTGGTACTACACCGTCTATGACCGGCTCATCATTGAATGTAAACATAACTGGCGGTGGTTCTGGTGGCGGTGCAGTCACACAATCAGGTACATGGGCTAACCAAATTCTTGACGCTGGCGGCACAAACAAAGCCGTCGTCTCTGCTGCGGGAGCTCTCTCGGTTGACCTACCCGCAAAGAAGGCGACCTACATGGCCTGCACGCCAAACAATTATTCCATTCCTTCAAATCCTACGGACTTAGTGGCTTTCAGAGGATCATCTAGCACCCTAATATGCAAGATACAACGTATAAGACTATTCTCTTATACGACATCATCAGAATCTACAAACGAATGGTACCTGATTAAGCGAACGTCTTTGCCGGCCACGGGCACCGCCGCTCCTGTTGCTGATCTCGTAAAGCTGGACTCCACAAGTTCAGCCGCAACAGCAAATTTGTACTACTACACAGCTAACCCTTCAAATAATATTAGCCCCATACTTACACAAGCCACCATAATAACTCCTCTTGCTGGGGCGACAAGTTTTTACGTACCACCATATTTCGATCTATTTAACGCAAACGACACTTCACAGCCTATAACCCTAAGAAATGTTAGCGGCACACCGGAATGCATTTCATTATGTTTCAATGCCCAGACATGGCCAAGCGGCATGAAAATTAAGGTAGAAGTTATTTGGACGGAAGAATGAGCTCACAAAAACTTTGCTTATCTTTCGCGCACCGACAATAAAAGATTCACATTAATAGAACGTCTACTTCTCTTCAAGAAGATTATCACACAACCGTTATCTAGAATTTCGAAGCATGCGATCGTCAAACATTCCAAAGCCAGATGGAAAGCCAGTAACTGTAAATGCAATGAGCTTTGCAGTCGGCTCAATTAGGCTAAAAGAAGAGCAACTCCAGATTCCATTGGCACAACTGATACCACAAATATTTATCCAGCCATCGATGCTCTCAATGCAGAAGCGATACACTTTCGAAGCCATTTGCTTGAACTTTGGCAACGTCAGCGCTCCAAGCGGTTTAAAGTTATTCATGGAGGTCATCGGGACTGACGAGTAATTTCTTATATGCAAATTTAGGTCGCTCAAGCTATCTGTTAGGAGACTTCAGTCATGCGTGCTTTAACTAAACCGAGTCAAGATGAGAAAGGCAAGCTTCAAGGGACGGCAAGAGAAAGACATCTTGCTACAAAACAACGTGCGGTGCCAAGGCTTGCCTTGCCGGCCGAGGCACCAACAGTTCCCGGTCCGGCATCGATTGTTGAGTTAGCGAGGGCGCTAAGAAACAATGTTGATCTGATTTACGAGTGGGTTTATTCAAACGTAGATTTTTATTGCCAGATAGATACGTCAAAAGGTGCTCTGGGAACCTTAATAGACAGAGTTGCCGGACCGTTTGATCAGGCGGCCTTAATGGTGAACTTGTGCCGTCAAGCCGGTTATACGGCTAATTATGTTGTTGGTTCTATTCGAATTACAGCTGCACAGCTGGCGAACCTGTTAGGCACCACAGACACAACCACGCAATATCCTTCGCTTGATGTACTTGAAGCAGGAAACTTGTACAATACTCCTGTTTTTGATGAACCCGGCAATTTACTTTATGTGGACCTGCATGAGGGAGACTTTGCAAGTTATTGCTGGGTTCAAGTAAATATTGATGGCACTGACTATGTATTTGATCCAAGCTTCAAGAGTTACAACCGAACTACAACAAGCTTTGATTTTGCGACAATAACGGGTTTTGATTCGTCGGTTCTACAGACGAATGCTCAAGCGGGCACTACTTTTGCAGATGATGGGTCATGGCTTAAGAAGCTGAATACAGATACTTATGAAGGTACAGACGGCGTTCGTCCGCTGTTTAGTTCATATGCATCAAGTTTGCTGTCGTGGTTACAATCAGACCATTTTGATGCAAGCATGGATGACATCATTGGCGGCACAGAGATACTTCCACAGCTAGGACCAAACAGGCAGACCTCACTGCCTTATCAAACCCCAGATTTTGACGTCACAGTTTACTCAGAGCTTCCTGATGACTATCGGAAGTTTTTTAACATTGTATTTGGTGGCTTTGCTGCATACGATCTCTACATTGATCAATACTACGGCAGCAGAATCACGATTTCATTCACACCATCTGGAGAAAATGTAATACCGGTATTAATGGCTGATGGGAACGTTCTTGCCACTGGCACCGCGCAAACTCCAAATACAACACTTATAGCCGAGTTTTCAGCGCTCGCTCAGACATGGTTGGCCAATATTTATACAGATCCCGATAGTCTTTATTTCTTCGGATTTACTTGTGGCCCTGTTTCACAATCAATGGTCGATTATCACAAGCAGATTATGCTTCAGAATATTGCAAATGGACAAACGAGCACTGATGAAGATGTGCTCGGTGAATCACTGGCAACGCTATTTTTCAGTTATAGTGCTCAGCATTTCAAATTGGAAGAAATATTTGCGCAACTGGGCTCAGTGTATTTCAATTGGTCGCTAGACGCAGGTATTATGGGATATAACAGCTTGTACCAGGGTCCGTACAGTGATTTGGTTAACATACTTAAGACGACGAGTTTAATCGGAGATTTCAACGGATCCTATGACGTATGGATTCCCGCTCAGTTTATGCTAGGTGCATTTGAAGCTGGAATTCAACAACAAACATTTGGAGGAACTGGCATCTCAACACCGAGGGTACTTGATGTTGCTAATACTGCAGAACAAAAAATCTTTGCCGCCTCTAGATTTAATTGGACTACTGGTGATGCGCCAGTAGAGCCCCAGCTTGTAAATTGGAGCGCGTGGACATCATACATAGGTGACATTCTGACTGCCGTGCCGCAGGAAGTAATCATCAATCAAGATGGCGCAACATCAATAGGTATTTTTTCTGGTGGCGCATGGATTCAAGCCAGATTTGCTCTGCCAGCGCTGGGATTTATCATTACGCCTCCGGCAGGAGGTGGTGTAAGCAGCCAACCCGTTGACAAGAACAAAATGTCAAAGGACACAGGAAAGCTACCAGACACTACGCAACCCGAAAATGGATCTTGCTGCAAATGCTGTGACCCAGTGCAACTCTTTTCTGGAAGTTTTCTCTACGAACGAAATGACATGACAGTGGGCAGCGGAACTTATCCCTATGCTCTTTCGTTTTCGAGACACTATGACTCCTCTGCTCGACTTGAGGATGGTCCCCTTGGATTAGGTTGGAGCCATAATCTCACGACAACCATAAGCGCAGGAAGCAATGGACTGCGCGGTTGCGGGGAAATTTCTCCCAAGGAAGCCGCCGCCGCCATTGCAACTGCGTATGCGCTTATCAATCTTGGTTTATACAGTGAATCTTATCCCAACTTGTTCCTGAGTCTTATAGCCTCTACAGCATCTTTGTGGCTTATCGACCAAATAACAAATAATTCGGTGGTGATGACCAACGGGGATTCGTCCCAAGCTTTCATAAAGCTTGTGGACGGTACCTACAACCCTCCACCCAACTCTGCTGACGTTTTAGCTCAAAATGAAGACTCGACATACACTGTGACTAGTCCTCAGCAGCTAAAGTGGAATTTTAATATCGACGGCAATGTGGACACCTATGTCGATCCAGCTGGGGTCACGGTTGCATACACATACACCAGCGGAATGCTTACAGGAGTCACAAATTGTTTAGGACGCACACTCACTCTCGCGTATACAGACGAACGGCTTACCAGCGTCTCTGATGGCAACGATCGCAGTATCTTGTTTAGTATTGACGAGAATAAGAATCTCATTTCCTTCACTGATGCCAATGGAAAAAACATAACTTACCACTACGAAATGCCAGGGCAACTTTCGAAGGTTTTTCTTCCAGCAAATCCAATCACACCTTACGTCACCAACACCTTTGACACTCTTGGGCGCATTTCCACACAAACCGTGGCTAACAACGGCACACAACATTTTTACTTTGCTGGTTCGCGCTCTGAGGTTGTTGATGCTCTGGGCAATAGCCATGTTATGTACAACAATAACTTGGGAGTGGTGCTCAAGGACATAAATGCCCTTGGGCAGGAAACTCTCAATGAAGTCGATGGACTTAATCGCATCATTCTAACCACTTCACCAGAGTTGAATCAAGTTCAAACTACCTATGATAATTTCAACAATGTTCTAACGACAACGATGTTGCCTAAGCCGGGAAGCTCTTTGTCAAACATAGTACTTATCTCCACTTTTGACCCAACCTGGAACAAAGTAGCTACCTTTAAAGATGGCGAAGGCAACGAAACAAGCTTTGCCTACGATTCTTCTCAAGGCACACTGCTCAGTATCACTCGACCAACAATCGGTGGCATGACACCAGTAATTAACTTCACCTACAACTCCCGAGGCCAGCTGCTTACCCGCACTGACGAAACCGGAATTGTCGACAATTTTGTTTACGCATCAAGCGGAGCTTTAGACAGATTACTCTCCTCAACCCACGATTTTGGAACAGGTCGACTAAATCTCGAAACCCAATTCGGTTATGATACCGCTGGTAATATTAACAGCGTTACTGACCCAAGAGGCAACACTACAGCTTTCATTTTTGATAACGAAAGACGCCTCACCCAACGCCAAGAATGCACTCCTTTCGATTTCATCACAAACTTTTATTATGACGACAATGGCAATCAAACTTCCATTCAGCGCCAAACCGGTGACATTGCACACCCCTATCAGATTTATTCGTTTGGCTACCTTGCAAATAACACATTAGCAACCACTACAGATCCGCTAGGCTATCAAACAAATTTCGTCTATAACGCTAACAATTGGCTGATCAAGAAAATTGATGCGGAAAACAGAACCTGGCAATACAGTTTTGACCCCCTCGGTCGCATAAGCATCGCAACAGACCCTCTCGGCAATGCCTCCCAAACCAACACATATACTAGCAATGGAATGCTGGCGACAATTACAGATGCACGAAGCAATGTCACGACAATGCAGTATGATGGATTTGATCGCCTTTTCAAAACTATTTATCCTGACTCCACATTTGAAGAGTACTCGTACAATGCGAACAATCAAGTGCTGACGCTTCTCACTCGTCTAGGCGACACCATCACAAACACTTACGATGTTCTCACCAGGCTCTCGACCAGGCAACCGGGGGCTGTGCTAGGATTGCAAACAATGACTTATGATTTGGCAAACAGACCACTTCAAGTAAGTACTCCAGTTATTAGCGGAGATCCCTCAACTGGCGCATTCCAGTATTCTTATGACACGGCTGGAAGATTGCTTGTGCAGACCATGCCCAACAGCGACACGGTGACTTATCAGCTTGACGAAAATGGAAATCGCACTCGACTAATTTGGCCAGATAGCTATTATGTAGATTATGTTTTCGATGAACTGAACAGGCTCACAGACATCAAGCTAAATGGAAGCTCAAGCTCGGCAATTAATTTTGACTATGATGAACTTTCAAGGCGCACCACAGCCACTTACATTAACGGCTGTGTCTGCTCCTACGCCTATGCCCTCAACAACGACATGACAAGCCTTGCGCAAGCGTTTGTTGGAAGCTCAGTCACTTTCAAGTACGGCTTCAACACGGTACACCAGGTGACAAGCCTTAAAGTGGATGATCCGACCTTTATGGTGCAGCCGACTGCTAGTACAAACACAAGCTATGCCTCTGCAAACAATCTAAACCAATACCCATCAGTAGATAGTTCAAGTTTTGGGTACGATAACAACGGGAATCTCACTTCCGGAACGCTTCCTGCTGGAGCCCTGACGGCAAGCTTTGATGCGCTCAATCGTCCAACTCAAATCGTCATTGGAAGCACGACTAATAATTACTGGACTGACCCCATGAACAGGCAGGCTCAAAAAGAAATCGGCAGTACCAAAACTGGCTACCTCTACAATGGCAATCAGCTCATTGCTGATTACGATAGCAGCCACACTTTGCAGAACCGCTATATCCGGAGCAATAGCACGGACGAGGCACTAATTCAGATCACTGGAAGCACAACCACATTCCTGCATCAAGATAGGATCGGCTCTACAATCGCGCAGACGAATGATTCGGGTACTGTTTTGAACAAGTACACTTATTCGCCTTTTGGAATCACGCCGAGTCTTTTAGGAACCATCTTTGGATTCACCGGACAACGCTATGACGCTGAAATCGAGATATACAACTACAAAGCACGATATTATTGTGTCCGTTCGGCCGGTTGCAATCTGAAAGTTTGAATCGCATCATGTTCTCCATC
>CAZJLR010000120.1:0-12691 GCA_964546815.1 uncultured Candidatus Obscuribacterales bacterium | reverse complement strand
CCGGCTTCGCTAAACATTCGAGTTCGCCAGCAGTATCCCATGCGTCGCCCGGAACCTAAGTTGCGGTGCTCGCTTAGACAGTTTCTCTCTATAAAATAGGGGCGACGCATGGCGTCGCCCCTACAAGATACGGAGATCTGCTTATTTAGTGGCTGGGACGGGCTCAGCTGGGGTGCTGCCTTGAGCTTCGGGTGGAAGCTGCGAGCCGTCTTTGCGGAAGAGCAGCTCGTCGTCTTGCACGTCGATTACGATGCGGTCGCCGTCTTGGAATTTGGCTTCGAGCATTTCCAGTGAAAGTGTGTTTTCAATTTCTCTTTGAATAACACGCTTCAACGGACGTGCGCCATACATGGGGTCGTAGCCCATGCGTGCAAGCCAATCCATCGCAGCTTCTGTTGGCTCCAACAGAATTTTGCGGTCTTGCATGCGTTTGTTGAGGATGTTTATTTGAAGCTTGACGATAAACTTCAACTGGTCTTGTGTCAACGCGTGGAAGACGACAGTCTCATCGATACGGTTGAGAAACTCAGGGCGGAAGTGCTGCCTGAGAGCCCCGAGAACTTCTTCTTTCATATTCTCGTATGCTTTATCACTGTCTTCGTGAGCCACAGATGACTTCACCTGGTAATCCAAAATGTGTTGGCTACCAATGTTAGAAGTCATAATGATGACTGTATTTTTGAAATCGACAGTGCGCCCTTTCGAGTCAGTAAGGTGACCTTCATCGAGCACCTGCAAGAGTACGTTGAATACGTCACCGTGCGCTTTTTCAATTTCATCGAAGAGCACGCATGTGTATGGTCTGCGTCGAACGGCTTCGGTAAGCTGCCCGCCTTCATCGTAGCCCACATAGCCAGGCGGTGCGCCGATCAAACGCGCCACGGTATGCCGCTCTTGATACTCGGACATATCGATACGAACCATTGCTCGTTCGTCGTCAAACAAGAACTCAGCAAGAGCTTTTGCAAGTTCGGTTTTACCAACACCGGTTGGACCCAAGAAAAGGAAACTGCCGATCGGTCTATCGGGATCTTTGAAGCCGGCGCGCGCACGGCGAACCGCATTGGAAACAACTTCAATTGCTTCTTCCTGACCAATGACTCGTTTGTGCAAATGATCTTCAAGACGCAATAGCTTCTGAACCTCGCCTTCAAGCAACTTAGTCACTGGAATGCCCGTCCACTTCGAGACGATTTCAGCAATGTCCTCGTCACTAACCTCTTGCGAAAGAAGTCGTGGTCCCGATTTTTTGTTGAATGTTTCTTCTTCGGCAGCGATGCGTTTTTCGATTTCCATCAAAGTGCCATATTTCAATTGTGCAGCTTTAGCCAGGTCTGTGCTTCTTTCTGCCTGTTCAATTTGCACATTGATCGCTTCGCGCTCAGCTTTCAACTGTTGCAAGCGATTGAGCACGTCCTTTTCTGCGTGCCAACGGCTGCGCAAAACACCAGCTTCTTCTTGCATGTCTTGAATTTCTTTCTCGATGCGCTCGAGTCTTTCTTTCGAGGCAGCATCACGCTCTTTCTTCAAGGCTTCGCGTTCAATCTCAAGCTGAATTTTGCGACGTTCCATTTCATCAAGCTCTGCCGGCATTGAGTCGATTTCTATACGCATTCTTGCGGCAGCTTCATCGATGAGGTCAATTGCTTTATCTGGCAAAGCTCTGTCTACAATATATCTGTGCGAAAGCACGGCTGCAGCGACAAGCGCAGCATCTTGAATGCGCACACCATGGTGAACTTCATATCGTTCTTTCAAACCACGCAAAATTGAAATCGCATCTTCTATAGATGGTTGCTCAACTAAAACAGTCTGAAAGCGGCGTTCTAGCGCGGGGTCTTTTTCGATATGCTTTCTGTATTCATCAAGAGTCGTCGCGCCGATGCAGTGCAGTTCGCCGCGTGCCAGGGGTGGCTTGAGCAAGTTGCCGGCATCCATAGAACCTTCGCCGGATGAACCTGCACCAACCACTGTGTGCAACTCGTCAATGAATAGAATGATTTTCCCTTCGGATTCAATCACTTCTTTTAAAACAGCTTTCAATCGCTCTTCAAACTCACCGCGATATTTTGCACCGGCAATCAGCGAGCCAATGTCCAGAGTCATTAGCTTTTTGCCTTTCAAACCTTCGGGCACGTCTTTCTTGACGATACGCTGAGCAAGCCCTTCAACGATGGCTGTTTTACCAACGCCAGGCTCACCAACAAGGACGGGGTTGTTTTTGGTACGGCGCGAAAGAACTTGCATCACCCGCCTGATTTCTTCATCGCGACCAATAACCGGGTCAAGTTTGCCTGCCGCCGCTGCTGCAGTCAAATCTTTGCCATAGCGTGCCAGCGCCTGGTAAGTGGCTTCTGGGTCTTGGGAAGTGACATTTTGGCTACCGCGAATTTGAGTGAGTGTTTGCAATATGCGCTCGCGAGTAACTCCATTTTGCTTGAGAATCGTGCCCGCTTGCGATTTTGATGCATCGCAAAGCACAAGCATCAAATGCTCGATACTTATATATTGATCTTTCAATCTTTCGGCTTCTTTGCCTGCTTCTTCAAGCATCGCAATTAGCTTTGACGAAACCACAATTTCGTCTTTCTTCATTGATAGTGACGAAGTCTTGGGCTGCCCAGAAAGATATCGGCTCAGTTCTTCGACAATTGGCTCAGGCTTTGCTTGCAACGCCACTAATATTTTCGTAGCAAGGCCATCTTCTTGCTCTAACAAAGAGAGCAATAAATGCTCAGGCAAAACTTGGGCTTGCGAAAATCTGGAAAGAATATCCTGACAGCTGGTGACTGCCTCGCGCGCCTTGTGCGTAAATCGATCCAAATTCATTTAAAGCACCTCTTTGGAGCTGAATCAGAGTACAGATGTTCGACATTTGAAATCTGCACTTACTGCCTAAAGTAGATTATGTCGGGCCTGAATTATACGGGATTCACATTTTCCCTTTTTCTTTATAACTCCCAAGTCCGCATATCGCCGAGAAGGGTCCGCCAAACAGCGGAAAACTAAGACTTTGTCTACAAAATCGATCTAAAGTGATTGATCTTCGGCCATAAATGGGAATATGGAAGGAGACAGGTCTTACAAGTTGGCCAATGTCCTCGGTGTTGCTGTAGCCCATCAGACGCCGGCGAAAGTTTTCGTAGGGAACCCCACTTCACAAATAAGCAGAACTATGAGCACCATGTTGGATTATCAAGAAGATTTATATGCAGTACTTGGGGTAGAAGAAGCAGCTCCCCCGGAAGAAATTAGAAAAGCCTATTTGAAACTTGCGAAGAAGCTGCACCCAGACCGCTTTCCCAATGACCCTGAAAAACGGGCTGAGGCTCAAACCGAGTTTTCAAAAGTAACACGCGCTCATGATGTGCTGTCTGACCCCAAGCAGCGCGATGAGTACAACACTTTGCGCAATATGATGAAGAACAAAGAGGCGCTGGACAGCGGGACTCTACCGCAAGCGCCTACGGCTGCCGAGGCTGAAGCTAAGGGCGAAAGCAAAGAACAGTGGGCAATGAAACACAACACCAGAGCCCATGAAATGCTTAAGCGCAATCGCTTTCCAGAGGCTGAAACAGCAATCAAAGAAGCAATCAGACTTTGCCCCAACAATGCCCTGTACCACTCAACACTTGCCGAAATCCACCTTGCCCGAGGATGGAGAACATTGGCTCAAACAGCCGTTCAGACCGCATTGAAGCTTGATCCTAAACTGCATGAGGCTAAAGCTATCGAGCTGAAGC
This sequence comes from uncultured Candidatus Obscuribacterales bacterium, assembly GCA_964546815.1. Classification (GTDB taxonomy): domain Bacteria; phylum Cyanobacteriota; class Vampirovibrionia; order Obscuribacterales; family Obscuribacteraceae; genus JAIEPM01. The sequence continues at coordinate 8,948 of CAZJLR010000120.1, read as the reverse complement.
TGAAAGCAAGCACCAAGAGTGCTGGCGGCAAGGACGGAAAAGGCGCCGACGAGAAAAAAGGGTTTTTAGATCAACTTAAAGAGCTTCTCAATAAGAAGATGTAATGGGTTCTCAACTTTAGAATCACTTGTAAAGAACGCGATTGAGCGATACGCTAAGGAACTTGCTTGAATAAAAGCACGTCAGTTCCTCCGGTAGGTATCGGGAAGCCTCATGACAACTCGGTTTGATTCTATCGATTCGAATAGCCGTCCAGTTTCAATATCACGCAAAGGCAACAAGCATCACGTTGCCAAGTGGATAAATTCAGCAATAAGCGGAGTCCTGCTGCTAAGCTCAGCTCCGGGTGCTGCTCTGGCCGCAAGCGAAGATGCCATGCCAAAATATGTGGTTGGCGCAGCCAGCAGCCAGGTGAGCCAGGGCACAAGTCCGATGTCGGCTGCCAAAGTCAGCCAGGCGCAGACCAGCAGCTCGAAACCGGCAACACAGACTCAAGTTTCACAGGCGACAGACACGCACGCGTCGCCAATTAAATTAAACGGTAAGGCCACATTTGAAGACTCGGTCAATCCATTTAAAGAAGATGGCAGCACCGAGACGATTCCACAGGGAACGCCGCTAAACCTAACAGTCACAACGACTTTGAACTCTGAGCTAGCCAAAGAAGGCGATGAAATACGCGCCGAAGTGTCTACAGACCTTAAAGACGGCACAAAAGTCTTACTTCCCGGAAAGTGGCAAGTTGTGGGCAAAGTGGCTCATGTTCAGGGGCAAAAGCGCCTTGGCCGCGACGGATATATCGAAATAAAGTTCGAAAAGCTAGTCTCGCCGGACGGCAAGTATGTCGTTCCACTTGATGCATCAGCATCTACTAAGGAAAGCGCCGCCAAAACAATCACCAAACAAGCCCTCACAACTACCGGATACGCCGGAGTTGGCGCGATTGGCGGCTCACTGCTTTCTGTTCAGCTTACAGGGCTACCTCTGGCAATAAGCACTTACGGGCTTTCAGTCGCAGGAGGAGCTGCAATCGGCGGCGCCCTGGGCGTGGCTGCCGCACTTCACCGCAAAGGTGAGATTCTCTGTGCCTTTCCGGGTGACGAAATTCAAATCAGAATTCCCGCCCCGCTTACGATTCCCGCGTTCAACCAGGCTGTCGTTCCGTCCAAGGCACCAAAGCCAACTCTCGATGACCTCAATATAGTTGTCAAGGACGCCCAGTTTCTGCCATTCCCGTTTGGCGACAAGAAGTCTCGCCTTCTAACAATGAGGGTTTTGGTTGAAAACCATAGCAAGCAAAGCTACTCGTTTAGCAACTTTGCGGTTAAATGCAATCACAATCACGAGTATTATCCATACGCCGCTTCGCCTGATTCATACAAGCAACGCGCCAAAACAGTGCGTCCTGAGGGGGTTCAGGAAGCCACTTTGACTTTCCAAGTGGGAAGTCCAAAGCTCAAATATTGGCTTGTATTGCTGGATCCCGGTCGAACCAATATACTTTCGCAAGTGGCAATAAATTAATCATGGTGATTCCCCCACTACATTGCTGGTAATTAATCCTAAGTAGGGCTAATATATTGAAATTCACCGGGCGACTATTCATGAGCATCTTGCGGAAATTACGAAAGCAATATCCAGCAAATCGTTTGGGCAAACGAAATACTCGAATAGTAATACTCTTAAGGCAACAGTGGGGTTGGGAATGAAAGCACGCATAACACAAATGCTGCAGAACATGCATGGACAACACAATCGTCCAGCCGATTGGCAGATGCATAAAAATCAGACAGCCAGCGTAGACTATGAAAAATTGCTCCGCGAAAAGGACAGAGAAATAGATAGATTGCGTCATGAGCTCTCCAATACGCAAGCACGCTTGCAGGAGATGATGGGCTCTGACTTGCTCACACAATTGCCAAACAGGCATGCGTTCAAAGAGCACCTGACACATTCACTCAAGAGAGCAGTACGCCTGGGCTACTCGCTATCTCTCATGCTCATCGACATCGACTGCCTCCGCGACGTAAACCTTCGCTATGGGCATGAAGTGGGCGACACAGTACTTGTAGAAGTTTCCAAAATTTTGCGCAACTCAGTTCGCGAAATAGACATGCCGGCACGTTGGGGCGGAGAAGAGCTCGTAGCCGTTCTCCACGAAACAGATGCCGAAGGCGCAGCCACCGTGGCAGAACGCGTCCGCAGAAAGGTAGCCATGCTGGAAATCAAAGACCCACGCAGCGGCAAACTAATCAGCCTTACAGCTTCACTTTCAGTTGCTAGCTATCCAAAACACAGCTGCGATCCGCATGGATTGCTGGAAGCAGCATGCGAAGGCATGATAGAAGCCAAAGAAAGAGGCGGCAACGTCGTAGTTGTAGCGTTCTAAATAGAGCCTATCAATTAAGTAGCACTAAAGCGAGTTTCCCATGAAACTCGGATAATTCAGACGTATAGCTAAGAGGCATCCAAATGCTTGACGCTGTGGCGACGTCTGACGTGTCCCATATATCATCGAATAAAGACCATTTCTTTCGCCTCCTGCACAAACAGGTTGAGCTGACGCCCAGCAATATTGCTCTGATTTACGAGCATCAACGCATCACCTACGCACATTTGTTGCAGCGTGTCTCAGCAATTGCATACCAACTTCAGCAAGCAGGCATTAAAAAGGGCGAGAAAGTTGGAATTTTATTCCCCAACCATCCCGACTATGTTGCAAGCTTTTTTGCCGCCGCCGGGCTTGGCGCCACAATCGTCCCCATCAACCCACTGCTCAAATCAGACGAAATCGCCCACATACTGGCAGATTCACATGCCAGCACGCTGGTTGTCCATGAAAATTCGCTGGCTGAGGCACTAAAGTCTCAGCAAAGTAAGCCTGTGCTCAAGCGCATTTTGGTAAGCACGACACAATCAACCGAAGAGCTGAACGAGATAAGCAGCGGCTCTGGCTCATCTAATATTAAAATTGAAGCTCTGAGCCAGGACAAAAAACCTGTGACAGCAGTGCGCTGGTGCGAGCAAATCAATCCGGAGCAAGACCTGGCTTTGCTTGTTTACACATCGGGCACAACCGGCAAACCAAAAGGCGCCATGCTGACGCATAGAAATATGCTGGCAATTTTTCCGGCGCGCCTAGACCTTTTCGACATCGACCACCAGGACAAAACTCTGGCTACGCTGCCGATGTGCCATATTTACGGCATTACCATTCTAATGTTGGGCAACCTGTCCAGAGGTGCATCACTCGTTCTGCTGCCTCGCTTTGAAGCGGTTGCAGCGCTAAAGCTAATTCAGGACGAGCAAATTACCCTGGTGCCAGCGGTGCCTGCCATGTACCAATTCATGCTGATGGAACTCGAAAAAAATCAGTATGACCTTTCGGCCGTAAGACTCTGCTTTAGTGGCGCAGCCCCACTGCCACTTGAAACAATCAAACAAATCGAAAAATCGTTTGGCGCTATTTTGATCGAAGGCTACGGATTAACCGAGTCGTCCTGTGTCGCCACAATTAATCCGCTGCACGGAGAGCGCAAAGTCGGCTCAATCGGCCCGGTAGTGCCGGGCGTGCAAATGCACGCAGTATCTGATGATGGCAGCGAGTTGCCTTGCGGAGCTGAGAACGTGGGTGAGTTCTGGATCAAAGGTCCGAATGTTTTGCAGGGCTACTACGGCCAGCCCGAAGCCAGTGCCGAATGCATTCAAGATGGCTGGTTTGCAACCGGCGACCTTGGATATAAGGATGAGGATGGCTACTTCTTTATCGTGGGGCGCAAGAAAGAGATGATTATTCGCGGCGGCGCCAATATTTACCCGCGCGAAATTGAAGATGTTTTGATGCAAATGGACGAAGTGGCTGACGCTGCGGTAGTCGGCGTGCCGGACAAATTTATGGGTGAACGGGTTAAAGCTGTAGTTGTGCTCAAGAGTGGCTGCAGTTTAACCGAAGATGAGATACGCAATTACTGCGGCGAGCGACTGGCTGAATACAAAGTGCCCCGCATCATCGAATTCTCAGACCTTCTGCCCAGAAACTCAACCGGAAAAGTATTGAAGCGATTGCTGATTGACACAAGCAAGTAATCAGTGCGCAAGCGGACATTTAAGCATTGATTGAAGAGCAGCCCAATCCAAAAAAATATGACGTCGTCATCGTAGGAGCCGGCGGCGCAGGTATGATGTGCGCCGCAAAAGCCGGACAACGTGGGCTTTCAGTGCTGCTGCTCGATCATTCCGAAAAAATCGGCCGAAAAATACTTATTTCAGGCGGTGGGCGCTGCAATTTCACTAACATTCATACCAAGCCGGAAAATTTCCATTCAGCCAATGCACATTTTTGCAAATCGGCATTGTCGCGATATACACCAAAAGACTTTATTGCCTTAGTGCAACACCATCGCATTCAATATCACGAGAAGAAGCTTGGACAGCTCTTTTGCGACCGCTCGGCGGAAGAAATTGTTGAGATGCTTGTGCATGAATGCAAAAAAGCGCATGTGCGTTTTACACTGGGCTGCTCTATTTCGGACATAGGCAAAGAAGCAGAACAATTTGTGCTCAAAACAAATCGCGGCGAATTTCGCTGCAAGTCATTAGTCATTGCAACAGGCGGCCTTTCAATCCCCAAGATTGGCGCTACAGGCTTTGGTTATCAAATTGCAAAACAATTTGGTCTCAAAGTTGAGGAAACATTTCCAGCCCTTGTCGGCTTTGACTTAAAACCAGAAGATATGAAAAAACTTCATGACTTGATCGGTGTTGCTTTCGACAGCGTTGTCACATGCAGAAAACACAAATCACGCGAAAACACCTTGGTTACTCACACAGGACTCAGCGGACCAGCAATTTTGCAAGCGTCACTTTACTGGCATCCAGGCGACCCGCTCATAATCGATGTGTGCCCACACGCCGATTTACTCAGCTATCTTTCCGACTACAAGCAACACAAAAGCAACAAAGAATTGAAAAACGCCGTGGCAGAACTCTTGCCGCACAGCCTCGCCGACAAGCTCTGCGAGCTGCATTTGGCATCAAAACCGATTAACTCATTAGCAGAAAAAACCATCGCTGATTTTTGCCGCAAATTGCAATCATGGTCACTTACACCAGCACAAAATTTCGGTTACTGGAAAGCAGAAGTCACCAGAGGTGGTGTCAGCACCGATGAGCTTTCATCAAAAACAATGGAATCAAAAAAGGTGCCAGGTCTTTACTTCATAGGCGAAGTTGTAGATGTCACCGGGCAGCTTGGCGGCTACAACTTCCAATGGGCATGGGCATCCGGCGCTGCTGCCGGACTTGCGGTATGATTAGCTACTTGCGATGAGGACATGACATGAGCGTATCAGACTTCCTGAAAGACGAGCAACTCAACGACCCCAAAGTTGTGCGCGACATCTTGATGCTCACAATCGCTCAAAACAATTGGGAAGCATTTGAAATTACCTGCAAAGAACAAGCAGGAACAATCTATAACAACTTCATCTCCTGGACATCATTTCCTGAAGAAGTACTAAAAGACAAGCAACAGCTGCAGCTTTACGGCACCATGCTTATTTCGGTGGCCAAAGTATTTGAGAAAATGGGTCGGCCAGATCTTCTCGAGTTTCTAGACAAAGGACCAGAAGACAATCCACTCATTCACTGGGAAGCAGCCCTCGGTAAAGCGCAAGAATTGTTATCGCAAAGCAAATTCGACGAGGCTGAAAAATTGCTGAGGCAAACACTCGTTGAGGCCGACATGCTGGTCGGCACAGGCTTAGACGTATACACACCAATGACATTAGGATTGCTTGGACAGTCGCTCTTTCATCGCGGCGAAGTTGAGGCGGCTGCAGAACAGCTTCTCAAAGCATTCGAAATGTGCAAGAAAAATGACGACAAAGAAGGCGTCACCGCATACGCAAACAGCATGTATGAGCTGCGACGCTATCAAGGAAACATTGAAGAAGCCGCCATGTATGGCACGTTGACGGCAGACATGCTCGCCATTCAAGGTCAAAATAAAGAAGCTGAAAGATGGCGCAAACAAGTAGAGCTTCTTAAAAGCGGTGAACCATTAAACAGAGTAATTTTGCTCGTAGACGATCTAAAATACGAGCTAAGCGAATTAGACGAAATCGATTTTTCTAGCCGTTCTGTAAAATTCACATTCGAACGCAATCGTCTTACCATAGACATCTCGGCACATTACTGCGACCTGGCTTCAGACCTGGCACTAAAAGGTAGCTTCAAAGAAGCACTTGAGCTTTATGCAAAAGCGGCAAGCGCTGACAAGTACAATCCTCACCCAAAATATTTAGAAGGATTGACTCACCTTCATCTAAAACAATACAACGAAGCAGCAAAAGCATATTCTGCTGCAGAAAAATTAGCGCCGGGTTGGTTTACAGTACGCAGCGAACTGTGGATGGCTCAGCAACTGGGCAAAGGGCGTTTTACCCACGAACTATTTCTAGCTCTTTTCCAAATCGAAGAAGAAAATCTTTCTGCCGCAGAAAAAGTAGAACAATGCAAACTGTGGATTGAAAAAGTTCCAGACCTTGCAACTATTCATTTATACCTTGGCAAAAACTTGCAAGCTCTCGACAAAAATGACGAAGCCGCAGAAAGTTTTCGCAACGGACTTAAGCTTGCCGAAGAAGACGACGTTAAAACCCGCTTGCTGACAGCCCTGGGAGCGATTACACAGGACGACGAAGAACGCAGCAAGTTGCTTGACGAAGCAATTAAACTAAACGGCAATCTCGTTTCAGCAGCAATGGCCGCAGTGATGAAACACTCAAGGCTATAGCCTGCTGCCTGACAAAGGTAAGTATTCGGCCAACACTGGTGTAGGGGCGACGCCATGGATGCTGCTGGCGAACTAAAATGGAGCCGAATCAAGTTCGATGATATGAGCTAAGAGCGTTCCACCTGGGGGCGCAGGCATCCTTGCCTGCTTCTTCGCCAATAGCTTCCCGAAGCAGGCTGGAAGCCTGCGCCCCCAGGGCTGCCGCCCTTCAAGCTAGAGTCCATATTGTGCCGGCTTCGCTTAACATTCGAGTTCGCCAGCAGTATCCCATGCGTCGCCCGCTATTTCATAGAGAAAAACTGTCTAAGCGAGCACCGCAGCTTAACTTTCGGGCGTCGCATGGCGTCGCCCCTACAAGCGATTACTACTGTGTTGGCCGAATACTTACGACAAAGGGCTTTTAGCAATAGCAATCATCTTATGTGTTTTTTGAGCTTCACTTTAGATACAACAATGCGCATTGTAAACAAGGCAAAACTCACGCCATGTGGGGTTCCGAAGCTTTTGGCGCGATGCCGTTTTGTAAACATCGCTAATTGATCTTTGACTTTTTGGAGTCAGGGTACATAATTGGTCCCATGCAATTCAATTTCACTATGTCTATGGCAATGTTGATGCCCTCCCAAGGAGGGCGGCACCGCTGCACTGGTCATATGCTGAAATAATCTAGCAAAACCTACTGTGTAGTCGCCGCCCTTCTCAATGCGAGAAGGGCGGTTTTCTTTTTGATTCTAAGGAGATTGAAAATGAGCAAATACGAATACGATCTAGAAGATCTCTACGACTTCCAAACAGCCGCAATCCATGCGGGACAAGAGGCAGACCGTGAAACAGGAGCGCTCATCACTCCGATTTACCAAACATCTACATTTGTGCTGGAAGAACTGGGCAAAAACAAAGGCTATCAATACGCTCGCTCGCACAATCCCACAAGATCCGCACTTGAAAAATGCCTGGCTGCACTAGAGGGCGCACAGTACGGACTAGCAAGCGCATCGGGACTGGCGGCAGCATCCACGGTCTTGCATATACTCTCAGCTGGAGATCATGTCGTTTGCGGAGAAGATGTATATGGGGGTGTTTACAGACTATTTGAAAGAGTGTTCAAAAGATTCGGCATCAGATTTACATATGTAGATGCAAGAAACACAGCAGCACTCGAAGCAGCAATTGAACCATCTACCAAATTGATTTGGCTGGAAACGCCTACCAATCCACTCCTCCGCCTTGCAGACCTGAAAGCTGTTGGCGAAATCTCAAAGGCACACAATCTTATATTCGTAGTAGACAATACTTTTGCCACCCCTTATTTGCAGCAACCACTTAAATTTGGCGCTGACATAGTTATCCATAGCACCACGAAATATTTGAGCGGACACAGTGATATCATCGGCGGAGCCATTGTTTGCTCTAGAGAAGACCTCTACGAAGAGCTTAAATTCCACCAAAACGCAGTAGGGGCAGTGCCAGGACCATTCGACTGCTTCTTGACTCTGCGCGGAGTAAAGACTCTGGCAATCAGAATGAAAGAACACGAACGCAATGCAATTACAGTAGCAAATTACCTTGAAGGACACCCGGGAATCGAGTCTGTAATTTACCCCGGACTAAAATCACACCCACAACACGCATTAGCAGCAGAACAAATGAATGGATTTGGCGGCATGGTCTCATGCGTAGTCAAAGGCGGACTAGAAGCAGCAAAGAATGTGGTCAACAACACAAAATTGTTCCAACTAGCGGAAAGCCTTGGTGGAGTCAAATCACTTATTTGCCATCCCGCTTCAATGACTCATGCTCCAATCCCGAAAGAACTGCGCGAACACTGCGGCATCGTCGACGGCTTGATTCGCCTCTCAGTCGGCATCGAAAGCGCCGAAGATCTAATCAAAGATCTCGAACGCGTAATTCCAGAAAGCAAAACTTTCAGCACCACCGACCGCGCAATAGCAACACTCAGCGCAGTGTAAGAAACACGTCCTGGAAAGAAACGACGCCATGGGTGCAGTTGGCGAAATCACATTGCACCTAAAGCACATTTGTTCCGGACGACGCATGGGAAACTGCTGGCGAACTCACATAGCGCCGCATATACATTTGAGGGGCGACGCCATGGATACTGCTGGCGAACTAAAATGGAGCCGAATCAAGT
>CAZJLR010000119.1:0-12877 GCA_964546815.1 uncultured Candidatus Obscuribacterales bacterium | reverse complement strand
TTGATTCGGCTCCATTTTAGTTCGCCAGCAGTATCCATGGCGTCGCCCCTACAGACAAGAAAGGAGGCGACCTTCCGTTGTTATTTGAAGGACCGCTGATAATGTCAAAATCAGGTTTTGAAGTATTTCCAACTGCCATCCGGTTGAAGGATTTGGTTTGGAGCAAATGCCGCTTTGTATTCCATGGAAATATTTCCAGCGACATAATATCCAAAGTAAACGTAGGGAAATCCCAGTTCTTTAGCCTTTTCTATCATCGAGATGCAAATCCAATTACCCAGTGAATAATTGCGATGTGCGGGTGAATGATAGAAATAGATTCCCGAAAATCCATTTGGAAGTTGATCAACATAAGCAATCGCAACAAGCTGCCCGTCTAAATAGTAAGCCCATTCCTGCACAGGCAAAGGACTTACAGTAAAATTATTGATGCTATCTAACGCCGATCCAAAATCAGTTTCGCGCCACCCGCGTGTTTCAGAATGATGCTCATGGTGAGCCACATACAGAGCTATTCTTTCCTCATCGATACTAGGCTCACCTATCACAAGATCGATTTTGCCACTGTTCATTTTGATTATTCTGCGCTGGCTGCGGTTTGCCTTAAACTCAGCAACCGGCACACGAATTGGCTCACAAGCGCGGCAATTTGGGCACTCTGGACGAAACAACATATAACCAAAACGCCGCCAACCCAAATGAATCAATGCCAAATATTCTTCTTTTGTGATTTCATCAATCACGGCATAAACCATCTGCGAGTCTCTGTCGGGCAGATAGCTGCACTGACTAAGGGGAGCAACATATCTCCTTGCCTTCAATGCGTGTTGCCTCCACAAACATATGATGCGATTTCGCCCAAGTAAATTTCGGCGCGCCGAAATACTTGCTTTGCTAACAACTACTTGGACTTATCGTCATCGGCAGGCTTATCTTTAACTGTTGCATCAGACTTGGCGCCGCTTTCTTTTTTCTCTGCTTTAGGCTTTTCAGTCTTTGACGCCTTTTCAGGCTTTTCGTCAGGCGCTTTGATTTTGATCATGTCTTTAAATGATTCACCAAAGAATGATGAACCAGGTCCAAACAATCCTGCCCCTGGTGCGTTAGGACCAATTGGGCTGCCACTCGGGCTCATCAGTCCTGGAATATTTAGGAACTGCTTTTGCTGCAACTCAGCAACGTGTTGCATAATCTGATTTTTCGTTTGGGGATTTGAATCGGCCATAATCCCTTCATTGAATTTCGGAATCGCCAGTTCCGGCTTGCCCATTCTTTCAAGACAAATGCCAATCGAATAAAGCACATTAGCGTCATCAGCTTTGAGTTCTTGAGCCTTTTGCAGTTTTTCCAGTGCTTCTTCCCATTTTTGCTGCGAAATCAAAATATTTGCCATACCAACATATGACTGAAAATATTTCGGCTCATCGAGCAAGGCGCGCTTATACTCAGCTAGGGCTTCATCGATTTTTCCTGTGCCGTAGAAAATATCAGCCTTAGTATTGCGTGCCTCGGCATTCTTGCCTTTTTGCTTGATGGCTAAGTCAAGCTCTTGCATCGCGACTTCTTTTTCGCCCTTTTTGTATTTCAGCACGCCTTTAATCAAGTGTGCATCTGGGTTTTGATCTGATACATCAAGAGCCTGGTCTATGTGTTTTAAGGCCTGGTCAAAATCGCCAAGCTGCACGTGCATGACGCCAATAGTGCTGTGGACCAGAGCAGGCTTTGCGCCGAACTTTTCTGCCTCTTCAAGCTCTTTAATGGCTTCATGAAGCATCTTTTTGTTTTCTTCCTGGTCTTTAATAGTGCCGCTGTGAGCGCGAAGAAGATTGCCCAGTACCATGTGCATGTCGCGGCTGTTTGGCTTTAGCTTCAGAGCCTCGCGCGCTTCATCGATAGCTGCGGGGAAATCTTGCTTTTGCACATAAATATTGACCAGATTCATGTGCGGCTCAAAAGCATCAGGCTTCAAAGCCTCAGCCTTCTTAAATGCTTTGATGGCCAGGTCGATATTGCCGTTGAAATAGAGCATCTGCCCCATATTCATCTTTTGGGCATAAGTTGGCTTGCTTTCCGCATGTGCAAAAGGCACGCTCACGGCGAAAGCGCCAAGAAAGGAAAGGCCAACTAAATACGAATTTCTATGCATTCTTGATTCCATACCTTAAAGGATAAACGATTGTGCCTGTACAGGCAAACCACTCAGGAGGGTGCAGGAACCCTAAATAAAGCTTAGCGTATATATCTTATTAATGTTTGCGTGATACTCTGTTCACAAAGCGCATCAGGAGCCAGTCTCCTGAGTTCAATGGCTAAGTAATACTAGATAGCCGGAGGGTTATAACGTGGCTGTAGTACAAGACAAGAAACTGCTGAGCGAAGAGTGGCTTAAAACCGAAAAGAAGCTCTTAATTGATGGCAAGTGGGTTGCATCCGAATCAGGCAAAACATTCGAAACAACCAACCCTGCCAACGAACAGGTTCTGACCAAAGTTGCAGAAGGCAACAAGGCAGACGTTGACAAGGCAGTTAAAGCTGCACGAAAAGCAGTAGAAGATGGTCCGTGGCGCAAAATGGCAGCTGCACAGCGCGCCAGATTGATCTACAAGCTTGCTGACGAAATCGAAAAGCGCGCTGATGAGTTTGCCGAATTGGAAACCCTCGACAATGGCAAACCAATCAAAGAATCGCGTTGGGTAGACGTAGTTCAGACAGTTGAAACATTCCGCTATTATGCCGGCTGGGTAACAAAGCTCGAAGGCGAAACAACCAAAGTCAACAATGATTTCTTCACCTACACAATGCGCGAGCCTATCGGCGTAGTTGGACAAATCATCCCCTGGAATTTCCCAATGCTGATGGCAGCATGGAAGTTGGGTCCAGCTCTGGCTTGCGGCAATGCAGTCATCTTGAAGCCAGCCGAACAAACCCCACTCACAGCTCTTCGCATCGGCGAATTGGCTTGTGAAGTAGGCTTCCCGGAAGGCGTACTCAACATCATCACCGGCTTCGGCGGCAATGCAGCCGGGTCCGCAATTTCCGAGCACATGGACATCGACAAAGTCGCTTTCACCGGCGAAGACAAAACAGGCAAGAAAATTGTCGAAGCCTCACTGGGCAACCTCAAGCGCGTTTCGCTTGAACTCGGTGGCAAAGCTCCAAACATCGTATTTGCTGATGCAGACATCGACGCAGCCGTTAAGGGCGCAATCATGGGCATCTTCTTCAACCAGGGTCAAGTTTGCTGCGCAGGCAGCCGCTTGTTCCTCGACAAAAACATCCATGACGAGTTCATGACCAAGCTTGTTGAGCGCGTAAGCAAAATGAAGCAAGGCAACGGACTTCTCGAAGATACCCAAATCGGACCACAAGTTTCACGCGAACAAATGGAACGCATTCTTGGTTATTGCGAAGCCGGTAAGAAAGAAGGCGCTAAGCTTGTCTGTGGTGGCGAAGGCTACAAAGACGGCGACAACTCCAAAGGTTATTTCGTTAAACCAACAATATTTGACGGCGTAAATAACACCATGAAGATTGCTCAAGAAGAAATCTTCGGACCAGTACTTTCTGTCATTCCGTTCAGCAGCATGGAACAAGTGGCTGAAGAAGCCAACAAAACCCAATTCGGACTTTCCGGAGCTGTTTGGACTCGTGACGTTAAGAAGGCACACAAATTTGCCTCGCACATCAAAGCCGGCACAGTATGGGTTAACTGCTACAACATGTTCGACCCACAAATGCCTTTCGGCGGCTACAAGATGAGCGGCTACGGTCGCGAACTCGGCAAGCACTCAATCGAACTCTACACCAACATGAAGAGCGTTTGGGTAAACCTGGCTGACTAATATTCAGCATCGATCATCAAAGGGAAGGGCGCTCATGCTGGGCGCCCTTCTTTCGTTTTTGCTGAACTTCGATTCCAACGTCGCGCTGCACACTGATGCTTCGGCGATTCCAACGTCGCGCTGCACACTGATGCTTCGGCGATTCCAACGCTTCATTGTAGGGGCGACGCCATGCGTCGCCCGGATCTTAAGCCGCGGTGCTCGCTTAGACAGGTTCGCTCTATAAAATTGCGGGCGACGCATGGGATACTGCTGGCGAACTAAAATGGAGCCGAATCAAGTTCGATGATATGAGCTAAGAGCGTTCCACCTGGGGGCGCAGGCATCCTTGCCTGCTTCTTCGCCAATAGCTTCCCGAAGCAGGCTGGAAGCCTGCGCCCCCAGGGCTGCCGCCCTTCAAGCTAGAGTCCATATTGTGCCGGCTTCGCTAAACTTTCAAGTTCGCCAGCAGTAGCCATGGCGTCGCCCCTACAAGCGAATACACCGAATTAGTCATTCGCCAGCAGTATCCCATGCGTCGCCCGTACAATTGACTGCTTTGGGATCTAGGGCTTTTTGCTTGAGATGCACTGGACGCCGAGGCTTCGCAGGCAGGTCATGAAGCTCTGTCTGTCTTTTTGAGTGAAACCGTACAACCACAAACTCGCATTGGAAATTGAAATATCCGAAAGCACGAGCTCGACAGCTTCATTGAACTGCTCGTTTCCTTTGAAGAAATTAGCCTGTTTTATGCTGCTTACTGGAATATCAACATAAGCGAAATCGTTTTCAATGAACGTCTCACTAAATTTTCTTTGCGCAGCAACAGTGACGATTTTAAGATTGAAGTCAGTGAGCTCATAGAGTGCATGTTTAGGCTCATGCGAAAGTTGGCGCTTGAACAGCGAGTACAAAACAAATAGAAAATAGAAAAACAAAATAGGTTGAGTAATTGGACCCTGCACCAGTACAACCAGCATTAGCATAGGGAAAAGCGTCACAATAACCGGCAATACATCTACACTCACTTTTCCTGGAGGTGTCTGCGTTTCTCTCTTTAGTGGACTCAAGCCACCAGACCATAATGTATGCTCGCCCGGCAATAATGTTGCTTTCAAATGCGCCTTCAAGCTAGATTGATAGCCAAAATTCAAGTCGCCATTTAGAGTGCATAGAACAGCAGGACCAAATGTAGCAAGTACAGAAGGCTTCGCACCGGGCTTCAAAGGCAATCGATATGCCTGACGGGGCGAGGGCGCGTTGCCGTTTTCGGGTCTACCTACTTGTGGATTAATCCCGGTGCTAGCCTGTTTCCTCACCGGCAGCATCGGCAACACAACGGGAGGCAACGAGGCCAATTCAATCAGCTCTTCATCCAGAAAAGGCGCTGCTTCGGGGCTACAACGCAAGAGCGTCCTCATTTGCCGTGAAAACGTTTTCTCCAATTTGTTTCCCTTCTCAAGCTCAAAAAAGCCTGCAGCACAGTCAGGAGCAATGAAGTCTTCTCTCATCAAAAGAAGACTCTCTTCACTTCGGCTGATTCGCCCGGATAGTCCCGGGTCTTCAATTAGACAGCGCAAGGCGCCTCTGATCAGCCATGCAGAAAAATTGTCTAGCTTCGGGTCAAAATCTGTGTCACTACGGGAGGGATGCTGGTAATTGCGATGGCCTAATTCATTGCTATGCCAGCCTTTGAGTGCAGGAACAAACATGCCGTCATAATCTATCAAGCGCAGCTGTCCCTCTTTTGTAACCACAACATTGTCATGTTGCAAGTCACCATGGGCGACACCATCCGATTTCAGAGCCAAGATCATCTCTTCAAACCCGGAAAGCAAAGACCTCAATTTTTCTTTGTTATGCAAGTTGCTGCGGATGTATCTGCCAAGCGGCTCGCCATCGACATATTCCATTTTCAATATGGGAAACCACTCAGAACCGACTCGAATTCCCTTGTCTATCAATTCAAATCCAACAGTGCTATCAAGTTGATCGCGTGCAATAAAATCAGAAATATAACGATATCTCTCAGCGCGGTCTGCAAAATTGTGCAAGAAGCAGCGCACTGCCCAACTTTGCTGCCCTGATGTTAACTTAAATACAGAGGCATATTGCCCGCTTTGCACCACTGGTAGCCCCAATTTATCAAGCAACAATTCACCCTTCCGGAGCTCTTCATCTGAAAGACAAGTAGAAGGGTTTTGAATAGCTTCTCGGTAGTCTTGCGGACTAGGCCATCTCATCTAAAACATTCCTTTAACCATTTGTGACTGACGGCGCCACTTTTAGCTTAGTTGGAAAAACGAATTTCTTTTTTGCTTCTATCAATACTGTAAGTTCTGTTGCCGAAAAAATTTAGACCAAGCAAGGGATAACTTGTATCAGAATCAATCACTCTAATTGGAAACGACTTTTTGTTGATTGGTCCTAACGACAAATCAGCATTGATTTCCCAGCTGTTTACCATTTGACCGTTTGGCCCTTTTGTTTGCGTAGCAAGGGTGTCTGGCACTTTCAATCCTGTTTTTTCACACTGCGATTTGCTCATACATACACCAAAAGCGCCTGTGTCGAAACACATATCTTGATAGCGCCCATTTACTTTTGCGTTAACAATAAGCTTTTCACCCACTTCCGAAAAAGGAACCGAAAAAGAATCTAAGGGCGAAAAATTTCGCAAACTCGACTCTCGGCGAAGCCTGATTAAGCCTGCCTGGTTGTCTATAGAACAGGCGAATCCCTTTAGAAAAGGCTGCCCAAGAATAGCAGTGTCCATATCAGAGTCTTGCACACAAACCGGCAATCGCCTATTCATCGGCCCCAACTGAATGTCAGTCACAATTTGAAAAACCCGCATAGGACCAGACACAGAATTGACTATAGCAGCCTTACTGCGCTCGACATTTGATAGGTTTGACTGGTCTAATTGGTTAGCGCCAAACAAACATACTTCAGCCCCAGTGTCAAAAATCATACTCATACTGTGTCCGTGCAATGCTGCCACAACTGTGATTTGCCCCTTGCTGGTTCTCCGAAAAGGTATCGAGACTTCGTCGGGCAAGGCGGACATATCAATAAAATCAGGCGGCTTGGCAGGGGCAACAAGATCTGCACTTTTGCTTTCGCTCGCTTTCAAATACCTCGCCGCATGCCCAGCGGCTTCTGAAGTGGGGAACCTTTTGCATATCTGTTGAAAAATTTCTTGAGCTTTTGCCGACTCTCCCTTTTTGAGGTAACAAAGAGCACAATAATAAAGGCATTGAGATTCCTTGCCTCCACCTGTGGTACCAGCACTAAAGCACTGTAGCGCTTCCGCATATGACTGTTTATTAAATAGCGCCAGACCTTTATCAAAATTGTCGGCAGCACAAACGTGTACAAAACTAGCCAAAATAATCATGGCGACAAGCAGACTTTTTTGAAATTGCTTCACCAGGAATATAGCCTACATCGCTAAGGGAAATACTAAAGCATTATACGATCATTCTAAGCGCCATTCGAAGGTAAAGCCAACGTCGAAGATGTTATAGTTAAACGTGAAAGCAATACCAGAATAAGGTCAATTGACACTGTGTTCAGCAAGCAGAAAAAATTAGCGACCACAATATTTTTAGCTACTCTCTTTGGAATTTCGACAATGTCAGCCTCGGCAAACTCAAGTTCGACAATACCGAAAAATTCATGGCGAGAGCTGCCCAATCAAAAGAATATCGCACCACAAAATGGTGCCTTCTACTATGAGTTTGCCCTTTCCAACGGCAGCACCGCACACTTAGTTGTTGCATATACAAAAACCGGAAAGTGGCGCGTAAAGCCAATAATCTTAGACAAAACAACGCCTACCTCAGAAGTCGGCAGCCAACAATCAGCCAGCGCCGCAATAAATGGCGGTTTCTTCAACCTTAGCAATGGAGCCAGCGCCAGTTATGTTGTTATCGACGGAAAAACTGTAGCCGACCCGCACGACAACAAAGCCTTGATGGACAACATCAAGCTCAAAGACTTCCTGCCACAAATATTCAATCGCAGCGAATTACGCATCTTAAAAAAGCCCGATGGCAAATCGACAGAATTTCAAATTTGCAAACACCAAGACCCATTACCAACAGGTATGGTCTTGCTTGATTCTCTGCAAGCGGGTCCGGCGCTGCTGCCAACGCTTGATGACGCCGATGAAGCATTCATTCGCAAACAAGCAGATGGCACGGTTGCTGATTCAATTTCATGCAAGAAGCCCGCAGCGCGCACGGCCTTTGGTATCACCCGTGATGGCTACGCATTGTTTCTTTGCGTGTCGGGTAAAGGACAAGACAAAGAATCATCGGGTATCAACCTTGAAGAACTGGCCGACCTTATGAAACGCCTGGGATGCCGCCAGGCGATTAACCTCGACGGTGGTTCGTCGACTAGCATGTACATAAACCTTGCAGGGAATTCTGCGACTGGTCGGTCGGTCTGCGCCAAAGATCCTGAGACAAGAGTTAAGACAGTTTTGATGCTAATGCCACAGTAGCCAAAAACCTGCTACCTGCAACGAAAACGCCGCGTTGCCAAGCGCCCGCTTGTTAGAAATGACAGATAATTATAAGGTTTACAAGCAGGCTTGCAGCTAGAATCGTCAACAGGACCCAACCAGAGATCTGTTGGCAACCACAAAGGAGCCGAACTTGATTTCCAGCCGCCTATTTCGAACTCTATTCCTTTCTGCGACCGTGGCGATCACAGCGTTCCAGCAGATTACCCCTGCCTGGGCTGACGAATTGCAATCAGGCGTTTTCGACATTCAGGCAAATGGCGCAGCAGCAAGCGCAAAATCAGACGAGGTTAATCTAAAGGGAGTCATTTCTGTCTACGAAGGCCCAAGCCCCGACCAATTAGTGGGCAGCCTGGTTAGCACAGCTTTGAACCACGACAAAGACGCGGAAAAGCTAACCCAGAAAAATGACCAGATGCATGACCCGTTTCACAAGGCATGGCAAAAAACAAAAATAGTCGCCAACTTTGTGTCTGAATACCGCGGGTTTGAAATGTCTAGCGAAGGCGCCGACATAATTCTTGGCGATAAATTACGCCTCAAGAGCGAGTCTTCCACTGAATATGCAACGCAGAAGAAAGCAGACGAGCTGCATGCTAAAGTCTTCTCAAGCTTACTGCAAATGGGACAGGGACTGGGCGAAAGCGACCCTGAGACCAAAGCAAAATCCGTAGCCGCAGGATACGAACCATTACGGCAATTAGTTGGCGCAGAAGCTGCCGATGCAGCATTGAATACGCTGAAAGCGTGGTCTAACCAAATTTCGGTGCCGACTTCAATGTTTGAACAAAAGCCATGGTCAGTCATGGATTTGCAAAGCAAAACCGATGACCTGGTAAAAACAACTGCCAAAGGCGACCCTGTCATGGATTTGACACGCCGCGCGTTGCGCAGATATAACACACACAGCAAGTTTTCACTCGGTGCAGCCAAAGCAATCAACGTTGCACTTTCAGTCGGAATGTTCACTCCCACTATTGCGGCGCCGGTATCTGAAATAATGCTTTTCGTATTTCAGATGGCAACCGGTGGACCTGAAGACTATAAGCTTCTTACCGAGCTGTATTTGGACAAGCGCATGGAATGCCGCTGGAAACGCCTCAATCAGGAATCGGCGCAAGCAATTAACGCATACAACAATGCTGTTATGACAAAAAATCCTGTACTGCTGGGGCTCTCCGAATCATTCATATCAGTCATGGGCGGCGAGGAAACCAGCTCACGCATCATCGGCAACCACAGGCTTGTAGCGCGACGCTCTACTCACGACGATGCTATCGACTGCCTGCAAACACATGGCGCCGAAATGTAATTTGCGCCTGACCTAATCAACTATGTCAACTCAAAACAACTCACTACAAACAGCAGGAGTGCTGCTGTGGACGCTGCTACCTTGCCCGGCGATTTGGGTGGGACTTCACGTGCTGAAGAGTGCCGTCGGTGCATTCGCGCTTTATCACGGCATATGTTTGATTCCAGCAATTATTTTGGGACGCAAACTTTGGCTTAGTGATTGGAAACCGCCAAAGTTGCAAGAATGGGCAATGCTGCTGCTTGCGTCAATTGCATTCAGCACCATTGCGTATTTCTTCTACGAACTTTTCGGGATAAAGCTGCTTTCAAACGAACACGTTTTTGAATTATTGAAGAACCTCGGCTTTAGTAAATCATTGTTTTGGCCGCTAAGTATTTACGCAGTAGTAGTAAACCCCCTTGTTGAAGAACTCTTTTGGCGGGGTGTGGTTTTCAACTACTTCGACAGGTTTGAAAAACCGTTCAAAAATTTCGCGTTGCTCTGGTCTTCATTTGCGTATGCGCTTTTCCATTACACGATTTTCCGCATGGTGATGTACCCAATGTTTGCGGAAATTGGCACATTGATGCTGGCAATTTACGGTGCAATTTTGGCATTGCTTTATCGCAAAACAGGTTCAATAATCACAACTTCGGTGGCCCACGGACTGCTTACAGACATGGCTGCTATCGTGCTGATTTTAGCCTTACTCAGACATTTTCCATCTGTCTTGTAGCACACGATTTTATGCGCGCAAAAGAGTCTTGCACAACCCTTTCATCATGAATGTAAGTCATTACAAGGTGATCTCCGGCAAGTTCATAAAAGTGCCCCGGATGCACAAGAATTTTATGCTCACGCAATAGTTGCATGGCTAATTCTTCTTCCTCAACAGATGTCTTAAGAGTCAAATAAAAGCCACCCTGCGGCGGCACGAAGTCCAATCCGGAGAGACATCGCACGGCAATCTCTCTTAGAAGTTTCACTCTTGCAGCGTACTCTGCCAAAAATCCAGCACCCTTCTCAAATACTTTCGGTACCGCATATTGCGCAATTTCACTGACGGGCAAAAAAGTATCGGATATTGTTTCGAGCACAGATAATGCACGCTTTTGCAAATCCTCATCGCCCGAAACAGCAATCCAGCCCAATTTCAACGCAGGCAAAGCAAACGTTTTCGAAAAGCCATTCAAAGTAAAAACCAACGGCGCATCAGTCGCTGCAATACGCGGCAGCGAATCACGCTCAAACAAAAACTCTGCAAAAACTTCGTCGGAAATAATAGCCAAGTTATGTTTTTTCGCTATCTCAACAAGCCCTGCAATAGTCTTTTCTCCGCATACCATGCCGCTTGGATTGTGCGGGGAAATGAGAACAATCGCTTTTGTTTTTGGATTGATCTGCTTTGCTAAATGCTCAAGATCTATCTCCCAGGCCTGAGACTCAATCAACCGGTAATTAATAAGCCGAATGTCGCAGAGCCTGGCAATATAATCCAAGAGCGGATACGACGGAATTGGGCACAAGAGCTCGTCGCCAGCTTGCGCCAGCAGCTTGAAACAATACCAAAACGACACGCTGGTACCAGGGGTAAGAACAATCTGCCTGGCATTGAAATTTAGTGGCTTGTAATAGGCAGCGATTGACTCACGCGCCGCCATCTGCCCGAACGCATCAGGCTTATAGTGCAAGCAAGCTGTTGCCGCCTCATGTAATATCTCCTGCAACAAGCGCTCAGGAAAAACCATTCCGTGGTCATTTACGTTGCCACGGACGAGGTCGATTATCGTTTCGCCTTTCGAGATAAGCTCATGTTTGAGAGCATATAAAGGATGCTGCTCGCCAGTAAATTCATCTGCCAGGTTTGAAAACATCATGCTATTCTGCAGCCCAAATTTCGTGCCGGCAGCAAAGATATCACGAATGCACTCGACTCTGGTGACGGATATTCCAATTGCTTTTGGTCTAGAATATTACTGCAATAGAAATGGAAAACAGTTTGCAATCAGTCCAAAATTCCAGGCGGAATGGTCATTTTCTGCGTGCCCCATTTCGTTCTTACTGTAGAAAATCGATTGGCTTCATCGTCGATGTCTTGCGTATTGTCATTTTGATTACTCATGGCAGGACGCATGCGCGATAGACCACCGGGGTTGATAGACTGGTTTCCTCCACCAAGAGTATTCTGCCCGCCCAAGCCAACCGGGCCGCCCAGAGCATTGCCCAATCCATTCACAGCATTACCCAAGCCGAGCCCCATGCTGTCGTCTTTTTTCTCACTTTGCGGAATCACAGAACCGGAAAGTGTGCGCGCTGTCGATGTGGGACGAAACACAGCTTCGGTTGACTCGGCTTGAAACACCGTGTCTTTTTGCAATGCTTCTTTGCTTTTCAATCCAATTTTGAAAACAAAAACGCGGGGCGAACGAATATACAAAATTGACGAAAGCGGAATACGTTCTTGCGTTCCGTTTTTGAGAGTTAGACTCAGTGACTCGTTCTCAATGCCCTGAATTTTACCTTCAGTGTGACCATCCTTGCGGAAAATTATATCTGCTGCGCCAGGATCGTTAATTTGGTCAACCCAATCGCCCATCAAGAAAAGTGCTATGCCGGAAATTGTTTGCGGCTGGCTGCCTAAGTTTGCTTCAGATCGCAATACAGAACCAACAAGCACCGTCCGTGGTGCATCAATGTAGGCTGTGCCCGACTTAATCGTGATAACTTTTCCAGAAATGCTCGCGCTGCCACCCTTCAACGGGATGTTTCCCAGCGCTGTAACCGGCGCCTCGCATTTGACAGAGCCCATGTTGCTGTCGCCATTGGGTGTAAATGTTAGAAGACTCGCCCCAGCCGGCAGAGAGGATAAAAACAAGGCAACTGAAAGTGCTGATATTTTGGATTTACAGTCGTACAAAATCACTTCTCCGCAAACGGTGCTCAGGCGCTTCTAATGGATATCTACATTCATTTCGAAGAGTTTTCGCACGAAACTAATTATCGCACCAAGCTCAAAATTGAGATCACATGTAAAGCGACGGCAAAGCATTCTTATTTTCTTCTCAAGAAACGTACGCGAGTGCTTCCGCCGGATACGCAGCACTCGCGTACATTAGCGGCGCCATGGATGCTGTCGGCGAACGCCTAATTCGCTATGTTCGCCTGAGGGGCGACGCCATGGATACTGCTGGCGAACTCGAATGTTTAGCGAAGCCGGCACAATATAGA
>CAZJLR010000118.1:0-12996 GCA_964546815.1 uncultured Candidatus Obscuribacterales bacterium | reverse complement strand
GCCAAGCAATAGCTAAAACACCACTGCGATTCAGTTCGGGTGGTGTTTTTGTTTGTGGCGCGATTTTGCCCACCTCAGTTTAGACTTATATTTTGAAAGATTGCCAAGCGCTTGCCAAATAGTTTCAACTAAAATTGAAAGTACCCGCAACCGGTTACTAATTGATAGACCGCCGCATTTACAGAAGTTGCGGGTTTAGAGCTGCGCAAGATAGTCCGAGCTAAAAGCTGCCGCTTTTGCAAAGGACTACTTAAGAAGGTATCCCATGTTGAATGCGAATATTAGAACAGAAGAGCCATCCGACATCAAAAACATTCGCGCAATGCATTTGCGTGCTTTCGGCGAAGACAGTCCAGGGCAGTTGGTCGATGATTTGCGAGATGCGAAATGCGACGTGATTTCTCTTGTGTATGAGCACGATGGAAAAATTCTTGGTCATGTACTTTTCAGCCGAGTAGAGGCACCGTTTCGCGCGCTTACAATGGCACCAGTTGGTGTCTGTCCAACGATGCATAAGCATGGAATTGGCACTGCCTTGATTCTTAAGGGATTGGAACTAGCAATGCATGCGGGTTGGCAGGTAGTTTTCGTGCTTGGTGATCCTGCTTATTACCAGCGATTTGGTTTCTCGGCAAACGCCGCAAAGGGTTATACCAGTCCCTATCGTGGTCCTGCGAATATGGCAATTTTGCTTGATCCAAATGCCCCAACAACTGGTGTCCTCAAATTTCCTTCGGCATTTGACCAGGACATCATCGAACATCAGGCTCGAGGTTATTGAATTAGCCGGGTAGCATTAAGTTGCTCTAGTAAAAATAGACCACAAAGCGTGCGTATATCCATAACGTATCGATTATGCCAATTACTTGATACGCATATAGATGAGAACGCATATGGATTAGCATCTTCCGCCGGGAACCTATACGTCTCCGCTGGGCCGAGTGCCTGACAAATAATGCCGCGCTTGATACTAGCACTGGTGGCTGCGCGAGCTGCAACCTTTAATGCCTTTCATTGTCCTATTGGGGTAGTTCACATGCTTGAGATTGGCTGCTATTCTTATTTGCATAAACGGTGAGTCGAAAACAAAGAGACCGACTTTGAGCCGAGGGGCGATGCGGAAACAGCAGGGATGCGCATTCCGGTAACATCAGCAGCAGAGCCCGCAATACGTGAAGGATTGGCTGAAGCGTATTGAAATATTGAGCCTCCAGCAAGAGGCAGCCAAGCAATAGCTTAAACACCATCGCGATTCAGTTCGGATGGTGTTTTTGTTTTGAGGATTTTTCCAATTTTATAGACCAATGATTTGCTTCTTTGCGGTAGCACACGGACTCAAGTGATTCAAAATCAAAACAGTTCGTTGAGCTCGTAATATTCTTCCGATTCCTTTACGACGGTTGAGAGTTCTATGCCTTCGTAAACATCGCTGATCGGAAATTTCAATGGTTCTGGCAATGAGTACAACTGCACAAAGTCGAGAGCTTTCAGCAATTTGAATGTCCACTGTTTGTCCATTTGCCTCGTGTGCATTTCAATTCGCGCAGAATTTTGAAACACAATCAAATACTCTTGCAAACTTTCTATTTGCTGGTAGGCAACGAGTTTTTCGCGCCGATCTATCTGTTTGGTGGAAGGCGAGAGAACTTCAATAATCAACGACGGCGATTTTATAAACGTACTTGCTTTTTCCAGAGGTTCGCAAGTCATAACAACGTCAGGGTAGTAAAAACTATTATTTCTTTCGAGGCTCACTTTCATATCGCATATGAAAACACGACAGCCACTTCCTTTTAGGTGAGAATGAATCTTGCTGAATAAGTTGCCGCAAATTATGCTGTGAGCCTGACTCCCACCCGTCATGGAGAAGATGCTACCTTGCACGAATTCGTGTCGGCTATTTCCACTACTCTCAAGAGCGAGGTACTCCTCTTTTGAGAGTTTTGATGCGTCTGACATAACAGCAATCCCTGGTTGTCGCGTAGTCTTTATTATACTTGTTCTAATTATTATGCCGCTTGAAAGCCATACTCTATCGGCGTAATTATGCGACTCTCGAAATTTTACAGGTTTTCCTGGTAAATTGCTCTTGATCCTCACGTTACGTCAGGTTTTAAGCTAGCAGCGTGAATTGGATGGGAGGGTTATGCCGTTAAAAGTTGGAGAGCTTGCCAAACGCACAGGTGTGTCCGTAAGGACTCTGCATCACTATGACGAGATTGGACTTCTGTCGCCGTCTTTGCGCAGTGAGTCAGGGCACCGGCTGTACACTGACGCAGATATTGGACGTTTGCAGCAAGTTATTTCACTCAAGTCTTTAGGCTTTTCGCTAGAAGACATAGCTCAATTTCTTAGTGCTACAAATGCATCTCCTCTGCAAATTCTAGAAATGCATCTAGAGAAATTGCACAAGGAAATGGAAGAGCGCACAAAGTTGATAGTCAATCTGGAAAAGCTTGCAGGCGGCTTGCGTAGCGGTACTAAGCCAACTGTCGATGAACTGCTAAACCTAATTGAGGACACGACAATGTTTGAAAAATACTATACAAAAGATCAAATGAGTGAACTGCAAGCAAGGGCGAATGCTATGGGCCCTCAAAAAATGCAAGAGGCTCAGGACAATTGGACTAAATTGATTCAAGAAGTGAGTTCAGCAATGGAAAATGGAACTGATCCATCGGAAGAGTCTGTGCAAGCTTTGGCTCGCCGCTGGCGTGATTTGATTGCAGAATTTACTGGTGGTGATGCTGGTATTTCGCAGTCGCTTGCAAATATGTATAAGCAAGAAGGCTCTGCTAACGCAAGTCGCGGTATGGTCGACTCCCCTCTCAGCGAGTACATTGCAAAAGCCATGGCGATATCTTCTGAAGAACGCAGCTAAGATTGTCATTCATGCCCGCGACTTGAGCCACCTGGTTCAAGTCGCGCGACTAACAGTGCATTACGAACTCCCAACATCACATTAACAAGCATAGCGTGCAAATGGCGTGCAAGGGGACCGCCTGCGATTCTGCAACTGGCGGAAATATCTTGCACGTTAATTGCACGCAAGCTCTGCTTTTATTGACGAAGAAAGCGTATTACTAAGCAGGGCAAAAATTTGCACCTGGAACTGAAGCAAGCATTCTGAATCGGCCGAGTGCGCCGATTGTTTTTCCGCGACACTGGGGAGATGTTGGATGGCAGATAAATCTGAAGTAGAGCAAAACAGATCTGACAGAACAAGAGACACCGCCTTGCCCCAGGCAGACACAACGCAGAATATCAATCGTCTTGAATTGTTTAAGAGTGAGACGCCACTAAAGCGCGTGGATGATCGTCTCTCAGATCAATTACCGGCACTCAGCCTCTCAGACCGCAGAATAAATAGCAATCGCAGTGAAGACCAGGCAAAGGTTGGAAGTGATGCGACGCAGCGTCCATTCGAGGCGCCTGGGGCAACAGAAAAATCGAAAGTTTTTGAACTAAATCAGTTGAAGCATGGCTCTGGTCAGCAAGGTCATCCTGATGCAGTTGTTCGCCTTCCTGAAAATTTTGACCCCAGCAAACCGATACATTTGAGCGTCTATAACCATGGTTGGAGAAGCTCAGCTAAGTCTTCTTTCCGTGAAGCAAATCTTGACGAACAAATGCGCAACGCCGCGCCTAACACAATTTTGATAGTGCCGGAGTGGCAGCGCAGCCCGTCTGCAAGCAACAGTGATCAGGGACGTTTTAGTGAAGCAGGCATGTTCAAAGGCATGGTTCAAGAAATACTTAGCAGGACTCCCGGTTTGCAGGGCAAGACTTTAGATGATATCGATCGCATTGATATCATTTCGCACTCTGCAGGATACGCCCCTACTGAAAGTGAAATCTATAAAAATGGCTTGGGTAACAAAGTTAAGAGCATCACTTTGTTGGACTCACTCTACAATGGCTCTGGCTTTGACAGTTGGATCAAAGATAACATCAAAGATTTGAGCACTGGCAACAAACAATTCAACAACATCTACTACGGCACAGTGGGTAACAGTCAGGCACAAGCCGATAGAATCAAGGACATGCTCACTAAGTCTGGACTTCCTACAAATGTTGTTATGGATGACCGAAGCCATTCCAACAAAGTTATGACATTCGATGAACTTGCTGCACATCCTATTAACTTCAGAAAGAGCACCGTGAGCCTCGATAAGATTGGCGACCCGCATATGAGCTTGCCCAATTTGTATGTCGGCTCAGTAGAGAAATCTTTGAGGCAAACGCAGCAGGTTCAAAAAGACAATTCACAGCCGACAGCAAAACCTGCAGATAAAAAACAGGGGAACGTAGAAATCGCACCGCTGCCGAAGGAGAAACCAAGTAATCCCGCAGACAGCCACTCTAGTGATGATTCACCATGGCAAAATCATATTTTGTTTAAGCCTTCAGACTACCAATCAATTATCAAAAACCGAAATGAAAGTCCCTTTGATCATGTGCGTAAAGCACCTGGCGATAGGTAATATTGCTGGTTTTTGAATGCGTGCTAATACTAATTCTGTTTCATTCGATGCAGGGTTTGTACTTTCTGCGATATTTGACTTAGATGTCGATATTGGCTTCTGATGCGCCTTTCGCTCTGGCGATAAAAAGAGAGTATGCAGTTTAGGCAGTGATTTCGAGTCATTCATGGGCGCAGGTTCACTCGTGGTTTTCCCGTTGACCCGTTGTACGCTGATATGGAAACTGGGGATGGGTGGTTGAAGCTGAACTCAGACTAATGGAAGACTTAAACGAAGAAGAACTCAATTACATTGCTAACGATATTCAGAAAGCCAACAAAACGAAGGCTTTTCTGCTCTATGTGGCATTTGTAATTTTCCCTGCGGCGTTATGCCAATACTGGTTAGGCGTGGGCGTGCTGGCACTTGCTGCTGCTTTATTCCTGGCGCTCAACCCTGATTTTGGGCGACCAAGTCGACCCGAAGTAATTGAAATTATTGAGACCGAGCCAGACACTGTGCCTCCTTTGCCTCCGCATTACGAGGCTGGTGGTCACAAGCATGTCGGCATTGAGCCTCCAAAGCAAATAGTCGTGCCACAAGACTCACAAACAATTGTGGTATCAGATCAAAGTCGCATTGTGCAGCGCTGACAATTCGTTCGATAACTCACACGAGTCCTCCTGAAATCAATGGCAGGCGGTTTGGCTTTCATGTGACTTATGGCTCGGGCGTATTGTGCGCACAAGATATCTGAAGGATGTCGTTGAGCGCTCTAAGAGACATGCGATGTATGCCTAATGTATATATCTAGATTCTTCGGGGGGAACCAGGAGAAATCATTTATACTCAAATTGACAGCCTCTGGAGCAAATTTGTTGTTGAAAGTTGGAACTGATATCTGCTCTGTAAAACGCATTAGAGCTGCGTATGAACGATTTGGTGAGCGCTTCTTAGATCGTATTCTCACTGCGCAGGAAAAGCGGTACGTGCTAAGCCAGCCAAGACATTTATTCGGCAGGTTGGCTGGTAGATTCGCTGCCAAAGAAGCTGCTTCTAAAGCTCTTGGTACAGGCTGGTATGGAGTCGGCTGGAAGGACTTCGAGATTGTTCGCTTAGCTTCAGGTGAGCCAACAATTAAACTGCATGGACGCGCAATTGAAATCGCAAAGCAGAAAGGACTTAGCGACTGGGTCCTAAGCATCAGCCATGAGCATGAATTCGCTACATCAACTGTAATTGCCCAAAGCAGTAATTAAAGCTCTGGACGATCCTTCAACTTGTCTGCTTGCAGTACCAAATCCATCAGCAACGGACATTTTTGGAAGCAAGTTAGTACTCGAGTTTCCGATGAAGATTCGCACGGCTTCAGTGTGCCTTCCTTTTCCCGTCTAGACACCTCGATCATGATGGTGTCAAAGGTCGGTTTGTCCAACAGCTTTGCGAGTGCACCTTCAGACTTGCAGGTAAAATCGGCCTCAACTCCCAGATGCCCACTGGGTTCGCATCCTAGTCCACTAGCAGTAGCTAGAATGGCTAAGGCGCAGTCGCCTTCCTTTGATGCGAGTTCTGTCATTACTGTCAGTGCGACGTGCGGATATTGATAGTCCAATGTTACAAAGCAAAATAGGGATACGAAACTATCATCACAGCATCCGAAAGTTCCGGCTATCGGCCATGAGGATGATTATTGCTGGCTAACTGAGCCCAATGGCTTCGTTGGCTGCATTTAGCAACGCGCTTAATATTCCTGGCTCGTCAAAAGCATGCCCGGCGTCCTGGATTATTTGCAACTTCGCTTCTGGAAATACCTTGTGCAAGTCCCAGGCATTTTTCACCGGGCATACTACGTCATAGCGTCCGTGGACAATCCATGTTGGAATATGCCGAATTCGCGACGCGTTCTTAATTAACTGGTCTTCTTCAAACCAGCAATTGTGGATGAAATAATGACATTCGATTCTCGCCATTGCTAATGCTTTTAAATCATCTTCAAACGATGAGATTACATCAGCATTTGGTATCAGTTTAACCGTAGAGCCTTCCCACACGCTCCACGCTTTAGCCGCTTGCAATCTAGCTTTTTCGTCAGGACCATCAAGCAATTCGTAGTATGCTTCCACCATTTTGTGGCGTTTTTCTACAGGGATGGGTTTGATATATTCTTCCCAAAGATCTGGGTAAATCAAATCAACTCCGCCCTGGTAAAACCACTTAATTTCTTCTTGACGGCATAGGAAGATGCCACGCAAAATTAGCCCTGTAACTTGCTCGGGATGAGTTTCGGCATATGCCAGCGCAAGAGTGCTTCCCCACGAACCGCCAAATACAAGCCAACGATCAATTTTGAGGTGCTTGCGTAAAACTTCGAGATCTGCAACAAGGTCCCAGGTAGTGTTGTTCTCCAAACTGGCATGAGGAGTGCTTTTACCTGCACCGCGCTGATCGAAAAGAATTATGCGATATTTTGCCGGATCGAAAAGTCTTCTATGGGTTGGCGAGAAACCACCGCCCGGCCCGCCATGCAAGAAAACCACCGGTTGACCGTTGGGATTTCCTGCTTCTTCAACATAAAGTTTGTGCGGCTCTGTGACAGGAAGATAGAAAGAATTGTATGGCTCGATTGCCGGAAATAATGTATTCATCGCGAATTGTTACCAACATCATGAACAGTAATAGGTTTTACTGCCCGCTATTCTAGATGATTTCTGGCCAAACTTTATTTATTTCCACTGGATTGAGTCCATAGCACCCTTAGCTTGACCGTAATAACGGTAGAACGATGCTTTGGGCGCCTGGTAGGAAATTTCTTGCACAACTGTTCCTGTGCTTGCATCTGCGTCAACAAACATACTGCGGCAGTCTTGTTCAATTTCGTTATAGCGGCCTTCGATGACCAATACTCTCTTGCCATTTATGTCTTCTGTTCGTGCACTTTGCATTCTGAAATCAGCTTGATTTGATTTGTCGCGAATGATTTCAGCCAGAGTATCAATTTCTTTGCGCGAGAGTAAGTGACAAGGCTCTTTAAGCAATGCGTGAAAGCGCTGACCAGATGCTGCAGTTGTCCGCCGACCTCGGTAATAAAAGCTGAGGCGGACATTTTTATCGGTTGCAGGGTGGAATTGTTTGTATGAACTGTTGCCGACAAAATTGTCGATTTGCTCGCCCGGAACCCAGCCTGCCGGCATGGCCATATTTGAAATTTGTCCATAATTGTCCCGCCCGAGCGATCTGTTTCCTCGTTTTGCGTTTTGCTCGATGCGTGCTTCCAGAAGCTCAAGTATGTCTATTTGCATCTTTCTAAAATCTCCTGGCGCCGGTCTTCAGGCAAATTGTTGAGCATCTCTTTGTATTTTTCAGCAAAGGCCTTTTTCTCTTCTGTGCCGGGGGCTGGTGTTTTTGCACTGAAATCTCGAAAGCTTTTCACCATTGCATCATCGTACTCGCAAGAATTCATAAAATTGCGCTGATATTGTTTTTGCAAAATATCCAGTCTTTGTTCTGGAGGAATTGCAGCAGTCATGTCTTTTACTTTTTCCACAGCATTGTCATGCTCGCTCTGGTTGAATGTCCCATCGGCTTTTTGTTTGGCCCAACGTTCATTGGCATCATCCATAGTTTTCTTGAGCTGTTCGTTGTAGTCTTTGTCTGAAAGTTCGCCATTTTTGTGTTCAATGCGAATCAGCTCAAGCTCTTTTCGCGTGTCAACCGAGTTATGCTTTCGATCGTACTCAACATCCTTTTTCAAATCATGCTCAGTGCCGCCGGTGGTAAAACCAAAAGTCGTTTCTTTGTAGTCTGGCGCCCGTGAGGACATAAATAAATCATGCGAACTTACTTCGTTGCCTGAAGCATGGTCGACTTTCGAACCCCACTGATTGTCTATCTTTGCTCGCCCTGTTTTCTCATCGTAATCGGTGATAGTCACAACATGCCAGCCTCCAGATCCGCCGGCTTTTCCATCACCAGAATCATGCAAAAATGGTTCTTCACCTGTGTGAACCCGCATGATCACTGGCATTTTATGCTCTGCCTTCGCTTTTGCAAGGGCTTCTTTCATTTGCTCTTCATTTTCAAAAGTTGTGATTTTGCTTTTGTCGCCATCAACAGCTTTGTCGTGACCTAAATAAACCGTGTCGTTCTTGCCGCTAATCTTGTCGCTTGTTTCTGCAATTGCGCCGTCTTTGAGTTCTGGTCCTCTCATTGGCGTGTTGTTTTTCCAATCGGACATGATAGTCGTCGGTGGAGTTGTAGAAGTATCCACAAGGCGCTCGCCTGTTTCTGGAGGGTTTGTCCCAGGCTTTACTTCGTTTTGTTCATACTTGAGTTTGCCGGGTGGCACGTGGTGGTCGACGCCGTTTGCGTCCTTATAATCGAACCCGTGCGTCTGATAGTAGCTGTTTACTGCCGTCACTTGAAATATTTGGCTTGCGTGACTTCTGTCGCCGTCGTTGGGAGGATTGTTTTGTGCTTCCTGATCTCGTGCCGGAATATCTTTTGGGTCAACGTTTACAACGGTGCCATCAGGGGTGGTGTACTTGCCTGTGGTAGCAACATCGGTGACAAGGCGTGCAGCTTCTGCGGGCGACCTTGTGTATGTCCTAGATTCGACTGTGGCGACGCTGCAAGAGTTATGTTGCCCCTGGTCTATCGACGTTGGTGTTGCAGCCTGACTCATTACCTGCTCGGCCAACTTGATTCTATCGCCCTCTTTTAATGGCGAATCGCCTGTCGCATTCATTAAGCGCTGTTCTTGCTTGTAAGTGTCTGCGATTTCTTTTGGACTGAGCGGTGGATCTTGCTTTCCTGCCCGCTCTTCGAAGCGCAACATGTCTGCGTGAAACTTAGCAAGTTTCTCAGGGTCTTTGATTTTTGTTTCGGCCAATTGTTCTAGTTTGCTGCGCTCAACTCTTACGTCTTCGCTACCTGGTGTTACTTCAACTGGTTTATCGCCGGGCTTATCTGCAATTAGAAACTTACCGTCTTTTGTTTTCTCTAGCCCGTAGTTGTCTTCTGGTCGGGGACCAGTGTGCTTTTCTGTATAGCCGCCGTCGCCAGTGGGGTGGCGCTCGCTTGTTCGGCCATCCCACCTTTCTGTTTTGGCAGAGCCGTCTTTCCAGACAGTCTTTTTGTAATAGTCTGTTTGCGAAATGTAGCCACCGTCTTTGGTGTTGCCGGGCAAAGAGAGTTCTTTTCCTTCGAAGTTGCCGGGTTTGTTTGGGTCCATTCCGTTTTGTTTAGCGATTTCAGTCGTATATTTTTTGATGTCATCTGGAGTTGCCCCAGGTCCGAGATGATCTCTAGCAATGCTCGTAAGAGTTTCACCTTTTTTTGCAGTGTGATAGCCAGGTTCAATGTCTTTATTGAGATCTTCACCATAGTAAGTCCCTGCATCTTTTGCCGCAGGCGCGGTGCTGTCAGCAGGTTTTGCACTGCTTCCATCCGCTTGTTTTGCTATCGAGCTATCGGCTGGTTTCGCAGCAATGCTTTCAGCTGGATCTGCGGCGCTGCTATCGGCTGGTTTTGCTGCGATGCTGTCAGCTTGATTTGAGTTGATGAAATCCGCTGGCTTTATTGCGCTGCCATCTGCAGGCTTCGTAGCGACGCCGGCATCGGCTGGCTTAGCAATCGAGTTGTCGAAATTGATGTTGGCTTCTCTGGGTTTGCCAATATCTGCAATTTGCGATTGGATGCTGTCGAGTGTCGATTTGTCTGCGCTTTGTTTGCCGGTTTCGTTTTCGGAAATCATGTAGAGCGGCTTGCCAAATTCGTTGGTGATGCCGCTTGTTCCACCCAGCTTCAAGTAATTGCTCTGCTCTTTCTGTTTTTCGACAAGCTCGGGCTTTCCCTTATCGGCTTCCTTCACGACTGTGTCGGAGACTTTTGATGATTGTGACTCGGAAGAACTTTCAAGCTTCTTTTCGGCTTCGTCTGGCATCTAACTGAGTCTCCGCATGAAATCGGTTTATGCTGGCTACGCTCTTGGTCCACTTAATAAAGAGCGTACCGGATTCCAATACATATAACAGGTACGTTCATATTATTAGCCGGATTCTGCAATCCATTTTGCTTTGAGCAATTTTGTAGAGCGAACCTGTCTAAGAGAGCACCGCAGCTTAAGGTCCGGGCGACGCATGGCGTCGCCCCTCAAGTGACTTCCATGTATTGTTTAACGGATCACTGAGCCTCGTTGCCAAAGGTATTGCCGATATGAAGGGCCGAGCGCCTGACAAATAATTGTGATTTTTAGCGTCGGTCGCAGCCACATCTTCAGAGAAATCTTTTATTGCTATCATCTATATTCTGGGGTAGTTCTCAAAGCTATGTGCTGCTGCTATTCTTATTTGCATAAACGGTGAGTCGAAAACAAAGAGACCGACTTTGAGCCGAGGGGCGATGTGGAAACAGCAGGAATGCGCATTCCGGTAACATCAGCAGCAGAGCCCGCGTTACGTGAAGGATTGGCTGAAGCGTAATGAAATACTGAGCCTCCAGCAAGAGGCAGCCAAACAAGTAGCTTAAACACCACCGCGATTTATTTCGGGTGGTGTTTTTGTTTAGCCGCATTACACAAAGAGGAAGCGATGAGTTTGATTGCATACAACCAGGTCGAAATTCCTGAATTCATGTATGGCACAGCGTGGAAGAAAGACGCGACAACCCGTCTTGTAAAAGAGGCGGTTAAAGCAGGCTTCACTGCGATTGATACTGCTAACCAATTGATTCACTATCAGGAAGCTCTTGTTGGTGATGCGCTTAAGGACTTGCAGCAAGATGGTGTAAGTCGTGACTCTTTGTTTCTGCAAACGAAGTTTACGTCAGTAAACGGTCAAGACCACAGGACTCCTTATGACGCCAAGGCAGACCTCACGACACAGGTAAAACAATCGTTTGAGAGTTCGCTGCAACATCTGCACACCGATTATTTGGATTCATATATATTGCACGGTCCATATTCCAGAAATGGGCTAGGTCCTTCTGATTGGGAAGTCTGGGCCGCGATTGAAGATTTCTATAAACAGGGTAAAACCAAAATTATCGGGGTTAGCAATGTAAATGCTGAGCAGCTCAGGCAGCTTTGCGCCAAAGCAATCACGAAACCGATGCTAGTGCAGAACCGTTGTTACGCTATTACAGGTTGGGACAAAGAAGTCCGGGACATTTGCGAAGAACACAAAATTATTTATCAAGGGTTCTCACTGCTTACAGCTAACTCTGGAGTAATGTCCGACAGTCGCGTTCGCCAAATTGCGTCGCGAGTTAAAGCCGGGGCTGCGCAAGTAATCTTCCGCTTTTCAATGCAAATTGGAATGTTGCCTCTTACTGGAACAACAAATTCGAAACACATGAAAGAAGACCTCGCTTGTACCGGTTTTACTTTGTCAGACGAAGAACTTCGGCTAATCGAGACTATCGCAATCTAGCTTACATAACAGCTTTCACTAAATGTGCACAGAACCTTCCGGAGTTTTTTAGACCAGGAAATTTATTCTGAAGTCGAGTATGCGCGCCTGTTTTGCAAGGACGATGGCTATGAGTTCAGATATAGAGTTAGGTCGAATAGCTAACTGGAGAGAAGAGCTTGCTGAGAACAAGCATTTCGATCTAGCTTTCTTTGACAAGATAATGAACAGTAAGCCTGAGCCTTCGGGCGCCTCAGCCGATGCCAATCTTGACCCAAAGCAGTTTGCGGCAAAAATTCAAGATGATGTTGACCGTGCCTTGAAGAATCCGGACGATCTGCAAGCTCTCACTGCATTGCAAGAGACTGCCGAAACTTTCGGTACGAAGAACGCTGATGGAAGCTATTGCAAATCAAATGAGAAGCTCGCCGAAGACGTCCAAAAGGAGTTGAGACAACTGGAGGCTAATGGCAAGTTGCCCAAGGTAGTTGTATCAGGCGGAACAAATTGGGAAGGCGGATCTATTTGGGCGAAGTCTTCATTGCCAGGACAACATGAAGAAAAGACCATCGTAATGTCGAGCCATTCCAGCCGTGAAAGAACCGTGGTTGAGGAAAATTCCAGATTGCTACTGGTGGAATCGACTGGTAGAGCTGAAATGGTTGACCATTTACATGGCGATATTAGCAAGCACCTTGTTGGCAAAAGCCCTGCGGGGTGGAGCAGGTACGAAGAGTAAGCACAGTGATTTTTTATAACGCTTTTCAGTGGACTCGATTGCGAGTTGATTGAATTAGGTTCTGAGGCGAACTGCTCATTTCAAACTTTAAGCGTTTCTGATAATTAGAACCACTTGAGAGCCACTATATATGGTGTATGTCCATTGCTCTTACATTGTGGTTGCAACGGAGCTCTCTTGGATGTATTTCTGAATAAATCATGCGAATACCTTGTACATCAGTAAGGCCGAGTGCCTGACAAAGCTTTTTTGATTTTCAGTCTAGATGCCATCTCAGTTTTTGTAGATCATTTGATTGCTATCATCAATATTCTGGGGGAGTTCTCAAAGCTAAGATGCGCTGCTATTCTTATTTGCATAAGGTGAGTCGCAAACGAAGAGAGCGACT
>CAZJLR010000117.1:0-13053 GCA_964546815.1 uncultured Candidatus Obscuribacterales bacterium | reverse complement strand
CTCAAATCATCGAACTTGATTCGGCTCCATTTTAGTTCGCCAGCAGTATCCATGGCGTCGCCCGTACAAGGCGGGGTGCATGGCGTCGCTCGTACAAAATTGCGTCGATGAATCAATCGCGTGGTTGAATCAATTCGTAGCCAACGCCAGGAACAGTGCGAAACATTGATTCTACGCCAGGTTTGTCCAGCTTCTTGCGGAGGCGTTTCATGCATGAGTAAACGGCATGAAGCGTCACATCGGTACTAGATTCCCAAACGCGTTCGATGATTTTTTCGGGGCTGAATGGTTTGCCAGGGTTGCGCATGAAAAATTCAAGCACCGAAAATTCCATCGGCTGCAATTTGATTTCTGCTTTTTCCAAGTATGCAAGTCTGGTATCAACTTTTAAAGTTAGCTTGCCAACATGAAGCTCGTCGCCCTTCATCATTGCTGGGCGGCGAAGCAAGGCGCGAACCCTTGCAATCAGCTCTTTCATATGAAACGGCTTTGTCATGTAATCGTCGGCACCGACATCAAGTCCGCGCTCTTTATCTTCGATTGAAGTTTTGCCTGTTAGCAGCAAGATTGGCGTCATTCCGCCTTTGTTTCTGAAGCTGCTTATGATGTTGATGCCCGCACCGTCGGGGAATTCCCAATCGAGCATGATTAGGTCGTATTCAAAAGCATTCATCATAGAGACGGTTTCGTCTACGCTGAATGTTGTGTCAACTTGATAGTCGGACATTTTCAAAAAGTCCGCTATGTTGGTTGCAAGCGTTACGTCGTCATCAGCCAGTAGGATTTTTGGCAAGATTTACTCCCAGGTTATTTCGGAGGCTAACTCCACCGTCCATGCTAATTGAAATTGCCAATTAAGTGAAGTAGCTTGAATATTCTTTCAGCTTATTCCTAACGACTCAAGGGTAAGTCTGCATTTCAATCAACTTTCAGAACCCTCTGTTACTTTGTGCAATATCGAAGCAGGTCATTTTATTAATGGCTTGAACAAATTCAAGACCTGGAGTTCTTGGGGTTGGCAGATTTCGAAGGCTACAGGGTAAGGGTAAATGGTTCAATCAGGTTGGTTACGACTCAGCGGCGAGCTGAGGAAGATTCGGTTCGTTGGTACAAATTTATTTGATGTGAATTCTGCAAAAAATGCAGGAAGCAAACAAGAACGGCAGTTGCAGTGGAGTTTACCGTTTTTCTGGTTGTCTCTTGTATTTCTTTCTTACTGTTTTGGTTGGCAAACTGTATACATGAATGTGCCTGCAGCAGCTGCTGCGCATTTGTCTCCGCTTCCTGGCTATTACACTGAGTTTCCTGTGTTTGTGATGCCTGGGCTAAATGATGATAATGGTGAATCTTCTGTGATGGTGGCACTTGCTGCAGAGGCTCCTTTGCCTCCAGTGCATGGTGCCGACCCGAATGGAAGAGACCCAAATCGCGAACAGCACGACCCCGAATTGCCTGCCAATGGCGATCAAGACGAGGTCTACGGTGAGAAAGACCCGCGGGGAAATCCGAAGTAAGCGTGACTAGTTTTCGTTAGGGATGGGCTTATGATTGAGAATGTTATGCGCATGTTTTTACATGCGCTGGTGACGACGTTTAGGCAGAATTCTTGCAACATAGATTCTAGAAGATTCCATGCGCTGATTTGCATTGGGTTTATTGCTTTTGCAAATTTGAGTACTGCATCTGTTTTGGCTCAAACAAAGGCTGTTACTCAGAGTGCTGCTCAAGCGCCATCTGGAGATGGAATACCTGTTGCACCAGATGCACAATCGACGCAGAACACGGTGCCAGGTAAATACTCAGATACAGCAGTAGAGCTAGATCAGCTTAGAAAGGCTGCGGTTCTGAATCAACAGTCGATCAATACTGGCGTCCAAGATATTCTTGTTGGCAAATATGCGCCTAATGTCTTTGATAGTGGTGTCACTAGTCTTGCTATGCAGGCCGCTGAACAGGGCGAAGGCTCTACAGTTCAAAAGGCCGCCAACAACATTCTCAACTTCAGCCTGGGTTCTGTAAATGATACATACAAGGGACTCCATCAATGGTGGAAAGATGATCTGGTTGGAAACCTTTTTCAAAACATAGGTCAGTTGTTTGGCAAATGGATGACGGAGTTTCAGAACTGGCTCAAGGACTGCATAAGATTGCTGTCGAAAGCCCTTCTTACTTTTGTTCTAAACCCAAACATTGCGGTAAACGGTTTGAATGGATCTCCAGATGATGGCATATCGCGCCTGGTTAGACAGGGTGCTGATGTGATGTACGGAATTGCTATCGACCTTTTGCTTTTGCTTTTTATTTGTTGCATATGGAAATTTTGGGCCGACGCCGCCTGGGGTGGTGCCGGCAATTTGATGGGGCCGGTAGGGCGCTTGATTTTTACTGCCGGTTTGATGTTGGCATGGCCGACGATTTATGCGTTTGAAATACAAATTTCGAACGAAATGATTATTGCAATATTTGGCGACCCTACAACGATGTTGAATATTGGCAATACGCTTGTGGCTGCAATGGGCGGCGGTGTCGTCGCAGCCGGCGCTGGTGCGACAATGGTGGTTGCTCCTGTGATCGCGAAATTGGCTCTTGGTTTTCCAGGAATTTTTGTTGGCGATTTGTTCTATTTTGCTTCGTCACTAATTTTCACCATTTTGGGAAGCATCTTGCTTGCCGAGCTGGTTTATATCGTGGTTTTGAAGGCCGTTCAAACAGCACTGCTTACTGCTCAATATATGTTTGCTCCCGTGTTTCTTGTGTTTTTTGCTACACCTGATACTGAGAGCTATGCCACCACTTATGTGAAAGCTTTCGTTGAAACCAGCTTGTGGACATTCGTCTGGGTGGGCTTGTTGAAGGTGTTGTCGATTGTTGTTGTGTCTGATTACAATCCATGGGGCAAAATTCTGCTTGCTATTGGTGTTTTGCAACTCATGATTCAAGTGCCCAGCTTCTTGGGACGCGCCCAAATAAGCCCTGCTTCTGATTTCGTTTCAGGTGGGTCTATTTTCAAAACGTTGAGCACAGGTATTGCAGGTATGAAAAATGCTGCTGAAACTGTGGCAGGACGTTTTGCACTTGATCGTAGCAATGCACTTGACCCTTCGACTTTGTCCTCGGTACCGCTTGGTGGTGCAGCAAATGCGGCGGCTGCCGCTGCGGCAAATGGTGGACAAAGTCTAAAAACTAGTTTGAACCAGCCAGGAGCAACAACGGGCATTGGGCAAAATTCGTGCCCACCTGTAAATCCTGCTTCATCGGCAGCTCAGGCTGGAACTAACGGTGCACAGGCTGCTGCAGGCAAAGCTGCGGCAAACGCACAGCAGGGTCCACCGCTGAGAAACGCTCAACTCGCTGGTGCTGCAGGTGCGCCAGGTGCCGGTGCTGCTGCCGGCGGGGCTGCTGGTGCAGCTGGCGGTCCCTCCCCGTTCCTCAATCAACCGGGTCATACCAGCATGACTCCGGGCGCCCGCATTAAATCAAATATCGATAAATTCCTAGATAAGATGAATGGAGATAGTGGTTTCGGAATGCGTTTCAATCAGGCTTCCACTTCTGTTTTAGGTACGCTCGATAATGGTATCGAAGGAGTGAACATCGCAAAAAATGCCAGCCCCCTGAAAGCTGTGCAATCAATTTTTGCTGCGGCATTCTCAGACAACATTACTGAAAAAGATGGTCGTGCCAAAGAAGCTGCGATGAATTCAGCTTTTGCTTCTGGTGCTCATAAGCCTGCGGGCGCGCTCGATAAGATGGCTGCTAATTGGTTGGATTGCACCAACAAAGCATGGGTCACGACTCCGCGTGGTCAGCAGCAATTGAATAAGGCGGCGTTTGCTGAGGCTGTTCTTGGCTCTAATGCTTATGTAAGTGGGCAAGTCGGCAATGGCTATACACAATATTTGCGCGAACGATATGGTGATTGGGGCGCTGCGCAAAATGCCAGCGCGCTGCATTCATATTTGAATCCTGATGCTGTAGATTCTCCGTGGAATCGCAGCGTTGGTCCTGCAACGAAACAACTGGTCGCTGCCGGAATGCCGATAAACGCTGCGACCTCCGGCGCTATGCAGCATCCGGTTGTGCAGGCGATGCCGCCCACTCGGAAAAAGGCAGGAGCAAATGCTGCTTTGTGGGCAACGTATGGTACAGCCAAGGCAATGTATGGTGGCATGGATGATGATGCATTTCAACGGGCTCATGGTGAGCTTGCGCGTGCACTTCCAGCTGCTGATTTGCAGACTGCGTTGGCAATTTATCAAAGCGGCGGACAAGAAGATTTCTTGATGCCATCTTCATCAAAAGTTATGTCTTTAAGCTCTGGTCTAGCATCTCAAACTAAGGCCGACCTGGTAACCAGTTATTCGAGCCTCCGCCAAGCCGCGCCGAGAGTTGCGCATCGTATGGGGGTGCTCATCGGTGGCAATCCGAATGCATCGTACTCTTCAATCGCAGATCTTTCTGCTTCTATCATGCCTTTGCAAGGACACACTGCGCAGGAAACCATTGAGATGATCCTTGAAGAAGCCTCGGCAAATCTTGGAAGTATGCACGGGCATGGAATCAATCTGAGTG
Organism: uncultured Candidatus Obscuribacterales bacterium; assembly: GCA_964546815.1. Classification (GTDB taxonomy): domain Bacteria; phylum Cyanobacteriota; class Vampirovibrionia; order Obscuribacterales; family Obscuribacteraceae; genus JAIEPM01. Next base: position 8,481 of record CAZJLR010000117.1, on the reverse strand, counting down.
CGGTTTCTAAGCCGGACACAGCTGCTCCGGTTTTCGATTTCATTGAACCACGAGTTGCAAACGGTGGAGGGCATCATTCTAGCAGTGCACGCATGGCGATGAAAATTGTGGCTCGAAATCACGGTATGCAAGGCGTTTCGCACAATCTAGAAATTATGGAAGCTATGCACAGTTTCGTCGCAAATGGCGGTGGTTTGGATGAGCTTGACCAAACACATTGCAATCTCGCAAACTATGCTTATTCGGTGTTTGGAAACGTCGAACCAAACACGGTTAAGGCGGCGGGCAACGTACCCAAGGTGGTTGAGGTGCTTGCTCAAAACGGATTGCAAATCAACATGTCTAACATTTCAATTGCCCAGCAGAACATAATTAGAAATCGCGGACTGATGGATCTTGTTGATCTGGTGAGCAGAGCGCAACGCGTTGTGACATAAGGAAATCTATTTCCTGCTCGGTTCCAATTCTTGCTGTTCAGTTTGTAGCACTACCTGTGGAACTGGTTTAGGCTTAGCCTGAGTGATGAGCCATACTGCCACTAATATCACCGAGGCTGCTATTGCAGTTTGTGCGCTGACTGTTTCGCCCGCGATGAGCCAGCCAAGGAATACTGCAACGACTGGATTCACATAAGCATATGTTGCCACCATTGTCGATTTTACGTTTTGCAGCAGCCAGATGTATGCCGAAAAGCCAATTATGGAGCCGAATACAATAAGGTACGCAACTGAAAGTAGTGCTTTGGGCGAAAGCGCGGCTATGTTTAGCTGTTGAGATTCGTTTGTCAAAACAGAAATCAATAACAAAACCAAGCCAGCCGCCAGAGTTTGCATCGCGACTCCCATTGCGGGGTGCTCGGCTATTTTGACCGTGCGTGAATAGAGCGATCCAAACGACCAGCAAAGTGAGCCCACGGTCACGAAGGCGACGCCTTTCAAGTCGATGTTTGAGCTGCCGCCGAAAATATTTGCCGGGCCGACTAGCAAGAGCAAGCCCAGCACTCCAACGAGTAAGCCGATGCTGACTCTGACTCCAGGAGCAGACCCGCCTGGTCTGCACCATTCCATGAGCGCAAAATATACTGGCACCATTGCCACCATGAGCGATACCAGCCCTGATGGGACGGTTTTCTCAGCAAGCACAACACCACCGTTGCCACAAACCAGCAAAAGTGTGCCAATCACAAAAGCCGGAATCCATTGTTTTAGCGACGGCAGCGCCGCGCCTTTGAATCGAGCCCAGGCATAAAGAATGCCGCCGGCTATGGCAAAACGCACGCCTGCCATGAAAAATGGTGGAATGGCTTCGACAGCAAAGCGAATAGCGAGGAATGTAGAGCCCCAGAAAAAGTAGACGGCTGTAAATGCCGCAATCAAATTCATTTTTGATGCTTTGTCTGTCATCGCTGTTCTCCTGCTCTGCTAGTTTTCAAAAGAGGCGCAGAGTTTCGCTTGGTGGCGACGAGTGAGCCTGGTCAAAATTCCGGCAGTCCAATGAAAGCCGCTCCCTTGCTGATGCAGGGATTAGCTTTCTCAGTTGTTCTTATCCTATACTAGACCGGTCGTCTACGGAAAACAACCCCCTTGCAACCAGTCTTGACATTAACTCCGCAGAAAAGCAAAAGAGTTTCTGGAATGCGTTGAAGCTAGTGTCTTTTAGATTCGGCTTCCCATTTTTTTGCTTCTGCTTCCTTGTGCATTTTGTGAAGCAGCTTTGCATAGTCGGAGTATGTGCTTGAGCGGAGGTACGATGCAATGGCCCCATTGAATGTCTGGACATGGGGCAAAGCGCGCTTATATGCACTTTCCGATTCTGCCAGCTTGCCGAGTTCTTCGTAGGCGTTTGCCATTCGAGTAAGGTCGCTAATCAAAAGTTGCTTGATGTAATCTGATTCGACTTGCGCCAAAGTGTCTGGCGCCTGCCCGCGCGATTTTGCAACTGCCGTTTCTTCGATTTGGATTGCTTGTGAATACAATTGAATTGCTTGAGCCTTCCAGCCCTGTCGCGCGTAGGTATCTGCAAGTCCTGAGAGCGGGTCGGCGCAAAGCACATCATTGGCGCCAAATGCTCTTTGCCTCGCTTCTAGCGCCTTGCGAAAGTATGAGTCTGCTGATTTGTATTGCTTTTGCAAAAGCAGGTTTCTTGCCTGTCGAAGGTCATCTCTGCCTACTTTGTCTCTGTCGAGGCTCACTTTGGCTCTTTCACCGCGCTCTTGAATTTCGCGAAGCGATTGTTTTGTTTCGGGCGAAACGCTGCCTTTGCTTCTAAGTTCGTCCATTGCGTCGCCGATTTTTTTGAAGCCATAAGGGTCGCCGCTTTGTGAGCCTGGTGCAGCACTGCCTGGTTCTTTGTTAGTAGTTGTGTCTTGCTCTTGTGACAGAGCGGGCGCTACGTGCATCGCAAATATTGTCGATATCGCGGCGATAATCAATTTGTGCGACTTTTTCATTCAATTTGCTCCGGCAGACTTTCATAATCTTCCCTTGTCGGTGAAAGCCTAAGCTAGCTGATATGAGAGGAACCCCAGCTATTACTTGGCGTCTCAATCGGCGGAGGAAGCGTTATGAGTAAACTGGGGAAATCAAAAGCATTTATTTTGACTGCGGTCTTCTTAAGCTCAATCTCCACGCCAGCGTTTGCCGGTGATGGAGAACATCGATGGTTTTTTCCAAATCATCCGAGAATGCGCCGTGTTCTAAAAGCCGCCGGATTTGGAGTTGCCACCGGCGGACTAGCCGCCCCGCTGCTCGGCACTACAGCCGCCACAGGAGCCGTGTTGGGGGCTGGTGAACATGCGACAGTGCGAGGTGTTAAAGACTCGCATGACATAAAACACCACCGCAAACTAGACCACCACTTCTGGTAGAAAACGGGCCGCGATCATCTATAGGGGCGACGCCATGGATATTGCTGGCGAACTCGAATGTTTAGCGAAGCCGGCACAATATGGACTCTAGCTTGAAGGGCGGGAGCCCTGGGGGCGCAGGCTTCCAGCCTGCTTCGGGCAGCTATTGGCGAAGAAGCAGGCAAGGATGCCTGCGCCCCCAGGTGGAACGCTCTTAGCTCAAATCATCGAACTTGATTCGGCTCCATTTTAGTTCGCCAGCAGTATCCCGTGCGTCGCCCCTACAGATGGTCGGATGGCGCCGGGCGTACAGGATCGGATGGTGCCGGCCGTGCAGATCTGGTCTTAGATGCTGAGCAATCTCATTTCGTCGATGTGTTTGTCGATGCAGCCTTTTAGTTCGTTTTCCGCTACTGACGGTTCGCGTTCTGCGATTTCGCCTGCAAGACCTATTGCTTTCTCGCACACAACTGCACACTGACTTGCTTTTCCGAGTTTAGCGTACATGCGCGAAAGGTCTGTGATGCTGGCGAAAATTGCATCGATTTGTTTTGTAAGTTTGGCGCTGTCGATTACTCTTTCGGAATACAGGAAAAGAATTTTGCGCAATCCGCTTTCTTGCAGCGAGATGGCTTCTTTGTACATCTCTTCGGCACGAATGTAATTGCCTCTGGCTTCGTAGATTTTCGCCAAGCCGCTGATGCTGATTGCCAATTCGGGCTGACCTTTTCCGTAAAATTGTTCGCGAATATGCAGAGCGCGCAAATGTGTGAGTTCTGCAAGGTCGTTGCGTTGTTGCTCGAAATAAAGGTCTGCGAGTTGATCAAGTTGAACCAAATGTTTTGGTGAGCTTTGACCTACAACTCTGTCTGTAATCCACAACGAGCTTTTCAACCAGCTTTCGAGAATACGCAGTCTAGCACTGCCGATTGAGGCTTGCTTTTCTTCGGCTTCAAGAAGCTGGTCTTCCAGTGCTCTCAATTTGTCGCTGCGTTCCATCGAGCGCAGCTCGATTGGTGCGGAGGGCACGCAAGTGAGATTTGCTGCGGCGTTGCATGGCGATTGCACTTCTGCAATTGAAGGAATCATTGAATTTGGTGCAGACAATTTTGTTTTCTGTTGATCTAGCAAATCGAGCTTCAACGGCGCAGACTGCGCTGTATGCTCGGGGTGTCTGATTGTCTGTCTTGAACTGAGCCAGAGTGAATTAACTGCTTTGGCTTTTGCAAGCAAATCATATGGAGACGGCTTGTTTTTCAATTTGCGGCTTTCTGTGCGAGACCCGCTTTTGTGCTCGTCTATTCTTGTGCCGCTCAATTTGAGGATGCGCACAACGTCTTCGCGTTCAATGCGAATTGAGCCGTTTTCCAAAACTGAAATTTTGCCATCAACTAAGTAGTCTGTTTGGCGGTCGTTGGCTATCCAGCATTCGGCTTCTTTCTTCCACTGAATACCGGCGTAATTGAATTCGCTTAGCTCGCCTGATTCGTCGTATACAAAACAAACTGCTTCTCCGCTTCCGAAAAGCGCCTTGCATACTCTGCCCATTTCATCGAATTCTACGGGCGCGCCTGATGCTGAAGCTTCTTGTGGGTCTTTCAGTACGGCAGCTTGATCGATGAGTCTGCATGTTTCGTCGCCGGCTTCATCAACTTGTGTTTCTGAAGAATTGCTAGCTGCGTCTACCGCTGCTATAGCGCAATTGCTGCTATTTTCTTCTTCATTTATCTCGGTTTTGTATTTGCTTGGAAGTTCTGTCTCAACGCTTTGAGCGGCATTGGCTTCGGCAGCATATTCAAAGGCAGACTCAAAGTCTACGGCTCTGTTCAAAAATTCGGATAATGCAGGACTGCCATATTGATTGTTGTCTACGCTGAATGATGTTGGGGCTGCGATGTTGCACTCTGCATCGAAGAAGTGCATCGCAGCTTCGATGGCTGAGCATGCCGCTTGCTCAGGCTGGCCCATCGGCTCTGCCTGCTCAACAACAGCGTCTTGAATTAGTTCAGGGCTTGCGTCAACAACTTCGTTTTGTTGTCGCAATGCAGCACGCGCGTGGCGAAACTCGCTTACTGTTCTAAAAGTAATTGGTAAATTAGTAGATGAGTTCAAAACAGCCATCCTCGTAGAGTGCGCCCTGCACCTCGAAAAACCCGTTGCTCCCCCTGCTCTACCATAGTGCCAGAACCCCTTGCGATCTGCAAGGAATTTAATGGGACGATTCCCATGCTTTTGGATTAATTCGCGCCGGAAGCCTTATATGGGCTTAATTGCGTAGACTCTAAAATGGATTGAATCATGTTAAGAGCTGACATTAATGTTCAGAACTCTTAAACATGTTCTCTTTTGTAAATCTTCTGAGAATGGCTGTAGTGCCAGCTAGAGCGCCGGCATTATTTCACTGTGAGCTTGCTGCTGCCTGGTTTTACCACCGGTATGCCTTCCTTGCACAATGGGCATGAATCTGCTTTGTATGACGCAAGATCCATTTTCACAAGAGAGAAAAATGGAATGCCGAAATCGATTGTGCCACCGCTTCTATCGATGACTGTGCCCACTGCAACCGGCTCTGCGCCCAGTTCTCGCACAAGTTCAATGACTTGTTTGGCAGAACCGCCGGTGGTGGTAACGTCTTCCACGATGAGCACAGGCTCGCCGGGAACCAGCTCTAGCCCGCGTCTGATTTCAAACTTGCCGTCTGGTCTTTCTGCGAATATGCCACGCACCGAATCTTCAGCCATTGCTTTATCTAACGCATGTGCAACATATACTTCCCAGTGAATCGCGCCCAAAGCCGGACCTACTACAGTCATTGGTTGCAAGCCTTTCTCCAGAACCATTGCTGCAAGAGCCTCTGCAAGCATGATGCCGTGGCGTGGATATTGCATTATGCGCTGGCATTGCACGTATTGATTGCTGTGCATCCCGCTGGCCAAAAGGAAATGACCGGTCAACCAGGCGCCTACATCCTTTAATAGAGCTTCTATTTCTGATTGATTGAGATTCACATTGCCTCGCATTTCGCCAAAATTGGCACAGGTCAAGCCACAGCCAAAACATTAGCATTAGTGTTCGATTGATGGATTCAGGCTGCACAAAGAATTGCTTAAAGATAGCTAAGCTTTTCTTCCGTGCTATCTTTATTGTTCTGGTGCAACTCTGTTGCAGTGTTTCAGTGTTGAAAGCGGGATGGAAATGAAGGCGATTATTGGCATCAATGTTGATATTGAGGGCGACAACCCGAAAAAGGCGACAATTCAGGCAAACTACTACGAATCAATCACAAAAGCCGGTGGTATTCCGGTACTGATTCCTCCGCTGGCAGATGATGACCTTGTTGAGCTCCTCAAGCGCCTCGATGGCGTTTTGCTCATCGGCGGCTATGACTATTGCCCCAGTTCATACGGTGAGGAAAAGCATGAAAGTGTCGAGCTTGCGCATAATGACAGGCTTGATTTCGATTTCCGCTTGCTAAATCGTTCGTTGGATGAGAAAAATCTGGCTGTGCTGGGCATTTGTGCCGGGTGCCAGATATTGAACATCGGCTTGGGTGGCAGTTTGCATCAAGATATTCCCACTGCGTTTCCAGAATCACCGGTGCAACACAGCAGTCCAAATGGCTGGCAAGACGGATTTCACAATCATATAGTCAAGCTTTCGCCAGGAACCAAGTTGGCAAGCATTTACGGGAAGCAAGAGTTTGACGTGCCGACCTCACATCACCAGGCCGTCAAAAGTCTTGGAAAAGGCTTGATTCCGACAGCAGAGGCTGAAGATGGAATTGTCGAGGCGCTTGAGCTGCCGGGACGTCCATTTGTAATTGGAGTACAATGGCATCCCGAACGCGATTACCAGGGCAATGAAGAATTATTCAAAGCCTTTGTGCAAGCAGCTGCGGCAAATAACGGCCGCTAAAATCTGAAGAAACCAAAGGGAGAAAGTTTATGGCTAAGCAGCGAAATGTTCTCGTCACGGGTGCTGCAGGCTTCATCGGTAGCCACCTTGTTGAGCGCCTCTTAGAGCGCGGCGACAAGGTTGTTGTCATAGACAGTTTCAATGATTTTTACGATCCGTCTATCAAACGCAACAATGTTAGAGAGCATTTGAAACATCCGAATTATCAGTTGATTGAAGGCGATATTCGTTCTGATGTTGATTTGGCAAAAGTATTTGCAGTAGCCAAATATGATGTGGTTGTTCATTTGGCTGCCATGGCTGGGGTGCGTCCTTCGATGGAACAACCGGCTTTATACATGGACATCAATTTGGTTGGAACGCAAAAAATTATCGATCATATTTTGCTGCAAGATAACAATGCACGCCTGGTGTTTGGCTCATCTAGCTCTGTTTACGGCATGCGCAGCGGAGAGTCATTTAGTGAAGATGATCTTGTGAATACGCCGCTTTCTCCATACGCGGCATCGAAGGCGTCTGGTGAATTGTTGTGTTATGCAGCGCATTACACGCGCGGGCTTCCGGTAATCAATTTGCGCTTCTTCACTGTGTTTGGACCAAGGCAAAGACCAGACCTTGCCATTCACAAGTTTTGCAAGCTAATCGACAGTGGCAAGCCTATTGATGTGTTTGGCGATGGTACAAGCAAGCGCGATTATACCTACGTCGCTGATATCGTATCTGGTATCGAAAAATCTATGGAAGTTCCATTCTCCGGTTGGGAAATTCTCAACTTGGGGCGCTCTGAGCCAGTTGTGTTGATGGACATGATTCAACTCATCGAAAAATATCTTGGCAAAAAGGCGAAGATTGAGCACAAGCCGTTCCAAACTGGTGACATGCCATACACATACGCAAACATTGAAAAAGCGCAGAAGCTGTTGGGTTATGAAGCCAACTATTCTTTTGAGCAAGGCATCAAAAACTTTGTCGAGTGGTTTATAAGCACCAAGCAAGCTGTTTAAGACTTGCGTTCTTCCAATTCTTTTTTTGACTCGATCGCAATGCTTTCGTGCGATTTGTCTTCGACCATTTTGACGGCAAATTCGGCGGCTTCTTTGACGCCTTCAAACTGCTTTTTCGTCTGTCGCAGTTCTTCCTCAAGGGCTTCAATTCTGGTAATCAGCCGCTGTTCGGCCTCTGAATCGAGACCTTTGTATTTGAATCTTGCCTTTTCTGCTAAAAGTTCTGCCACAGGCCGACCTACGGAGGTGAAGACTGTAATCAGTACTGAGGCAACAACTAATAGTGCGACGATCTCTATAAATGCCATTTGAAGATTTTTTTTCTGTAACCGCTCGTTACCTTTTACTATGCCACGTCCTGTCCTAAAATTGAAGGCATGCGGGTTTTCAGGATTCGTTCGCAGAGTCCTCTAATCTTGACACGCCAAGCTCGGGCGGACGATAATCAGAGCTTGAGACACGGTAGCTCAGATGGTTAGAGCGGAGGATTCATAACCCTCAGGCCGGCAGTTCAATCCTGCCCCGTGTCAAACTTTTCTGTGTCTTCAATAACTCAATGTTGCTACAGTGCACTGTAGGGGCGATGCCATGCGTCTTCCGTCCCTGTTCGTCTGTAGGGGCGATGCCATGCGTCTTCCGTCCCTGTTCGTCTGTAGGGGCGCCGCCATGGATACTGCTGGCGAACTAAAATGGAGCCGAATCAAGTTCGATGATATG
>CAZJLR010000116.1:0-13127 GCA_964546815.1 uncultured Candidatus Obscuribacterales bacterium | reverse complement strand
CCTTCAAGCTAGAGTCCATATTGTGCCGGCTTCGCTAAACATTCGAGTTCGCCAACAGCATCCATGGTGTCGGCCGAATTACGACATCATCCTTAGCCCGTTTAGGTGCTAGCATTTAACTATGGCTATTCGTTTCCTATCTGCATCTAGTCTTGTTTTCGTGGCGTTGCTGCACCCAATTCAATGCTTGGCACAAAGTGACGCATCTAAGACTGAGAGCAGTTCAAATGCAGCGTCAAATGCAGCGTCAAATGCAGCGTCAAATGCAGCATCCAATGCAGCGTCAAATGCAGCATCCAATGCAGCACCAAATGCAGCGCCCAATGCGGCACCAAATGCAGCATCGAGTAAAGAGCTGAGAAAATTAGAACCCAGTATCGGCGAATTCGATGAATCTGCTGACGAAAAAGCAAAGCCGATACAATTCGCTCCCGGGCAGCAAGTCAAGCTCACCGGTGGAGTAATTGAGAAAAATTTGATTATCGAATGGGATGATTGGCACAATAGATTTGCGCGGGCAGTAGCAGATCACATGTTTCGCAATTTTTTTGAAATGATCAACATGCCTCGCGGTGCGGCAACATGGTATCACTGTGAAATCACGGCAGATAAGCATATCAAGACTGTGCGCATCACAAAATCATCTGGCAATTTTTGGTACGACAAAGCCGTCATCGATGGTGTAAATAGGCTAGAAAACAACGATGTTCTCACGTTTCCTAAAAACTCCCAGCGTACTGAAATTTCAACAGATCTCGGCATCGTAATGGGTGGAGAGAAAAAAGGTTATTTGAGATTTGGCGATAATGAATACCACCAGTTCACGAAAGACCCTCCTGTGTTAGAGACCGCTCCTGTGTCTTCTCCTGCGGAAGAAAAAGTCGAAAAGCGTCGCGGCAAACATCATAATCACCGAGACTGAACATCCTCCTGTCAAGGGTTTGCGGCATTTTCATTAGCCATTAGTAAGTTGCAGATTTAATGTGCCGCCCTAAAATTGACCCAAACGCGAACCGAAAGAGCCAGCCGCGTAGAGTGTAATAGCTTCACGTTCCGATTGTGGGTGGGGTTAGGGAAATGGGCACTTCAAATCAAGTTTTCGAAAATGCAGAACGCAACGCGACAAGCGACAAGGTTCATTGCAACGATAACTTTGATCGCGCGCAGCTCATGTCCGAGAGCAATCTTGTACCCAGTAGAACAGATTCGGTTAGCTCTGCCAGCGCCCTCCCATCACTCGAGTTGATATATAGCACCAAGCAATCGGACAAAGTTTCGGAACAGCTGATTGCGCAGGCACCAAAGGCTGACGTCAAAACCGAAGTGCAAAACATTGCAGCCGGAATTGATGCCAGGTTTTCGATTTGCAATTTGGGCGAAGCCAAACAAGCCCATCGTGATTTTCAAGACTTGATGAGTAAGCCTGTGAGCACGAAGGAAGGAGCTAAAGCCTTTGATCAAAACACAGGCGAGTATTTCAACTCTCAACTTGAGCAAACGCAAAAGACTGAGTCTGGTATGAAAATTCAGAGTTTTTCAATGAAGCATGGTTCGAGTGACGATTGGCACGATTTGTCTACCAAGTTTGCTATTAAGCTCAATAACGGCATCGAAGTTTACGGGAATGAAAATTGCAACACCCAGAAAGCAGATATGTGGATACACGTTGCAGGAAGCGCTCAGATGCAAAAATTGGAAAATGTGAAGATGAGTGATTTGAACAGCACCTTGACCAAGCTTCAGAAGATACAAACGTCAAGCGACGAACGGAAACAGGGCTAATCAATAGTGTTGCCAAGCATCAATCTTGAAGCTCTTTGGCTTAATATGATTGATGTGCAGGTCATCTAGATGGCAACTGAAGCTTATGGGTAACTTGAAACTGATGATCCGTGTGTTCGGCTGTTTTTCGGTCGCGTGCATTGCCATTGGTATCTGGGTGTTCATGCTGGCGCAGGAATTAGATCAAAAAGTTCACTGGTATTCTCCAAAACATGACTCTGCCAGAGCCGAACGGTTTCAACATAGCTTTCAAAGCCTGAGTGGGTTTGAGTTACTTATTTCAGTCGCACTCGTGCTTGGTGGCGGCACAGGAATTGTTCTTGCAATCAAAGCTAATAAGCGCGTGCTTGATTTTGAACGCGAGTGCAAAGAAATTAGTTTGTTGTTGAAGCCCACAAGCCCAACATCATCTTCAACTACGGCTGTTCTTGAGGCGGTTGATGCCAGCAAAGAAGAGGTTCTTGCTACTCTGGCCGCATCTGTAAAACGAGCTTCATTAGAATTGCAAGAGGCGAAGAAAAAGGAACGGGCAGTAATTGAAAAAGCCGTCGATGTTATTTGTATTATCGATGTGCAATCGAGATTTCTATCTGTGAGCAAGGCATGTAAGGCAGCCTGGGGCTACAATCCATCGGAGTTAGAAGGAAAGCTAATTGCCGATTATATTGTCAGTGATGAAACTGAAGACGTTCTAAACTCGATTTTGGGCGCGTCCAAGAGTATCGACAAAATTGTTTTTGAGTGCAAACTAAAAAGGAAAAATGGTGACTTTCTCAATATTGTTCTTACTGGCCACTGGTCTGCCACTGATAGTGGGCTTTTCTGCATTGTTCATGATATCACCGAGAGAAAACGTGCGGAAGAACTCATAAAAACAAGTGAGCAACGCTTGAGACTAACTCTTGAGGGATTGCCCGCGGGTGTTTTACTTCTTACTCCATCGCGAGTTGTAGAGTTTGGCAACAGCGAGGCTGCGCGCCTGTTTAAGCTGAATGCAAGCGAATTGCAAGGGCGCTCTGTTGCAGATTTGTTTTTGAGTACTCTCATAACAGCAAGTGCAAAAACAGCTCGTGATGTGCCTGGCGATGCAAGCAATACGCTTGAGACAATTGCTAGACGAAAGGATGGAAGCGAGTTTCCTGTAGAAGTGACAGTAAATACAATTCAGCTTTCAGGTGAAGAAAAGCAAATCGCAGTGTTTGTTGATAAGACAGCTCAACATGAACTCGAAAAATTGAAGAGTGAGTTCATCGCTATGGTCATTCACGATTTGCGTACTCCGCTGTCTGCAATGGGCGGAATGCTTGTTTTGCTAGAGCAGGGCGCGCTTGGCGAAATCAGTGAGAAAGGACGGAAGATCTCAACAAACGTTCAGCGAGACATAAAACGTTTGCTCAGACTCATAAGTGATTTGTTAGACCTTGAGAAAATCAATTCTGGAATGTTTGAACTTGAATGTGCCGAGTTTAAAATGCGTAATGCCGTAGAAGCGGCTTCAGATGTGGTTCTCAATCTTGCTAACGATAAGAATTTGAAGATAGAAACAACGGTTAATGACTCTACTTGTTATGGCGATGAAGAACGTCTTGTGCAAGTTTTAGTCAACCTGCTTTCCAATTCAATTAAATATGCGCCTGAAGGATCTCAGGTAACTGTAACAATGCAAGAACAGGACGGCTTTGTGAAGGTTCTCGTCAGCGATATGGGGCGCGGAATTCCCGCAGACAAAATCGGCAAAATTTTTGAAAAGTTTGAACAAGTTGATGTTCTCGATGCCAAAAAGAAAGGTGGCACTGGGCTTGGTTTGGCGATATGCAAATCCATTGTCGGTGAGCATGGCGGCGAAATCGGCGTAGAAAGCGAGTTCGGCAAGGGAAGTACATTCTGGTTTACTGTGCCCAAGCAGGCAAAATAATCGCATGCAATTCATTTGTATATGCAATAGATGAGTTGAATTTTGATTGCTAGCTTTAACTCCACCTTAGTAATTAGCTGTGAGGATATTAGCGGAATCGCAAATATCGAGGTACATCATGTACATTCCGCAAAGACGAGCAATTCACCGTGCGCGCAGAAATCAGCAGAGCATTTTTACTCGCTGCAACGGTCATAGTCCTTTGTTTATGGTAAAGCGAGAATCTTTGAAGCAGTGGCTAGTGACAGTTGTGCGTCATTTGAGGTCTGCTTACAGTAAAAGTTAGGAAGGCAGAGTAATTAGTGGCAGCAGCCGGAAGACGCGGCGCTGGCAGGTTTTTCTTTCTCTGTTTGCGACTTTTCTGCGGCTGACTTAGAAGTTGTGATGCTAACTACTTCGCTGTTGTCCGGCTCTTCAGCGTAAAGGCTGGGAGCGTATTTGAAGACTTGTATTAGTTCGTCGATGACTTTAGCCGAGTCTTGCCCTTTGATTGCTTCAGTAACGCATGTTTCTAAATGCTGCTTGAGGATGACTTCAGATGTTTTGTCCAAAGCTGCCTGCACTGCCTTGAGCTGGTGCAACACATCAATACAGTACTTCTTCTCGTCAACCATGCGGTAGACGGCGTTTAGATGCCCAATCGCCCTTGCAAGACGACTTTTGAGCTTGTCTTTCGATTCATCAGTTATGGCCATTTAACAAGTGTACTCTAAATGTCGCCAAATGTGCTCCTGTAATGAGTACGTGTAGCGATTTTCAACAAGCTCTAGCAGTGAAACACTGTTAATACGCTGCTTAATGACAGGTCAATTTGCGTGACTACTCTTATCTATCTTTATCTTTAGGCGCTGCGTAAAGACCCCAGGCAGTTGGTCCTATTTCTTCGGGACGCAAAACTGTCTCAAAATGATGAAATCTGCGGAAAGCAATGACTCCAAATGAAAAGGCGACGAAAAACCAGAAAAATACCCAGTCCAGAGAAAACAAATTATGCATTCGCGGTGGCCTCGCTTGGTGGATTCATAGCAGGGGGGATGCACTCACGGTAAACTCATGTTAAGAACTCCAACATCTCTTGACTATGAGGTAAATACTAAAAGGGCATTGTGCTCGGGTCTTGGTCTTTTGGGTCGAATGGCTGCTGGCTCTAAAATAGGTTCTTTGATCAGGATTGCTTAAGCACTGTTAATCTGAATGGGTTTGGGTGTTATTGAAGTAGAAAAATTCTTTCTGGGAACTTGCGGTGAAAACTATCCTCCTTTGAAAAAATGTTGGTAGCTTTGTTGGTTCGCTCACAAAAGAGTGGAGAGGGAAGTTTAATGATGCGTACAAGAAACGTGGCGATTTTGGTGGCTTTGGGTGCTGGTGCTCTCGCGCTTGCTATCGGTTCTGAGGTGCTAGCTCATTATGAGGAACCAAATTTCGAAGTTATCCAAAAGTCGAATGATTGCGAAATTCGCCAATATCCCTCTGTCATCGCGGCTGAGGTAGAAGTTGATGGAACCCGTGAGGAAGCCGCAAATAAAGCATTTCGAATTCTAGCCGGTTACATATTTGGCAAGAATGTGGCGCGTGACAAAATAGCTATGACTGTGCCTGTCACTGAGACTTCGGCATCCGAAAAAATCGCAATGACTGTACCTGTTACGTCACTTGACTCGGATGGGAAGATGACGATGCGTTTTTACATGCCATCTAAATACAGCCTCGAATCGCTTCCTAAGCCGGTGGACGAGCGCATTAAGTTTTCCAAGTTGCCTTCTGTGCGTTATGCAGTAATTAGGTTTTCCGGATTTGCCTCTGAAGGCAACATCGCCGAGCATGAAACAAAACTGCGCAAATATATGAAAGATCAAGACCTTAAAGCTAATGGACAGGCGGTTCGCGCCTTTTATAATCCACCGTGGACTTTGCCTTTTATGCGGCGCAATGAAATATGGATACCTATCGAAGTGCCTTCGGCATCTAATGCTTCATAGGCAAAATAGGCTAGAAGCGCTGATTTTGGGCTTGCATATAAGACGAGGTTAATGAAGGTGCTTTGATTGGCCTTCATAATCATTGCAAGCAGAAGTCTGGAAGCGCCTATGTTTAGTAGAGTTCCACATCCTAAACCAAGACAGGCCAGTTCTCTCAAATTGAGACTCTTTGGTCGTGTCATTGTTGTGAGCAACTTGCTTGCGCTGCTAATTTTGCCTGCTTTCCAATCTTCGCTTGCTGCTAATTCTTTTGTCTATACTCCGCCAGCCGATGCGCATCCTGGAAAATTTGGCGGCGAAATGCCGCTAAACAAAATAGGTGACATTACACTTCCTCGCGGTTTGGCTGTTTTCTCTGATGACGAGCTCACTATCAAAGCCGTGCCGCAGTGGTTGTTTGACCGTAACGTAGTCTTGAAGGGCGTAATTGTTAGAGCAGAAGCTGTTCCGCAAGAAGGACAATATGTTTTGGGTGGATTGGTTTATATGCTTGATGGAATGTGGGTGAAGAACCTGGGCAAGCCTGATGCAGTAGAAACCATTGACACTATGGATGGTGCATCTATAAAAGGAAAAATCACCGGTCGGACAAGTGATGCTTTCACTATACAACCCAGACGGGGTGCCTCTCAGACAATTGCGTTTAACAAGATTAGGAGCATTAGTTCAGGTAGAGCGTTTAAGTTCAACATAAATGCAGATGGAGTTAAGCTAAATCCTTCGGATAGCTCCGTTGCATTCGATGCGAAAAGTCTGCTGCTCGCGCCAAGTCAGGTGCAGCGCCCGCTTCTGGCATTTACCCGCCCGGCTCTAGATAAATCTAACTTGCCGGGCACTGAAGAAGGCATTTCCAAAACTGCCCTTGCTACCTTTGTAGCTTTGGACATAGTCAGTACGATTGCCCCAGCGATTGCTATTCCACTGGTTTTGAATGCAAAAAATCAGGCTGCCGCTAAGCGAACCATTGCCAGAACCGAGTATCAAAATTTTGTTCAGAGTATTCAGCCGAGCCCAAGCCCAAGTCCAAGTGCAAGTAATTCAACGGCTAGCAGCAGCTCGTCTGGGCCATGATCTTCTCCTTCTAACTTAGAAAGCCTGATGCACAAAATTCGCCAGTCCTGAGGAAAGCAATCATTTATATGAACAGTCAAAAATCAATCGCAGCATTTTTACTAGCAATTGCGTTGCTTGCCGGCGGCTCGGCTTCACTGGCTAATTCCATGAGTTATATAGCGCCGACAAGCGATCAGGGCGGCAAGTTTACGGGCGAATTGCCGATTGCGCAAATAGGTCCTCTGGCTTTGCCTGATGGTGTGGTCAAATTTAGTGATGACGAAATGATAGTTGAGGCTGTGCCTGACTGGCTTTTTGATCACGACGTTGTTCTAAAAGGTGTTATTGTCAGAGCAGAAGTTGCAGCGAACAAAGACACGTCGATTGTCGGTGGTCTCGTATTTTTTATGGATGGGCAGTGGCTGAAAAATTTGGGTCCAAAGCGAACGCCAGACGTGATAACTACCATAAAAGACGAAGTGATGAGCGGCAGAATTGTAGCTAGAGC
Source organism: uncultured Candidatus Obscuribacterales bacterium (assembly GCA_964546815.1). Classification (GTDB taxonomy): domain Bacteria; phylum Cyanobacteriota; class Vampirovibrionia; order Obscuribacterales; family Obscuribacteraceae; genus JAIEPM01. The sequence continues at coordinate 5,890 of CAZJLR010000116.1, read as the reverse complement.
CGGACAAGCTTTTGTTTTTCAGCCAGAACAAGGTGGCACGCGCAAAGTCAATTTTAGCGACGTGAAATCAATAGTGTCACCGCGGGCATTTTCGTTTAACATTCCGACGCCAACAGCTAGATTATCGCCAACCGATAATTCTTTGAGTTTCGATTCCAACTTGATCAGAATGTCACCGAGTATAGCTCGCGCCCGATTCGCCCATCGTCCTGCTGTTCCCCAGAGCACGCTGGCTGGCGCGGACACCGGCATTAGCAATCGAGCCATCGGAACATTCATAGCGCTAGACATCATCAGTGAAATCGCGCCTGCAATTACTGCGCCTCTGGTATTGAATCCTTCAACCCAAAAGCACGCAATCAAACTGATTAGCGACGCCCTAAACAATTCACTCGGTCTAAACACCCCACCAGCCACAACTGGAACTGGCATGTAAGTGTCGCATTTCGGTTATTGCAGCGGGCGACCGACGGCTTGTTCGAGGTCTGTGAATGCGCTGGCGTAATTGCTCATTGCGTCGAGGTAAGAGCTGCGCACCTGGATATTTGCTTGCTGAGCTAAAAGCGCCGCGGTGATGTCGCTCTGTCCAACCTCATAGCTGCGTTGCGCAAGTCGTGCTACTTCGTTTGAATCGCGCAAAAGTCTTTCCTGGTATACGCGTATTTTTTCTCGCGAAGCGACCAGCCTTTGATATGCTCCGGAAACATCGCTGTACACCTGGTTCTTTTGTGATTCGATTTGGTACTGCAATTGTTTTCCCGTGGCTTTGTATTGATAAATGCCACCTTGCTGCACGTTAGTGAATGGGATTTCCTGGTTGATGGTGAAGAATACCGCTGTGATTTTTGGACCCGCTGGTTCGTTGCCTGCAGTGTCTTTACCCAGGGCAAATGAGGGGTCTGGTGCAATGTTTACAAGATTTACGGCTCTGTTTGCTGAATTTACTTTGAGTTGAATTCCGAGGCTCTTAAGCTCTAGTCTGCTCTGCAAAGCTTTTTCTATGAAGAGTGACAGTGGTGAAATCTCATGCGAAAAGTCAGGCAGAATGTCGCTTTTCTGCGCTCTAAGTGAAGCCAGTGGTTCGCTCTTGGTGTAATCGGGCAAGCTAGGTACAAACAATGGCGCGCTGATTGGGCGACCTAATAGAATGTTGAGCTGCTGCTTTGCTTTGGCAATGCGTTTGAGCCCGACTGCTACGTCGACGCTGGCTTGCGATGCGGCAAGATGCCCTTTCAAAACGTCTAATTCGGGCACAGCACCAGCATCAAATCTCTTTTGGGAAACTGTATAAAGTTTGGCGGAAAGATCATATAGCTGGCGCAAAGTTCGCTGAGTTTCTTGCGCTACGATCAGTTCCACATATGCTTTGCGAACATCTGCCCGCAATGACCATATTGATGTAAGCAAATCTACTTTTGTCTGGTCTACAAGCCGCTTTGCTGCTAAAACTCTGAGGAACAATTCCCAGGGCATGTCCATCATGAATAATGGCCCAATGCGGTTGACCTGCTCCGCCATGAGACCTCTATCTTCAAAGTAGACTGTGTTTGGCGCCTGCGTTGCCGTCGCAATTCCAGCTTGAGTTATGCCGAGTTTGGCTCGTATTGCCGTTGCGCGCGGGCCATTCTTGATGGCTTCTCGCAATGCAACTGGCAAAGGAAGAGTCTCAGCTCCGGCAGGCACAGCGTTGTATTCAACAGAGCCTGTATTCATTTGAGGGCTATGCAAGTATTCTGGCGATTTAGTATCTGCCGAGCGTGACTCCGGAGTATTCATCTCAGGAATGGTGGGCACTTCTTCGTTATAGGGAATCCTGGCTGGCGACGTGCTGCTTGGTGATGGACTTGTGCTTGATTTAGAGTCATTGCTTGCAGGCAAAAGATTCGGCATCGCAGGCATTACTGGCTTTCCGACTTGACCCGACGCAATAGACGGCGTTTGATTTTTGCCGGTTGAATTGCTTTTCGTTTCCGCAGGTGATGTAATCGGTTGAGCCAGCGAAACAGGTGAGCTTCCAGACAGAAGTAAAAATGCCAGACTGAATTTCGCGCAAATATTTTGTCGTCGCTTTGGCATATTCAAGATTTTGTTGTGAAACGTTTTCATGAAGATGACCTATTGCAAAGGCTTTCCGACAGCGAATTCGAGGTCGGTAAAAGCAGAACCGTAATTGTTTACCGCATCCAAATAAGAGTTTTGTGTGAGCACATTCGCTTGCTGAGCTGCAAGCGCCGCTGTGATGTCTGATTGACCTACTTCATAGCTGCGACGAGCAAGTCTTGCCACAGCATTGGAGTCATTGAGCAGTCTTTCCTGATAAACGTGCAGCTTTTTTCGCGCAGCAAGCAGTGAATTGTAAGCTGCGGTCACATCTGCAGTGACTTGATTTTGTTGAGCTGCAACTTGATATTGCAATTGGCGCTGTGTGGCGCGGTATTGCCAGATTAATCCCTGGTTTGTATTTGAAAAAGGAATTTCCTGATAGACAGTAAAATATACAGCAGTCAATTTCGGTCCGCCGGCTGGGTTGCCCGACACCGACTTACCTGTAGAGAAACTTGTGTTTGGAATTACGTTGCCGTAAGCTCCCATCAAATTTGCCTTGTTTAGCTTAATTTGCAGTGCCAAACTTTTGAGCTCAAGTCTGTTATTCAGAGCTTTGTTGATATAGTCTTGAAGTGGTGGCACGTCTCGTGAAAAGTCTGGAAGAATATCGCTTTTTTGAGCGTGCAATGTTTCTCGCGGCATATCGCTGGTGTAGTCGGGCAATGAAGCTACGTTGAGAGGCGCGTCGGTTGCTTTTCCTAGCAAAATGTTGAGCTGCTGCTTGGCTTGCAAAATTCTGCGTTTGCCGACGTTCACATCTACAGCCGCTTGAGACGCAGCCAGGCGAGCTTTTAGTACGTCTAGCTCAGGCACTGCACCGGCCTGAAATCGTTTTTCAGAAACATTGAATAACTTCATCGAAAGGTCGTAAAGCAAGTTCAGCGTGCGCTGCGTTTCTTGAGCTACTACAAGTTCAATGTATGCTCTTCGCACGTCTGCTCTTAGCGACCAAATTTGTGTGAGCAGATCAACTTTGGTTTGGTCGACCAGACGCTTGGCGATGAGCAAACGAAAAACAAGTTTCCATGGCTGCTCCATCGCGAAGATTGGCCCCATGCGGTTGACTTGTTCTGCCACCATACCTCGGTCAAAAAAGAAAATTGGATTTGGTGCTTGCGTTGCTTGAGGGAAATTTGCCATTGCAATTCCCAGTTGAGCTCTCACTGCCGCTGCACGCGGTCCGTTTACCAGAGCCTCATTAAGAGCCCGTTGCACAGAAAGCCCCGGCATATTTGACGTTGGAGCTAAATTTTCATCGTACTCAATAGTGGCGGTGTTTACTGGTCTGGATTCGTCTACTTTTGCGTCACTGCTGCTGCCGTCTTTGGCCGGCGGAAAGAGGTCGTGGACGCTGATTGGTGAACTCGACTTTAGACCAGGTGTTGTGCCCTGTGATGCAGGTCTGATCGCCCCTGTTGGGGGGCTCGCGGGCGTTCCGATCTGGCCGCCTGCTATCAATTTTTTGTCTGTTTGGGAATCTTTGTTAGCTGAAACGGCTGCGTGTGCTGCGTTTGCGAGGTTGCAAGCGAGCATCGTAAAAACAAAGCCAGTTCTAATTCCGCGTAGTCTCATAAGAACCCAATTTTACTCTGAAAGCTAAGCAGAATCGCTTATTCGGAGCTTATATCTTCCAAGTGCCACCTGACAAGGATGCAATGTCGTCGCCTTAGGAAGCCTATTGAAGAGGCATTCCGCAAGCCTGTTCTAGATCTGTGAATGAATTCTCGTAAGTGGTTACCGCATCAAGGTAGGCGCTTCTGGTCTGCACGTTTGCTTGTTGTGCCGCCAGCGTTGCAGTGATGTCCGACTGACCAACTTCATAACTGCGTCTTGCCAGACGGGCGACCTGGTATGAATCTGCCAGAATGTGCTCTTGATAAGTGCGAAGTTTGTCTCTGGAGGCAAGCATGCTCTGGTATGCAGCGGACACGTCCGACATTATTTGATTTTTCTGGGACAAGATTTGATAACGCAACTGTTTTGCGGTTGCTTTGTATGTTGCTATAGCTCCCTGATTGGTATTGGTGCTTGGGCCGGCGACGTTGAGCGTGAAAAATACCGCTGTTACTTTTGGACCAGTGGGAACGTTGCCCTGCTCTGATTTTCCGAAAGCAATCGAAGGATTTGGAATAATATTGCCGTATGCGGCCTGCAGATTTGCATTGTTGAGGCGCTGTTGCTGGTAGAGGCTTTTTAGTTCGAGGCGGCTGCTTTCAGCGATTGCAAGATAGTATGAAAGTGGTTCTACCGGTTTGCTGAAATCAGGAAGCATGTCATTTTTTTCGGCATGGATTTCGAATTTGATTGCGTTTCCGCCTGTGTAATCTGGCAGTTCGGCGACATTGTACGGCGCATCAACTGCCCTGCCGAGAATGACATTTAATCCCTGTCGCGCTTTGATTACTCTTTGGACGCCGACTATTCTGTCGACGCCTGTTTGCGAAAGTGCAAGGTGTGTTTTCATAACGTCCAACTCTGGGACGGCGCCAGCCTGAAAGCGCTTTCTAACGACTGTTTCCAGCCTGGCGGAGAGGTCATAGAGTTCGTCGAGTGCCTTCAAGGTTTCTTGAGCAACAACTACCTCTGTATATGCGCGGCGGACGGCTGCTCGCAACTGCCACAGTTGCGCGAGCAAATCGAATCTTGCTTGGTCTACCGTGTTCTTCTGCACGATGAACCGGAAAATCAGCTTCCAGGGCGGTTCTGGTGATAAGACAGGTCCAATGCGGTTTTCTTGTTCTGCAACCATACCTCTGTCGAAGAAAAAGACAGGGTTTGGCACTTGAGTAACCTGCGCATAACCAGCTTGAGTGATGCCGAATTGTGAGCGTATAGCCGCTGCCCGTGGGCTTTCTATCAGTGCGGTGTTTAGTGCATTTAGAACATCTAGCTTTGGGAATTTCGATGTATCTGGAACGTGCTCTTCATATTCGATAGAGCCCGAGCTGTAAATTGAATCAGCTGTTGCATTTGATGACGGGCTTGAGGGGGTGGCGCCCCCTGCTGCGCTGTTTGCCGGTTTTGCCGGTGCGAGATTGGGCATCGCTGCTGGTGGCGTTGCTTCCATGGGTCCAGCTGCCATCGTTTGCAAATAGACGGTCGTCATTGTCCACGTGATAGCAGAAGCTACTAACGCAAATCTCAGTAATCGTTTTTTTGATGACGATTTCATGTAAATAGTGAGTTGGCCGGACAAAATCGGGGTTGCCAAATAGTAATTAGTTCCTGCTTTAACCTTTCAACTTACGACATATAAGTGAGGAACAGGTGTTTAGATTCTCTCTGGTGGATCAAAAGATTTTAAGGTAGGACTGCTTTGACCGAATGCCAAGTGTTGTGTGTGGTTTCCTGCTCGGCGTTCGCGCGTGTTGTCAGGGGTGCGAAGGTGCTTGCCGAACATCTGCATGTTTCGACAGTAGCCAATTCACGCGTAATTCACGAGCCTATCTTTATGCTCGCTTTGTTGAATTTCCTTTTTGCAGTCACAAGTGCGGTGGAACCGTGCTTCATGTCGTGACGTTTTCGATTTAGCCTCTCTATTTTTATCGCGAAATTAATTTCAGGGCACGCGCCAGCCGCGGGTCCTTTTCTTGTTTGCTTGTGGTATCACCGGCGGTGTGAACGCATGTGTTCACGGTTGTGGAGTGGTGTGCCGTTTGTTTTTTGTAGGGGCGACGCCATGCGTCGCCCGGCACTTTTGTTCGTTTCTTAAGCTGCGGGCGACGCCATTGATACTGCTGGCGAACTAAAATGGAGCCGAATCAAGTTCGATGATATGAGCTAA
>CAZJLR010000115.1:0-13182 GCA_964546815.1 uncultured Candidatus Obscuribacterales bacterium | reverse complement strand
GCCGGCTTCGCTAAACATTCGAGTTCGCCAGCAGTATCCATGGCGTCGCCCCTACCAATCTCACTTCAGCGCAGAAGGAGTTAGCCAACAGCATCCATAGCGTCGCCTCTACAAGTGAAGATACGTTAGGAGTTCGTTAGGAGTTCGTTAGGAGTTCGCCAGTAGTATCCCAGGCGTCGCCGGTGTACAGGAATAACGGGTTTGCTATCAGGCGAGTCGGATGTCTTTGTTGGGTGGGGTGTATTCGACGCCGTCTTTTAGCATTATTGAGTTGTTGGAAGTAGAGGTTATTTTCTTCCCGGGAATTATGGTGCCAATCAAGTTAAGTGGATCTGTGGCGGAAAGAGTCAAGATTTCTGGTGCGGAGGGGCGTGTTCTGGAGGCACGCAATGATTCCACTGCTTCCGGCATGGCGAACTGTTCGCCGATGAATCCGCTGACGAAGCGTCCGCCACGAATTTCGCCGCGGTCTTCAAGGCTTCTGAAAGTTATGAGTAATTCGCGCCAGCGGGGGACAATAATTTCCTTTGCAAGAATGTCCCTAAATACGACACCATATCTTTTCAATAAAAGCCAACAAATTGACTCGAGTTGTTTGCTTCTTTCAACTTCGTCCGCATGCATTATAGACCAGCGCCCAGTGCTGTGACGAGGTCTTTGCGCCCTACCCCGCCCCTGTCCGGCACGACGTTTTGGGTCTATTAGAGCGCGCAAGTTATCAAATCCATCGGCGGTAACAATGCCAGCGGCTACTAATTCCCACAAGGCAGATTCAACTTCTGATTGCAATCGATTGGTACCACGGACAATATCAGCGAAAAAACTAGCGCCGCGGTTTTTGAGGTAGTCTTTAACAGCAGCGGCCTCATGACTTAAACCTCTGTTGTCTTCAAACAAAGCTGATGGGTGCTTTGGAGCCATCCAATCTGCATCTTCCCTTACATAAAAGGTAACAGGCGCAATGCTGCTGGGAACGATGCGCCAGGTGCGTCCTTCTTCGGGCGATTCCAATGTTGCAGGGTGTGGCGACAGACGTCCCCATCCGACTGCCCCAGTAAGACACAAGCGATCTAGCACAGACGGATTGTAATCTTTGAGTCTGCGACTCAAAATTTGATGTTCCCACGCATTGGCTGGAATTTCAAAGCCCTGCAATTGGCGCAGCACTTCAAGAGTACCTCGCTCGTCGCCAGCAAGCTGAGAGCCCGGCGCGACATGCTGCCAGTGTGTCAGCCATTTCATAAATTGCGCAGCGGTAACTGGCTCGATGCCTTTACGCAAAGTCGACACAGTAAGTTTATGAATGCGAGCAAGCAAGCGCCGTTCGCACCATTCAATCCACGCCGACGAATCTGGCACAGGCTTAGATTTAGCTCTGAAGTCGCCCCTCAATATTGCTCCGCTAGATTCCATGCGCAACAAACAAATTTCGATTTCACGACAATCAAGTGAAAAAATTTGAGCCAGTTCAGCGGCAGTTGTCGCGCCCAAGACAGACAGCCAGCCTTGCAAAAGAAGAAAGCAGGCAGAGTCTGGTGTGAAGTCGGGCATAGCTTGCAGCTCTGCTAATTCATTCATATATTTTGCTGCAGGAAATAGTGCGTCAAAAGCTTTTTTCTTTTCTGCCGCCAGCCAAAATATTTTGTCGCCTACAACTGCTCGTGCTGCCCGGCGCTGAAGTATGAGTTCATCTAGATAGACCTTCCAGCTTGCTGGTATTTGCCTGCTGAATGGCTCGAATGGCGACTCCGCAAGGAAGTTGGAGTTTCTTATTGGATCTTCGAGATTCTCGGGGATAGCTACCAGCGACTGCAATTGATCGTGCAATTCATCACAATCGCGAATGTCAGGCCATGCTTCCTCCGCAACTTGCTTAATTGCAGCAGGGTCGAGAACACTAACGTCCTTCAACCTATCAGGCAGAACACGTCGAAGTTCTACCGCCCTGGCGCGGCGTTCTTCAAGCGGTGCATCGTCTAAGAATGCATACGGATTTGCATTGAGTATTTCATGCGAGAACACAGATGGAACAGGCGTGTCGGCTGTCACACAGCGAATGCTGCCAGACAGCATCCCCTCAAGCAAATTGCTTAGCCCTTCGAGATCCATCGCTTCAGTCAAAACATCTTTCATCACTTCGTTTATCAAAGGATGATCAGGCAGCACAATGTCGCCCTCAATATTATCCTGGCAGGCAGCCGCGTCCGGAAAAACAGCAGCAAGAAGGTCGTCAGTTTTCAGCCTCTGCAAATAGGGGGGAACTTTCTTACCGCCCTGAAATCGCAAAAGCGCCAGCGAACGTGTGGCGTCCCAGCGAAAGCGCGTGTTGAAAATTGGCGATGCCAGAGAAGCTTGTTCTAAAACATGCTTTACAGACTTCGGACTCAAGAAATTGAACACATCTGCCAGCGGAAAACTATGCTGTTCACCCAACGAAATGTTTAACCCGTTGTCGGTGGCAGCTGCTTGTAATTCAAAATTGAAAGAGCGACAAAAGCACTTGCGCAAAGCAAGCCCCCAGGCTTTATTGATGCGAGCGCCAAAAGGCGAATGAATGATAAGTTGCATTCCGCCGCCTTCGTCAAAAAAGCGCTCAGCAATAACGGTTTGCTGTGTGGGCACCGCGCCGAGGACAGAGCGTCCTTCAAGAACATATTCAATAATTTGCTCTGCGCCAGACTGGTCTACCCCGTAATTGATTTTGAGAAATTCAACAGCCTCTTTGATCTTAATCTTCTGCTCTTCGGCTGAAATATTTGCAGGAACAAGGTCGCTAACTTCTTGCCTCAAATTGCCCAGGTGCATCGACAATTCTTCAGTGCGCGCGGGAGCTTCACCCAGCCAAAACGGAATGGTAGGCGAGGCACCATGCGCATCTTCAACCAAAACGCGCCCGCGACCTTGCTCTACCCTCATGATTCGCCAGGATGTATTGCCCAGCAAAAACACATCACCCCTCATACTCTCAATTGCAAAATCTTCATCGACTGTGCCGATTTGAGTTTCTTCCGGTTGCAACACTACGCTGTACAATCCTGTTTCTGGAATGGCACCGCCGCTGGTGATGGCAGCAAGCCTTGCCCCGCGTCGCCCTTTTAAAATGCGGTCTACCTTGTTCCACAATAGATAGGCACTGTACCTGCCGCGCCGAGCAGAAATACCTTCGGATAAGACTTCAATCACACTGTAAAACTGTTCTTTAGTCAAATTTGCATATGGCGCAGCATGTTTTACAGTTTTGAAAAGATCATCTTCAGACCAATCATCTGCGCTGCACATTGCAACAATCTGCTGCGACAAAATATCTAGCGGACAGTCTGGAATTCTAAGTGCATCTAGTTCGCCCTCTTTTACAGCCTTCACCAGAGCAGCGCACTCAAGCAATTCATCGCGAGTCGATGGAAAAATGCGTCCTTTCGGAATTGCACCACGCCAGTGCCCTGCGCGTCCAATGCGCTGCAGCGCCACCGCGATAGACCTGGGCGAGCCCACCAGACAAGCGAGATCTATCGTACCGACATCAATACCTAATTCAAGCGATGCGGTGGCGACAAGTGCACGCAGCTCACCATTTTTCAATCGCCGCTCTGCCAGATGCCTCAATTTGCGCGACAAACTACCATGGTGCGCAGCCACGGCATCTTCGCCCAAGCGCTCAGCCAGGTTTAGCGTCAAGCGTTCGGACATGCGGCGCGTATTGACAAAAATCAAAGTCGACCGATGCTGGCTAACAAGCTCTGCAATGCGGTCATATGTTTCCTCCCATTGCTCGTTGCTCGACACTGCAGCTAGGGGGGCACCAGGAACTTCAACGGCAAAATCAATTTTTCGTTTGAGTCCTACATTCACGATGACAGGCATGGGGCGGTCATTCCCCACTAGAAATCTGCCCACAGTTTCGATTGGTTTTTGCGTTGCGCTCAAGCCTACACGCACAGGTGGCTTTTTCGTCAGGCACTCAAGCCTCTCAAAAGTCAAACTCAAATGCGCGCCACGTTTATCGTCTGCGACCGCATGTATTTCATCGACAATCAGAGTCTCAACTTCAACAAGATTGGCGCGGCTCTTTTCCGCAGTCACCAAAATATATAATGACTCTGGCGTAGTCACCAAAATGTGCGGCGGATTTTTCAGCATGCTGCGCCGCTCGGGTTCGAGTGTGTCCCCCGTGCGCACAGCGGTGCGGATGGGAATCATATCGATGCCACGCTCTTTAGCCAAACTCGAAATCTCATCGAGCGGACCATCAAGATTTTTTTGAATGTCGTTACTTAGTGCCTTCAGCGGCGAAACATAAAGCACTTCGGTTTTATTCTGCAATGTGCCGCTGGTAGCTTTGCGCACAAGTTTGTCTATACAAGCCAGAAATGCGGCAAGTGTTTTTCCTGAGCCGGTGGGCGCTGAAATCAAAGTCGCCTTGCCACTCAAAATTTCAGGCCAGCCGCAGAGCTGTGGCTCAGTAGGGCTGCCAAATTTCGCCAAGAACCAATCGCGCACCAAAGGATGCGCCCATTCAAGCCCCTCAGCCGATTCAGTTTGAAACATAGGATAATTTTAGCCGATCGCCAAGATTAAATCGTAGATTTTAGAAATAGGCTCCGATTGCGACGACAGATCAATTTTGTCGTTTCGCAATTGAAGAGCAAGGCAAATTTAAGCTCAAGCACCGCCAATTAAGCGTTTCCGGCATCATGGTCGCGACAAAACGGGAGCAAGCCCGTACCACTGAAAGCCAAGCTAGTATTGCCTTTAGCTTGCTTTGCGGGAAATACGAGCCACAAAAATGTCATATTCCCCTCCTATATTAATACCTAAGGGTTAAAGGGGCTGTCTGTTGGATGCTTGTCGAAAGCTTACTACCGGAGCGGCTAAATGGGTCACTTTTTTCATATTTTCGAGCGTCGTTCGTGTCAGGACCAAAACAATCAAGGCTGCAATAGCCGATTTTCACACGAGTACCAGGACTCACAAAGTTCTTGCAATCAAGGCCGCTGCGATGTATCGCGCCCTTCGGGCTGCGGTCAAGCAGGAAGCCTTGAACTAAGCAATCCATACCAAAGAGTCGAATCGCAGCGCCAACTCATGCGCGGCGCACCGGAAGGCAGCTATGGTGAAGACAATGTGCTGGGTGCCATTGCCGCCGCCAAAGCCAACGGCAAGCCAATCTTGGCGATGAACGTTGGACGCGAAGGTTTGAGCGATGAGTCCAAAGCTCATTTGACGACGTTGCAGAAAGACTACAACGTTGTTCTCATCGACCGAGCACATGCAGATCAGAAGATGAGCGCCGGCTTGCCCACAAACGAATTTTGGGCTCTGGCAAATTTGATGGGCGCCAAAGGCGACGTAAACAACATCAAAGATAATTACATGGGAACCTTCGCTGCTAAAGATCTTGATGGCGCCACGACTAAGTTTGGACTAAAGCCGAGCGGCGAAAGTGCTGATGCAAAAACTACGTTGAAAGAATTGGCAGGAGCTTCAAAGCCAGACGCTCCGCCGCAGGTGGACGTTGACAAAACGAAGGATGTCCCAAAACAACCTGCAAATTCAGACAAACCTGGCAGCTCAGCAAATCCCGCAGATCCTTATGATTTCAACCAGGGCAAAGATAAGGCTAAACCAGCTGGTCCAGACGCATATGATTTCAATCAGGGTCGCGACAACAAAGTTAAGCCAGCCAACTATTTCACAGATCCCTACGATTTGAACCAGGGCAAAAGCAGCCCCAAGAAACCAGGAGAACAGCCAGGCAAGCCAAACATGCCTGCCGAATTGAACCTGCCACCATTCCCAGATTTCAAACCGCTCGTGCCACAAAATCTTCCAAGCGACAGACAGCCATCACCGAAAGAACGTCCAGATGCTAACCCGGAAGTCAGACCAGAAATCAAGCCGGTAAAGCTTGACCAGGTCAAGTTTGACACTGACAGTGTTGAGAAAGCATTCCAACTGGCAAAGGAAAAGAACCTTCCGGTTATCGTTTATAAGGGTGCAAATTTCTGTGGCAACTGCCCACCAGTTAGCTCAGCAATTGATAATTTGAGCAATCAATTGAAGAATGCGCCAACTACCGAAGCAATCGTTGTGAAATTGAACTATGAGCGCGCAATGCAACTGCAACGTGAAAACCCAGCATTGGCGGCTAAGATCAATCAGCTCATGCCGCTCAATGGCAGCAGCTTCCCGGATGTAAAACTCTACAATCCTAACGACATGTCTAAGCCAATCAAGACAACAAATGGATATGGTGGCGACGCAGCATTCCTCAGCAGCCTTGTGCAAACCGGAAAGGCGGCAATGTCCTCAGAGCGCCCTGCGCAGCCAAGCAAAACACCGGTGGACATGCAGCCAGATCGCAAGCCAGAGAAGCAACCAGAAAAGCAGCCAGATAAAGTCAAACTTGAAAAAATCAAATTCCAAGACGAAGACTTTTCATCAGCAGTTGAAACTGCCAAAAGGAACAACCTGCCGGTCATCGTATATATGGGAGCTGATTTCTGCCACTACTGCCCAGCCGCATCGGCAAAAGTAGACCAGAGCACAAACCATCTCGCTGCTGCGGACCAAAGCAAAGCAATCGTAGTAAAACTAACCTACGAAACAGCTCAGCGTTTAGCCAGTCAAAACTCGGAAAACGGCAGATTGCTGCGAAGCGCTATGACGCATGGCTCTTCGGTTCCTCGCCTGACAGCATTTAATCCTAACGACATGCAACGGCCTATCATCAATCAAACGGTGGGTGGCGTTTCGCAAAGCCAAATGGATGCCTTGTTCCAGAGCGCTATTCAAAAGGTAAAGAACGGCAATGTAAACCCTGTTCGACCACAAGTTCGCCAGCAGGGCTACAGAAGATAAGCCCCGGGCGTTCACACTGAAAGAAAAGCGGGCAAAAACCCAAAATCAGAAAGGGGCGGCTAAATTATGAGTCGCCCCTTCCTGGTTTTGGGGATATTAACTGCTGACTCAAATCTGCCCAATTCATGACCCAAATTTGACCAAAACTCTGAATATGATGTTTTCACTGGGAAGCGAGGGGCGAGTCATGGAATACACAAACAAAAGACAAGAATCACTGCAAGCAGTTGAAATCGATGAGCAAGACCTTGCCGAATGGACTCTTGAAGATGACTGGAGTTTTGATGTTTCCACCGACGGCGAAAACTTCCTCAAAAAGCTTAGAGAGTTGGTGAAGTAAAGCAGGCTGAGCACTGCGCTATACTTTAAGGACTATAGGCTCGATTGCCCGGGGCTGAAATGTCCGGACCTAATTCACTCGAATATACCTATCGATACCCGTTTTCTTCACAACTTGTTGAAGGGGACGGGTCTTCTCAATTGCAACTGGCTACATCTCAAATTAGTAATGCTTATCCATATTTCTTTGAAGGGCGCATACTTAAGCCGATGCAAACGGCGTTGCTTCTGAATTCCATAGCAAAGATCGCCACCACTCGGTTCTATATTCCGCCAAATTCGACGTTGCTAAAAATAGAAAGAGATCCAGTTGTTACTGCGGGGGCTGGCATGCTTCGTTTTGAAGGTTTTTCAGCCTGTTGCAGCACATATGCAAGGGTAGATTTAACCCCTGAATCTTATTCCGGCGAATTTGTTGGACAAGGCTGCACAAATGTTGATTTCAACGCTCCTATGAGGGCCGCACTCTCACGCATGCGCGACCAAGACCACATGAAAATCAGCGTTGGTCTAGATGAGGTAAGCGTAAAGAGTGGTTTTGAACGCGTAGTTGAACGGAAAGTTGAACTACCGCTCCGCTGGCTTAAAGGCTTCGTTGAAGTGCAATCGTACCAGGCAGCAATGGAGCCGAGATTTAGAGTAGGCAAAGCCGAAGCCATTCGCTTTTTGCGTTCGCTGCCGAGGACAAATACGCACAAAGCTACATTTTTTGTAAATCAATTAGGAAACGCGCTAAGGCTAAGTCAAATTGAAACAAAAGAATCAGTGCCTGTAGCAGGATTGCAACGCCTTCAGTTTCTAACAGATTTGGCACCGCTTGCCGATGCTTTGACAATATATGCTCATCCTGGGGGAAGAACTTCAGAATGGCATTTACAATGCGGTGCACTTCTTTTTCAAATTGCTATTACTGCAGATATATCAAGGGGATTTTCAGGTGAGGGCCAAGCGCTTAATGACCTTGCAAACAATAATACAAAAGCATTGTCTGAGCTCAGAGCCGCACTCAAATGGCAGTCGCTAGCAAACATCACTGAATTTGCCGGGCGACTTGGAATTACAGAGGAGGATGTGCGTCGAAATCTTGCCATACTAGGTTCGCGCGGATTGGTTGGATTTGATGTGGCCAATCGCGCTTATTTTCATAGGGAAATGCCCTTTGACCTTGCGCTTGTTGAACAAATGCATCCACGCTTAATGAACGCGCGAAAATTGGCTTCAGAAGGCAAGGTAAGAATACAAACCAATTCAAATGAACTAATCAAAGCAGAAGTATCTAGTTCGGACGTTCAGCATCAGGTTGTGATTGAATCGAACAACTCAAAATGCACATGCCCCTGGTTCGCAAAATACCAGAATTCACGCGGAGCTTGTAAACACGTGCTTGCAGTTAAACTTGTCCTTTCAGATCCATCAAAAGAAGAGTAATGACAAATTCAGAAGTTGATGAATTGAGAAACATTTTGATGAATAGCCGCAACAGCTCACTTCGTCAATTTTTCGCTGGTAAAACAGAATCGCAGCGAATGGCATTTGCCAAACCAGCAATTGCAATTTATCGTGCAGAGTATAATACAAGTGCTTCAGTCTCGAACTGTGCACTAAATGCGGTGCTGATAACTGCAAGTGAAGAGCAACTTGAAAAACTAACTTATCGATATATAGCCGCGGAAACGGTTGACTTAGACCTTTTAGTGGCGCACAAACCAAAAACGTTGCAGCGTTGGGTTGAACTACTTATTTTTAGGAACTCAATAGAATATTCATTCATCAAAAAGCTTGTAGCACTTGGCTTGTGCACTCGTCCAAAAACAAACGACTACGTTTTGCTTCTGATGGCTGGAGGACTATATGTCGAAGATCTGAGAGGAGACAAACAATTTCTAGAAGAATATGTTTGGCGTTTCTTTGAAATAGAGGGCAGCTCCGACACCAATCTTGCAGGTATAGAAAAATCGCATTGGCGCACTAAGCATTGGGGAACCGTTCTCTTGGAACTATGCAACGAAGGACTACTATCGAGAGAGCGTCTTATTGATTCTTGCTTAGATGCCCTCGACCGAGGATTTCCTCAGAGGCGATCTATCTGGTTCACCTATTTTCACGACTTGCTGCAGCCAACGGTAGCTGAGCGTGCCCTCCGTGTTAAAAGTTATGCGAATCTCTTGGGCAGCTCCATTCCACCCACTGTTGCATTTGCATTAAATATATTAGCTGAAATCGATAAGGCACAGCCGCTTTCCGCAGAACTAGTTTTGAATAATTTCGAATCGCCATTAATGTCTAGGTCAAAGTCTGTTGTAAACTCTGCAATTTCACTAATCGAATCTGTCATTAAGCGCGAGTCTGCGGCTGCGCCAAAATTAGCCAGCCTGTTGCTGCGTGCACTACTTCATGAATCTCCAGAAATACAAAACAAAGCAATCAAAATTCTCTCAAAACTTCACTTGTCCGACAATGAAGAGTTTTGCACAGAGTTAAGTCATTACCAGGAAATTGTCGCCGCATCCGCTCGCCCTAAACTTGTAGAAATACTGTCCGCCAGCAACACTCTTAATAACTTTGTCGCACCAATAGCAGTGCTACCCGATTTCGAAAGATATGCAGAAAAACAAAATAGAAATCCAGATCCACTTTTGACTTCCGCTAAGTTAGAAGCATTCGATGATATCGAATCTCTGCTAGATCACTGTTCTTATTGCATGGAACATCCAGACGAAGCAATGGAAATGGAACGCTGCATCGAAGGCATCGTTCGATTTTGCGGCGAGTCGCCAAAGAATTTTGCCAATCGAGCGAGCCCACTTGTAAAACGTGCTTTTTCCATAATCGAGTCAAAGGCACAGTCAATAGAATTCACACAAGCAGCTTTTGCTGCGTTGGTAGCAGGCTGGTTGACTGAAAATTCAGTTTTGCCCAATTTGCCCACGTTCGAAAATTCCGCGCGCGTGTTTTTGATACAGCGAATTTCCGTCGTACTAAAACACGTTGTACAGCGAAATACACTTCCATTGCTGTCCACACCAACACATCAATGTGGATGGATCGACCCAAACGCGATCATACTTCGCTGGAAATTATGGAACAAAGCTAATCAATCCCCCGATAGTTTTGACCAATCAGTAGCATTGCTCAGAATGCCTCTCTCTCAATATGACTTCGCAACAATTGGCGACGCGCTTGAAGGTGAGTTTTGGGACGCAATGAGATATGCCATTGGGAAATCAGAGTTAAATGACAACACAAGTTCGCTACTAATGTGTGCCGCGAAAGCAGTTCGCACTCCGTCTGTTCCTCCCGTAGCAATGACGCTGGGAGACGGTTTGCAGATCTTAAAAGCACCTTCGGAACTTGGTTTATCTCGATGGATTGCATCTTGCATTCCGTCCATACGAAATCAATTCGTCGCTTCTGGAATAAGTCCCGTTGGCTTTTCTATTGATGCGGCAGGCATCAGATATGCTCGTGCATATGTCGAAGTGATGCTAGACCCGGCATTTATTCTAGACAGAGCCGCACATCATGTACTTGCTGCCGCACTAATATCGGCCGACCATGAATGCATTGGCTTAGCAAGAGACATTGTGATCAAAGCAATAGACGAAGATCGCCTGAATATTGACGGACTTGGCAAGGAAATTGCTGTCCTTCTCTACAGCAGCAGCGGGAAAGGGAAAAGGTTAGCTGCATCCTTCATGGACGTTGCACGAATAAGCGACAAGCATGCAAATGCGATACTTCAGCTGGTGGAGCGTACTTTGCAGGGTGGTGAATATCCGCCACGGGAATTGCAAGCTGTCTTGGAAGTGCTAAATGAGCTTCTCCACAATGAAGGAGCAAAATTGGAAAATGCTGTCACCAGAGCTTATCTCGAGAAAATCAGTAGTGGCGGAAAATCCGGCAAGTTAATCAAGGAAATTCTCAAAAAATAGAACAAAAATTGGGATTTCCAAGCAATGCCACTAAGAACATGAATCTGATTAGTCGAAATAAAAATCCACCAGCTTCTTTTGCTGGTGGATTAACTGCTTTAAAATTTGGGTCATCCGTGATTCGAACACGGAACCAATTGCTTAAGAGGCAACTGCTCTACCGTTGAGCTAATGACCCAGACCAAGAGAATTATACACGCCCGGTTGGATTCGAACCAACGACCCTCCGCTTAGAAGGCGGATGCTCTATCCACTGAGCTACGGGCGCCCGTGACAAAAATATCTTATCTTTTTTCTGCTCCCCTGTGCACACGGATAATCCCACAGGTTATAAGGGCACATGATGAGATAAGCGCCCACGGAGCGAAAAATGCAAAATTTACTCAGCGAACAAGAGTTTACAGAGCGTTTCACAGATGCGATTAAAGCATATGACCTTAATCCAACCTGCAAAGAGCCACTTGTCATGGAGCTGCACTATGGCGATGATGAGCCGGTTCTTACATTGTCGCTGAAAGAAGCCTTTGCTAACTATCGCGGAACTCCAGAGCAGCTGACAGAAATACTCGAGCCTTTTGTTCAAGACCTCGGCTGGACAGTGCAAGAGCCCCGCTATCCATCGAAAGACCTTTACGAACACTCTTTACCGACACTGCGTAATTTTTATCTGACAGCGCCGACAGCAAACGAATTGGCCACCGATGGACCAAGCTTGAAAGGCCCCATTGTCTACGAAGATGTACTGAAAGCACCAAGCGAATATGTGGTGATGCAATTCAGCCTTTTCAAGGGTGGAGTTTATACGCCGCTGCGCAAAGGTGACACGTTGCCATGCATTCCGAACAACAATCTGTTGTCGCAACTTTCTCTCCACAACCTGGCTCTGTCGACTGAGCATGCGGGCATCACGGCGACACCATTGCAATTTGATAGTCTCAAAGCAGAGTCATATCTCGTGGGACTGGGAGATGAGCAGTACAAGCCGTCGATTGCGGCACTTAGCTGCATTCCGCCAGTGATGATGTCATTAGAAGAAACGTTCAAAGCACCCGACGGCATCATTGCAATCATGCCAAGTATCGACCAGCTGATCATCAGTAAAAACACCGATGAGCAGTCGATTTGTGAGCTTGGAATGTTGGCGCAGCAATTGATTCGTCGCACGCCTACTCCACTCAGCGCGCTGGTTTGGTCATACAAGAAGGGAAATCTTGAGGCGGTTCAATCGCTCGATTTGCAGGAATTGCAAGAACTTCAGGGCGACGATTTTGAGTTATAACTAAACTTATGTTACGCCGGTTCTTAACCTGTCCTTAAACATAAAACGTAAGAATTAGCAGCCTTGATACGAGTACTTCAGCCAACCCCTCTACAGGTTTTATGTGCTTAGTAATATCTCTTTCCCTTTGCCTGGCGCTGCTCATCGCGATTGCAGGAGTGATGATGCCAGAGCTCGTTTTGCCAATTTTGAAGAAGATTTGGGCACGACAAACTTTCTATTTTGAACATCACGATCAAAGCAGATAATCGACTCTTAATTTGCCAGAAGTCAAGAACTCTATAAGAATGTGCCCAGGGATCACGTGACAACGTGGGGATGGGAACATTCACTTGATTATCTGGAGAGCGTAATATGCCCGGCGTCGGACTATTCATAATAGATTTTGTAGCCAGACCATTCGCAAAAATTTTCGAGAAGATGCCCATGCTGATGTTTTTGATCATGGTGCTTCTTTATGGATATATCGCATATTTAGTTCTGAAATCAGCCTGGAAGGCTGAGCAGAATCATCCCTATTAGCAGCATTGCCAGTAACTGCGAATGCTTTTGCTCCACGGGTTTGTAGGGGCGACGCCATGTCGCCCGCTGTTTCATAGAGCGAAACTGTTTATGCGAGCAGCGCAGCCTAAGTTCCGGGCGACGCATGGCATCGCCCCCACCAATGCACTTCCGGGCGACGCCACGCATCATCCGTGGACGGAAAAGTGTTAAAGCACCGGGCGACGCATGGGATATTGCTGGCGAACTAAAATGGAGCCGAATCAAGTTCGA
>CAZJLR010000114.1:0-13230 GCA_964546815.1 uncultured Candidatus Obscuribacterales bacterium | reverse complement strand
CTTCGCTAAACATTCGAGTTCGCCAGCAGTATCCCATGCGTCGCCCGCAATTTTACAGGGCGAAACGGTCTAAGCGAGCACCGCTGCTTAAGGTCCAGGCGACGCATGGCGTCGCCCCTACAGGCAGTCTGACTCAGCTACGCTGTTTAAGCCAAGCTTGCCAAATTATCCAGCTCTGCTCTTATTGCTTTATATGCAGACTGTAATGCGTCTTCGTCGGTGCAGTAAGGTGGCATGAGGTAAATGGTGTTTCCGAGTGGGCGAATGAGGAAGCCTCGCTCGATAAACCGTTTTTTCAACTGTGCTGCAACGCTGTTGAAATAGCTATCTGATTCTTGCGTTTTGATCTCGGCGGCGAATATTGTTCCGCAAAAGCGAATTTGTCTAATTAAGGGATGCCCCTCTAGCTCTTGTGAAACTAGCTTGCGATGAGTCTTTTCCATGTTTTGGAAAAGATGCTGGTTTTGATTGAGAAGTCTCCATGAACAAACCGCTGCTGCGCATGCAAGTGGATTGGCAGTGTAGGAATGTCCATGGAAAAAAGTTTTGTCGCTGCTTTGGCTGAGAAATGAATCGTAAATGGCAGAGCTGCAAACTGTCACCGATAAAGGTAGAAAGCCGCCAGTGATGCCTTTGGAAAGACAAATGATGTCTGGGTTGACCTGCGACTTGTTGGCTGCAAAGAAATCACCTGTTCTGCCAAAACCTGTCATGACTTCATCGAAAATTAGCAGGATATTGTTTTCTGTGGCAAATTTGCGCAATGCCTGCAGAAATTGTGGGCGACACATGCGCATACCTGCGGCGCCCTGAATGAGCGGTTCTATGCAAATTGCCACGTGCTGGTTTTTGTTGCTTTCTACCAATTTGGCAAGTGCAGTAAGAGTACTTTGTTCCTTTTCTTCTACCGCCGCATCGTTTTCAAATGTTTCGGGAAATGGAACGATATCAATTTGGAAAAGCAATGGGTCAAACTTACTCCAAAATGGAGAGCCGCGGCCAATAGACATCGCGCCGATTGTGTCGCCGTGATAGCCTCCATCGAAGGCTATAAATCTATGTTTCTCCTGTCCTAAATTCAGCCAATATTGGTAAGCCATTTTCAGGGCAACTTCCACCGACGTACTGCCATTGTCTGAATAGAACACATGAGCCAGTGACTCTGGCAGCCGTTCCAAAAGCCCCGCCGCGACATCTTCAGCCGGTTGATGTGTGAATCCTGCAAATATGACTTGTTCTAATTTTTTTGCTTGCTCGAAAATTGCTTCGGCAATATCAGGGTGTGCGTGCCCATGTATGTTGACCCACCAGCTGGAAATGCAATCTAGCAGGCGTTTGTCATCTTCCAGAAAAAGGTATGAACCTGCGCCTCGCTTTACTTTAAGTGGCGGCTCTGCCGTGAGCATCTGAGTGAACGGATGCCAGATCGCGCTTTTCGTCATTTGCATTCTGGACTATTCCTCCCTGGAATTCATTGAAAAAGCAGTCGACTAGTG
This sequence comes from uncultured Candidatus Obscuribacterales bacterium, assembly GCA_964546815.1. Taxonomy (GTDB): domain Bacteria; phylum Cyanobacteriota; class Vampirovibrionia; order Obscuribacterales; family Obscuribacteraceae; genus JAIEPM01. The sequence goes on along the minus strand of CAZJLR010000114.1, from coordinate 11,734 downwards.
TTTGCTGATTGAAATCGGCTAGTTGAGGCAGCTCTGCTATAACTTTGATATTTCCATATTGCTCGATAGCTTTGCGATTTTCGCTATTTTTGTTGCCGGTCATGACGACGCCAAAAATTTCGAGCTTACGTGCGCGAAGTGCTTCAAGGCTGAGTAACGTGTGATTGATTGTTCCCAATGCGCTGCGGGCGACGAGTAATACTGGTAATTGCAGAAAAGATATGAGGTCTATGACTTTGTCTTTGTCATTGAGTGGCACAAGTAAGCCGCCTGCTCCTTCAACAATTAAGTGATTCATCTTAGAGCAGTCTGGAAGTGCAAAATCATTCAGTGTGATACTTTGTTTGTCCAGGCGCGCTGCAAGATGTGGAGACAGCGGTTGGCTAAATCTATGGCGCTCGGCAATGATGCGTTGCTTTGGCACTCCGGTGCTGGTGATAAAGTCGACATCTGCAGGCAACCCTGATTGCACCGGCTTCCAATAATGCGCTTCAAGACCGTGACAGAGAACTGCTGATACAACAGTCTTGCCTACATCAGTATCAGTTCCAGAGACGAAGAATGCTTTTGGAAAATCGATTTTGTTCATAGTCAGTCTTAATATGGTTTTCTGAAATAACCTTCGATAACTTGATAGCTGGCGCGCAGCGGTTTGCCTTGCGCGTCGAGTTCATGGAGTACTGCGCGCAGTTGCTTATGACTCAACTGTAGGTCGTTTTTCTGCGTGTTGGCGCCAATTTCTTTCATTGAACGCATCATCGAAGCTGCGTCTTTGTGCGTCTCTGCAAGAATTTTTTCGCGCAGTCTGAATTCGAGCCCCATTCTTGAGGCGAATTGTTTGAGCTGTTCCATGCTGGGCATCGGATTGCGTGTGAATGGAACATTCGCTCGTCGGCAAGCTTCCCTCCATTCAATGCAACTTTCATCGCCTGGCACTGAAAATATAAAAAGACCGCCGGGGCTCAACGCCGACATTAGCCTGGCAATGCCGGCGATTGGTTCGAAGAACCATTGAATAGCGAAGCTTGATGCAATAACTGCATATTTGGGTTCTTCAGCTATTTCTTCCGCGTCCATTTGCAGAAATTTGATTTGCGCAGAGCTGTTGTTTTGGTTAGTCAAACGCATTTTGCATGTGTTCAACATTTCTGCTGAGATGTCCGAAAGGGTGATTTCTCTGCCTGGAAAAAGTTTTATTAGTTTCTGGCTAAACAAACCAGTGCCGCAGCCGATTTCGAGAACTTCTCCGTCTGCGATTGCAATGCGAGATTGCAACGAAGCGACAAGTTCAGCTGATTGTTCTGCTACTTGTGCTTGAAACTTAGCATGCAAATCATAGCTGGCAGCTTGCCTTGAAAAGGCTTGCTGCACTTTTGATTTGTATGATGTCGCAGAGCTAGTCATCGTCAAAATCTCAAGCGTTTATGGAAACCAAATGGCGAAGTGAATTACGCAGCGAAATCCATACCGGTGCTACGTGAGTTAGCGGCAATGAATGGCCGGCGCCATCGAATACGACGAGCGAGGCATTGGGCAGCTCTTCTTGCATTTGATGCGAATGTGTTGGATCTACAATTTCGTCTGCGCTGCCATGGACGAGCAGGATTTTTGGCACATGCGAAATTGTTTCGAGATCAAATGTATTTGTGTCCAACAATTGGAGGTCATCAATCAGCAAATCTGGATTGATAGTGCCGCTGTTTCTCATAAGCAGCATATGGCTTGTTAAAAGCGGGTGGTAGCAGTTGGTGTAAAAGTCGTTCAATACTTCAAGCGGTTCGTCTTCGATGCGTCTGAGCATCATTTGAATCGCTTTGCGTGAGCGTCTCTGTTCTGTAATGCTGCCGTTGTGGAATTGTTTGAAGCTGGATGCAAGAACAAGCAAATCTGCCGAGCGCAAAATTTCTTCTTCGATTAAATGCAAACCGAGCGAATGCACAACCACAATTTTCACTGCTGCTGATGAGTCAAAAGGCTTTGCGTCTTTAGCCTCGCCGAAATAGCCTCTGTCTGGTGTTTGGATGGCAATTTCAAGGTCTGGGTTTTCGCGCAAGTGTGGCATCCATCCGCGCCAGGAAGATTTGTCAAATCCCCATCCGTGCTGCAGAATTATTTCAACTTTTCTTTTCATGCCAACTCCTTAGTGCTTGCAAAAATTCTTCGATTTGCTCGGTGCTGTGTACAGCGCTCAATGACAGTCGCAGTCGTGCGCTGCCTTCGGGAACTGTGGGCGGTCTGATTGCCGGTACGTAAAAGCCATGTTCTTCCAAATAATTTGAAAGTGATAAGGCTGCAAGTTCAGACCCAAGCACGATTGGAATTATTTGGCTGCTTGAAAGTCCTGTGTCAAAGCCCATTTTGTGCAAAGAGTCTCTAAGCTCGCTTGCGTTGTTTTGCAATTGATTGCGTTCGTTTTCTAATTCAGGTATCAAGTCGAGTGCCGCGTCAATTGCGCCAAGTGTCGGCGGCGGCAGGGCTGTTGAATAAATCAATCCGGGGCAAAAGTTGATAAGGTAATCGCGCATTAGATTTGAGCAGGCGATGTATGCACCAAATGAGCCCAATCCTTTTCCGAATGTGCCCATGGCTATGCCGGTGAATGGCAGTCCGGCGCTCAATCCCATGCCGTCTTTGCCCATCACTCCGGTTGCATGCGCTTCGTCAATGTACAGATTCAATGATTGTTCATGCGCTAGCGGCAATATTTTGTTGAAGTCGGCTTTGTCGCCGTCCATGCTGAACACTGACTCGGTTAGCAACCAGCCGCTGCCCCTTGAGTCTTTGTGGCGGCTGAGTCGTTCGTTGAGGTCGTCCATGTTGTTGTGTTCAAAGCGAAACCAGCGAGCATCGCTGAGAAGAAGGCCTTCAATCATGCTTCGATGTACGAGGCGGTCTGCAGCGGCTACTGTTCCCTGGCCTAAAATGGCTGGAATGACAGAGCTGTTGGCTTGAAAGCCGCTAGGCAATATCAGTGCAGCTTCAGTGCCCTTGAGTTTGGCTAATTTTGCTTCGATTTCTTCGAAAACGCTCAAGTTGCCGCTGAGCAAGCGGGAAGCGCCATTGCCTACTCCGTAGAGATTGGTAAATTCGATTGCCCGAGTTTTCAGCGCCTGATGCTGAGATAAGCCCAGGTAGTCGTTTGAGGCAAGATTAATCAGGGTTTTGCCATTTAGCTCAATTTGACCGCAAGAAAGCGGCCGAGAAGGTCGGAGGCTGCGCAAAGTGTTTTGAGCCGCGCGTTCTTCAAGGGCTTGAGCATATTGGTCAAGCGTCGAGTTCATGTTGGCACCGATTGATTGCCAAGATCCTATCTTATAGAGGCGTTTGACAAATGTGCTGGCGCTAATCTTGGCTCTTTAACCCCACTTGTTCAGGCGCTCTTTGATCAGCTGAATAGTGAGTGGGGAGTAGAGATGGAAGACTTTTACCGGTATTTTGCCTGAGACGGCTTTTACTACTTCTTCGCTTGGTCCGTCGCACAAGACCAGATTTGCATGTTTCATTACGTAGGCGATTTCAGTCTTTTCATCCTTGCCGAGGCAGCGAACAGCCACTTCTTCGCCGCGCAAAGCCGCCGCCATATTGTTAGCCATTTTGAGCAAAGTGGGGCTGATTGAAACGCAAGCCACAAGGCTGCCCGGTTTGAGCGATTGCAGTGCCTCCATTTCTTCCAAGCCTGGCTCTACGGTGCAAACGACAAAGCGGGTAGGGTCGAGGTCTAAACTTTGCACAGGAAAGAGGTGGTAAAAGCTAGTGACTATCAGTGAGTCTGCAAGCATTTCCTTGCTTTTAGCAAGTTTTTCTACAGTGATGGGCACCACGGGCAGTGTGAAGTTGGGTGAAAGTTCTGCTGATAAAAGTGGGTGGAAATCAGGGTTGCGGTCTACCACTAATATGCGTTCGATTGCTTTGGAGCTGAGCATGCGGTCTGCAAAAGACTTGATGTCTTTGCGTGAGAGCCCGCTTTCTGCTGCCCGCGCGAGGCATTGTTTGAATAATTGTTCTAGGCTGAGTTCTCTGTGACCATCGCCTGAAAGGCTGCGGCTTGCGACTCGTACTCCACTGCCCTGGCGAATTTCGAGCAGACCAGCTTCTTCTAAATGATTGTATGCCGCTGTTACTGTGCTGTGATGAATGCCCAGTCTCTGAGCCAGCGCGCGAATACTCGGCAATTTGTCTTTGGCTTTGAGTGTACCAGAGGCAATTTGCAGGCCAATTTGCTCGATTAGCTGGTCTTTTACAGGTACTGGTCCGTCTTTGGAAATGCTTATTTTTATAGAACTTGCCAGCATATGTTAGCGCCTTTCGTTTCCGACTGGACTATAGTATCTTCTTGCCTTCCATGTTCTGCGATTGAGCCAAATTGCTTTGTTGATCTTAAGCTGTGGCAACCGGGCTTTCTTCTGCTTTGAGCACCAGTCCAGGCATTGCTCCGCATGTAGTCATAAGCAAATCTTTGAAGTGAGCTTTGTCGTGCCCACTTAAAACAACCAATCTGTAGATGGCAAGCAATTGCTTTGCCTGAATAATGCACATCTTCTTGCGCCGCATGTTTTCAAGGAAATCGGCACCCAGTGCGGGGCGCTGGTTTGGATGCAGGTCGGGTCGCACTTGTACAAGCATGATTCCCTTTGGCTCATAGTTGTATTGGCACCAGACCACCGCTTGCTGGCTCACCAGTGCCTCGAAATCCTTCATGGTAGGGTCTGTCTGGCAAACCACAATACGCACAACAGCTTCGATTTTTGAGGCCTTCTTGAGAAAAAGTTCGTTGGGATTGTTTGCGCCTGGCTCGGCTTGCCAATCTAAGATGTCCAAAACTTGTTTTGCAGCCTGGGCGAGTTCTGGTCCGCTGGCAGCCAGCAACGCTTGAGAGATGCCCTGAGTCGATGCGATTTTGCGATCTATCAGTTTGACGTCTTGCTTGATTTCTTCTACCAGGCTGTTGAGGCGCTCTTTCTCGCTCATTAGCTTTTGGATTTCAGGAAAAACATAATCGTCAAACCAAGACACCTGGCTGAGCGCCGCCGCTCCATTTTGCACGAGGCTCTTAAGTGCCGAGGCCTGTTCGACAGGCGGGCGCATAGCCTCTGGTGCTTGTGAGGCTAGCGACTGCGAGATTTGTGGTGGAATGTTGGTGGTGTCTTTACCCGGAAGTTCTTTGCTTAAGTATGGCTCTTCGTCCATAACCGGCTGCTCATGCTGGTTGTGAGAATTGCTCAAAAATGTTGTGTCATTTGACGAAGGCGTTTGAGCCGGGGTGCCGCGGAATTGGCGAAGTTTGCTGAGTGCATCTGAAATTTCCTGGGCGCTGGCATCATATGCTGCGCTGCGTGCCAGATGTGGCGCTGAACTGGCGGGGTTGCTCAGGTCGGGCACCTGGTTGCTGCTTTGAGCCGGAGCTTGCTGCATCACACTTTGTACTTCAAACTTGTACCTGCTGACGCCGGCACTTACAATGTCGCCCGGTTGCAGCTTTCGCGGAGTTGCGATAGGGCTGCCGTTAAGGAAAGTGCCGTTGCGGCTGCCCAGGTCTTCGATGTAATACTCCTGGTCGGCTGTTTGCCTGATTTGGAAATGGAAGCGAGACATAGATCTGTCTCCGGCAAGCGCAATATCATTTCCCAGGTCGCGCCCCACGCGGCATATTGGTGTGGCGACGGGCAGCGGATTGCCTGTGACCATGTCGATGAGCGAAACAGGCCCCTGTGGTTCGTGCGTGCGAAGCAGCTTCATCTCTTCAGCAGAAAGCAATGCCTCCAAATCTACACCTGTGACGGTGCAGTAAGGACAGCTCGCAGAGCCGTTGCTATCTTTTCCGCATCTTTTGCAAGTTGACAGAGCTGACATCTGACGCTGATTTCCCGCTAAGAGGCACTTATTTTCCCTGCCCGTTGGGGCGCTAAATTAAACGCGAAATTCTTTCTTAGAATTCTGTCCAGAAAATTGAGAGCCAGGATAAACACATATGGAACCCCGAACCCACGTACTGCTCCCTGCAAAAGACATGGGTTCATTCAAAAAATAAGAAGGAGGGACAACCCTGCCAGTCCCTCCTTCTTATTACCATTAGCAGCCCAGACTTGAAAGTGTTACATCCAGGGGTTCAGCGTCGTTTTGATTCCACCGGTATCGGCACTGGCTGTTTAGCTGGTGATAGAAGTCCTCTCAGGAAATCTGCTATCCACTCGGCCAAAGAACCCATCGCGAACTCTCCATTACTTTCTAAGAGATATCTACCCGGCTGGGTGGCTCATATAACATTAGAGCAAAAGAAATTCTCTCGGGTATAGTAGTGGCTGGGGGATTCGCCGTGGCTGCCGAGAAAAAAGCTCATTTGCACTGGTTTAGTGGGATTTTTGAGCCCACAGTCGACTTCTTTGAGCTTTTGAACTTGCAGGCTGATAAAACGCTTGAGGGCGTTGAAGCTTTGCAGGAATGGATGAAAGATAATAGCCCCGAAAACGGGCAACGAGTGCGCACGCTTGAGCGAGAGGCTGATGCCATGAAACTCGACGTGGAAAAAAAGCTCGTTATTTCATTTGTGACTCCATTTGACCGGGAAGACATTTACGAATTGTCTGCATCTTTAGATGAAGTGATAAATGCTGCCAAAGGAACTGTGCGCGAAATGGAAGCGATGCAAGTTTCGGCTGAGGGTACTAAATTGCTTGAGTTGACAGATTGTTTGGTTGAGGGCACCCGTTATGTGCGCAATGCAATACATTCATTGCGGAAAGATTTGAGTACAGCTCAAGATCAGGCTGTTTTGGCGAGAAAAACAGACGGACGCTCTGCCAAAATTTATCGCGTTGCAATGAATGAGTTGCTTGAGCACGATGATTTTAGAAGAATTTTCAGAGTGAAAGAAGTGTACAAAATGGTGCTTATGGCCGCAGAACGAATCGACCTCGTCGGTGAGCGTTTGTTGCATGCCATTGTGAAAATGAGCTGATCTCGAGTGGGTGCAGTGTGTCGGAATTAGCTCTAGTTGCAATAGTAATTGTATTGAGTTTAGTCTTTACTTACACAAATGGATTGCAGGATGGAAGCTCTGTAACTGCCGGACTCATTGTTTGCCGTGTGTTGCCGCCGCTGCGCGCAGTGTTTTTGGTTGCAAGCTGCGAACTGATTGGTGCCGTATTTGGTGGTTCTGCAGTGGCTAATGCAATCAGGTCATTGATTAGCTGTAAGCAAGATTTGTATTTGCTGCCGGTTCTTTCGGCTGGTTTATCAGCGGCGATTGCATGGAATTATTTGACCAAAATGCTGAGGATGCCTTCAAGCTCAACTCATGCCCTTTTCGGGGGCTTGCTTGGTTCGCTGCTTGCTGCTCCGGGAAGCACAAATAATATTGTTTGGGGTCATATCGACCTCTTCCATCCATCGGGCTTTGGCAAAGTAGTTGTGAGCTTGTTCACATCACCGGTGCTTGGTTTCATTTTTGGATACTTGATGCTCAACCTTGTTACTTTGTTGTTGATCAAGGCGACAAACAGCATCAATAAATGGCTCAAGTTTGGGCAGACCATTACAGTGAGTCTTCTTGCGTTTGGACATGGTGCTAATGATCCGCAAAAGACCATGGGAATTATTTTGATTGCACTCAACTCGGCGGGGTTTCACCACGGCAATGAAGTGCCGTTTTGGGTGCGCCTTGCCACCGGTGTTTCGATTTGCATGGGAGTATTGTCTCTGGCGCCGGGAATTGTCAAACGTGTTGGAACTGGTATTTACAAATTGCGCATTTTGCACGGTTTTGTCACTGAGTTCGCCAGCGGCACAATTGTAGTTTTGAGTTCGTTGACAGGATGCCCTGTGTCTACGTCACAAGTAATATCATCTACAGTGATGGGAGTTGGTTCTGGTGAGCGCTTTAAAGACGTGCGCTGGTTGGTTGCGCGCGATATTCTGATTTCTTGGTTCTTGACCATTCCCTGCGCGGGGCTCTGTGCCTATGTTTCATATCTCACAATTTTTCGCTGGTTAAACAACCTTGTTCCTGTGACAAAATAGTGAAATGTCTGGCAGGCAAATTGAGTTACGGTCATAATGTATGTAGATCCCAAAGCAGCAAAAGCATGTCCGACGAAGAAAAAAAAGAAAAGCAGCAACCGGAAGAACAATTGAAAGAATTGGGAATTTATTTCCAGAATTTTTTGGCATCAATTCCTGCTGTCGACCCTGTGGCATTAAACAGCAGTGAGATGGCGCTGCAATATTTGAAAGAGCGCGCGAGGAAAGTGCCAGAGCAGCTTTCTAACGCTGCGAAAAACCTGAAAGATCTTATTCAAGAAACAACGAATATAAAAGGAATAGATGTAAATCTCAAGTCCTGGCGTTTGCTTGATTTGAAAATGCATATCATGCGAGAGGCTGATATTCCTCTCAAGAAAGACATCATTGGCATCGGCAAAATTGAGTCAATTCGCCTGTCTAAGTTGATTCATATGCAAGCTGAAATAGGTGAAGGCAATAATGATATTCGCATGCACATTCGCGAAGGAATGGCAGTTGTGGTGAATGTCATTTTTGTAGGACAGCAGGTGATACCACTTAAGGGTACTGCAAAACTTGTTCGTGATTCTAATGGGCAGTTTCTTGTAGAGACAAGTACTTATGTGCCTGGAACCGATGTACCGGTGACTTTGAGTATTCCTTTAAAGCAAGTTTTCGACGAAGTACGAAAGCAAAAATTTTAACGCGGAACCACTTTTGCCTAACTCCGTCTCGACTGATGTGATTTGCAGTCAAGAGGAGAGCGGATATGTCACAGGCAGTTATAGGTTTGGTGCCCAATTACGATGCAGCAGATTTTCTTGTGCACGGCCTGACATATAACGGATTTAACAACAAAGATATTTCGATGTTGGTTCCTGATACTAATTTGGGCTATGAAAAACACAGTAAGGCACCAGAGGGAACTGCTAGCGGAGCCGCAGCCGGTGGCATCATTGGTGGAACGCTTGGATTACTTGCCGGAATTGGCGCAATAACTATACCTGGAGCCGGTCCATTCATAGCTGCTGGTCCGCTAATGGTGGCACTCAGTGGTGTTGCTGTCGGTGGAACTGTTGGCGGCGTAACCGGCGGATTGATCGGATTGGGTATTCCTGAAATTGAAGCAAAGCAATACGAAGGGAAGCTCTCAGGCGGAGACATTCTAGTGTCTGTGCATGCTGAAAGCAGCGACCTTGCTGATAAGGCGCGAAAAGTATTTGAAGCTGCTAACGCTAAAGATATTCACTGTGTCAACGAAGAAAAAGCACGAAGCTAATTGTTAGCTTCGCGTCCCATTTTGGGATCCATATATAGAACACGAAATTGTAGATAAACCATTTAAGGAGGTTTGCCATGAATTGGGATCAAGTTAAAGGCGATTGGAAAGTCATGCAAGGCAAAATAAAGGAAAAGTGGGCTGATCTCACTGATGACGACCTGGCGCTTATTGAAGGCAAAAGAGAGCAGCTTGAAGGTAAGCTTCAGCAAAAATATGGTTATGCAAAAGAGAAAGCCAAGAAAGAAATTGACGACTTTTGCAATGCACTCTAAGGAGTGTAGGTAAATATAGATTCTAAGAGAGGAGCCGTGTAAGCGGCTCCTCTCTTTATTTGCGGGCGCTTTGCAGAATTTGTATTCATTTGGCTAAGTTTCAAATCCTTTACAGTAAATATGTCATCGCGCAACATTCGAAACCAAGTTCCAGGTTTTACATGCGCCTAACATTGCGGTAGCCGTTTGTGGTCAAGCCTGGAAAGTATTGTGCCGTAAGCGAAAAGCGGCGCGCGAAATTGTCTATTAGACAGTTGCATTAAGCAATCAGAGCAAGAACCCTAACAGCATTGTTGGAAATCACAGGTAAACCCCTAATGTTTAGGAAATACCTGTATATCGGTTCTTAGCTGCTCTGGATAAGATTGAAATGTGATGAGTAGGACGCATGTTCTCTGAGCAAGACAAATGACACCGTAGACGGTGCCGACCGAAATGGTCAAATGCTTTAAACATTGCGGTTCCCCTTAAATGGAGTAAAGAAAATGAGCAACGTAGCATGCATCAGCAAAAAGGATTGCGCTAATTTCAATAATACTGAATTAGTATTACTGTGTCAGCAAGGCAATGAAGCTGCCCTAAGTGAGCTGTTGATGCGCCACAAGGGTTATATCATCAGCCGATTCTGCAAAATGGCACCAGACTGGAGCGATCATTCAGATCTGATTCAAGAAGTTAATATCAGAGTTTGGAGATTCATCGGACAGTTACGCAAACCGGCTTCCTTCAAGACCTGGCTTTCACAGCTGATTTTGAATGTATTCTATGATGAGTTAAGAAAACGCCCTCGCGATTTCCATGTTGTGTCTTTAGATGAGCCAGTTTCGTTTGACGGTTCTGAAGAAGCACCGCGCGAAATTAAGGATTGTTCGCGTCAGCCGGAAGATGCGCTGTTGGCAGCGGAGTTGACAGTTGTCCTCAACGAAGCCATGAATGAATTACCATTGCAATTTAAAAGAGCACAGGTCCTTCGCGACATTGATGGACTATCGTATGAAGAAATTGCCAAGATTACACAAACAGAACTTGGCACAGTTAAATCACGTATTGCACGTGCTCGTTTGAGAATTCAAAACAAAATTGCTGATTACGTGAAAGAAGCAGCTTAAGACTAAAAGACGATCTATACGCAGGAACAGGAAGGGCAGCGGAAGCTGCCCTTTTCTGCATTGTTTAGGCTGGTATAGCTAAGTTGCAACCTTAGGGTAACCCATAGGTCGATATGGGATCTCCCTGATTTATCGTTCGGCTATAGCATGATACTTTTATCAATGTTAACTACCTCATGTGTTTACTCCCTGCAAAAATTCCAAATTCGGAATTGACGCGAGTGCGTAAACCCGGCTTGGGATTGGAGAGTAAATGATTAGACGACAAAAGACTGAGTCATGGGATGCATTAGCTGAGAGGCTGACTGAGGTTTATTGGCGTGGATCAATCGGGCCGGCCGAAAGCATTTTGAATAGCATGCTGGCTGCATTGAGTGAATGCATTCATTACGGTGAAATTGACGAGTCCTTGATTGCCGGTCTATATCGTGTTTGCGATTTCTTTTGTTTGGAAAATCGTTTTGCAGATGCAGATAAGCTCTACCAGATTGTGTTGCACGCGCAAAACAAATTGAAAGCAAGCGATGAACACACCATAGATACAGTTGCGCGGATGGAACGGCTTCGATATGTTTGGGAAATCTCTGTCAAAGAAAAAGCATATTCAAGTTTGAAGCCTTGTCGTCCTATCAATGAAAAATTGCGAAAAGCAAGTTAGTAGCTTTATTCGGCACACCCCAGTAGAAAGTGGCAGCGCTCACAAGTGCTGCCATTTTTCTTGCTTGCAGCTTGCTTTTGGAACCCATTTGTTTTTTGACCCGTCCTAACGGCAAACAGAAATAGGTGGGAAAACAAAATGTATTTGCTTGCAGCTTTACTTTTATTGGTATGGGTCGTGGGTTTTGTAACTCATGTAGGAAGCGGATTCATCCATATTTTATTATTCGTTTCCGGCGTCCTTTTCGCCTTCGAATTCCTCTCTAAACGACAAGCATTGTAGACGCCATGCGTCGCCCGCAATTTTATAGAGCGAACCTGTCTAAGCGAGCACCGCTGCTTAAGATCCGGGCGACGCATGGGATACTGCTGGCGAACTCGAATGTTTAGCGAAGCCGGCACAATATGGACCCTAG
>CAZJLR010000113.1:0-13271 GCA_964546815.1 uncultured Candidatus Obscuribacterales bacterium | reverse complement strand
ACGGTATCAATGTTCAATTCTATATTTCAAGAATGCACTTGCTGGAACGCTTACAATTAAAGTGCCAAACAGCGCAATTTATTCCGCCAAGGTAAATGGTTTGTTGGACGCTGATATTTCTGCCAACAAGTCCCAAAAAAATGCTCGAAGCAGGTGAAATATCAGACAACACCACCTCTGCAAACGTCCTACTCACAACGGTTTCGCGCTTAGCGCCACTTTTCGTTCCATTGATACACGCACCCCATCTTCTCCTGGCTGTATGATGTATGTAGTAATGAGGATAAACGGCTAACGAGCCAATAAACGGAGGGGTTAGGTATGAGAGGACTCGTTTTGCTTGAGCTTTCTATGGTCACAATTATCTCTGTGGGAATTTGTAACTACGAAGCTATTGCTCAGGAGCCTGATCAAGGTTCGAGCTGGCGCGAAATAATTAAAGCACCACCACCACCCGCTCGGGCGCCACGAACAGATTTGTCTGATGAAAATCATGATTCATCCCCAATCATGAATACATGGCTAGAAGCACTAAGCGAAAATTGGCACCCATCAAGATTCTCTGATAATGCTGTTCTAATTGTTCGAGTAAATTTGCATGGTCGCGTGATAGATGTGCAATATGTAGGTAAGAACAAGAATTCGGATGAAGTAAAACAATTGATATCCTCTATAAGGCAAACTATTTTTCCAATAACTAGCGTAAATAAAACTAAGCTTGGGCGCAGCCCCAGCAGTCGGGTAGGAGTGCCACTGCAAATTGACTCTCATGCAGCAGAACAATGTTTACTGCAATTTCAAAAACACAGCGAGCAGCGTGCTAAGCTCCTGAAGGCATTACCTTAGACTTTTCAGTTATTTTGCGATAAGGTTTCCTTTGTACTCTAAGCTGGGACATCGCGGCTTGACACTTGAGGATCTTGTTTTTCAACCGATTCGATAGTTGGCTTGTCCCATGAAAAACCAACTTCAAAAAATCGCTTTCGCACATTAGGGAAATAAAGGAGTATTCTGCAAGACTGCAGATAGCATGGTCGCCATTAGAGAATACCCGTGTATTTTGCGTAGCGAGTCCGTCATTCAGCTGTAACAACAAATTCGAACGGGATTTCTCTAATATCATTTCTTGTCCAAGATTTAGAGAAATATTCTGTCCATTAATGTTGAAACGAACACTCTCGTTGGCATTGTCCGACAACAATCTTACTTTGAGTGTCGATCCGACCGAGACCAAATGGAATATACTGCCCTTACTTACTTGTATTGAGCAGTTTTCATACTGAAATTGAAAGTTCTTTTTAGCGTAGACAATAGCTTCACCATGCAGTGAAAAAAGAGAGCCTTCTTTGGAGCGACCGAACCTCAGCTCATCATGACAGGCTACAATCTCGCCTGTGTCTGTCAGCATTCTTCATTTCTTACTTGCTCCTTCCAGGAATGAAATTGGGAGAAGTGAAGCCGTAACTGTATTGTTGCCAAAGAACTCGATAACACCCGCGCCACTGCCCTATCTGACAATAATTTGTGAGACAAACTTAGGCCGAAACTTTAGTATAGCATTTGGCGAGGTACTTGCTTTGGTATCGCTCCTGGTGCATGCTTGGTTCGGAAAGGAGCTCACATGCAACAGGACAAGTCCGCATATTGGGTAGAGGTAATAACTGCGGCTCGGGAATATCCGTCAGGGGTTTCCGCATATTGCCGAGACAAAAATATCTCCAAGAAGAACCACTACAGCTGGTTCGCTAAGCTCAAGAGCCAGCATCCAGAGTGGAGCCAACGAGAGAGCGCACCTGGCGAGAAGGAAGTGATGCCAGGGAATAAACAAAACCGTCGCAATTTCACGGCCGCTCAGAAGGCTGAAATCTTGCGCGAAGTCAATGCCGCGCATCACGGGAAAAAGGCGCAATTTTGCGCAGGGAAGGAGTCTATTCCACGCAACTAAAAAAATGGCGAGAAGAGCGCGCTGTAAGAGCGCGAGAGCCTTCAAAAACACGGACCGAAGGTAAGCGAGGTCAAGCGCCTGCAGGAGGAAGTGGCGAGTCTAAAAAAACGACTTGGGCAAGCCGAGAACATCATTGAAATTCAAAAAAATCTCGCTACTACTTGGGATTCCCGACCAGGAGAACAGTTAAGAGAAAAAATTGAAGTCATAGCGAAGCAAGCAGGCTAGATAAGCAAAGCCTGCGAATTAGCTGGCTTGGACAGGCAAGAATACTACAACTCGAAGCGAAAGAAAAAGAGGCACGGAAGGAGCGAGTAAAATCGTCCCACCGTGCCCTTTCCGCCGAAGAGCGCGAGCGCGTATTGCATGTGCTCAACGAAGATAGGTTTGTGGACAAGGCTCCAGAGACAACACATGCAATGCTTCTGGATGAAGGATTCAACTTGTGCTCGGCGCGCACAATGTATCGAATACTGAAGCAGCATGGACTAGTAAAAGAGCGCCGGAGTATAGCTCGCCACAAGAAATTTGCACAGCCGGAATTGGCGGCATCCAAACCGAATCAGGTGTGGTGTTGGGATGTCACCAAGCTGCGCGGAGCGAGAAAGGGGGAATACTTCTACCTCTACGTCGCCATCGACATCTACAGCCGTTACGTCGTGGGTTGGATGGTAGCAAATCAAGAGAGCGGCGGTCTGGCGAAAGACTTCATTGAGCACATCTGTCAAAACCTAGAAATTAAGGCAAATACGCTAATTGTACATTCGGATCGTGGTGCCGCGATGACTTCCAAAACGCTGAAAAACCTGTACGATGAACTGCAAGTTGAGCGATCACTGAGTCGACCAAGAGTAAGCAATGACAACCCTTTTGTTGAAAGTCATTTCAAAACACTCAAATACAGACCTAATTATCCCAAGCGATTTAATTGCCTCATAGCAGCAAAATATTTTTGCAAGAACTTCTTCGAATGGTACAACAATGAACATCGCCACTCAGGCATCGCGTTCATGACACCATTAACGGTGCATAATGGAGGCGCTGCCGAATGTTCCGAGAGGCGTCAACGCGTCCTTGACGCCGCATATGAGCGCCACCCGGAGCGTTCTGTCAGGGGCTGCCCTAGAACGGAGGAAGTTTCAAATTTGGTTTGCATAAATCAACCATCTAATGGTACTATATGCAGTATCGCGGTTGAGTCAAGTCGCAAAAATGTAAAACGCAAGAAAGCCTCATGCTTGGTGGCAAGCAAAAACGAGCTTAAACCCGTAGTCTAATTCTGTTTCATTCGCGATGACAATTTCCGATGGTAGTTCTTGCCTTGCTTCAATAAGTCAGTTTCAAACAAGCGATCAGCACGGGCATCTACTATTACGCATTGCAAACTACATATTAGCAACGAAGTGGCAATAGAGTCTTTGTCAGGTGAGGTTTCACGCGACATCAAGGATTTCTAAGGATGAATCCCAAGCCAGAAGGATATTTTGTTCCGTCCACGATGAACTCGTAGTGGTCTTTGCTGTAACGAGGTTCGCCGTGGAAAAAATCCTTCATTTTCAAGGTTGTTTTCTCAAAATTGCATGGTGCCGAAATAGTATCTCGAATTACTACTGGACATGACCAGTCCTTTGAAGAAAGTGTTTCGACAAAGCTACATGGCTGCGATCTTAGCCTCGTACCTTTAGGAATATTACAGTGCATTCGAATTGGTCTAGCGTTTGACCTAACATGAAATTCTAAATTATCCCCTTTAACAATTGGCTCCGTTTCTGGCAATGATGGAATTTTGAAATCAATAGGGGAAATCGTGATTTCTACATCAATCGGCACAAACCGATTTGATCTTTGTTTTATTATAAGTGCGGAGGAACAATCACTATTGGACTCCTTCGCCTCAGCATCTGCAAAACCATTTAGTAGTATAGAACAAAAGACAATTGCATTTAAGACAGTTTCTGTATTTGCCATATCATAGCCTCGCCTAAATCATATTATGTTTCTTTTCGATGATGCTGTAAGGTCCATGATTTACTGTGGCAGTTTGCACGCAAGCTGACGATTTTAGAAGTCTGTTAATCATTGCGGTTGATCTTTTGCTCTTGTCGCGCAATAGTTTCCGAAGGAGAGAATCGTTTTGCAATAATAACAGAGGAGATGCTTCGCTTAACTGCAAGGAATATCTATCTATATTATTCCTTGAAACTCTACGCCTTGGTACTAGATCTGCTGTTACAACATCTAGATTCCTTTCTGTCGAGCCAATAACTAGCTCTTGCCCTGTAAAAAACGAAATGGAGGCACAGTTTCCGAATGGATAGAACTTGCAAATTGATAATAACCCGGACTGATGCAGGTCTATAAAACTATCACCATCGACTGTCACATTAGCAAGAATAACTGCACCAGCTGGTACAACGAGTTTGCCAAAGGGAGTTATTACGTCAAGATGTCGTTTTGGATGAAGCAAAACTTTCCCTTTTCTTAGCCTCATAGTATGCGCATTTTGGAACTCCCCTTCAGTATCCTGGTTAGCCCACAGATCCGTAATTGTGGTTATCGGCTCTATTATTTCTGGGACGAACGTTGTGCCAGAGGAGTAAGAAATCGCTTTAAATAGTTGACCATCTTTAATAACTAAACCTGTTTTTCCGTCTGGCTGCACGATCGGTCCATTCAGCAAAACATTACCTTGATTGTATATATGAACGCTGGTACCGCCAAAAATCGGTCCATCAATGATCATTGACAGCGTCCCCGGTCCAATAACCGAGCTATTATTATGAACAGACAACTTATTGCCAGCAGTGACAGCTCCGATTGTTAATACACTATCCGAAGTGAAATTAAAGTTTTGACCCGCGCTTGAGTTTTGCAAACTCACATTGGTGGCCACATCAACTATTGCTACAGAACCTAAGGTTTGAGCCGACACGATAGACGCACTTGAATGAATTGGCGAAAAGAGTAAACGACCACTCTCAATATAGGTTCCGATATTTCCGTTTCTTGACACCATTGTTAACGTAGAACAATTAATAAAACCTGTGCTACCTCCAGCTTTCCCCTCTATATTTCCTGAGTCAGTGCCAAGCGATACAGTGTCTGCGTTTATCTTGCCGACAAGACTAATCTTTGCCGAGTTATATCCAATTATGGAAACACCAGAGCTTGCATTAATGCCCCCCAAAACCGTATCGTTTGGCGAACTGTATGCAAATGATTTCGAAGCTTCAACAGCGACACCAGTAGAACCGGCTAGATTTAGAATCGAAATATTGCCACCATTACTGCTCGCAGCAAATAGTCCATCTGCCTGAATGACAATAGGACGCAATGTTGTAAATCCGATGTCACCACTGCCGGATCGCAACACCACCTCACTTCCCACAAGAGTTCCGGAAGTTTGAAGAATTTGCCCGCTACCGTTTGCTATGCACAGGATTGTTTCACCGCGCAATGAACCAGACAGGATAACACTTCCGTTATTATCAGTAGTTTCCAACTTTACCACGCCGCTCATTCCTGTAGTCGAGGTTTGAATCATTCCTGCTACAAGAATTGTCCCTGCAGCCTGTATATCAAATCCATTACCGCCAGTAGAATCGACAATGGTAAGGCCTTTATCATTGGCTACTGCAACTGTGCCAACCGACGTTTTTCCTGCGAAAAAATCGGCAGAGAGCTGAATTCGGTTCACCGGTTTTCCGATGTCGCCCACCTCGGTTGAAAGATTGACTATGGGGGCGATCCATTTGGCTCCCGGTGATTGCTGAATACTTGCATCGCCAGCAGCTCTGATATCAATCACCTGGGAAGCAGTGATGTTCCCGAAAACATAAGAAGAGCTGCTGGTTTTAGGAACAGCAAAAACACTCATGGCAGTCATTGAGCCAGAATCATTTACTTTGTCAGCGGTGATAGTTATTATCCCGGAGTTTGAAACATTTATCACAGCGTTTGGAGCAAGAGTTAACGTAGGAGTGGTGATTGAAATGTTTCCGCCAGATGATTGCAGCCTGTTAATTGTAATAGGAGTAAAAAGATTTATTGTTTCGTTTAAGGTCGGACTACTCGTTAGGCCGCCTATGATTGTTCCAGAACCGTCAATAAGAATATTCGTTGCTCCCTGTAACTGAACGGAACCAAGAGAACCATTGATCGCTCCCGCATTGAGTTTACCGGATAAAGCAACATGTAGATTTGCCGCTAGATTTGATCCGGTAAAGACGAAGGTCCCTAATCCATCAGCTATTTCTTGTCCTTTTACATTCACGGTAAAGTCTCCAGAGCTTGTACTCACAAAGGAAATAACTCCACCCGGATTTAGCCCCGCTCCATCCGCTCGAATATTACCATTGACTTGCATAGCATCAGTTGACTCTTGTGTCAGCGTGATGTAGCCACCGCTCCCAGACTGCATGCCTCCGTTGGCTGTGATGTTATCATCGTAAACCAGCTGACCCAGTCCACCTGTACCTGCAGTCAGGTAGATCGTGCCACCATTTCCAGACTGCGCAAGCGACGATGCGTTGACATTTCCACCAAGCAAAAGCAAGTCTCCGGCAGCAGAAAGGTTGATTGTGCCGCCGTTGCCCGTAGGTGCCAATGCGCCTCCCACAGCAGAAACAAACTCAGCACCATTGACTGGATGATTGAATTTAGCATTACCAGCCAGCGAGTTTACGGTTATAGTGCCACCGTTCCCGGCACCTTCTCCATCTACGATCATTGTTCCAGTGAAATTCAGATCGCCACTACCAGCAGCGCCAGCGGTCATCGTGATGTTTCCACCGTTACCACTGCCTCTAGCTCCGAAATTTATAAAGCTGTTTGTAACTGTCAAAGCTCCTGGCGAAGTAACGAAGATATTGCCACCATCTCCGCTGACGGTTCCGCCTTGGGCGCTTATTCTCGGCGACCCAATGGTCACAGCATTCCCTGCACCTGACGTCGATATCGTCACATAGCCGCCAGTACCAGTCCCACCAGCATTCGCCGAAATGTTGCTGTTAACCGTGATAGGTCCGCCTTCGGTTGGAGGTGTCACTACTCCACCGTCTGTGAGCGATATCGTTCCACCGTTTGCGCTTGACCCTGTCCCGTTTGCCGATATCGACTGACCATTTAGCACAAACCCGTTCGACGTCTTCACCGTTACTGTGCCACCGCCTGCAGCACCATTTGCCGATATTGACGAACCAGGATTCACCAACACTGTGCTAGCGCCACTTGCATACAATGACACGTTGCCGCCTACGCCACCTGCACTATTGGCTGTCAGATTGCCGTTAACAATCGCTGTTCCAGTCGGCGTGCCATAATTGGTAACTATGATACTTCCTGCACCGGTAGTACCATTGGCGCTCAGGTTGCCGTTCACTACTACATCGCCGCTGCCGCCCACGATGATGCCAGAATAAATACCGGCACCGTTTGCCGTAAGATTACGGTTGATGACTGCTCCGCCGCCACCCTCTATATCAATATTTCCAGCCACACCTGCCGTACTTGAGACATTGATTTGACTGTTCACCGTTGCCAAACCGGCTTGTGATGTTAGATATACCGTGGCACCATTTCCCTGATTTGCAGTGTGTATCCCGCCACTGTAAGTCACCGGCCCGTAGTTCGTCACTGATACCAATCCACCATCTGTCTGCGCATTGTCAAAAATCTCAAGCCCACCTTGGCCAACATTTAATTCGGTTGCTGATGTGCCAGTGATGATTACCCGTCCACCGCCGCCGCTGCTGTTGTTTTTGATGCCATTTGCAATATTGAAATCAACAGCTTGCGCTATCACCTGACCACCCTGACTGCAACCAAAGCAATTGTTTTGTATTTGCCCAGTAAACGTTCCGCGAGAATACAAGCTTATGTTTGCTCCCACAGGGTCAATTGTGGCTGTGTTCAAGATGCCAGGACCACCTATGGTGATCGAGTCCGACGACTGTATGTTGATGCTGGCGCCATTCGCGTGAATGCCAGTGCCTATGTTCACCGGCCCGCCCAGGTCGTCTATCCACACTTGCCCCACAAAACCGGTTGGTCCCGTGTTCTTGGAATTATAAATGTTGATATGACCAAAGGTTGTTGAACCGGGATTTGCACCAGGGTAGAAAGTTGTTCCCGCAATATCTCCGCCTGCACGCAGCGCAAGAAACCCACCGGGGTTGTCTATCGCACCCACATTTATAGAGCTGTGCGCAAACACCGATATCGTGTATGGGAGAAACAAGAACGAACCGAAGTCCCTCGGACTCGTTGAATCTGAATGGATGGTGTACCCAGGTGCTATTACTGACCCTTGCTCTGCCACTAACTGAATTGTTCCGGGCGCCTTAATTACTGAACTACCACTCAAGATAATGTCTTGGTAAGCGTGCAGTAAAACCGTTGCCGGCGATGAGGTGCCTTCTCCTCCTGTTCGCACTATCGTAGCTGAGCCCAAGATGCTTCCAGTCGCTACAATTGACAGCGACCCGTCACCTGATAGATTACCCGATAACAGCACATCGCCATTGTCGTTATAGATTACAGGATCACCACTCAGATCAAGCGTTCCAATATTCAGCGCTCCTGTTGACGCAGTTATTGAAGCATCACAACCAACTACGTTTAAGACTGGGGTCAGTGTGTTTGAAGAAACTGTCACTAAGCCTTTGCCACCATTTACGTTCATTGTTTGCGCAAGAATGTCACCCGCTCCTATTATGCTTGTGACTCCCGTCCCTATGTAAGACGGGTCTCGAAAGTTTATTGCACCTTGCAATGCCTGCAGCGTTCCGGCCTGGTTGTTGAATACCAGGTCTTGTGTAATGTTCGCTGCTGTTGTGGCAACATTGATATTTCCGGCAACTGACTGCATCAATCCAGAGTTTGTTATTGCACCAGCGCCGGTTGTCAGGCTGAGATTCGTTGCAGCCTGCATAACAGGCGCCGCAGCGTTCTGACTAATCGGCGCATTGTAGATAGCCCCACCTGCATTTACGTTCAAGGCGGCCGCTGATGTGATCGTACCTGCATTGATTACGTGTTGGAGCGCATTTATCGTCACGTTCAAATTTGGAACTAAGTTTGAGTAACCAGCAAGCCCACCTTGCGGAATCACTGACGTTATTGCCCCTGTATTCAGTAAGGAATTCAGCGACAGTACTGCATTCGTTATATGGCTGTCACTACTTACCAAATAAATCGTGCCACTGTTCGACAATGAATTCAGCCCGTAATTCATTTGTCCGCCCAGCTTCCCAAAATCTATGACCAGGCTCCCGCTGTTACTTACCAAGCTCCCCAGACCAGTGAGTACTGACGTGGGGACCACGGAAGGCGTGGGCGCGCTGTGCGTCGGCGTGGTTGCAATGCTTGAGTGCAGAGGTACACCTACGGCATTCCCTGCAGTCGATGCTGGCGACGAAGGTAACGGGCTCATAGCCGCATGCTGAGCGAATGCAGGCAGCGTGAGCTGAGACAACAGTACTGTCTGCGCCACGACCAAGAGGCGCTTGTTTGCTGTTTCAAAATTTCGGCGGCGCCTTATCACACCTGCAGTTGTCTTCGAGCTTTTGGCAACACCCTTTGCCTTGCTGAAAATACTTGCTACAGAAAGATTAGCCATCGGATGCCCCCCGTACCTAGACGCAACTGTCCCCACAGTTTTGCCTGGCTGTCATATATTTATTCACCCATATGACATTTCCAAACTACAACAAAACCCTGTACACACAGCAAAATCGGCAGACTAAGAGATTAATTTTGAGGCATTGTAGTCTAGCAACATTTGCTTATTTTTCAGCTTTGCTGAAACGGTAATCCCCTGCTTGAGGTGTGACTTAACTCCGCACAAAGACGTATTAATCAGTTGTTTGTGAGCTTATACAGGTTCTCCCATGAACCATTGGTGTTCTGCAAATTTGCCGTTTCCGTTTTGCAGGCGTAATTGTTAATTGCTTCACTGTCCGCCAACGGCTCAAACTTAAGCACCCTCGTCATTGTTGGCTGGACCAGCGGCCCACGCTTGTGATTTGGTGCATTATCTTGCAAGATTATTGGCGAATTATTTTTGCTTTCTTGGTGTATTGTTTTGCGCATAGCCACCAGACGTAGATTTGCAGGTTTCCATTGCGCAAATATATGTGGCAAGCTGCGCTATTTATTCCATCAAGGACAGTTATGCAATTGCTGCATCCGGTTTCGGAATGTTGAATGGATTGCCGAGTGGATCATTCCATTGATTATCAATTGCATTTTGCAATGTTGGTTTTATGCGAGCCGACAAATCAGCAAGGAAAACATTGTCCGGGGCGTTGCGATCATATCGATTTGACATGGCAGAATATTGTTCGCCAGATTGAAACATGATTTTTGCTTCTTCGCCATTGTTCTGCGAAACCATATAATCAGCTTCTGCGTACATGCCGAGAGCCACATCGCGGGCTGATTTGGCAATAAAGCGTGAATCAGTTGACTTCAAATCATCCAGTTGATATTTGAGACGTACAAGTGCTTGCTGCATGTCGCCGCTGTTGCTGCGAACTTGTCTTCTGATTTCGCTGTATATGCTTTCCATATCATGAGGACCATATATGGTATCAAGCTTGCTTTCAACTTTTGTTTGTTCGTTTTTCAATTGTCTAAGGTAGGCATCGTCCATTGGCTGTCCATCAATAACAAGACCCTTGTGGTTGATAACATACTGTTGAGCATTAACGAGAGAGCCGGCTGCCATACGCAACCATGTTGTTGCTTCGCCACCAAAATCAAAATCATAACCTTTGAGACTGCGCGGCTTTTTGTCTGCGTGTGATGTTAAATCTAAGCGGCTGCCTTCTTCAAGGCGAAATTGTCCGAGTGCATCAGACAAAACAGCAGTGCCGCGCATGAAAGTCAGCGGCTGTGCTGTGGCTTTCTTAGCCAACCAATCGCGCATGAGAAGTTCTAGAGCAACTTCGTTTTCAGCGCCGAGCTTTTTTCCTTTTTCAACAGCATTATCAAAGCTAGACTCGGTGCGATTTGCTCTGTCATTGTTGAAAGCATCCACAGCAGCATTGCTTGTAGCGTTGCCACCATTTTGTCTCTTCAACACATTGTCTCCATGTGAATCAGCACCCGGGTCTGGCGTGATATCTGGCGGTGTCCATGGCTTACCGGGAAAGCGCGAAGCATCAGTTCCCGGAAAAGATGATTTCTCTGATGAAGGAAATGGATTCGATGGCGACCATCCGTTTGGAAAAGTCGAATCAGACGGAGGTCTTCTTCCTGGGAAAGACGTTCTATCTATAGGAGAACCTGGGTTGCTCGATGGCAAACTTGTATCAGTTGTCGGAAAGCTTGGAATGCTTGGTGGATTGAACGGCGAACTTCTCCAGGGTGAGTTATCGGCTGAATGCCCGAAATCTATACCCAGCGATGCAAATTGATTTAAGTCTGCTGAACTATTCTTGCTTGCCGCAGAGTCGCGGCCATCCATCAAAGTCATAATATTGATCCTACGAACGTCCCTGCCAAATGGTCCAATTCTGCGTATTGATAGGGCAAAATCTGAGTTTTACTCAGCGCCCCCCGCTTCCCCACCATGTGTCTACACGTGGGTGCCTCAGATTGGACAAAGATGACATTTAAAACAGTTAAGAATTAATCTGCCCGACTCAAGGATTCACGACAATCAAACGCCCATCGATGGCTGAGGCAAGTTTGTCTGGCTCGTCTGTGCCTATCAGCGCACGTTTTCCGTCTCTAAAACAGACTTCGACAGCGTCAAGCCCGTAAATGTTGTAGATCCAGCCGTTGCCCAACCAGTGAATGCCCCAGCCTTGCATCGGGGTGGTACGAACAGTTTTCACCGTTGAGATGTCAGACAGGGCAAATGATTTTTTGATAGGTCCATCGCCAAATTGAATGAAGACATTTGAGTCATCAACACTTACTGTAAGCGACCTGAAAGTATATGCAGTCGCGCCCAAAACGCCCACAAGTGCAAGTCGCGCCAGTATGCCGGGCGGTGTTAAACCCAATGCCAAACTTGCCACAGTCACAGCTGCGAAAACTTTGTCCGGAACCTTTTGTGTATGTGAATAGTGCATCTTGCGTCCTCAGTTTTGAATTGCAGGCTCAACCTGCAGATCATCCAAGTCTAGTATGACATGCACTCGCGATTTTACTTTACTCAGGCTTTGTCTTCTGCCGAAGCTTTACGCACCAATTGTTCTGGCGAAACTACAGCAAATCTGCCCGTCTTGCGCCATTCAGAGCCAGCGCCTTTCGGCAATAAACCTCTGATGATGGCAACAGAACATTGTGATTGCAAAGCAACGGCTTGCGACACGCTGCCGATCAATAGTTTGGTGAGACCGGTGCGCCCATGTGACCCCATGACGATGAGGTCTGCGCCCCACACAGTTGCCATCTGCAAAACAGCTTCGCGAGGGTCGCCTTCTCCAACTTCAATACTGATATTACCGCCGGTGATCGTTTTAGCAAGTTCGTTTGCGACAGCTTGCAGTTCTTGTTTTGCAGAGTTGATTGTAGCTTCGTGTTGGCGGCTCAACTCGCTTGTTCTGGCTACATCGCCGACATCTGAAATGGCGTCCGAAAGCGGGGGGACGACAGTTATCAATTTAAAAGCTGTGTCGCTTGACCAGGTGAATTTTTTCAGCCAATCGAGTGCCGCCTGTGAGTAGGATGAATTGTCTACGGCGATAATGATGTTTTTGAAGCCTTTTTGAAGATCGTACTCATCGTCTGGTTTGACTACGATAACTGGGCAGGGCGATTGCATAATGACGCCTTGCGAAACGCTTCCCAGGACTATTAGGTCAACGCCGCGATTGCCGCGCGAACCCATGATTATCAAATCGGCGCCCCACTTCTTAGCGGCTTCTGTAATTTGTGTTTTGGCATCACCTTGCAAAACTTCAGCGCTAATTTTGCACCCTTTAATGAGCTTGCCGAGTTCTACCACCATCTGATTTAGGGCATTTTCCGAAGCCTCTACGAATTCCTGTTGCAGGCTCCCTTTGCTGCTTCCCTTCCAAAGAAAGGACAGCGGAGTTTCGTCTGACCGCACTACCGTTACCAACTTGATTTCGGTGTCAGTAGGTAGATTCATACCGACAAGCGCATCTAAAGCGGCTTCAGAATTCGGGGTACCGTCAACGGCGGCAATAATTTTCATCGTCGGCTCCTGCGTCAATTTGATGAACCTCAAATTATAGTCGTTATGTTGCCCCTAGGGGCGACGCCATGGATACTGCTGGCGAACTAAAATGGAGCAGAATCAAGTTCGATGATATGAGCTAAGAGCGTTCCACCTGGGGGCGCAGGCATC
>CAZJLR010000112.1:0-13787 GCA_964546815.1 uncultured Candidatus Obscuribacterales bacterium | reverse complement strand
TTGATTCGGCTCCATTTTAGTTCGCCAGCAGTATCCATGGCGTCGCCCCTACAGAGCCTGTACATGCGTCGCCCCTACAGAGCCTGTACATGCGTCGGCCGGACGTCGCTTGGGGTGCCGTTTATTTGGATTTGGCTTGATCGATAGATTGCTGTGCGGCTTGTTCGGCTGCTTGTTGGGCGGCTTTCTCGGCCGCTTTTTCGCGGTCTAGCTTTGCGACGCAGATAGAGCGGATTTCGCGGGCTCTTACGTCAAGTTTGTTGGCGAGCGCAACACGCTTGGTCTTGCGCAAGATGGTGGCATAAGTCTCGACGCATGCAGCCACTGACGGGTGTTCGACGCCGTGATGTTTGACCCGCGCTTTCATGGCGTTTTTAACTAGTGATTCTGCATCTGCGTATTTGCGTAAGCCTAAATACATGTTGCCCAGGTTCAAGGCAAGTCTTGCATAGTCGGCTCTGCCTGCTGATGATAGTTCTTTGATTGCGATGGCGCGTTTGTAGGTTGATTCAGCCTGTTTGAATTTTCTTTGTCCACGCATATATTCGGCAAGCGAGCTCAACGCATCGCCGGCGGCCGGGTTGTGTGGCCAAAAAGAGTCTTCTGATTCGAGCATGGCGCAGGCAACAATATCGAGTGCTTCAAGCTTGCGTTCTTGAGTGAAGTACAAGTTGATGATTTCGGAAAGGCTGAGGAAATCTACTGTATAGCCAATGGCGCACTTGTCTTTGATTATTTCAGCGGCTTTCTCAATATTGGCTTTTGCTTCTGCGACGTCTTCTTTTGCATCTGCCACTACAGCTAGTGCCATGTAAACGAAAGCCGATTTGTAATTGCTTTCTTGCTTTTCTCGCTGATAAACATTTAGAAGCTTTCTCAAGGCGTCTTCAGCTTCATCCAACTGATTTGACTTGATGTATAAATAAACCAGACAGCGTATCGCTTGAGCGATGCCCTCTTCACGTGCAGTCTGGTCGGTAATCATTACATCGAATGCCTGTAAGAAATGGCTTTCGGCTTCTGCAAAATTGCCCTGCAGAAATTTCAGCCAACCTAGCTTTTGACGAGCCAGCTTGATACGTTCAGGGTTTGGCGTCGGCTCGCCAGTGGAGATTGCCACAGCTCGGTTCAACAGTTCCTCAGCTCTGGCGACATTCTGGTGCACTAGATAATATTCGGCGGCGGCATTCAGAGCTGAAATCAGATGTGGGGCGTCTTTGTCGAGTTCTCTCTCTGCGCATGCCAGAGCCGCTTCGAAAAAATCGGCGCCTGTGTCTGTTCCTGTGTACGTTTCTGTCATGTCGTTCTCCGTCTATCGAGCTTTCGTTGTCTGCTGATGCTGTTAAGTCTGTGCTTTGTAGGCTGCGATTGCCCGGTGCTGGGCTTCTTTAATTGAAATATTCATGCGACTGGCGAATTTTGCCAGGTCATCAAACTCCGGTTGCACGTTAATCGTTCGTCCATGGAGGTCACTGGCTAGTTTGAATCTCAGTTCGCTGCCATCATCCATCTTTATATTTACCCAGCTGCGGGCAGCGATCATACGGCGTGTTTGTCGGGATCTTGCGCCAATTGATGATGTCTCAATTAGTATGAGTTCCTGCAAGCGCAGCTCGTCTTCCGGCAGGCAAATGACTGAAAGCAACTGCCCGCTTCGTCCTTTCTTCATTAGTGCTGGAATTACCAGCACATCTAGCGCGCCGGCTTCAAACAATTTGTCTACGGCATAGGCGATGGCCTGGGGCGATTGATCGTCTATATTGGCTTCAATGACAGAAATTGTTTGCGTCTCAAAATTGCCAGACTGGGCGCTTTTATCTGATTTGCCTAAAATCACTCGCACAACGTTCGGCCACTTTTGCGGATTTTTAGTTCCGGCCCCATAGCCGCTGCTGTGTATTTCGGAAAATATTGGAGTCTCTCCCCATGAATCGCCTATCTCGCATAGTATTGCTGCCCCGGTTGGGGTGAGGCACTCGAAAGGAATGGTAAATTTGCTGGAGGGAGCATGTACTTCTTCCATGAGTTTGACCACTGCAGGTGCTGGCACTGGGAAAATGCCGTGTGAAGTGTTTACTGTTCCGCTCCCTAAGGGAATTGCGCTGACGCTGCTATGTTCGATTCCAGCCAAATCAAATGCGATTGCAAAACCAATTATGTCCACAATGGCATCGATTGCACCTACTTCGTGAAAGTGAACATCATCTGTCGAGATGCCGTGAACCTCAGCCTCCGCGCGCGCAAGTCTTTTGAAAATGCGTGTTGCGAGGTCTTTCGCTTTTAGTGAAATCTGTGACTGATCGATTATGTCGAGAATTTCTCGGAGGTGGCGGCTGTCGCTGTGGTGCCCATGCGGAAGCCCCATTTTGTGAGAGTCTTCGTGTGTATGAGAGTGATCGTGTTGATGAACGTGTTCATGTTGATGAACGTGTTCATGTTGATGAACGTGTTCATGTTGATGAGAATGCTCATGATGCACAAGAGCAAAACTTGGATTGTAGTCGGGCTGTTTAACAAAGCCAGTGCCACCATTGTCTGAATTGCCTAGCTCTATTTCGACCTTGCTAGCATTGATGCTGCAACGATTTACCTTTTCGATGAATATGCGAAAAGAGTTTTCAGGCAGTGCAATTTTTGCTGTCTCAGCCAACCAGGCTTCGCGGTTTACTCCTGCATCAATCAGGGCTGCAAGCAGCATATCGCCGGCTGCTCCAAACTGGCAATCGAAGTGTGCATTAGTGATTTGTGCTTTAGCCGAAGCCATGTCGCGCCTTTTCGAGCTCAAGAGCAGGTTTCAATATACACTAGCCGCTAATTATCTCTGTTTAAGGCGTAGCTCAAAGCTCTTGCTGGGCAAGGGCTTTGGCAACAATTGCATTCGACGCAATGAATTTAAGAGATATTGCGCAACCTTGACTTTGGCTGTGCCTTGTAGCCTTTACAGAACTGGGTTTTACTTGAGAAGAGGAAGCGTCATGTCGGGCAGGCGCGTGTCTCCGGTAATAGTGAATTCGTGTTGATAGAGTGGAGACAGGTTTGCATAGAGCTCGTTTTTTATCTGTACGGTCTTCTTGCCAGGAGTTAAAACCAGCGCGTACTCGCCTTTTGCTTTTGTTTTTGTAGAGCCGCCACCGTGGACGGTGCCTTTCTTGCCGTTTGCTTCGTCTTGTCCAATGATAATAATGTCTAGCCCTTTAATACCCTGGTTGCCCGCAAGCACGCGACCAGTTACCTTAAATCCCTTGTGCAGTTGGACAATAAAGTGTTTTGTCGATTCGCCGGCTACGTTGGCATAATGTGAAACAGTTAGTCCTGATTTCTCTGAAGGGATCACATCAAAAGACATCGTAGTGCAAGGGTCGTGTTTGATTTCAAAATCCCCCTCGCCGTCGGCACGTCCGCTGGTGTCATGGCGGGTATCTTCATCGTGAATGACAATCTTGGCGCCACCTACTGGGTGTCCTTCTGCATCAACAACTTTGCCTTTCAAAAAAATCTCTTCTACGGCTTCTTCTTGTTGTGCAAAAGCTGCGCTGCCGAAGGCTAAATGCATTGCCAGAAAAAGAATTGGAAAATTTGTTTTTCGCATCAGTTATTACTTTGGCACCGAAACAAGATAAATATACACTATTAATCCATTGTTCGACCCGGTCTGCCCGAACAGAAGTAATAGCGGGCGTTATGGGGTCTTCGGCAAAGCAAAAATCATTCTCTTGTGCGGCAAATCATATGTAACGATGAAATTGCTCAAAAATGAATCGCCAATTAAACCCTGGTGAATTATTTTTTGGAACATCACGTTTGGTTTGGACTGTTTGATTTGCGTAGCCGCGCTGAGGGAAAAATCTGCCGGTAAGCTGGTGGCATAACGAACATACGCATGACCGGTTTCATCTTTGCCTTTAGTTGTTTTTACCGATTTGTCATCTGCTGAAATGCCGAATGACTTCATGTAGCTTGCATCTAAAATGAGCGAACCGCTTCCTGTATCAACTTCAACCTTTGCCTTTTTCTTGTTTGAAAAGGTAATGGGAATTTTGATGCTTGTTTCTACATTGCCGTGTTGTTCAATTTCTACTGGGGCAACATTGCCAGCCTCCAGGCGCGTCTTCAACGAGCTTTCATTCTCAATGTAAAGTAGTTTTTTTGTGTAATCAAGCGTAAATGGCGTGTTCTTAAAGTACTCAAGCGAAACAAATCCTTCTATTTCCTTGAATTCGGCGTCACTGGGGAGAATGTCGTCAAATTTCCAGAGAGCAACAGGCACATTCTCCTGTTTGTTTTCTCCTACCTGAAGAGACGGTATGCGTGCCATCTTCATTGTTAGTTTTTGCCCAGACATGCGGCGCCCGCTGTGCTGCTTGCCTGGCTTGTATTCGATTGTTTTTGCAAGAGTTGTGGACAAAATATTGACACCAGCGCCGGTGTCTAAAATGAACTTGCTATCCTTACTTCCTACCTTTACGGGAATTACAAGTATGTGCCCACCAACATAATTAAATGGTATGCCAGAATTTTTGGCTGTATTTGCGAATGCAAGTTGGCAGAACAATGGAATGAGACTGATTGAAAGTAATGCTGAACCGCGGACTAGATGAAAGTTCAAAGACTAATTACCACCAATGCTATTTTATGTGTGCGACCGAATAAGTTTACCTTTTAATGTGTACAAAGTCTGTTTGATTTAATACCTTTCCACGAAATTTATTCACTATGTACATTCGGAGCGTCGAGATTGCATCAGTCTGCTCTTTCGCTGTTAGCTCTGGCTCTGCTGGCGTCGGCTTGGCGTCGACCAGTTTAGTCCCAGTTTCTGCTATTGCCATAGAATTAAATGCCAAAATTCTTTTGTCTCTACATTTTGAGGTGATTTATTTTGGGATGTGCTAGATTGCTCTTGCTCTTGAGGAGATTATTCAAATGCGCTTCAGGTCGATGGAAACAACGCCGAATCCAAACAGTATGAAATTGAATTTTGATGAGCAATTTGGTGCTGCAAAGACTTATTTGGCTGCCGACGAAAATGATGCCTGTCCTGCCTTTGTGAAAGAGTTGCTCAAGTTAGAACAGTTGCAGAGCGTTTTTGTTTGCCAGGATTTTATTACTCTCAACAAAGATCCTCGAGCTGATTGGGAGTATTTATTGAACGAAGCCACGAGGATATTGTTGGGAGGCGCAGAAAGCGTTGAGGGCATTGCATCTGCTGTCTCCCCGGTAAAGAGTGAAGGGCAGGCGCAGGTGCTTGTGCAAACTTTTCGCTCGATACCAATTCAAATTAAAGTTGTTGACTCGCATGGTGAATCGCGTGTGGCTTTAAGTTCGAGGTTTAACGAAGCGGCGCAATTTATTCAAGAGAAAACAGGTGCTGATTTTTTGAAAGAGCGGCACTGGGTTGACCGTGGTCTGCGATATGGCAGTCGTGACGAAATTGCCCGTGAAATGGCTGAGGAGATTGAAGGTGGTTTTGACGAATCGATGCTTGAGCGGGCGAAGTCTTCGGCTGTCGGTGAGTCTCTTCCTCAGCTTGTGCCAATCGCGATTTTGAGAGAATGGTTGGAAGATAAGAATTGGCAAAAAAGACTTGCAGCGATCAACGAGCTTAGTGTGTCTGCTGAGAATTTTGATTTGCTGTTGTCTGCGTTGAAGGACGAACATCCGCAGGTGCGCCGTTTGGCTGCAGCAACACTGGGCGCGACAGCTAATGTGCTCGCCGTGCCTCCTTTGTGTGAAGCATTTGAGAATGATCAATCTGTTGCTGTGCGACGAACTGCAGGCGATGCCCTGTCTGACATCGGCAGTCCTGATGCAGAGCCGTCTGCGTGTCGTGCGCTTGCAGACCCAAATAAATTGGTACGCTGGCGGGCAGCGAGAATTCTTTCAGACATGGGTACAGAAGTTGCTTTGCCATTCTTAAATCAGGCCGTTAACGATGAAGCCTTCGAGGTGAAACTTGAAGTCGAGTCGGCAATCAAACGCATCACGACGGGGGCTGCTGGATTGGGCAGTGTGTGGCGGCGAATCGCTGAACAACAGCAGTAATTCGGCCGGAAAATTTATGCATGTACATGAGAGTTGAGCCATGCCAGCGCCTCATCTCTGTCATTGTAAAAGACCCGATATTTTGAATCGTCTTGCCCGAATGCCAGGCGAGATAAGAATGCAAGGCGATAGCCAGGCACAACGATAGCGCTTCTTGTGATGCGCTCGTTTAGCCGCTCGTGGAAGGACTGCATTAATAGAACTAGAGTTAAGGATGGGTCATTCATATAGAGTCCATCATAAAGAAGACAGGCTCGGTTCGATGCGAGTAATTCCTTTTCTACTTCTTTCTGGACGGACTCTGTTAGTGATTCTGTTATCCAGCCAATTAGCGTTACTGTGATGATTGACCCATCACGTTTGACTTCGACCCTTCCCTCGGGATATTGCGCTGAATTCATTTGAAGTCCTTCGTTTGGCATTATATTTTGATATCAATCAAGTGATTGAATCATACGATTGACGAATCCTCTACGTCAAGATATGATAGGGTTTTCCAGTTGATGTGTAATGAAAACCCGTAATCAAATCGATACCAAACAGCAAATTTTAGATGTAGCTGAGCGCCATTTTGCCAACTACGGTTTCGCCGGTACTTCGCTCAGAGCTATCATCAAAGACGCTGGGGTCAATGTTGCTTCGGTCGCATATCATTATGGAAATAAAGAGCAGTTGTTTATCGCTGTGGTGCAGCGTTTCGCCGCGCCTGTCGTGGCAGAGCAGTTAGCCGCTTTGAGCTTGCTCGGAAGAGAAGCTGATTTGAAAGCAGTTCTTGAAGCGTTCTATTTAGCCCCATTGAAGACAGTGAAATCGAAATCTAAATCTGGTCAAACTCTTGCTTTGTTTCTCGGACGAATGCAAACAGAACCAGACCCTATTTTTTCTGAGGTCGACAGACATTTTGCGGGGTGCCGCAATCTCTTTATAGATGCCATCCGACGCTGCCTGCCTTCAGCAACTGAAGCAGATCTGCAATGGAATTTTGAATTCATGCTTAGCCTAATTGTTTCATTCCTCAGCAGGCAATCTGAAATTAGAAAGCGATACGCCGACCCCTCAGACTGGACACCAGAAGAAGCTGCTGAGCGAATGATCAGGTTTTGTTTGAATGGGATGCAACACTAGATAATATTAGTGTGCAAGGCAACGAGGCAATATTTTATTGCTTTGCTGCCACATTTAGAATTGGCAAATTATGGATAATGCCAACAAGAATTTCGGAAATTGCGGGTTTTTGATGTAATGCGAATCTGCTTTGAGAATCTCAGAGCAAGCCCATTCTAAAATCATTAGATGTATGTATTCCATGTAGGCATTTAGCTTTGACATGTTTTTGTGTACAGAGGCTGTGCCCATATATCCATCGAGAAAAGCCTCGGTGCGTCTTGCGCTGAAGCAATCTGCATCTGATTTTGCGCCAAGTGGTGCCTGGAAGCAAAACATGAACATGGCACAGCTAAGGTCGTAAATTGCGCTGCCGATGCACGCGTATTCCCAGTCGCATACAGCCTCTAATCCGCTTGAAGTAAACAGGATGTTTCCAGGGTGGTAGTCACCGTGATTTATTGTTTGTTGTGCAGTCTTTTCAATGCTTATTAGTTGGTCTGCTATTTGTCTAGCTCTTTTTCTCAATCTGTCGAATGGCAGTGCCGTAATTACTTCGAGTGCTGGTTCTAAATTTAGTTCGGCAATGCGTTCGCTTGAAAAAAGTGGCGCATCTGTTGATGAACTTTCATTTTCAACATTGGCTGGTGCCTTCAAATTAGCCAATCTGTGGGACGTTCTTTCAAAGCGATCGATAAAGCGCTGCATTGTTGCGCTCACAATTCTCGGGGATGGTACTCGTTCTTGCCCACGCAGAATTTTGCTGCCTGTTGTGTGAATTAGTGCGAGCGTTTGTCCGGCTTGGAAACAGTGTTGAGAATTGCAGTCGAAATCAAGCCAGTCGTACTCAAACTCACTAACAAGAAATGGTTGGCATGTCCAATACTTACCTGATAGCTCAAAAAGTGGCTGCGAATCAACTGTTTTGTACATCTGCGGCAATGAAATAAAGCCGTTGGCAAGTAATGCTTCTTGCATCCAGATTTCTGAGCGTGGGATGTCTTCAGTCCATTTCAAGAACAGGTCGTTCGTCCTGCCATCGTCTGTGGTGGCGCGCACTTTAAAGCAGCGGGCGGATGCCGAAAGCAGTTTTGCACTTGATGGTTCAAATCCAAATTTGCGAGCGACAAATTTTGCTTCCAACTTAAGTGGAGAGTCTTCGTCGTTATTGTTAGCAGATTGCGACATTCGTTTCTTCTTTGCTCAGACTCCAAAATGAAATCATAGTTGAGTCCAGATACCAATTCAACGTAAACAAACTGCCACTGGCAATTCGCAATGTGTATGTGGCGACACCAAAAAGTCGACCTCTCGACAGCTATCGATTAGAATGGTAACTGCCGTGCCAAAACGGCAGGGGCGCAGCTCTTGCGTCTTTGAATGAGTAAGCTGTCATAAAGGCAAGCGCTATGGCTGTTCGAATTGGTTCTTTCGAGCTTAAAAGCAGAGTTTACGTTCCGCCCATGGCGGGCGTGACTGACATTGTTTTTCGCAACATCGTCAGGCAAGTCGACCCAAATTGCTTGTTGTCCACCGAGATGGTTTCCAGCCGTGGTTTGATGTATCGCAAAGATTGCCACATCATGGACCTGGCTCCCGATGAGCATCCAATCGGCATACAGATTTTTGGGCACGAGCCTGACGTAATGGTTCAGGCTGCGCAAATGGCTGAAGCGCGTGGTGCTGACTTCGTTGACATTAACATGGGTTGCCCTGTGCCGAAAATTACCAAGGGTAAAGACGGCTGCGCTCTCATGCGAGAGCCTGACCTGGCGCGCGAAATCATCAGTTCTATGGTGCAGTCGGTAAATATTCCAGTGACAGTCAAATTCCGTCTTGGTTGGGATGACACGTCTCGCAATGCAGTCGAGTTTGGCGAGATGGTTCAAGAAGCCGGTGCCTCGCTGGTTACAGTGCATGGACGCACCAGGCAACAGCTTTATTCGGGTAAAGCCGATTGGTCATTTATAGCTAAAGTGAAAAAGGCTTTGTCGATTCCAGTCTTCGGTAACGGCGATGTTTTTGAAGCGGAAGACGCTTTGCGTTTGCTTGAAATCACCGGCTGCGACGGGGTTGCAGTGGCACGCGGAACATTGGGCAACCCCTGGTTGATTCCGCGCATCACCAAATTTCTTGACACTGGAATTATGGACGAAGCACCAAATGATGTTGAACGCCTGGTTGTGGCGTTCAAGCATTGTGTTGGCTTGGTTATCTATAAAGGATTGCGTGTCGGCACCAGCGAAAGCCGCCGGCACCTGACTCATTACACAAAAGGAATTACAGGAGGAGCCGCATTCCGCGCTCGTCTCACTCAGATTTCTACAGTTGAAGATGCGATGAACGTAATTGCCGACCTGGCTGAACATTGTGCAGGCCCGTCGGGCAGGGAGAGCTTTCTACTTGCAGTAGAGAACGCATATCTCGAATATTGCAAACATCCAAGCGAAGGGACACGCAATAGTAAAGACGGTATCCATACCCCAATTAATATCAACCCCGTCGCGCCAGTCGCAAAACCATAGAATCGCACTCACGAATGGTGTCATCGTCCAGCCCATGATGCCGGCCATGAAAGCAAATATCAGCAAGATTGCCCAGAAATCCATTCGCAGATCCTTTGTGAGTGGCTTGATGCTTGAATATTACGTCGCGCACTAGCTCTGCGCAAGGAAGGAAATTCCCATCTTTGCCCTAATTAACAGTGTTTTAGTGGGAAGATCCCCACTGATCGCAGTGTTTTGTAGGGGAGACGCCATGCGTCGCCCGGATCTCATCAAGATATCTTCGGCCCGGGCGACGCATGGCGTCTCCTCTGCGGTCGAGCTACAAGCAAAAACGGGCGACGCAAAACGCCGCCCTCTAATTGAGCTGAATTGATTGAATTCGCTAAACCTAGTAGACGCGGAAGTCGCCGGGTCCCTGGGTGGAAATCATGATTGTTCCGTCGCCTTCAGCTGCAACCATTTGCAGAGCTTGAATGACTGGATTGGTTGCGCGTGGCTGATCTCTGGTTTCAGCCTTAATTTGCTTAGCGCGTGCAGCCACTTTCAAAACCAGCTCGTAGCGGTTTGGGTGACTGTCTAAAAGTTGATCGAGGATGCGTGTAGTGCTCATTTGCTTGAAATGACCGCCTGATTATCTGCGTATACGACGCCTTTCAGCATACACGATATGCACCAAATTGTTTACTGCTATGTCTATATCGTCGTTAACAACTTCATAGTGGAAAAGATGTTTCTCATTTAATTCTTCTTGAGCCTTTTGCAGGCGAGCCCTGATTTTTTCTTCAGTCTCTGTGGCTCGTCCCTCAAGACGCTGACGCAGCGCCTCAAATGAGGGCGGTGACACAAAAATTAGTAGTGACTGTGGGCGCTTCAGGCGAACCTGTTTGGCTCCCTGCACCTCGATTTCCAAGAGGACGTCGTTGCCCAGCTTCAGCTCGTTGTCCACCCACGATTTTGGGGTGCCGTAATAGTTGCCCGCAAACTCAGCATGCTCCAAAAACTCGTAGGCATGAACCATACGCTCGAATTCTTCGGTTGTTTTGAAAAAATAGTCTTTCCCGTCGACTTCTTGTGGCCTGCGAGCTCTAGTTGTCACTGACACCGATTTAACCAATTGCGGAATGTCTTTGAGCATCCGCTCGGTCAGTGTCCCCTTGCCAACGCCGGAGGGACCGGTCAAAACTATGAGGTTGCCCTGTCTG
Source organism: uncultured Candidatus Obscuribacterales bacterium (assembly GCA_964546815.1). Taxonomy (GTDB): domain Bacteria; phylum Cyanobacteriota; class Vampirovibrionia; order Obscuribacterales; family Obscuribacteraceae; genus JAIEPM01. Next base: position 2,935 of record CAZJLR010000112.1, on the reverse strand, counting down.
ATTGGCTCGCCAGGCTCTTTGAATTCGCCGGAGCCAAGCGCCGTTTTGCGATAGCTGTTTGGGCGGCCTGGGTCGGCGGCGACATTTTCGACGTACTCACCGGTTGATGTGGCAGTATTGTCGGCGCTGGGCACTTTGTTTACCTGTTTGACCATAGGACTTGTCCCAAGAATGCAAGACCTCTTTCCTCAAAAGTACCGGATGCTCTCTTTGGCGTAAAGGGTTTGGATGAAATAAAGTGGAAATTCTTTCGGGCGAGCCTGTTACTATTTCCCTTGATTAACGTAGCAGCCCGCATTTTACTTTAGGCGACTGGTCAATGCAGCCTTTTGACGCTCTAACCATGAGGGCGATTCTAGCCGAAGCCAAACCTGTTCTATTAAACCGCCGGGTCGAAAAGATCCAGCAAATTAGTCGCGACGAGGTCATTTTCTCATTGCGCGGCAAAACAGGCACGGCTTACTTGATGGTGTCTGCACAGGCTTCGTATGGGCGTCTTTGCATGGTGCTGAATCCGCCTGTCCCCAAAAGCTCTAACCCGCCGCCGTTTTGCCAGTTGTTGCGCAAATACCTTGGTTCTGCGATTTTGCTCGGTCTTGAGCAAATTCCTGGAGAACGCATCGTTGACATAACTTTTGCTTGCGTGGATGAGCTGGGCAATCGTTTTACAAGAATTTTGACTGCAGAAGTCATGGGGCGCCACAGCAATTTAATTCTCTGGGACAAAGAGAGCGAGAAAATTTTAGGGGCGTCTCACAATGTCACTCAAGAAATGAGTAGGCAACGTGAAGTAGCACCGGGGCTGCGCTATGTGCGTCCACCACGGCAAGAAAAGCACAGTATTTTTTCGGTGGGCGAAAAAGAGTTCAAATCTGCTTTTGAAACTTGGAAAAAGAATCTTGCAGAAAATAAAGTTGCGCCAGTTACCGCTGATGAAAAATCGCTAGAGACACCCAAGAGTTTTGAACAGTTTTTGATGCAAAATTTTGCGGGGTTGGGCAGGCACCTTGCTGAGGAGATCGTAGAAGGTGCGCAGCTGCCACCGGAAGTGACTGCAGCAATATTGACAGAACAAATTTGTGAGTCACTTTGGACGCGCCTCCAGGCTATTCAGAACATCAACGAATTTCAACCTGCCATGCGTATTGACCTTTCGCGCTTTTCTGTTTTGTCATGGTGGAAGAATTCAAAAAGCGAAGATGAATCGCTATGGAAAACTTTTCCAACCGCAAACGACATGGTTGATGCATATTTCCGCGGTGTGCAATTGCGCACAGAAATTCAGCAGTTGAAAGACCGCATCAGAACCGAGCTGAAGGCAGAGCATGAAAAACTACAGTCGAGGCTGGATGCTGCCGAGAAATTGCTTTCTACTTCGAAAGACCATGACCGTTATCGAAAATATGGTGATACCATTCTTGCTCACGCTCAAGACATTACGTCGGGACAGGCATTGCTTGAATGTGCCGATATGTTTTCGGAAAATGGCAGCACTGTCAGCATCGAGCTAAATCCAAATCTTTCTGCCTCGCAAAATGCGCAGCATTATTATCGCCTTTATGCAAAGTCGCGCACGCGCACAAAAACTGCAGACGCTTCTTCGAAAGATGCAGCAGACCGCCTTGAAGAAGTTAAGTCTTACAGCCAGTCGCTAGATGCGGCAGAGACGATGCAAGACTTGCAAATTTTGAAAGAAAGCGTGCTTGATAGAGGCAAGAAAATCGAACAAACGCGCCAGCCATCGTCGCCGCAACAGAAAGAGCGTACACCGCAACAACGCTTGATGAGCACAAAATCTTCAGATGGATTTACCATTATCGTTGGACGAAACCGATTAGAAAACGACGTCTTGGTTAGCAAGCTAACTCTTCCTCACGATATCTGGATGCACGCCCAGGGGCTTGAAGGCGCTCATGCAGTGATAAAGCTTCCAAATAAGAAAGATCCGCCGCAAACAACTTTGAAAGAAGCAGGGCAGATTGTGGCGAGGTTTTCAAAAATTGGATTGGGGGCCCGTGTGAATATCGTTTATACCTACGGAAAGTGGGTTAGAAAAATTGGAAAAGATAAACCAGGGATGGTTCGTTATGAAAACGAGAAAACTCTGGAAATTGACACGGCAGCTCCAATGCCGGCCTCGCTACGACGACTCTTTTCGTGATGGTAATATATGCCTAAAGTTCTGATTGTTGAAGATGATGTGCACGTCGGCTCTGTTTTAACCGACGTACTTGAAAATGAAAAATACATCGTAGACCTGGCACCCACCTTGTCTGATGCGCGACACTTTTTGAAAGTTTCAAACTACGACATGCTCATTTTAGACTGGGAGCTGCCCGATGGTGCTGGAGTTGACTTGTGTCGCGAATTGCGACGCAATGAAAGCCCGATTCCAATTTTGATGTTGACTGGGCGCTCTTCAATCAATGATAAAGCTACCGGGCTCGACATTGGCGCTGATGATTATTTGACTAAACCGTTTGAGCTGCCCGAGTTGTTGGCTAGAATTCGCAGCTTGTTTAGGCGTCTGTGGAACGATAAAGGCGAACGCCTGAAGTTTGGTCCACTCGAAATGATAATTCAAACCAGGCAAGTTTTGCGCAACGGTGAAGAGCTAAAATTGCTGCGCAAAGAATTTGATTTGCTGGAACTTTTGATGCGAAATTTGAATACTCATTTTTCAACTGAAATGTTGTTGCAGCGATTGTGGGACTCTGATACGGAAGCTGGATCTGATGCCGTTTTTCAGTGTATTCGCCGCTTGCGCCGAAAAGTAGACGAAGGCGACGGCCCTTCAATTGTTCATCTTGAACACGGTCAAGGCTATTGCCTCCAACTGCCCGACCCCAACAAAAAATAATCAGCTCGATTCTGCAGGAACGACGCCATGGATACTGCTGGCGAACTAAAATGGAGCCGAATCAAGTTCGATGAT
>CAZJLR010000111.1:0-14146 GCA_964546815.1 uncultured Candidatus Obscuribacterales bacterium | reverse complement strand
GCACCTTTTGCCATTTGCGCAGCATTTTTCCGCGCTTTTAAATCACTGCTGACAGTTTACTTTAGAGACCCACGGTAAACTGATTGATTATCTGTTTTCGAGAGATTCTCTCACTCTCCCTGCCTTGTCAAAGACTTGCTCAAAGTCCGCAAACTCTTTCGACTGTAACTGACCTAACAAGGAAATGAGCTTAGCAACGGTTTTTGAAATTTCAACTTCATTCAGTGCCGTGATTTGACGCCACATTTCAGACTGGCTCGACATTAGTCGAGCTGATGAGGCTAGCGCCCCGCCAGACAAAACAAGTTGAGGCTCCTTCCCCGCAGAAATAAGCTCGTCATAAATTATGGCTCCTAACGCGGAAGAAAAGAGTTGCAAAATATGGCTAGTCATTGCAACAGTTTGATCATGTGAGCAAGCATCTGTCACAAAAACACTCAGTTCCATGTCAGAGAACCACGAAGTCAGCTTTTCAACAGACTCACTGCTAGATTTGCTTGTGGGTACTAAACAAATATTGCGCCCGCGAACAATAACACTCGATGAGTTAACAAACCCCTTTTTTTCATTTCCAAAAAATGGATGGACACCGATAAACTCCGCACCATTCAAATTCAATTCTTCCGCCAATTTACAAATAGGTTGTTTGACTGAAGCCATATCTATAACAATCTGGCCTGAACCGACAAGGGGAGCAATCTCTTCAAGCACGCGCAAACTAACTACAGGAGGGCAACTGATAATAATCAAAGACGATTGGGCTATGACTTCTTTGTTGAGTTCCGACTCGGACGATTCAAATATTTCACTATTTCGTATGGCACTTTGCTCTTCGAAAGGATCCATCGCATGAATGAGAGTGCGAGGAAAAACAGATTTAATAGCCCTGCACATTGCTCCGCCAACAAGACCAACACCAATGGCGTAAACCACAGGAAAAGGCGAAGGTTTTGGTTTCAATTCGCAATTTTCAGAAAGCACTTGTTGTTGATGTTCAACGCTTTCCTTCATAAGTGACTTGAAAATATTCAGTATGAATCCCCGACTACTGTCGGCTTTCAATCTAGCCGCAACTCTTTCAAGTACAATAGTTTCTCTTGTCTGGTCGACTAGATTGCGGCCTAGCTTAGCCTTTGTTTTCCCAATGTCCTCTGTTACTGCAAACCGTCGCTCGAGCAAGGCACAAAGCTCTGCGTCAATCGCATCAATCTCTCCTCGCAAAGCTTCTAGCCTTGACGAGTCAACTGTTTCTTTACTCGGAGATTCTTCCATCGACTTTGACTATCGCCAATTCAAATACATTTCTAGAGACCCTCAAATGGATTGTACCCTCAGACACATGCAACCCGTCGATTAAAACGTCCAATACCTGGAGACAATAAATCGGGCTGTGACAGCAAGGTAACAGCAGAAGTGCTTGATCTAACTTTCCGGCCAACGGCAGCAGCTATAGGTCTAAGACTATCTACCAATTCACACATTGCTGATAATGAAAGAGCCTGACGGGCGTCTGAAACAGATTTTTCAGGTTCTGGATGACATTCGATCATCAAGCCGTCGGCACCGCAAGCCACTGAAGCGCGAGCTAAGTCTGCTATCAACTCATGCTTCCCAGCTGCATGACTGGGATCAACTATTACCGGCAAATGTGTCAGCTGTTTTAGAGCAACGACGGCGCCAAGATCGAGCACATTCCGCGTAAAGGTGTCGAAGCTGCGAATTCCTCTTTCACAGAGGATTACCTGGTGATTGCCATGAGCCATAATGTATTCGGCAGCCATGATAAATTCTTCAATTGTTGCCGATAATCCACGCTTCAGCACAACCGGTTTTTCTGCTTTACCAACAGCTTTCAGCAAATCAAAATTTTGCATGTTCCGGCTACCGATTTGCATCACATCTGCGTATTTGCAAACATCTTCGATCTGAGTTTCACTCATAACTTCGGTTATTGTAGGTATCCCATGATTTCTATTGATCTTAGCCAGAATTTGCAAAGCTTCGACGCCCAGACCTTGGAATGAGTAAGGTGAAGTACGAGGTTTGAATGCGCCGCCCCGAATTGCTTGAACTGGAGCCTCTTGTAAGCTTTGGACAACAATATCCATCTGTTCTGCACTTTCAATAGTGCATGGTCCACCCACCATGAACAACTCAAGACCACCGACGTCAAAACCACCAACCCGAACTTTACTTGCACCCTGTCCATCCTGCTTCAAAACTAGTTTAGCGTCCTTCATCGTTCCTCCAGATGTAAAAAAAAATGGTCTCGAACCCTTTGCTTACTTGGGGAGTTCGAGACCTGGTAGTGATGTCGTATACACGGCTATCTCACCCGGGACTCCCCCTGGTTCCAAAAAAATAGCCGTAAAACCAATTATTCATTTAGTCAGTGCCTTGCTTCAAATGTCAAAAAAAAAGACCGCATAAGATAATGCGGTCCACCTAATGTCTTAATGCGAAAAATGCGCTCAGACCAGGTGAACCTCCAGCTGCCAAAAATAAAAGTACTTGCGATTCAAGGGATTTGCTCCTAACAACTCCTAAATCCTATATTGCCACCTTAGCACAGTCAAGCATATGTTAACGATAAATGAAAAATCTCGGAACATCGCTACAGCAGCGCTCGTCACAACCCTTCAGAACGGACTCTGAGGGTTTTCACAATGAGCATTCGAGACCTGAGCAACGGCGCAAATGCCTTGCTTAGCGCGTATTCCATCGCCATAAAAATCAAGTTTGCACGTGCACTCAGAAGTCCATATATAAGGAGCAGTTCGCTACTTGTCGCTGCAGTTTTAATCGCACTATCTCAAAACACAGTTGCTTCAGCGCAGTCAGCAACTGGCGGCTTTGTCGATACACTCAAAGGGCTAGTTAGAGATCCGATGATCAGCTCATATCTTATGTCCAAAATTGTTGGACCGCGCCCACAGCAATATACACAGGATGCCTACAGTAACAATGCTAATCCTCAAAATTATCAGGGCCTAGAGCAATTCAAATTTCCGGCATTACCGCGTACCACAGGTCAGTTATCTCAGCCTTCCCCGATGAGCTTCAACAGCAACGCTGACACTAGCACCGCAGCACCTGATCTTAGCTACTCATCAGGAGCCCCAGTCGTGATGAGTATGAGACTGGCTCCAACTGAACTGAAACAACTCAGTCACTACGACATAAGTCTACTGATTGACCGGTCAGGTTCAATGGCAACTCGCGATTGCCCCGACCAATTCTCCTTCGGCCGAAATGTCTCGCGCTGGGACTGGTGCCGCGAACAAACTTCCTTACTAGCTCAGCAAACTTTTTCTGCCATGCCAGCCGGCATCACTGTCATTCCATTTTCTAGTAACTTTCAACGTTTTACCAACGTTTCGCCACAATCAATTTCAGCCATATTCAATTCAAGTGCACCGGATGGCTCAACTAATTTAGCAGCAGCACTTGGCTCAGAACTAGAAAATTACTTCAACGAGCGTGACGCTGGCATCAGACAAAAACCAGAAATGATTGCAATTATTACTGACGGTGTGCCCGACAGTAAGGGCGCAGTCAAGCGCATTATCAACGAAGCCGAAGGACGTATGAGAAATCCAAATGAATTAAAAATCGTATTTTTTCTCATCGGCGAAGATCAAAATGGTGACGATTTTGTAGATGGACTGACAGCTTTAACCCCAGATGCTTTCGCAAGTACGGCTGTTGTTACAAGACATCCATTTGCCGAAGTAAATCAATTCGGCTTACCCCGCAGCCTGGCATCTGGGCTAAGAGAGTATCCCTAAAAGTATCATCCACAATCACGGCAACAAAACAAAGTTCTCATCGTCAGCTAAACAAGATAGAAAGCTCAACAACTTTCCAATTAAGGATTCGCGGAAATGCAAGCCTGCAATCAGACGACCCAATCGCAACTAAAAACTTCGTGGCGCCCACTTGCTGTGTTTCTCACATGTACCTTCGCCATTGCTAGCATCGGCAGCCTGATTACAGAGCCTGCATTAGTAGACTGGTATGTAAATTTAGAAAAGCCCTCATTTACACCGCCAGGCTATGTATTCGGCATAGCATGGAGTTTTTTGTACTCTACAATGGCTGTGGCAATGTGGCGAGTTTGGCTGCGAAAAAAGCGCGAGGACATAACGCTTGCAACGGTGTTGTACCACACACAGCTAGGACTAAATTTATTTTGGACCATTGCATTTTTCGGCATGCACAATCCTGCTCTTGCTTTAATCGACATCTTCCTCTTGCAGTTAGCCAATATAGCAACCACAATTTGTTTTGCAAAAATTGAAAAGCTTGCCGGACTACTGTTTCTTCCATACGTATTATGGATCTCCTTCGCAACTGTCCTGAACTTCTACATTTGGATTTCGAACTGAGCAATCCAACTCAGTTCTCATTGACTTGCCGGGAAGCAAGAGAGGGATAGCTCGCGCATGAGCTATCCCTCTTAACTTTGTAAGAATACAGATTTCGAAAAAGCAATTAACTCCAACGAAATTTCGCTGCTGGTCTAAAAAATCGTTATCACATGCTTGGGTATCCGATTAATGCAGCCATAGCAAAAGCGATTACCAAATCATTCACAGAAGAAAAGCAGAAACAAACCTTAAGTCAGTGAATGAATGATCACACGGACGCATGCACAAATGCTTGAACCAACGATTGAATGAAAGCACGAAAGCACGAAAGCACAAACAAACAAACAAACAAACAAACAAACAAACAAACAAACTAACTAACTAACTAACTAACACATGAGCACAAGCATAAACACGCACGCACGCACGAACGAACGCACGAACAAACGCACGCAACAAACGCACGCAACAAACGCACTCAACAAACGCACGCACGCAACAAAATCATCATGAATCAGCGCAAAACCAAACTCACCTACCAAAACAAACCCAAAGAACAACTACACGCCACTCCCCATCAGCAATTCATAGCCCCCAGCAAAGCAAAACCTTGCACAAGATAGCCATCAAGCGCGATCCTTAACAAACGCACATACGCCAAAACCCAGGCAGCGAGCCACTCACAAGCCCGCATGCCGCAAATTAGTGAATTCCATTTGCATATACATAAATACCACTCATGCACACAATTCAATATCCATCGAGATCCTGATATATCGCCAGATATATCATCAAGCTTAAATCAGGGATTTCATTTTGGATTTAATGAAAGGGCGCAATTACGTAGACCACTCGAAATTGAGCCAAATTAGTCCTTTCCAGACGCGATATATTGTGCCGCTATAGGGGTTGTATGCTTTTGCACATCTTGCTAATCGTCTTAAGCACGGCTTATCATTGACAGTAACAGAAATCAAATAAACCCAGTTGTAATTCTTGTGCTCCACCTAGTGTTTGTGAACACAGTGCGAATGCGCATGCAATAAACATCGCTGGCTCAGGAAGCAAGTCGTGCAGACAGGCTCCGAATAATTTGATCTCTAACCGTTAATACCAACCGCAGAAAAACTCCCTCAAAAAGGGGGATAGATTCTGTTGCAAACCCGACCAAGCCCTAAGGAGGCAATTATGAAAAGCGCAGCTGAAATCCAAAACCTGGCGACCCTCGCTGAAGAAAGAGGAGATTATGCCAAGGCAGCGCGGCTTCACCAGAAAGCACTGGCAAAGATGGAAAAGCAGGTAGGTCACGACCAGCCAGAACTGATTGACTATCTCTATAACGTTGGGATGATTCAGTGTGCACTAGAGCACAGAAAGGCTGCAGAAGACGCTTTTACACGCCAGCTCAATCTCCTCCTACAATTTTATCCAGAAGACCATGCCGATGTTATGGAACTTCGCCTGATACTCAGCGAAATCCACTCGAGCGATGAAGTAGCAGTAACACCACTTGCAATAACTGCCTAATTTTTCGTTCCTCCTACCCTCATCACCTCATCACACCAATCGAAATCACAAGGGCTGAACTGACAGGATTGCCAACCTGCCACCAAGCACTTGACAAAGGACAGTCCTTCCACCAGGGCTGTCCTTAAACTTTGTTGGAGAAACAAAATTCTACCCCTTGTATAATACCTCCGTTCCAAAACCAGCCGGAAGAAACCCGCATGTCAAGAAACAAAATCACTACGCTAGGAGTTCTTCTGGCAACAGCTTGCAATTTGGGCTTGGCAGCCGCTACCAGCGCTGCTACCGAGAAGTCAGGTGCATGTGTAGAATGCAAAATCTTGGCTACCCCAGATGTAGCTTATCAAGCTTTAAGATCGATGCGCGAAGAATCGCCGGAGGGTTGCAAAGTGCTATCGACCGGACCCTGCGAAAGTGTAATAGAAGAAATTTTCGATGGTCTTCCAATAATCGGTCAGGCTACATGTGTATACAAAGAAACATACGAACCATCGAAAACTGTTCACTTCCAAATGATTCGTTCTGACAAATTAAAAGCATTCGAAGGCGATTGGACTTTCGAAGCTTGTGACAATGGCCAACACACAATGGCCCGCCTACGCAGTTTTATCGACACAGGACTCAAGGTGCCGTTTGCCAAGCAATTGACCCAAGCGGCCAGTTCGAATGAATTGAAATTGCAACTTGCAGAAGTGAAAAAGTCTGCTGAAATCAAACAAAAACGTCTAGCCACCAAGCCCCAGGGAATATGAAGCCTGCAAAGGTCATTATCATAAATGGAGCTTCATCAGCTGGCAAAACCAGCATGTCCAAAGAGCTTCAAGAAATTTCTGCCGAGCCCTATTTTTTGCTTGGAATTGATCTTTTCTGGTTTACTATGCCTGAAAAGGAAATTGATCTTGAGCGCGTTTCCGAACAATACTACCAGTGGTGCGAGGAAGAAACTGCTGACGGTGTAAAATACTTTCGCATTTTGCCTGGACATTATCTCAATGAAATAATGCTGGCACGCTATAAATCGATGGCAGCTTATCTAGACCGAGGTCTAAACATTATTGCCGACGAAGTCTTCTGGAGCCGCGATTGGCTACTCGAAGCGCTGAAAGTATTGAAACCATATACATGTTATTTCATCGGAATCGACTGCTCAGACGAAGAACTCTCACGCAGAGAAGTACAACGCGGAGATAGATATTTAGGTTGGGCACGCGGTTCACATATTTACTCGCATAAAGACGCCATCTATGATTTGAGAATAGACAACACTACAAAATCCGCTCACGAATGCGCTCAAGAAATTCTGGACTTCGTAAACAGCCATCCGGAGCCGATCGCAGCTGAGACTATGCGAAAACGATTTATCGAACAGTAAAGCAAACGACTCTAAGCCCGGCAATTAGAGCTCCTACCAGAACACCTAGATAAATCAGCCTTTTGTCCCAATCAGTCTTTTGCTCTAGTTTGATTTCTTGCTCTCATCAGAATTCTTGCTATTTTTATCGCTCTTCTTTTCGTTTTTCTTGTCGCTCTTGTCACTGCTCTTCGCCGCATTCTTCTTCGCCGGGTGCAACGCAGCTTCAAGCTTAGCTGTAAGCTCTCTATCATCTGTAATCCACTTCAGCTGCTCTTTACGCGGCTCTTTAGCTTGCAGCGCAGCAAGAACAAGCTGCTGTTTCATCAAAGAAGTGTCGCTTATTTTGAGACACTCTGCCGCAATTTTTCTAGCAAGTGCCTCTTTATGCACAGCTAAATAAGCAGCATAAATTTTGGCAGAATCCATACAAAACGGATCGTAAGGCGCTCGAATCCCCATTTTCGCAAGAGCAGCCAGCGCACTCTTCGAAACGTCAGCGCGCAACTTAACTTCTTCGATAGGATCTGGATAAATATTGGCCATATCAGCCCAGCGTCCCCTGAGAATAAGCAATTTCTCCAACCTGCGTCCTGCAATTTTGAGGTTATCTTTCTCAGCAGGATCGTTTTTCACTTTGTCAAACCAGACAAGCGTCTTATCCGGCTCACCAAGCACTTCATTCAAAACAACAAAATCTAAGGGAGCATTTTTCTCAGCCTCATCTCTAAACTGGCTGAAGCGCGTTCTAGCAGCTTCATTGCGCTTCACAAGCACCATTATTTCGTTTGAAAGAGATGTGCCACGCATTGTTTTGGTTTCAGGATCTTCCTTGACCATGTTTTGCCAGAGCCAAATATACTGCTCTAGTGCCGCATCAAATTTGCCCTCTTCAATACTTGCTCGGCCAAATTTTCTCCGCGCTTCTACTTCACGCTTCCCGCCTTTACCCACAGCAGCTTCCATAGCGTGCTTAACTGCGTCATATTGCGTCTCGCCATTTTTGACTGCCTTAAACCACTCCATGATGTCTTCGCTACCCATGTAGCCGACATGCCGATCAAATTCTTTGACATAATCTTTAGGTCTGAACACAACTACAGAAGGCATAGCCTGAATGCCGAACGCAGCCGAAGTATCGTGTTCCTTGTCAACGTCGACCTGCACAGCTACGGCATTCTCATTGACCCACTTTTGAACCTCTGCGTTAGACCAGGTATCAGCCTCCATTTTGTGACAGGGACCGCACCACGACGCAGTAAAATCGACAATAAGAAATTTGCCTTCATCCTTAGCTGTTGATTTAGCTTTCTCAAAAGGTAAGTCTTTGAATATGCTGGCTGCATAAGCAGACGCCTGACAAAATAAAGCGGCAATGAGCACCAGTGAGCTTGCTAGCCTAAACCTGAAAATGCTCATAGAAGTCTCCCGGGGATGCCCAATCAACACAGAATAGCACCTAAAATCACATCTTAAAACTAGAGAGGCACAGATTAGTAACCTTAAGCTCTAAAACATTAAAATCGACGGAAACCAAAAACTGATTTTCCCGTCACATTCGCTGCCAGAAGAAAAGAACAGATGGCTTGAGAATTGAAGGAGATGAAATCATGAAATCTAAGTGGCGTAATACTTTTGTCATCACTTGCTTCTCTATGTCTAGCCTTGGTCTAGCAGCATTTGCAGATACCACCATTACAGAGACAAGCGAGACGATCCGTAGCGTCCCCACAGATCAAGTGTTGATCCCGGGAACAGTGCCAACACAAACGACTGTTGTAAAAGAAGTGATTACTCCTTCGACCAGAGTGATTACTCTGGTACCAGAACACAATTATGTTCTAATAGATCCCTTAAGTGGCGCAATCAGTGGCGTATACGACCCATCCACAGGCTTGTTTGACGGCAAGCCTGCAATTAGCGGCATGTTCGTGCTAGACAAATTTACCGGCAAAGTTATCGCTTCAGTAGATGACAGCGGACGTTATGTGGACATTGCAACATTGCCTGCTTCAAGCGCATTTGTAGTGGCTATCGATAGCAGGCAAGCCGATTTCAGCAGACGCATCTCAGAAGCTTTGACTAAAGGTGATATCACAGCCGCAAGAGCAACGGCTCTTAGAGCAAGGTTAGACCAAATTGCCACAGCCGAAGCCGCTGCGCGAAACTCAGACGGACTGCTAACCTATTCTGAAGCATTAGCTCTGGCAGATTCATTGAATTCTGTGCAAGAAGAACTGCTCACTTTTGCAAACGTCGCTTCAGTAACACCATTTGCCGGTGGTCGCATTGTAGTTTCGCAAGGCACTTTGCTATATGTCGACGATCTCGATTACAGAAGGCTTAGCCTCGAAAGGCGGGTTGATGACGAATATCGCGCGGGCAGGCTTTCTGCACATCAAGTAGCAAAATTGAAAGAAGAGCTGGACAAAATTAAAACAGCAGAAACCCGCTATAACAAAAACGGAAAAATCAAAGCGTCTCAAATTGCAGCGCTTTCAATCCGCATGGATAAAATGAAAACTGAATTGAACAAAGATATTGCATATATCAATTCAAAACGAGCTCGCATCGGCATTCGTGTCGACTAAGTGCAAGTACGGTCAAACGACCCCCTGGCGAGTTTAGTTTCCTCGCCACAATAGCACCACAATCTATATTGCTTTATGCTGCGGAGAGCCAGACTTCGGTCTGCGACTACTCCGCAGCACCAGCTTTAAAGCCATTTTCTATATCGAGTTATTAGCTTGAATCCGCGCCTGCTATGTTGTACCATACACTAGTACGGTAGAAAATCATCACCGGCAAAACTTAAATCAGCAATGAAAACCGTCCAGCTAGCCGTGCGAGACTTCGCTTTGCCTGTTCCAAGGCGCGGCAGTATAGATGTGCATTCAGGCTATAGCCTGCTCAATCAAGGGCAGGAAATTCACGAGTATATACAGCAGAAGCGCAAGAAAGAATATCCTTACTATCGCTCTGAGGTAAAAACAAGCCATACATTCGAGCGAGACTCGTATAAATTTGTTGTGTCAGGGCGCATAGACGGCATATTTGACAGCATCCCAGTGCTAATTGAAGAAATAAAGTCGACTGTCAATATTCATCAGCTAAAAGCCAAGCTAGAACTTAGTCACGATCATCCATACATTCTTCAAGCACAAACTTACGCCTATCTGCATTATCTCCAACACGGTTTAATGCCTCAAGTCAGGCTTCATTTGGTTTCAACAAGCAACTATCAGCACTCAGAAGATCTCGATGTAAAAGTAGACCTCCAGGTCTACGAGGCTTGGCTAGACAAACGGCTTGATGAACTGGTTTTAGAAATGAAAACACTCGAAGCAGACATTATGCGCCGCATCGAGATTTCAGGCATTCTCGAGTTTCCATTTAAAAACCCTCGACAGGGTCAAATAGAACTGATGGCCTCAGTAGAACAATCGATAAAAGATGGAAAGCCTTTGATGGTGCAAGCCGCCACAGGGCTTGGCAAAACAATGGCTATCACATTTCCTACGCTCAAAAACGCCCTGTCTAAAGGTCAAAAGCTGGTATACGTAACTCCAAAGAACAGCCAGCACAGCGTCGCCGAAGACGCACTTGAACAATTGACCCTACAGGCACAAAATCTGCATGCACTTACGTTAACAGCAAAATCAAAAATATGCTTCAAACCAGAACCTATTTGCACACCCGAATACTGCGAGTATGCTCGCGATTATTACACGAAAGTAGACGAGCACAAGTTGATTGATGTAATGGCCACCAAGCCTCATCTAAATTTCGAAACACTGCAAGAACTTGGACAAAAATATGAAGTATGCCCTTTCGAATTGTCTGTTGATGCAATTGGCAGAGCCGACGTTGTAGTCGGCGATTACAATTATGTTTTTTCACCCCGTTCATTAATCGGCAGACTTACACAGCTAAACGATCTCATTCATGAAAAACCAAATCTGGTCATCGACGAAGCTCACAATCTGGCAGATCGCGCCTGTGATTATTACTCGCCATCTCTAAATACTTTGACTTTCGAAGATGCCTACGAAGCCACAAAATTACTTTCTCCTACACTTGCAATTGAAGTTCAAGTCGTACTGAGCAAAAGTATAGAGATAATCGACAAAACAGCCGACAAGAATAGAGAAGCTCAGATAACACTAGATATTGAGAAATTCAAAGATCACGATCGGCGCTGGAAAGAGCTTCTGGCAAGATATTTGCAATCAGGACAGTTAATCGAAAACAAAGACAAAGTAGTTCGCGCCGCTAATACCTGGTCTCAATTTACAGAAGGGCTCAACTTCGACTCCGAACATTTTTTTGTGACCTCAAAGCGCGGTCCCAGAGGAGTCGAAATCAAAGTGACATGCTGCGACGCATCTGAATATTTGCGAGACACATACGATAAATTTGGAGTTGCAGTGGGCTTTTCTGCCACACTAAAACCATTTGAATATTACACAAGACTTTCCGGCTTTGACCCAGCCAAAACAAGCACAGTAGAATGCGTTTCACCGTTTCCTGCGCAAAATCGCAAGCTGCTAGTGATACCACAAGTTTCGACGAAATACAGCGATCGCAGCCGCAACTACGACAAAATCAGCGACGCAATAAAACGAATTGTGAGTTTGCGCCGCGGCAACTATTTTGCATTTTTCCCCAGTTTTGAATTCCTCAATGAAGTCGCCTCCAGAACCAGCACAGCTGAATTCAACACACTATTGCAACGCTCAGACATGAAAGCCGATGAGGTTCGCGAATGGATAGACAAACTGCGCAAACAAGACATTAATGCCAAGCCGACTTTAATTTATGCAGTGCAGGGCGGAGTCTTCTCAGAGGGCGTAGATTATCCCGGTGATTCTCTCATCGGTGCATTCATAATTGGTCCTGCATTACCTAAATTCGACCTTGAAAGAGAACTATTGCGCGCTTACTACGAAAAGCACTACAAATCTGGCTTTGATTATGCCTACACTTTTCCTGCCATGAGCAGAGTAGTGCAATCAGCCGGTCGTGTTATTCGCTCAGAAAGCGATCGTGGATTAATCGTGCTCATGGACCAGCGTTTCACACATAAGAGCTATGTTGGAGCCATGCCAAAAGACTGGTTTGGAAACTCAATAAGCGAACTGGTATCAAGCAGCATACTCAAAGACATTGGCGATTTTTGGGCACAAATTCCAGAGCCCGCAGGCAGCCAGAGCTGATCGCCGCCGCAGGAGACAATAAGATGTCACAGATTAAAGCAAACTCTCATCTTTACGTAAGATGGATATTTATTCGCATACTTTGCTTTTGCTTTTTTGCGGCGTTTCTTTCAATTGCTTTTCAAATTGTGGGTCTCTACGGACAACATGGAATTTTGCCATTGAGCGAAGTTCTTGCCCAATTTACAAGCCCAGAGACCAAATTGCTTGCCATGCTGACAAACCCAAGTCTTTTCTGGTTCAACAGCAGCGACAATTTTATGCGGCTCGTTTGTTTTTCAGGAGCCGGCATTTCAGTACTGGCATTTTGCGGATTTTTGACTGGTCCACTCATTGCTGTAATGTGGTTCTTATACCTTTCAATCGTTTCGCTCGGGCAAGAATTCATGGGGTTTCAGTGGGATTCACTCTTACTTGAGACATCATTGCTGGCAATCTGGTTTGCACCCTGGAATATTCGAGAAATTCATCCATGGAAAAAGAAAGAATTTGAGTCTCAGGCTGAACCATCATACATTTTTTTGTTCCTCCTCAGAATCTTGTGCTTTAAGCTGATGATTTTCTCGGGCATCTGCAAACTGGCCAGCCAAGATGCAGCCTGGAGCGACTTAAGCGCAATGGCCTATCATTACGAAACTCAGCCACTTCCAACTCCGCTTGCCTGGCTGACACAAAAATTGCCGCTCCTGCTGCAACAATTCAGCACTCTCGCAGTTTTTGTCATAGAACTTGTATTGCCGGCTGGACTACTGCTGCCATGGCGCCAAGGAAGAATCGCAGCTGCATGCAGCTTTATTTTCTTGCAGTTATTGATAATACTCACTGGAAACTATGCATTTTTCAACTGGCTGACAATTGCACTCTCGCTCACACTGCTAAACGATCAGTACCTTTTCTCCATATTGCCAAAGTCGCTGCGTAAAAACTTCAAGCAACGGAAGTCTCCCGCAAAAGCCATATTTAGAAACACACTATTTTCACTGCTAATTGGAGTGTTCATAAGCTATGCTTCTTTGAGCCAAATTTATGTCATGTCACAAAGATATAGCGGCTCGGGCAAAATTCCTGTACTGGTCCAATTACCAATCGTGCTTATGCAGCCTTCGCATAGCCTAAATAGTTATGGCTTGTTCGCAATCATGACCACTTCGCGCCCCGAAATAATTATCGAAGGCAGCAATGACGGCGTGACATGGCTTCCTTATGAATTCAAATATAAGCCAGGCGATATCAAACGCCCTCCACCAATCGTTGCACCGCACCAACCGCGCCTTGATTGGCAAATGTGGTTCGCTTCGCTTGGCCCACTCAGCCAGAGCCCATGGTTTGATCTCCTGGTAAAAGCAATGCTGGAAGGATCGCCCGACGTTTTAGCACTCTTTCAGAAAAACCCTTTTCCAGACAAAGCACCAAAATACATCCGAGCTGAAACATACGACTATCACTTCAGTACGTTCGAAGCATTACTAAAGCGCGGCGAATGGTGGACACGAGAACACACGGGCACATTCTACCCTCCAAGCACCTTGCAAGATCTCAGCTACTAAAACCAGCTGCAGAACCTCCGCTACCAAACCCCCTTGCAGCATGTCCGCTACCAAAGCCCCTCAAGACTCCATCCCCGCAATTGTAGGGGCGACGCCATGCGCAATACTGATCAGTTAGACAAAACTGGCCGGTAG
>CAZJLR010000110.1:0-14693 GCA_964546815.1 uncultured Candidatus Obscuribacterales bacterium | reverse complement strand
ACGGCCGCAAGGTTGAAACTCAAAGGAATTGACGGGGGCCCGCACAAGCGGTGGAACATGTGGTTTAATTCGAAGCAACGCGAAGAACCTTACCAAGGCTTGACATCTAGAGAACCTTTCGGAAACGAGAGGGTGCCCGCAAGGGAGCTCTAAGACAGGTGGTGCATGGCTGTCGTCAGCTCGTGTCGTGAGATGTTGGGTTAAGTCCCGCAACGAGCGCAACCCCCGTTGTTAGTTGCCATCAGGTAATGCTGGGCACTCTAGCGAGACTGCCGGTGACAAACCGGAGGAAGGTGGGGACGACGTCAAGTCATCATGCCCCTTATGCCTTGGGCTACACACGTGTTACAATGGCTGGGACAATGCGAAGCAATACAGCAATGTGGAGCGAACCGCCAAACCCAGCCTCAGTTCAGATCGTAGGCTGCAACTCGCCTGCGTGAAGTCGGAATCGCTAGTAACCGCCAATCAGCACGTGGCGGTGAATACGTTCCC
The DNA here is from genome assembly GCA_964546815.1 of uncultured Candidatus Obscuribacterales bacterium. Lineage (GTDB taxonomy): Bacteria > Cyanobacteriota > Vampirovibrionia > Obscuribacterales > Obscuribacteraceae > JAIEPM01. Next base: position 14,198 of record CAZJLR010000110.1, on the reverse strand, counting down.
GGGCCTTGTACACACCGCCCGTCACGTCATGGGAGCTGGTCACGCCCAAAGTCGGTACGCTAACCCTCCGGGAGGCAGCCGCCTAAGGCAGGGCCGGTGACTGGGACGAAGTCGTAACAAGGTAGCCGTACCGGAAGGTGCGGCTGGATCACCTCCTTTCTAGGGAGAAATCAGAATAGACCCTATTGTACAGGGTCGATATCTGACAAGGAGCGCGGTAGAGGCTTTCACGAGCCAAAACCAAAATGCGTTTCTCTCAGGTCGGTGCCAACGAAGTTTATCTGGTCAAGTAAAATATACTACTCAAATTACCAGGTAATACAGAGGCAGACAGGACGAATCAAGGCTATTCAGTCATCAGGGTTTAAATAACATCTGATCAAGCAACGGGGCGTAAGTCCCGTTTTTGCTTTTTGGATCTTTTGTTTTTTAGGTTTCTTCGTCACGCCAATAGGCTATTGTTGTGTGTGCGATGAGCAAAATAATTGCAGTATTTAGTCCAAGCGGCGGCGTGGGTGTAAGCACTATAGCTTCACATCTGGCTTATCACTTGGCTGCCGATAACGAGACTGCCCTGGTCGATATGGTTTTGGATTTTGGAAGTCAAACAGATTTCTTGAAATTCAATCCAGAACTCAGTGCTGAAAAAGTGCCCTTCTTTTTCAAGAAAGACTCTGCTTTTCTTGATAAGTTGAGTTTGCCTTCCCAGCGCAAACTCAAGCTATTTTCTGCGCCATCGTCTGCGGTGTCACAGCAATTAGACTGGAAGTTGCTACTTTCAAGCTGCAAAGACTCATTCCAGTATATTGTTCTTGATTTGCCGCATACGTTTCTTTTGCCAGAGCTATCTACCGGTCTTGAACAGGCAGATGTGATTTTGCTTGTTTCGGAATATGCCTGGGCTTCAGTTCTCAATACCAAACAGTTCCTGCAAAATTCACACGAAGGCTTATCGTCCAAATGCCAGGTGGTATTTAACAAGTATGTCTGGATGCCGCAGGCTGTCCTTGATGAATGTCAGCAGAACATCAAAGACAAAGTAATTGGCGAGCTGGCTTACCAACCTGAAATGGACGGTATACGCAAAGTGTTCGAGCGCGGTCAAATCTGGAACGACACTAAAAAACTCTGTCAGCGCCTTGGTCTTGGGGTGAAAGCTGAAATATGAGCGGGCAAAACAAGAATTTTGTGATTTCGGTTTATTGCCCGCTTGGTGGCATGGGCGTTAGCTTGATTGCCTCCCAGCTTGTACAACAACTGGTAAAGCTCAAAACTTCGTGTTTGCTCGATCTCAACTTGGACTGCTGCGTAAGTCTTTACTACTTAAATCTCGAACCACTTAAGGACTTCCGCAAAGCTGCGATGAGTGGAGATGAATCAATTCGCTTGTCTAATTTTGCTATCAAAGTGCGCGAAAAGTTCTTTGCTCTGGGCGCTCCCTTAATCGGTTACGGCCAGTTTGCCGAAGACATGCAGGGCGCAATGAAAGAACTTTTCGAACAGTGCCGATCTGAATTCGAGTTTACTGTCGTTGATTTGCCGCATCCTTTTCATGCAGACCTTTGCAAAACAGCAATTTCAATGTCAGACCTTGTGCTTGTTCTGGTGGGCAATACTCCATACTCCGCCGATGCAGTGGTGCAATTGAAAAAACTTTTGTCTGAGTCAAAACCTTCAGTTGACTCCAAAAAAGTTGTGTATGTATTCAATTCAAAATTTGAGCACCCTTCATTTCCATTGATGCTAAAAAGTACTGTTTTGATCGGCTTGCTTACAGTAATGAAACTATATTGGGCTTTCCTTCTTGCTAATCAAGCTGTTCTTGCCATTTTTGTCCTGGCGCTGCTTTTGCAATCTGCACGCACAGGCCTGGCGGCAAAGTCGCGTTTTAGCGGCGCCGGCAAGGGAGCGATTTCAATTTTGGCAAAAAACGATATCGCTATTTTTCACAGCTTGCCTTTTGATGGCACAAGCTGCAAATATGCAATCAACAAAGGAACTGTTTTGCCGGAAGAAAAAGCAATGAGCAAATCAATGACTCAGTTAGCTGAAAAAATTCAAGCTCGACTGTCTTCGCCATCCTAGAATTTCAGTCTTATTTTTTTTCGCTAACTGGTGAAGTCGCATCAATGCCGATAACTGGGTCTTTTCCAATCCAGTGTTGATTTAGCAATAGGGGAGTTTGCAAGTTACCTCGGTCGCGCAACACTTCTGTTTCGACTAAGACTTTCAATCTTTTGTATGCGTCAAATACTGTGGTCATTTCTTTGTGGCTCTGCAAAGACTCGATTAATCGCCTTGTGAAAACGCTGTTTTCATAGTCTTTTGATTCCCAGGAAATTTGATTTGCCTGGCTAGAACAAATAATCATTTGACCCTTGCCTATCTTGACTGACTGCGGGTCTAGCCCTGCTGTTCGGGTCAATGACTTTTGACCTTCACCTACGGCACCGCTGTGACAAACATCGAGAATCAAGATTATTCTGTCAGACCTAACTTGTTCTGAAACAATATTTGTCAGCCATTGCATTGGTATGCCGGTTGCAGACAAACTGTTTTTGTTTGTGTCATATGCCACCAGAAAATTTGTGCCGCCGGCTTCAGTGCTAGCGCTGCTGCCGTGGCTTGAGATATAGACCACAACCAGGTCGTCAGGGCGCACGTGCTCGGCTAGCCATTTCTCACCCAGCATGCCAATGATGTTTTCGCGCGTGGCCGTTTCGTCTGTGAGTAGTTTTACATGGTCGGGACGAAATTTTTCAGTACTTACCAGAAAGTTCTTAAAATCAGTGGCGTCTTTCGCCGCGAATTTCAAGTTGATAGATGAGTCTTTGAAATTACTGACGCCAACAACAAGAGCCCATTTGTCCGTCACCGGACGGTCTGCCGCGCTTTCGTTAAACGGCTTCGGTGCCTCTGCTGTAGCCTCTCCTGCCCCAGGCAAAACATTTTTTATTTCGGCTGCCTGGTTTAAGAGCGGTTGTGCTTTTTCTGCTTGCCCTTCGGCTGCATATGCAAATGCAAGTGAAGTCAGGTCGGCAGCTACTTGTGGTGCTTTCTCGCCAAATAATTTCTTGTCGATATTCAATGATTTTTCCAGGTAGATTTGCGCCTGGCTGAATTGTTTCTGCTTTCTGTATAGCTCGCCTAAATCTCGTGCACTGCTGGCGGTGACAAAGTTTTCTGAGCCCAGCACTCGCTGTGCCAGTTCAAATGCGTTTTTGAAAAGCGGTTCTGCCTCTTCAAGTTTATTGTCACGCAAATATGCGTGGGCAAGAGCATTGTATGCGGCAGCACGCTCTGGATGATCTGGTCCGGTTTGTCTTTCGATGGTTGCAAGTGATGACTTCAATAAAGACTCAGCTTCATCATAGTTTGCTTCGTCTTCTTGAACTAAAGCCAGGTCGCGCATGATTGTGGCTACTTCAATATTATCGTTTCCTAGCACTCTTTGCGCCATGGAGAGAGCTTGTTCGATGCTAGCTTTTGCCTCGGTATACTTGCCTTCCTGGCGTTGAGTATTGCCCAGGCAATCCTTCGCTCTGGCAATGAATAAATTGTCACTCGTTCCGAAGACAGACTCTTCAGTTTTAAGTGCGCTTTTAACTAATTCTCTGGCTTGCGCGTATTTGCCTTCTTCAGAAAGCACTTTCGCCAACCTCACCATTGTTTCGGCAATGTCTGGGTGTTCACTGGCGTATTTCGTTTCAAATATTTTTTGCGCTTCTTTCAATCGTTGTTCTGCTTCTTCGTACCGGCTTTGTTTTCTATAAAGTTCGGCAAGACCAGTGAGAATGAACGCGCAATATGGATGTGACGGGCCACAAATTGCAGAGCAAGTTTCTAACGATGCCTTGTACATTTTTTCGGCTTCGGGGTAGTGCCCCTTTAACTCCGCCAGTTGAGCTTCGTTCAAAATGTAATAAGGGACAGCAATGCTTTTTCGTGAGCGTTCGGCAAAATGCCTTGCTTTTGCCACATACTCGGTTTCTTCCTGCAATTTCCCCCAGATATAATAGTGTCTGGCCAAATTATTTACTGGGTAAGCAAGTCGCGGATCATTTTTTCCCGCAAGCAGCTCGTCTTGTTTCCACATACCTTCAGCTTCGGTAAATCGCCCCTGACTTTGATATAGCAAAGCCATTGCATTGAAAAGCCAGAAGTAGTTGCGTTGATTTCGCGGTAATTCATCAGTTAATTTCAGCGTCTCTTTTAGCGTCGCTTCAGCCTCTTTGTATTGCCCCATAGAACGCAGACATTCGCCAAGTGAATAAAGTATTTGCGATCTTTCCAGGGGATTTTTTGCGCTGCTCGACATTTCCTGGCATTGCCTGAAAATGCGTAAGGCTTCTTTGCAGTTGCCTTTCTCGTAAGCTTTGACTCCGCTGCTGTAGAGCGTGATTAGCAGGCTGCGTTGTGCATGCGCTGCATTGAAATTTGACATTGAAACAACAGACAGTGCTGCCGCAACGCAGAAGATTTTCTTGTTCATTATCTTTCCTATCTCAAGCGCTCAACAAACGCAGCCTCGTGAGATTCTCTCCAATATTGAACAGAATTACAAGTTGTATATGCGTTTTGAATCGTTGAGAAAGTTTGATAGCTGCACGTTGCATGAACAAAGTTCTGCAACTGTCTCAAAGTCTTTGTTGTGTAATGCAGTAAATGAGAGCTGTGCCAGCACTGAAATTGTTTGGTCTACCGCAGCAGTGAATTTGCAAAGTGACGCGCGCAAGCCTGCATTTTGCTCTGCAAATGGATCATATTCAAGTGTCGTCGACATTGAGTAACGGTCGAAAATAATTTGAGTTGCGTCAAGCATTGAGTCGAGTTCTCGCTGAAACTCCGAAATGCGCAGGCGCAGCTTTGAATGAATCGCAGCACTGCGGCAGATCTGCGCTAGCTTTTCGGTTTCACCAGCTGCCTGAGCTTCCTTTCCTGTTTTATAAATATTGGCGATTTCAGAGTCGAGTTCATCCATCAAGAATTCACTGGCGACAATCATTTCAACAAGAATTCCGTGCCTGACAGCGCCTTCATCGTTGCTTGAAATCGGTTCGTCATCAGCAAATCCGCGCGCAATCGAAAGCAGCTCGGCGCGCATGCGGCTGAATAATCGAGACACCTCATGTTCACGCTCTTGCTGTTCTGTTTCTTGCAGGTGACAAGAGGTGCCGAAGAAATTTTCGTCTTCGTTTTCAGGTCTTGAGTTTTGATGAAGTCGACGTTTTCTTGCTGCGGCTAACCTGTACCCAACAGGTATATTGCCCAGCAAGTTTGCTGTTCTGCTGAGGAACATAATATGTACCCCTCGATCGCTTGAGTTGCAATCTGGATTAGTAATCTACCTTGCGCGCCCTTTTATGAGTTGCAAACTAGAGATGGGGTGTTATCTCGAAGTTTCAAGATATTAATGCCATCTCACAATAATGTCAAGCACGCGCATTAGTCTTGCGCGTGCTTGAATCGAGATGATTTTTGAAGTCAGGAGGCTTATTTGCCAGCGGCAGGTGCAGCGTCTGTTCCAGAAGCGTCAGCTGCTGGTGCTTTCTTCTTGTGCAAGCGTCCGCCCAACTTGCGTAGGCGCTTGCCGAGACGGCGAGTGCGTGTTGGTTTCTTTTCTGGGCTTGCTTGTGACCCTGCTGCTGGTGCGCTGGCGTTGTCTTCCGCCATAACCATGTCAACCGAGCCGAATCCAATGAGAACTGCTAGAGCTAGCAATAATTGCTTGCCAGTACGCATGCTTGTTTCCTCCATTACCAAAGAGGAATCTATTTTGCCATTGTCGAAGCAGCAATTTCTATCCTTTGCAGGCTGCTGCCAAGCGTGTGAAGTCGCTCAGCCCAGCGCCAGTCCGCCGGTTGAAGTCTCTTTGTATTTTTGATTCATATCAAGACCGGTTTGTTTCATCACTTCTAAAACTCTGTCAAGACTAATTACGTGCGTGCCGTCCGAGGCAAGCGCAAGTGAAGCAGCGTTTAATGCTTTAACTGCCCCCATAGCGTTTCGTTCGATGCAGGGAATTTGCACTAGCCCTTTGATAGGGTCGCAAGTCATGCCGAGGTGATGTTCTATCCCCATTTCGGCTGCTTGCTCCATCTGCTTGATGTTGCCGCCGAGAACGGCTACAGCGCCTGCTGCAGCCATCGCACACGATGTGCCCACCTCGCCCTGGCAACCAACTTCGGCACCACTGATGGAGGCATGTGTTTTCACGAGTGCTCCAATTACAGATGCGACAATCAATCCATTTTGCATTGTTTCGCGGCTAAGTTTATAGCGCTCGCGCAAAGTTCTAAACACTGCAGGAATCAGCCCCGAGCTGCCGTTTGTTGGCGCAGTCACAACGCGTCCCCCGGCTGCATTTTCTTCATTTACTGCAATTGCGTAAATTGATGGACGTAAATCATTGCCTGCCCAATCAGGTTCTCCGGCGTTGAGGCTGCGGTCATAAAGCCTTTTCGCACGTCTTTTCACGTTGAGTCCGCCGGGCAAAATGCCTTCTGTTTTCAATCCTGTTTCGATGCAGCCTTCCATGCAATCGAGCACCGCGTCTAAATGCGCACGCACTTCGCTTTCGCTGTGTCCCAATTTTTCTTCGTTTGCAATAACTATTTCCCAGGGCGCCTTATTGTTGCTTTCGCATTGCTGAACAAAATCAGCCGCAGTCTTAAACGGATAAGGCAAATCTTCAACTCGCGCATCAGCCGCCGAGCTTGTGCGTTGCCCGATTGCCGGGTCTACTGATTCGACGAATCCGCCGCCAACTGAAACTATCAATTCTTCTGTTAAGAGTGCTGTCCCCTCAAACAAACGAAAACGCATCGTATTTGGGTGCGGCAGACCTTTGTCGTCGATAAACCAGCCGAGCCAGGCGATGTCATCGTTTGGTTGGAAGCGAACTTTTTTTCCACCCATTGCTAACTCAGGCTTTGCAACCAGAGAAGGCATTGAATTCCAAATGTCATCGGTACTCGAATGTCGGGGATGCAAGCCAGCCAAACCGGCGCAGATGGCGCCGTCTGTGTTGTGCCCCTGTCCTGTCGCCGAAAGACTTCCGAAGAGTTCTACCGTAAGATGATAGTCACCATCTGCGCGAGATTGCAGCAATTTTTCAGCATTTTTGCGGAACTCTGCGGCGGCTACCATCGGGCCAACCGTGTGCGAACTTGACGGGCCTATGCCGATTTTGAAAATGTCCATTGGACCGATATGATCTGCTTCAAGTCTCATTGTGCTTCCAGTTGAAGGCTTGCGTGGGAACGTTGCGCAGAATGACTCTTCTGCACCAAGCTAATTATAGGCTAGCACGATCGACGCAGACTAAATAAAGGAATTCTTTGGATCTGCTGTCAAGCAGCAGCTTGCGGGGCTATTTTTCTGGTATAAATCAATGATTCGTTTAGTGAGTCGGGGCAGGCATGCGCTTGCGCTTTGATTCATCTCCGGAGGAAGACGACGTGACTGTATTAAGCCTGGTTTCGCAAGAAATCGATGAATACGCAGTATCCAAGAGCGAGCCGACGGCTGAGCTGCTAAAAGAGCTGGTGCAAACCACTCACAGCGAAACTTCTTATCCAATGATGTTGACTGGTCCGCTGGAAGGGCGTTTTCTCAAAATGATGGTGCAGGTTATCGGCGCCAAGAGAATCCTTGAAATCGGCATGTTTACAGGTTATTCGGCGCTTTCAATGGCAGAGGGCTTGCCTGACGATGGTGAGTTGATTACATGTGATATTGACCCTCACCATATTTCAATCGCCCGCAGCTTCTTCGAACGCAGCCCACATGGCAAGAAAATTCGCATTGCTGAAGGCCCTGCGCTTGATACTTTGAAGACCTTAAAGGGCAGCTTTGATCTCGTTTTCATCGACGCCGACAAGCCCAATTATCAAAATTACTATGAGGCCACTCTTCAATTGTTACGTCAGGGTGGTGTCATTTTTATCGACAATGTTTTGTGGTCTGGCAAAGTAGTAAAACCAAATTGTGAGAACTCACTTGCCATAGCTGCACTCAACGATCTCATCGCCAAAGACGAGCGGGTAGACAGAGTTTTACTGCCGATTCGTGATGGACTATTCTTCATTCGCAAACGTTAAAAAATCACAGTTATAGTTGGGGAATCAAAAGACAATGCAAACTGATACTAAAGCAAGTGATGTTGAGAAAATGAAAGTAAAGCATGCATTGCTTCCCGATGCAGTCGGAAAGCGTGTTTGCTTGCAAGGTTGGGTACGCAGTCGTCGTGACTCTAAAGGTGGTTTTTCGTTCATTGATTTGAATGATGGTACATCACTCAAGGGTGTGCAAGTTATTGCCGAAAAGGCATTGCCAAACTATGAAAGCGAAATTTTGAACTGTGGCATAGGCAGCAGTGTTGAAATCATCGGTAATGTGGTGGCATCACCGGCGAAGGGGCAAGCGACAGAAGTTAAAGCCGAGTCAGTGAAAATATTCGGCTATGCCGACCCCAACACTTATCCTTTGCAGAAAAAGGAAACTTCATTTGAATTCCTGAGAACAATTGCCCATCTGCGTCCACGTACAATGACTTTTGGTGCAGTTTTCAGAATCAGAAATGAAATTTGCCGCTCTATCCACAACTTCTATCAGTCACGTGGATTTATCTATGTGCACACCCCAATCGTTACTGCTTCTGATTGTGAAGGTGCCGGGCAAATGTTTCGTGTCACTACGCTAGACATGTTGAACGTGCCAAGAAAAGAAGATAACCCGCAAGAAATTGATTTCGAGCAAGACTTCTTCGGTAAGGCTACCAATCTCACTGTTAGTGGGCAGCTCGAAGGCGAGGCTTTTGCAACGGCTTTGCATAGCATCTATACATTTGGACCAACATTCCGCGCCGAAAATTCAAACACAACTCGCCACCTTTCCGAATTCTGGATGATTGAACCAGAAATGGCATTCTGCAATTTGGAAGGCGATATGGACCTTGCCGAGTCGTTCCTCAAAACGATCTTCTCCGATGTTCTAAACAATTGCCCTGACGATATTGCTTTCCTCAACGAAAAAGTTGATGACACAATCATCAGCACGCTAAAAGGAATTATCGAGAGCGACTTCGAAAGAGTAAGTTATACAGAAGCTGTCGATATCTTGGAAAAGAGTGGTGTCACATTCGAATTCCCCGTTAAGTGGGGCATTGACTTGCAGACAGAGCACGAACGCTATTTGACAGAAAAGAAATTCAAAAAGCCTGTAATTCTCTACGACTATCCGAAGGACATCAAAGCTTTCTACATGAAAGTGAATGAAGATGGAAAAACCGTTCGCGCTATGGATGTGTTGGTTCCAAAAATCGGCGAAATCATCGGCGGAAGCCAGAGAGAAGACAATCTCGAAATTCTTGAAACAAGGATGAAAGATTGCGGATTAGACCCTGAAGAATATTGGTGGTACCTAGACCTTCGCAGGTTTGGCACTGTACCTCACGCAGGGTTCGGCTTGGGGCTAGAACGTTGCGTTCAGTTTGTTACCGGCATGGGCAACATCCGCGACGTGATACCATTCCCGCGCGCTCCGAAGAGTGCCGACTTCTAGACAAGGCTGCACGGCTTAAAGCTGCTTCCAAAAAGTGCTGTCAAAAGCATTGTTTGGAAGCTTGCCTCTATTACGTATACGCTGAAATTGTTGCTTGCTAGAAAATTTCCTGAAATACGCTGCCTCCTTCGTCTGCCGGAATGAATAACTGCAATCGTCTTTTAGGAATGTGCCTGAAATAGCCTTCTATAACAAGAAGTTTTTTCTTGTTTAGAGTCTTTGATTTTGCTAGGCCCAAGGTCAACGATAACTAACATCGACATAGGAGTCCGCGTTGGTTGCAGAAAAAGCCTAAATTAGGCTGTTAATGCCATCGTTCGTGATATCAAAGTGCGAGTAGCCTTTCAGTGCAAGATAATGTCCATATCAAATGGACATAACTTACCTGCCTGACAGGTGCAATTAGTCGTTGTTCAGTATCTGGTCTTACCATTGGGGACGTTTTTCTTTCGAACAGTCGATTGTGGACGGCAAAGAGTTGCTCTTTGGTAATTTGAGGATCAGGCGATTTTTCGGAAAGTCCAATATTACTTCAGGGAAATGGTAAAGAAAAATAATACCTAAAATGTCGAAATTTGACTTGGAAGCCTGCGTCGGTTTGATGAACTCACATTCTGCATTCTTGCAAGTCAAACCCAAAAACTGAATTTCATCAATTTGACCGCTAACACTATCTCCTTTTGTTCCAGTAATATCACGCAAATCGCTTCGTTTGGGGCTTTCACTTTCCGTTGACTCCTTCTTCGGATTATCAAATGTTTGAACAATTGCAAAATATGGGCTTCCTGTGTCGATTAGAAAAGGACTTGACGGCTTGCCATTAATCGAGCCGTACAGGTAAGCCGCATCCGTAAATTTGAATGGGAGGCTTGCATAACCAGAACCGAATTCACTTTGGTGTGAGTGAAAAAACGTTACCAATCTCTTGCGAAAATCAAATTTCACTGAGTATTTTTGTAACACATCCATTCCAAGAGTAAAAGTGTAATGGTCTTCATCCACACTGCCTATGAGCACAGGGAGATTCCTAAGGGTTAAGCCACCGATTGCAAAAGTCTCCATCGATCCTGGGCGCAAATAAATCGTGGAAAACAATGTATTAATGCTTTTGGGTTCACTGTTGTCGTCTATAGGGATTCCGAATTTTTCAGCAGAAAGTTTGCTTAACGAGGAATGGATTGCCCCACTATCCAAAAAGATCTTTGCCTCGCGGCCGTTAATCAATCCGTCCAAGACTATGTGTCCGTGTCTAAAATGGAATGGCAAAGTCACTGGTCTTCGCAAGTCGAATTGACTCTGGGGCATCACAATTTTTCTTGAGTCAACAAAATTGACCTTCGTCCAAATCAAAGTCTCGCGGCCGGATGCGGCAAAGACATTTTTTTTGAATGGAACCAGAAATCCACATACGGTGCGGTAGTCTCCAAATTCGATGGAGGTTTCTGGTTTAAGCAGCATTCCTGCCGAATCAGACATTGAATAACACGTGTAAGCAACTAGATGATTAAGGGGGGAAGTCCATATAGAAAGCCAAATATTAGTAGAAAGATTTACTGAAATTCCCGGGCAGCATAGATCATCGATCATCAGAGGTTCCACACTGACCAACTTAGCATCTGGTTTGGTTGCGGAAAGAACTCTCATAACTTCGTAGTTTTTGTAGAACGCTTTTGACGATTCTACTGATTGACTATCGAGATGAAACCTATCATTTGAACCTGTCCAACTATGAGTCCCGTCGAATCCATCAACATCTGTTTTACTTGCCTCCTTAAGATAACCTTGTGGTGTTGCGAGCAATTGACAATTTAGAGGACCTGCTCCTACATCTCTAGTGCCCTTGAAGAGTATTGTTGACTCCGTTAAACGCTTTATATTTTTTTGTCCGCCGTGTGCAGAGACAATTTCGTCGAGGATCTTCCTTGCTGCTTTTTTTCCTTCATCCGAGTCATCCATAACTTTGGTAAAACCAACAGCACGCAAGTTGGACGGAAAATTGCATTTTTGATCGCGTTCCTGTTTTGCGTCTGCAGTTCTGAATTGGGCAAATGACTTGCGACTCCGACTTGATAAATCGGGATTAGACTCTCCTTCAGTAGCCAATCCAAATGGTTGACTAACCGAAATTAGGGCAATTGTCGCTAGACCAATTATGGAACGTGAATTCAAAACAGCGTGTCTGTCCGGTGACTTAATTGCTCGCATTTAAAACCATCGTTTCCCATCATCGAACATCTACAATTATGTTGATACCACGAACGATGGCACTAATATCAGATTGATCTGATACAAGACCTTATGTTTTATATTGCAATTGGCAAAGTGCTGAACTGGTCCACTTCTCGAGGATTGGGCAAGTATTCTTGCATTTTTGGGATGGCCGAAAATGCCGGGATTTCGGCAGATGTTATCGATTTTCAAATCACCATCAATTACGTACTGACAGAGTTCATTCCAATTATTCAGGCAATAGAACAAGGCTTTGCCAAATGAACTCTGGAGCTGAGCGAACTTGTACTGTTCTTGCAACCATTTATGGAATTCATTGAGAATTAAAACGGCTTCTTCCTGTCGCATTGATTTCACTGCCGGAGCTTCCAGCCCAAGTTCTTTGGCCGTCCTTTCAATTTCAAAAAGAGATTGAAAAATGGTCAATGCGTGATTGCACCCCTCCTTGTCGTTGAGCATGGCTTTTATGAAATACCGGCGTGCATGAGCAAGACAAGCCACAAGTATTGTACCGATCGCAGCACATACAGCTAGATTGCCAGAGAAGCAATCTCCTTGTAGAAATCCACTGAAGTCTTTCAGGAAAGTAAGTGGTGCATATTTGCCTCGAAATTGGCCGGCAACCGACCAAATTCGATGCAAATTGCCGGCCATTTTCAGGCAAATACGCAAGTGGTCCATCACGCCCTCGCCCTGTAGTGTAGTCGTAGAGATTGAAAGGATGGTCATTGTCTCCCAGGTAAATCCACAACCTCCCCGTTTTGATATTTTTGTCTTTGCTTCGATCGCGCACTTTAACCGGAGTATCATCGGTGCAAATCACCTTGGACTTAAGTATTTCAGCATGCATGAAGTCAAATAATGGACTCAAAATTCCTGCCGAATGAGCGAAAAGATCTGAGAGCGTAGAGCGACGCAGATGCACTCCGCTGCGAGCATATATTGAACTTTGCCTGTTATGTGGCAAATGGTCTGTCCCCCTAGCGACAGCCACTTGAGCCAACAAACCTGCTCCCGCCAAGCCATTCTTAACAGTTTCTGAAACAGGGGCAATAATTTCTTCGCTCTTGCATTGTGGACAGGAAAAAACTTGGGAGAGACACCCTCATCTGCGCAGAACTTTCTAAAAGTCTCGCCACTCTTGTGGAAGCGCGCAAACAATTCACGCCACCGCTTTTCCTTTTCAGGATCAATTGTGTTTTTTATTCTTCCCATTTCGCATGATTGCCTCTTCGGTTAGCAAACATCATGCAACGAAGTTATCCCAGTCTCAAGTAACCGGACAGACACGTTGAAACCGCGCGAGAGATGATGCTCCATGGTCTGAATGGCACGTTGGCATAATCAGCGCAGTAAGTAGCGACACCATATTTACCACCATGCTCTAATCACCGTATGGTTCATGAGTTTCCGAATTTCGGGGTAGTCAATACTGACAAATAATTCCGAGAAAAGTGCGACAAATAATTCCGAAACTTACACCTTAGCCATTCTAGAAGGCAATACAAGGCTCTGAGCGCGCAATCGAATGACGGTCCCGGAAGGAAAGAGCCCCTTAGATGCCGGACAAGAGCGAAGCTTTGGAATTCAAATATTGTGTTGAAATCCAAAACAAGTGCACTACGAGCTTTATTTGAGCAAGAAATCTTTTTGGTCTCTGAACAATTCGCATTGACCGCCTAATCAGCACGATCTTCGCCCCAGTCTTCTGATGTAGGAAAAACTTTGGCTAACCAAGTTGGTACTGAAGCTATGGGATATCCATCAAGCAATTCTTGGTGCACACTAATTAACCTACGACTGTGGAGACTCCATCCCTCACCATCAGGATCTTTACAATCGCCCGACATGTACAAGGTTTCACCAGAATCAAATGTAATTATTAGGCTTTCATGTTCAAGGATTAGATTTGAGACAATATGTCCACGTAATCGATTCATTTGGTCAGTGAATGCTGGATTAAATTCCTTTTTGTCGAAGAGGTGGATTATTTCTGTTCCACTCTGGCAGTACGTTGCAACTGATAGACTAAGATAGGCCGGTGATTCAGCTGCACCTCGCACAAACACTAAGCTCGTTTTACCAATTAGTGGTTGATCACAACGCTCCAAACGATGGTTTTTTAGCAGAGCATTTGCTATTAATTCAATTTTCTGTTTGTTCTTTGTGGAGGACATGATAGTTTTTCCAAGCAAAATTCTATTTGTTCATTGTTTCAATGCTACCATGCCCAATGTGGTCCTTCGTCATCGGTAGGACCTCCAGATCCCATGCGTTGAGGATTGCCTGTAACTCCGTTGAGATCTAGGTTCGCAGACTGGCCATTTTGCTGAAGTTGACTATACGCTGCGTAGTATTGGAACTCATACAATCCTGATGCAGCTGATTCCTTCAGGCTTGTGTAG
>CAZJLR010000109.1:0-14712 GCA_964546815.1 uncultured Candidatus Obscuribacterales bacterium | reverse complement strand
TTTTTCTATTCTCTTTGCTCCGGACCCGTTATTCTCTTTGGGACGGAAAACGCAGGAATCAACACGCGCATTGAACACTGCGTGCCGAAAGTCTGCAGCGAAAGTCGTTGCTTTAAAATCGTTTTGACTCTTTCGTCTGTTAATGGATAGGAAGACGATAATTTTTTTTGTTCCGCCAATTTGTTTCTATGTTGTTCGATCACTTCTGGTGTGATACCAAGTTTTGTCGCGTCAAACTCAGTACAGGTCCTTGATTCTTCTATGGACTTAAGTAGTTTTTGCATCTCGCTTTCATGAAGCTGAGTAGAATGCGGCGCCACATAATAGTGCCCTTTGTGCCGGTAGTTGATTTCCCATCTTCCGTGAGAATAATGTGAATCAATTTTATAGCTGATCGAAATTGACTGCGGAAGTTCAACGTTAGCATTGACGGGACGTTGGATGATTATTAGCAAGATAAAGATCACGATAAAGACTTTTGACATTATTTTCGCCTCGGCGGATTAGACCCAAAGGGACCGGAAATTCCGTTTAATGTGATTGTGAAGTTGCTACCCAAGGAACCCAATGGTATTTGTGGAGAGCTTCCCTCTACGGTTTGCGTGCTCCATTGTATTGGCACAGCCGGCGAATAAAAATAGGTTCTCTGTCCAGGAATTCCGGCTGCCGCCCTGTATAGGTTTTCATGTGTCTGTCCGATGTTCTGATTGTTAGCGTTTAGCACCATCGTTTTCCGCACAGAACATCTACAATAATGTTGATACCGCTAACGATGGCACTAATATCAGATTGATCTGATACAAGACCTTATGTTTCATATTGCAATCGGCAAGAAGCGGAACTGGTCGACTTTTTGAGGATCGTGTTTGTTTTCTTGCATTTTTGGGGTGATCGAAAATGCCGGGATTTTGGTCGAAGCATCAGGGACAAAACGAGGCTTCCACCTCTGGGGAAGGAGATCTTCGAGGTTTTGTATAGATCCATCGCTTAATCGCTCAATTACATCGGTCAAAAATGCCCATGGTTCGACGCCGTGACGTCTGCAAGTAGATAGGAGGGAGAGAACAATGGCATGATTCTTTCCACCTTTGTCGCTTCCCAAAAACAGCCAGGCTTTGCGCCCCATGGCGACATATTTCATTTCTCTTTCCGAACAATTATTATCGATTTTCAAATCACCATCGATTACGTATTGGTAAAGCTCGTTCCAAAAAGAACTTGGGCTGGAAGCTGATTTTAGTATCCCAACACTACTGTGCTTCGATGATACCGCCAACGGAACTATCGTATTTATTTGTCGACTCTCTGTAAGCCGATTAATGGAGCATTAGCTGACCTGGTGTATATCTTTGGTGCACCATTTAGACATAGGTGGAGCGTTCGGTCGAGTTCGGAGCTGAGATTAACGCAAGGCACCACTGATAATGGCAAAGTCTTTTGGCACCAAAATGTTTTGTCGCGCATTTTTGGTGGCATAAGAATCAAGTTGGAACATTGAAAATTCGATTTGTAATCGCCGAGAAAGATATCGATCGAAGGTTCACTGGATATACACTCAATCTGCTCATTGACTGAATTGCAACCACGACGCATACGTCTGCACAAGAGGGTCTTCCAGGCACAAATCAAAATATAGCTGGCAAAGTGATCGCACCACTAAATCAAGAATTTGCAGCAGCATTTTGTAGGAGATCAAACACAGATTGAAAAACAAAATACTGACGATAGAAATATATTCACGAGGTTTACCGATAACAATGAAGACAAATCATCGCAACCATCATGAAGATGACGAGAGAATGGTTCACAATCCAAAGGGCGAGAAAGAGAAATACTCCGATATCTTCGAATTTCGTCCAGGTGATGATAAGTTGCTTCGTCCGATGCAAATTGTTTACTTTAGAACCCCCGTTATAAGTAAAAAGGCGGTCGTTGCAACGAACAATGAAGACAGCGACGATAATACCGGTCAAACAGCGCCGGAACTTGAGCCAGCAATTGAAGCCTGCACCATTGCATCGGCCCAAGACCCTCAACCGGCAATTGAAGGCTGCACCATTGTATCGGCCCAAGACCCTCAACCGGCAATTGAAGCCTGCACCATTGCATCGGCCCAAGACCCTCAACCGGCAACTGAAGCCTGCACCATTGTGGCGGCGC
Source organism: uncultured Candidatus Obscuribacterales bacterium (assembly GCA_964546815.1). Lineage (GTDB taxonomy): Bacteria > Cyanobacteriota > Vampirovibrionia > Obscuribacterales > Obscuribacteraceae > JAIEPM01. The sequence goes on along the minus strand of CAZJLR010000109.1, from coordinate 12,552 downwards.
AAGACCTTCAACCAGCAAATGAAGCCGACACTACAGCACCGGCGCAAGACCTTCAACCAGCAAATGAAGCCGGCACTATCGCGCCAGCGCAAGACCTTCAACCAGCAAATGAAGCCGGCACTACGGCACCGGCGCAAGACCTTCAGCCGGCAATTATAAATAACTATATTGATCAAGAATTGCAACCAGCGATTGAAGCAGAAAGCACTGAGCAGATGCTAGAGCCTCAACCGGCGATGAAGGCTGACGCCGATGATCATTCGTTTAATTCTCAATCAGTGATCAGCTCCATAATGATGATTGAACCTGAAGCCGATAAGTTTCTCGCGCCGCCTGTAGTGAGTCAATTTGATCTGGAAAACGACATTATTACTAGCGATAAAGCGCAAACGCGTCGCTTATATGTCAAATATTTTCCAAATGACAAAGCAAATAACGCGCGTTCTTACAATTTTATGGTGAATAAACTTCAGAAGAAAGGATTGAAGATAGCGAATCTCGTATCATAAAAACCAGGTTTGTTAGACCCGAGATTGATCAGCTGCGGTTTACCTTGATGGTGCAGCTGTTAAAGCTGCTTCAGTTCAAGTCGTTGCCAATTGCCGTACTTCCTGCTTGATTTTGTCCATCTCGCCAGTGTAATCGAGCATTGCAACATCATAATTTGCTTTTAAATTGAGCCAAAATTCCGGGCTGGTCTGGAAGACGCAAGACAAACGCAACGCAGTGTGAGCGGTAATAACTCGCCGTTCCTTATCACTGATAATCGCTGTGATTCTTGTTGCAGGCACCCCCATGAGAGTGGCTAATTCAGTAGCGCTAAGGCTGAGTGGTTCAAGGAATTCCGAGCGCAAAATCTCCCCAGGATGAATCGGGGAGAGCTTGTCGCCTTCTTTAAGCTCAGTGGTAGTCTGTGATTTCGACATCTCTAAAATCCTCCCCATGTTTGTTCGTGAAAAAATTCAAGCTGATTCCTAAATACTGTATAGACCTTAGGAGTCTTGCTATCTAATTACATCAGCTCAAAGACCGAATTAGCTGAAATTTTTCGCCTCATGAAGGAGAGCAATCGTATCGGGCAAAATGCTGATCCGGAAACAGAAGTTTTGACGATTACAGATCCATTGAATCGCGTGATAACTTGAAAATGCGCTCAAATGGAGACCAAGGTTATGGATAACGAATACAGAATCGCCAGTTTGAAGACTCTCACAGCAGAGCAGGCCGACAAACTGAGTCAATCACTCTGTGACCGAACCAGACGGCGACTAGCCTCCAACCCTGGCTGTCCAGCTGCGGTGCTGAGAAGGCTGGCATTCGATAGGAACGTAGAAGTAAGAGCGAGCGTGGCACTAAATCCCTCGACTGAAGCTATTGTGTTGGACAAGTTGTGTTTGGATGGGGCATTGATTGTCCGTTTTTACCTTGCCGGCAATCACAACTTGGGAGCGAGCCGATTGAGATTGCTCATGTCTGACAAAAATCCGTATATTGCTGAAAGAGCTTCAGGAACGAATGAAATTAGATTGCTTGAAGAACAATTAGCCAAACATAGGTTTACGAAAACTGAGAAAAAACCTTTGCTCGGACATCTGCTTGTGGACGCTGATTTAATTACTAACAATCAACTCCAAGAGTCACTGGCACAGGCTTCAAGGGATTCAAGAACTCTCGGAAATGTTCTTGTGGAAAAGAGGATTTTGCATAGAAGCAAAGTTGCACAAGCACTTGTAATTCAAAATCAGATAGCATTGGGAAATCTCACCTTTAGAGAAGGCGTATATACATTAGGTGTAGAGGCGAGAATAGAGAAGTTTGAGAGATTTCAAACAGAACACCATTTTGAAGAAGTCGGTGATTTGAATGCATGGTTTGGAAGTCACCAAGCTTCATAATACAATCGATCAGCAATCCAAGCATCAGTGTGTAGGTAGTAGAAGACTTGGGTTCTTCGTGAAGGACTCCGTTTAGCACTTTCACTAACAAGTAAGTTTGATGTTGTTGGCTCGCCCGACGATTGCCTTACTCCAGTGCAGCTTTAACGCGCGCTATGTCTTCTTCGGAACTTTCTCCGAGCGCGTTGGATAGCTGATAGAACTTGAGTGCTTCGTTCAAATCCTGTTTGACTCCCTGTCCTTCTTCGTAGCATTTGCCCAATTCGTGTTGGCAGATTGGGTCTTGCAGTTCTGCTCCGCGCTTGAACATTTCAAAGCGCTTTTCCATGTTCCGCTCCAGTCCGCCAATTCCCTCTTCATACAGGTCTGCCAAAATGCCCATGGACATTGGAAAATCTAGCGAGACCGCTTGCAGTAGGAGCGGAACCGATTTTGCAGGATCTGCCTTGACGCACTCTCCTTGTAAATAACAAAGTGCCAGCCGCGTAGCGGCTTTTGGATCATTGTTTTTCGCTCGTCTGACTAATTCGACAATCAGATCGTCATCGAATTCTAAACCTTCTGACCAAGCAGAACGTGGCTCGCCGCCAGCCATTGGATAGGCATCTAGAAATACTGCTCCCAAGCCGGATGCTGACGGCTCAGAGTTCAGAATTGCCATGGAAAGTGCAGTTGATAGATATTTGTTTTCCAAATGGAGCGGACCATGATCTATAAAACTGCCGTTTCCGATGCCATCGCTCCATTGCGCCAAAGTCAGGTCAACCAGTTTTTTCTCATGTTCCTTATCTATTTTGCTCGGCATTCTGTAGCTGGTTGAAACAAGAAGTTGTTCGCTGTGATCGTCCCATTTAAAGATGATTCGTCCGCCTTCAACACCCTGCGCAGCAAACTGGTTGTGTTCGTCTAGGCAGGAATCATCGGTATGAATACCTTGTAGCCCTGCCAGTGTCGAGTGGTCTGTGATCTTCTCCTTTGCGCGCGGATCTGAAAATGCTTCCGCAACCCGTGTAATCGTCAGTTTGTGCATAATTCATTTTCCACTGCCAATGAACATAACCCCTGTTCCCTTCGATTGATGAGTTTTAACATCAGCGCAACCTAGCTCTTGTTTAGTCGCTCCCCTGACCCGGTAGTTTGACAGGTCTGGCCAATGGGCTATACTTTCTAATATCCAAACATCCAAATATCTACATATGCAAAGATTTGATTATATTCGAGGTGATAAATGCAAGCAACCTTTTCAACCGATGAAATTCTCTACGCGACCAATGGGGTTCTGAAGTCCGGACTCATTGAGCCAGATAAGGGACGTATTGTGTGGGAAATTGATGACATCAGGAAGGGCGATTGGTTCATCGCCATTCCTGATCAATTTCGCGACCCCCACGACCATTTGGGTCAAGCCTTTAGCATGGGGGCACGCGGTGTCATCGTCAATCGTCGTCAGCGATACACTTCGGCATCGCCTAAGTCAAACGTGATTATGGTTCCAGATACAAAAACAGCGCTGATCGACATTATTCGTTATTGGCGTTACTGCGTTAAGCCGAAAGTGGTGGGTGTCGCCGGTAGCATTGGTCGGAGAGTCACCATGCTCCTCCTGAGTCAATTTCTGGAAACTTCGTGCAAGACGCATCTCGCCTTTATGGGCAACTTGGGTTGGTTCGGGTGCGCGAAAGAAATACTTTCCATGCCTAGAGATACGGAAGTGCTTATCTTTGAAGCCGGAGCCGTCGAGCGGGGCGACATTACGCGGATAGGCGGTGCACTCGATCCCGAGCTGGCTGTCATAACGCGAATTTGTCATCCTCTGCCATCCGCAGAGCGAGACTCATTCGTTGCGGCTCTATATTGTGAGTTGCTTGAGACATTATCCGAAGTTCCTCAAGAACGCCTTGCTGCTGTAATTTACGACGACAATCCTGCGGTACAAAGAAGAGCCGATGCCGTCGTCGGCAAGTTATTGGCACAGAAGTGGTCTGCTAGTGGCAGAAGCATCTCCGACCGGGTGGCAGACTCATCAATTACTGAGCTCAGCGCTGCCATGGAGTCAGCCATCGGGCAGAAGGTCTCGAGGGCTGAGCTTTGGTGCGCCGTGGAAGCTGCGAAAGCGCTCGGTGTCTCCAAAGCTTCGCTTGAGGATATTTTAGAACTTACCGGAGAGATGGACAGCGAAATAAGCCCAGTCCCGCAGAGAAACATAGCCTGAGGAGATGATGAATATCCAGATGGCATTTGAATCGGCTGCGCTACTAACGTGAACGCTCGGATAGACGGACTCGCATTGGAGCCCGTCTATTCTGTTCCCCCTCAATAGATTAGATGCGCGTGTCATCGCGCTAGGTTTGCCGCCTCCCCCCGAAAGCCTCCGCCAGCTAGCGCTTCCGGCGGCTGGGTGGTGAAAATCCCATTGACATCCCTCCCGTTTAATAATTAAATCGAAACGGTAAAAGGCATGGGCATTTTTTTATTGGGTTGGTTTGTAAGTTCGGAGATTTTAAAAATATGGATTACCCCTCACCTTCACGCGCCGTGGAGGCTCCATCAGACTATGACTATCACCAGCGAGGTGATAGTTATTCGCAAGGGCCTAGTGTTCAGTGGACTCCACAAGATAATCAGAGTTATCAGAACGCTAATTATTCGCGCCAAAATGGCGATGTTAATGTGTATGCGAACAATGTGTACATAGATCAGAACAATACTGTTCAAACAGATCGCTATAATCAAGTTTATGCTGTGCCACCGCCAGTGGTGGAGGTGCAACGCACGGGTTATTACGTTGAACCCGGATGCAACAACAGCATGTACAACGATTGTTACGGACGCCGTGACCCCGCTGCAGAAGCCTTAGGCGCATTCGCTGGAGTTGTGATAGGTGGCGTAATCGGTAATGCAATTTTCGGTCGTCGCGATTATTATGATCGCGGTCGTTATGAGCATCATCGCGGTGGCTATGAGTACTATCCTCAGCCGCGTTATTATCCAGTGCCAAATCATGGCGGCTATAACAACTACTACAACGGTGGTTATAACAACTACCATGGCGGTTACAACAACTACCATGGCGGTTACAACAACTACCATCGTGGTGGAAGATTCCCCTGTCCATAAATCAAGTGATAATTCATGTACGGTCCCGCAAACCCGTACGCTGAAAATAATAAAACGGCACTACGAAAGTGGTGCCGTTTTAATTCGGTGATGAGATGCACCGGTTTTTAGTTCTTCGATTTTAGTCTCGTAATCAATGGGCTGGTGACTTTTCCAGCAACATTGGTTTGAACTACATTTGAATTGCTTGCGCTGCCGTTGCCTGGGCTTGCATAACTGGCGTATGACTTCGGTACTGTAGTTGTTGCAACTGGACGGCTCTGTGCGGCGTTGTTTGTTGCTACGTTTCTTCTGGGTGGCGACATGGTGCCGCTGACTGCCTGCTTTGTGTGGACGCCAATGTTTTTACCATCTGGGAGTGCTGCGCCTAAGGGCGGTCTGGCTCCGATGTTCGACTGATGCATGGCGGATGCCGGTGCAAGCATATTGTTTGGCATGTTCTGATTTGTGGTTCTGTACGGTGCCATGCCCTGACCTGCGTTGCCGCTTGGGCTGCCGTATACAGTATGCGTTCCTTGTCCGTTAACTACTGGTGGTAAGTTGATTTCCATGGTGCTGGGACCTGGGTCGCCTGTTCTGAAATCGCGAACCACGGGACGTTCGTCTGTAATTTGGATTTCGCGTGGGGCGTTGTAGAACTTTGCCTGGTCGAGTTTCTTTGTGTCTACCTTAAATCCTTGTGCCAGTGCGGGCGCGCCAGCTAGTGTCAGTGCAGTCAATGCGAGTGACAGTGATTTTGCTAGCTTTTTCATTGGTTTTTCTCCAGCAGAAGGGCTTCAGGCGCATCGCTTAAAGTGGTAAGGATTATTGACCTGAATATTATGCCCCTGGGGGCGAATTAGTACACTAGGGGAAACCCTTGGCTTCGGCGAGTGGGCCTTGTGGGGATGGGAACTAGACCTTAAGTTTCGGGCGACGCATGGCGTCGCCCCTAAAAATGTACATTCGGCGCAATGTGAGTTCGCCAGCCGTATCCAGGGCGTCGGCCGTACAGGAGCCGTCAGCATTGGAAGAATTGTAGTTAAGACCGCGGGGTGGATTAGTAGTTGGATTTTAGGCGGGAGATGACGGGGCTGGTGATTTTTCCGATTACAGCGGTTTTTGTGGTGATGGAATTGCTGGAATATGCCTGACCAGGGTTTGTGTACGAACCATATGTTTTTGGCGCTGCGGATATGGCGATTGGGGCGCTATTGCTTGCGATTGCAATCGGTCTGGTGGGGGCAGCGAGGTGTCCGTTGACGTGCTGCATCGTGTGCACTCCGATTCCTATGCCGTTGGGCAAGTTGGCGGTGTTAACGGCTGGCCTTGAGCTTATATTCGATTGATGCATTTCAGAAAGGGGGGCAAGACCTAAATTTCCCAGGTTTGGATTGTTGGTTTTGAACGGGGTCATTCCTTGTCCGGCGCCTGCTGATGGTGTTCCATAGACGATGTGATTGCCTGGTTGTGTTGGTAATGGTGCCAAATTTACTTCTATAACGTTAGGACCTTGATCAGGAATTCTATGATCGGTAAAGATTGGTCGATTATCAATGGCTTGCAATTGCAGCGGTGCTTTGTGCCATGTGGCATGGTCTAATGAACTTGTGCGCGTCTTAATGCTGCCGGAATATTGTTGAGCCATTGCTGGAGCGCCAGCCAATGCAACTGCTGTGAATGCCATTGACAGTGAAATAGCCAGCTTTTTCATTTTGTTTTCTCCAGCAAAAGATACTTCAGGCGAGACGCTTAAAGTGGTAAAAGTTATTGACGAGGACATTATGCTTCCGGCCAAAAATAAGTACACTGGGGTAAACCCTTGGCTTGATTCGGGGCTTACGATTGGGGCTTGTTTTGAGCTGACTCTTCGCTCAATCCACTAGCGACATAGCAGGTTTTCGTGCCGTCGGCGTTGGACAAAATTTCCATCTCAACGCCATATACTTTGCGCAGAGTTTCAGGAGTGAATACGTCTTCGACTTTTCCTGCCGCTTTTATTTCGCTTATGCTGTCGTTTTCTTTGTTGATGAGTATGACTTGATCTGCAATGCGGGCGCTCAAATTTAAATCGTGCAGTACAACTAATATTCCTAGCCCTTCGTTTTTCAGTTGTTCTAACAAGTCGATGAGTTCTAACTGATGGCGAAAATCTAAATGTGATGTGGGCTCGTCGAGCAGCATGTATGCCGGCTCTTGGGCGAGGGCGGTTGCAATCAAAACGCGCTGGCGTTCGCCGCCGGAAAGTGTATCGATCATTTTGCCGCGTAATGAAGCGCAGTCTGTCCTCTCTAGTGCAAGTTCAATCTTTTCGCGATCTGTTTTGCTGCTTGCCCATGACCACCACTGCTGGTGCGGGTTGCGTCCGAGCGATACCCATTCCTCGACAGTAAGTCTTCGTGTATCTGTGAATTGTGCGACGAATGCGAGTCGTTGTGCAATTTGCTTTCTGGTCAATTGCGATTTGTCTGTGCCATCAAAAAAAATTTCGCCTGAAATTGGTGCGATTTGGCTTGCGATTGTTTTGAGCAGAGTCGATTTTCCGGCTCCGTTTGGGCCACATAGCACCGTGATTTCTTTTCGATTAACACGCAGTTCACTTATTTTGCAAACAGGTTTACTCTCTTGCCACCCGGCATGGAGATTTCGCACCATGATGCAGTTGTTCTGGGGTTGGTTCACAGTCGATATGCTCCGTCGGAGCGTTTCATCAATAAATAGATGAAGAATGGTCCACCGATTAGTGACAGAAGTGTTCCCAGCGGTGGTTCTTGCCCAGATGCAAGCGTTCGTGCTGCCAGGTCGCTAAGCAGCACCAGGACTGAGCCAATGAATGCTGCTGCAAAAATGTGAGCGCGTTCATCACGCCCGAATAGTTGCCTTGCAAAATATGGTGCTACCAGCCCCGCAAAACCAACAATGCCGCTGAGTGAAACAGCTGTGCTGCACAGCAATATTGCTGAAAATAGAACGCTTAGTTGGCTGCGCGCAACGTCAACGCCGAGCGAACTTGCAGTGGCGCTGCCGAGGGAAAGCAAGCGGAGGGGTTTGCTGGTTATCAGAGCAATCAGGCAACCTACACCTATATAGATGCTGGCGCAGCCTATGTCCGTCCAGTTTTTTCCGCTGACGCTGCCGGCAAGCCAATAATATATGCCCTGAGATCTCACGCTGCCCTGACCTGAGCAAATCAATAAAGTGATGATTGCGCCGCAAAATGCAGAGAGTGCAACGCCGGACAAAAGTAGGCGTGAAACTGAAATGCCGTCACTTGTGCGTGACAAGAGCAACACCACAAAGCTGGCTGCCAGGCCTCCGGCCAGCGAAATTAAAGGAATAAAACCAAGGTCTATGCCGATTATGATTGCTATTGCCACAGCCAAGCCGGCCCCGCTGGAAACCCCCGTCAGGTAAGGGTCTGCAAGACCATTGTTGGATAATGACTGCAACTGATAGCCCGAAATTCCAAGGGCGGCCCCAACGAGCGCTGCGGCAAAAGCCCTGGGCATGCGGATGTCCAGCAGGATTTGAAAGGAAGTGTCTGTTTGAGTCGCGTTGCTAGCCCAATGCGAGAGCGCCTGCAGCACTTCGGCGAGCGAAAGCTGCACCTCTCCATAGCAGAAATTTAGGAGCAAAACCCCGATGAATAGGGCTGCAAGCAAGATAAATCGGAGAAACACTACGGTGTTCATCGATGGCAATCTTAGAGTTCCTTCAAAACCCTGATTCTCTCAGGTTTTCCTGTTTATACGCAAGCTTGCCGTGCTAACATGTCTGCTATTGGATTTACACATGCCCGAGGCTCGGTGAAAGCGATGCTGCGTACTATTTATTTGGATAACAGTGCAACGACGCCTGTTCGTCAAGAAGTAAAAGATGCCATGTTGCCGTTTCTCGGGGACAAATGGGGCAACCCATCGTCGGTGCACTACATGGGTGCCATTTCTAAACGGGCGATGGACGAGGCACGCAAGTCGGTGGCGGCGCTCTTGGGTTGTGAAGTTGATGAAGTTTACTTCACCCCGTGTGCCACTTACAGCAACAATGTCGCTTTACTGGGACGAGCCCGCTTTGTAGAAGCAAATGGCAAGGGCAAGCATTTAATTACCACCAAAATTGAGCACCCGTCTTGCAGTGGTCCGGCGGCATACCTCGAATCATGTGGATGGGAAGTGACTTACCTTCCGGTCAACAAAGATGGTTTGGTCGACCCGCAATACTTGAAGTCCAAAATTAAAGACAACACCAGCATAATTTCAATTATGTGGGCAAACAATGAGGTTGGCGCTGTTCAACCTATCGCCGAATGTGCCCGCATCGCGAAAGAGCACGGCGTGTTCTTCCATACTGATGCAGTACAGGTTCCTGGCAAGTTGGCAATCAATGTGAAAGAGTTGCCGGTTGATTCGCTTTCAATTTCTGCGCACAAGTTTTATGGGCCGAAAGGCATCGGCGCTTTGTTTGTTAGACGCGGATCAAACGTCATGCCCATCGCTTTCGGCGGCGGGCAAGAGATGGCGCTTTTCCCTGGCACCGAGCCGTTGCCCAACATCATCGCTCTGGGCAAAGCCGCTCAATTGGCAAAAGAAGAATTGGAATCAACCGTTGAGCATTTGCGCAAATTGCAAGCCATACTCACAAACCGCTTGATGTGTCTTGAGGGAGTGAAGTTAACCGGTCCCGCAAATCCGGCTGACAGAATACCAGGGCACGTTAGCATTGTGGTGCCAGGAGTCGAGGGTGAGTCTGTTGTATTGCAATCAGACTTGCGCGGGCTTTGTGTGTCTGCCGCATCTGCCTGCAAGAAAGGCATCGTGCAACCGTCGCATGTAGTGTCTGCGCTTGGATATTGCGAGTCTGATGCACTTGGCTCGGTGCGCATTACAGCGGGCAAGTTCAACACTGAAGAAGAGTGCGAGAAAGCTGCCGACATAATTTCGAAAATTATTTTGTCGTACAAAGCAAACGCAAACAAAAATAGCAACGCTGCGGTAGCCGCCCAGCCTTAATAACGAGAGTGCAAAATGTGCGGACGCTATACATTGGCACGCAGTCAGCAAGAACTTTCTGAGCGCTTTGGCATAAAACAGCTTTTTGTTGATCTTGCGCCGCGCTATAACATCGCGCCCACTCAAAAGGTGCCTGTTATTTTGAATATTGATGGTGAGCGCGCTGTGCAATTATTTCAGTGGGGGTTGATTCCCTCATGGGTAAAGGATTTGAAAGGTGCTAAGCCTTTGATAAACGCACGCAGTGAAACGCTTGCCGAAAAGCCTTCTTTCAAAAATTCGCTGGTAAAAAGACGATGCTTGATTCCGGCTGATGGATTTTACGAATGGAAAAAGATCGGTACAGCTCGGCGTCCAATGTACATTCATCGCGCTGACAATGTTTTGTTTGCCATGGCAGGCATTTATGATGAATGGAAAAACGAAGACGGCAAATCATTGAAAACATTCAGTATCATCACGACTGACGCTAACAACACTATGTCGTCGGTGCATGATCGCATGCCTGTGATTTTGAGACCAGAAGACGAAGCGGCGTGGTTAAATCCTGAAATCAAAAATCCGGCTGAGTTGATGCCGCTGCTAAAGCCCTGCGCAGATGAATTGATCACAATGCATGAAGTTTCGCCTCGCGTAAATACTGTTGCTGAAGATAGCCCCGAATTGATAGAGGCAAGCGGCACGCAGATGCGGCTAGATTTGTTCAATTTATAGGCATCTTTTGTTTGGCGATTGCCTGCGCTCACGTAAACCCATCGCGGAAATGATACTCTTTGTGAGACATTCTGTTTGGCGGGCAGCAGTTTAGTTATGCATGTTGATGCTTCATTTTATATAGACCTCTTTGTAATTGCTTCTTACTTTGTTGCCGTAATTTGGGTTGGGCTAAAGTTTGGTGAGCGTGAGAATAATCTTGAAGACTTTTCGCTAGGCGGCAGGTCTATTCCCTGGTGGGCGGTGCTTGCTTCAATCATCGCCGCAGAAACAAGCGCCGCAACATTCATCGGAGCGCCAGGCGAGGGCTATAGTTTAGTCAACTACACTTACTTGCAAATTGCGATTGGCACTGTCATCGGCAGAATGATTGTCGCGTACTTATTCATCAAGCCGTATTTTGATCTCAATGTGTATTCCATTTACGAATATCTTGAAGTGCGCTTTGGGCAGGGAACAAGACGCGCTGCTTCGGCTACTTTCCTTGTTACTCGTGTGCTGGCGTCTGGTGCCCGCTTGTATGTTGCGGCGATTGTTCTTGCTGTAGCCTTTGCCTTGCTTACCGGCGCTCAGCCGACAACAGAGCAGCAGCTCTGGGTTTATTTGAGTTCGATTATTTTTGTTACTATCGTCACTGCAATTTATACCTCGGTGGGCGGCATCAAAGCCGTTGTGTGGACCGACCTCATACAGGCGACTGTAATGCTTGGTGGCGCCATATCTGCAATTTTTGTGCTTGTGTTCAATATTCCAGGTGGCTTTGCGGCAGTGCAAGAATTTTTCAAGCAGAACAACGGCGAACACTTAACTATGTTTTGCTCTGGCACCATACCCGGTGCCAGCCTTGCCAGCAATGTAAAAACTGTACTCAGCTCTGAATATACAATTTGGGCGGCATTGTTCGGTTCTACATTCACTACCCTGGCAACACATGGAACTGACCAGGACATGGTGCAGCGAATGTTGACTGCCACCGATTACAAGAAAAGTCGCCTGTCTTTGATTTGTTCGGGTCTTGCCGATTTGCCAATTGGTTTCATCTTCTTGACGATTGGAATTTTGTTGAACTTGTTCTATCAAGCTCATCATGACCCTGAGTTGCCGACTAAAACCAGCGAAATATTTGCCTATTTTATTTTGAAAAATATGCCGGTAGGTTTGCGTGGATTGCTTGTCGCCGGAATCTTCGCCACGGCAATGGGCTCATTAAGCGCCGCGCTGAACGCCCTTGCGACAAGTTCTACTCGTGACTTTTACCAGAAAAAGGGTGATGGGATGAGCGGCGAGCAATCAGTCGGAGCCGCGCGGAAATTCACTTACATATTTGCTGGCTTGATGATTTTAGTGGCGAGTACTACTGCTTATTTTGTGATTATGCATCCAAGTTCTCGAATCATTCCAATTGTGCTTGGCATTTTTGGTTATACATATGGATCGCTTTTGGGTGTTTTCCTCTTGGGTATCCTCACTAAAGATAGAGGTACAGACCAGGGGAACTGCATCGCAATGATTGCCGGCGGCATTTTTGTAGCGCTGATTTCGGGGCTGCCAAACCAATGTCTGGAACTGCTTGGAATGCCCCCCGCCGCAATCTTCACTGCCATCCCCGAAGTATCTTTCCCCTGGCGCATCATGTTCGGCTCGTTGTTGACTATGGCAGTCGGAGCCCTTTTCACCCGCCCCGCCAAAGCCCCTTCCCTCGCTGATGCTTCCGAATCCTAACCCTACCGCTGACCAGGGCTCCCCGCCTTTCCCGTAGGGGCGACGCATGGGATACTGCTGGTGAACTCGAATGTTTAGCGAAGCCGGCACAATATGGACTCTAGCTTGAAGGGCGG
>CAZJLR010000108.1:0-14892 GCA_964546815.1 uncultured Candidatus Obscuribacterales bacterium | reverse complement strand
TTCGGGAAGCTATTGGCGAAGAAGCAGGCAAGGATGCCTGCGCCCCCAGGTGGAGCGCTGTTAGCTCATATCATCGAACTTGATTCGGCTCCATTTTAGTTCGCTAGCAATATCCATGGTGTCGCCCCTCCGGCTTAGGGGGAGGATTTGGGTGCTTTGTCATCAGTAGTTTGAAGGAAGGTTTGCCATTCTTCTTCGGTGTCTATGTCTATGGAACCGTTTGGGAATTCTACTGTTTGGATTTGGCTTTGCTTGTTGCGTATGATTTTTCTGGCGCCTTCGCTGCCGGAGAGTTTGCTTAGTTCATCGAAATAGGCGTTATCGAATAATGCTGGAACAGCAGCTATGTTGTTGTATTTTGATGCAACTATTTTGGACTTGCTTGTGTCATATGTGGAGATTAGTGCGTTGAATAATTCGCTAGATACAAAAGGTTGATCGCAGGTTGCGATTATGGTGGCATTGAAAATCTCGTTTGATTTTTGAAGCTGTTGTATGCCCGCAACAATTGATGAAGCCATGCCTTCTTGCCAATTTTCGTTGCAAATGATGTTGATGTTTTTGCCGACCAGTGCAGCGGTCATCAATTCGATTTGCGCACCTAGTACTACAAATATTGAATTGCAATTTGATTCTAATCCGGCATCGACGACATGGGCTAAAAGCGTGGTGCCATTGAATTCGCGTAGTTGTTTTGGGCGTCCCATGCGGCTGGAGTTGCCTGCCGCAAGAATGATTAGTGCGACGTTGGGCATTGCTCCAAATCCTTTTTGAGGACATTGTCGCTTACATTTTGATTCGCTTGGGTGATGTCCAGCAGAGCTTTGGCGCTGTCTTGGATGCCTATGCTGCTGTCCTGCGCGGTTTTGGTGCTGTCCTTGGCGGCTTGAGTGCTGTCGTGGATTGCTTGAGTGCTGTCATGGATTGCTTGGGTGCGGTTGCGTAAAAATCCAGCCTGGCGATTGTTTGCTACTGCCTGGATTTCCGCAAGGATGGACAGGGCAATTTGGTCTGGCGATTCGGCGCCGATGTCTAATCCAATTGGAGCATGCAATTTTTGCATTGCGGTTTGGTCAAACGTTTTTCCTTCTTGCTTCAGCTCGTTCAATATGCGTTCTGTTCTGCGTTTTGGCCCCATTGCGCCCAAGTATTGGCAGTTTGATTTAAGCAGAACTGATAATACTTGCTTGTCGACCAAAAAATTGTGCGCCATTACGACGCAGCATGAATGGTCGGAAATGATGGGCCAAGAATCAATATCTTCTGGGCGATAGTGCGTCACTGTTGTCCCTGCGGGAAAGCGTGACTCGTCTGCAAACGCTTTTCTGTGGTCAAACACTGCTACTTGCATGCCTACCGATTGAGCTAGTTCTGCCAGTGCGGGTGCGTCGTGTCCTGCGCCAAAGACAAATAAGGTTGGCGCTAATGCAATTTCATGCTCGACTTTGGCGATGCATTCTGGTTTGCTATTCGCTTCAATCAATTCAATGCTTATGCGAATCATGCCTGGGCAGCCAGTGCCAGAGCCAAGCACTATGTCGTCGTCGTGGCTTGTGTCGTATTCCAAAATTTGTGGTGCCGCAGCGATTGATTTGTTGCCGGCATCGATTAACTTCAAACATTGCTCGATGACATCACGCTCCAGGCAGCCGCCGCTTACAGAACCAAATGTCTCGCCGTTCGCCATCACAAGCATGCGTGCGCCGGGGCGTCTGTATGCAGAACCTGTGACTGAGTCAACGGTTGCCAGTGCAGAACGTTCCGCACGTGATTGCGCCTCGTTGTAGGCGTTGATAATTGCTCGCAATTCTTTTATGGCAGGCACTGATTTTTCCTCAAAGCATTTTCTTGTTTTTAGGCTTCAATCTTGCTTCCTAGAAGTTCAAGAAATTTTCTCATCCATTCTGGGTGTCCTGGCCATGCTACTGCTGATACTAAGTTGCCATCAACGTGCGCATTGTCAGCGCCCGCAGAGGGCTCTACCCATGTTGCGCCGGCTCTCCAGACCTCGGGCTGCACTGCGAAATATGCTGTGCATTGCCTTCCTTCCAGCACTCCGGCAGCAGCGAGAACTTGCGGACCATGGCAAAGTGTTGCAACAGGTTTGTTGGTATTGAAGAAGTGATGCACGATGGCCAGCACGCGATCGTTGAGTCGAAGGTATTCCGGCGCCCTTCCGCCGGGAATTACCAGCGCGTCGTATTTCGTTTCGTCAATAGCATCAAAATCTGCGGTGATTTGAAATAGATGACCTGGCTTTTCGGTGTATGTTTGGTCACCTTCAAAATCGTGGATTGCGGTTTTGACACGCTCGCCGGCTTTGCGCGCCGGGCTGACTGTGTCAACTTGATGCCCAACCATCTTCAGCATCTGGAAAGGCACCATTGCTTCGTAATCTTCGACAAAGTCGCCGACTATCATCAATATTTTTTTGCTTGCCATTATTGCCTCGTCTTTTGCAGATGTTTTTGAATTTATCTATGTCAAAATTTTGTCTAAGCTAATGGGCAGGTCGCGAACGCGCTTTCCGGTGGCATGGTAAACGGCGTTTGCTACAGCGGCGGCTACGCCGATTACTGAGATTTCGCCGACGCCTTTTGCGCCGAGTGGATTGATAATGGTATCAACTTCATCAATGAAAACTGTTTCGATATTAGGTATGTCAGCGTGCACCGGAATGTGATATTCGGCAAGGTCTGCATTGACTGTGCGTCCTGTGCGCTCATCGCGAACCAATTCTTCGGTTAAAGCCATACCAATGCCGTAAATGACTCCGCCTTTTAGTTGGCTGGCCGCAGTTTTTGGATTGATAATTTTGCCTGCAGCCACAGCCGAAACAAAACGTGTAACGCGTACTGTGCCTACTTCCGGGTCTACCTCTACTTCAGCAAAGTGAGCAGCCCAGGAATATTTAGAATACTTGTTTGTTTTTTCGTCTGGTGCTGAGCTGGCATTTATTTCAAGCGCACCATTGCCTGCTCGTTTTAGCAGCGATGCAAAAGTCTCGCCTACGGTTGGATCATGCTTTAAGTAGATGCCTTCATTGATTACTTCAATGTCGTCGATGTTTTCGCCGTAGAGTTTTGATTTTTTGTCTTTGACTGCCATTTCGCTAAGCTTTTTCGTAGCTGCCTGGCATACTGCGACAACAGCGCTGCCTACAGATGCTGCGGTCATAGAACCACCAGAGAGCCCGCTTTCGGGCATGTCTGTGTCGCCTAGTTCAAATTTGACTTTTCCAATGGGCAGCGCAAGGTGGTCTGCCGAAACTTGAGTCATGATGGTATAAGTGCCGGTGCCGATGTCTTGAGTGCCGCACTTCAGTAGTGCTGTACCGTCTTGATGAAGGTAGAGTTTGATGTTTGATTTCATCATGTAGTGCGGGTGCATTCCGCCTGCCATGCCCCAGCCGATGAGACGGTTGCCTTTCGTGTGATTACCTCGTTTCATCGACTTCGGTTGGGGGCTGCGTTTGCTCCAACCAAAAATTTCTGCGCCGCGTTCATAGCAAAGTTTTAGCCCTTTGCTAGACCAGGGCAGATTTTCATTTTCGTCTTTGTCGGCGTAATTGAGCAATCTCAATTTCAATGGGTCAATATTCAGCGCGTAAGACAATTCGTCTATGGCACTTTCAAGCGCGTATGCGCCGGGGTTTTCGCCTGGGGCGCGCATCCATGTGGGTTTGCCTACATCAAGCTCAACCGTTTTGAGCGTGGTGCTGACATTTGGGCAAGAATACATGCGAGTAGAAATGTCTGTTCCGTCTTCGGCGAAATCGGCAAAGCGGCAAGATTCTGAAATGCAATCATGGCTGATGCCGGTGAGTTTTCCGTTTTTGCTGGCGGTTAAGATCATTCGTTGTACGGTTTTTGGTCTGTTACCTGTGTTGCCATAAATATTCTGGCGTGACAGCACCAGCTTTACGGGGCGTTTGGCTTCTTTTGCTGCCATCGCCGCTAAAACTGTGCCAGACCAGGCGCTGAGTTTCGTGCCAAATCCGCCACCGATAAATTGAGTAATGACTCTCACATTGCTCGGCGGAATGCCAAACGCTTTGGCTAGTTTGTTTCGTGTGTTGAATATTGCTTGGGTCGAGTCGTAGACTTCAAGCTTGTCGCCGTTCCAGCTGGCGGTTGTGGCATGAGGCTCCATCATTGAATGGATTACAGCCGGCGTTGTGTAAGTTGCGTCGATTTTTACTTCAGCATTTTTCAGCGCAGTATTAAAGTTGCCGCGATTGCCCGGAGAATGTTTCTTGCTTCCATGTGGTTTGGCTTTGTGCAAAGTTGCCGACATTTTCACGTCGACTGGTTCATTGATATATTCGACTTTCACCATTGTCGCCGCATGTGTAGCAGCTTCAAACGAAGTAGCAACTACAACGCCAATATTTTGTCTGTCGTGGTGTATCACATTGTCTTGCAACAAGTGCAGAGAATCATCAAAATCGGCGGCTGGCTTTGCGGGAATTTTGGGCGCATTTTTGTGTGTCAAAATCATCAGCACGCCCGGGAGCTTCTCTGCAGCCGATGTGTCGATATGTTTGATTTTGCCGCGCGAAATTGTTGACTGAATTAGCACCCCATATGCCAAATCTTTGAGAGGATATTCGGCAGAATATTTCGCCTGGCCAGTCACTTTCAAGCGCCCGTCTACGCGGTCTATCGGCTTTCCTACAGTTGGATCGTTTGTCTTGTTCATGTTAAGCCTCCAACCGTTTTTAGTGCTTTGACGATGCTTCGTTTGGCTAGTGCAATTTTGAACGCATTATATTTGAGCGGTTTGGCATTGCTCATTGCAGCTTCGGCTGCTTTCTTAAACAGCTCAACTGAAGGTTCTTTGCCGGTGAGAATGCTTTCTGCCTCAGGGCTACGCCATGGTTTGGTGGCGACGCCTCCAAGTGCAAGGCGGCATGATTTGATTTTGCCTGCAGACATTTCGAGCGCAACTGCGACAGAGCAAAGTGCAAATGCATAAGATGCTCGGTCGCGCACTTTCAAATAATGCGATTGTTTTGCAAACGGAGACGCTGGTATTTCGACTTCGCTGATTATTTCTCCTGGCTGCAAGACTGTTTCGTGATCGGGCGTTGAGCCTGGCAGCAAGTGGAAGTCAGTGATTGGGATGCTTCGTTCGCCTTTTGGTCCTCTCACGTGGACGATGGCATCAAGTGCGACGAGTGCCACACACATGTCTGATGCGTGCGTAGCGACGCAGCGATCGCTGCCTCCCAGCACGGCATTCATGCGGTTAAACCCGTCGACTGCAGCGCAGCCAGAACCAGGATTACGCTTGTTGCAAGCAAATGCGGTGTCTCTAAAAAATGCACATCGGGTGCGTTGCATGATGTTGCCGCCAACAGTTGCCATATTGCGCAGTTGAACCGATGCGCCTGACAGCAATGCTTGCGACAGCACGGGGAATTCTGAGTGAATGATTTTGTTGTGCGCGACGTCGCTGTTGCTGGCTAATGCTCCGATAAAAGTTGAAGTGCCTCGCTTTTCTACTTTGTCGAAGCCAAGCTGATTGATATCGATGAGTGTCTCAGGCGCCATTACATTGAGTTTCATCAAGTCTAATAATGTTGTGCCGCCGGCAATAAAATGATTGTTGTTTGACTTGGCACCATCTGTGATGGCTTCGTCAAGTTTGACGGGGCAGCTATAGGCAAATGGGTTCATTAGCTTTTCCTCCCGTTTCGTACTTCCTGAATTGCCGCTATGATATTTGGATATGCTCCGCATCGGCAGAGATTGCCGCTCATGCATTCTCTAACGTCAGCATCACTCTTTCCGCATGGTTCGTTGCACAGTGCCACTGCCGACATGATTTGCCCGGATGTGCAGTAACCACATTGGAAGCCGTCATGCTCAATAAACGCTTCTTGCATTGGATGCAATACATTGCCCTTTGCTAATCCTTCAATTGTTGTGATGTTTTTTCCTTGCTGCATCACTGCCAGAGCAAGGCATGAATTGATGCGCTTGCCGTCTACGATGACAGTGCATGCCCCGCATTGCCCGTGGTCGCAGCCTTTCTTGCTGCCGGTTAAATCTAGGTGGTTGCGCAGTAAGTCGAGCAACGTCGTGCGCGTATCAACGTTGTCTACATGATGGGTAGCGCCGTTAATGTGCAGCTGTAATTTCATCCCCGCCCCTTTTGCGACCGACGGGTTGCTGCGTTTTGGAGACGCTGCGCTCTTGGCCACAGCTTTGATATCTAGCTTTGTCATTGCAACTAAAGTTGCATTAGCCACAGCCAATTGCCCAAAACGGCGCCTGGAAATATTCAATTTCACCTGAGGAACCTCACGATTCAAACCGGGCGATCATATCCCGTTTGCGTGAGTGCTTTATTAAACGTGCTTGACGACTAGTCGGCAGGTTTTACGGGCGCGTGCTGGGTGATTATGGTCTTGAGCTGGTCGAGATTAAACGGTTTGCTTAAATAGCCGTCCATGCCTGCAGCAATACATTTGTCTTTATCTCCTTGCATCGCGTTTGCAGTCATTGCAATGATTGGTGTGTGTTTGCCTGTAATGTTTTCGGTTTCGCGAATTTTTTGCGTGGCTTCAAGCCCATCCATTTGCGGCATTTGCCAGTCCATCAAAATAAGACGATAGTTTTTGTGCGCAGTGGCTTCAAGTGCCTCTCTGCCATTTGAAACAATTTCGGCGCTATAACCGAGTTTTTCGAGGAGTTGTTTTACAAGCCTTTGCAGTACCACGCTGTCTTCTGCAACGAGTATCGCGCTTGATGCAATCGCGGTGTCGATGGCCATGTTTGGCATTTGTGATTCTTCTGGCGGCAAAGCCGCAGTCGCATCGGCCGCTGTGATTGCCGTTTTGTTGAGCATGCCGAGCCAGTCTGTTATTGCGCGTTCTTCCGTTGGAGAATTGAAATAGGTCGCGTGCAGTTGTTCGGGAATGTCCACATTTTGCTTGTTGCCGATGACTAAAACTGCTGGTTGAGGCAACTTTGGCAATGATGCGACAGCATCTGCAATAAGCGAAACTGAATTTTCATCTGTGATGATTGCGTCATATGCTTTAGCCTGCAGTGCCAGGGCAACTGAGTTTGGTGCAGCAAATTCACGAACTAGCAAGTCGCTGTTGTGACCAAGGCTGCCTAAATATGTTGAGAGCGCTGAGGGATAAATTGTGTGTGCCGAGACAATGAGTATGTTTTTGTTTTCGTGAACTAACTGGCTGGCTATGGCTTCTTCTTCGGCTGTATTAGACCAACTTGGCAGATCGAATGAGAAAGTAGAACCTTTGCCTTCTTCGCTATCGATTTGGATAGAGCCGCCCATCAATTCAACCAGGCGTTTGCAAATTGACAGCCCGAGACCAGTGCCGCCAAATCGTCGCGTTGTTGAGCCGTCGGCTTGCACAAAGGGGCGGAAGAGCTTTTCTTGAGTTTCTTTGGCGATGCCTATTCCTGTGTCACTGACGTTGAAGCGAACTCTCTCAATTCCTCGTGAATCTCTTGTGGGTTCTGCATGAATGACAATTTCGCCGCTGCTAGTGAATTTGATTGCGTTGCCTGCGAGATTTATCAACACTTGCTTCAATCTGGCAGGGTCGCCTCTCAGAGTGTGGCTTACCGACGGGTCTACAATGCTCACCATTAGCAAGCCTTTTTCTTGAACTGGCTGCGCAAGAACATCGCAGACTTCTTTCATTACAGTATCAAGTGGAAATTTGACCGAATTGATTTCTAATTTTCCGGCTTCCATTTTGGAAAAATCTAGAATGTCGTTGATTAAAGTAAGCAACGATTGCGCGCTGTCGTTTGCCATGCGCGCGTACTCCTTTTGAGTAGCGTCTAGCTTGGTGTGCAAAAGCAAAGTGTTCATGCCGATGACTGCGCTGAGTGGTGTGCGCAGTTCGTGAGAGATGTTTGCCACAAATTCAGACTTTAAGCGCGAGCCTTGCAATGCCTGGTCGCGCGCAGATTGCAGCTCTTTGTTCAAAATTGCCAATTGGTCTAACCTGTTTTCCAAATCGTCATTTAATTGAGTGGCTTTTTGTTCAATTTGTTTTCTCTCTTGAATTTCTTCGGCTAGCATTTTGTTGGCTGCTTCGAGTTGGCGTGCCCTTGTCAGTGCAGAGCGTGCTAGCATCAAAAACAGAATTAGCAGAACAGCAATGATTGCGCATCCGAAAAGTACAAGCTCTGGAAAACGCCTCACGCTTTCGGTGGCTAGGTTCAGCGCTTGCGATGGAAAGCCGTTGTTCCCCGTTCGATTGCGATCATCTTTCAATGCAGCGGCGTTGCTGCTTATCGACCCTCCGGCGTTATCTTCGATAGCCAGCCCTTTTCCGCCGCTGCTTGTTACTGGAGTTGAGTTTGTGGCAGCTTCGGTGGCATGTTGATTGAAGGCGAGTTGTTTTGCTGCGGGAATTGAGTTGCTGTGGACTATCGTGTCATTTGGCGGCAGAGTGCTTTTGGCTGCTTCTTTCCTGGGAGTTTTGTTCTCTTCTTTGGCACTTCTGGTTGTGGCTTTATTGATGTCGAAATATTGAATTGAATGTCCAACTGGGGTCAAATCAGTTGGAGACAATGCACTTGCACCAGCGTTTAGCCCGGCATTGACAGTGCGTGAGAGTGCTGCGGCGCCTGCGATTGAGTTGTTAGGTAAGTTTTGATTCGCGCCGAAGTTTGTAGAACTCGCGCCGCCCGATGTCGTTGGATTTGGCGATGGAGTCGGGGAAGGCGTCGGCGTCGGCGTTGGAGTGGGTGTAGGAGTCGGAGTTGGAGTGGGAACTGGGAGTATCTTGCCCACACCCTGCACTGTCGCTAAAAGGTTATTTTCGGTGTTTTTGACGACGCCTGTAACTGAAGTGCTGATACTTTTAACTGCCGACCCACCTACTGAAGCAACTTCATCTACGCTCGAAAGTGTAGATCCTGCAATTGACCCTAGCGGCGCCAGGGCGTTGAAGCCATCTCTACCGCGAGTGACGTCGAGAATTGCTGCAGTTTTCACGACGCGATTTAAAACTTTGCTGTCGCTCTGTGGGTTTTGCCTCATGCTGCTTAACAGCGGATGATATTTGACCACGCTAAATAGGTTTATTTCGCCGACAGCCATTTTTCCGTCACCGATAATTATTTGATGGCGACGTGCAATGCCGTCTGGCGGCATCAGGGCGTTCCAGTCGAGTGCTTGTTTCGAGGCAAGCAATTCAAAGCCGGGTCCGATGGCAATTGATTTGGATTTGCCCGTTTCACCGGTGGCGCCAAATCGAACGGAGTGACTCATGCTGTCTAAATTTTGAACACGCAAAATGCCGTTTTCGTAGTTAACCAGCACGTCGGCTTGTTTGCCAATCCAAACTTTGCCGAGTGGAGTTTCAATCATCGTTGCGTGTTTGTCGGTGGGCAATGATACGAATATGCTGCCGTTGTCCAGGCGCATTTTACCGGCGCCTATCTCTTGCAGTTTTGTACTGTCTGTAGAGTGCACAAATGCAGCGGTTGATTTTTGAGTTGTCGGCATGTCCTGCACAGGGGCGGGAATCTCAGCAAGTCCTCTGACTTTGGCTGTGCTCGGTGCTGCTACCAACGGAATGCCGGAAAATTGCGATTTTGCTTCGCTTGAATTTGCTGGCAAAGACATGAGGTCTCTGGCTGTCCGACCGTTAATTGTTTGCGTGTTGGTGAAATTGGATAAACTTTGGAATGACTGCTGCGAATGCATCTGCCCTGCAATGTTGCTTACTGGGACAGACGACTGAATGTTATTTATTAAGCCAGCGCTTTGTTGAATCGGAGCCTGGACAGTGTTGACTATATTATTGATGGGCGCAATTGTCTGTATACTCGCGCCTACTGTGCCTCCAACTCCTTGCACCGCGGAAGGAACCGAGTTTAAGACTGGAGTATGCAGCACACCGCCGAGATTGTTGAGTGTAGGTTGCAGACCCGGAAGAGTATTGTGGATCAGGCTGCTCGTCCCACCGAGTATTCCGCCCAGTCCAGAATTTTGATTGCCCTGATTCAAATTGTCTGCATGCACAATAGCCGCAAACGACCATGCAGCAATCAATCCGAGAGGATATATTGCTGTAGCCCATGGTCGCAATGATTGTTTTCGACACAGTTTGTGGCTGTGCTTTGGTCTCTGGTTCATTGTCTGCGGAATTCCCCTGCTTGCTCAATTTTGTTGAGACTTTTGCTTAGGATTGAGCCCCGCGGTGCGGCGAGTTCTGCGCTTGCCGTTTGGCTAGATGCCCCTTGTGAGTTCTAATCAGGTGCTGCAGTGCTTACTTGCTGCATGCGTTTAATCTGTTTCTTTGCGCATTGTTAGACTGGGCAAAACTCGTTCGGTTCCCGAGATTTGAAATATTTTTTTTGTAGATCAACGTAGATATATTTGTCGAAGAAAGCCTGCTCTTGCACCATGTTTGATCTGTTGGTGCATTGATTGTGCGTTAGCAGTTGTTGCGTTCTTGTCTGCGTGTTCTGTTCATATCTACAGTAAGTGATGCTTTATTCTTCAGTGCAGAACGTATGGCAATCGCTACGTAGAGCCACGCTTCGGATCTTTACTTGTATTTGATTAGTTTCATACACTGTTTTTGTTGGTGGGGGAAATTATTTAGGTCTGAGCAAGCGCAAATTGCTGATACGTCAGGCAAGAGTTTAGAACGCGAGAAAGAGCAATCGAGAAAAGTTGATGATACTGCCGCCGGTAGCAAGTTGTCGCAAGAAGCATTTTTCAGTTCTAATTCCGGCAAAAGTTTAGACCAAATGAGCGCCATCGAGTTGCGCAGGGAAAAAATGCTGAGACCGCATCGCGCACGTCCTGCTGATGATGGTTCTGACGATGTAACTGAAGCCGAGGAAGAATCAGAGCATCACAAAGCAGATCATTCTAAAGACGACCCCGATAGTGACAAGCAGCCTCGCACTGCGGCGAAACCTCCTTTCTTCGGCTTTATTCAACCTGAAGCAAAATTTTCAGCACCTGTGGCGGAGCCTGAGACAGGACTGCCGAGGGTGAAGCTTTTCTTTGGCTATCTGCATGGACATTCTGTTTTCTCCGATGGACAGTGCATGCCGTCTGAACTCTATGGTAAGGCTAAGGCAGATGGCACCCAAGATTTCGCAACGATATCCGAGCACAGTCACATGACCGCGCGAGCTGGTGTGGCTTCTCATGGTGAAAGCGACCCGCGTGCAGAGGCGCAGGCGAAAGTGCCAATCGTGGCGGAAGCGCCACAATTGTATAACTCGACAATTCGCGAAGCAGAAAATGTTACTGAAGCTGGAAAATTTGTTGGACTTTATGGCGTCGAATTGGGCACCATTGGTAAAGCCGGTCAGGATGCTATTTCTGGCGTTAACCACATAAACGTATTCATGATGAAAGAGTTTATCGAATCAGTCAAAGATGGAAAAACACCCAAACGATCACCAAGCACCGGACACATTCCTGAAGAGCAAGAGTTTGCAAAGCCGGAAGTTTTCAAAGTTCCCGATGGTGATCATAAGAAGTTGGTTGAGTTCTTAAATCGGCACTCAGACGCAACCGGCGGCCGTCCTGTCCTTCAGCTCAACCATCCGAGATGGAGTCAAGACGAATCGGAATCGCTGGATGAAGATGTACGAGGTCGAGACTACGGTCAAAAGTCTTTTGAAAATCAAGAAGAGTGGGTGAAAGAATTTGGCAAGTACGCAAGTCTGCTTGAAATAATTAGCGGTGAGGCGCTCTCGCAAGAGCAAAGTGGTGCGTTTCCTTCATCGCACGTGCATGCTAAAGACTTTGCCGGATACATCGATAAAGGTTTGCACGTAGCGCCAACATTTGGCCGCGATTCGCACTTTTGTGATTTAGCAGGCACTCCGGCAGCTACAGGCGTGCTTGGTGAATCGCTTGACCCTAAGTCGCTTATGGATGGAATGCGTGAGCGACGCACTATGGCAACAACCAACAAAGATTCACTCGCCGGAGTTATGGTGATGAACGACAAGTTCGTCATGGGTAGCATAGTTGATGAAAAGGAAGCCGGGGACAACGTGCATATCACTGTGACTGTGCTGGGAAATAAAAATCCTGAGGCGCAATATATTGCCAAACTTTGGTCAGAGCCAAACATTGGAAGCGGCGAGCTACCCACAAAACCAATTCAAACTGTCCACATTTCTGGCGATGATTTGAATACAGCCGGAAATAAAATTCAGTTTGAAGACGTAGAACATGAAAGCGGAAAAAAATCTGCCTATTGGGTTGAAGTCCAGAAAAAGAGTGACGACGAGCCAAATCAACCTGCCCGCATGTGGACTGCACCCGTCTGGGTCGAGTCGAAGTAGCATTAGCCAGATAATTTAGCGTGATTATGCTTTGTCTTGAGCCAGTCAGACTGCCCTTGCCATAGGTTTTTCGCGATGTTTC
This sequence comes from uncultured Candidatus Obscuribacterales bacterium, assembly GCA_964546815.1. Lineage (GTDB taxonomy): Bacteria > Cyanobacteriota > Vampirovibrionia > Obscuribacterales > Obscuribacteraceae > JAIEPM01. The sequence continues at coordinate 2,490 of CAZJLR010000108.1, read as the reverse complement.
CCCGTTGCTGCAGGGCTTGAGAACTCAGAACGTCTTGTCCAAAATGAGCTAGACAAGTGCTAAGAATGCTAATTCCTTGGTATGTTGTCCTTGTGCCATCGTGTGGCGCCCCTCATTATCAGACTGAGTTATGCAGAAAACAGACGAAATTCATATTCCTGAAGGTATTAATTATGACTGTCAGGGCTGCGGCATTTGCTGCAGTGGCTGGTCTGTCAACATGAATGAGGAAGACTATAAGCGTGTGTCTTCGGTTGATTGGGGCGAGTTAAAAGAAGAGTACAAGGGTCGCAAAATGTTTCGCGAGCTCAAGCCGCACGAGCGGGCTGGCACTGCGTACACCCATCGAATTGTCTCAAAAGATGATACCTGCCCATTTTTGGTAAACAAGCTCTGTTTTATACATGGTCAAAAGGGTGGTCCGTTCAAGCCCACGATTTGCCAGCAGTTTCCATATGCATTTGCAGAAACCCCCTCGGGTGTTTATGCGACAGTAAGTTTCGTCAGCATGGCGGTGCTCTACAATCAAGGCACACCGCTGGTTGAGCAGCGCGATACCATTAATCAAAAATTTGTCGACTTCAAAAGATTGTATCCGCATTACTCGGCTGACTGGTCAAAAATTCAGCTGTCGGTAGAACAACCACTCAGTTGGGATCAATATCTCAGCCACGAGGGAGAGCTGATGAAGCGGCTTGGCGATAAATCAAAACGCCTTGCCGATCGTATTTATGATTGTTGTGATTACCTAGCCGCTGAAATGGCAAAAACTCCACGGGGCGCTGCGGTCGCCGCCTCAGCTTCAAACGCGGCAGCGGCAACCGGCGCAGATGCCGCGACTAAGCCGGGCGCCAGCTCTGCTTCTGTTGCTCTTAATAAGATAGACAAACATTTGCTCGCCACATTTCACAAAATATATTTCCCGCCACGCGCCTTCCGGCCTATGTTCAATGTGCCTAAATTTTGGCTCGGTACCTGGTTTAACTCAAGCACTGTGTTTGAGTTTGGCAGCGAAGTTTATGCCATAGATCAGTTGAAGGAGTTTCCTTTCCCTGAAGATGACCCAGAAATCGACGACATGCTCTATCGCTATTTATATTCAATGATATTCGGCAAGAAATATTTCGGCGCCGGATTTGGTCATCTCAGCGTGGTGACTGGGTTTCATCATATGATTATGGCTTATAGCCTTGCCCGTTTGCATGCACGTGGTTTGGCAAAAGCAAGGAAAGCCCCCAAGGTGAGCCTTGTGGACATGGTTGCAACCTTGAAGCAATTAGAAACTCAGATGGGCGAAATTATGATTGGACCATACGCAGCCAGCACGCTTGAGCTGCTTTTGCAATCTCCCGGTCGCGCGCGGCGTTTTCTGGCAATTGCGTAGGTGGTTTTCCCACTTATCTTGCGCAGCACCCATGACTTTAGTCATGGGTGTGGTATGACCCTCTGCAGATCTGCCTTTCCGCCGATAGCACCGTGGGCGCTTCATTTGGGGGTAACTTTTGCTCGACTATGACCCATGACCATAGTCACCACAAGGGTTTTGGGGTGTAGCAAAAGCGAAAGTTTGGTGTATTGTATTAGCAAGCAGGTGACGAACCCACCTTCATAAGTCGAGCAAAAAATAGATCTTGACTACTCTAAATGATTCCTGTAGAGTACCGACTTATGAAACCACAGTGCGTTGGGCGTCCGGGGCAACCAGGCGTTCTCCTGTTTCTTACTAATTAACGTTTTCACCACACAGCAGATTCAGAATCGCTTTCGCTTCCTACGGAGTACAAACCCATGATTAAGAACTTGGCAAAAATTACTATGGCATCAGCAGTTGTATTGACACTCGCTGGACCAGCCTTAGCCCAAGACGCATTTGACTCGACCGCCGCAACTGGTCAACAAACGCAAAACACGGGCAACTACACCGGTTCACAAACACAACAAGGCGGAGCTGCTTCAGCCCCAATGCTGCAAGGTGCTACCAACGGCACAATCGGACCACAAGGCGGAGATGCCACCGTTATCCAAGGTGTCAACACTGCAGGTACAGTCCGCGTCAACAACTTGGCTAACTTAGAAGCCTTGCTCAACATCATTGCAAACGGAATGGAAATCCTCGGTATTGCCTGGGGCGGTCCAACCATGATCATGGGCTTCATGCACATGGCTGCTGGTACCCAAGACGCTATGAAGCGTGTTCTCTGGGGCGGCGCCGGTGTGACTGGCGGTCTGGCAACACCAGGTTGCATCAACTGGCTCGTTGCATCAGCCCGTGACGCCAACCTGTTCAGCTAAGCGTCCTGCACAAGTAAAACATTTAGAGGGGAGCGAAAGCTCCCCTCTTCTTTTGGCGTCCGCAGATCAATACTGAATTGCTTGTAGAGGGGCGACGCCATGGATACTGCTGGCGAACTAAAATGGAGCCGAATCAAGGTCAACGATATGAGCTAAGAGCGTTCCACCTGGGGGCGCAGGCATCCTTGCCTGCTTCTT
>CAZJLR010000107.1:0-15083 GCA_964546815.1 uncultured Candidatus Obscuribacterales bacterium | reverse complement strand
TGCCGGCTTCGCTAAACATTCGAGTTCGCCAGCAGTATCCATGGCGTCGCCCCTAGCAATGAAAAGACTAGATCTGATCCTCAGCATGAGTCAGTCAACAACATCCTCTCCGTCGCACGGTACTTTACGCCCGTGATGAGCACAGCGAGGCTTACAATGGCGAATCGTAAAGTTGAAGAGGCCCAATTGCTTAATACCTTAAAGGTAAATAGCGAACAGAGCGCCCGTAATGGCTACAATTCAGGTGAATGGAAATAGCAGGCAGGCGCTTTTACTTGCCACGCAGCCAATAATCGTCTCTATAGAGAATCAAAAAATGCAAACTTTCAGCAAAATCATGCGCTTAATTTCACTGAGCCTACTTACAGGCGGGTCTGCTGCAGTTACTTTTACAGCAATTGTGCTTGTTAAAGCGGCTGTCGCGCACGGGGTTTCGGTGTCTGAGGCTGCGACAGCTAATGCTCCGATTTTTTTGAGCTATAGCAAAGTAGCAATGGGCGCGGCTGCGATATTGGCAATTGCTGAACTCATTGATTTCAACACACTTAAACTCAAAACGAAACTCGACCATGTTCGTTATATGTGCAGCCTGGTAGCCATTGTTTGCGTGGCTGTTTTCTCATTCGGAATCGTACCGCCGATGGAAAGCTTGCTACCTGACATCAAGACTGTTGCAGAAGCACGCGAGCAATTTCATCATTTACATGAACTTTCCCGAGCAATCTTCGGTGCCAGCATATTGTTCGCTTTTGTCTCTCTATTGATGCCTGCATTCAAGAAGGAATCAACGTTTCCGGCGTTGAGCAAGGAAGGAAAAGAAGCTGTCAGCATTAATTAGAGCAGCTGAAATTATAAGAGAAGTTGGCAAGATGGCATAAGATAAGGGGGAAGATGCTTTACTGTGTACCCCAAAGTCAAAGCCAGCCTTGGCATTAGAAAAGAAGGTCTCCATGCAACTCCGGGCACATGCAGCCCCCCGCAAGCGTAGTTATCTAGACCCGGTTCATCACGACATCGTGTTAGACCGCACAGATCGCTGCGACCAACTAATTATTGACCTCATCGACACTGCAGAATTTCAAAGGCTGCGCCGAATTCATCAGCTTGGCGTTTCGTTTTTCACATTTCAAGGCGCTGAAGGCTCGCGCTTTACGCACTCAGTTGGCGTGATGCATGTAGCAAGGCAGCTTCTGGATTTGTTGAAAGACAAAACACCGGAAGTTGAAGACGACAAGCCGCTGGTGCTTGCCACGGCACTCTTGCACGACCTTGGACATGGTCCTTACAGTCATGTTACTGAAAAGATTGTCGGTTATGACCACGAAGAGTGGTCTCGCAAAATAATCACTGAGAATACGGAAGTAAACGCAGTTCTGAAAGCTTTCAATCCAAAATATCCAGAGCTGATAGATTCTATTCTCAAAAAAACCCACAATCCAAAATACATTACAGATCTGGTCACAAGCCAATTAGACTGCGACCGTTTTGACTATTTGCTTAGAGACAGTTTTTTGACAGGCACAGCCTACGGCTTTTTTGCGTTGCACCGAATTTTGTCTTCGCTTGAAATTGATCCTGAAAGCCATCGCATCATTGTGGTGGGAGAAAAGGGACAGGCCGCAGTTGAAGACTATCTATTTGCGCGCTCGTCGATGTATCAACAAGTTTATTATCACAGAAAAAATCTGGCTGCTCGCGCTCTGCTTTCACGTTTGATCAAGCGCGCAAAATTACTCAAAGACAGCATATGCTTTATAGATGAAGCCACACAAAAGTGGCTTGAAGGCACGCATTTAGATGTTAGCGAATACCATTGCCTTGACGATGTGCAAATGACTTATCACATTAAACGCTGGTCTACCGACAAAGACCCGATAATGAAAGACCTTGCATGCAGATTTCTCAACCGAAAGCTTTTCAATGCAACAAAGCTTCCGTTTATGCAACTCGAACAAGTCAACGCAGTTAAGTCTAAAGCAAAAGAACTGGTTGCCCAGGCTGGGCTCGACCCTGAATATTACATTGCCATTGAGACTACAGGGCTTCGTCCTTACGATTATTACCGCCCTGAAGCCAATCATCCCCAAACGAATATTATGGTTCGCACAGAGCGTGGTGAAGTCAAAGAACTTTCAACCATTTCGCCAATCGTTGAAGCGCTTGTGCGCGGAAGCTTCGACACATATTGGCTGATTCATCCGTCTGAAGTACGGGACAAAATTGCAGCCATGATTGAATCGGAGATTCGTTAAACGCCTTTGGCCAGCTTGTACTCGAAATTTTCGCTACGATTTTCGTCAATAATAAGTGCGAAACCGCCAAGAATACCGGAAACTTCCGAGCTTGTTGGAAGCACATCGTTTGCCTTAGGCAAATCAGAAAAGTGCTTCAGTGATTCCAAACGGAGAGCATTTGCCGATTCTTGGGCTCTTTTTGTAGAAAGGTTTGACATAACTTGCTCCAGGGCCTCTCATGCGACCAATATAGGTCGTAAATGTGTCAACTAAGTACCCAAATCCGAAGATTCGAATATTCAGCGGTAATTTTGCCTGAAGTCCCAAATTATGGGGCGTTGCCTGCCAGGGCAGCACCCAACCTTGATTAGCCAACCTTATCTATACTGCACCCGCATAGTTTGGACACAATTATCAGCCCTCCATATAGAAAGGACGTGATTTAATCTTTCTGGCAGAGCGAATTGCCTGGAACAGTCAATCGAAACCCGCCCCGGCAATCAAACGAAGTTGATTTTGTCGTCATCAAATGACTTGATGCGCGCCAGGCTCAGCACCGGCACATTTAAATGACTCACCTTGTCGCGCCCACCTTCAAACTCTTTCTCGATAACGGAGGCTATGCCTACAAGGGTTGCCCCGCTTTGTTCTACAAGCTTCGCCAGAGAAAGAATTGTGCGTGCCGTGGCCAGGAAATCGTCAATTATTAAAACCCGGTCTTCTTTAACAAGATATTCAGTTGAAACAATAAGTTCTACAGGTGCACGATGTGTGTGTGACTCAGATTTCTCTCTGAATGGGTCTCGCTTCATTGTGACAGGTTGATTTTTTCTGGCGTAAACAACCGGAATACCAAGCTCAATTGCTGTTACTAAGGACGGAGCGATGCCGCTTGATTCGGCGGTTAAAATACGAGTTGCCTTGCTGTCTTTGAAATATTTGGCAAATTCCTCACCGATTTTTTTCATCAGCACGGAGTCTATCTGGTGATTCATAAACGAATCCACTTTCAAAATTCCCTTTCCCAGATATTGCCCGTCTTTGAGAATTCTTTCTTTCAGTAAATCCATAAGTCCCCCGCTGAAACAAACAAATTACGATTTTCTTGAGTCAATTACTTGCCAGATATTTATCCACTGCTTCATGAAAAACTTTTGGCACCCTTACCGGCTTCATTTTTGCCATATCAACAAAAACGCCGACATGCTTTGCAGTTGTCGTAAGCTGATCACCCAGGTAAATTTCTGCCTCAATGGTTAGCGCAGTCATACCCAAGTCAGACAGCCACATTTTGCCACGCGGTTTTTCGAATAACTTGATAGGTTTTTTGTAGTGAATTTCAGTTGACACCAAAACCGGTGTCACGCCATTTTCGATAAACTGCTGCAAAGGACAATAGATATCGAACATTTTTAAGCGCATGTCTTCAAGCCAACACAAATAAACCGTGTTGCTCACATGTCCCGCAAAATCAATGTCGTAGGTACTCACATTGATGTCATGCTCTATGTAGAGAGACTTCAAACAAAGGTGCTCCTGGAGATTTACAGATTCTATGTCATCACAGAAGCAGCTGTCTTGGATTATCACGTATTTATTTGAAAGTGCGAATAAATCGCAGCAGGTAGCTAAGAGGAAGTTTGCAAAGATAGAAGAAACTGGAAATTGGCAGTGAAAAGCGACTACGGCGGCTTGCCAAGACACAGATTTGGATTTACGCCGAGCTAAATCGCAACGGAAGCAAACTATGATTTCCGAAATAATCACAGGCTAGCCATGTTTATTTGTTCAGCCCTTAAAGTAACTCCCAAATGATTACCTGGCAAGCACTTCGGGTTCTGCTCAAAAACACAGAAAGCAAAACAAAAAGACAAATCGAATCAAAACCAATTGAACTGAGACATTAGAAAGTGGACTCTCTGCCGTTTAATCCGATAGTCTATTCTGTAACTATATTTTCATTCCCGCGAATAATAACTACAATGCCAGTTGACGGCATCGGTACTAGAGGCACTTCAATGCAAGGTTACAAAATGACTGCTAAAACGCCAGGGGCGAAAGCATTCTTTTTGCTGCTTGCAACGTCATTCTTGCTCCAGACACCATATGCGGCACTTGCAGAAGATGCCACCAATTCCGCCAACGTGAATTTGACAAGAGACAAGCTTCCCGATTTGCCACAGGAAGAGCAAGCAGAAGAAATTGATTGGTTGCATGCCGTAAACAATCTTTCCAAAGAAAGCGAAGCAGGCAAAGTCGAAGAAGAACCGAAATTGTCGTCCACCGCAGGAAGAGAAGCTGCCACCACGATGCCTCCACCTGTTGCAGCAGCACCTGTCGATTTAAACAAAGCAGCGCAAACGCCAAATGAAGAGTCAAGCAACGAAGTAATTGCAGCAGCCGGTGATGGACAAATTGGTGGTCGCATAGTTGCAGACCCTAATGAAGCTCCCTCCGTAATTGAAGATCTCACTCGCCAAATTTTGCTAAAAGTAATCGCGCTAGAAAAATTCAATTTGAATTACAAATTGAATGTAGGCAAGCAAGACCGCTGGAAAGGCTGGCGCTATGCCGCCTTCAACGAAGTAAACGGAGCCCTTGGACTAACCGGTGGCATAATTTCAGTCTACAACCGGGGCATCCACGCTCACAGGTCTAAAGAGGTCAAAACTTACGTTCAAGAAGACGCCAACTGGATACCCATGATCGGTTGCATCATTGGTGCCAGCGCAGCAGCTATAGAATTCGGCATTAATGAATTCCATGACTACCAGGCATACAAGAAAGGCTTCTCACCAGGCAAAGCAAAAGAACACGTTAACTCATTGAAGAATGACATAAACCGACTTATCGCTGAAAGAGAAGCCCTGGTCAAAATCGAACAATCAGCCCCGCTCTTAACCGGCAGAGTTGAAATCGACAATCTTGAAGGAAAAGTTCTCGAAGATTTGCGCGACCAGTCCTTACTCGAATATCAAAGATTCCACTTGTCTGCAAGAAGGTTGCTTGCCTTCCAACAAATGCAATACTTTTTCGATTTTGCCAGCAATGTTACTAACGCCATCGGATACGATTTTGCATACCTGTCACTGCACCGTCACCGCAGAGTCTGGAACGGCAGAGCAGGTACACTTTTTGATGTTAGCGGTGCCCTCACAATGTTTGGACCAATAACTAGCCGCGTGTTCGCAAAAGGCGTAAGTGAATTTCACCGACACTACACTCGCAACACCATCAGAGAAGCTGAATTAAAAGAATGCGCCATTCTCGAAAGAGACGAAAAAGCATTAGATGCGGCTTGCAAAAACGGCAAATTCTCAATGGACGTAGTAAGCAAAGTTGTTGACAGAACAGCACACTACGAAGAACAAAACAAAAACTTCCAAAACGAACTCCAAGCTGCCTCCAAAGAATTGAACAGAGCAAAATTGGTTGCAACACAAAATGTAGGGGCAGGTTTATACAAAGGCGCCAGCAAAGTCGCCTCCGGTATTCTTTTTCAGGCTGCCGGATATCCCAGACGATATAACGGAACAACCCAAACGGCAGGGCGTGTAACCAACCACCTCTTGCTTGCAGCGTCGATAGTCGGCGTACCGGCAACATCATTTGCGATGTTGGACACTCTAAGAATTCAGGTGCAGGGCGAACGCAACCGCATGAAACTTTCCAAAGACGGAAAACTGCCAGGTCAACTTATCAAAGCAAGACTCACCCAACTAGACGCCATGGAGGCGAAACTCGGAGGCGCAGCGAAATAAGCTTTTTACCGGGCAAAGGCAATCGCTTAGATTAGAATCAGTGATTAAACTCCAAATTCAATTCGCCACTTGCGTAGCCATCTGCCTCATCTTCATGCAGTCTCTGAGTTTGTCCTGCAGTGCCCAAGAAGCGCCTGCCAACTCATCAACACAAGAGCAGTTTTACTCGCAACTACAAAATTTGAACAGACGAATTTTGCTAAAAGACATTGAGCTAGAACGTTTCAATGTGCGCTTTCGCTCTGCAAGCAGCGTCCAGGGACGCTGGCGAGGACCTCGCTATTTCCTCTCACAAGAAACGAATGCTGCTGCCACAATGGCAGGACTCTGGGGTGCATTGGCTGTAAGAGAAGAGCCGATCCAGCATCCGTTAATTCTAAATATAGACAAAAAAGGGAAACTTACAGAAACACAGAGAGCACCATCTCGCATCGGCATTGAAGAAACTATATTGCCTCAGCTTGTCGGTCAAGGCGCAGGAGCTCTCGGTTCTGCAATTGAACTAGGAATAAATTACTTCCACGACAGCCAGGCAAAACGGAAAGGATTAGACAGACCTACTGCAAGCAAACACGTTGAAGGCATCAAAAAAGAAATGGCAGCGCTTTTTGCCGAAAGAAACGCCTTGCTCGCATCGAATGCGTCAATCATTACGCCAGCTCAGCAGCAACTAACGGTGCTTGAAGGTAATGTTCTTAAAGACCTATGCGATCTTGCATTAAACGAATACGCAAGATTTCACATAAGTACTCACCGCAATCGCACCTTGCAAGACTCACTCTACATCATAGATGTAGCAAGAAATGTCGTCGGCATAGCTGGCAACGTCGTCGCACTTAACGGCACACAAGTGCGCCGCAGATCATACAACGGAACAGCAGGAATTTTGACCTTCAGCTCCGGTTTCCTAGCACTTGCAAATCCGATTGCATCTCGCCTTGCAGGCAAAATCGTCAGTATGCATGATGAGCGCCAATTGCAAAAACTACAAGAAGGCACAGAAGAATGCGACCTTGCAAAACTCGAAACAGATAGAGCCAAGTTGGCAGAGCTAATCAAAAGCTCGCAATCAGACTCTCAGCCAGACGCACTTTTCACTCAAACAATCCAACTGGATGCCTTAAATCAATTAGACATGCAAGACCACAAGAAAAAACTAGAACTTGCCCTGCGCGAAGTAAGAGCCGGCACAAGAGCCGCGACAGAAAACATTACGGTGGGCGCACTTGTTGGTGGAAGCAAAATGGTACTCGGAATAACCGTAATGATTTCTGGGTTTCGCTATTACAACAGAGCGATTCAATCCAACAACATTATTGCAGCCGGACTAATGACTTACGGCATCGGCTCATCACTTGCAGTAGGCGAAAATATTCGCATTCAAGCAATGAATGAAATTAACAGACGCAAATTATCAAGAAACAATCAGTTACCAAGCCAGATTTTTGCCGAGCATTTGAAAGAATTAGATGCCATAGAAAGTCGCCTGGCATTTCATTAATTAACATGCCAGGCAAACTCTACTAATCATGGAGATAAACAATGCCAAACAAAGAACCCCTCAACGTCGCAATCGTTGGCTATGGACTGGCAGGAGCTACTTTCCATGCACCACTTATCAAAAGCACCAGAGGCTTACGTGTTGCCGCAATCGTGGCGCGTTCGCCCGAAAAACAAGCACTGGCACAGAAAGACTTTCCTGATGCTGAAATCATCTCAGACTTTGACAGCTTACTTAAAAATGCAAATCAAGTTGACCTTATAGTAATTGCCACACCAAATAAAGACCACGCACCGCAAGCAAAAGCTGCCTTAGAGCGAGGCATCGCCACCGTAATAGACAAGCCAATTGCTACTAACTCAAAAGAATGCGAAGACTTAATCGAGACAAGCAAAAACAAGAAAGCTCTCTTATCAGTATTTCAAAATCGCCGTTGGGACAACGACTTTCTTACGATTAAAGATTTGCTTGCACAAAACAAGCTCGGCACAATTTTGCGATTCGAATCGCGTTTTGAAAGATATCGTCCGACTCCTCGAGCAGGCGCCTGGCGCGAAACAATTTCAAATGAAGAAGGCGGCGGAATCTTGTTTGACCTCGGCAGCCACCTGATAGATCAAGCAACGCATCTTTTCGGTCAACCTGACGAGATTTATGCCGAAGTGGACATTAGACGCGCAGGCGTAAACTCAGACGACGACAGCTTTGTCGCTCTCAGCTTTCCTTCGGGCGTTCGCGCACATTTGTGGATGAGCGCCATGTCAGCCTCACAGGGGCACAGATTTCGCGTTCTGGGCAGCGAAGGCGCCTACGAAAAATATGGCTTAGACCCGCAAGAAGATGCGCTTAGATCCGGCAAAACGCCACTAGACAAGGGCTGGGGCAGCGAACCCGATACAAAATGGGGCACAATTACCCAATATATTGATGGATTTCAGAAACAAGAAAAGCTTAAATCGCAAGAAGGCTGCTACCAGAACTTTTACGAGCAAATGAAGAATGCTGTAAGAGGCGAGGCAGCCGTGCCTGTAGACCCGTCTGAAGCCCTATCTACGCTCAAAATCATCGAAGCCGCGCGCCAGAGCGCCAGAGAGAAAAGAGCACTAAGTTTAGTTTGCAGATAAACTTTGCTCCCGACGAATTAGCTTTGTCTGGCTGGGTATATCTTTAGTTACCAAACGCCCACAAGTTTTGATGAACCATCTACAAATTGAGGTAGACCATGGCAGTTAGATACCCAATGACAGTTGTTGAATGCAAGAGAGGTCTTCTTAAACAAGCCGCTGCAGCCCCAGAAAAGTCAAAATACAAAATCTATCGCAAAGGAACCACAGCCGCAGACCGTTTCATTGAAGTAAACGGTAAAGCGTACAATTCAAGCTTTGAAGAACGCAAACTTTATTTGTTTGGCGTGCAGCAACTGGTTAGCGCAGGCTACCTCGAATTCGTAATGGCTACAGAGGAAGACAGCATCATCGTAGAAGAATTTGAATTGACATATGGCGGAATACTGGCAGTGCTCGACCCCAGCTGGGATCTCACAGCATCAGTCTCAGACAAGCAATCATTCGGCTAATACGATTTCCAAAACAATTTTTGCAAATAGAAATTCCGCCTGTATTTTACGGGCGGAATTTTGCTAATGGCACAAAGCAATAAACAGTTCAGCTTATTCAGGCTGAAGCAAGTTACTATTTTTTTGAGCTTATAGTTAAGTTTATGTTGTTTGGCTGCCCACCGCTTCCTTGCACAATCATAAGAGATGCGGTTTGCTCACCTTTCTCGGCAATCAATGTAACAACACCACCCGGTGCAGCCTCAGTTTTAATTGTCCAACCGTTGCTTTCAAGCCAACCTTTGTAAAAGGTATTTACCTTATCTAGTGGGTCTGTTGTTGTTAGCGCACAGGTTTGCATTGCGCCGACGCCAGATTGATTCATTGCCAATTGGCACTTGGAGCCAGGATAAATCGCGATGGGAAAATCGGGAGCTGGTGTCGCATTCGTACCAGTGTTGACACTTACAGTTTCACCTTGCGAACCATTGACTTTTATGGTGCTGCTGCCGTTTCCGTTTGTCGTAAGAGTACCCTTTGCATCGCCCACTTCAAATGTTCTTGTTTGCGAGCAGGCACTAAGCAGCAACGCAAGAGCGATTACAGAAACACGTGAAATCGAAGAAAGGAGCTTCATCTGCATACCTCAAAGCACGGAACAGCTACATAGAATAAAGTATGCAAGGCAGTTTATCTATGTGGTGACAATTAAGTTTTTGAGACCTATTCGATGGAACTCATCACTGAAAGTCACGTCGCTAACCGAGCACAAATCTGAAAAAAGCAGAGGCACAATGCGGATTTACTCCGCAATTGCAAACGATCAAATGCACGTTTATTTGCATGACCGGAGCAACAAGTACAGTGTACAAAACAATTACTACAGCAAGCATTCTTTTCTTAGTAAGCGCAGCAGCAAGCGTATGTTTTGCGGCGGATGCCATTGATCAATTAATCGACGACGGTAGTGCAGCTTACAAGAAGCACGACATGGGGGCTGCAGCAGAATCCTTTTCAGCAGCCAGCAAATACATTCCAACACTAGAATCAAATGACAAGCGCATCGGGAGCATTCTAAACGGACTTGCACTAGTGCAAGAAGCCCAAGGCAAGAAGGAAGATGCGCGACTAACTTATCAAAAGGCACTCAGTGCAAAAGAGTTGGCTCTAGGTGCCGAAGATCCCGCTCTTGTACCTATTCTGGACAATCTCGCGCAACTGGACATGACTCTGAAATTGAACGATGAGGCAGAAGCGCTCTACAAACGTGCGGTCGCAATTAAAGGAAAAGTCTTTGGACCCGAAAGCAAAGAGCTAGCAGCAAGCTTAAACAACCTGGCAAACTTCTACAGCAAAATAGATCGCAACGATGATGCTGTTGCACTGCAAAAACAAGCGGCTGCAATTGTTGAAAAGACGGGCGGCGAAGACGCAGCACAATTAGCCACAGTGCTGAGCAATCAAGCCGTGGTGCTGCGAAAGGAAGGAAAACTCAAAGAAGCAGAGCCTCTCTATTTGCGCGCAGTTGAGATAAATCGCAAAAAATATGGTCAAGATAGCCAAGAAACTGCTGACAGTCTAAATAGTGTCGCTTCGCTCTATCGGGAAGAGGGGCGCTACGAAGATGCAGAGCCATTGATGCAACAAGTCTTATCAATTGAAGAAAAGCAAAGCAACAAAAAACAATATTTGATCGCAGCAAATAACTTAAGCACAATTTTCACCGAAACAGGAAAATTCGATGATGCAGAAAATGTTTGGAAGAAAGCCTTGCCGATTAGTGCCCAGACATTCGGACAAAACAGCCTGGAGTATGCAAAGGCAGCAAGCAGTTTAGCCGGACTCTATCTGATTCAAAACAAAGCGACAGAGGCGGAGCCTCTGCTCAAACAGGCGCTGGCAATAGCCGAAAGCGCAACTGATCTAAACAGTGTTGAGTTGGCAAATGTGCTTGCAACACTTCACGACCTCTACCGAGATACAGACCGCCTGGACGACGCCGAGAAATTGATGAAACGCAGTCTGGCGGTGCGTATAAAAGCTGAAGGTCCCAACAGTCCTGATGTAGGAACTGCATACAACGACCTCGGCCTCTTGTACAAAGAAGCCGGTAAGGAAAAAGATGCAGCGCTGGCAATGAAGCAATCGGTTGACACACTGGCAAAGTCAGACACCGCCGGTGGTGCCGAGGCGAACAGCATGAACAATCTAGCCAAACTTTATCGCGAGCAAGGCAAATATGCCGAAGCAGAAGACTTGTTCAAAAAATCGCTTGCACTGAGAGAAAAAGTATTTGGCAAAAACGACAGCAGCGTCGCAGCAAGCCTGCGCAACTACGCAATTTTGCTAAGAAAGATGGGCAAAGCTAAAGAAGCCACAGCCCTCGATGCACGCGCTGAAGTGATCGAAGACAATTTTTCAAACTAATGCAGCGGATTATCTAATCCCAACACAGTGCATTCAATATAGCCAATGCCATGTTCCAAAATGCCAGTTTTCTTGGCCGCGGCCTTTGACAAATCCATTACTCTGCCGGAGTGGAATGGTCCTCTATCGTTAACTCTTACAACTGCCGATTTGCCATTGCGCGGATTTTCCACCAGTACTTTTGTTACCAGGTGCAATTTTCTATGGGCTGCAGAGCACTTGTTCATATCGAAGATTTCGCCGGATGCTGTTTTTCGTCCGTTGAATTTATCCCCATACCAAGATGCCATTCCTGAAAACGTCTGTGGGTCAGCCAAAGCTCCGGACATCACAGACACTTGCAAAGTCAGGATGCCCAAAACCACTGTCGCGATTGACGCGTTCAATCTGAGTCTCATACTTAAATACCTTGATTCCGTGTCTTCCTTTGAATCAAGAAAACAAAAAAGGTTCCAATCGCAATCTTAAGCTTTGAAAGAGATCCGGCAGGAAGTTCTGCATATTTGTTAGCCTATATGTTGAGGTCTTGCCCAAGGCCTGAATTCCAGTTATCTATCGCGAGCTCAACTATATGTTTGACACATTGACCGACCGCCTTCAGGAAACCATGAAAACGCTCAGGGGCGACACAAAGCTCACCCCAGACAACATGGAAGACGCCATCCGCGAGGTGCGGAAGGCATTATTAGAAGCAGACGTAAGCTTGAAAGTAGTCAAGCTATTTATTAGCCGGGTCAGACAGCAAGCACTCGGCGCCGACGTAATTGACGCAGTTTCGCCAGGTCAGCAGTTTGTCAAAGTTGTTTATGACGAACTCGTATCTATATTAGGTGGCGAGAATGTTCCTATTAAGCTCGAAGGCAACCCACCCGTTGTCATGCTATTGGGCTTGCAAGGTTCAGGCAAAACGACAGCTTGCGCAAAACTGGCATTGAAGTTGCGCAAAGAAGGTCATAAGCCATTGATGGTTGCCTGTGACGTGCAGCGTCCAGCCGCTATTAAGCAGTTGCAAACACTCGGAAAACAAATAGACATACCGGTTTTCACGATTCCTGACTCAAACGACGTTCTCGACATTGCTCAAAAGGCAGTCGCAGAGGCTAAAGAGAAAGGTCTCCAACCAGTGATACTCGATACTGCAGGACGTCTGCAAATAGACACAGACCTCATGGCAGAGCTCATGCTTATTGACCGCGCCATCGAGCCGTCTGAAAAACTGTTGGTTATTGACGCTATGACTGGTCAAGAGTCAGTAAATGTAGCTGAAACTTTCAATACTCAAATTGGCATTTCAGGCGTTTTGCTTGCTAAAGCTGACGGTGATGCACGCGGCGGAGCTGCGCTATCTGTCAGAGAAGCTGCCAGCCAGCCAATCAAATACATAAGCACAGGCGAAAAGCTCGACAATCTTGATGCATTTTTCCCAGACCGCATGGCAAGCCGCATTCTCGGCATGGGCGACGTTGTAGCCCTTGTTGAAAGAGCGCAAGAAGCCATCGACGAGCAAGAAGCAGAAAGAGTCGCCAAGCAAATGCTGGCAGGCGATTTTACCCTTGAGATGTTTTTGCAGTCACAAAAAATGATGAAGAAAATGGGCTCTCTTGGCGACATCATGAAAATGATGGGCGTAGGCGGCATGCTCGGTCTCTCGTCAGATCAACAAAGCACCCTTGCCACCCATGGCGAGAAGATGCTTGACCTCTACGAGACTGCAATTAACTCAATGACACCAACCGAACGCATTAGACCCGAGACCATAAATATGAGTCGTCGTCGTCGAATTGCTAAGGGATCTGGTCTCAAAGAGAACGAAATTGGCAAAATGTTGAACGAATTTGAACAAATGCGAAAAATGTTTGGTCAATTCCGCAAAATGATGGGTGGCATGCCGATTCCAGGTTTTCCAGGAATGCCGGGAGCCGGCCCTGGTGAAATGCCAAACTTTGACGAAATCATGAAAAACCCGGCAATGATGCCGCCTGGGGGACCCCAAGGTGGTATGCCAGGTAAGTTACCTCCTGGCTATCGTCCCGGGGGCAACAGCATCTTCAGGAAAAAAAATAAGAAGCGCTTTTGATAAAATAGAAAGACCGACTAGAGTATACGCCCGAGCGATTGAGCAAGGGCAACTAGCCCTGAGTAATCAAGCGTTCGACGCGCAACTGGCTAGTGCTCAAGTTGTCAGAATGCAAAGGCTAGCTAATAAAGAGCCTGAAGCATATGCTTCCATGATATAAAGAAAGATTCTGGATATCAGGAGGATACAAGAGGAAGTTCCGTGGTTAAAATCAGACTAAAAAGAGTAGGAGCTAAAAAGGCTCCACATTATCGGATCGTAGCAACCGACAGCCGTAATCGCCGTGATGGTAGCCCCATCGAAGAACTCGGCTATTACAATCCAAAATCCAAAGACCTCAAACTAAACTTAGAAGCGGTTAAACAATGGATCAACAAAGGCGCCCAGCCAAGCGAGACGGTGGCCAGTCTTATTCGAAAGGCAGAGGCGGCGGTCGCTTCGTAAAGGGACGCCCACGCGGCCCTAGAATAATCAGTGATTCCACAGCCGCCGAAGATTTGGCGGAATATGTCATCACGGTACTCGCGCGCGACCCAAATGCCGTACAAATTGTGCGGCAAGCTTTTGGTGGCGGACGAGCCAAATTGAGTGTCACTTGTGACCCCTCAGTTACCGGCCGACTTATCGGCAAGTCCGGACGTACAATCACGGCGCTTCGCCAACTTGTACGTGCCGTGGCTGGACGTTATGGCAAAAGAGTTGACATAGACATACCATTCCAGAATGACTGAGCCCGACAAATCAGACTCTGCGAAAAACCTCGCGGACATCTTGATAGAACAAAATCTGCTCTCTGTAGCGCAGATTGAGTTGGCGCTTGCCGACCAGGAAATCAACGACATACCACTAGAAGAAATTTTGCTTGTCCGGGGTTGGATAACTCAGGACAAGCTTTATTCTGTGGCACCATGGCTGAAACCTGGCTCGACTCAAGCAGCGCCTCCACCACGAAAAACAGAATCGGTGCAAAAGCCCAGTTTGAACCGACCGACAGAAAGCGTTCAAAAACCTTCGCTGAATAAACCAACGGAGAGCGTGCAAAAGCCCTCTCTCGGGTCAGGACCTCGTCCGACTACCAGCGTTCAAAAACCATCTTTAAGCAAGCCCGATGGGGTGACAGCAGCCACCAGTGCAGCTCCTCCAAATTCAGGTTCTAACAGCACATCAAATTCAGGGTCTGGCAGCACATCCACACAAGATACCTACAGATCTTCCAGCACCAGCGGCGGTGCCAGTAGCTCAAGCAGCAGTGCAGCATCAAAACCAGCAGCAAAGCCCGATGACATACCAAGAGAGCCACCGCAGCGCCCTGCAGGCACACCGGTTGTGATTCAAAGCCCAGTCAAAGGCGAATTCGAATCAAACCTGCAAACATACAAAGAACTACTTAAAAAAATAGTCGCCATAGAACCAGACGCCAAGTAGGGGCGACGCCATGCGTCGCCCGGCAAAAAAGACGTTCTTAAGGGCCGGGCGACGCATGGGATACTGCTGGCGAACTAAAGTGGAGCCGAATCAAGTTCGATGA
>CAZJLR010000106.1:0-15276 GCA_964546815.1 uncultured Candidatus Obscuribacterales bacterium | reverse complement strand
AGGCATTCTTGACCCGTTAACCTGATTCTTATTTCGTTTGTCGGAGTAACGATAAGATACAGTAGGATGTGGTGGCAGAAAATGAAGCAAGAGCGACGCGAATTGCGCCGCTCTTACTTCCTTTCTCTGGACAGCCTGCCTCATTGCTTCGTCGTTGCAATTTGAGCAAGCCTGTTCATTTCTGCGGCCATCAGCAACACAAGGCTGGAGATGTAGAACCAGAGCATCAGCATCATTACACCGCCGAGCGGTCCATAGGCTGTTGTGTAATTGGCATAGCTCTGAACATAAACCCTGAAGCCATACGAGGCTGCAAGGAATGCCAGGGTGCCAAAGACGGCGCCGGGGCTGACTAGCTTGTGGCTTTTCACCTCAGCCGGACCGAAGTGAAAAGTTAAAGCGAAGCTGAGCAGAATGACGCAAAACAGCAAGGCCCATTTGAGCAGGGTGACTGCTGTTGATTGCATTCCCGAAAGACCCAGGTGCTGAATAATCTGCGGCCAAAAGATGATGACGAGCAGTGAGCCGAAAACCAGCAGGCACTGCAGCATTACCAACGCCGCCGCTGTGAAACGCAAATGCCACCAGGCGCGCTTTTCTTTCACTGCGTAGATTTTGTTAAGTGCAACAATGATTTCCATGAACAGGCTTGATGACGTCCAGAGGCTCAAGCCAATGCTCAAAGATAGCACCGGCAGTGATGGCAACTGCTGCAGCCGTGCAATTTGCTCTAAAATCACGCTGGCCATATCATGGGGAAAGAGTTGTTGCAGAGTTTGTGCAAGGTCATTTGCACTGATGATGCCGCCGCCGCTGCCAGATTTGGTGAGGTCAGGCAAGAGGCGAACAGCCACGGTCATTGTGAGCATCAGGAAGGGCACAAAAGCCATCATGGCTGAAAACGCAATGGCTGATGCCCTGGTGAAAAACGAATGTTCGTCGAGCACATGGTCTATTGTTTGAAACAAAAGCGCTCTTAACGACAATTTTTTGTTGTCTGTTAGTCGCCTGAAGAAAGCGAACATTTGAAGGCTCCTGTAAATGAAAAACCCGAGGCGAGCAGTGCCCGCCTCGGGTTTTGTTTGGGCTGATCAAGAGCCTGCGTGGTGTTGCAGGCGGTGTCTGAGCGCTTAGCTCGCAGAGGGTTGCGAGCAGCTGACACCGTAGGCCAGGGCGCGGTTCAAGCGCACGGCGCCGACGATGCTTTCTGCGCAGGCCAGCTGCAGGCCGGTATCATTGCGCAGTCCAGCCTTGCTCAGCGTGTTGACGAGCTTGTCGATGTCGCCCACGCGAAGCAGCGAAGCGAAGGCGATGAGAGAGCGTTCGCGTTCGCCGAGCTCGCCGGGCTTCGAGTATTCGTTGACCATGTGGGCCAACCAGATTTGCTTGAACTCGGCTTCCGTGTCGGGCAAATCGCCGACTTCCATCTGGTACTCGTGGCCGAGGGCAACGAGGCTGGGCACGACGTAGAGAGTGGCGCTTCGGCCGTAGGGCCCCTTCGTTTCGAGTCCGCCGTTGTGGGCTTCTTTGAGCGCCGGGCCGAATTCGGGACAAATGCTGAGCATTTGCGTCAGCAACGAGGCAAAGCCGAATTCGCGATATTCGTCGCGAGGAGCGTCCCAGCCGACGGCTGCCTTGACCCGCTTGAGGTCATCGGTCTTGTAGCGGAACACGCGGGCGAAAGCACGCAACGAACGACGCTGGTCGGCGCTTGCTTCCGTGTAGCCGGCTTCGCTGACGCTTTCCATGTGCCATTCGGCCAGGTGGTCGATGAGATTGAGTTCGGGGTCTGCCGCGACGTCTTCGGCGTACAAATTGCGGCAGAGTTCTTCCATCTTCGGGACAAGGGTCAAACGGGTGCGCGGAAAAGTGAACTTGCTCATGGTCTTTGACCTTTCTTGCTGCAAAAGTGCAGACAGGGTGATTGGGGCGAAATCTCAATTTTTACTCGGCGAAAATCCACCAGCACAACGCAATTGTTGCTGTTTATCTTGCTGCGGTTGCTCGAATTGCTTTGTGTGCTTGGGGGGTACGCTGGTCGAGAAAGTAAAAATTGAGTTGATTAAGCCTATGAATTTCTACGTCCATTTCATGTGTGCTACGGTGTCACCCTTAAGCATTCTTTGCAAAAAAGATTCTCGAAATTGTTCAAGATTTCTTTGGGAGGAGCCGGAAAAGCCCTTTCTTACTGGCTTTATCGCTTAGCGCTAAGTGCCGGGCAAAAGGAACAGTTTTCTCATCTTTGGCGCGTTTTTTTGCGGATATCCGCATGATTTGAATTGTGAATCTTAGCTAGTTTAAGCTGCCTCAATTTTTTGTGTTGCGCTCGAATGGGTAATTGTCGCTCAAAACAGGTGTGAGACCGAGATAAGGATCATCCAGATCTACGTGTAGAACTTCGCGGTATAACCATTTTGAAAACGATGTAAGATTGTTTGCCTTTTGTGCGCTAGCTTCATTTAGCAGCTTTGCGTGTATTTTTTTGCGCATAATTGTTTCATTCAGGCGAACATCGTCAGTTAGCTTTTCCCAGTCTGCAATATCGTTCTTTGGCAGTGGAATATTTCTATGCATCGTTTTTTCGTCGATTGCTTTGGTCCATTCGCTGTCAGGGTCTTTGGCTTTTGCACTCAGCTTTATGCTTCCGGTGCCGTTTTCTTTTGTTCTTACAAAGCGCATCGGCGGCTGTCCGCGTTCAAGCCGCTGCAGCTGAGTTTTGTGATATGCATGCACCGCGCTTTCCGTTGAATTGATGTCCATTGCAGAAATGTAGCTGTGGAGAAAACTCAGCTGCTGAAGCCTGTCTTTATATGAACGCGCTTCATACAAGCCTGGAAGAATGTCGAGGATTTTTCCTTCCGAAGTGCAAACATAGGTTGCAATATTGCCATTTAGCGTGCGCTTCACAGTTTTGCCATTGCCGAAATCGATGGTGACTGTCGGTACTTTGCGCACAGACTGCCAGGTCGGCTCGAAATTTTCGTTTATGAAAGCAGCTAGTTCAGGATTAGAGAACAACACGGTTCTCGCCATTCTGGCGTTCGTTCAACAAAACTCTTCGTCAAGCTTTCCCATCATTTGGAATAAAAGCACCGCTTTGCCGCTAGATTTTGATTTTTGGCATGCTGTGGCAAAATCGGGAGACCATGCGACGAGTCCTGCTTGCACATGATCTGCATTGTGTGTAATTTCTTTGTTTGAGGGAATGCTGCTTGTGCTGCGCGATGTTGGAATCAATGGTGAGATGCCACCAGTTTTGTTTTTGAGCATCAATTTCAATGGAAATTCTATGCTTCCTTTTGTGGGCATTTCATTGCTCAGTCGTACTTTTGCTGGCGCTAAACTGCCTGTTGGACTGGGGCTTTCAGGGTCTGCAGCAATTGCGAAACTTTGACCGCTAAACACGACGGCCGCAAGTATGGGCAGTGCGTATATTTTTCGCATTTTAAGCAACCTCGAATTATCGGCTTTTTTGCTGCATTGGCACAACATCGAACATCAGACGATTATCGAAGCAATATTGTTCACATGTAACCGGAAAAACCCTGACTGGCGCCTGGCAAAAACCTTCCTTGCTCAGTCAATTAGGCTTCAAAAATCGAATGTCCTCAACGGGTAAGGGATATTTATCTTGCTCTTTACTGACTACGACCAGCTGTGCTGCTACTTTGTTATATTGGGTTGTATCGTTTCTGCCTTTGAGATCTCCAAGAAGGTCCTTCAGCGTGTTTTGAAAGTCGATGCAAAGCACCGGCTTCGACTTAACATTGGCGTGATAAATGTCGGTAGCTCGCTGCCTGCAAAGTTCTGCGTTTTTGATGTCATTCAGGCGATAAAATATGAAGGCAGTTTTCATAACAACAAACATTTCATCTTCCGGGTTGTTTCCAAACGCATCCTTTTCATTCTTCATGAGCTCAAGTGCAATGTTTTTGCTCTGGATGCTCTCTCCCTTCAAGATTAGCCAGATTGCGCGCCCGAGCTTTATTTTGAGCTTGGTTTTGCTATCTTCTGGAAGATTTTTCACGGCACTCTCTGCGATCATCAACATTCGGTCGCTGTCGTCAGCTAGATTGGACCGATTGTAATGCTCGCTAGCACTAAAAAAGTCATTAGCGTCGAATTTACCGCTTGAGTATTCGCTAAGTGCGACTAATTCTGTTGCTCTTGCTTCCAGCTCTTCATTAGCTAGTTTTCTTGCGTGTTCGTCTATGGTGCTTGTCCGTAAGAGTATGGTGGGTACTTCATCATTAAATTTGAGATTTACTGCTGCTTTGTTCAGCCTTTTGATCAAGTTGATTTCACGTGGCAAGGTACTGGGGTCTGTGTCATTTTCTGCCCCGGCTCGTTCCAAACTTCCCAGAACTCTCATAAAGTGCCTTATTCCTTGCTTCTGTGAATTTTTTGCAATGCTTGCTTCCATCTCAGAGCAATCTCTTTCTGCTTTCGCAAGTGAGTTGCTTGCACGATGACTTTGTTCGAGCAGAGCTGTTGCTTCCCACTTGTTTGCTTCTTTGCCAGCTGCTTGATGCAGGCGGAAACCTTGTTGTAGCAAGGGCACTGAGATGATTGCCAGCAATGCAAGCAATCCAAATAGCAGTGCCTTGTTTTTTGACCTGGAACTTTTGCTGCTTTTTTGTTTATGTGTTTTTGCAAACATAGCCGGGTCGGAAAGCGCTTCATTGAAAGCAGCAGCTGTCTGCGGCCGTTCATCAGGTGACACTGCGAGTGCAGACAATATAACTGTGCCTAAGTTGTTTTGAAGATATTTGCTTTCTCTGGGCGCTTCATGCAAGCGTTTGAAGATAATTTCAAATGAATTGTTTCCATCGAATGGCACCTGTCCGTCCAGTGATTCATACAAAAGACTTGCAAGAGAATATAGATCTGAGCGAGCGTCGAGCGGCTTGCCCTGGCATTGTTCTGGGCTCATGTATTTTGGTGTGCCGAAAAGGTCGCCGGTGTTAGTGAGCTTTTGCAGCTCTTTGCCATTGTCCGGCAAGAGTTTGGCAATGCCGAAGTCCACAATTTTTATGCTCTGGTTGCTGCCCGTGAGCATGACATTGCTTGGTTTTAAATCGCGATGAACAATGCCTCTTTCGTGTGCATGTGCAAGTGCGCTTAGTATCTGTTTTGCAATATTCAGACATTCTTCTGCGCTTAGCCGAGTTTTTATTTTGAGTAAATCGCCGAGGCTAATGCCATCGAGAAATTCAAGTGCGATGTATGGAGCTGCGTTGACTGTTCCCATGCCATAGACTTTTACGATATGTGGATGGTCCATTTCGCTGATGATTAGCGCTTCGCGTTGAAAACGCTGCATAGCCGCCGTGGGTAATTCGGCAGATTGAAGTATTTTGATGGCTACAGGTCTGTCCAAAATCAAGTGTTTTGCCTTGAAGACCGCGCTTGTGCCACCCTTGCAAATGAAAGATTTAATTTCAAAGCGACTATCTATGATAGTGCCTGGTCCAATAACATTAATTGGCTCAGAGGCTTTGGCAGCGCTTTCTTCTGGTAGATTTTGCTTATCTGGAGTGCTGCTGTCCAAACTTATGCCTTCGCGTTTAAAAACTATGGTCGCTTGCAGATTTTCTGGCAGAAGCGAGCTTATTGCAAGACTTGAATTTAGTTTGGCTTCTGTGCTGCGGCAATTTAAAAGTCGAAAATTGGGAAAAAGCGCCAAAAGGCGCAAAGCGCAGGTGTTTGAGCACCTGTCTTTGCGCCTTTTGGGCTTGCGGCTACTGTAACTTGAATTTACAGACTGCGCTTAGCCACCGAAGCGGCGGAAGACGCGCTGAATCCAGTTCCAGGTGTCGGTCCAGGTTCGGTAAAGGAAGTCTGGCACCGTGTTCTGGAGGTAAACCCAGACTTCGACGCACAAACCGCTAATCACCGAAACCTCCGAATCTGCCCGAGCGAAGCCCGCTTTCAGCAGACCCAGGATTGCCAATTCAAATCGGCTACCCTGCGTCAATCGTTCCCATCCGCCGAAGAGCAGCGGGTAGAGCACGAAGAAGAGCAGGATGCCGGCGCCCGAGCCAATCTCAACGGCGCTTTGCAAAGAAACGAACTGCGATGCGGCAAGACCAATCAAGTAAGCGCTGCTGAACGACAGCGCAAACCCATTAATCCAGTTGCCGCCCAAGCGAAGCGCCTTGCCGCCCCAGACGTAAGCGAGCGGAACAGCAGCAATTGCCGGCACTGCGATCAGCATGAGCCAGAGCTTCGAGAGCATTGGCGCCGTGCCGATGTAAATCGCGATCATCCCGATCGGAATGCAGAGCCCGAGCAGATGCGAGATTAGTTCAGTCGTGGTGCTGGTCGAGTAGTACGAACTGACGAACACCGTGCTGAGGTAATTCCATACCTTGCTGATGCCGCGCCACAGCAGGGTGACGATTGGATGGACAATCTTCCGCCAAACCCATTGAATCGGGGTGGCGACGAAGCTGTTCCAGAGCCAACGAATCGCTCGCCCGATGCGGCAGACAATCTCTTCCCAGACAAAGCGCAGAGTGCGGCAAATCACGTTGTCGAAAACCCAGTGTACTCCCTTCCAGAAAAGGTTCCAGCAGCTCTTGATGAAGCGACCGATGCGGCAGATGATCTGTTCCCAGATAAAGCGCAGCGTCGGCACGACGATGTTATCGATGGTCCAGAAGAACGCGCGCTTCAGCTGGCGAGCGCACTTGCAGGCGAAGGACCAGAGCGGCACAAGGATCTTGTTCCAGGTAAATTCCGCCAGGGGCACGATGATGTGCTTCCAGGCGAACTTAGCCGAGGGCACGATGACTTGCGTCCAGGTCCAGCGAACTGCGCGACAGAACTGCTTCCAGCAGTAGCGAATCGCCCGACCGAAGGGCTTGATGATGTAGGTCCAGCTGAAGTCCCAGACCGGCACCAGCACCCTGGTCCAGAGGAAATCCAGAACGTCGATGAACTTCTCGATGCAGACGCGCACCACGTGCCAGAAAGTATTCCAGCACCAGCGAATGAAGCTGGCCAGGCGGCAGATGACGTCTACCCAGATGAAGCGCAAGACGGGGTAAACGATATTCTTCCAGGTCCAACAGATTGGAGCCCAGATGAATTTTTCGATAAACCACCGAATTGCGCGCAAGATGTCTACGCAGAGCAAACGCAAGAACTCGAAGCTGTTCTTGAAGAATGCCTTGACGTAGGGCACTATCGGGCGGATCAGCACCCAGTAGATTGCCGGGAACGCGTAGACGTAGATAGCCAGTGCCAGCGCGAAGCCGGCGGCGATCCACCAGTGACTGTTTGCAGAGCCTTCTGCGACGTGATCGCGCGCCAGTGCGATACCGCCGGCAATACCGCTAACCGCGCCCGAGATTTCGAGCAACCAGCTGCCCTTGCTGTAGACGTGTCGGCGGAAGAACTTCAGCCCCTGCCAGAGGGCCATGCCCGGCACCATGAAGATGCCGATGGCGATCTTGAGCAGCAACAACATGAACGAGCCGACCATTTCAAGCCAGCCTTTCTGATTTTGCGACATGCTAAACCCCGTTTCTAGGTGTGCGGTGTTAACGCACTAGTGAAGAAAAACCACTCCTTGCGGAGGGCGTTACTTGGGCTCCGCTCAGGAATGAAGCGGAGAGGATAGAGCGCTGCGGCGTACTGCGACAGCGCTTATTTATTCAGAGCAAGCCTGCTCTGCTGACACCTGATTTCCTTAGCCGAGAAGTTTCACAGCCACGAATTTGGTGAGGAACAAAAATGCTGCGGCTGTAAGCAATGCACTGTTAGTTGCGAAGCTGAGTGCATGGCTAAGGTCTACTGCAACTGCCAGCGTGAGTCCGGTGAAAAAGATAGCCCCAATGAACGAGGCGAATCTCAGTAGGTCGCTCCCCATCACGGTTAAATTGCCGTTCTGGCGGATTACTTGCAAGATAGGGGCGACTATGCCTGCTCCGGTTGCGAAGACAAATCCGGCAAGGGCGCCTATGACGCAAAGCGATAAGGTGCCGCAATTTGCTGTAACCCCTTTCAATTGCGGTAAAATGAATGCCAGACCAATGATCCAAGCCAGAACCACGATTCCTTTTGCATTGCTCATAAAATAGCTCCCAAATCCAAGGTTAGTGGTAAAACTGGTTTTGCTGGAGAAAGAGCAAAGGTAAGTGCACAGACACTTGCTCTTTGCTCTTTCTCCTTGCGAGTTAATTAAGAACGGTAGGCTTTCGCCGCATTGACGAAAGCGCGAAACAGCGGGGCGCTCTCATTCATAGTGCCTTCCGGGTGCCACTGCACGCCGACAACGAATGCGGCTGAGTCGAGCTCGATCGCTTCGATGACGCCGTCAGCAGCATGCGCGACTGCGCTCAGTCCTTTGCCGAGGCGTTTGACTGCCTGGTGGTGGGAACTGAGCACCGACGGCAGTTCTGCCTTGCGGAAGATGCGTCGCAGTTTGCTCCCTTTCGTGAGCGAGACGCTGTGCATCTTGTACGGCGGCGGATTCTTGACGCGGTGCATGGAGCCGATGCCGGCTTTCTGTTCATCGATGTCCTGGAAGAGTGAACCGCCAAGAGCAATGTTGAGCAGCTGATGACCGCCGCAGATTGCCAGGATGGGCAGTTCGCGCTTCAGCGCCATGCGCACAAGTCGCAGGTCGAACTCCTGCCGGTCGGCGTGCAGCTGTTTGACGGTGGCGGACGGTTCTTCGCCGTAGAGGGTCGGCGAGTAGTCGAGTCCGCCGATTAGCAGCACACCGCTTACGGTAGAGAGTATCGGGCTGAGGTCGCGCTTTGAAGTCGGAGGCACAGGAAGGGGAATAGCCCCACCCAGTTGCATTGCGTTGATGTATCGGCGACCCACGCGAGCTTCGAGCGGGTTGTCGACGTTGATGTCCATGTTCAGGGCAACAAAGGGTTTCATTACACTCCTTCTTGAGGTTGGCACTTTTGGGTGCCAGAAATACGACGCATTCCACCGTTTTCAGATTGCGCTGAAAAAAAGATGGTTTGCAGTCGAGTTAGCGTTTGTGCGTTATGCAGTAAGTGTGAATCGGGGGGTGGAGAACTGTGGATACCAAGCCTTAGCTTTTTGGTATTGGCAAACACAAGTTTTTTGTAGAGATTTTTTCCCATTTAATTAGGGCAAAAAGATTCCCGCGGCGTGGGCTGTTCTATGGCTGGCAGTGGCTTTGGGGCGTTGCCGCCATATCGCTCAGGGGCAGTCGTCCCCCTCCTGGGCACATGGGTGTTGCTGGTGGAGCTAGCGGTGGATTTAATGCTCTTGTTCGCAAAGCTGTTTGGCTTGATAAAAAAGCCTTCCATGACAAAAACGGTCGAGCATTGCTCGACCGTGCGGGATTTTGACAATTTGTTGTGCAAAAGGTTTTGAGTGGGCTTAGTGTGTCATCCGAGCCATGCTGCGGAAATGCTTGCTTTCCGAAGATTGCAACTTGCCGAAAAGGTCGACTGATTCGTCTGGAGTCAGTGGGCGATTTAGCTTGCTGAACTGTTCTTTGCTTTCGCTATCATCAACCAGAATCATGTCAAAGTTGTTGACGTCGGTTGAAAGTTCGTCTGCTCCTGCCAGAGAATCGCTGTATTGAATCTGTCCTAAAAACTGTTCTAGTGTGGGTTGCATTTCATCGGCGTTAGAGCTGAAGCTAAAACGTGTTTCGTTACTTTGCTTGAATTGCATCAGCCCGGTTCTGGCTGTGCCAATCAATTCTGAAACGGCTTGCTTGCTGCCTGGAATTGCTGCGAAAGACCATTCGCATTGAGCTTGTCCATTGGCTGTTTCGAAGACGTTTGTGCTGTTTGATGTGGCTGATTCAGTCATTTAGATAACCCCAGTGCAGATGCTTTGATGGAAAGTTTCAGAAGCTGCTTTGTTGCAGCGATAGAACTGGCAGACCCCCGCTTATTAGAGTATGCATATGTGTTGGCAAAGAATTGACATTTTTTTGGCAAAATTTTGGCATGGACTCAAATTGGGCTTTGAACCATCTTTTGACGCCGCTATGCTTTCGATTTAGGCGGCTTTCTATTTATTGGCGCTCGATTTTCTTGCGGCTATTTTTGTCGCGCAAAAAATGCGTTCTATTTCGGAGAGCCGGTCTTTTCCATTTGCTGCTTTTGTCTTAATTCCCAGCGTTCGCGAAGTAAATACAAAACCAGGCTGTTTGGTTGGATTGTCGGATTTGCGCGCTTAAAATTGCCTTTGTCCATGTTGAACACTTCGCAGGCAAAGCTAGCAATGGCGCCGCTGCGCGAAACGCCGGCCACACAGTTTACAAACAAAGTTTCATTGCTTTGTCTGCTGTGGCAGCTGCTCAAAAATTCGATGATGCGGTCTGCCTGTTCATCGTGAAAGAGGCTGAATCGTCTGCCCAGTTCTTCCTCCAGGCTTGGAATCAGGTGCATATGTTCTGGGCGAACATCTTCAAAATACGTGGACATCCAGCGATCTGAATCGCCTGGCCAGATCTTTTTGACCTCTTCTTTTGCTTGCAGATCGGGTGGCAAAATGCTGATGAAGCTATTCTTTTCTAAAAGCTCCGATTGATTTTGCAAAAGCGATTTCATGCTTTCGTAACTTAGCGCTTTTGCGGCAGTTAGCATTGAAATAAGCCCTCAGTCGTCCTTACTTGATTATATGAGTTTGGCATGCGTTGTTTTTTAACTGTGCCCCATTCTCCGCCTGTCGCAATCGGAAATTCAGTTACAGCAAGTCGCTGACAAGATTGCAAATTCACTTAATGTAGCTTTGCCTGTAGTGTTGAGCCTGCCATAATGTGGATTCTCAAAACTCAGGACTTTGGCGTGAGCAGCTTATTTTTTAGAAATCTGAAACGCGAATACCCGCAAATTAGTCATGGTAAGGGTGTTTGGGTTACAGACAAGAACAACAAGAGCTATTTGGATGCTTGCAGCGGCGCTGTGGTTGCCAATATTGGACATGGCGTGGCTGAAATAAATGATGCAATTTCGCAACAACTTTCGCAGATTGCATTTGCTCATACTTCTCAATTCATTTCAGAGCCTGCATTAAAACTGGCACAAGAGCTTATAGATATGGCTCCGTCGCGCTTCAACCCTGGTGGCAGAGCCTACTTCGTTTCAGGTGGCTCTGAAGCAATTGAAACTGCAATTAAAATGGCTCGTGGCTATTTTTTCGAGAAAGGGCTGTACGACAAAAGCGTAATTGTGTCTCGCTGGAATAGTTATCACGGCAGCACTCTGGGGGCGCTCGCTGCAACTGGGCATCCTGCGCGCAGGACTCCCTACTTACCTCTTTTAGCGGCGCATCCGCATGTTACAGCCAGTTTTCCCTATCGCTGTCCGTGTGGTGCCAGAGGAAATTGCCAGTCTGAGCAGTGCGGAATTGCACTTGCTAACGAGCTTGAGCAAGTAATTTTGCAAGCCGGTGCTGAAAAAGTAATGGCGTTTGTGGCCGAGCCTGTTGTCGGTGCAGCATTGGGAGCCGTAGCACCGCATCCTGGATATTTCAAACGCATTCGTGAAATTTGCGATGAGCACGATGTATTGTTGATTGCCGATGAAGTAATGACAGGTCTTGGTCGTGTCGGAGCGCCATTTGGGCTTTCGCTGTTTGGGGTAGAAGCAGATATAATCGCTCTCGGTAAAGGTTTGTCTGCAGGATATATGCCACTGGGGGCGGTGCTGGCTTCGGCGAAGGTAGTTGCTGCTTTTGAGATGGGATCTGCTGTTTTTGAACATGGGTTTACGTACAGTGGGCATCCTCTTGCTTGCGCTGCGGGTGTCGCTGTCCTCAATTACATGAAGCAGCACAGGTTAATTGATAGGGTGCTAAGTCTTGAAAGCAAGTTGCGCGCTGATCTTGGCTGTCTGAGTGAAACTGAGATAGTGGGCGATCTGAGAGGAAAAGGCTTTCTTTTAGCTCTTGAATTTGTGAGCGACAAAGAGCAAAAAACTCCCTTCAACCATAATTTGCGCGTTTCTCAAAAGGTGGCTGTGGAAGCGGCTAAATTGGGGCTTTTGGTTTATCCTGGCTCTGGCACCGCCGATGGATTTAGGGGCGACCATTTGATTGTTGCTCCACCTTTTACTATTTCAGAAGACGAGCTAGCTGAGCTTTGCGCGCGCCTTTTGCAGGCTGTAGAAAATGTAAGTGCCAATCTTAAAAGCAGCTCTGCATTCTAAGTTTGATTTTGCGATAAGAAGACGAGGAGAAAAAAGTGACTAAAGTTAAGGAAGACAAAAACGCGACGCTATTGGAGCGCGGTGCTAAGCACGTTTCGGCCACCGCCGCTCGTGCGTTTGATATCGTAGCCAGCCATGGAAAAGGTTCATATCTTTGGGACGTAAATGGCGATCGCTATCTCGACTTTAGTTCAGGAATCGCTGTAAACAACATTGGTCATTGCCACCCGAAAGTCGTTGCAGCAGCGACAGAACAAATGAACAAGTTGATTCATTGCTCTATGGTTACTTCGCATGAACCTCTAATTAAACTGGCAGAAAAAATTGCTCAGATTGCTCCTGGTGAAATGGACTCCGTTTTCTTGAACAATAGCGGTGGTGAAGCCATTGACGCTGCCATTAAGATGGCGAGATTTGTCACCGGGCGCACAAACGTCATTTCATTTTCCGGGTCTTTTCATGGACGCACTTTGCTTGCAACCGCGCTGACATCGTCTAAGTCACATTACCGCGATGGATATGAACCACTTCCCAGCGGCATCAATCACATTGCATACCCATATTGCTATCGCTGTCCGGTGGGGCAGAAAGCAGGTTCGTGCAAGTTGGAGTGTTTTGACTTGTTCGAGAATACTTTCAAGCATTTCGTCAAGCCAGAAAGTGTCGCTGCGATTCTCATCGAGCCTCAGTTGGGTGAAGGCGGCTATGTTGTGCCGGCCACCGGGTATGCAGAAGAAAATGGCTACATGACCCGCCTTAGAGAGTTGTGCGACAAGCATGGCATCTTGATGGTTGCTGATGAAGTTCAAACAGGATTTGGTCGCACTGGCAATTGGTTTGCCGTAAACAATTGGAATGTGGTGCCCGATATTATGGTTGTTGCAAAAGGCATCGCATCAGGCTTCCCCATGGCTGGAGTCGTTGCTAAAAATGACCTTATGAAAAAGTGGTTGCCTGGCAAGCATGGTAGCACCTATGGTGGCAACCCGGTTGCGTGTGCGGCTGCACTTGCCAGCATCGCCGTAATTGAAGAAGAAAATCTATTGGAAAACGCAAGTAAAATGGGCGCCTATCTGCGTGACCGAATCAGAGAGATGGCCAAAAAACACAAGTTTGTCGGCGATGTTCGTGGGCTGGGTTTGATGATTGGAATTGAACTCATAGATGATGCAGGTCAGCCTGACAGCAAGAGAGTTGATTCGCTGGTAAATGAGTGTGCAAAGCGCAAATTGTTACTTCTTGAGTGTGGTTCATATAACCACGTCATAAGGTTTTTGCCGCCGCTCAACGTTAGCAAAGCCGAAGTGGAAGAAAGCCTCGTAATTTTCGAAGAAGCTCTAGCTTCCTGCTAACCCCTCCAGACCAGCGCTCGCTCGCGCAAGAACTCATAATCCTCTGTCGTGCTCAATGCTGTCATTAAAGTGTTGCTGCCCCCAGGCGCCCGCGTAGCTTGGCATACACGCTAGTGCGAGTGCGCGCAGCGCCATGGCGGGGTGGAGAATGCTTAGAAATTTTAAATTAAAGTGCAAAGGTGCTGCAGGCGTAGGGTTAAGTCATATGTTTTCCCCCTTTTCTCCCTCTCGAGCTTTAGCGTCTAGAAAGTCCCAAGTTTCAAATATTTCTATTACCCAGAGGTTACTATGTTGCAAGTTTTGTCAACTGTTTGGATCCCTGTCGTCATGGGCGTGATGGTCGGCTGCGCGTACACCAACGGTGTTGTTCTTCTGCAAAGTCTGAAGCGCACCTGCAATTACATGCTTCCCGCCCTCGCCCTGACCACGCTCACCTGCTTCTGCCTCCAGTGGCTGCAGCTTGGAATGGCACTTGGTGTCGCCTTCGGCATCGTGCTGGTGGTTTGGTTCAAGATGATGTGGCTGCGTCCGCGGCTGCCCAGTCAGTTGAAAGGTTGCCTGTCCGCAAAACCTGGTCATTCTGTTCCCGACCTTTGTCCCAACGAGCACGGCGGTTGGACTCTGGTTTACCCGGACGGCATGTGCATGGTCTATGACCGCAACGGCAAGTTAGCGGCGATGGATTTTTACAACGGTTGGAATCGGTCGCTGTGGCGCCTGGATGACTGTTCTCGAAGTGATTCCATTGGGGCTGTCTTCGCGTCTGACCGGCGAGTTATGTAATATTCGCCGTGTTGAGTTTTAGTCTGAGAGAACTGTGTGTCTCTCAGACTTTGTTTGCAAGTCTGTTTTCTTGTCAATCTGACCACTTTCAAGGAATGAAGCATGATTGTTTGCGCATTGGCTGGTTGTTTCGTGGCGAAGTATTTCTCTGCTTTGCGGGCTTTCTTTGCCGGTCTTTTCCAATCGAGGGGTTCGCTGGGGGTTAAGCGCGCCTGTGACAGTGGAGAAGACCATCGGATGATGCTCGTGATGCGCGGTGAGCCTGGTGCTTACTACTACGAAATTCGTCAGTTGTATGTGCCTGGCGGACGCGTCGTGCGTTCGTGCGTTCTCGACAGCGGCAAGTCGCAAGCTTCACACCGCATTGCTTTGCGGCAAGGCAATGCCGCGATGGATCGCTTGTTGAAGTAGTTTGTGCATCTCTCGTGTGAGAGAGCATGTGTAAGTCTCAATTTCATTCAAAAACTTTTGGAGTACTGCCTATGGTAAAAAAGTGCCTGGGTCTGCTGGTCTGCGTCGCCGCCTTCGGTCTCTTCTTGGGCATCATGGTCATGACCTATCATGACCGTTACCACATGATGTACGAACTGACCAAGCAAATGGGCGCCAGCGGAGCCCGGTTGAGTCTCGACTTCACGGTAATCGGTTTGGCTCTCGGCATGTACGGGTCCTTCTTCGCTTTCCTGGGCATCCTGGCGGGGCCCCCGAAAGACCAGAAGAAGTCCTGACTGTCTTTGCCTGACTAGATAAACAGCAGGAAGGGGCTGGATTCCAGCCCCTTCCTGTTTCCTTTTAGTCCTTTTTTCACCTTTTTGCACTTTTTTTTGGCCTTTTTTCGGCCCTTTTCGACCTTTTTTCGCCCTTTTAAAACTCTTTCCTCGCATTTGTAGGGACGACGCCATGCGTCGCCCGGAATACAGGCCGTTCCTAAGATCCGGGCGACGCATGGGATACTGCTGGCGAACTAAAATGGAGCCGAATCA
>CAZJLR010000105.1:0-15438 GCA_964546815.1 uncultured Candidatus Obscuribacterales bacterium | reverse complement strand
CATGGCTTCGCCCCTACAACTGCATGTACTGAATGATAAGTTCGCCAACAGCATCATCTACGTCTGCTTCAAAAAGGCATCGGTGAAAAAGCTGGCTAGAGGGTTGATTTTTCTAATAGTGAGTCAAATGAAGCTTCGGCTCGTTTTGCCATAGCTTTGGCAGAGGATTCGAGGTCCCCGACATCGAGTATGGAACTTTGAAGCACGGCTGCCTGGCTTAGCGAGGCGGCAACACTGTTGTCTCTGGCGAAGTTTATCGCTTCTTTCGAAGCTGAGATAGCGAGAGGCGACTTACTTGCGATTTTGGCAGCTACTGAAAGTACTTCGATTAACATGTCTTCTTCTGATTCAAATACACCGTTGAGAAAACCAAGTTCATACGCACGCTCAGCGCTAAGCCTATCGCCGGTGTAAGCAAGCTCTCGCACAATGCCCATAGGAATCAACTTTGGCAATCGTTGTAGCGATCCCAAATCAGCCATCATCGCCAGATTGATTTCTTGAACGCAAAAGAAAGCTGAATTGACCGCATATCTCAAATCGCAAGCACTGATGAGGTCTAAACCACCGCCGACACATGCGCCTTGCACGGTTGCAATAACAGGTACTTTCAATTTCTCAATTTGCGTAAAAACTGATTGAAGCTCTTCCACCAAAAAACGCAAACGTTCTCTTTCTCGTGCGCTTGAATTACTTAGCGCCTGGTTGTTTGAAAATACCGATAAATCCATACCTGAGCAAAAATGTTTTCCATCGCCGGAAATTACGAGTACTCTGAGCTCTGGCTGCTCTGCCAGTGATTTCAATGCCAGTGGAAACTCATTCCAGAAGTCTCTGGTCATTGCATTTGCTTTATCAGCCTGAACGAATCTAACGTGGGCAATGCCACTGTCCATGGTGACTAAAATAGATTTGAAATTGTTTAGCAGTTCGCTCATTACTTGTACCACTTATCTAGTTTTTTCCAGCAGCAGGCTGTGCCTTTAGCTTATACCAATCATCAAGAAAGAAATCGCGAGCAAGCGCAGCGCCAGCCTCCACAGCATATTTCGAGAAATCCTGAATGCCCTCTTCATCGAGGACTTCTACGTCTAAATAGAAATTACCGGTGCAAGTTTTTCCAGATCTGTTGAAGATGTAGTAGGCTGCGTCAGCCATAATTTCCGGTTTGCGGCACCCACTAAGTGCTAGCTCGTCGGCAAGCAAGTTCTTCACAGCGGCCGTAGCAATACCAGTTTCGGGCCAGAGAGAATTCACACCGATATTGAATTTGCGAAACTCCTCTGCCATGCCCAATGTACACATACTCATGCCATATTTTGCCATTGTGTATGCAACATGGCCGGCAAACCATTTAGGATTCATATTGAGAGGAGGAGCAATGTTGAGGATGTGACCATTCTCCGATTTCTTCAAATGTGGCAAACAATATTTGGACACCATAAACGTCCCGCGGGCGTTAATACTGTGCATGAGGTCATATCGCTTCATGTCTAGTGATTCGGTGCCAACCAAATTTATTGCGCTGGCGTTATTGACACAAATATCAATGCCACCGAATTGTTCGACAGCTTTTGCCACCGCAGATGCAACTTGCTGTTCATCTCTGATGTCGCATACAAGAGCCAGCGCCTTCCCTCCAGCTGCTTCTATATCCTTGGCAGCCGAGTAGATTGTGCCAGGAAGCTTAGGATGCTCTTTTTCCGTTTTAGCTGCAACAACTACATTGGCTCCGTCCTGAGCAGCTCTGACTGCTATAGCGTGCCCAATTCCGCGTGAAGCGCCGGTAATAAACAGCGTTTTGCCTTGAAGCGACATTTACAAATCCCCAAGAAATGATGGCATTAAGATTAGCATCATCCGCATTAGTTTCGGTGAGAAGCAGGTAAGAACTGCCCTGTCAGCTAATTGGAAAGCTGCAGGGCAGTTGCTCAGAAGTAATGAAGAGGAAATAAAAGTGTTTCAAACTACCAGGTCACTTCTTTGTCACCCGGAATGCCATCTTCAAAAGTGTCAATATTGAGAGAACCATCTCTGGCTTGAATCACGATGTAATAGAGATCTTCGTCTGAATTATTTCTCCAGGTGCGCACACCATTTGGACTAATTCGCACGCAAGAGCCTTCGGACACATCAATGATTTCGCCGTCAACCTGCACTTGCCCTTTGCCACCAACAAAAATGTATAGCTCTTCGTTTTCTTTGTGTTGATGATAGAACGACACAGAAATCCCCGCAGGAAGCTTATTCAATGAAACTTGCATCGCAGTTGAATCCATATGATCTTTCAAAAACAGTTTTCCGCGAACAGGTTTGGGTCTAAGTGGATGAGGCAACTCATATTGAGTAAGGTCTGCAAATTTACCCGCGTGAATAGCAGTAAAATTCTTTCCTTCCTGGCGGGGAATTGCCTGGGTTTTGCTTATTTCTTTAAGACTCATGTTCGTACTCCTTTGTTTATTGGACGTAAGTATTTCTCCGGCGCTTTTGATCTAAATCGCCGCAGTTGATAAATCGATTTATTTTGCTCTTAGTTTTTTAGACTAATCAAAAAGGACTTTAGACTCTGAGTTACAAGTTCCATTCGCTGAGTGTCGTCAAACAAACGACTCACCATAATGCCGCCTTCAACAGACGAAACTATGAACGTAGCAATTTGCTTTGACGAATAATGTTTAGCGATTTCGCCTTCGCTTTGTGCGTCTATCACTAGATTTTCAACCATTTTGTGAAACCGTTCCATTGCGACTTGCACTTTCGCTTTGAGAAGAGGATTTCCATCGTCATTTTCCACAGCGCAGTTGAGCAGCGGACAACCACCTTTCACGGGCGGATCAGTCACTGCCAAATTAAAGCCATCAATCAAAGCGAGAAGCTTGTCGAAAGGTTGAACTGCTAAGTCAATTTGTTTTCGCAAAGCAGCAGCAAACAAACCGACAGCATATTCAAAAGCAGCTACAGCTAGATCGTCCTTACTTGCAAAATGGTTGTATATGCCACCTTTTTCCAAACCGGTTGCATTCATAACGTCAGTCATTGAGGCGCGGTAATAACCGACGGTATTAAAAAGACCAGCGGCCCTTTCAACTATATATTCGCGAGTGAGCGTTCCTTTTTTGGCCATGGGTTCAAACCTGAAAATCTGACACAATTTTAGCGCACCTAGATTAAACGCGTCCCGAAAGGGTCACCAGTGCCATTTTCATACCGACCGGTCGGTATGTTTTTAATGTAGCACCCTGATTTGGAAAGGTCAACTTCTGACAAAAACGCTCAAAATGTCAGATATGAAAGCGTTTTGGTCAGATCCTATCGCAAAACATACCGACCGGTCGGTATGTTTTTAATCTAATTCAGCATTAAATGTTCACGGCGTGACGACAACCAGGGACTCAAGAAAGCACCCTGGACCCAAAGCCTCCAGACATCATTAAGATCTTGGATTGGTTTTACTAGACGACCGGTCTGTTTGGTATCATTCTCCCTATCAATACTAAGCCAGGTGGGAGTCCCAAACAATGACCGTTCCGAGCAGCTCAACCTCAACGAAAGAACAGGCAAGCGAATCATCAATGCCACATCTGTTTGCGCCATTCACTTTGCGCAGCGTCACATTCAG
The DNA here is from genome assembly GCA_964546815.1 of uncultured Candidatus Obscuribacterales bacterium. Classification (GTDB taxonomy): domain Bacteria; phylum Cyanobacteriota; class Vampirovibrionia; order Obscuribacterales; family Obscuribacteraceae; genus JAIEPM01. The sequence goes on along the minus strand of CAZJLR010000105.1, from coordinate 11,819 downwards.
AAACCGCATCGGCGTATCGCCCATGTGCCAGTACATATCTAAGGATGGATTTGCCAACGACTGGCACCTGGTTCACTTAGGCTCAAGAGCAGTCGGTGGGGCTGGACTCGTTATTGTCGAAGCCTCAGGTGTCGAAGCACGTGGAAGAATTACACCTGACGACATGGGCATTTATTTGGATGCACATGTGGAAAAGTTGAAGCAAATAACAGATTTCATTTCGTCCTACGGCGCAGTAGCTGGAATTCAAATAGCCCATGCTGGTCGAAAAGCGTCAACCAGAAATCCATGGAAGGGTGGAGATCGTCACAACAAGCAAGCACTAAATGATGAAGAAGGCGGTTGGGAAGTTGTAGGACCAAGCCCGATTCCATTTTCAGACTCGCTGAGAACGCCAAAAGAATTGACTGTTGCCGAAATAAAGGACATCACGCAAAAATTTGCAGATGCCGCAAAACGCGCTTTAAATGCCGGCTTTAAGTTCTTAGAAGTGCATGCTGCACATGGTTATTTGCTGCATAGTTTTTATTCACCGCTTTCAAATGTTCGCACTGACGAATATGGTGGCAGCTTTGAAAACCGCATTAGATTTTTGCTCGAAGTTGTTGAGGCAGTGCGAAAAATCTGGCCCGAAGATCTTCCTCTTTCTGTAAGGCTTTCCGCAAGTGACTGGGTTGAAGGCGGATGGACAGTTGATGATTCGGTTGAGCTGGCCAAAGAATTGAAAAAGCGCGGCGTAGACATCGTCGATTGCAGCAGTGGCAACATTCGCTCTGGCGACAGATATAACATGCATCCGGGCTGGCAAATTCCGCTTGCGGATGCTGTTAAAAATGGTGCGGGAATTCCGACAGCTGCCGTTGGCGTGATTACCGAAGCTCATCAAGCCAACGAAATAATTGTGAGTGGCAAAGCAGATATGGTGCTGCTGGCAAGAGAAATGATGCGCGACGCATACTGGCCCTATCATGCCGCAAAACAACTAGGCGTCGATGCTGCAACTTTGCCACCAAACTACACCTACGCTCTGTAGAGATTACGCCAGGCGTCGTCAGACTCTATAATACTTGCCTCAGATCTGGGCGAGGCATGGGATGCTGTTAGCGAACTCATAATTCGCTATGTTCGCCTGTAGGGGCGACGCCATTGGGTCGCCCGCTAATTTCTATGGCGAAACTTTCTAAGCGATCACCGCTGCTTAACTTACGGGCGACGCATGGCGTCGCCCCTCAATTAATTGCGTGATGGCTTGCTGGGATTTAGAGCCGGCGAAAGAAACTACACGCTGAGGAGGGCAGGCCACGCGTCGACAGGCACTTAAATATTTGTTCGTTAATTAGGGTTGCCCAATACAGGGACAAATGCTTGCAAAATTACTATTACTGCAGGACCTAGCATTGGCACAAGAATGGCTGGAAGAACACAAAACATCAACACTGCGACCCAAACAATTGCGTGCCTAAATCGCGCAAGAAAAAGACAGCCGCAAGTCTCCCATGCAAAAACCATCAGCGTTACCGTTTGGCCCGTCTTATTGCTAAGAAATGGAACTATGTAACCTGGCGCGAATAAACAGGAAAGCCCGAGAATAATCCACGGCATAATCCAGATAATTCCCACTGGCATTATTATTCGCTTGAAGGTATCTTCAACCGGTAAATCGTTCAAGTTGACACCCTCGCATTTTGCAGCCAACGCCGAAATACTATCATAAGGCACAATAGCGACTTGCAAACTTATTTGGATTGTATTTTAGCTAAATCCGGGGCTGCTTACTGATGCAGCAATGATCCATGCAAAACAGTCTGTAATTAGCTTTCCAATGAGAAAATAGAAAGCACAAAAAACCATGTTTTCAGCAAAGGGTAACTTATTTACGAGCTTGGAAAAGCCCCTTATAAATTGACTCAACGCAATCAACCAACATATACTTTGCAATAGATTGGCACATATATTGAGGTTAACAACCTGATTGTCGACAGCCACATTTTGAATGTTGTTAGCAAATTTTGTACTCGGTCCTATCTGCACATTGGCATTTCTAACAACCATTGGATGAGGCAGTGAATCTGTTACTGGGGCGGAGGAACAGCTCTGAAAATTATCTCCAGGCTGCAAGTAAGCGCTCCCTTGGGCATTTGAAGAACTAGACATTGCAACATCTTGTGAAAACGCTGCTGGTACAGTAAAACAGCAGCAAACCATCAGAAATGTCATTGTAGTCAAAAGAGAGAATCGCTTCACAGCTAAAGACCTCAGCATAAATTGGTTAACTTAGTAAATCGCAAGCACAGTTATGTCAGGCAATATAGTCAGTCTACAATTCAAAATAACTCTAGTCATCGCGCGGCAGTCACCTTATAGGGTGACCAACGTAATGCTCGACAGCGCATGTTCAGGCAATCAGCTGGGCTCTGAGCTGAGGGTCGCGCAATTTCCAAATCAAGCTGTCTGCAACGAAGTGGTGAAGATTTACAGCACAAAAGACTGCCGCAGCCGAAGACTGAAATGGCACACCAAATCTAGTGCAGAACACTGGAATTACAAAATACATGGCTATTCCGCCAAACAATAGGATGCCCCAGTACTCAAAGTTCTTTGCACTAACAAAGCTTTCAGCTTTGGTCACTTTGTCTGCAAGGACAGTTGCATGTCTTTCTTTCATTTCAGCCAAAGTCGTAATGACCAAATACTGAGTGCTATGGAAAAACGATGGAAGATAGAGTGCAAACAAATCAAAAACACCTCTTTGAGGAAATGCAGCCACCAGCATCGTGATGATAATCATGGACACAGGCAAAGGTAAGACACGGCTTTCGCGGGTTGCCTTGCGAATGAATATGGCGGAGAAGCAAATAAAGCTCAGAAACAAGAATATTTCGGCGCCTGAAAGACAGTAAGAAGGCAGTAAAGTCCACGAGGGCAAGCTAATTCCGAGGAATGAATCAAAGCCGAAATCGCGAGAGGATAATTGACGCACAATCACATATATTGCAATTGAATTGAATAGATTTTTTAGCAAAAACGTTTGCACTTTGTCCAAAATGAATTTGTGCCGTCCGCAATAAATCATGGCTACGCCATATGCCTGTGCACTGAGATGTTGCCAAATCAAAATCACATACATCTTCACAGCAAGCACAAGCATCGGTGCACTATTCATACACATGATGGCTAAACAAATTGCGGCCAGACCACCACCGTATGCAACGCCAGAAAACTTGCTTCGCAGATTTTCTTTTCCATATAATCGCAACAGCGTTGCGGCGTTATGTGGATCGGCGATAAGCATTACGCCAACAAGCTGGCAAAGGGCTACGGAAAATACATTTGAGTGAGTGTCGAGTCCCGTTGGTCCACCCGCAAGAATTGTGTGTAATAACAACAGCCCCCAAAGAAGTCCGCCGCAACAAAAGAGCAAATCAACTACAGGATTGATAATCCAAGTACTGGCATCGCGCATATTCTCACACTAACTGAAGTAAGAACTTCCGCCATGATGTGTCGAGCTGTACATCATATTGACACAGCCCGGTGTCGCAAGACCGACAGCTATCAAGAAAAATGCGAAAAACATTTTTTTCATGAACGGTGCGCCTTTGATTAGGCTAGCAATGCTAGATGCGAGCTGCAGAATGCCCCAAAATACCCCAACGATTTCTACCACATTGACGAATATGTTCAAAGCCACTTCAAAGTAAGCCCATGGAGTCACACGGACAGTCGGTCCACCCATCCCCAAAATGACAGTCGCATCTTCAGCAGGAGCAGTATTTACGCCAGAACTGGCGAGTGAAGCTGAAGATTGGGCGTTTGATTTATTACCGGAGTCAGCCGATCTATTTCCTGGCGCTGGAGGTGAAATATAACCAGCGTAATTATGCGTCTGCGATTTTGCCTTCGCATGCAATTCACCTTTCTTTTTTGATTTGGTCTGCGAGTGTAATCCGGAGCCTTTATGAATATGGTTTTGACTTTTCTCGCTCAGAGTACCGACAGAACCAACACCCACCGTGCCATTCAGCGCTAAATCGTTAGAGTATGCACAGGGTGCAATAGACAACATAATGAAAGTGAAAATTGAGCCTGCAAAAACGTAGGGGAATCGCTTCACAGCTAAATACCTCAAATGATGATATGGAGTTTTAGTAAGTCGGTGCGGCAAGAAATCGATAAGTCGATGTAGAAAGTCTACTTTGAGATTGTAATTAGGTCATCGCCCGCGAGTCATCTTGAGGTAGTGACTTTAGTAATTGAATGGAATCTTGACGGGCGACGCGAACACCTAATTCCTTAGGCTCGCTTGTAGGGGCTACGCCATGCGTCGCCCGCTATTTTATAGAGTGAAACTGTCTAAGCGAGCACCGCTGCTTAACTTCCGGGCGACGCATGGCGTCGCCCCTACAAATTCAAATGGATAGACAGTGGCGCGGAGCCATGGATAGACAGTGGCGCGGAGCCATGGATCGACAGTGGCGCGGAGCCATGGATCGACAGTGGCGCGGAGCCATGGATCGACAGTGGCGAGGAGCCATGGTTAGGCGGTGGAGCGGTTTCGTTCGGGGAAGACGTCTTGGAGGACTTCCTGGATGCTTTCCATTAGGCGACCTAAGCCAGTGCGGTCTCGTGCGGAGACGATTACAGGGTTGGGTAATTGGCTGGCTAACCAGGCGAGGTCTTCGTGCCTAGCTTTATCTGCTTTGTTTAAGACAGTGATCATTGGTTTGTCGTTAGCGTTTAGTTCGCTAAGAACGTCATGAACACTGGTTATTTGTTCCATTACGTTTGGATGGCTCGCATCAACAACGTGGAGTAGAATGTCGGCTTCGAGGACTTCTTCTAATGTTGCACCAAAGGCTGCGATGAGCGATGTGGGCAGTTTTCTGATGAATCCTACTGTGTCTGTGATTAAGACCGGCGTGTTGTCTGGCAGCACGGTGCGTCTCGTTGATGGGTCTAGTGTGGCAAAAAGTTTGTCTTCCACAACCGCACCAGATTTGGTTAACGAATTTAGCAATGTAGATTTGCCAGAGTTTGTATAGCCAGTCAATGAAACTACCGGTAATTTTTCGGTGATGCGTTTTCTTCGCTGCGTATCGCGATAACTGCGAATGCGCAGAGTTTCTTTCTCTAAAAGATTGATGCGATCGCGAATGCGTCGGCGATCTATTTCTAGTTTTGTTTCACCAGGGCCTCTTGTTGCGATGCCGCCGCCCAATCGGCTGAGTGTAAGACCTTTACCAACAAGACGCGGATATAGATATTTGAGTTGCGCAAGTTCAACTTGTAGCTTGCCTTCTCTTGTGTTTGCACGTTGAGCAAAAATATCGAGAATAAGCTCTGTGCGATCAATTACTTTCACGCCGACGGCTTCTTTCAAATTACGCTGTTGATTGTGGTTAAGCTCGTGGTCGATAACGACTAAATTGGCGCCGTATTCTTGCACCATCAAAGCAAGTTCTTGAACCTTTCCTGAGCCCATGAAAAAGCGTGTATCTGGCTGCAAGCGTGCTTGTGTCAGGCGACCACAAACTGTGGCACCGGCCGTTTTTGCAAGCTGGGCGAGTTCGTCGAGGTCATCTTCAATTTGCCAGGAATCTTCACCTGGCTGAATCAAAGCAACCAAAATTGCGCGCTCTTCACCTTCAGCAATGGGCAAGCCAGGCACAACTCTGCGAAACTCGTCTTCGAGAGCCGAAATCATTTTGTCGAACTCTTCTTCTTGAGCTTTACGAGCAGTACACGGTGGCAAAACTTTCCATAGTTTTCCTTCACCATCGCGAGTCGGCAGCAAGTGCGCGATTGACACGACGTCAGCAAGAAGTCCATGCTCACCCCGGCTGGGACTGAACTCACCATGCTCATCCACTTTTATTTGAGCCAATGCATCAAGGCGATGACGTGCCAGGCATTGGAGATCTTCCTTGCTTGGCCCGCTGAGATTTTGTCCATTCAAAGTTGTGTAGACAATGCGTTGCCCGCAAAGTCGTCCAGGACCAGAGCGAGAGCCGGTGAGTTCTGGTGCATCAACATCGCGTGGATGACCGACTGTGATATTAACCACTTGTCCGCGACGATTGATTGTGGCGCTTAAAACTTCTTTGGTTTCATGAGTAAACGACGCCATGCCTTCGGCAAGATCTAAAGTGAGCAAACTTCCCTCTGGAATTCTCTCTTGCAAAAGCCGCTGCAATTTCTTCAGCTCGGACTTCTTCAATCCTTTGGCTTTTGATAGATCTACTTTTCCGTGCAAATGTTTTGTTCTCTTGAAAGGGGTCCTGCTAAGTTAGACGCACAAAGCTTCTAGTAGTTGCGATCATACCCTTTTCGGACGATTATCAGACGGGAAATTAATCTTTAGCAGACTCAGCAAGTAAACATTTGATAGCGAAGAAGTGGTCTGCGCCCTGATTCACCGCAGGTTTTGGGCGATGGAATTAGTTTTCCAGGGTTGCACAATTCAAGTGGATTAAAACAATTCCGCACCCGATTCATTGCTTCCAAATCATGCTCAGCAAAGGCAAAGGGCATCTCCATCAATTTTTCTATGCCTATGCCATGCTCACCCGACAGAGTTCCGCCCAATTCAACACAAAGCTCTAGAATTTCTTTGGCTGCCAACAAGACCTTTTTCACTTCGTCTTCTTTATTTCGATCATAAAGCAGCGCCGGATGAAGGTTGCCATCGCCTGCGTGATATATGTTTGAAATGGGCAATTCATAGTGCTTTCCGATCTTATCGATAGCAATAATTGCATCTTTAAGTCGCGAGCGAGGAATGACTCCATCGAGAACATAGGCATGCGGTGCAATGCGTCCGAGGGCACCAAATGCGTTTTTTCGCGCCTTCCAGATCATCGCACGCTCATGATCGTCAGCAGCCCATTTTATTTCAATGGCTTTGTTTTGATTGATGATGCTTTCGACTACGCTGCGCTGAACATTTATTACAGCAAGCGGTCCATCAAGTTCGACGATTAGTAATGCACCGGCATTGAGATTCAAGCCCAAATGCAAAGACGCTTCAACACATCCAAATGAAAGCCGATCAATCATTTCCATTGCAGCAGGAATGATGCCAGCGGCAATGATGTCAGACACAGCCTGACCACCAGACTCGAGCGACTCAAAATATGCAAGCATTGTTTGCACACCTTGCGCGCGCGGTGTAAGGCGAAGATATGCTTCAGTAGCTATTCCGAGCGTACCTTCAGAGCCGACTATCAAGCCAATTAGATCTAAGCCAAGGCTGTCACGATAGCTGCCACCGATGGTGGTGACATCGCCATTTGGCAAAACAAATTTTGCGCCAAGTACATGGCTTGTAGTCATGCCGTACTTAAGGCAGTGCGCGCCGCCTGCATTTTCAGCGAGGTTGCCGCCAATTGTAGAGGCGACCTGGCTGGAAGGGTCTGGCGCAAAATAAAGACCATGCCGCGCAGCAGCTTTGGATACCGCAAGGTTTGTCACACCCGCCTGGACGTGGGCGACTTGTTCATCTGGGTCGATGCTGATGATTTTGCTCATGCGCGTGAGCACAAGGCTGATGCCGCCGTAAATTGTCGTGGCGCCACCAGACAAACCAGTGCCGGCACCCCGGGGCGTAAATGACACTTTATGCCGATTTGCAAGTTTAATGACCTGGCTGAGTTCTTCGGTTGAGCCAGGCAAAACGACTAAGTCTGGGCGGGCAATGTCGAGGGTCTCAGCATCGTCTTCGTAGAGCGCAAGGTCGACGTCAGAACTCAGAACGTGGTAAGCACCCACGATCTTCGCCATTTCTTCCGCCAATTGCTTGTACTCGATCACCGGCCCTGTAAGGTTTCTCTATCCCCAACAGTATACTTGAATCCATCACCGCCATAGTTTTGGGTGAAAGTTCCAACCTTGGGAACCATTGTGCGGCGAGAGCCTTGCGGATATTGCAAAAGTGCCATGTCGCCATCAAGCGATTTCACTGTCTGATACACGATGAGGTTAAAAAGAACATTGGGACTTTTTTGCTGAACCTGTATGTTCTGGATATGTCCATCGCGAGTCACAACGTAGGCAACCTGGCAAAGCAAGGGTGGGCTGTGCTTAAAGCCCAGTTTGGCCAGAAAATTGAAACGAGTATAGATAGCTTCGGCAACGCGGTGATGCCAGACGTCCCATGCCAGTTGCATTTCTGGGGACGAATCGGGGTCTTGGTTTTGCTGCACTTGAGAGCGCATAGGTGGCTGCTGGGGCGGCATGGGCTCTTCTTCGCCCATGAGCGGACTGACACTCGGCTGCATCTGCCTGAAGTTGCCACGACCCTGTTCAGAAGCACTGGCTCTTAATTGGGGCGGAGGATTTGGCTGACGGGGAGCGTCCATCTTGTAATTGCTGTCTGGCGCACTGATTTCAGCACTCTGGTCATCGGGACCAGAAAAAGGATCTGCATTGGGATCTGTCATGTCCGAGCGGCTCAGCCCCGAACGTTCGCGCTCGCCTTTTTCCTGGACACTTCCTTTCAACACCTTGGCGGGTGGATCGGCGAATGCAGGCAAGGATGCAGCAAGCGAAACTGCCATCACATTTACTATCGCGACAAAATTACTGGGCTTTTTGAACATTTAGGGACGATCTCAAGATGCTATATCTAATCTAAACCAAGTATGAGTAAAAAGTAAATGATGATTCCACTATTATAGCTGGCAACCTTTCACGACCTTGCTAGGCTAAAGCCCTATGGAAAAATCAATTGTAGACAGCCACGCCCATTTGGGCTGGGATTCATTCAAGGAAGACCGCAAAGAAGTCATCGAACGTGCCTTCGCAAGCGGCATTACGCAAATTGTTCAAGCCGGTGTAGATTTCGTCAGCCTGCCTGAGTGCCTTGAGATAGCCGATAGCTATGCCAATATCTGGAACGGCGTCGGTTTGCATCCACATGAGGCGAAGTTTTGGGATGCAAATTCTGCAGACGTAATTAAAGATGCCTTCAAACATCGGTCGATGGTCGCAATTGGCGAATGCGGGCTTGATTATTTCTACAATCACAGCGAGCGTGAGACCCAAATCGAGGTGTTTAAAGAGCAAGTCCGGTTGGCGCGCAGCCTCGGAAAGCCGCTGATTATCCACACAAGAGATGCTTGGGATGACACCTTTGAAATTTTGAAAAGCGAAGGAAAGGGCGAGGTGCGGGGAGTTTTTCATTGCTTCACCGGCGGACCAGCTCAAATGCCCGAAATTGAAAAACTTGATTTTTACGTGTCATTTTCAGGCATTTTGACATTCAAGAAAGCAACCGATATACAGGCTGCAGCGCCCATGGTGGCTGCAGATCGGGTTATGGTTGAAACAGACTCACCTTATCTGGCGCCCGAAGGCAAGCGCGGCAAGCGCAACGAGCCGTCATACATCTGGATTACTGCCGAAAAATTGGCGGCACTTCGCGCTGTTGATTTGCAGCAAATGGCAGAGCAAACCTCAGCTAATGCGCGGAAATTGTTTTCTTTGCCGCATCCCAGCCCATAGATTAAGGCATGCATTTTTTGAGGCAGTCAACCTGGCTTTTCAACCGCAGCGAAAAATTGACAATATCTTGATAAGCACTATATGTGGTGGCTAAACGGGCGATCTTTTGCTTGAATCATGTCCAGAAATAATGACGGGCATGGCTTCTTAACAAAACGTCTCCATTAAGTAACTCTGGTAAAGCTATTAGACAGTTGGGCTTTCACCATTTGCAAACATGTCGTATAAGTAAAATGAGTGTAGTGGTGTCTGGTCGTCACTAATGGCAAAGATTCTTCTGGTTGAAGACGAGCACGATTTAGCACAGTTGATGTGCGGCTGGCTGCAGCGCGAGCATCATCTTGTCGAAACATTCGAAAATGGGCTGGATGCTTACGGCACCATTCAAATGAACAAGTACGACGTGATTATTCTTGACATTCTCCTGCCAGGCATGAATGGGCTGGAAATTTGTCGCCAATACAGGAAATCGAGGGGCATGACTCCGATTTTGATGGTGACAGCCAAAAACACTGTTGAAGATAAGGAAGCTGGGCTTGATGCCGGCGCCGATGACTACATTACAAAGCCATTCGCTCTGAAAGAACTCGCAGCTCGAGTAAGAGCTCTGCTTCGCAGAGGACAGAGCTTGCCGAGCAATCAACTTCACATTCGCGATATTATCATCGACCCTGTTGACTATACTGTTAGCAAGGCTGGGCAACAAATCCACCTGTTGCCGCAAGAATTTCGTTTGCTTGAGTTTTTGGCACGACATCCTAATCAAGTATTTAGCGCTGAAGAATTGCTCGCAAGTGTGTGGGAGTCTGACACACCGGCAATGTTAGACACAGTGCGCGGACATATCAAACGCATCAGGCGAAAATTAGATACACCTGGCGAGCAGTCAATCATTACAAACGTGTATGGGGTCGGTTACAAGCTTGAGCTCTAAGCGATGATCCAATCACTAAGAATGAAGCTCACCTGGCTCTTCCTCTGGCTCTTCTTGCTCATTTATAGCATCGGCGGAGGCGCTGCGCTGCTGGTGTTCAACTCAGGGCTCAGCCAGGCGCTCGACGAAGAAATAACCGATTTGCAAGAAGAAATCATGCCGGCAATTGAGTACAGCAACGGCATGCCATCGCTAAAATCATGGGCTAATGCCGCAGCACATGAGCACCTGGCCTTTCCTGCCGGTATTCAAATTTTTGACAATAACAAAAAGCTGTTGGAAACATATGGAACAAGCGGCAACTCACTTCTTCGCGGTGAATTCACAGTCACTCTTGCCGATAACGAAGCTAATTCATTGCGTTCGAATTATGAGCCATTGAAAAACGACAACAAACTAATGGGTTTTTTGCAAATACAAATGTCCACAGAATCGCGTGATGCTGCGGTAATTCAATTTGGTATGACGATGTTGCTAATCTTTCCCTTTCTTTCAGTTGCTGTTGCTCTGGCAGGATATTTTTTCTCGGGGTTAGCAATCAAACCTGTGGAGAAAAGCATTGAAGTATTGCAAACCTTTGTGGCTGACGCAGGGCATGAATTTATTACGCCGGTAACTGTGGTTGAAGCGAGCATACAAACTCTCGAAGAAATTCACAAAGAGCATGGCATTGGATTGGAAGTATTGAACATTATTGTGCGTGCCAGCAGCAGAATGAAAGAGCTAGCATCCGATCTGATTTACCTTGCCAAAATCGATAACCCTGCGGCAGAGCTACCGCAAGAACCAATCAACATCAGCGATGTCACAGAGCCAGCCATCGAAGAAGCTATAGAAATCGCAAAATCAAAAGGTGTGGAATTAAGTTGTTCGAAAGTTCCCGATCTCAATGTTCAAGGAAATTTGCATGCGCTCAAAATTATGCTTTCGAATTTGCTCTCTAACGCGATCAAATACACAGAATCCGGCGGAAAAGTGACCCTTGGAGTAACGAGCGAAGGCAACAAGATTTACATCACTGTTGAAGACTCAGGAATAGGAATTCCGCAAGAAAAGCTAGACCACATTTTCGATCGCTTCTACCGAGTTGATCAATCGCGTTCAAGACACGCAGGCGGCTCTGGGCTCGGCTTAGCAATCGTAAAAGCAATTCTAGATATACACAAAGCCGAAATCGACGTCCAAAGTAACGTCGGCAAAGGAAGCAAATTCACAGTCAAAATGCATCGTCTCTCATAAGCCGTTAATCGCAGTCATCGTCGGCGCGAAGCATGCGCAGTCAATTGCAGGGGCAACGCCATGGATACGGCTGGCGAACTCGAATGTTTAACGAAGCCGGCACAATATGGACTCTAGCTTGAAGGGCGGCAGCCCTGGGGGCGCA
>CAZJLR010000104.1:0-15523 GCA_964546815.1 uncultured Candidatus Obscuribacterales bacterium | reverse complement strand
AGAATAAATGTCCTCTTCTCCGACAGGCTCTGGAAGCCTGCGCCCCCAGGGCTCCCGCCCTTCAAGCTAGAGTCCATATTGTGCCGGCTTCGCTAAACTTTCGAGTTCGCCAGCAGTATCCATGGCGTCGCCCCTACAAGTTCTGAACAAAGACGAACTAACCGGCGCGGGTGCTGCGAGGGCGGAAGGTGCGGCTTGATGAGCTTGGGCGTCCTTGCGTGCTCTTGGGAGCTGGACGTGTTTGCGCATTGGGGTCTAGCTGCTTGCCAGTTAGGCGTTCAATATCGCGCAGCAAATGCTTTTGCTCTTTTGAAACGAATGACAAGGCGATGCCTTTACGACCGGCTCTTCCGGTTCTGCCGATGCGGTGAACATAATCTGCTGAAGTATTCGGCAAATCGTAATTGACCACATGACTGATTGTAGGAATGTCTAAACCACGAGCAGCAACGTCTGTTGCCACCAACACGTTGAACTTGCCTTCGCGATATCGCAGCAAAGTCTTTTCACGTTGATTCTGCGGAATGTCGCTGTGAATTTCTTCGGCCATTACATTCGCATCACGAAGCCTGTCTTTAACCCATGATGCTTTGCGACGAGTCTCGGTGAATATGAGCACAGAGTCCATATCGCCTTTCAAAATCAGCTTAAGCAACAAAGCATCTTTATCGAACTCATCAACATGCAAAAGATGTTGCTCAATATCATTTGGTTCTACATTTCCACTATTTGCTCTGACAATTTTTGGTTCTTTCAAATATTCGCCGGCAATTTCTTCAATGCGCGAATTGATAGTGGCTGAAAACATAATTGTCTGTCTTTCTTTGGAAAGCTTTGCGACAATGCGACGAACCTGAGGCATGAAGCCCATATCCATTAAGCGATCGGCTTCGTCAAGTACGAGCTGGTCGACGCCAGTTAGATTTACGGTCTTGCGTTCCATGTGGTCAAACAAACGACCCGGTGTTGCAACGATGACATGAACACCACGTTTCAATGTTCGCAATTGATTGTTGAAACTTGAACCACCATATATGGTTGCGACTCGCAACGGGCAGTTTTTCGAAAAGCGAGCGAATTCTTCCGCAACCTGAATTGCTAATTCACGGGTGGGAACGAGCACCAGGGCTCTTGTTCGCAAAGGTGTCGGTTTTCCGCCCTCTGCATTTGCGCGTGCCTCAGCAACGCGGGCGAGATTTATTTTCTCAATTATGGGGAGAGCGAAAGAAGCAGTTTTACCAGATCCTGTGTGCGCTGATGCCATAACATCAAATCCGGCGCGCACTATAGGAATTGCTTTTTCTTGAATCTCGGTTGGTTCTACAAAACCAATGTCATTTAGAACATTGCAAATATACTTGGGTAACCCAAGTTGGTTGAAGTTAGTCAAAATTGTGTCCTTGTATACTCAAAAATAGCCTAATTAGCTTGGTGTAAACAAAAGTGTCTTTTGTTTTGCTCTAACAAGCAGCTACATGCGGCTTTTTTGATGAATTCTGCGACCGTGATAATTCTTGTATCGAACGGCTGACGCCAGAATTGATGCTGCCCTATCAGAGAACTATTTAAGTATGTCATAAACGTGCTCGGATGTCAAAGGAAACCTTTGCAGGACGGTGTATTGGGTCTTCATTTAGTACCCCAAAAGGTGCCCCTCTGTAACATTAGAGGATGTCAGGGCAATCTTTGTTTTGTCGTTGAACTAATGGGGATGCGGGGCGTGCCCCTGCTGCCGATCTAGGGCGTAGAGAATAAAAACACCGGCTCCGTAACCAACCATGGGGACGGCCCCGGTAGGACTGCCGACTGCACCGGTAAATCGGTAATTGACCTCTGATACAAACATCTCAGGAATGAAATAGTTGTCTTTGGCCGCGCGAGAAAGCACCGGGTTTATCAATTCAGCAGCCTTATCAGGCAGTCCGAGCTGGGTGTATATTTCAGCCATCAAGAAATCTATGAACAAAAACTCCTGGCGCTCATACCAGTATTCAAAAATTTTCGGGTCTTTAACGATGCTTGTCACACGCCGATATCCGCCCGACGGCATTTTGAGGCGCTGCATATCAGCCACTGCAGATTTGATGGTATCAGTATTGGTGACAAGGCCAGAAGTGATGGCAGCAAGTGCAGCACCGTCAACTTCATTTTTGATGCCTGGTTCTAACGCGCCTCGCAACTTGCCCGCAGGAGTAAAGGCAGCAGCGAAGCCCTTCTTGAGCAGAGAAATCTTGGACAATAATTGCTCATGAAATTGCTTGTCGCCTTTTTGCTCGGCTATTTTAGCAAAGCGAGACAAGCCGTTTATTGCAGCAATATTTGAAAAGGCAAAATGCTTTTTGTCCTTTTGCTTTTCTTCCCATATGGAAGTATCAGCCTTAACAATGAGCCCGCCGCCGTAGGATTCAAGATTTGCAAGCAAAGGCAGTGCTATGTATTTCTTTGCGTTTTCGTACACGGTGCCGCGATAAGTTTTGGCGTCCACAAACTTATCGTCCTTGTATTTTTGAACATAATCACCAAGAGCCCAAAGCACCAGACCCCAGTCATCTAGCTCGATATTTTTAGATCCTTCCATTGTGAAAAACGCTTCTTCAGAACCATCGCCAAAATAACGCACAACAGAAACCTGGTAGGGCAAATTACCAACGTCCTTTTGCATTTGCCCAACCGGGCGAGCATTTAAGAAGGCTTCGATTGCTGCTTTTGCTTCGTCTTTGTGCCCCATTTCGATTAAAGCAAAAGTGGCATAAGCCATATCTCGCACCCAGGGCACAAACCACGCACCATCAGGTAGACTCGCTAAAATCAAGCCGTGATTATGCCTGGCGGCATTTTCAGGCTCTCTTATTTGTGCCATGCGCAACACTGTTTCGCTCTGTCGCCAGAGCTTGCGCTCATCATCACTTTGGAATTTTACGGAAGGCGCAACTCTCCACTTGTTCAAATCAGCTAATTCATGGTCAACAAGTTTTTCACTTTTCCATTTAGCCAATTTCGCGACTGATGCTTTTAGCTGTGCTGCATTTTCTAGAGACAAGAAAGCCCATGAGCCTGCGCCTCTCAGATCCATTGCGGACTTACCGGCGTTTTTAAAAGATGCCTTGACCAGGCTTGTGTCGACATTCGCTAATGGCACAAGAACAAGAGTTTCTTTCATTCCTTCAAAACGCAACTGCAACACTGTAACGTCATCAACTTGAACAAAGGAAGAATTTGCTACTTTGTGCGCCCATTCTGAGTGAAGAACGAGCTCAAGTTTATTAGGCTTTCCTGAAGAATCTTTGGACAAATTAGCAGGGTCACAAGTAGTTACTAGCACGTTTTGACTTAGACCAAAAGGCAAAAAGAATGATTGAATTTTCTCACTGTCTCTTGATTGAATGATGTGCGATTGATCAATATAGGAAGAGCTTGCTGCGTGTGCTTGCAACGCATCTTTTTTGTCACTGTTATCGCGCATCACTTCCTTAGGCGAACGCGCGCCACCAAAGGAAGGATGCAGCATTCCGGGCTTAGGCTCTACGTTCCAGCCTAATATTTTGACAAAACTTTGAGTTTCGATGCCTTCGGAAAGGGGATTTTTTTGATCAGCTTTTTCAAATTTGTACGGGTGCGCATAAAACCGCGAAATTGCATTGTTTTGCTGCGAATAAACAGCAAAACCAAAACCATTTCCAGTAACCAAAGGAGTTTCCGTCGCAGAAGCGATTTGCGGACACAGGTAGCTGCAAAGTATTGCGCAGAGAAATGCGACCAACAAAATAGTAATACGATGCCATCGCAGTGGCTTCAAATCTAGCACCCTGTATAGACCTGCCTTAAGAATCACTGGGGTATTGTTGCAGATACCCGGCAGTAATTCCTGAAATTAAAGCAAATTGACGGCTAGCATCGTAAAGCAATGCAGGCAGTGCCAATCAGAAGACACTGCCTGCAACCGAATCGATTGGATCTTGCGCTCAAACGCAAAAATGGAATTCCTGAATTTAGAACAGACTATTCACCAAATCTATTTGACTTTTGCGAAGGAGTTTGAGAACTATCTTTCGAACTCAAAGCAGAGTTAGCAGCATCAGATCCAGAAGCTTTTCCATCTTTAGAGCTGTTGGCTGTATTGGCAGAGCCTACTTCTGGGGCCGGTTGCTGCGATGGTGAAGCTACAGTATTCTTCTCTTGCGTTTGATCTTTTGGGGCACTCGCGTTATCTAGCTTCGGAGCTGAAGAGGCGCCTGTAGAGCGTGATTCAGGTGCATGGAGTGAGGGTGCACCAGCTGGCTGATTCTCTTTACTTTTTTCCGAATTATTTTTTACGCTCTCATCATGGTTTGACGGTTTTGAATCTGATGGAATTTTCTTCAGGTCGTCGCCTTGCCTTGGCGTTTCATTTGGATTTTTCTTGAAGTCATCGCCTTGCCTTGGTGTTTCATTTGGATTTTTCTTCAAGTCGTCGCCTTGCCTTGGCGTCTCATTTGGATTTTTCTTGAAGTCATTGCCCTGCCCTGGCTTTTCATTTGGATTTTTCTTCAAGTCACCGCCTTGCCCTGGCGTTTCATTTGGATTTTTCTTCAAGTCATCGCCTTGCCGTGGCGTTTCATTTGGATTTTTCTTTAAGTCATCACCATGCTTTGGCAAATCGTGTGGAGTTTTTTCAGTAGACTCCGGATGCTTGAGATGATCTTGTGGATTCTTCGTTGAATCGCCAGATTTTCCATCCTGTTGAGACTGCTTTTCTCCGGCTTGTTTATTGAATAAATCGACCTTAGGAAAACCCATTTGTGAAAGTGAGCTTTGCTCTTGTGCATCATTTTTTTCGTTCTTAGTAAAATTCTGTTGTTGCTGCGTTTGAGAAACTTCCAGTAGCGCCTTGTCTTTGAAGTTATCTGCTGACTGTGATTTCGCCTCTGCGTTCTCGAATTTCTTGGCGTGTTGCTCGATATCTGCCATCTACGCATTCCTTTGAAGACCAACAAAAACAGAATATTCTCAAAGGGTAAAGAAGATGTGGAAATTACGAAACCAAGATGGCGCCACCTGCAACGAGTCTTTTAAATCGCCGCAAATGACGCCGTCACCGTGTTTTAGACCAAGAGACTACCTTGATTCGACCCTTTTTTTGAGTTCTTTCTTTTCAATATCTATACTGATAGCATTTAGTTCGTTTTCAATTTTCCCTTGATCTTTATAGCTAAGTTTTCCACCATTTTTTGATTTCATTTTCTCAATGCGAGAACTGGCATCAGCCAAACGATCGCGGAATTTATCTGCTTCTGCCTTGGTTAGCTCGAAGGATCGTTCACCTTTACCAACTCGCGATTGCAATGCAACTTGCCGTTGAGCGATAGTCCAATGCTTCGATTTAGCAAAAGCAGGTTCGACCATGGACGATGCAAACAATGCCAGACTAAGTGCCGACAACATAATGAACTGCTTTTTCATAGAATAAAACTCCGAGTGGGAAAACGACTGGCATATTGCCTCTCGGAGTGAGGCGCAAGTTTCACTCAAAAGTTTCGCTGAATCCTTTATTCTTTCAACGAATTAACTATTCAATTCAATTTGCACACTCTACACATCATCTAATGATACGAATGAACCATTTTTCCAGATTGGACCTCGGCGTTTAAATTCAAGTCGTTCACTTATATCTGCTGCAGCGGAAGCACCGAAAATGTAATCTATTAAATACAGTCCTAAATCAATACTTGAGCTGACACCAGAGGCAGTGATTATGTCACCGTCATCCACAACTCTCGCATCAATATATACAGCGCCTGTCGCTTTCAATTCATCAACCGCAGAGTGATTGGTTGTTGCAGAACGTCCTTCAAGCAAACCAGCGCTCCCCAATAACATTACGCCGGTACATACTGCAGCAAACTTGATGCCTTTTTCACTGCACGCCTTCAATGCTTGCAATACCACACCCTTGTTGCATTCGCCCCAAGCCCCGCGCGGAGAGCGTGACACCCATCCACCACCTGGCACAATAAGCATATCTATTTCTTCATTGATCTCAAATTTCCCCTCGGGAATAATTTTCATTCCAAAGGCGCCCTCTACAATAGATTGATCATAGAGAGAGCGAAATGACACATTCTGCCCAGCCATTCTCAATGGCTCAAACACGCCCACAACATCAATTTCATCAAAACCGTCAAAAACCAAAATTTGAATTTTCATGATTCAGATGAATTCTCCAAGATTTTTTTCGCTATTTGCCTCAATTCGTTTGCCTTACTCGTACTGCCAGATTTTTCGAACATTTCTGCGATGCCATCGATAACGGTGGCAGCATCTTGAGCGCCTACAGGTGGGCAATCAGCCCAGCAGAGTATGTCACGATAATCGCGTTTAGCGTAATCAATCAATTGCAACAGCTTATTCAAATCGCCTTTAGAGAGCCGCAGTATTGCCAACTGAACACGCCTGCGCTCTTTTTCGTATGGCTCGGTACCATACAAGTCGAGCAACTCCAAGACAAAAGCACAATCGTCCTCTGGGAAAAACTCCTGGACAATTGAACCTAAGCTATCAGGTTCGCTCATTGCTATTTAGAAATCGATTGCAAAATGGAAGCGAACGCCTTTCTTCACACATTCGGTCAAGACATCTTTAACAGCAGAAAGATCGTCTTCAAGGCGCTTATCGAATTCAACTGGATGCTCTGCAAAATAAGCATAGAGCACTGCAAGGACATCAAGCCCTTCTTGGGCATCAAACCATTGCTCTTCGTCTCTTGCCTTTATCTCATCAGACACGGGCAGCATGTCTTCAAAATCTGCCGGATTATAACTAATAAAAGAGCCGATTGTTTTGGCTCCTGCTTTTTCGCAAATGGCATCAAGCCTGTCTTGATGCTTTGCCAGGAATTTCCCGTCGATGACTGAGCCGTCTATACCTTCAACCGTTTTTTCCAGGCTTACATAAAGTGCAACACCCATTTATGAATCCTCATTTGCAATCAGTAGGAATATTCCCGTTTTACTATGATTATGACATCTGTTCGGCTTAAACTGCGGAAAATCTCAGCTAAGAGCGAAGACCTCCTAAATATGGACAATCAGCAACATCCGGCCGACAAAAAAGCAGTCGCCGCTTATAATAGCCGCCATGAAGAATGCAATAAAAACAATCAAATCAGCCCTAAAAGAGGCAACAGTCAAAGCTTTCGGCGACCAGCTGCAAGATTTGGAGCTTTCGGTAAACCCAGCCAGCAACCCGACTTTTGGTGACTTTCAAAGCAATGTGGCTATGACGCTTTCAAAGCAGCTGAAGCAGCCGCCCAGAGCCATTGCCGAACAAATTGTGAAAAACCTGCAGTCCAATGATATATACGAAACACCCACAATTGCAGGCGCAGGGTTTATCAATTTCAAACTTGAAAAATCATTCTTGGAATCTCAAATCAATGGGATAAAGAATGACAGTGAAAAACTGCAACGTGCTGGCGTGGCAAAAGTAGAAAACGCTCGCAAAGTTATTGTTGATATGTCTAGTCCGAATATTGCTAAAGAAATGCATGTTGGACATCTGCGCTCAACGATTATTGGTGATTCGATTGCACGCACATTTGAATTTCTTGGTCACGACGTTATTAAAGTAAATCACGTGGGCGACTGGGGCACTCAATTTGGCATGTTAATTGCCGAGTTGAAAGAAAAATACCCAAGCGCACTAACAGAGTCTGAAGCACTAGACCTGGGCGACCTGGTTGATTTTTACAAGCAATCGAAAAAACATTTTGATTCAGACGCAGAATTCAAAGCACGGGCTCATCAGGAAGTCGTCGCATTGCAGTCTGGCGATCCCAACAGCATAAAAGCCTGGAAATTACTTTGCGACCAGTCTAGAAAAGCATTTAACGAGATATACAAGACTCTGGACATTCAAAACCTGGTTGAGCGCGGCGAATCGTTTTACAACGACATGCTTGCAGACACAGTCAAACAATTGGTAGAGAAAGGAGTCGCAGTTGAAGACCAGGGCGCAAAATGCGTATTCCTGGACGGATATCTCAATGAGGAAGGCAAGCCTTTGCCTCTCATTGTGCAAAAGAGAGACGGCGGATTCAATTACGCAGCCACAGACGTTTCTGCTGTGCGTCATCGCGTAGATCAAGATAAAGCAGACGAAATAGTTTATGTAATAGGGGCAGAACAAGCATTACATTTGCAAATGATGCTATTGGCTGCGAAAAAGGCAGGCTGGCTTCCAGACACGGTAAGAACAACCCACGTGGGCTTCGGCGCAGTGTTGGGCGAGGACGGAAAAAAACTGAAAACGCGTTCTGGGGAAACAGTGCGATTGCAAGAATTGCTCGATGAAGCAGTGCAGCATGCACGTGAAGACCTGGAGACAAGATTTGGTGAAAAAGGCAGAACTGAAACGCCTGAATGGAAAGAGCATGTCAGCCAATTAATTGGGATTGGAGCGGTCAAATATGCCGACCTCAGTCTCAATCGCATGACTAATTATCAATTCAGCTTCAAGAAGATGTTGAGCCTCCAGGGCAACACTGCTCCATACATGATGTATGCATATGTCCGTGTGCGTGGTATCAGCCGTGAAGGCGGCATAGATTTTGAAAAACTAGACGACCAAGCTAAAGTGCTGCTCAACGAAACCGCCGAAATTGAGCTGGCAAAACAACTGTTGAAATTCGACGATGTTCTTGAGTCTGTTGTTGAAGAGTTTTTGCCAAACAGAATATGCGAATACCTCTTTGAACTGAGCCAAAGGTTCAATCAGTTCTACGAAGCGTGCCCGGTGCTGAACGCGCAAGAGCCTGTGCGTACATCCCGGCTCATACTCTGTGACTTGACCGCTCGTTCTATCCGCATCGGTATGACCCTACTGGGCATACAAGTTCCGGAAAGAATGTAAGCAAGAATAGACAAATTCATATTCATTCGCGTGCGTTTCTCTCCAAAAGGCACTCTTCAAACGCGGGTGCCAGGTCTCGAAAGGCTTACCCTCATTACGCTGTCGTATCTTTGCGGAATTCCGCAAAAGCTTTGCGGTAACGCAAATTGTTTTGGGGTTGAGCAAAGCACATAATCTATTCATCGACTGAAGCACAGCAACAAGTTCTAACAACCCCAGAACGGCAGTGACTCAGAAGGCGCAAGGAAGGATTTGATTTTACGCCCGGTGGAATTGAGCTTTGTCGGTTGGCCCAACCGACAAAGCCATGACCGGAGACGGGCATTAATCGGGAACGGGAAATGGAGCTAGGAGATTACTACCATGGTTGAGATTCAAGAAAAGAACGAAAAGCAAACAGCAAACACAGCTGCAGACAACACACGTTCCGCACTGGCAGAAGAAGCAATGAGCTCGATGAAGAGCACTGGTTCAACAATTGCCAAAGCCGCAGAAAACACAAACAAAATGAACGACGACAAGCAACCTGCCGGTGGAACACTGGAAATAGTTCCTCTCGCAAAAGATTCAGCAAACAAGGCTAATGTAGGGGAAGCAGTTAAGAACGGCGTGATTGAAGCAGCCAAAAATGGTATCAACGAAGCAGTGAAACAAGGCGCAGAAAATGCAGCTAAAACCGGCGCCACTCAAGTCGGTAAGAACAGCATAGAAAGCTCAATCAAAGATGGTGCCACTGAAATAGCAAAGCATGGTGCTGAGAACATGGACAAAGAAAGTGCCGGCAGCGCAATTAAGCATGGTGCTGAAGAAATAGGAAAGAAAATCGGCGAAGCCGCCTCGCAATTGCACAAGTCTAATGACGCTGAAGGTTCAAAAGGTTCTTGCGAAAACAGCAACATAAGCGACGCTGTTAAAGCTGCTGGAAGCAGAGCAGCAGCTGGCGCCGGCAAAGAAATTATGGACTCTAAGGACGAGCACAAACACACGAGTGATTCAACCGATCACGAAGGGCTCAAGCCCCAGGGCGGCGGCGGAAAGCACTCCCTCGACAAAGAAATTCTCAAAGACAAGCAAGGCATGCCGAATAGCATCGAGCACGAATTGAAAGAATCGAAGAGTTTCGACAAAAATACCAATGAAAGCAAACAAGTCGGCAAGGCGATGAACTCTCTTCCAAATTTGGTTATCGAGAAATAGCAAAATGGATTACTTGAAAAATTATTGTTTGGGAAAGTGAACGCAAGAGCGGGTGGGCGACCTTCGGGTTGCCCACTCGTTTCGAGCAACAAGATTAAGCCAGATTAATTCTCGCCGGGAGCTAAAGATAAGATGTCAAGTTTTCCATTAATGCGAATAGAATACTCTTACCCTCAGCCCGGTGTACGTGGGGGTAGAGAGCCCAAAAGCGACACCCTTACTAGAGTCAACGGCATAAGTTAGCCAGACAGCCAGACATGGCTGATGCTACAAAAGGTCTACAAACACATTCAGGTCATCAAAGGTCTTCAATGAGCAGTTCTGAGAAATTAGAAAACAGCAAGAAGGACGAAGCATCAAAAAAGAATGATTCGGCCGCTGAAATCTTGTCTCAAGAATCGACTTTCGCAAACACAGGAAAGACAAAAGATAAACTCGATTCAAATTCGATAGAGCATGAAGTCAGCTCAGCAAAATCATCTATCGAAAAAATGCAAGACGACGCAAGCTTGACTGGCGTTTCAAATCACAGAGCAATTTTGGAAAAGGCAAATTATCGCAACACCACTTCTGTGCCAGATTTGCAAATCAACTCGATTGTACAAAGCAGCAAAGAATCAGCAACATACGCCAAAACAGGCATATCGGATGACACTTTGAAGCAGGTGGCTTTTGCCTCCCGAAACGAAATAAATGCCTACAAAAATAACGCAGACCAGGCGCCGTATCATAGCGAGAGCAAATACGATAACAAGCTCGACAGCATAGCCAGCAAAATGAATGACGGTGCAGCTGCAACGGGCAAATCAATCGACCGAGACAGCTATCAAAGCATCAACAAGATGAACGGCGGCGACGCAGCCTATGCAGCAAAATTGATGAATGACAACAGCTCTGGCAACGAAATTAAGCAATCTATTTCAAACGGCAGCAGGAATATAAGCGACAGCTTAAATCAAGTCGGTGCAGTAAACCATCAAGCTGAAAACTTCAAGTCAATTCAAGAAGCGGTAAATTCCGGCATGGGAGCTGGCAACAAAGGTATCGATTACTCATCGATACGCGAAATTAGCAAAGACCAGAGTTTCGCAGTGGGAGCGACTAAAGCAGCTTCGCAATTATCGGTAGACCAGGGGCGTTTTGCCGGCTCAGAGATTGGTGGCAAAGGAGAATCTTCTGGTTTAGTCAAAGAGTTTCTGTCAAAAGATAACATTGCAAAAGACCTTGCATCAATAAGCAGCTCTGGAATGAGTGAAGCAAAACAAGCACTCATTAAAGACTCAACAAGTCCGGGTCAACATCAGCCGTCGCAGCAACTCAGTGATAGCCTCGCCAAAGCTTCGCCAGAGTCGCAACAAGGAAAACGTACTGACACAAGCTCACCAGTGCAACAAGAACAAGCACGTCAAAACACAGAGTTCAAATCGTCTGCGCCTGCTCCGCAAGAAATCAGCAAAGGGCTTACACAGCCAGAGTCTCTGAAGAGCGAAAGACCGATGCAACAAAACGCAGCTCGCCAACCCGAAGCAGAATCGCCGAAGCCAAGCCAGCGACCAGAAACTCCGGCTGCAACGTCTCCGGTTCTTGCAGGCAGAGTAGAACAGCAGTCAAATGCAGAAGTAGCAAGCAAAAACCAGACTCTCCCTAATGCAAAAGCTGAGACCGCTTCACCAGTATTGGAAAGCAGCAATAATCGTGCCGAGCAAGGCAAGGTAGAACAGGTTAAGACCGAACAAGCGAGACTTGAACAAGCTAGAGTTGAACAGCAAAAATCAACAGAACAATCTAAAGCGGCTGACCAATACAAACAAAACGAACAAAGTAAAACTACAGAACAACGGCAAGAATTAAAATACGGCGGCGACGTTGTAAAAACAACTCCCACAGTACAAGCAATTCTGCCGCCTGTGTTTATTTCGACCATCCAAACAGCCGCTCGTGAATCGCACAACGCAGCCACAACTGAAAACGCGACTGCGTTGCGCCCAATCAGCCTGGTTAATAATGAACAAAAGCCAATTGCTCAATCTGATGCCAACGCCGGCAACAAAGCAATCATTCCAGCAGTCTCGTTGGTTCGCACAGACAGCCCAACAAGCTCAGCTAAAGTCGAAACAAGCAACAACATAGCAAAGCCCGATACAGCTAACAATACAGCAAAACTCGATGCCAGCACCCATAGCACTACTCGCATTGATGCACAATCACAATTGACAGGACGAGTAGAGATTACTTCAAAAGGACAAAATCAATCGTCGGCACAGAATGTACGCGGACAAGATGTCACAACCGGTCGCGGACAAGATGTCATAACAGGTCGCAGACCTGGCGACACAGGCAGCACGGGCGGCAATACGAATGGTGGCGAACCTGTCGCCGGCATTCCCGGAATACGCAGCATTGACGTTAGCGGCAACAAAGTCATTGGAACAAGAACAGGTTTGCCGGGAACAGACAACGGCAACCGTTACCTCACAGGTGCAGAAATCGGACTTATACTCGCGGCAGCCGGCATTGCTAAAGCAAGAAGTGAAGCAGCTGCAACAGCTAAAGAAAATGCCGGACAGAAGACAGCCGGCACAGAAGGAAAAATCGACACAATCAACACAAAAGATATTGCCGCGACAAGAATGCCTGGAGATAGATTGGGCAGCCAATTGAATATCAATGACATTCTGATTGGCGCAAAGAGATTTCCTGGAAAAGAAATTACATTGTCTGCAGTGTTGGCAATAACCGGCACTTCTAAGATGAGAGATTTCGACCACAGCGCTGGTATGCGTACACGCTCTATCGAGAATACAATCACAATCAAGCGCACACTTGGGTCAAAACAAAATGAAATGATCATGCCTCCGTTCCAGATGGATGATCCGTCCAAACCAGAAAAGGAACAGGACAACTCGGACAGCACCTTGCTTGGCTTGCTGCCAAGTATTCCATCGCTATTGAGAGCCAGACGAAAGATGGAGCTTGAACAACAAGAAAAGGAAAAGGAAGAGCTTGAAGAAGAAACCATTGCTCAAGTTCAAGCAAACGCTTTGAAGAACCAACGTCCCACTCATCAAGTTAAGACTGGCGATAGCCTCATAAGCATCGCCGAGGCTGCTTTCCAAGACAGCAACCTCGCATGGTTGATTGCTGACATCAATGCAGGAAAAACCAACGAACATAGAATTGGCGACAAGAGAATTGTAGAATTAAGAACGGGACAAAACATCGATTTGCCATTCCCGGATGAAATCAAGGCATTCTACATGCAAAACAATAGGGCAGCAGACCCTGACAATTTAGTCACAATTATTGTTGAAAATCAATCAAACAGAAACAAACTCGAATCTCACTTGCATGACGTTATGGGTCTTAGAAGGAGCGCATTCTAATATGCTCCTTTCTCTGGAAGCGCCCAGAGCAAAAAGATTTGCACGAATCATGGCTGCAGCGTTCGGTCTGTCGCTGGTGATTTTAGGTTTTTCGCCACTGCTTGCGAAAGTTGATTCAACAATTTTCGTAGAACTCATGCACGGATTTAAAGAACTAATCCCTTCACTAAGACCGTTCTCCCTCACTTTATCAAACGAAGTCAGCGCCCTAGCCTGGCACAGCGTCGGCTTGTTATTCTTCTCAGCAGGAGCCATCTGGGCAGGTTATAAGCTGGCCGGTGCTGGCAGAATCGTACTTACTGTTCAGCTTGTCGTGTTGAGTGTCATTTATCAAATTGCGGCATGGCAGATGTTTAGTGCTAGCGGTCACCCATTGAGCACAGCCACAGCAATATCTGCTGCATGTTTCGTTGGCTATTTATTCAAAAAACGAGAAGAAGAACGGCGCCAATTTGAAGCAAAGCAATATGAACTTGCACTGCGCAATAACGAGCTGCAAGAATCACGAATAGCTCTCGTCAAGCAAGATGAAAGCGAAAGGCGCTTGCTGGCGGCAGATTTGCACGACCAGGTCTTAAATGACTTGCGCACAATTCAAAAGCGATTTGAAAAATATGCAAAGGCTCCAGACGAAAAAGAGCGCGAGTCTATCTCAAAAATGATGACAGATACCATGACCGAAATTCGGGAAATCATGGACGAACTCTGCCCGGTAGTTCTAGAAGAGTTCGGCTTGCCTGCGGCAATTGAAGACAGACTGGACAAAGCCGCCAAGATCGGAAATTTTGACGCACGCTTTAAACAAAACGCATCAAATCAAATTTTGGAGAACCTCTCGCCAGTCGAGAAGCAACTGATATACAGATTGGTGCAAGAGTCTCTTACAAACGTTTGCAAGCACGCAAATGCATCTACTGTGAGAGTTTTGATTGACGAAGATGATTCTTGGCTTGTGTTAAGTATCAGCGATGATGGAAAAGGCATAAATACCGATATGCTTTCTGAAAGTTCAAGAGGTACACTATATATGCGACTAAGGGCTGGCCTGATTGGTGCTAAAGTATCATGGAAGCAAGGCCCGGATGGCAAGGGCACTACTGTGGAGATCCGCTTGCATGTACAAAGTTCTGGTAGTTGAAGATATGGCCGCACTGCGGCAACATGTAATCAATATCCTGAAAAACACTGTCAGCGGCCTCACAATAGTTGAAGCCCACAACGGTGCCGAGGGGCTGAGACTTTTCCGCAGCGAAAAGCCAGACATGATTGTGATGGACATTCTCATGCCTGAGATGACAGGCATCAAAGCTGCTCAGCACATCTGGTCTGAGAATTCGCGCGCAAAAATATTGTTCTGGTCGCAATTTCACAAAGAAACTTATGTGCGAGAGCTGGGCAAAATAGTGCCAGATGAAGCCATCCACGGCTATGCTCTAAAAACTGAAAGCGACGAAAAACTGGCTCACGCAATCACAACAGTTTTGGTGCACGACAATTCGTATATCGACCCGATTGTGCGCGGTGTTCAACAAGCCATCAACATTCGCGAAGGGCTACTTAACGAAAGCGAATCGGCAATTCTGGCAGATTTGATTATGGGTCTTACAGACAAAGCAATCGCAATGCGACAGCACATCAGCGTGCGCGGTGTTCAAAACCGCATTTCGTCGCTTTCAGACAAGCTAGTGAAAGGTCTCGACATTCACGCCAAAGAAACTGCTGGAATTGAAGTTTTCAATACTCGCATGAGAATTATGCTTGAAGTTTTCAGGCAAGGATTTATCGACGCCGAAGAAATCAACGAATTAGAGTCAGACCTCGCTCCGTGGTTAGCGCGTCATCTAAATTTCGAAATGCCAAAACAAAAGCCTTAAAGCTTTAGTACTGTGTGATTTGGTAAATTATTTTGTGGGATTTTGGCGAATTGTTTTACGTTTCTTGGTGAATTGTTTTGCGCATTGCCACCAGACGTAGGTTTTCAAGTTTCAATTGCTCAAATTAAAGGTAAGCGTTTCAACAACCGCATCTTGTGAAAGGTGCTTGATTTTGCAACCATG
>CAZJLR010000103.1:0-16179 GCA_964546815.1 uncultured Candidatus Obscuribacterales bacterium | reverse complement strand
TTCGCTAAACATTCGAGTTCGCCAGCAGTATCCATGGCGTCGCCCCTACAATTTCGTGCGGATGAAGGCGGCGAGGGTGGCAATTGATGCACCGCATGAGTCGATGAGTACGTCTGATGCTAGTGCGCTGCGTCCTGGGACGAATGATTGGTGCCATTCGTCGGTGATTGCGTAGAGGACGGTGAATAAGAATGGAATCAAAAACGGTAATTTGCTGTTTTTTGATTTCGCTTCAAGATATGAATTTTGCAGAGAAAGACTTAGCAAAAACAAAATCGCATATTCTGTCATGTGCGCGCCTTTGCGCACGAAATAATTGATGCCGCCGAAAATATTTTCTGTTGCTTCGTTAGAGTTAGGCTGGTCTGAGAAGTAATAAATTACAATCATCCAGAGCAATACGAATGCACCTCGCATGAATAGTTTGTTGCGTGCAGTCATTTCAAAATTACCCTGGTCGATTTTTTCTTTGGCTTATATGGCTTTACTATTTTCACTGATATCTGTGGATGGTCTTTCAAGTAAAAACGCCATTGACGATCTTGCGCTTGCGAAATGCCAACTCTTGCAGAACATGCCATCTCGCTTTTCTTTACTTTCTTTCCTTTGACCAACCACAGTTCTCCAGCTGGGTCCATAAGGTTGATGTTGTTGTGAGTTCTGTCGATCGCCAGTGTTTTACATAACTTTCCTGGCCCATTTCCACCATCGATATCAATTGCTCTGATCAAAACGGCACCGGCAATGCCATCAGGTTCGGTGACAACATTCAGGCAGTTGTACATGCCATATATGAAGTAGACGTATGATTGTCCGGCTGGTCCAAACATGACTTCGCAGCGTTTTGTTTTTCCGCGAGAAGCGTGACAGGCAGGATCGTCAGCAGTGTAAGCCTCAACTTCGACGATTGCAGCATGCAATATTTCTCCTCCTGCCAAGCGGCGGCAAAGAATTGCTCCAAGTAAATCTGGTGCCACCTTTAGAGTAGGTCGCGAGAAAAAACTTTCGTCGAAAACAGACTCGAAATCGATTTTCATCGATTGATTGCCTCGTTGATCAATCTTCATTATATTGCTTGTACGAGCTTCTATGTTGAAAGTATATACACTGGTGCCTGGGCTGGACAATAAAGATCTGAGGCACCATAATTGTCTGAGATCAGTGATACCGTTCGGGGAGGTTCGTGCTAATGCAGCCGAAGTTGAAGCACCAGTCAAGCGATTTAAGTCTAGATGGACTCGAGGGGTTGCTTGATTCAACTAAAGAAGCAGAGTCTGCCGATACTAATGCAAGCACCACAACTGGTGGCGACCTTAACTCACAAGATTGGACAGTAGAAGAAACTGCAAAAGCGTTAGGACTTTCTAGAGGCGCTGTAATTCGCAGGCTTGAAGATGGCATTTTTCCTGGCTATAAGGTAAAGCGATCATACGGTTGGGCCTGGCGCGTCAAACCCATTTGGCTGGCTGATTCAGCCAATCAAGATGATGATGCCGCTGAAAATAAACAAGAGAATTTTTCTCCTGATGCCGACACAAATGCCAGGCAAGCTCAGCAGAAAACAGTCAACAATGAAAAAAATTCGGCGAGCGAATCAGACAAAAAAAATGACTCCAAAGAATTTGTGGAAGTATTCGATGCTTACGAATACGATCCGCGAGCATTGCCCTCTCTGCAAATGTCAAACTTCCGCGAGCTGATCGAACTAAAAACCAAGCTTGAAATGACAGAGTTTCAATTTCAAGACGCTGTTTCCAAGCTCGAAACAGCCAATTACAAAATTGGATATTTAGAAGCAAGACTAGAGTCTAGCCAAGAGCAAATAAAGTTGCTTACTGACAGTCGCCGTCATGAGCCATGGTGGCAACGCTGGCGTCAATGGTTTTCAACAAACCAGTCCCAATGAAATTAGAGATTTTGCTGAGCCCAAAGCGCCGCTTGCGTGCGGTCTCTCACGTTTAGCAATGACAAGACTTTCGTGATGTGATTTTTCACCGTTCCTTCGGTGATATACAAAGTCTGTGCAATTTCTTTGTTGCTCTTGCCTTGCCCTAATAGCAGCAAAATTTCTAATTCTCTGCCTGTAAACATTGATTGGGCATCTTCTTTTGACTGCGTAGCTGTTTGCGCATTCAGTCTTGAAAATAATTTTGGTGCAATAGTCGGCCCCAACTGCGTAAAACCGTTGTGCACAGATCGTATTGCTGCCGAAAGTTGTTCGGTTGGGGCGTCTTTCAACAGATAGCCTGAAGCACCGGCTTGCATGGCTTGCACGATGTACTCATCTTCATCGAATGTCGTTAATACTAAAATTTTGATGTTTGGGTGCTTTTCCCTGATTGTTTTTGTAGCCGCAACGCCGTCCATTACAGGCATGCGAATGTCCATCAAAATTAAGTCGGGAGTTAAAGATTCAACCAGCGAAACTGCTTCGGCTCCATGCCCTGCATGGCCTACCACCTCGAAATCATCTTCTAGTGACAAGAGCGAAGCCAATCCCTGGCGAATTAAGGTTTGGTCGTCCACAAGCAAAAGTCGAATCATAGCGGAATTATCACCTGCAATTTTGTGCCCTCACCGGGCTGGCTTTCAATTTCCACAGTACCATGCATACTTTCTACCCGCTCTTGCATGCCCCTTATACCAAAGCCCTGAGATTTACCCTGGGTTGATATTCCTTTTCCATTATCTGACACCGTGAGCTCTATTCTCTTTCCGTCATTTTTGAGCAAAACTGTTACCTGGCTTGCTTCTGCGTGTTTCATCACATTGGTAAGGCATTCTTGAATAATGCGAAAAAGTTGGTAAGCCGCCGTTGAAGTCATTGCATCGGGGACACTAATATCAAGGTTAACTTCGATTGTTTCAGTTTGGCGCAGTTGTTTTGCCAGTGAGTTTACTGCTTCTTTAAGGTCGAAGTCTGGGTGTCTTATAGATTGAATTGCGGTGCGAACGTCCGTTAAAGATTGGCTGGCGAGTTGTTTTGCAAGTTCTAGCGCATCGGTAGACCTTTTCTGGTCGCGCTCGGCAAATTTTATTGCTACTTCAAGCTGAATTTTTAGCGTTGTTAGCGTGTGTCCAAGGCTGTCGTGAATTTCCTGTGCGATACGTGTGCGCTCAAGTTCGGTGGCAAGATTTTTTACTTCATTACTCAAGCGTTCTGCTTCTAGTCTGGCTTTTTGTTCTGAAACCAGCGTCAGAGTCAAAATTCCTACAAGAACCATCATTGAAATTGCGATGTAGTTTTCGATGAGCGAGCTGCCCATCATGCTGAGCACAGCGCCTAGTGCAAATGGATCTCGGCGTACCCAGTCGGTGATGATGTAGAACTTAAAGCAGCCATTGGCAAATTGAGTAATGAGCGCTGCAATGAAGATAATCAGCTGACCGCGGCGATCTAAAATCAAGCAAGCTTTTGCGACCGACACCATATACAGTGGAAAAACAAAGCGTGAAATACCAGATGCGGCGCCACCGGTAATGGTGACGATTTCCAAAAATAGAAAGCACATTCTGTCCCAGTACGAGTTGCGTACCGGGTTGACGAAGCTTAATACAAAAACAATGAATAGGAAAATCAGCGAGGTCATCAGGTTGGGAGCTTGCGGATCGGGCTGCCCCATTGTTAGCGCGGTGTATTCACCCAGGGCGCAGATAACAATCAGAATCCATTCGAAATAAACAACCTTTCTGAGCAGGTCGGCGTTAATGTATTCCATCGCGCGCTCGTCCGGCGCGCTGAGCAAGTTTTTCGAGCTGAGTGAGGGCCAAAACTTCATATCAGCATATTACCCCGGAATGACCAGAGTCATATCCCATAGTGACGAGCGCCGGATGGCGAAAGCAATTATTTAGGCTTAGAATTCTAATCATGGAACGCAGAGCTCCAAACACAGATCGAGGATAGCAAAAATGGTCAGCGTGAATGCTCATAGTCATTATAGAACCTTGAAAGGTTGGACGAAAAGCGCAGAATTCAATCGGACTAAGCTCATCGAGCAAGTGCAAGATGCACACTCTGGCGTGTACAAAGTCAAAATGATTGGTTCTGAAACTTGGCAAGTTATGGATAAACCGCCTGTTACTGGTGCCGCCGAGTGGCTCTACCTGAGCGAAGCCGGTATTCCTATCTATTACTGGAATCGCAACAGCGAAGGTTTGACAATCATCTAGAGTGCAAATCGCCAACAGTTTTATTTGTTGTGTAGTTCAAAGAGCAAAAGAAGCCGACTTGGAAAAGCCGGCTTCTTTTGTTAATACTTATCGCGATGAGCCTGATCTATTGAATTTCAGGAGATGAACTTGATGCTGAACGAATTGGTTCTTTGTTTGTAGAACACATTTGTTCTGCGGTTGACTTATCCGTCATGCTGGCAAGCAACTCTTTCGACCAGGCATACAATTTCTTGTTGTTGGTGAGTAATGCAAGATCCATACTGCTGACAATCAAGTGTGCTTTTTCGTTGGTCAAATCACAACGACTTTGCATCATCTTGCTCAAATACACTTCTTTCAAAAGTTTGTCTTGCTCTGGTCCACCAGTTGCATACATAAATGCCAGTAAGGCTGTTTCTGCAATTGGGGCAACTAGAGTTGGCGAGAATGCTGCAATTCCTAGCCCTGAATAAGCAACTTTGGCAGCGATTTGCATTGTTTTGCTGCGATGGTTGAATTTCTCAAGTCTTTTAGTGATGTCTTGCATCACTTTGTCTTGGGCTGCAGACTTTTCCAAAATGGCTGTCATTTTGTCTTTGCGTTCTTCCAGATCCCAGCTTAGTTTTTCGCGGTCGCTTGGAAGGTCTGCAGCATTAATTGCAGCCACTTCGTCATATACCTTTTGTGCTTGAGCTTCGCCAAGCAAATCTTTCAATATCGCTTTGCCTTTTTCTGCTTTTGCACTGTCTTTATCGACAGATGCAGCAATTTGCATTACAGCTTGAATTGTGGCGAGTTCTTTTTTGTCTTGTTGAAGACGTGCTGTGTATTCGTTTGCCGAATCGCCTTTCCAGGTCTTTTGCCCGAGAATTACATCGGCGCCTTCTTTTGAAAAATCGAATCCGCGCAAGTCAAAAATAAAATTGCCGAGACTTGCAGTTGTAGTGGTGGCATAGTTTGCCAGGCTCTTTGCTTTGCCACGCTTTTTCGGCGTCAAATCTTCAACAGGAAGTCTTGTGAAAAGTGGTGTCTCTCCATTTGCTGGAGTAGCTTCAACTGTAATTTGAACTTCTGATTGCAACTTAGGTGTGCCATCAGCATTTTTTGTGATTTCAGCAACCGATGTTTCGGTGACTGTTGTAGCTGGTTCAACTGTAGTAAGTGCCGGTTGGTCTAGCGAAAATGCTGCTGAAACTAAAACCGTGTTGAGCGAAAGAGCTAGTAAAAAAGAACTCTGGATTTTGCTTCCACCCTTCTTAGCTCTTGGGAACAAGCGGGTTTTGATATTAGTTGTCATTACAATTGGTACCCTATTTGCGGTGTCTTATATTCGCATTCCCAGATGCGGTACTTAACCATTCCTTGACATTTCTTAAGTTAGAATTGTCCTCTTGACACAATTGTAGTGGCACAGACGCCACTACGTTTCGGTTTGACAACCAATTCTAATCTGGGATATATCGAATATTTATCTGCGTTCTATGCGTTAGTATCGCAGATGGTGCGCAGCAAAGTATCAACGTGTCCAAATCTATTGCCGTTTACCTGTTATGAATTTCAATCCAGAGGCAAGCAAAGAAGAGTTCAGATTGACCCGATTTTGCCTTAAAGCTCTATCTCTCGACGTGCCCATCGCCATCTATCTGCATTTCGTTACACTTTTATCTTTCTCAGACTCCTCTTATGACAAGCTTCTAAGGGATTTTCTGCGGTTGCCAACGTGGCGGCTTGTATTGCTCTAATGCTAGTTTGTGAGAAAGGCGGAAAATAAGCCCTTGAGCCATCGCTGGCTGAGCATATCTGGAGGCACGCTATGTGTGGAATAGTCGGCTATATGAACTTAAACGGACAGCCTCTAGAGCAGTCTGAGAATTACCTGCCGGCAATGTGTCACAGCATTCACCATCGGGGTCCCGATGATGAGGGCGAGTTGGTTATGGGCCCTGTGGCGATGGGCATGACCCGTCTTTCAATTATCGACCTTTCTACCGGACATCAGCCAATCTGCAATGAAGACGGCAAGATTTGGATAGTTTTCAATGGTGAAATATACAATTATCAAGACCTGACGAAGCTGGTCGTTGATAAGGGTCACAAGCTCAAAACAACCACAGATACTGAAATCATCGTCCACCTTTATGAAGAGTACGGCGTCGATTGCTTGCAGTACTTAGAAGGCATGTTTGCTTTTGCACTCTGGGACTCTGAGAAAGAGCGCCTCTTGATTGCCCGAGACAGAATGGGCGAAAAACCTTTGCACTACGGAGTCTTCGGCGGTCAACTCATTTTTGGTTCTGAGCTGAAAGGCATTTTGGCGCACCCACGCTCTAAGAAAGAACTATGTATGGAAGCGCTGCAGAAGTACCTGGCGCTCGAATATGTGCCGGCTCCGTTGTCGATTTTTGACGGAATCCGCAAATTGATGCCCGCGCACTATTTGATGGTTCAAGGCGGGCAGTTGCGCACCGCTTGCTATTGGACTCCAAAAATTTCCAAAGAGAAACTCAACGAGCAGGAAGCATCTGAAAAACTAGTCGAGCTGCTTTCAACATCAACACGATTGAGGCTTATTGCCGATGTGCCTGTCGGCGTGTTTCTCTCTGGCGGCATCGACTCATCATCAATTGCCGCACTTGCAAGCAGAGTGAGCACTGGCAAGCTGAAAACCTTTTCTATCGGTTTTGGTGAGTCATCATTTGATGAATCTGCTCATGCCGACCTTGTGGCGAAGCATCTGGGCACAGAACATCATCTTGCCTGGTTTTCGCCCCACGTAGCTCGCGCCACTCTTGAAGAACTCTGGGACTATTTGGATGAGCCCATTGCCGACGCTTCAATCGTGCCTACCTTCTTCCTCTCAAAAATGACCCGTGAAATGGTCAAAGTAGCTCTGGCAGGCGAAGGCGGAGATGAGCTTTTCGGCGGCTACCCGACATACCAGGCACATAAGTTGGCCGGCGTCTGGCGCCGTGTGCCGAAAGCACTGCGCACAAACGTGATCGAGCCGATGATTCGCAGCTTGCCCGTGTCAACAAACAATCTCAGCTTTGATTTTAAGGCTAAAAAATTCATTGAAGGCGCCAACCGATCTCCTGTTGACAGGCACCTGAACTGGATGGGGTCGCTGCCGCTATCTGAACAAGTTCAGCTTGTGAAAAGCAATGTACTCACCCTAACTAAGGAAGAAGACATTCTTCCTGATGTGCTGCGCATGGGCGGCGGCGGTAATTCTGATGACGACATAGTCTCGCAAATCATGAAATTAGACATGATTACCTACTTGCCAGATGACTTGCTGGTTAAGTCCGACCGCTCATCTATGGCTGCTTCACTTGAGGTTAGATTGCCTTTCCTTGCCTATCCTTTAGTTGAATTCGCTTTGTCGCAACCGAGCTCTTACAAATTGCACGGTATGACTACCAAATATCTGCTTAAAAAAGCTGTGGCGCCTTTCTTGCCTGAAAGCATCTTGAAGCGTCCAAAGAAAGGCTTCGGTATACCGGTTGCCAAATGGTTGCGCGAAGACTTTAAGCCGCTTGTTGACGAGCTTTTGTCCGAAAGCTTTGTGAAAAAACAGGGCATTTTTGAGTGGAGTTATATTTCCAAACTTCTCGACGAGCACAATACAGGTCGATTTGACCGCCGCAAGCAGCTCTGGACATTGTTCATGTTCCAATGGTGGTGGCGGAAATTCATGGCTTAAGGCCGTGTTCTCGTATTTCTGCTAAACTCAGTACTGGAGAGGCATAGAGGATATATGCCTTAGCCATTACCAAGATGTATCGGAATTCCCGGAAGTGACGAGCAGCAAAAATTTAGGAGACTCATCTGGGGGCGAACCCGGCCATAATGCCGCAGATTCGTCTACACAGGTTGACCCTGGGCAAGAGTTAGATGCCGTTCGTAGGCACATATGCAACATTCTTGGTTTTGACCATGGAATTGTTGATGTGCTTAGAGCCGATGGCTTAGTGCGCCTGCTCACCTTTTCGAATGACGAGCCTGATTCTAAGCCCGAGTACGGCGTCGATAGTTTGGAAGACAGCAACGATGAGTCTTTAACCGAACCAAACTCAAGTATAAATAGTGAAGTTGTCGAAACTCAAAAGTCTTTTGTTGGACATTGCAAACTCAAAAGACGTGGCCGCGAAGAGTCGGACACAAGGAAATTTCATTACATTGTTGTGCCGATCCGCGAGAGCTTTGATGAAAATCGGTGGATTGTTAAAGGTGTTTTGCGACTTGTTTGTTTTGACGACAGTCGCGAAATAAATGCAAGCGATATGCAAACCCTGGAAATTGTCGGACAGCATCTGGCATCGCGTTTGCCTTCGCTGGCATTGCAGGTTTTGCGCAGTCACGACCAAAACGCAAGTCTCAGCGATTTCGAACTGAAACATGTTCTTTTAGCGCACAGCAATCGTGTTGTGCGAAGACGTTTTTCTCGCACACTTGCCTCATCATATAAAGTCACGGAAACTGATGACTATGCAAGAGTGATGGAATCACTTGCCTCATCGCCAGCCGATATAATCGTGGTCGATAGCCAGATTCAATCTCCATCGAAAGAACCTTTGTACAAACAGCTTAAACAAAAAGCTGATTCTAAGTTTATTCCGCTGATTGTTGTTACATCTGAAACTGGCTCCACAAGCCGTCTCGACGGTCTCACTGCCGGTGCAGATGATTGCGTCGATGAAAATTGTGTTGAAGCAGAATTGCTTGCCCGGGTGCGCTCACTTTTGCGTGTGAAAAAAACAGAGCGCGAACTTGCCATGCAACTAAAGCTCATGGAAGACTACACAAAACGTCTTGAGCAAGTGGGCGAGAAAGAGCGCGAAGCAAACGCAAAAATTTCAAAAACTTACGCAGAGCTTGAACTCAAATCGAAAGAACTGCGAGAAAAGCAGCGTGAAGCTGAGATAAGGCGCAATCAAGATAGCTTGTTGCATCGCATTTCAAATACTCTGCGTCGTTCGTTCAACATTGAAGAAAATATCGGTCAAATGTTGGAAGAACTTGCCGGTTGGATTCACCTCGATTGCTGCTTTGTGGTGCTGCCATCAGAAGAAGAGCCGCATGATTCAATCAGGCAAGAGTATTGTTCTGATCCCTCATACAGTTTGATGGACAAAGATAGAGATCTTTTGCTTCTTGAAATATTCAAAAACAATTTCAATCCGCAAGATGATTTGTTCATTAGCGATGTGATGCGAGAAAAGAAAGTTGAGCCGTTTAGAAAAGACGTTCTTTCGCACTATCATATTTATTCTTTGCTTTATTTGCCGATTACTTATGAAGGTAAAGTGCATGGTTTGTTCGGCGGGCATAAGTGCGAGTCAGACCATGTTTGGAGCGTAGATAACCAGAATTTCTTGCGTCAACTTGTAGATCAACTTTCAAACAGTGTGACGACAGCCAGGCTCTATAAGAGAGTAGAAAGACAGGCTACGACAGACGGTTTGACTTCGTTGTACAACCACCGTACCGGGCAGGAAAAGCTAGCCGAGCAACTCAGAATTGCCGAGCGTTATAGCCGCAATCTTTGCACCATTATGCTTGACGTTGATCATTTCAAATCAATCAACGATACCTATGGACACCCTGTTGGTGACACAGTTTTGAAAGCGATTGCGCACATCATCAAACGCGATTGCCGCGATGTTGATATTCCTGTTCGATATGGTGGCGAAGAATTTCTAATCGTGCTGCCTGAAGTCAGTCTTGAAGGTGCAAGAGTTGTCGCAGAACGTTTGCGAAAAACTCTAAACCGAGAGGTGATTACGCACGAAGATATTCAGCTGAACGTGAGTGCTTCAATTGGGGTAGCTTGCTATCCCGACGATGCCGACAACCAGCATCAACTTTTAGAGCTTGCCGACAAGGCACTCTATATGTCTAAAAGAATGGGACGCAACCAGGTGCATGTTGCATCTGAGTTGAAATTCAAAGACAAAGAAGCTAAGGCTGCCGAGGCAGCAGCTCAAGCTGCCGCTGCGGCTAAAGCAACTGAGCCTGTACCTCCAGTTGAGCCGCCAATGCCGCCAGGCATTCCAGTAAGCAAGCCCGCCTCAAAATCTGTTTTTGACAAACCCATGGAAAAGCCGCCGAGTGGCCAACCAGAAGAGTCTGTTCTCGATGCAGTTAAGCGAATGGCTGGTGCACTGTATTCCAAATCGGAATATAACAAAGTGCACCATCTAGAAACAGCTCGCTTTGCTGAAATGGTGGCAAAAGTCCTCGGACTTTCGGCTAAGCAGGTAGAGCAAATTCGTGTTGCCAGCTTGTTGCATGACGTAGGTTTGTTGCATGTGCCGGAAGACATCATCAACAAAAAAGGTCAGGTTACGGCTGAAGAACTTAAGCTGTTGATGCAGCATCCTACTCTGGGTGCTGAGATGTTGCGCAGCGTGCCTGCGCTAAAAGAAATCTGCGATATTTTAGAACACCACCATGAATGCTGGGATGGCACGGGATATCCACTTGGACTAAAGGGCGATGCCATTCCACTGGCTGCACGTATCGTGGCAATTGTTGAGGCTTACCACGCCATGATCAGCGACAGACCATACAGACCCGCGATGAGCACAGAAAAAGCCAAACGCGTACTTAAGTCTCAAGCTGGAATGCAATTTGACCCATTCCTGGTAGACATCTTCATCGCTGTCCTAACTGAACTAGAGTAAGTCTGTCCGACAGATCCCTATCCGTATTGATCGAATCCGAATCTTCGCGATCCCGGTCCGTATTTTCAATCCCGGTCCGTACTTTCAATCCCGGTCCGTACTTTCAATCCCGGACCGTAACTCTCGATCCCGGACCGTATCTGAGGATCGCGGAGATCCAAATCCGTTTAAAACTGTAGGCGCGACGCCATGCGTCGCCCGCTCTCAGATCAATATCCACGCCCTTCCCCTAGCACTTAATTTGGTGCTACAAGATCGCCTTTCTTTGCGCGGTACAAAGTCGTAATAATGAGATAGAAAAGTCCTGAAACAAGCAATGGTCCTACAATGTTGACCAGCGGAATGAATGACACCACTGCGTTAATTACAAGGTAAGCAACACCAGCCAGGAAAATCTTCAGGCTGTATCCTTCCGACATTTCCCAACTGCCCTTAAGTGCTTCGATAGGACCCATGTTTTGGTCGATAACAAGATAAGGTGCGAAGGCTAATTTGATTGCAAGGAAAACGCCTGGAACAACTAGCAACAACATTCCGGCACCGATAATCAGGTACATGAGAAACCCGGTTGCCAGAAAATTCATGAAATAACTAAAGTTAGAGAAGAACTCTGAAAATGGTGCCGGCTCATTTTTAGTGATTTTGAGGCAAATTGATACCCAGCCAATTTTCAGCGCAACTGAGGCTAATATGGTGACGATGATGCAGACAAAGCCTGTAATCAACATCGGAATCATTCGTGGGAAATCTGCAGCCGATGGCTCATTCCAGTTAATTCCTGCGCAGGTAAAACCGGCGACGACTCCTGCTGGTATCAGCGCAAGCATCGGAACGAAATCTGAAAACAATATGCCACCAATTATGATGCCTATGCGTTGTTGAAACATCGCAAGTACCATTGAGAGCAACTCACCGAATTCGTATTCGCGATTGTTGGGTTGATTGATCATTTTTCAATTCCTCATGCCTTGCAAACACTATATACCCATGGCAACGATGTCGGAAGCCATAAAAAAAGAGGCGACGCTTAGCGCCGCCCCTGTAAATGCTATTTCAACACTCTATTTGTTATCGGGCAGTGGATTGTTTTCTTTGAGTTCGTTGAGGCGTTTTTCAGCAACTTCTTTCAGAATCTTGCCCTTCTTGACCATTTTGTCGTCTTTTTTCTTTTCGCCGTCTTTGACCATCTTCTCCGCTTTGGAAATTAAGTCATCGGCTGCACGCATGTTTGCTTTGTATTTTTTCTGCATGCGCTTTTCGTCGGAAGTGTAATCTCCGCCGCCACCTTGTTGTTTGAGAGCTTGTTGCTCGGCAGCTGCAACGCCTGGTGGACGATCGATTTGTCCGCCACCGCCACCGCCTGACGATGGAGCGCTATTGAAAAAATCGTTGCTGCCCTGGGCAAATGCACCAGCAGCTAGCCCAATTGCGGTTATTAAGCTGCAAGTAATTGCTAGAGTTGGTTTGTTGATCTTCATAGGGTTTACCTCGTTGGCAGTTTGCGTTTATGCGTGTGATGCGGCTTTAGAAAAAAAATTGTCTGGGTGTTTCTTGTGAAACTCGCTCGCCTGTTCAAAGGCATAGGCGGCTCGAAGAGCGGTAGCATCAGCTAGTGCGGGACCAAGAATTTGAAGTCCAATCGGCATTTTGTGCTGACCAAATCCACAGGGTAATGAAATACCAGGAATGCCGGCAAGGTTTGCTGGAATTGTGGCTATATCTGAAAGATACATTGTAAGCGGATCGTCTGTTTTTGCGCCAATCTCGAAAGCTTCCGATGGTGACGTTGGCGACATTAGCAAATCGCATGAAGCAAATTGTTTGTCGAATTCTTCTTTGATCAAACGTCTTACTTGCTGTGCTTTTTTGTAATAGGCGTCGTAATAGCCAGAACTCAAAGCGTAAGTGCCGAGCATGATACGGCGTTTTACTTCGGTGCCGAATCCTTCCTGGCGCGATTTCAAATACATAGTCAAAAGGTCTGGCGCTTCATCACTGCGATGTCCATAGCGCACGCCATCATAGCGAGCCAAATTTGCCGATGCTTCTGCTGTTGCAATCAAGTAATACACCGGTAACGAGTGTTTCAGGTGAGGCATTGAGACTTCAACAATAGATGCTCCGAGCTCTTTAAATGTTTCAGCCGCCGACAAGATTGCTTTGCGCACATCCTCGTCGATACCTTCGCCAATTAGCTCTTTGATGAGCCCGATTTTCAGCCCTTTTATCGGCTTTTTCGCCTCTTCGACGTAGTTTGGCAAAGCCTGCGGGTATGAAGTTGAATCTTTGGGGTCATGCCCTGAAATAATATTTAGCACCTCGGCGACGTCTTCAACGCTGCGTCCGAATGGGCCAATTTGGTCGAGGCTAGATGCAAATGCTACCAAACCAAATCTTGAAACTGTGCCGTATGTCGGCTTCATGCCTACAACGCCGCAAAATGATGCCGGTTGTCTGATTGAGCCGCCTGTGTCCGAGCCGAGTGAGACAACAGTCGTACCCGCAGCTACCGCCGAGGCTGAACCGCCAGAGCTGCCGCCTGGTACCCGTTTTGTGTCCCAGGGATTTTTGCAGACTCTAAATGCAGAGTTTTCGTTTGACGAACCCATGGCGAATTCGTCCATATTTGTTTTGCCAATGAAAATCGCACCGGCTTCGTCTAATTTTTCAGCAACTGTCGCTTGATAAGCCGGCACGAAGTTCTGGAGAATTTTGCTTGAGCACGTGGTTTTGTAGCCGGGCACACAAATGTTGTCTTTAAGTGCCACTGGAATGCCGGCTAAGCGTGACTGCGCTTTGCCCTCGGCAATTAGCTTGTCAGCCCGGTCTGCCTGAGAGAGAGCAAGCTCTTCAGTTATGCAATTAAAAGAGCCAAGTTCGCTATCGGAATTTTTGGCATGCGCGATGTGAGCTTCGGCGATTTCTCTTGCTTTTACTTCTTTACTGTCCAGAAGCTTGCGAAGTTCGCTGATACTTTTGCCGACTAGTTCCGTCATTTTTTTCAGGGCTCGTATTTCTTGAAAACAAGGCAAGCGTTATGCCCGCCAAAACCGAAGCTGTTTGACATTGCCACCTTGATATCTACGCCCTTACGTGCCACGTTTGGCACATAATCCAGGTCGCATCCCTCATCGGGGTTGTCGAGGTTAATTGTAGGGGCAATTGCCGAGTCTTTGATAGACATTATGGATACTGCAGCTTCGACTGCACCGGTTGCACCGAGCAAATGACCGGTCATAGATTTGGTCGAACTCACCGCTAATTTGTAAGCGTGATCGCCGAAAGAGCGCTTGATGGCTAGAGTTTCGGCTTTGTCGCCAAGCGGAGTCGAGGTGCCGTGAGCATTGATATAGGCTACATCGCTGTGCTGAAGATTAGCATCTTTTAGTGCAGCATTCATTGCACGAGACGCTCCATCACCATCAGCACAAGGTGCGACTATGTCATGCGCATCGCCCGTCATACCATAACCGGCAAACTCGGCGTATATTCTTGCGCCACGCTTTTGGGCGTGAGCCAATGATTCGAGAATTAGAATGCAAGCGCCTTCTGCCATGACAAAACCATCGCGGTCTTTGTCGAATGGGCGGCTTGCTCTTTCTGGGTCGTTATTTCTAAGCGACAAGGTGCGGGCTGCAGCGAATCCTGCCATGCATAATGCGGTAACCGGAGCTTCTGCGCCGCCGGCGAACATCACATCTGCATCGCCTCTTTCTATAATTCTGGCTGCATCGCCAATTGAATTTGCCGAAGTCGCGCATGCAGTCACAGAGCATGTGTTGGGTCCTTTGGCATTGTGGATCATTGAGACCCAACCAGCTGCCATATTGACGATCAACATTGGTACTGTGAATGGCGAGCAACGGTCTGGTCCCTTTTCCATGAGAACTTTGTAATTCTTCTCAATGGTATCGAAGCCGCCAGCGGCAGAACCGACGACTACGCCAACTCTTGTTGGGTCTTCGTCGGCCAGCTTCAGACCTGCGTCTTTGACTGCGGAGTGACTTGCTGCCACAGCAAATTGAATGAATCTGTCCATTCTTTTTGCTTGTTTGGCTTCCATATAATCAAGCGGGTTGAAATTTGCAACTTCACCCGCAATTTTGCAGGCAGACTGAAGCTTTTCAGTCACCAGCGTGATTTTGGATATGCCGGATTTACCGGCAAGCAGATTACCCCAGAATGTATCTATGTCGCTCCCCAGTGAGGAGACGATGCCGATGCCTGTAACAACTACTCTATTTTTAGTCATTGAAGTTGGATAATTCTGCTTCTACTAATTTGGTGCTTTTTCGGTGCCTGCGCGCCTTCTCAAAACCATTTTTGATTTTGAGTTGAGGCGCTTAGCAACCTGTTGTAAACACCCCGTCCAGCTGCCCTAGCCTCTCCTAGCGTAATGATACGCGAGATTTGGCAGGGCCGCTCGTCCCGGCTTATTCAGCTGGGGATGCTCAACACGTTAATCCGATTGGATTTAGAGGTGACCAGAAATGTACTTAACCGCTTCGCCAACGGTAGTAATTTTTTCAGCATCTTCGTCAGGAATTTCCATGCCGAATTCTTCTTCAAGCGCCATCACCAATTCGACTGTGTCGAGTGAATCTGCACCGAGATCTTTGGTGAAGCTTGCTTCCATTGTCACTTCGTCAGGATTAACGCTGAGCTGAGCAACGGCAACCTTCTTAACGCGCTCGAAGGCGTCCTTTTCTTCCATGAGTTCAATTTCTCCCTAATTTGGAAAATACAACGTGACGATATGAGCCAGATGGTCTCTGTCAGCGGTTCTAGGATAACAGATCCAAACAAGGTCAACCATCAGGCCGGCAATTTCATTGCGGAATGTTCTTTCACCTATTTTTTGATTTCAAGAAGCAGACAAGAAGCCGCAAAAATGCTTACCCGATTACAAGTAGAGAATGCGACATTTAGTGTCGTGGTAGTCATGAGGTGCAGATATTCAATATCTATCTGATGGTGGCTTTTGGGCTATCTGTTGACTAGATCACTTGATTTGCTTGATGAGATTAGCGCAGATGGTGGTACTTAGTTTGCTCTCAACAACTTGGTATCATTTGCTGATTTTCTCTTTTTCATGGTTAAGAAGTTGATCGGAGATTTGACTGATAAGCAGGCTGGAAGCCTGCGCCCCCAGGGGCATTCGCCAGCTTAAGTTGAGATCTCGCAATTATGTATTTGGTCTGAGGTCATTCCTTATACATAGGAATGACTTTTCAAACTTTCGACTAAGTTTCATCCAGTCGACCGCCCAAAAATTCCATTGCCTGTGGGGGCGACGCCATGGATACTGCTGGCGAACTCGAATGTTTAGCGAAGCCGG
>CAZJLR010000102.1:0-16233 GCA_964546815.1 uncultured Candidatus Obscuribacterales bacterium | reverse complement strand
TCGAACTTGATTCGGCTCCATTTTAGTTCGCCAGCAGTATCCATGGCGTCGCCCGGTGTTATTGGGTGACCTCGGCTGCGGGCGCGCCCCTACGAAACAAAAGGGGCTTTCGTAAAGATATAGAATTCAAGAAGCTACAAAACCCTCATCAAGCCCGCAATCGCAGCGAATTTCGGCTATTATTTCGGATCCAAAAAACCGATTTGAGGTGTAAGCCAATGGCGACAGTACAGAAAGAAACAATGAGCAAATTGTCAGTGAAGGAATTCATCAAACATCACTTCAGACACTTTAACGCCGCCGTTGTTGTTGACGCAGCCGAAGCTTACAACGCTCACCTCGAAAAGGGCGGCAAGATGTTCATGACTCTTGCAGGGGCCATGAGCACCGCAGAACTTGGACTCTCACTTGCGGAAATGATTCGCCAGGACAAAGTTCATGCAATTTGCTGCACAGGCGCAAACCTCGAAGAAGACATCTTCAATCTTGTTGCTCATAACAGCTATGTGCGAGTTCCAAACTATCGTCAACTAACACCAAAAGAAGAAGTTGCCTTGCGCGAAAAGGGCATGAACCGCGTTACCGACACTTGCATTCCCGAAGACACAGCAATCCGCGCCATCGAACACCAGGTGCTAGACCTCTGGAAAGCCGCAGACAAAGAAGGCAAACGCTATTTCCCTTACGAATTCATGTATCAGCTAATTCGCAATGGCAGCATTGAAAAGTCATACCAAATTGACCCGAAAAATTCGTGGATGATTGCTGCTTGCGAAAAGAATTTGCCAATTTGGACACCAGGTTGGGAAGACTCAACCCTCGGCAATATCTTCGTTTCACACGTCTATTCAGGCGAGCTTTCAAACTACCAAATTTACAAATCAGGTCTTGAGTCGATGGCAGAACTTATCGACTGGTACAAAGCAAACAACAAAGACCAGAGCGTTGGTTTCTACCAAATTGGCGGCGGCATTGCCGGCGACTTCCCAATTTGTGTGGTGCCACTAATTCAGCAAGACTTGCAAGAGAAAGTGCGTTATTGGGGCTATTTCT
Source organism: uncultured Candidatus Obscuribacterales bacterium (assembly GCA_964546815.1). GTDB lineage: Bacteria > Cyanobacteriota > Vampirovibrionia > Obscuribacterales > Obscuribacteraceae > JAIEPM01. The sequence goes on along the minus strand of CAZJLR010000102.1, from coordinate 15,180 downwards.
GCCAGATTTCAGATAGCACAACTTCATATGGCTCATACAGTGGCGCAGTACCAAACGAAAAAATTACCTGGGGCAAACTCGAAGAAGAAACACCCAGATTCGTCATTGAGTCTGATGCTTCAATCGTCGCACCGCTAATGTTTGCTTACATCCTCGGACAGTAAGTTAACCCTAAGCTTGGACAAGAACGGTATGGAGAAAAACAAATGACTCCGCAAGAAATAATCGATATCTTTGGATTAGAGCCGCTGCCCATTGAAGGCGGATACTACAGACAAAGTTATTGCTCGGACGAAATTTTGCCGCAGCCTTCATTGCCACGGCGCTACGTGACTGACCACGCGTTTAGTTCGTGCATTTATTTCCTTGTAACTACCGAGAGCTTCTCTGAGTTTCACAGCCTGAAATCTGATGAAACTTACCACTTCTACATGGGTGACCCGGTAGAACTGATCGAACTTCTTCCAAACGGAGAATGCAGAACAACTATACTGGGTCAAGATATACTCAACGGACAAAAGCTGCAACACACGGTAATGCGTGGTACATATCAAGCCTCTTACATCAAACCGGGCGGCGACTGGGCACTGATGGGCTGCACGATGGCGCCGGCTTTCGACCTGAATGACTTTACTAAAGGCAACTGGGAAAATTTGTTGCGCTCGCATCCGAAGCACCATCAAATTATTATGAAACTAACCCGCAAGTAGTCCAAAGGACAAAATGGTATCAAACGAGCCCGAGCCATCTGCAAACGAAAGCAGCTCTTCGCCCGGCGCCACTGATGCCGACAAGCAGCGGCTGAGCAGATTCCTGCTCTGCGCTATCGTTTTAGTATCAGCATTTTTGTCCTTTCTGATTCAACCATTAATCGGCAAAATCGCCACTGCTAAAATGGGGGCTACTGCCACCATATGGGGTGCCTGCCTCTTATTTTTCCAGCTGATGCTTGTAGCTGGTTATTCAATAACCTTTTTACTTAGCAAGCTTAAAACTCGCATTCAGCTATTTGCATACTTTGGCATCGCCGCCCTCTCGCTAGCATTCATGCGATTTCCCGTTGACACTGACTGGAAGTCGATTGCAGACATGTATGCACCAGTTGGTTTGCTCTGGTTATTATTTCAATGCATCGGCGTGCCTTGCATCATGCTCTACACAGTAAGTGGCATGACCCAAAACTGGTGTCGATTATCAGGCTGGAAAAATCCCTACATTCTATATAGCCTATCAAACATTGGCTCTCTGGGCGCTCTTCTTGCATACCCATTCGCCTTTGAGCCGGCACTTACATTATCGAAAACTTCATCCATTTGCGTTTACGCATATTGGAGCACAATAATTCTGCTCATTTTATGCATGGCAATTTTACCCAAGTTTTTCCGTAAAGAAGAGCAGTTAGAGAGCCCAAGCGACGCAACGCCGCCCGCTCTTCCGCAAATAATGCTCTGGCTTTTCCTCAGTGCCGCCGGTTGCATCACTCTCATATCATTTACAACTTTCATGACCACGACTGTGGCTCCGCTGCCATTGCTCTGGATAGTTCCTCTGGTTTTGTACTTGCTTACTTTCATTCTTGCTTTCGGAACAGAAAGCTTCCAAAAAAGCACAAGACTAATGGCCTGGCTCTCAATTGCACTTTGGGTAGCAGAGCCGTTTTGCCGCAGATCGCTTTTAACTTTCCCAGTAACAGGTGCACTTGTTTTTTGCTTTTGCTCGTTTTTTCACGCCACATTAGCGGCAAAAAGACCTGCCCCCAAATACCTAACATTGTTCTACCTAATGCTCGCAGTGGGAGGCGCGCTCGGCGGCATAATCGAGAATTTTGTCGCACCGCTCTATCTCAACGCAAATTTAGAACCCGCATTTCTTGGATTCATTATTCTAGTCTGGGCCTGGTATGACCTCTTGCGGAGAATTCCAGAACAAGTCAAAGCAGGAAAAGCAGGCATTGCAATGTGGTCTACAATGGCGGCTGTTCCGCTTTCTTTATTTGGTGTGGTTGTAGCCGCAGTACAGGTTAGCGGGCAAGGCATCGTTGACAGCGAACGCAACTTTTATGGTTGCCTCACCATTACAAAAACAAAGGACAGAACAGAGCTGAACAACGGCAACGTTGTTCATGGAAGCCAGTACAACAGTCCTGAAAAACGCATGATTCCCATGACATATTATTCGAAGCTCAGCGGTTGGGGCGTGCTGTACAAGGCCTTGAAAGAACTAAAAGGACACAGTCCGCTAAAAGTAGGCGCCATCGGGCTAGGAGCAGGGACAATCGCCACCTACGGAGAAGCAGGTGATGATTTCACTTTCTATGAACTAGACCCCAAAATCGAAAAGGTTGCACGCAAATATTTTACGTTTTTATCCGATAGCAAAGCCACAAACAGAGTCTTGCTCGGCGACGCACGCAAAACTCTGGAAAACCAGCCACCGCAGCAATTTGACGTACTGCTTGTCGATGCATTTACAGGCGACTCAGTGCCCACTCATTTGCTAACGGTGGAAGTTTTCAAAGAATATTTGCGTCATCTAAAGCCTGATGGTGTAATCGCATTTCACACATCAAATAAATACGTCAACCTCACCCTTGAGGTTGGCAATTTGATCAATTCATTCAATATTCCTTGTTATGTAATCAGCACAAACGCCACTGCAGCAAACCTGCCCTCAGGCTATGTTGTGGGCTGCAAAGACGAGAAAACCAACGCCGCAATTTTAGAATGCGCCCAAAAGCTCAAGCCTGATGTCGAAATACACTTAGCCAAAACAGACCCGCAAATACGCATTTGGACTGATGACTTTAGCAACGTAGCTGGGATACTGAAGGTTTGGAAGCATTAAAAGCTTCCGCCCAGCCTGCCCTGGAAACGACTTAACAAACTGCTTACCTGAATGTGACCTGCTTATGCTTTTCGCATTTTGCAAATAGGGCTATATTGGAAAAATAAAGAATCAGGAAGCTTGCCGCCAATGAAATTTGCGCCGTTTACGAAAAGCTACCAGCTCAAAACCAAGCTAAAAGTTGCAGAATGCGCAGAGCATTTGGGACAGTTTTGCGATAACGACAATGCCAGTAAAAGCAAACCGCTAAGCGGCTGGGTCGAAGGACAATCATTCGAACTTACGCCCAGCCAGTCTGGAATACTGTCTGTGCAAAGCAAAGGCAGCATAAGTGCAGATGCTGACGGCAGCGTGATTAATGTGCGCACAGAACTGTCGCAATCGAGCAAACGCCTGCTTTTCCTTTGTGCTTGCCTCATCTTGGGTGCAGCGGCATCAGTGCTGCACAGCTTGATTTTCGGGTCTGATGATGTCGGCACCATCTGGTCGTTTATGGCGACAGTGTTTATACCTGCGTGCATCTGGCTTGCAGCCCTGTTTGTGATTAAGCATTCGCTTGAGCCAAAACACAAACCCTTTATCAATCTATTGTGCACTTCACTCAATGCTCACACAATTGACAGCCCAAGCCAGCCTGCAAGCACCACCTTTGAATTCAAAAACACAAAGACTAGCCGCAACGCAAACGGCACAGTTAAAACACTGGCCGCAACGCTTGTGTTGCCTTTTCTGCTGGGCGCCTTTGTTTCAAATACCGCCAGCCACAAGTTTCAAGACCTGGCGTTTTCGCAATGGCAACAGGGCAACTATTCAATTACAGAGTGGATGTACAAACCCGCAGCAGAGTTGAGCAGCTACATTTTTTTGGCAGACCCGGCAAAGCAAGCACGCTGCATGGCGATGTTTGCCACAATATTGAAAGACCAGAGCAGATTTGCAGAAGCCGAATCATTATATAGAAAGGCAATTTTCTTTGAAGAAAAGTCGGACAAAGTGACTACAGCTACAAAAGCAAGCACATATGAAGACCTGGCGCGGGTATGTGAGGCGCAAGACAAACTGATTCAAGCCGAAGAAATGTACAACAAAACGCTTAACTTGCTGAAGCGAGACGAAACACAGTCATCTCGCATTCCCAGCCCACTCAGCAAACTGGCGTTATTACATGCTAAACAAGGCAAATTTGAGCAAGCCCAGGAAGAACAAAAAGAAGCGATTAGTCTCTACGAAGACTTGCTCAAAGAAAACCCGGGCGACAGCGCCTTGAGAAAAAACATCGCTCAAGCGAAAAGCGACTTCCAAAAAATCAACGTCACAACTGGCGCAGACCAGCCTGTGACAGCAGAAACGGAATAATCAAGCTCCGCATCCCCAAGCTAAAAGCAGCCAGCATTACAGCAGTTTTATGTGAAAACCAGGCAAAACGGGTACATGACAATTACCCCCTAATAATCTCTATTCAGCTCCGGTTACTACTCATAAGTACCGGAGACTTCAAAACGAAGTGAATTGAACATGGCAAACACAGAGTTATCCGGGGCACCGGTAATAAACCAAATTGAATTCATCAGCTTGCTTGGCGTTGGTGGAATGTCGCGCGTTTATAAAGCCAGACAAACGCTGCTCGACCGCTTTGTCGCAGTAAAGGTCTTATCAAAACAAGCTCTGCTTACAGAGACTGCCTTTAAGCGCTTTTCAGTTGAGGCAAAACTCACAAGCAACCTATCTCATCCCAACATAGTCAAAGTGATGAATCATGGAATTTCAATTGACGGACAAGCCTATCTAGTTATGGAGTTCGTGGAAGGATGCCCACTTTCGGAAGTAATTTCGAAGGACGCTCCAATTAGTTATCGCAGATTTCAAAACATATTTATTTCACTTCTTTCCGCTCTAGAACACGCTCACGGAAAAGGCATTATTCATCGCGATATAAAACCATCAAACATAATTATTAGCAAAGACGCCAACGGCAATGAGTTAGCAAAATTGGTCGATTTCGGCATCGCCAAAGTTTTGGATGAATCAGAAAGTATAGCGACAACTGCGGCTCTAACTAAGACTGGCTTTGCAGTGGGAAGCCCAACCTATATGAGCCCAGAACAATGCCAGGGTCAGCAGCTAGATTGCAGGTCAGACCTATATTCACTTGCCTGTGTTATGTACGAATCACTCAGCGGCGAACCACCATATCTGGCCGATTCTTCGCTTGATGTGATGTACAAGCACATGCACGAGCCTCGCATCAGAACGAGAGAACTTAGTGCAAGGATGGAAATCCCCGAGATTTTAGTAAAGGCAATCTTGTGGGCATTGAACAAAGAACTGAGCAAGAGGCCGGAATCGGCATCAAAACTTGCTGCAAGATTATCTGCAGCACTCGATGAAATCACTTTGGACAGAGCTCCGCAGAGAGCACGAAAACGAATCACCAAAGGACAGAGCAGTCTTGTAAAAATCGCCTGCGCATTTGTAGCTACAGCATTGGTGGCATTTCTATGCAGCTACCAATTGTTGAAACCAAAGGAGCAGCACCTCGTCACACCAAGACGAGTTAAAGTTGCAAGTGGTGCAGATCTAATAAACAAAATCGACAAGACCATATCCAGCGGCAAGGAGAAGGAAGGACTAGAATATTGCCAATCAATTATTGAAGCGGCCAAGAATGGTCCAAAAGCTGAACTTGCCGAGATATATGAGTCTGCTTACGAAGGACTCAATGCTGTCAACTTCATGCGCTCCGAAAAAGTTTGTAATCAGGCTATTACTTATGCAAAGCAGGCTCTGGCTATAAATGCATATTTCAAAAACGAGAGAGGCATTTGTGAAAACAGCAAAACAATAGCATTGATTAGCGCCAAACGAAAAAACGGCAAAGAAGCTCTTAAAGCATTAGATGATGCGATGGCGCTTTTACCAAATTCTCCCGGCAATCAGAGCTGGTACGTGCGTACAAAACTTAGATGCCTTTTGCATTTGCAGCGTTTTCCTGAAGCCATGAAGCTGGGCAAATCATACGTCGAGAATCCTAACACAACAGTGCGCAATGCAAATTACTACTATTGCTGGCTAGACTATACGAAAGCCATCGAAAGTTGCGCGGCGCCAGCAAATGCAGTCAACGAACAAATCAAGCTAGCGAAAGCTTTGCTCAAAGACCAGACACCAAACATTAGAGAACGGGTGAGCCTCTTCCGAGCACTTTCTCTTTTGAATTCCGCAAGACCTTCAGTTGCAATAAACATCTTGAAAGAAGAATTGCGACAAAACAAAGAGGAGTATGCTACAGATTACTCTGAGCTAGAATGCGAGCTGCGAAAATTAATTGGCGACGCTTATATCGCAGAAGGCAGCAAAGATATTGCTATGGCAGAGTTGCTCAAAGTGCTTCACAAAGTTTCCAACTCAGGTATGGAGAGTTTGAGCACAATCGACTTGCGACGTGAATGCTTGAAGTCACTAATCAAAATTAGTAGCGATGATCCCTCTGCGCAGGCAGAGTATCAGAGCGAACTGAACAGTCTAAATCCAGACAAACTAAACTAGAGAAATTTCGGCTCTAACTAATTCCAAATCCTTTTTTAGTTCTCTTGTAGTTTGATAGCGATCATCCGGATGCAGCTCCATCGCTTTTGAAACTATCTCTTGCAATTTTGCCGGATATTCAACTGCAGGATTAGCTTCTTGCAGCGAGCGCGGAGACTCATCCAAATGCTTAAACATAACGTCCACCGCATTTTCGCCATCATGCGGGCGAACTCCAGTGAGCACTTCAAACATCATGCAAGCAATTGAATAAATGTCTGAGCGTTCGTCGAGTACTTTTCCTCTAACTTGCTCTGGGCTCATATAATGCGGGCTACCAAATACCTCACGTTGCTGGGTAATTGGTGCGCTTTTCTGGGCGTCGGCTTCCATCAATTTAACCAGACCAAAATCGAGAATTTTGGGCACAGGCGCTCGCCCCGCAACCTCCTTCAGCATGATATTTTCCGGCTTGAGATCGCGGTGAAGAATGCCCATATCGTGCGCATGCGCAATGCCATCGCATACTTCAATCAAGATATCTAAACCTCTGCCCAAAGGAAGACAGCCTTCTTCTTTCAGAATCAAATCAAGCGATTTCCCTTTGATAAACTCCATGACCATATATGGGTTGCGCTTTTCGGTTACTCCAAATTCTTGCACTGTGATGATATTTGGATGATCAAGCAGACTGAGCGCTTTGGCTTCTCGCTCAAAGCGAGCGATAGTCTCATCTCGCAATTCAGATGACTGCAGCATTTTCACCGCAACAAATTTTTCCAAATAGGGAGGCTTTGCTTTATAGACTCTGGCGAAGCCACCTATGCCAATCTGTTCTAAAAATTCATATCGCGAAGACAAAACTGTGCCCGCAAGATTAGCGTCTTTAAGAAGCTGTTCATTGCCTTTACCAAGCGCCTTCGGCAGGGGAGCCGCAGCTTGCTGACTCCTTAATGCAGCCCGCATTCGTGCGCCCAATTCTTTGAAGTGAAATGGTTTGGTCAAATAGTCGTTTGCACCAGCATCAAGAGCTTCTTCCTTTTCATCTATCTGAGTACGACCAGTGACCATTATTACCGCTGTTGTGCCATTTGCAGCCCGATGCTGTTTCAAAATATCCAGCCCGTTTAAATCGGGCAAGTCCCAGTCAAGAAAGGCAATGTCAAATTCATTGGTGCTGATTTGCTTCCAACCTTCCATGCCTGTTTGCACAATTTTGTAGCTGTGTTTTTCAAATTCGAGATAAATTCCGAACTGCTCACACATATCGGGGCTGTCTTCAACAACTAATACTTTTGCCATTACTGCCGGAAGACCTCTTGCCAATCGATGCTTGCTATTTCATTCGGTGACTCTTGCAGCCGAAACTGAACTCGATTTTCAGTCTCTACATCCTAATTGAAAAAGCCACAAAGTGAACTTGGAAAATTGAAATGAAATCAATGAAAAGACCCTGCTGAGAACCACAAGTTAAGCAAGCATTAATGAGCGGGAAATACGAATGATCTCCGCGACAACGTAACAATCATCGCGTACGATCGCCAGAGGGGAAAAACAAGTGTACAGACTCTTTTGGGGGGAGTGTGTAAATAGCTTGCCCGGAAGGCTGTTTGTGATTATGCCGCGAGGGTGGCACGATGAATTTTGACTATTACATAAATGAACCGCTTCAACATTCTGATTTGTTGAAGCCACACAATGCGAAAAACGATTCTCTACCGGTTGAATTTGTAAGAGCCGCTGTGTATGCGGGTACACAAGCACCAATAAACGGTGTTGTTCAACTAGTAGATAAAGTTTCAGGCTCAAATATTTTGCCTCATATTCAATTTATTGACCCCTGCCAGAAGGCTGAATTTGGCAGCCTGCACTGGCATACTCAGCAATTTGGATCGATGCTTGGCGTCTCACTCAATATGGTTTACTTAAACAAAGCTGTTGGCGGAATGAGTAACCTGCTTGCAGGTAAAATCGAAAACACCGCAGCTAATCAAGGCGCACTTGCGTTTAGAACTATTATTGATTCAGCAGGAACAGGCTTGATTCACAACGGGCTATTCAGGCAAGTATCAGATGACGAAGGCAATTTTTACGCTGCCAGAGGCAAGAATGCTCTCATCGGCGCCGGAACTTTTGCAACTGCAACAGCAAGCACACTCGGCATAAAATATCTCGGAAAAATGCAAGACAACATGCTCGGCACAGTATTGCGCAGCGATGTCGGGTCTACAGTTCTATCGGGCATACCCGGCGGTTTCGCCTATGCAGAAATGAAATCGCTTGCCGATGGCAAAGGGCCTGCAGACATCAAGTCGATTGGACAATCTATCTATTCATTCTCTGTTCTTGGCGGAGCATGGGCGGCAGGCAAAGGCGTGCTAGGCGGTTCTCACTCTGAGAACAGTCTCAACGAACAACTGCACAGAGCATCGATACAAGCAAGAGCGCGCATGTTCAACCTCGACATCCAAACTCCAATCGGCCAGAGAAGCTAGCACTTATTAAAAGCCGAATGATTGCACGATCAATCCGGGGGCAATAGAGGGATAATATGAGCGAAAGTACCGATTTGCCTCCCCTCAAAACAGTTGCCACGATGGAAAACGATCCCAACATTCTTTTGCTCGGAAACCCAAAGCTTCGCCGCATGGCAGCAAAAGTCGAAGATCCCACAGACAAATTGATGCTGACTGACGCAGTAGCGCTGCATAGCAAGCTCATGCATTTCCGTGAGACACACGGATTCGGGCGCGGTATGGCGGCTCCTCAGCTTGGCATTAACAAAAGAATTGTTGCACTCAATCTAAACGATAAAAAAACCACATTGATCAACCCCGAAATCACCTGGTCTAGCCCAGAAGAATTCGCCCTATGGGACGACTGCATGTGCTTTCCAGATTTGCTGGTCAGAGTCATGCGCAACTCATCTATCACAGTGAAATTTCAAGATGAAACAGGCAAAGTGCAAACATGGGAGCACCTCGACCCAGCGCTTTCAGAATTATTGCAACATGAAATCGACCACCTGAATGGCATATTGGCAATCGACCGCGCCATCGACCACACTTCAATCAGCTACAGGTCTAACTTCAAAAAGGGCAAGAGGCTGACGCAATACATTCCATTCGACAATCCTGAATGATTTGTCCTTCAAAGCTTGCCAAGCCTGAAGACTTTGACATCTTGCAGTGATATCGTTTAGATAGCTGCTAGACGGCTTTTCAGCTCTTGGCGTCACAGGAGGCTTCATGTCACAATCAGGCTATTACCAGCAACCGACTATCTGCAAAGATAAAGTGGTTTTCGTTTGTGATGATGCCATCTGGTCTGTCAGCGCAAAGGGCGGAGTTGCCCGCAAACTCAGCAGCGCAACCGGCGAGTGCAGCTGGCCACGACTTTCGCCTGACGGCAAATCTGTCGCATTCATCAGCATGGAAGAAGGACAACCCGAAGTCTTCGTCATGCCGTTTGAAGGCGCATCTTCAAAACGTCTAACTTACATGGGCGGGCAGTCAACTGCGGTTTTCGGCTGGACTCCCGACGGCAAGAAAATTCTTTTCGGCTCAGATGCAAAAGCACCATTTTTTCGGCACAACGAAATATTTGAAATCACTCCGGATGGACACCAGATTACAGCACTCAACTTAGGGCATGCCACAGCCTACGCCGTAGACAACAAGGGCAAAGCAGTACTATGCCGCAACGCTTCAGACCCAGCACAATGGAAGCGATATCGCGGAGGACGCGCCGGTGAATTGTGGATTGATAACGAAGGCAAAGGCGTCTTTCGTCCATTGCTAAAACTCAACGGCAACCTTGTGTCGCCAATGTGGGTAAAAGGCCGAGTCTATTTCTTGAGCGACCATGAAGGCATAGGCAACATTTACTCTTGCCGCACTGATGGTCGCGACTTGCAAAAGCATACACATCAAAAAGAATATTATGTGCGCTTTCCATCAACAGATGGCGAACGCATTATTTACAGCGCGGCAGCCGAATTATACATACTCGATTGCAGCACTGGCAGCAACACTCACATCAACATTCAAGTAAACTCGCAAGAACAGCAAGCATCCCGCAAATTTGTCGATCCTACATATTATCTAGACCACTACTCGCTGCATCCGCACGGTCACACAATCGGATTTATAAGCAGAGGGCAAGCATTCAGCATGCCGCTATTTGAAGGACCATGCATCAAACACGGTGAAGGCAGCGACGTTCGCTATAGGCTATTAGAGTGGCTTGCAGACGGCGAGCATTTTGTTGCGATCAACGACAAAGACAATTACGAAAGACTTGCACGATATGCATATACTGATACCAGCAAGAAACCAGACTATTTAACTCATGAAGACTTAGGCAGAATTCTAAGTGTCTGTCCATCACCTAACGGCAAGTTAATTGCCATGACCAATCAGCGATATGAGCTGCTCATACTCGATGTAGAAAAGAAAAAAACATACTTGATGGACAACAGCCCGGCAGATCGCATTTCATGCCTTAGCTGGTCGCCAGATAGCCGATGGCTCGCATATGCATTTTCGACGCACTCAAACATGAGCATAATCAAGGTCATCGATTGCAACTCATACAAAGCGCACGAAATTACGCGTCCTATTCGATATGACTATTACCCGTGTTTTGATCCTGATGGTCAATATCTTTATTTTCTTTCAAATCGTGATTTCAAACCAATATACGACTCACAGCATTTTGATTTAGGCTTTCCGCCATCAATGCGCCCCTACGTGATACCGCTGCTAAAAACGACGCCATCACCATTCGCTCCAGACCTAAAACCATTTATCAAAAATTCTTCCTCCGGAAATACGGAAAAAACAAACGGCAATTCCACAGAAACCAAAACATCGAAGAAGAGCAAGGCAGCAGCAGCCGCACAAGCCAACAGCAAAGACTATGTAAACATAGACTTTGATGGCATTGCAGACCGCATAATTGCTTTTCCATTTGAAGAAGGCAACTATACAAATCTGATCGCGCCAAAAGGTCGCATTCTATTTCTTAGCTTTGCGCAAAAGGGAATATCACGCGATTTCGACTGGCACAGAGAAGATAGAGATTTAGGCAATCTCATAGCCTACGATTTCGCCGAGCAAAAAACTGCATTGCTGCAATCTGGCATTTCGGGAATGAGATTGGGGCCGGACAATCAGACCGTTATTTACCGAGGCAAAGAAAAGCTAAGAGTAATTGATGGACTTCAGACAATGAGCAAGGGACCCGACGGCGGGAACCAAACAGCAGGGCGTTCAACCGGATTTTTAGATCTCGGTCGCTGCAATCTTCTGGTAGAACCTCGCAAAGAATGGTTTCAAATTTATCGAGAAGCATGGCGACTCCAACGAGAACATTTCTGGGACGAAAAAATGTCTCAAGTTGACTGGAATCTCGTTTACCAGCGCTATTACAACCTGCTTCCCAAAGTTCGCACCAGGGGCGAACTGTCCGACCTCATCTGGGAAATGCAAGGCGAACTCGGTACGTCACATGCGTATGAATTTGGTGGTGACAAACCACGTCCGAGAGCCTATTACAAAGGCTATCTAGCTTGCGATCTTGAATATGACAGCAAAAACGACGCTTACCGCATCAGCAATATTTTGCGCGGCGACTCCTGGGATCGCGAAGCCGACTCGCCGCTAGCAGAGCCCGGCTTAAATATCGAAGAGGGCGACTTAATCATCGCTGTCAACGGCAGAAGAGCAAGCAAAGAACTTAGCGTTGACGAATTGCTCATAAAAGCCGGTTATCAGCACGTGCAGCTCACGCTCAAACGAGGCACAAAAACACGCGCAGTAACCATTCGCACTTTGTATTCAGACCGCTACTTACGCTATCGACACTGGGTAGAAAAAAACAGACAGATTGTACAAAAGGCGAGCAAAGACAAAGTCGGTTATATTCACATTCCTGATATGGGTCCATTCGGCTTCGCTGAATTCCACCGCAGTTATCTCAGTGAATTCCATCACGACGGGCTCATCATCGACGCGCGCTACAATCGTGGCGGGCACGTTTCATCATTGCTTCTTGAAAAATTGATGCGTAAGCGCATCGGCTATGATGTTCCGCGCTGGGGCGAAGCAATGCCATACCCGGCAGAGTCACCATCAGGGCCGCTGGTTGCAATAACCAACCAATTCGCCGGCTCAGACGGCGACATTTTCAGCCACTGTTTTAAGCTTTATGAGCTAGGCCCGCTCGTCGGCAAACGCACCTGGGGTGGTGTCATTGGTATTCATCCGCGCCATCGCCTGGTTGACCATAGCCTCACAACTCAACCAGAGTATTCATTCTGGTTCCAAGATGTGGGCTGGGGCGTAGAAAACTATGGCACCGAACCAGATTATGATGTGGACTATCGCCCGCAGGATTACAGGGCAAATCATGATCCTCAACTCGAAAAAGCGATAGCTCTGATACAAGCATCTTTGAAGAAAAATCCGGTGCGCATGCCAAGTTTCAAAAAACGCCCAAGCCTCGCTTTGCCGCCAGTACCAAAGAAATAAGCTCCATATCAACTGCAAGTTAAGGAGCAAGCAATGAAGCTTGAATTCAAAGCTTCATGAAAGCTACAATTTGCCTATATTTTCACGCATTGAGAGGCTGAACCATGGCGACGGACCTCCGGATAAACACCGACATAATCGATAAAGACATTCGCAAAGCAGAAACCCTGCCAGCCAGCTTTTATCGCGACCAAGCCTACTTTGAGCTTGCCAAAGAGCGAATATTTACGCGCAGTTGGCAATTTATAAGCGATGCCGACAGGCTAACAGTGCCGGGTCAAGTGCTGCCACTTTCAATTCTACCAGGCTACGTTGATGAGCCAATTATCATCAACAGAGACCTCGATGATAACCTGCAGTGCCTCTCCAATGTCTGCACACATCGCGGCAACCTCCTGGTTGAAGGCGAATGTCATGTGCAAAGTTTGCGCTGTCGCTATCATGGACGCAGATTCAACCTCGACGGCAAACTAGCTTCTACGCCCGGCTTCGACAATGCCGCATGTTTCCCCACAGAAAGAGATAATCTTTCAAAAGTACCATTTGAAAGCTGGGGCAAATTTCTGTTTGCCGCAATCGACCCGGCATTTTCATTTGACGACGTAACAGGCCCCATGCGCCAGCGCCTTTCATGGATGCCTCTCGACAAATATGAATTTGATGCAACGCGCTCGCAAGACTACATTGTCAAAGCTAACTGGGCACTTTATTGCGACAACTATCTTGAAGGCTTTCACATACCTTATGTGCATCCAGCACTAGCTGCAGCTATCGATTGCAAAAACTATCACACCGAATTGCACAAATATTCCAACTTGCAAATCGGCATCGCAAGCAATCCGGCAGACGCATTCGATATACCCGAGTCATCACCAGACCACGGCAAAAACATTGCAGCGTACTACTATTTCCTTTTCCCAAATATGATGTTCAATTTCTATCCATGGGGACTTTCGATCAATGTTATCGTCCCTCTGGCAAAAGACAGAACGCGCATCAGCTACATCACTTATGTTTGCGACGAAAGCAAACTTACAATTGGTGCCGGCGCCAACGTCGACAAAACAGAGCGAGAAGACGAAGACATCATCGAGCAAGTGCAAAAGGGTGTGCAGTCTCACTTTTACAATCGCGGGCGTTATTCGCCCGAGTGGGAAGAAGGACCACATCATTTCCATCAATTGCTAAGCAAGTTTCTTGCCGATTAGCCTAAAACCGGAGTACAACAATGTCGAAGATTTGCGTAGTCGGAAGCCTCAGTTACGACCTGGTCATGCAGGTGCCCCGCCGTCCGCAAAAGGGCGAAACAATTATTGGTACAGCCTTTAATACTTTCGTTGGCGGCAAAGGCAACAACCAGGCACTGGCTGCAGCACGCAGCGGCGCCGAAGTGAGTATGATTGGCAGAGTCGGACAAGACAGCTTTGGCGACCAGGTGGCAGCCATGCTTGTTAAAACAGGCGTAGACATACGTCACCTTTACCGCGACAGCGAAGTAAGCACAGGCATTGCAGACATTCTGGTTGACGCAGATGGCGACAACAGCATCACAATCGCACCACAAGCCAACGGACGCCTTTGCCCAGCGGACATCGACGCAGCAAAAGCAGTAATTCAAGATGCAAATTTCATGCTCTTGCAACTTGAAATTCCTGTCGACACAGTCACTCATGCTGCAAAACTCGGCAGAAGTCTTGGATTGACTGTCATCCTAAACCCGGCTCCAGCTCCCGAATCGGGGCTGCCTGATGAGCTGCTCGCCAACATAGACATTATCATTCCAAACCAGACAGAAGCAGAAATTTTGACTGGCATCAAAGTACTAGATATTTCGTCAGCAGTTGATGCAGCAAAATATTTGCAAAAGAAAGGGCTAAAACAAGTAATCATCACCATGGGTGAAATGGGAGCATTACTTGTAGACGAGAAAAGTGTCGCGCAGATGAGTCCGGCATTTCAGGTGCAAGTAATGGACACAACCGCAGCGGGCGATGCGTTTTGCGGCGCCCTGCTAGCCTCTATGGCAGCCGGCAATAAGCTCGAAACAGCCATGACCTATGCCTGTGCCGCCGGGGCTCTTGCCACGACAGCACTCGGGGCAGAACCATCGCTTCCCCAAGCCAGCGAAATCAAAAAACTCGTCGAAACACGCGAGCCTTGCCCTAAAACATAGCAACACAAAGGACGGCTAGCAGCATAATGTTGGCGAACTCATAATTCCGCATGTTCGCCTGTAGGGGCGACGCATGGGATACTGCTGGCGAACTCGAATGTTTAG
>CAZJLR010000101.1:15535-16956 GCA_964546815.1 uncultured Candidatus Obscuribacterales bacterium | reverse complement strand
CATATCATCGAACTTGATTCGGCTCCATTTTAGTTCGCCAGCAGTATCCATGGCATCGCCCCTAACCAGTGTTATTGACCAGTGATGGCTGAATGCTTACTATGGTGTAATTCTCTGTGAGATAGGGTAGTACTACGGAAGATGCTTGAAGGTTTTGCAATTGGTGTGGCAACTTGCATCGTTGTATCGGTTTTTGCTTTTGTTTTGAGAAGCAAAATGAAAACTGAGAGAAATGCGCTCGGCAAGATGGAGTTGAGCACTAAACGGCTTCAGACAGCCATTTCTGAGCTGATGTCTCGTGCAGACGAGCTAGACCAAGAGAGTAAGTTTTTGGCAGATGGTTTGAGACCAGATTTGTCAAAGCGCCTGGCGAAGGCTTGCGAAGACCTGGTTCTACTGGGAGACGCCGTAGGTTTGATCGAGGCAAGAATTTCTCGCCAGGAATTCGAGTCAGCCAAAGATGATCTACTAATCTCTCTCGGAGCTGCAAACAAAATCAGTGACGAAATCAATGAGATTCGGCAGGAGATCCGCCAGAAAAGGCTATCTTAATAGGCTAATGTCATCATTTGTGGCGCCACCCCATGTGGTGCGATCGGCTCCAAAAAATATTTCAAGTTTTAACCAAAATGATTTCAAAATACCTACCCGGTCTTTAGTTATATTGCTTATACTTATATAAGAAGGTCTCAAAAATTTGAACTTTGCCTGCGCACAGGCTGAATAATGCGGCGCACATATTTAGTGTGCGGCTGAGCTTGCGCGCCTTCCAAGTCGGTTTTCTTGGGAGACTTTCGTTTCGCGCCCGGAGGATCAGGAGATGTCGAAGAAGAACAAAAACAAATTTGCACCAAAGGCAGTGCCCGCTGCAAAGGAAGAAAGTGTAGCCGAGGTAGTTGAAGTTAAGGAGGAATGTGCCGCAGTGGAAGCCGCGGCAGAAGCAGAATCGTCGCCAGAGTGTTCTGGGGGCGAAGCAGCCGAAGAATCTCCTGCGGCTGAAGCAAGTGAAGAAAAGTGCGGTGAAGCGCAAGCAGCAGAAACATCTGAAGAAGCTGCATGTGAAGAAAAGTGCGATGAAACACCTGCTGCTGAAGCAAGTGATGAAGGCGGATGCGAAGAAAAGTGCGAAGGCGAAGCTGCAGCGGAATCTAGCGAAGAAGCTGCGTGTGAAGAGAAGTGTGAAGAAGCACCAGCAGCTGAAGCAAGTGAAGAAGCTGTAAGTGAGGAAAAGAGCGAAGAAGCACCAGCAGCTGAAGCAAGTGAAGAAGCTGCTTGTGAAGAGAAGTGTGAAGAGGCACCAGCAGCTGAATCCAGTGAAGAAGCTGTAAGTGAGGAAAAGAGCGAAGAAGCACCAGCAGCTGAATCTAGTGAAGAAGCTCCATCTGAAGAAAAGAGCGAAGAAGCACCAGCAGCTGAATCTA
>CAZJLR010000101.1:0-15435 GCA_964546815.1 uncultured Candidatus Obscuribacterales bacterium | reverse complement strand
AAGAAGCACCAGCAGCTGAATCTAGTGAAGAAGCTCCATCTGAAGAAAAGAGCGACGAAGCTCCAGCAGCTGAGTCGAGTGAAGAAGCTGAAGAAGAGAAGAAAGAAGAAGCACCTGTGGCTGAAGCAACCGAGGCTGAAAAAGCCGCTGAAGTTGAAGCTGCAGAAGAAACTCTGTCCGAAATGGTAGCGGACGCATCGGATTCAACCGCTTCACCGGTTGCCGAAAAGTCCGACACCGAAGCAGCCTAGCTGCAGTCGGCGGGAGGTGGTACTACGGGCAGTGCCACCTCTCGCTCTCTCTTAGACTTTTAACCGCACTGAAGCGGATCAGCAAACCGTGCAAATCAACTCATGATTGTAGGGGCGACGCATGGCGTCGCCCTCATTCGCATGAATATTTCTAATGCTTAAAACTGTCGAGAATTGAGGCACTTAGTCTCCTCACGTGCTACGATCTGTCATTCTTTCGATGAGTTCGATTAAACGCGAGGAAATTATGGCCACCGCTCAATTGAAACAGACCCCGCTTGCCCAAGCACATAAAGACCTGGGCGCCAAAATGGTTGATTTCGCAGGCTGGTACATGCCTGTGCAGTACAAATCCATCATTTCTGAGCACATGGCTGTCCGAACCAAATGCGGATTGTTTGATGTGTCTCACATGGGCGAGTTTCTTGTTACTGGGGCGAAGGCGCGTGACTTTGTGCAGTTCATGATTGCCAATGACATAGATAAGCTCAGCAAGCCCAACATGGCTCTTTACACTCAAATGCTCACTGATGAAGGTGGCACAGTTGATGACCTCATCGTTTACCGCCTGGACGGCGGCTATTTACTTGTAGTCAATGCTTCCAACATAGAAAAAGACTGGAGCTGGCTGCAAGAAAATGTTGTTGACTACAAAGGCGTGGTCATGAAAGACATTTCTGAAGACACCTGTCTTCTTGCTTTGCAAGGTCCCAACGCGGCAGACCTTATGGCAAAAATGGGTGGAGACGAAATCAAAAAGTTGAAGTCGTTTCATTATGCAACCGGGAAGCTAGACGGCATTGATGCTGCCTGGGGTCGCACAGGTTACACAGGCGAAGACGGTTTTGAAATTTTTGTTGGTGGCAACAAAGCTGAAAAACTCTGGAAGAAGATTCTCGAACATGGTCAGGCCTTTGGCATCGAGCCTTGCGGTCTGGGCGCTCGTGACACACTGCGCTTAGAAGCCGGGTTGCCACTTTATGGTCATGAACTTGATGAAAACACCAGCCCGCTAGAAGCCGGGCTCGGCTGGAGCGTCAAGCTGGAAAAAGGCGAATTTATGGGTTCGTCGACTTTAAATGCCCAAACAAAAATGGGACTTTCCAAAGAGCTAGTTTGCTTGAAGACAGAAAGTAAAGCATTGCCGAGACAAGGTTATCCTTTGTTTGATGGTGAAAGACAAATCGGTCAAGTGACAAGCGGGTCGCAGGGCATTTTTGTCGGCCATCCAATCGCCAATGCGTTTGTTTCTCGCGGTTATTCAACTATCGGCAAGAAATTGACATTGCAAATCAGAGATACCAAGGTGGAAGCCGAGGTCGTAAAGCGTCCTTTCTACAAACGCAAATAGTTGTATCAACAGTAGATCATTTGGACTGTACACCGTGTAACATACAGGGTCTGAAAGCTTTCAGACTTAGCTTGTGAGGTTGATTCGATGGGCGATACGGCGGGCAAAACGCTTCTTTATCCGGCAGAACTTAAATATGTCAAAACGCACGAATACATTCGTGTGGAAGGTGACGTAGCTGTGATTGGTATTACTTCGTTTGCTGCAGATCAATTGGGCGATGTCACTTATGTCGAACTCCCCAAAAAGGGCAGTAAATTCAAAACCGAAGCGCGCTTTGGCGTTATCGAATCGGTAAAATCGGTTTCCGACCTTTACATGCCATTGGCAGGTGAAGTGATCGAAGTTAACGAGCGCTTGTCATCGGAGCCTGAATTGGTAAATCTAGATTGCTACAACGAAGGTTGGATGCTCAAGCTCAAGCTTGACAATCCGAAAGAAGTTGAAAGCGCTATGAGTGCTGATGCTTACAAGAAGTTCGTTGTAGAGTAAATCGATTCTCGGCATCTAATTGAAGGGCGACGCCTGGCGTTGCCCTTTAGTGTTGCTCTTCCTTCAGCGTTTTGTCGAGCAACGACTGGTTTTGTTCAGGATTTTGCGGGGCTGTTTCGGTTGTTTCAGTGCCGCCTTCTAAGAGCACAGGGGCTGCTTCGGTGTTTTCGTTAATCGCCTCTTGTGCAAGTGCAAAATACTTCGAGCCAGGGCGAATTTCGCCAAGTTCCTTTATTGCATCGTTGATATCAGTTCCTGATTCGATTTTGTCGATGGCATCAAGATAGCGAGCCTTGCTTAGCAACTCTTCGGTGTCCGAACCTGCGCGCGCAAAAATTTGTGGCAAAGGTGCTCCTTTAAGCAAGGTGATCGCCTTCTTGTACTTTTGCTCGCTGATGCTTTGCGATGCTGAGTGAATGATGTACATGTGGAAAAGCCCGATGGTAAAACCGCCAACGGCCACTAGCAAACCGAGCCCAAGCAATAAATCGAAAACCATCGGAAATCGAATACCCTTGATTTCGACTCGGTCCTGAGCGTTGTCCTCAAGAACATCACTAAGCAAATGTGAAACGTGAGCTCGCGTGAGTGTGATGGAGCTTGCCTCGGAGTTTTCGGCAGCTGTGAGTTCGGGCTTTTCGCTGCTGCTTTCTTCGTTTTTTTCGCTTTGTTCCGGCCAGATGTTTTCACCTTCAGGCGGCACTAGAACAGTGTCTTTCGCTGAAGAATCGGAGTTGCTTTCGGCAGATTTCGCCTCGGGCGAACTGGCGCTTTTATCAGAAGCCTTATTATCGGCCTCGGCATTATCGGTCGACCCATCTGCTTGATTGTCGTCCGCAGGCTGATTTTCCGCACCAGTCATCGTTAACACCTTTGAGGGATATGACTCTAATATAAGGTACCCTGTTGCTTACTACATTATCACGTGTTTTCATCTTTCTTGAGACCAGCCGAATTCGGCCAACGCGTGTGCTGATGTCCTGTAGGGGCGTCGCCATGGATGCTGTTGGCGAACTCAAATGGATAACGCAGCAAGTTCGAAGATATGGGCTAAGCTCGTCCAACCTGGGGGCGCAGGCATCTTTGCCTGCTTATTCGCCAATAGCTTTCCGAAGCCGGCTGGAAGCCTGCGCCCCCAGGGCTACCGCACTTCAAATTGGATCCATCCATTCTGATTCGCCAACAGCATCCCATGCGACGCCCGGCGAAAGCACTCGGCTTATTTAGTTCGCTATTTGCAGAGATGCCTGCCGGCGATCTAAGAGAGGGGTGACGCATGGCGACACCCCTACAGATGCGATGACCGAATACATTCCTTTCTTTAGACCGGCCGACTTCAGCTGTATTCGGCCAACATGGGTGCTAAGGCCCTGCCGGGGCCAAAACAATTCGCACATAGCAGCTATGTCCTAGCCACTGAGTGGGATTAAATACGCTCGAGAAGTTTCATGATGCGCTGCTTTCTGGCTGATTCGTATTCTTTGCTCATGCTTTTTTCCAGCGCGCTTTTTACTTCATCTTTGTGTCCGTTGTTTGCCAATGAAATGAGTGTTTCTGTGGCTTGCCGATGTACCACGGCTTCCCTTGATTGAGCCAGATTGATGACCTCTGGTATGAGCGCAACATAACGGTGTTGGGCGACGCCGCTGAGTGCCGCAGCTTGTACTTGAAGTGAGGGATCGTCGAGACGCAGCTGAATCAACTCTTGCAGATTACCTGTGTAGTGATTTAGGCGCAGGTCTTCAGATAGCAGTACAGTTTGCAGTGAAATCAGTGCCTGTTCTCTTTTGTCTGGCGCGAAATCATTTACAGCTTTAGTCAGTATGTCTAACGACGATTTGTGCGAAAGTAAGCCCAGTGCTTTTAAGGATGACCAATACAAGTCTGCGCTTGGTTTGTCTTCTTCGAAGACTGGCTGCGCGCTGAACGATTGCGAGCAGCGACCTGCCAGATTTATTTTCGATTCGATTATTCGAGCGATTAATGGTGCTGCATCGAGGTCGCCCAGTTCTGCAAGGCATTCGATCAATTCGACTAGCGCCGGGCTGTCTTCTTTTAGCAGGGGCACTAAATATGGTGACAATTCTGTCGTCTTAAATTGCTTGGCCAGCGCAAGTGCATGCCTGAATTGTCCGAGCTCGGCTGGGGTGGACAACGACGGATTGCACAATGTTTGTTTGACTGCTTCATAATGAGCCGCTGCGGAAAGGTCTTTTATTTGAGTTTTAGCAGCAACACTTTGTACTTTGTCTGATTGTTCAGTCAGCCATCGATTTAGTTTTATCGCGGCTAATAATCGCCTTGGTGTTGGCTTCAGTGTAACCAGTTCATTTATGCGAGGAGCCACGGCTGCTAACTGTTCTGCAAAAATTGCTTCTGAGTGAAAAGGACCGTCTAAAGCTTTGAGCAAAGCTAATACCAGTTCTGCTGTACCTTCTTGAATGTCTTCATCGCTGTATTCTGCAAATGCTGATGGGCTATGTTTTCTTGCAATTGCAACAGCCATGTAATCATCTAATTCATTGCCGGACAAAATCGCTTCCATCAATTCTTTGGATACAGAGGCAAGATTCCAGCTTGAAAGTGCACCGGCAGCGTCAACTACAAACCAGGGCTCGGTATTTTTTAATTCTGCGCTAAGTGCCTGTCTGGCCTGTTCAGAACCCAACTTTGCTAATGAGTAAGCGACGTGGCAAAACGCTGCACGTTGGTCTTTTTGTGAAGCAGTAAGTAAATCGCAAAGATGCGGAACTGCCCGCTTTATGTCGAGGAAAGCTAGCATGCGAGCGCCATTAGATCTAACGCGCCAGTCTGAATGGCTGAGAACTGTGGTATCGCCGGTGAAGTCATCTGTCGGACGCTCTTTCATCAAACAAGCGATGGCGCCATCTTTGTTTATGGCTGCGATATCTCCGAAGATTTTTTGCAGCCGGTCTTCCCACCACAATGGAGGCAGTCGCAGTGCTATGGCTAGTTGGTGTCCGCTTCCGTCGTTAACTGCCTGCACGATGTCGTTGCGCACATCTTTGTAAGCTGGCTGGTTTTCTGGGGTAGAGCCAATCAAGCCGTTGTAGAGCAGAAAATGTTCTAGTACATAATCTTCGATCTGCACGTCTGGTTTTTCGCGCAGTCCCGCCGTCAAGCGGCGTACTTTACCAGCTAAAATAGCGAAGATTCGTCGGAAAGTCATACTTTGAGCTTCAACCATAGTTCTAATGCTCGATCTTAACCGATCGGCGTCATCCATCTGCCGCATTGTTGCAAGCTAAAGATCATCTGTTAACTCAATTGGAAGTCCGAGAGCATTTAGCCATGAAGTGATAAAATCAGCCCCAGGTGAACTTTCCGGGAGATTTACTGTGAATACCTTCTTAAGTTCTGCTCAGGAAGCTGTCAAAGAGAAATATGTGGCTTTTGCAGCTGAGCATGTCGCGCCCATCGTCAAAGGGCTAGAGTCACATAGCGTCTGCTTGAAAGAGTTTTTGCAAAATCTCGGGCAAAACGGCTACCTGGCTATTTCTGTACCGCGCGAGTATGGCGGGCAAGGCAATCCGTTTTTATACTGTGTCCTTTTCGTTGAAGCGTTGGGGCTCTATGAGCCTGGTCTTGGCTTGAGCCTGGCAAACCATTTTGCTCTCATCGAAGTCTTGAAAAAGTATGGTACAGAGACTCAAAAGTCACGCTATTTGCCCCTCCTGGCTCGCGGCGAGCTGCTTGGCACCCTGGCTTTTTCCGAAGAAACCGCTGGTACTGACTTCAGAGCAGTGCAGTCAACTCTGAAGCGTGATGGTGAAAGTTTCATATTAGATGGCAAGAAAGTTTGGGTAGTCAACGGGGAGTTGAATGCTCTTGCTCTGGTTTTGTCTAAAAATGTAGAAGGCGAAAGCGATCCACTGGCGCTCACAATTGTTGATTGCACCGAAAAGACACAAACTTGTGGGGCTGACATCCCCAGGCTTGGTTTGCGTTCTGCCTATACCAATAACGTTGAGCTAAAAGCGACTAAAGTTAATGCTGATTGCAAGGTGGCTTCGACAACTGAAAAGGCTGATCAAATTGCATCTTATGCAATGGACGTCGCAAAAGTAGTGCTGGCTGCTGCTGCTGTTGGTCTTACTTTTGGAGCGATGCAGAAAGCAGTTGAACATGCTCGCAGTCGCGAACAATTTGGCGCCACAATCGGTCAATTCCAGGGAATTCAATGGAAGCTTGCCGACATGAGCACAGAAGGTGAAGGAGCTCGTTTGCAGGTTTACCGCGCTGCATGGGCGATTGAAGGCGAGACACAGAAATTCTCAACTTATGCGGCTATGTCTAAGAGTTTTGCTGCCCGCGTCGCTCGCCAGCACAGTGGTGAAGCGTTGCAAGTTATGGGTGCTGCCGGGCTCATGGAAGACAACCCGGTTGAGAAATTTTACCGAGATGCCAAGGCAATGGAAATTTGTCTTGGAACTTCAGAAGCCCAAAAGCTGCAGCTAGTCGATTTGCTGGAAATCTAAAGCCTAGATAAGCTAAGCTGGTGTAATTGCTCTTGATTGAGGACCTGTCTGAATGAATAAGCATTCGCGTAGCTGCTTCAAGCTGGCTTTGAGTTTGTTGATTGGCGTCTTTGCCGGAATGCCGGCAGCGATGGCTGATCAATACTACGATGCCGGAATCAAGGCATTTCAAGCAAAAAAATATTCTGATGCTGTTCGCTATTTTGAGCAATCAATTAAGGATGCCCCGTGGGAAAGTGCTTCTTTCTATTACTGTGGGCTTGCCTATCATTATTTGCGCAACTACGAAAAAGCAAAAGACAAATACGCTCAAACAATTGAGCGTTTTCCTGGCACCGATGCTTGTACAAACGCAACGACTGCGCTGAAAGCGCTCGACCCTGGTTATCTGGCAAAGAAAAATCCATTGCTTGCAGGTGTAAACAGAAATGGCGCCAAGGCTGGTTCAACCGTAACCGTAGCTGACACTAATCCTTCGCAAGATAAAGGCACCGTTGAAGGCGTCGAGCAAGCGCGTGTGACATACATGCAAAAAGGCTTTGATAATGTGGTTGATGTGCAAATCAACGGGCACCGCACTCGCGCTATTTTTGACAAAGATGGTGAAGCAACAACATTCAGCAAACAACAACTTGCTTCGATGGGTATTGCACCCGATAAGGGTGCAACTGAGATGAAGGTTGAGGTAAATCTTGGTGGCGTCATTCGCAAAAACTTTCCTATCACCATAGATGATACCGGTGCTCCGGCGCGTCTTGGTGCAGGTTTTCTTGATGCTTTCACTGTCAAGGTTGACGAAGCTACCCATCTCATTGAACTGAAGCGCAAGGGTCAGGGCTCTACGCCTTCTGGTGCATCATCAGTTGCTTTCACGAAAGATGCCAAAGACATAATCGTGACAGTTGATGTTAACGGACATCAAACTCAAATGATATATGAGCCTGGCGCCGATGGTGTTTCTTTCACTGCAAAACAGGCTAAGGCAGCAGGGCTGAGAGTCGATGATGCAGAGGAAGTGGCCAAGTCACCCAATGATGGGCCGGCCAGAGGCGAAGCCGGCTGGGTGCCGCCGGAAGATCGGGCCGCTGGGCCCAAAAGTTTGTCAGTGCGTATGTCATTCGGACCCATTCAGCGCAGCACTGTAAGCTGTCAAATACATGAAACCGGTGCCGGCAAATATCCAAAATTTGGAGCCGGATTTGTCACCGCCGGTGGTTATCAACCTGAGATAGATTATAAATCCAGCAAAATAATTTTCACGCGGAAGTAAGCTGTGGTGCGTAGTTTATCCGCTGTCATAATCGCGCAAGATGAAGAGCGGACAATTGGCAAAGTGCTAGCGGCCGTGAAGGACTTTGCGTCTGAGATCATTTTGGTTGATTCTGGGTCTACAGATCAAACCATTGAAATAGCGCGTGCGCATGGTGCTAAAGTTTTGCATCAAGAATGGCTCGGTTATTCCGCGCAGAAAAATTTTGCTTTGACGCACGCAAATTGCGATTGGATTTTGAGCCTGGATGCAGATGAAATAGTCACTGCTGAGCTTGCAGCCGAAATTAAGGCGACCTTGAGTGGTGAGTTAGCCGAGAATTTCGATGGCTTTAAGATTGCGCGATTGATGTTTGTTGGTGAGCATGCCATTGCCCATGGTGGCTTTTATCCCGACGCGCAGTTGCGTCTATTTAAGAGAGGGATGGGTAAGTTTAATGACAGGCTAGTGCATGAGTCTGTGGCTTTAGACGGGCGCATAGGTAAGTTGAAGAATCATATGCTTCATCTTTCATATCGCGATGTTGACCACTTTAAAGATGCTCACGAAAAGTATGCACGTTTAGCGGCGAAAGAGTCTTTGCGCTCTGGCTATAATCCAGCGAAAGCTTCTTTGTTAAACCTCTATTTGCATCCTGTCTGGACTTTTCTTTATCGCTATTTTGGCAGAGCAGGCTTTCTTGACGGGCCAATCGGCTTGCAGATGAACCTTGCTTATAGCCAGTATGTGCGCAAGAAAATTGCCTATTTGCGCGAGGCGACCCGTGAGTCTTAGATTATATTCAGTGCGGCGAATCCGAGTAATGTCTGCAAGATATACTCGTATAATGGTTCGGTGCTCATTCTTTAGTAGTCTATGAAATCAGTCAATTACCTGCTTTTGCTCGCTCTTTTCAATTTTTCGGCAGCGCAAACCAACGCGATTGCCGAAGAACAAAAGCCTCTTATTAACAGCACTGCCGCCCCAAAGGGTAATCTTGCTTTGCAGCAATGGGCCAGTGGCGCGAATGCAGGCAGCCAGAATTTAGATGGAACAAGACTGGCTTCTGTTCCAAAAGTGACAATTAGCAGCATTGAACACATCACACCTGCTGCGCGCGAAATGGCAGACCTGGCCGGTATTTCGGCACTCTTGCAAGAGTTAGAACTGGCGCAGAGAAATGTGTCCGGAAGTGACACTAGTTTGGCCGGCGTTGCAAAAATTCAAAAGTTGATTTATGTGCGCACAAAGTTGAATGCACTCATTCAGGCAGAAAACGTGCAAATAAATTGCACTCGAGGTCGTCTAGATGCTGCCACCGCCCAGGCAGAAGAGCTGCGGGCATTCATTACAGAAAGGCGCAATCGAGTTACGCACAAGAATAGCCAAATAAACTTGATAAGCGGTGGTATCACCAAAATCGTCGGTTATTCAATTGCGCTTGCACCATTGTCTGAAATTCCAACAAATGTTCTGGAAGTTTTTGATGGAACAGTTCAAAGTAGTCTTTCAGCTTTGGCACTGAGGCAAGAAAGGCAAGAAGCAAAAATGGAGCATGGTCTGCCGCCTATTCTGGACGCTTTTCTCTCTGGCAACGGGACGGAAGCACACTTTCCCAAAAGTGTCTGGCGTTTTATGAATGATTCTGACCCTGACTCTAAGCAGCCCAAATCTAGACGTTTGAAGTTAATTGAGGGATGGGAAAAAAGCGGCATTCTCAGTAAAGCAAAGCAGGCTAACGAAGCTGCAAAGTTAAAACGCAACCTCAGTATTGAGTTGTTAGACCAGCGGCTCGCCATGCTTTCAGACGTAAAATCTGTTGTATCTGAAATGCATTCAGGCTTGATGGAATTGAGCGACGCAATTGTCAATTCGTACAGCGTTGATCCGCAATGGTAACCATGTTGCGAAAAGCAATGGGAATCGCATTGCCTTTTCGTTTGAGTTTGACGATTGCAACAATTGCGACTCTAAGCCAGGCTTTTCCTTCTTACGCTCAAGAGCTAGGAACATCATTTGGAATTCCAGACAGCAGCCCTGGTGTATTTTGGCCTCGCGGAATGAGCCTCGGGGCAGTGAGCCAGCGCAGGCTATATCCAAATGGACCCAACTTTGGTTTGTCCAACACAAGCGGCGGTTTTGGTTTGACCGGAACAGGCCCCATATCTGGCATTGGTCTTGAAGAGCGTTCTGTGGCTCCATTAGAGAGCTCCGAGCTGATGCGTAGCAGCTATTACGGACGACGCATAATACAGAATTTTGGAGCTGAATCAAGTCGAAGCAATTCAATTTTCGGAATGGTGCTTGGCAATCGGCTGCGACGAGAGATGGCGAATTCATTTTCGCCAGATTACATGCCGCCTCCCGCCGGCGCGCTTGTGAGCCCATATTCATTGCCAAGTGTAGACTCCGTATTGCGCGATTTGCCGGCAAGTACTGACTCTATATTGAAAACGAACCTTTGAAAAAATCTATTGTGGCGCCTTTCACTAGACAGGCAGCTGATTTTAATTCGATAATACGGCAGCAGCCGAGATAGGGTTGTAAGTCTGTTATTGGCAGTTGGAAATTAACTCATGTGCGCTCAGTTGATATTTGCAAAGGTGCATCGATGAACGTAGATGAGATGGTCAAAATTCTATATCCGCCTGGCACGGTAGAGCGTCCGACTCAGACGACATCGCCGCACAAGCGTTTGCTGCAAATGATTTTTGAAGATCGCAGCGATCTCATTTTGATCATTGTTTACACATTTTTCAGCGGGCTTTTCGCCCTCTCTGTTCCACTTGCCACTCAAATAGTGGTTAACACAATTGCTGCCGGTGTTTTCATGCAGCCTTTGACTGTTATCGCAGGAACAGTTTGGGGAGCTTTATCGTTTGTCGCTCTATTGCGTTTGTTGACCTTTTGCATGGTGGAGCAAATTCGTCAGCGCACTTTTGCTCGTGTTGCTTTGCGATTGGCTTATCGTGTGCCGAGAATCAAACACTCGACTATAACAAAAGAATATTTGCCCGAATTGGTAAATCGATTTTTCGATACTATCACTGTGCAGTCAGGTTGGTTTGGCTTTTTGCTGGATGCACCTGCAGCTGCACTGCAAGTTATTGTCGGGCTGATTTTGCTTGCTCTATACAGCCCATGGTTACTGGCATTTGACGGCATCATCATTTTGTTTTTCTTGTTGCAGGTTTTTGTCCTTGGGTATGGCGGCTATCGCACTCGCAGTGAAGAAACAACGCAGCGATTTAAAATTGCAGAATGGTTGGAAGAGCTAGCTCGTTGCGAGGCAGGAATAAAAACCAATGGTGTTCCTGCTTATTTGCTGAAACATACAGACAGTTTGCTTGTCGATTACGTCAAATTTAGACGCGTTCATTTTCGTGTGCTGTTCAGGCAGGCTGCGGGACTCTTTTTCTTTCAAGCTCTTTCGAGTGCGGGTGTCCTGGGCATCGGCGGTTTTCTTGTTGTGCATCGCCAATTAACAATGGGGCAGCTAGTTGCATCGTTGTTAATTGTGAATATGGTTATGCCGGGTTTAGAGCGAGTAGTTCGCAATTTGCAAAATATTTACGAGCTATTGTCTGCACTGGGAAAAATTGGTTATGTCGAAGACATGCCGTTGGAGCGGCGTGGTGGTGAGCCTCTAGCAGCAAGTGCTAAGGGCGCTGAGATAAAAATCAAAGATCTCAAGTTTTCTTATGAAGATCGTGGTGCTGCGTTGCAGGGTATAGACCTGCACATTGGTGCTGGAGAGCGTATCAGTTTGTTTGGACCAAATGGCTCCGGCAAGAGCACTTTGTCCAAAATTCTTTGTGGATTGATAGACCCCAGTGAGGGGCTGGTGGAAATCGATGGCATCGATGTGCGCGATGTAGACCTCGATAGTTTGCGCAAAGTCGTAGCGCTGGTGAGTGACAACAATGAAATATTCCCCGGCACGATTATCGAGAATGTGAGCCTTGGACGTCCGGAAATTTCTCATTCTGACGTAATGTGGGCACTAGATATGGTGCATTTTACCGAGTTGAGCCATCTGAATAATGGATTGCAAACGCAGTTGGGCATAGGCGGCAAGAGTCTGTCGCGCGGTCAAATTCAAAAACTATTGCTAGCTAGAGCCATTGTAAAACGCCCCAGGTTGCTCATTTTTGACGAAGCATTCACTGCAATTGAAGAGACCAGCAAGCTTGATATTTTGGACAAGGTGTATTCGAAAGATCTCAATTGGACAATTATTGATATTTCTCACGATGCCGACAGCATCTTGCGTTCAGACCGGATTGTGATGTTGGCTAATGGAACTGTGATTGAGGCAGGTACGCCGCAAGAGTTGATAAAACGAGTAGATGGCAAACTAGAACAACTTTTCCCTCAACTGGTGCAAATCTTGAGAATTGTCGACCGGGCCGACCCGAGGTGGCAAAACAAAAATGCAGACTAAAAATCAAGACATGAACCAATCGCAAAGCAACGCTGGGGCAAATCAACCGACTCGTCAACGGCGTGCGCGCTTTGAGTCATTAGAAATGCTGCGCCTTGGTTGGGCACCCGGCATGCTTGGTCTTGTTCTTTTGGTTCTTTTTGGTATTTCTGTGCTTTTCCTTTTGTCTGTTCCTTGGCGGCAATCTGTTGCTGGTACGGGGGAGATTATTGTGTTTTCTCCAATGCAGCGACCACAAACTATCGAAGCTCAAATTTCAGGAAGACTCACTAAGTGGTATGTCAAAGACGGGCAGACTGTCAAAGAAGGCGAGCTAATTGCTGAAATTAGTGATATTGACCCTCGCTTTCTCAGTCGTGATCAGCTGAAAGTATTGGAAGAGCAGAAAAAATTTCTGGTCGAAAAACAAGAAGCTGCCAGGAAACGCATCGAGTCATTAGATGCGCAAGTTGGCGATTTGCATGATGTGCGCGACGCAGCAATGCCTGCCGCGCAAACTCGTATTGGACAAGCAAAAGATCGTCTGAATGCTGCTGCCCAAAGTGTTGATGTGGCAGAACAAAATGTCAAAACGACTCAGTGGCAGTTAGACCGTATAAGCGCTTTGTATGAAAAAGGTTATCGTTCGCAAAGAGACCAACAGGTGGCATTGCTAGACAACACGCGTGCCAAAACTGAGTTGCAGCGCGCCAAAGCTGCATATGACGTTGTTAGCAAAGACGCAGAGATAGCCGGCTTAGACATGAAAAAAATTGCGGCTGATAACCATGCAAATATTCATGCCATTGGTGCAGCTCGCGCAGATTCTACCCAGGTGATTGCAACAACGGCTGCTGAAATTTCTAGACTTGATGTAGATATACAAAATCTCAAAGAGCGAGTTCTACAGCGCTCCATTCAGTCTCCCTGTGCTGGTCGCGTCGTGCGCCTCAACAGAGTCGGTACAGGTGAAATGGTTAGTGCGGGTGCTGTTCTTGCAACTATAGCTCCTGAAACAAACGACCGCGCCGCAGCAATATTGATACGAGATTTTGATGCACCGTTGGTTTCAGTTGGCGACCAGGTGCGATTATCTATTTCGGGTTGGCCCTCGCTTCAGTTTGTCGGTTGGCCGTCTGTTGCTGTAGGTACATTTGCCGGGCGTGTCAGCGTCATCGACGCCGTTGATGACGGCAAACATTATTACCGAATTATTGTGCTTCCTGATTTTGATGCAATCGAAAAGAAGCAAGAACAACCCTGGCCTTCTTCCAAATATTTGCGCCCGGGTGCGCAAGCAAGTGGTTGGGTACTTCTAAGTGATGTTCCGCTCTGGTATGAACTCTGGCGACAATTCAACGGCTTCCAGCCGACAGTGCCAGCGCCAGAGGGAGAAGGCTTGGACAGAGGTAGCAAGTCGCAATAGTTGTGCAAAGCAGAAAAACGAGTCGAGTAAAATTATTTGCCGGACTTTGCTTGAGTCTTCTGTTTTGTGTGTCATCCAATCTGCCTTGCTTTTCTGCAGATGGTACTACGTTGTCGCCGGTTAACATTCCTACGGCTTCGACACCCGATGCAAATGAAGCTCGGCGCATTATCAACAGCAAAGGCAAATTGACCTTAGAGATTTATTTGCGTGCTGTCGATGCTAATTTCCCCGGGCTGAAAGGCGCTTTAGACCAACAGAGAATAGCAAGCGCAAACAGGCTAGAGAGGCAGGGGCTTTTCGACCCGCTTATTTCTAATGAGAGCGGTTATACAAAAATGCAAAACACCTCTAAAGAAGGTGTTGCTAAATACGTCACATTTAACTATCCGAAAATCGAGTTGCCGTTTCGCTCAGGTGTGCGCTTGTTTGGACAATTTCGCTATAACCCGTTGAGCTCGCAGTCACCTTACATCGAGTCTGGTCGAGGCGGTGAATACTCGGGAGGAATTTTTGTACCGCTCATGCGCGGGCTAATTTATAACGAACAATCTGTCGCGGAGAAAGAAGCTAAGTACGGAGAGCAACTAGCCTTTCAAACATTTTCGTTGCGACGTTTGGACACTCTCTTGCAAGCTGGCAGCGTCTACTGGAGCTGGGTCGGCGCTAATCAGAAGCGGCAGGTAGCGGCACAAATTGCTGAACTAGCAAAGCTCGTTGTAAAAATAAGCAAAGAGCAAGAGCGCAATGGCGACCTTGCAAGCATTTATGTTATCGAAGCGGAAGAAGATGTAGAGCGCCGCGACGCTGATTTGATTCAAACACTGAGAGATTTCCAGCGTTTTTCGTTTCGTCTATCTTCGGTTTTGTTTGACATTGGTGGCGTGCCGTTGCCTTTGCCCACTGAAGACAACGTGCCTGACAGCATGCCTGCGCCCACAGAATATGCGGCTGAAGATACAGAACGCAATGTGCTTATGGCGTTAAATCAAAGACCCGAGTTAAAGGCAATTGATGTTGAAATAAAAGTTGCGCAATTGCAATTGAAGTTTGCTGAAAACCAGCTTTTGCCCGCCCTCAACTTAGTTGGTGTCGAAGGCTATGACACCGGTTCAAGAGGCATCGGCAATACTTATCGCGGGCAGATAACTTTTAGTCAGCCGTTATTGTTGCGCACTGCGCGTGGTCGCGTGGCAGCTGCAAAACTCAAGCTAGATAAATTGAGAAAGGACAGGCAGGCTGAAGAGCAGAGAATTCGCAATGAGGTTTATGACGCGATTTCAGCTATTAATTTGTCTTACAAACGCTATATGGCACTTGAGCGCCAGGTAGACCGTGCTCAGAGAGTTTATTTCGGAGAGCGCGAGCGCTTTCAAGCTGGTGACAGTACGGTTTTTCTGGTGTCTGAAAGAGAGCGACAACTTGCCGAAGCTAAGATGCGAACCATCGATGCGCAAGTCGAATATCACAGCGGCATTCTTTCACTGCGCGCAATTACGATGCAACTTTAATTAGTTTGCGGAACCACGACTCTCCTATTTCGTCAGCAACTAAAAACGTATCACTGGCGCGGGGGATCCACAGGCGCATTACTGGCGCGGGGGATCCACAGGCGCATCACTGGCGCGGGGGATCCACAGGCGTATCACTGGCGCGGGGGACCCACTGGCGTATCACTGGCGAAGGTACAATTGTAGGGGCGACGCCATGGATACTGCTGGCGAACTCGAATGTTTAGCGAAGC
>CAZJLR010000100.1:0-17006 GCA_964546815.1 uncultured Candidatus Obscuribacterales bacterium | reverse complement strand
CTTCACGGAAGGAGCGTGGTGACTGCTTTCTGGCGCTAACTAATCAGTATTGCGCATGGCGTCACCCCTACAGAAAAGGGATGGGAGCTACAAGTTGTTGGCGAGTAGTATTTGTTTTGCTCGGTGTTTTAGTTTTTCGGCTTCGGCGGCGCGTTTGGTTTTGCGCAACAGATAAGCATTGTTGTCGAGGAATGAAACAAGCTCGACAGAATCGTTTCCATAAGTCGCTTCGGCAAGGCTTAGACCGCGCTGCAAGAGGGGCTCGGCCTTGTCGTATTTGCCTTCCATAATATAGACATAGCCCAAATTGTTGAGCGCTGCCGCCAAGTTGGCATTATTGACCTTGGGCATTTTCTCTTCCATTGAAAGAGATTCGGCGAAAGATTTTTCAGCGTCTTCGTTCTTACCTAAGTTGCTATAACAACCAGCAACATTATTTAGAGTCTTCGCAATTGATTCCTGGTTTTGCTCTGGCTTAGTCTTATAGATTGCCAGTGCGCGTTCGAAAAGCGGCAGCGCGTCTTTATACCTTGCTTGCTCATAATACAACGTAGCAAGATTGCTGATGCTACCAGCAAAGCGTGGATCACTTTGACCAAGAATTGCCTGTTGCAAGACAAGCGCACTCTGCATCAATGGTTCTGCGCGACCATACTTTTTCTGCTTCATGAACAATAGTCCAAGATTATTCAGTGAAGTAGCAAGATTGAACCGATCGTCTACTTGAGGTACTTTGCACAATGCCACCACTCGGCCAAGCAATTGTTCAGCCTCGCGAAAGTGACCATTTGCCCCATAATCGAGCGCGATGCGATTTACACGCAAGAGCAAATCTTTCTGCATTTTGAAAGTTTTTTCGGCTTCTTTCAGTTCTGCCAGAGTTTCTTCGGTGCTGGCTACTTTGACTTCGCTTATCGCAGCCTGGGGAGAACTCTGTTGCTCTGTGGATTTTTTTGCTTCCTCCCCACCTTTAGCACTCTGCTTTGCATCAGAGCAAGCAGCAAGCAAAAGAACTAGCCCAAGAGCACAAGAAGTTTGCAGCCAAGAATGTTTGTTCATCATTGCACCAGCAGTTTTACAGTAATAGTGTAAGCAACTGACAGCCAGCGCTGCCACCGAGTAAACCCTAGCTCTGACTTAATCAGCAACGAATGGGTTTTCCCTTCTCTCAGACCAGATGGACGTATTCGGCCCATGCCCTGCAATAACCTCAGTGGAATCATCTAGCTTAAACAAGCGCGTTTTAATCGACTTGATTATTTCGTCAAATGAACCGCCCCAAAGATCGGTGCGACCAATGGAGCCTCTAAAAAGTGTGTCACCGGCAAAGAGAACGCTGTCTTTCTCTGTCATGGAAAAGCAGGAGCTGCCTGGCGTATGCCCGGGGGTAAAGAGCACTTTGGCTTTTACATTACCAACCGAAATTTCTTCTTCATCTTCCAGATAATGGTCTATCGCCAGCGGAGTATCAAACTTCATTCCAAACATCTGGCCTTGTTTATCCAGATTGTCGTAAAGCCACTGGTCACCTTTGTGCAAACATATTTTTGCACCAGTTTTCTCTTTAACTGCTCGCGAGCCTGCAATGTGGTCGAAGTGCGCGTGAGTATGCAGCAAGTATTTGATTTTGTACCCCTGCTTTTCGCACATATCAACAATGTGATCTGCGTCGCCGCCTGGATCTATAACCGCAGCTTCCTTAGTTTCAGGGCAAACAATAATTGAGCAATTGCATTGCAATTGACCAACAGGAAAGGTAGCAAGCAGCATTATTCGAACAACTCGCTAACTGAGCAATCTTCGTGAATTCTGGCGATTGCTTCGCCGAGCAAACGAGCCACACTCAATTGCACGATTTTTTCGCATGAACGCGATGGATCTAGCGGCACTGAGTTTGTCACGATAAGCTGCTCGATATGCGAGGCTTGCAAACGCTCAATTGCAGGGCCAGACAAGACTGCGTGCGATGCGCAAGCATAAACAACTTTTGCGCCTTCCTTCTTAAGCAGCTCAGCACCTTTAACCAGCGTGCCGGCAGTGTCAACAAGGTCATCAACCATAATGGCGACTTTGCCTTTTACATCGCCTACAACTGACATAACTTCAGCCACATTATGCTGGCTGCGACGTTTGTCGATGATTGCAATTGGAGCATCGCCAAGTTTTTTGGCGAAAGCGCGGGCACGAGCGACGCCGCCTACATCTGGGCTGACCAGTACGACATCTTTGTGTGGCAAGCTGCGAACATAGTCGAGCAACACAGGGCTTGCGTAAAGGTGGTCTACCAATATATTGAAGAAGCCCATTATCTGCGGAGCATGCAGGTCTAATGCAACAATGCGATTGGCTCCGGCTGTGGTGAGCAAGTCGGCAACCAGCTTGGCTGTGATGGCTTCACGCCCGGCAGCTTTTCTGTCTTGCCTTGCATAACCGAAATAAGGAAGAACGACAGTGATGCGACCAGCTGATGCTCTCTTAAACGCATCGAGCAAAATCAGCAGCTCCATCAAGTTTTCGTTAACAGGTGCACAGGTTGACTGCAAAAGGAAACAATCGACGCCACGTACACTCTCTTGAATCTGAACGTATATCTCTCCGTCTGAAAACGGTGTTATCTTGAGCTGACCGATGTCGGTGCCCAAATAATCTGCGACTTCTCGCGCTAACTCTGGGTTAGCGGTGCCGGAAAAAACCTTCAAAAGAGTTTTTCCGCCAGTCGAAATCCGTTGCTTCAGGGGCATTTGCGCTACCACGGTCGCTACCTCTCAGACATCAAAGAATATTTGTGAAAAGTATGACTCGTATTCAGGAGATAAGCAATTATCTGCTTTAGAGAAATTGATAATCGCCGCTTGAAGCTAGCTCCAGCAGCCCAATTAAGGCCAGTTTTACATGCATATACGTTAACCCTCCTTGAACAAATGCAACATATGGAGGACGGAGGGGTCCATCGCCGGAAAGCTCGATGGTAGAGCCTTCTATAAAGGTTCCTCCCGCCATAACCACCTGGTCTTCATAGCCAGGCATCTCTGCAGGCTCAGGCTTAACGTGTGCATCAACAGGCGAAAAATGCTGCAGAGCATTTAAAAAATTGACTAGTTTTTCTCGGTTACCAAACTTAATAGCCTGGATTATGTCGCCACGTTGCGAGCCTGATTGGGGGCTAACTTCAAAGCCGAGGCTGGAAAAGACGTGAGCGAACAGCTGCGCGCCTTTTACTGCGTTTGCGACTGCCTGAGGCGCAAGAAACATGCCCTGCAACAAGAGTCGATTTTGGTTGTAACTCAAACCCAGATGTCCGCCGATACCCGGCGCTGTGAGGCGATTTAGAGCCGCATCGACAAATTTCTTCCGCCCGGCGAAATATCCACCAGATATCGCCAAGCCACCTCCCGGGTTTTTAATTAATGAGCCGGCTATCATATCGGCTCCTGCCGAAAGAGGCTCCCCTACTTCAACCAACTCGCCATAGCAGTTGTCTACCATAATCATTAGGTCAGGACGAATTTCGCGAATTAGCTTCACCAGCTGTTCGATTTGCGAGTTGAACAAGGTTGGGCGATCTATTGAATAACCGCATGATTTTTGGATGTAGGCTATGCGAGTCGGCTCAGCCAACACTCTTTGTAATTCAGCCCAGCAGGCGCGGTCATCGACAAGCAATGGAATAACATCACATTCAATATAATCGACTCCCAGATTTTTGAGAGAACCAGGTTCGTCACCTTTAATGCCGATGACTTTCTCCATCGTATCGTAGGGATGCCCGGTCAAAATCGCGAGCCTGTCGCCCGATTTTAGATTTCCCAGCAGAGCACAAGCAAGCGCATGCGTCCCGGAAACCATCTGCATTCGAACCGCGGCCGCTTCTGCAAAATATATTTCTGCAAAAATTGAATCGATAACCTCACGCGCAGCATCATCCATTCCGTATCCGGTGCGCTCAGCAAAATATTCGGTTGTGAGGCGATGATTTCGAAAAGCCTTGAGCACTCTGCTTTGATTTTGCAAAGCAATATCATCAATGCGCTCAAAACTGTTTGCTAGGTCTTTTTCGGCTGCAGCGACTAGCTGTGCTGGCTCAATTTTTGTCATGGCAAATATTATACGTCCAAACTAAGTCTGCCAGACCCAAATTCCAATTGCGGCCGCGCAAAAGTTTTGCCCGCAATGATTTCCAGCAGTTATTCTATTCGAGTCAAAGGGCACAAATATGATTAATGGCGAAGATTAAGATCATACATAAGGGTTTGATTCTAGTTGGCGTCCCAGTCATTTTTGGGACAGTCTTCATTTCGTCATTATATTTCGGGCTTTCCGAATCGAATCGCATGGTTAAACGCGAGTTGCTGCTGAAAGACGCAATGATGAGCTATATCGATTTTATCGGTTGCAGCATGGCCTCAACCGGAAGCGCACACTGCTACAAAATTTGGCGTGAGCCTTCTTACATGGAGCGCTACAAGGTATTCAAACGAAAAGCTCAAGATGCACGCGATTACCTTCTTAGATTACGAAGGAGAAGCCCCTGGCTAAACTCGCAAATCGAAAATATATTCAACCAAAATGCAGTTCTGTCTGCACCAGGGCGCACAGACAGCCCCGTTGTGCGAAAACTGCAGCGATTGGCCGACCAGCAATCACAGAAAGTCCTGAGTTCTATGAACACGCTCTGGACCTTGCTTGTGGGTGGCATGCTCACAAGCACATTGATTTCGTTTGCACTTGCACTCTACTTCTGCCTCAACATCACAAATCGTCTTTTGATAATTTTGAATAATACAGTTTGCCTATCAAAAGGAACTGCACCAAGCCCCCCGCTTAAAGGCGATGACGAAATCGCAGAGCTAGATCAATTTTTGTTCAAATCAATATCGGAAATCAGAGAACTCGAAAGATTTAAAAAGGAAATGATTGGCGTTGTAAGCCATGAATTGAAAAGCCCACTTTCATCTGTTGGAGGGTTTCTCTCATCACTTAGCGCAGGCGTATTCGGAGAGCTTAGCGCAAAAACAAAAGACAAGGTTGACCGAACGAACAACAGTGTCAAACGCCTGATGGGGCTGGTTAGAGAGCTTCTCTTTCTAGACAGACTCGAACTCGAGATGAACCCAGAAGAAATTGCAATTGGAGAAATTTTCACAAACGCAGTTGATACAGTCAAAGAATTGTCGCTGCAATCGGGCATCGAAATCATTGTGCAACAAGAGGACGGCCGAGTCTATGCTGACAGAAACCGCATTGTACAGGTAATGGTCAACCTGCTTTCAAACGCAATGAAATTCTCGCCGCAAAATGGCAAGGTAAGGCTAGAAGGCTCGTTGAGCGATGGATTTTTTGTTTGCCGGGTCAGTGACGAAGGCAGAGGCATACCAGAAGAATTTCGCAAACAAATATTTGAGCCATTCAAGCAAGTTGATGCAAAAGACGCCACCACGAAAAAAGGCACAGGGCTCGGGCTAACCATTTCGCGTTCAATTGTTGAGCAGCATGGTGGCATAATCGGCGTAGATTCTACAGAGGGCAAGGGAAGTACATTTTGGTTCAAAATTCCAGCATCGGCTGCAGCTGCCCAAAAGAAAGTACCCGATAACACAGCAGCCGCCAAAGCTGTAAGTGAAGAATCTAAACAAGGCAGCAGCAGCAGCAGCAGCAGCAGAGGCTCTGGTCTGAGGAAATTCGGAGTACTCAGACAAGGGTTGGTAATTATTGCGGTACCACTCATTTTTCAATTTGCTTTTGTTTGTGTAATTGGATACCTGCTAACTCAAATAGGCGACCAAATAAAACGAGAACAAGACTCAAAAGAGATCATAAGCAGTTTGAACAGCGGAGTAGATACCCTTTTGAGCACATCACAAAGCACCGCATTTTACGCAATGACCAATAGCCCTGTTTTCAAAAAAGCACACGAAGCAAGCTTCAACAAATGCAATCAATTGATAAACCGAGGACGCGAGCTCTTAGTTGGAGATGAAGAAGAACTGAAAACATTAGATGAAGCTCAAACCGCCCTCAAAAATTCATGGAGCATGCTAGATGCCGAGGCTTTAAAAAATGAAAAAGCTGGATTTACCAAAATGTTTGAGTCTACGCAAAAGCATGAACTGATGGGTGTCTTAGTTGGCATTTCAGCAAAAACAGCAGATCCTCATACTGTAGATAAAATCGCCAGCACATTTAGCGCCGAATCCGGAATGGGCACCCTTGAATTAATGAATCAACTAAGAACCAGGTATCAAGAGCTTGTAAGAGTAAGTCAACCCATTGTCGATGTAGAAATTACACTTCAAAAACTCATGCTAAGAGAAAGAGCAAAAGGAGAAAAGCTTTCTGAGACCAGATCACAAATGATCAAAAATCTTGAATTAACGCTGGCAATCGGCATAGTTCTCAATATTGGTTTATCAATCTTTCTAGCGGTTACATTGATGCGCAGCCTAACTAGTCGTCTTCAACACGTGATGACAAATACAGAACATCTGGTAAAAAGAGAGCCGCTTGATGCGCCAATTCCAGGCGGAGACGAAATCGCATCGCTCGATCAAACTTTATATGAAACCGGGCTTCGCCTTGCAGAACTGGAAACTTTCAAGCGCGAACTTATTTCAATTGTAAGCCACGAACTAAGGACACCACTGCTTTCGATTTCTTCGGCACTTGAATTACTGGGCGCCGGTGCACTGGGAGACCTCTCGGAAAAAGGCAAAAACAGACTCCACTATGCCCAGGAGGAAGCAAACAGACTTATTCGTCTTATCAATGACCTGCTAGACATCGAAAAAATGGAAGCAGGCAAATTTGTCCTCGACAAATCAGATTTTAAAGTTGTCGAACTCATCAACACATCTCTTGCAGCAGTAGCCCAATTGGCAGAGCAGCGAAATATCAAACTAGAATCATCATCTGTAGATGCCACATTGTATGCAGATCGAGATCGTCTCTGCCAGGTGCTCATAAACCTATTGTCCAATGCAATAAAATTCTCGCCAGTTGCAGGACTTATCCGAGTGAATGTCAGTGCAACAAGCCACTCAATAGAATTTCACATAACAGATCAAGGCAGAGGAATACCTGAAGAGTTAAGGCTAAAAATCTTTGACAGATTTGTGCAAGTCGAAAAAGCAGATGCAAGTGAAAGAGGCGGTTCAGGTCTGGGGCTCGCAATTGCAAGAGCTATTGTCGAACAACACGGCGGCACAATCGGAGTCGAATCGTTGCCAGGAAAAGGAAGCACTTTCTACTTTGAAATACCTTTAACTCAGACTGCTGCTAAAACAGGACAAGAGCGCTCGTAGGGGCGACGCCACGCGTCGCCCCTACAAATGCACCTTCTGGGCTGGGGATGGCGTCAACCATACAGCTGCGGGGGAGCGGATACTTGTTATTTTGTAGCAGGATTTGAACAGTTGACAACATTTTCTCGTCAAAAGAATTAGAGACTTGCGAGGAAATTTGTGAATTTACTTGATTACTTGTTCGCCGAATCGTGCAGGGTATGCCACAAATTCGTGTTAAAGACTAGCTCTCCGGCAAAAACAGTTTGCGCAGACTGTTGGGCGCCATTGGCAGCGCAAACAGCAAAGCTTGATACATGTGCAGTTTCAGACCATAGCTCGATTAAAGTCGCACACGCAACTGCATATGAAAAAACGATGAAACTGCTTATCTACAAACTTAAATATGACAGCGACAGATTAATCGCTCACGATCTTGGACTACTCTTAGTCAAAGCATATCTAGCATTAAAGGAAGAAATGCAAGCCAATTGCGGAGCAAGGGAATTCTCTCCCCAATTGGTTCCGATTCCTCTTTCTCGGTGGCGCCTGGTCAAACGTGGTTTCAATCAAGCCGAGCTGTTAGCTAAGGAATTAAAGCGCATTGAAAAGATTCCCGTGCTTCCAAAATTCTTGCGACGAAAAAAACACACAAAAGCGCAACACAAGCTGAACAAACAAGAGCGAGCTAGCAACTTGCAAGATGCCTTCGCTTGCACCACTGCCAATACCACCATAAAAGATATAGATTTCATCTTGGTAGACGACATCCATACCTCAGGCGCCACGCTGGCCGAAGCCGCGCAAACACTCTTAAGTGCAGGCGCAAAATCAGTCAGCGCCATTACCGTGTCCAGGGCGCTTTTTAGAAACTAAATGAGCGAGCGGAATGCCCGCTCTGTCA
Organism: uncultured Candidatus Obscuribacterales bacterium; assembly: GCA_964546815.1. Classification (GTDB taxonomy): domain Bacteria; phylum Cyanobacteriota; class Vampirovibrionia; order Obscuribacterales; family Obscuribacteraceae; genus JAIEPM01. The sequence continues at coordinate 8,825 of CAZJLR010000100.1, read as the reverse complement.
GCGCAAATTAGCAGCAAACTAGTGCTTGCTCTGCTCCTTTATATATTGAATGAATTCTGCAGCAGTCATCCTTTGCTCGTGAAGGTCTGATTTGCTGCCATCATTGTTGATGTCCAGCACAGACACAGAGCCGTCTGTGTTGCGGCAAATATTGCGCTCCAACAAAGTACCATCAGGCAAACTAAATCCTTTCAGCACTCTTAAACCACTTTGTCCATCGCGTCCCGGCAGGGGCTCTGTGACTCGCGTCACCTTGCCGCCATCAGGCAATGTAATTGAAGACAGAACCGATATTCTACCGACAGGCACATAATCAAACTCAAGCTTATCTGCAGCATCATTAGCCCGAGCATGGCCATCTCGGGCATCATTTCTTAGTTCAGCCATTAAACGGGCTCCGGCTGTCCTGGATGACTCCATCCACTCAGATTGAAGCGCATGTGGCTGGACATCGCCTTCCACATGAATTTTGCGCGCATTTGAAAAATCTTCCATGGCCAAGATACTCCTAAAAAGCTAGGGGGAATTAGTTTTTTAGTCTCAGCCAATAGCAAAGCTAACTGAATTGGACAATTTTGCCTATGCGGAAATTCCCATGAAAAACTTCGCTTACTGCAAGTCTCATTAAAAAAAGAAATTAGTGATTGTTGGAAGCTCTATCAAGATCTTCCATTACACCAGTCATTGCTTCCTGAAAGAAATCACGATGAATGTTGATTTCGGATGCAGCTTCTTTGCCCCATGCTTTGCTCAAATCTCTGGGGGCGCCAGCACCTTTTGTCCACAAGAGCACAGAATAAGCCGGTTTACTACCTTTCGCAGCAGCAGTCTCTGTTCCATACGAAAGTTCTTGGTTTGACTTCCACTGGGGCAGGAGCCCCGAAATTTTCAGATCTTTTCCGTTGCACAATTCGTTTTGCTCGCTGCCGTTTGCTTTGCAAACTATCAAGGCAGAAGAGCTTGTCGAAATGGCGAGCATGTCCTGGTCTTGGTTTGGCTCAAAATATGCAATGTCGTCGTTGCGCCTTACAATGATATCGACCTTGTTTCCTTCAAGCGAAAACAGCACCGCTGCGGGTGTGGCACTTACACTATTGGGCAATCGAATTTCGCGAGAGACAAACAAAATGCGCCCGTCTTTCATTGCATGAATTGGTGCGCGATTGTCAAAAATCAAATTAGCTAAACGTACAGATTTCATCGCTGCAACTTTTTTGCCGGCAGCATCTGCAACTTCAACTTTGAACAAACCGCCTTCGTGTACGCCATGACCTTTGAGCAAATCGGGCTCAGTGCCTATGTTGCAACGGCTATAGAACAAAGTTCTGCCGTCATTGCTCCAATCAGGGAATGAATTTGTATTGGTAGCAACATAAGCGGCGCTCTCATTTCCTTGAGTCGAAATGATTTCGATAAAATTACGCTCTTGAGCGCTGTCATGTTTTACGCAAGCAAAATATTTTCCATTTGGTGAAACTTTCAGCTCTACAATTTCATCAATGCCACGATCTAAAGTTTTGCCTATTTTGACTGACTGAGCGTCGACCTGGCATTGCTTGATGTAGAAGACAGGAACTTTCACATTGCTATAAGCAGGCCATTTTTGCCTGGTCATTTTTTCAATATCAGGAGAAGCAACGCTATGCAAATGAAGTGCAGCTTCAAGCGGATAGTTGAATGTACGCAATGCATTTTCAGCAAACTTTTTTTGATCGCCGTGATATGAAAACACCTTTCGTCTCAGTTTCATCGACTCGTCGGCTATTTGCTTTTCTTGCTCTGGGCTCAAAAGTGGCTTCAGATCAGCCCATTTATTGGTGTAATCATAGCCAACAAGTAGCCCCTGGTGTTCTTGAGGAAACCAGCGAAACATACCTGCCTTATCAAATAAAACAGGTGATATTGCGCCTTCTCCGTCGCAAATGCGCAAGCCTTTAGCACCAAGAAGCGCACCAAGCTTACCGTCGCCTGACCAGACCAAATAGTTACCATCACATGCTGAAAGGCAAGAGCAAATGACCGCCAACAATAGAAAGGCAGCTAAATCTCGAACTTGTCGAACTATGTTGCCATTCGTTCTGGAAACTGGGCAATCATTTGTGAGCAAGGACAGACTCCTGTTCAGGAAAGAACTTCCTTCATTGCAGCCAAAGTTTTGTCGATAACCACAGATCTGTGCTCGAGCGAAACAAAAGCAGCTTCGAACTGGCTTGGCGGCCAATAAATGCCACGCTTCAGCAATTCTTGCCAGAATGTAGCAAATTTTGCTGTATCGGATTTTTTAGCAGACTCAAAATCAATAACTGGCTTGTCTGTGAAAAATACTGTGAGCATGCCGGTTACATGAGCAACTTGCACAGGCACTTTGGCCTTCTTAGCAATTTCTTGAATGCCCTCGGCCAGCTTTCTGGTATTTTCTTCCAAAATCGCATGGCTTCCAGACTCTTGCAATGAGCGAATCTGTGCAAGACCAGCCTTTACAGCAAGCGGATTTCCAGAAAGTGTACCGGCTTGATAAACATCACCCAGCGGAGCAATGCGCTCCATGATGTCTCTGCGCCCGCCATAGGCACCAACAGGAAGACCACCACCGATAACCTTGCCGAGGCAGGTTAAGTCTGGCTTGATTGAATATTTTGCTTGAGCGCCGCCGAGTGCAACACGAAATCCGGTCATCACTTCGTCAAACACAAGCAACACACCATTGGCGGTGCAAAGTTCACGCAAACCAGCCAGATAGCCATCGGTAGGAACGATCAAGCCTGCGTTGCCGACAACAGGTTCAATGAACACAGCGGCAATTTTGTCTTTGTGTTCTTTGAATGTTTTTTCAACAGCACCGAGGTCGTTGTAAGGTATCGATATAGTTAGTTTGGCAAATTCATCAGGAACGCCCGGTGAGCCGGAGATGCCCAGAGTCGCAAGCCCAGATCCAGCCTTCACCAAAAATGAATCGGCGTGACCATGATAACAACCATCAAATTTCAAAATAATATTGCGCCCGGTGAAGGCGCGAGCCAGACGAGCCGCTGACATGCAGGCTTCTGTTCCCGAATTAACCATGCGAAGCATTTCAATATTTGGCATGATTTTGCAAACAAGCTCGGCGAACTCAACTTCAGCAAGTGTCGGTGCGCCATAACTGCTGCTCAGTTGAATAGCATCTTCTAGCGCTTGCATGACGGCCGGGTGCTTGTGACCAAGAATCATTGCTCCCCAAGACCCAACATAATCAATGTACTCTTTGCCATCAACATCGAGCAGCATCGCGCCGTCGCCCGACTCAATAAAAATCGGATTGGCGTTGACTGACTTGCAAGCGCGTGCAGGCGAATTTACTCCGCCAGGAATACTTTTTTGAGCGCGCTCAAAATATTTTTCGGATTTAGATTGCTGTTCGACTGGCTTGGCAGCTTCTTCTGGTGCTGAAAGTGTTGTTGTGCTCATAGCTGTTTTCTTGGTGCTCATGCAGTAGGTGTGGCCTCTTGTTGGTTGAGAAGCCGCTCAAGTGCAGGCTCAACCATTTTTACAGCTTTCTCTCCAGCGGAGAAATGGCGCATTTTCAAATTTGAATCGAATAAGTAGTATGCCGGCACGAATTTATTTTCGAAGGCATCAGTAATTGTGTGCCAGTTATCGACAACACAGGGCTGTTGTATTTCATATTCGTCAATACATTCTTTGACAGCCGGTACGTTAGTGTCGCTTTCTTGTCTCGGCATGTGGACGGCTATAACTTTCAAGCCTTTTGGTCCGTATGTTTTTATCCAGTTAGCAATGTCTGGAAGCGACTCTTTGCATGTGTGGCAACTAACTGACCAAAAATGAATTAGAACAGGATGACCTATCAAAGAATCTCGCAGAATCGGATCAGCGTTGAACCAATCGGTACCGCCTTCCAGAGAGGGCAAATCGGTATCCATTCTTAGTGGCATAAGCGCTCCTTTGTATCTTCATGTTGTCTAGATTGCGACCGCAAATTCCGGTTGGGCAATTTTACTAAAGAAGAGGTGATTTTTTGCAAAATCCCCATAAAAGACGAGCAGCGAGCGACGGCGTAGTGCTGTCGCTCGCTACTTGCGAATGACTCAAAAATTAAACTTGAAGTGGCTTTTGACCTGGCTTCCAGTTAGCTTGGCAGAGTCCGCCTTGCTTGAGAGCTTCGAGAACGCGAAGTGTTTCTTCAACGCTGCGTCCGATGTTGAGTGAGTGCACTACTTGGTATTGCAATACACCGTCTGTGTCGATGATGAAGAGACCGCGGAGAGCGATGCCCTTGTCTTCGATTAGAACACCGTAGTCGCGGCTTACATCTTTGGTGATGTCTGAAGCGAGTGGGAAGTTGAGTGAACCAAGTCCACCCTTATCTTCGGTGGTGTTGATCCAGGCGCGGTGGCTGTAAACGCTATCTGTTGAAACAGCGAGTACTTCTGCGCCGGCTTTCTTGAACTCTTCAACCTTGTCGTTGAATGCCTTGATTTCGGTTGGGCATACGAAGGTGAAATCTAACGGATAGAAGAACAGAACGAGGAATTTGCCTTTGTAATCAGAAAGACGGACGTTTTCTTTCAACGTCTTCATGTCCTTCGTAGAAGGCATATCAAAATCAGGAGCTTTTTTTCCAACTTGCAACATTTTGTACGTGTACTCCAAGAGATGAGAACGAACTTTGGCTATCTTAGCCGGGTTTCAGAAAGCTCCCGCTCTTGTTAATGGAAAATCCATAATCTAAGCGAACAGAAAGTTGCATGGCTAATCATTTTGCCCAATCTTCAATCGGGCTAAACATGGTCGAGACGCAGCTATTGATATCTTTGCTGCTCTTTAACCCACCACTCAAGATCTCTTTGCAAGTTCTGCTCAAATACGATCTTTTGTATCAACGGACTTTTTGGATTCCAGCCTATATTTAGAAGATGATAAAGATGTTCTTTTGGAGAGGACGCATTTTTGTTACGACCGAGTTCGCCTTCATTAGTGGGTTCTGCCATCTCATGTCACCGTTTGTAAGTCATTTTCGCAAACAGATGAGTAAACACACATCTGTTTTTTCTACAGTTTTGTAAATCAGATTATCGTATATTGCCCGAATCTTTGCCCAGTCGTTTGACCACAGCGGTGGGTCTTTGATACTATTTCATTTTGCCTTCCTCAGAAGGGCGCATTGTTGTCGCCCAAGATTTGATTCTTCTCAAGAGAATCGAAAGGAGAGGCAACCTCTAATGATGCCGGAGAAGAATATGTACGCCGTCGTAGAAGCAGGTGGAAGACAGGTAGAGCTAACAGCCGGAAGGTTTGTCGAAATCGACATGGTAGCCGCCGAGTCCGACCAAGAATATGTTTTTGATAAAGTGCTGATGATCGTCAATGGAAGTGATTCAGTAACTGGTACACCATATGTAGATGGAGCCAAAGTAACTGGCCGCGTCATCGACCATGTACGCGACAAGAAGCTTATCGTCTACAAATATCGTCCCAAAAAAGGTACGAGAAAACGCACTGGGCACAGACAACACCACACCCGTGTTTACATCAGCAAAATTGAAGTAGGCGGCAAAGTGTTGGCTGAAATCCAAGACGAAAAGAAAAAAGCCTAGTAGCAGACATCCTCATTGAGCGGGAAGGAAAACTAAGTCATGGCACATAAAAAGGGCGGCGGCTCGACAAGAAACGGACGCGACAGTAATCCCAAATATTTGGGCGTTAAGAAATACGGCGGAGAACATGTAGTCTCCGGCAACATCATCGCCAGACAACGCGGCAGCCATATTCATCCAGGCGAAAACGTTCGTATCGGCAGAGATGACACCTTGTATGCAGTTGCAGAAGGATTCGTTCACTTCACATCGCGTCGCGGTTTGAAGTTAGCAAACGTACTTCCAGCCATTCCGGCTAAGCCAGTTGCAGCGGCTCCAAGCAAGTAATCAACAGCACGTCACACGTGCAAAAAGTATCAATTGAGGGTTGGGGCTCACTGTGAACTCCGACCCTCTTATTCTTAGAAAAGGAAATAAAGTGCCTGGATTGAACGCAGCAAGCATTAAAGACCTGCTTGCAAAACTAGGTGGCAAAGTTGTCACCGGCAACATAGACGATTTATCAATTAGCAAAATTATCTATGACTCGCGAAAAGTCGAAGCCGGCTGCAGCTTTTTTTGCATTCCCGGAGAGAAAACCGATGGAAATCAATTCATAAATGATGCCATCAAATCTGGTGCCACTTGCATCGTGACAGAGCATCAACATGATGGACTAAATTGTCATCAAATTGTGGTGCCTGATGTGAGAGAGGCTCTGGCAGTCTTTGCTGATGCGCTTTATGAGCAGCCCAGCAGAAAGTTGCGTCTCATTGGTATCACCGGCACAAATGGAAAAACAACGACAACTCATTTGATCGAATACATTCTCGACAAAGCAGGAAAAAAAGTTGGTTTGATCGGCACCTTAGGTTCTAGAGGTCCCGGCAAATCAGAATATGGCGACGCAAAGCACACTACGCCTCAGGCTCCCGAGCTGCAGCAAATGCTGCACAGTATGCTTGAAAGCGGTTGCACGCATGTTGCGATGGAAGTATCCAGTCACTCACTTTCTCTAAAAAGAGTAGCCGGATGTCATTTCGCAGTAGCCGCTTTGACCAACATTACTCAAGACCATCTCGACTTCCACAAAACAATGGACAACTATTGGAAGTCAAAGCGAATGCTCTATGAATCTTTGAATCATAGTTCTCAAACATCAAAACTTGCACTCACCAACATCGATGATGCGCTTGCCAACGAGTTTATGGCTGCATGCTCTCCGCAAGTCAAACAATTGACTTACGGGTTTTCAAACAGTGCAGACATACACCCCATTGACTTGAAATATGTTGCCGGAAAAACAGAAGTCAAACTTGCGACACCAAACGGCGAACTTCAACTCACAATGAATCTTGTGGGGCAATTCAATGTTTACAACGTCATGGCCGCAACGGCAATTTGCCTTGAAGAAGGCATAGATAAAGACACAATCAAAGCAGCTCTTGCCGAATTTGAAGGCGTGCCTGGTCGTTTTGAAAGCGTCTCAATCGGCGCAAAAAATCAACCAGTTTGCATAGTCGATTATGCGCACACGCCAGATGGACTGGAAAACGTTCTTCGAACTGCTGCAGCAATGAAAAAAGCAAATGGAAAATTGATTTGCGTATTTGGCTGCGGCGGAGACAGAGATCCATCAAAGCGTCCCAAAATGGGAGAGCTGGCGGAAGCCAGAGCTGACCTCGTTGTCGTGACGTCCGATAATCCACGTACGGAAGACCCTCAAGAAATCATCGCTCACATTTTGAGTGGCATAAAACGTATGAAGACAATCGAAGTCGAACCAGATCGCGCTCAAGCAATTCGACTTGCAATTAGCAAAGCTGGAGCAGATGACATCGTTCTTGTCGCCGGTAAGGGTCACGAGAATTATCAGCTCGTAATGAATCAAGTGCTCTCATTTGATGACAAAATTGAAGTCAAAAAAGCCCTGGAAGCCTGCCTTAGCAAACAACAATGAATTTTGTGGTGGCAAGAATATTGCTCATTTGAGTAGTTAATCACGATCTGTGAGTAGTGCTTACCATTCACTTTCGTATATTCTTTTGCATTAGATTTATACAGAAACAAGTAATTGAAGCAATTTTTGGGCAAGGTAGGCTCGGGGTCCTACGAGTGGGTATAATTTAATAGGGCTGTTGGTTGGGGCAAAGGGATCGGCGTGAGGAATCACTGTGGGGATTAGCTTCCACGTCACTTCGGTACGAGAGGGAACAATTTTCAACGTTATGCAGTTCCTGAGCCTGGAAAAGGTTACGGGGACGCTTAGTGTTTCTTTCGGCCGCCATATTCCTGACGCACTTGTGTTCTTCGTAAACGGCAAAGCTGCCGCTTCTGAATTCGGAGACCTCAAGAGCGAACAATGTTTTGACTTGCTTCTATGTCAAGAATACGCGGTGAAGGAAATCAACTTCCAGCCGGGTCGCGAAGCAAATTACAAAGACGACACACTTATCAAGACGCCCAGTTTATCAGGCGCCATGCTCAACGCATCTAAAGACGTAGACCAGTGCGGCGCACGTCCTTACATCTTCGGTCTGCTGGAAGTGAGCTTCCCTGAAGCTGGCACTGTGTCATCGCTTCTGCAAGTTTTCCACGAATTCAGCAAGCACAAAGACTTCTTAGAAAGCGTCAAGCCATCAGAAGGCGACAGAGAAGCGCCGCTTCCACAGTGCCTTTTGATGCACCGCGCCTTGCAGAAAAATGTTGTGACCTACAAAAACCCGCTTGTTGCGCTTAAGTCATTCAGACCATTGCTCGAAATCGTTCAGCCGCTTGAGGAAAAAGAAGCCGAGAACCTCAGAGGTTATATGCGCAGCCTGCTGCCCCACCCCCGCGCCACGCACATGCCTCTAGAACGTTTCTACGCCTTCGCCAGCGCAGTTGAATCAATCGCCTACAGACGCGGCTCTGAAGTCGGAGACGAAGCCAGACGCATCATCTATCGCCTGATTCAATCAACCACGAAGCTCAACGAAGCCATCAACGTTTGCATATTGACGTTCTTGATGGCAAAAATAACCATGGCTGTTTTGTGCTAATCCAATCCTGACGGCTCGCCTGTAGGGGCGACGCCATGCGTCGCCCGGCTGTTAAACACAATCCGGATCGCCTTGGGATCGAAGGGACCTTAAGGGCCGGGCGACTCATGGAGTCGCCCCTACAGTCGAAGGGACCTTTAGGGCCGGGCGACTCATGGGATACTGCTGGCGAACTCGAATGTTTAGCGAAGCCGGCACAATATGGACT
>CAZJLR010000099.1:0-17264 GCA_964546815.1 uncultured Candidatus Obscuribacterales bacterium | reverse complement strand
ATGCACGGTGGTGTGGCAGGGCGGAACCCGCGAGGGTTCCCCCTATGCCGATAGGTGTTTTTGGACTGTGTTGGCTGGAAAATTAGAGTGAAACTAATAGCGGCGAAATGGGAAAAACGAGAAAAACGGCGCTGCGCCGGTAAAAGGAGTAATGACTCCTAGAGCAAAAATACCTAGCCTTACCAGGTTCCAGACCATCATTCCACGATAACTAGCTTTGAGATTTTCAATTTGTTCTGCGCTTGGCGCTTCGTATGTATCTTCTGCGAGTTCTTCTTCAGTGGGTTTGGCTGACTCTTGAACTTTTGCTTTGTGTTGTTTGATTCTTGCTTTTTGCGCTGCATTATATTGCTGCATTTGTTGCAAGTTTTCTTCAACGCCAAAAGGGTCAAACGTGGACGGGTTGAGCGCCGCCCCGCAAAGCAAGCCCAGCGTCACTGTTGTCACAATTGCGCGTCCAAGCTTGAAACCAGAGACCTTATGAATTAGATTGCCCACCACTACTCCGGCGCCGTATGCAAGCAGCCAGCCGAAATATCCAGCACCGGTAAAACCGCTCATATAGGTGAACAAGTAAGCTGCCAGAGCAGAGCAAATCATTGTTCGGGCGACCACCCACGGCGTTACTTTGATGACGTGGCTTTCTGTTTTAGCAGCACATTTGCGGCAGCGATTGCCGACCGGGCATTCAATCATGCACTTGGGGCATACTGGCTCGCTGCATTCAACACAGGACAGCCGACTGTCTCCGCAGGAATGTTTAGGCAATTTGAGCATTTTGGTCTAAATTCCGAATCTACGCAGTAATTAAACTGTGTAGACTATCATTTTAGCAGGGGCAAATTCTGAAATTTTTGATTTACGGAATTTTTGGTATTCAAGATCTTATTCGCAAAAGCCCAATGGAGGCTCTCATGTACAAAGCAACAGTCCTACAGCGTTTGAATGCAGTGATCATCTTGATGGCAGTTTCATTGCCTGCAGCCGGTGCTGCGACTCTAATAGGCGGAGTTACTGTGAACGATGAGCTCCCAAAAACAGAAGTCACGTTAAAGAAAATGAGCGGTGAAAAGTCCGATAAGGTTGCCGCTGAACCAAAAAGAGACTGCATTTGTTTTGATCGTCAAAGAGTGCAGGCGCGCGAAGTAAATGGAAGCTGGAAAATTGTAGATGCAGATCATTGGATTTTAGATTTCAATACCAGTTCTGCTAATGCTCAACTTGCATTGGAAACAATCCAACGCTACAAGATGAATCAAATTTGTTTTGTTGGTCGCGATGCTGGAACTCCTATGATGTATTTTCTGTCCGACGGTAAAGCGCCTGAAGGTGATATTGGCAAGGGTGAAGACTCACTTCCGCTAGACCCCACGAAAGTAAAAGCCGAGCAGATAAACGGGCGTTGGAAACTTACTTGTGGCGACGAATGGATGGAAGATTTCGCAAGCAGTGAAGCATCAGCTCGTGATGCAGCCGAACAAATTCGAACACTCGGTTTCACAAGACAGTGTTTCATCGGCAGACCAGGAGCCAGTATGAGATATTTCGTAAAGTAAAATCCACTGTAATTGCGTTCTCCTGACAGCGTAAGCTGTTCCCCAATGCCCTGGCTAGTGGCCTTTTGCACAATTGATGAGACTTGTACCAATTGCCCGGCGGCATAGTAAAATGCCTGCCTTGCTCTTGTAAAATAGGCTCCAGAGGTGCGGCTGAGCTTTCAGAGCACATTTTTACCTGGGGAAATCAAATGTTTATTCGAGTCGGATACGACATCATTCTGAATTTTCCTGCGCCCACAACAATGATTTTGTTGTTGCATATTTTGCCATCGCGATCGGCTGATTTGCGTTCGCCCGATGAGTTGCATTTAGAGCCTAATATTCCAGTAACCGAATTCATTGATAATTTCGGCAATCGTTGTGCCCGTATTTCCGCTCCGCCCGGGCGGCTTCGCATCTGTGGCGACACCATAGTGGAAGACAGTGGTTTGCCTGTTCCTACGTTTGAAAATGCGACTCAACATTTGGTTGAAAATCTACCCACTGAGACTTTGCAGTTTCTATTGCCCAGCAGATATTGCGATGTTGACAGATTTAACGAAGTTGCCGATAAGTTGTTCTTGCACACTGAGCCGGGTTGGCAAAGAGTTCAAGCCATTTGCGATTGGGTTTATAACAATGTCGAATTTGGCTATCAATATGCCCGCGCAACGAAAACAGCATTTGATGTCTACGAAGACCGCAAAGGCGTCTGCCGCGATTTTACGCATCTAGCCATTACATTGTGCCGCTGCATGAATATTCCAGCCCGTTATGCAACTGGTTACCTTGGTGATATCGGCGTACCGCCATCAGATTCGCCAATGGATTTTAGTGCATGCTTTCAGGTATACCTGGGTGACCGCTGGCACATTTTTGATGCTCGCCACAACGTAAGACGCATTGGCTGGATTTTGCAAGCCACCGGTCGCGATGCAGCAGACTGCGCCATTACAACAACATTTGGCCCGCATACACTTGAGAAATTTGTCGTTTACGCCGACGAAGTGCCAAACGCCGAACTGAAAGATCGTCGATATTAGTACTTATTGCTGCGGCGCTCAGTGTCTTGTTTTTGACTTTGGCGTGACGTTTAAGTTTGTGCCGTTGTACATGTTGATGTCCACATCACCATTGATTCCAGGCACTTTGCCTTTTTCTGTGTATTGCCAGAATGCCCAGTTTGACCATGGTTTGGGTACTGTTGGCTCAGCTACATTGTAATTTGCAATCCAGAGGTCATACTTTGCCAGTTGCGGTGCGTTTTGCAACATGCCGTTGAAGAAATTCGGACTGCCGTAAACAGTTATTTGAGGTGTGACGCCCAGTTCCTTTTGTACTTTCTGGCACCACTCATCAATCATCTTCACGCGTTGTTCTAAAGGATATGGCTTCCAGATTTTTTCGTCTTCTGCGTCAATGACCAGTCGCAACATGTTTGGCTCTGCCTTGCCAACTGTTTTGACAAAATTTGCTACTTGCTCGTCGACTGTGTCGTTTGGTCTGTAGTAGTGATAATAGCCCACAGACAAGCCTGCATCGCGTGCAGCCTGGCGATTTTTTGCAAATGTGGCATCTACCCAATCGATGCCTTCTGTTGCCTTCAAGAACGCAAATTGGTAGCCGGCTTCTTTTACTTTTTTCCAGTCGATTTCACCATTGTGATTTGAAACATCAATGCCTTTTACACGACTCACTGTGTCGTGCACTTTATTTTCGATGTCCATTTCAGTCCAGCGTTTGATGTGGTCATCTTTGCTGTAATACTTTCTGCCCATTTCTTTGAAATCGCGGTCTCTGATGCGACGCGATTCATCCAAAACCTCATCAGGGCTCAGGTTGATTTTTTTGTCCTTAACCATCTGCTCTAGAATTTGGAACGGCCCCCAGCCCGGGTGCGGAGCATCTAATTCGATATTTTGAGACTTAAATCTGTCTCTAAACATCTCTGTTTCTTCAGCCTTTCGTTGCTCAGCAGGTTCTAGTGCTACATTGCTGTTTGACCTGGTGCGAGGCGCAATTTCAGACATAAACTCATGTCTTAGCGAGTCACCTGCGTAATGCTGCCCGTCCGCTATTTTGTCGGACTTTTGAGCCTCAATCTTAGCCTGATCTCCAGGATGATCGGTCATGATAGTTGTCCCCAGCTTTGCCATACCCTGTCACCACAGTACAGCCAGATCATGAAATCACCAATACTGCGCGGTGGTAATTACTAATGAAGCTGAGCAATGTTTTTTTCTGCATGATGAGATAGCGCTTAGCTTTGCGGGCGCGAGCGGCGCTTATTTTACGCGAATGGAAATGGGCTCACTATAGAAACCCAGGGCTTTATTGTCGTCATCGGTGGCAATTACTGCTAATTGATATAGCCCAGGTTTTTGCGTAAGTTCCAGTGGCAAACTAATGCTGCCCCGACTTTCCTCAATGTTGCTTTGCACTAGTATTTGTCTTGGCTGCGGGGATGACGGGCATGCCATGCTCGGAAAGGCAACACCGTTTTTCCCAATTACAAGCAAAGCGTGTTTGGCACCAGCGACGGTGCTTGTGTCAAAGTCTAAAGTAAGTTTTGTTCCGGGGGCGACATTTAGAGCTGGAATGTCGTGAAGAATGCTAGTGCTGTTTGCTGCAGCTGCGTTGGGTTCTTTGTTCTGTACTTGTATATTCGGTTGGAGAGTGTTTACGGCGCAGCTGCGCAACGTTGCCGCATCGATTTTATTTCCGGAGGCTACTGTAAGTCCAACTTGAGTTATAGAACCATGATACAACCACGCTCTATATCTTGAAGGAACAAATACGATTTTTCCTGCGACTACTTGCCCGCTTGGCCCAGCGCTGTAGTCGCGCCAGGCTTTGTCTTGCTTTGCGGAACGCCATACCAACTGAACTCTGTTTGCAACCGTTGAAGCATCTTGAGACTGATTCAAGCTCAATTCAAGTGCTCGGACTTTAAGTGGGTCTAGCTGTATTGGCTCTAACCAGTAAGTCTTATCTTCCTTGCTTGCATCTATCGTTTTGTCGATTTTAGATTCGAATTGGCTTTCGCCAGATGGCCTTTGCCATTGACTGTAGTGCCCTTCGTTTGCGTCCCACTTGTAAATCTTATCGATTGAAGGGCTAGACAATAGCTTTTCAGTCATTTCCGGATAAGTGAATTCGTGGCTTTCTGCAATTGGGCACTCAGCGCTTATAAGTTTGCTGCTTTCGTCGGTGGAATCAAGCGGAGGCTTTAGTAGCTTTTCTAAAAATTCTGGTCTGCCAAGCAAGCCTGAGCCTGATAAATCCTGTGGCAGATCAAGTAAAAGCGTTACCTTCTTATCTTGCGTGCTTGCAGCAAATTGTCTTACCTGTGTAGTTAATGTACGCATTTGTGCGCCTGCATTTGACCAGGGCATGAGATTTCTACTTAAGGAATGACACCACAAATATGCTACAACGCCGATGCTGATGAATCCGACAACTTGTGCAGAACGCGAGATGATATTTCGCAGTCTTTGAGGCAAAGGAAAATTGAACAATGGCAGTGCCACCATTGTGAGTGTCATACAAAAAGGTGCTGATGCTAAAAATAAAAGTCTGCTGCCGCATAAGTTAGGAAAAACGTGCCAAATTTGAAATGTAGGCAATTCGGCTATTGCAGCCCAGAGCAGCAAGAAAGCGAAGACGCGCCAGTAGCTTTGCTTTTCGAAAATGCGGCAAGCAGTTAAGGCTCCAAGAGAGGCAAACGCAGTAGAAGCAACTTTTGCGAATGGCTCGATTATTCCAACTTCTTCGTTTACGCCATAAAATACTTTTTTCCATGTGTCGACATCAAGAAAATTCTTTAGCGACTTAAAGAACTGCTTTAAGCTTCCACCACCATATCCGCCAACAACAGTGCCTAGTGCGATTGTTCGAAGAATTGCAAAAGCTACGAGTAGCACCCAGAAAGTTGCTGCGCAGATAAATCGCTTTTTCGCGCTGAATTTTTTCCAGCCCATTTCTTTCGCCGGCAAAATTAGCTCTGACAATGCAACAACAGCCGGTAATGTAACTGCCATTTCTTTGCTGGGCAATGCGCAGCCAAACAAAAGCAGCGAGAAAATTAGCTGCAAATTCTGTCCACTGCGTCTAAAAATCAGCCATGAATATAAAGAGGCAAAATAAAACAGCGCGCACTGCACATCAACGCGACCAACTATCCATGCTACGGCTTCGGGATGAAGAGGATAAACTGCAAACAATACTCCGGTAAGTAGCCCCATTGCCAGTCTGAGAGGCACTTTTGCAATGGCAGAGCTAAGCTCAAACATTAACATGCAACTTAGCATGCTGCATGCTGAAAACATCAGCAAATTGCTCAAGTGATAACCGAATGCATTGCAATGCCATAAGCAGTAATCAAGGCAAAATGAAAGGGTGATGAAAGGTCTGTAGCTTACTAGATTGTCTGTAGCGCCGGTCCAGTTGCCTGTGAATACGCGCCAAATTTCAGACCAATCACCATGCGCAGCGCGATAGGCATAGTCAAGATGGGCGAAGTCGTCCAGCAGGAAACCCACATTCAGGCTAGACCTGTAAACGAGCAAGCAAATCCCGCCGATTAAAAGCAAGATGCAGAAGAGAGCAAGCTTTTGGCTTCCCACAAAATCATATTGCTTTGTTTCGTCAGTTTGACCTGGCAAGGCTGAACCCGAGTGCTCCATATATGCACCCATCATCCGCTTTTAAAGTAACCGCCGCGTGATAGCCGCTTAAACCGCGGTTGCCATGCTGTGGCAACTTTGTCACCAAACATAGAATTTTCGCTGTTGTATTTAACCGTTTACTTTCGCTTGAACGCGAGTGAAACGCTTAAGTACAAACTCTGGGTCTGTCAAACTTGCATTGCCGGCTGGGTTGCCGCCGGTTACGTGGAAGTCTGAGAAACCAGCGTTTTGATTGACATAGATGCCGCCAGTCAAATTGAATGAAACTGGTGTGCCGGCTTCAGCCATTTCTTCGGCTATTTTGTCCATCGTCGCCTGGTCTTTTGTGTAAGCACCGCAGCTGATGGCACCATGTTGGCGTGCAATTGATGAAGCTAGCTTGATGCTCTCGTTTGTGTCTGCAGTTGGAATGATGAATGCGATTGGTCCAAACATTTCTTGCTCAAATGTTTTGCGATCTTCTACTTTCAATTCAATAACTACAGGGCTGGCAGAACGGATGTTCGGAAAATCAGGATTTTGAACTGTCTGGCTTTCTAAAAGGACATTGCCGCCTAGATTCTTAGCATCAGCCACGCGTTTTTGTGTGGCTTCACTTTGAATGGCTCCCAAAACTGCCGGGCCCATTTTTGGATGTGCAACCATTCCCTTAATTGCGTCGACAATTGCATTTTTGACTTCGTCGAAACTGACTTTCTTACCATCAACTTCAATTCCATCTTTCGGGATATAGAAGTTTTGCGGTGCTGTACACATTTGTCCACTGTAGAGACATGCGCTGAAAGCCACATTTTGAGCCATTGCAGCAAGGTCGCTTACGCTGTCGACTATTATGCTGTTTACGCCTGCTTTTTCAGTAAATGTAATTTTGCCTGGCAAACTTTCAACATAACGACCAAAGCTGCTGCTTCCTGTGAAGTCAATGATTTTTACGTTCTCGTTTTCGCATAGTTGCTTTGTGATGGGCTTTTGCTCTACATCGCTAGCCAGCATTACAAGGTTGGGGCTGAAGCCGTTTTCTTTCAATACTGTTTGCAAATGTGCTACTACAAGTGCGATTGGATAAATGGCTTTTGGATGCGGCTTGACGATTACCGAATTGCCGGTAATCAAACTTGCATAAATGCCGGGCACTGAATTCCATGTTGGGAATGTCGCGCAGCCAATTGCCAGGCTCACACCTTTTGGTACTATTCTGATGAATTTTTCAAGTTTGAGAGTAACCTTTCCTGCCGGCTTTTCCCAAATAGTTTTTAGCGGAAATCGAGTCAATTCCTGGTAGCCCAGCACGATAGCTTCTAGTGCACGGTCTGCAGCATGGGGACCGCTTGCCTGAAAGCTCATCATGTATGACTGCCCGGTTGTGTGCATTGTAGCGAAGGCGATTTCGTGAAAGCTCGCTTTCATTCTGTCGAGGCTTTCCATCAAAATGCCGGCGCGTGTTTGGGCGTCTGTTTTCTTCCAATCGGCTGCGGCTGCCTGCGAGGCATCAATATATTTGTTCAAATCTGCAAAAACAGGATAGCTTACGCCAAGCTTCTTTTGCGTATATGGGCTTTGTTCGTCGCTGTTTAGCCATTGGTCATGACTTTGTTGTAGTCTTTCGAATTTTGAATCCATCTGTGATTCAAACAGCTTCTTCTGGTCTGCTTCAGCTGTTTCACCATAAACTTGCGGCGATGGCATCTCGGGAAATGCAGCATAGAATTCACGTTTGTGAACAGCTTCAGTCGCGCGTTCTATCGTGGCGCGATGCTTTTCGAAAAGCGAAAGGTTCTGTTTGACTGGCGCGTAAATGTTCATGTCTGAAAAGCTCCGAGTGAAAAATGTATGCCAGGTATCCTGTGGGGATATTTGGGCACCGAAGTATAGAGCTAAATTATATCCGGCCGCGGTAGTCAAGTTGTGATGCGCAACTTAATGCTGCGCAATGAATGCAATCTAGCAGACCATTGGCATCTCAAGTTGAGCACTTACCCGCTTTCTGGGCTATTTTGTGCCAAGCAAATATGAGCTACCGCCGCCGACCAGCGCTCTGGTCAAAAGCGAATGGCTCGCACCCGATAATGGCTCGACCCACACTGGGGCTGTCCACATGAAGTCATTATTCTGGGTTTTCGGATCTGTACGCTGGACTTCAACATACCAGGCAGACTTGTTGCCGAGCTGGTGTTGTACCTTGTCGAAAGCAACTTGACCTTTTGCGTTAATCAAATCTTGTCCAGTTAAGCTTTTTGTTTGAATCATGGTGGCAAGATTACCGTCACCAATTGTTGGGTCTGCCCACAATTTCACCGCATACTTGGCACGCGGGTCGATGTCACCGACAAGATTCATCTTTATGTCTAAGGCGTTTACTGCGTTTTGGTCGAAAATTGTGCCCATGGGGAACTTGTCGTTGGCAGTCATATAACCCTTGAGCAGTGCCGTTGACGTCGTAGCAATTGTCTGGCGGTTGCGCATGCCATCTAACAATCCGGCTTTGTCCAGAGTGGCTGCCATGATGCCTGTGCCCGCTGGTCTGCCGCCAGGCAAAGCGAAGTGATCATCGCGGCCGTATGTCGGTGCAACATGCAAGCCTTTATCGATGTAACCGGCCATATTTATCGGAGCCATATCGTGTGGCTTCATTACTTCGATTGGGTCTGGGTTTAGTGCCTCGCCAGTGATTACCTCAACCAGGCTGACGCGCGGGTCCATCGCAGCTAGCCATGCCTGATCGCTTGGGAATGACTTCGCGCCATAATCGCGACCTCGCAAATTGTCTGGCAAATTGGGGTTGTTGTCTGCCAGATAGCGAGGATGGTTGAGCTGCCACACAGCAGTCTTGCCCGTGGTATCAGGTGAATTACCAATCTTCTTGAGCAGAGTGTTGAAATCTCCATCAGGGTAATGTACAGCTCCCGCAGCGCTTCCTGCGCCGTCTCCTGCCCGGTCGGCGATAATTAATTGCGGAAACTCAAACACATTAACGTGATTGATGCCGCTGTAATGTCCGCCATCGCGTGCTGCCGCATCTGCTAATGCTTGCGCGCGAGGTGACAAGACGCTTGCTGTGCCGGCGCTTAAAGATTCTGGAGCCTCTGCTTTTAATGCATTCAAATAAGCTTGTTCTCTATATGCTTGAGCCGCTGCTTCTTGCGGCAAAACATGCGGGTGTTCGATTACAGTGCCGTCAGGCTCGAATACGCGCATTGTAGTCACAGGGGGAGGCAGGTTTGCCGGTACTTCCATGTGTGCAAATTCTTCGGGCAGCTTATGGCTGTGTCCGTGTTCTTCGTGACCATGGGCTCCGGCTTCGATTTCTTTCAGTGGAGAACCAAGCAAATCGGCGCCCTTGTTAATTTTGCCTTCGCCGACGAATGCACTTCCGCCGTCGCCACCGCTGTCACCACCACCACCGCCGCCTGACTTGGGCTTGCCTACATGCCCGATAGTGCCCATTTCTACGCCGACAATTGCTACAAACTTGCCTTTCTCTGTAGCTGCTGCTGCATCGGCCATGGTGGCATCATATTCTTTTGGCATTGAGGCCAAAATTGGCACTTTTGCCTGGTCGCCCGCGCGTGGATCTGATGGACCTACACCGCCGCGTGCTGCAAGGTGATTGTGGTCTGTAATTGCATAAAAATCCATGCCGTCTGCTTTTGCTTTGGCAAAAATATCTGCAGGCGTGCCCATACCATCGGAATAATAAGAATGTCCATGCAGGCTTCCCATGCGCAGAGTGTATTCTTGCGGCGTTGCATTCGCTTGTGAAAATCTGTTGCTGATAGCCGTGTCTTTAGGTAAGAACCAGGCATTGGCACTGCGTGGCAATGTGGGTCCATTCGGCTTTTCTACTGACTCTGCTGTTTGCGCAAGGTTTTCAACTTTGGGCCCCACGGTGAGTTCTTTAGATAGACCAGTTATGCTTGCGGGCGCGTCGTTCAATGCAATCATCGCCCTGTTTTCTGTTCTTAAAATGCTGCGCTGTGCTTTTTGAGCAAACTCTCCAGCCATGGTGTCACTGCTGGCGATGCGATGCCCCATCACGGCGCCTGCGTAGCTGCCCGCTGTTCCTAGTGCAAAATTCCAACCTTCATTTGTAAGGTTGTACGCAAGGTTTTTGCTGAGTGCATCGATGTTGGCACCAGGTTTGTTGCCATCGTTATACGCTTCTGTGATTGATTTTGCTGTGCCGTAAACTATTGGGGCTGTAAAAACTACTGTGGCAAGTTTTGCTGCCAGGCTGCTCGATGGAATAATGTAGCCCATGGCGGCACCTACAACTGCAGATTCGCCTAGTGTCTTGGCCGTATTAAGTGCAAACTTTCCGGGGCTGTTCCACGCGTCGGCGGCTAGCAGTGAGGCTGCCTCCGGCATGTCTTTTAATGTATGTATGAGTACGTCTTTGCCGCTGCCCGCAGTGAAATGCGAAGCTGAATCGCCTGAACTTACCATCTTTAATTTTACTCCCCAACCCGTCGCAATATTAGGCTTGAGACGTCCGGAAGTATGCCGTAAATATACGGAGTAATGGTGAGTCTACGAAATATTGCCCGGCACTGAAAGGAAATTCGGCTGAGTTTAGACTTAAATCCATGGCAATCGGGGTATATGGACTTAATAAAGTTGACGGACCTTTTATATGAATCATTGTGCCAGGTTATTTCTTCGTTCGGGCTCGTTTTTGCTGGGTGCGGCTTTCTTTTGTGCTTTTTCCCTGTCTGTCTCAGCTGACCCTCTACAGGGGCGTATTGAAGACAATGTGAAAACTGGAAAACAAAGCGGCAGCGCACTTCAGGACGAACTAGAAGCAAAGCTAGACCAGGTTGAAGCAATGAAAGGTTCTGCTCAAGGATTTGGATTAAACGGTGGCGTGCAAGGCAATGGTGGCATGAGTCCACTTCAAGGTGGAGCTCAAGCCGACAAGCGCGGACCTATGAATTTAAGTGCAAGCAATGACCCCGATGGCGCAGACCAATCATTGCAAATCGGGTGGGACCGCTGGCGCAATACATTGACTCAAAGTATACAGGCAGGCACAAACAATAAATTGAATGTGCACAACGATGCCAATTTTGTTTTTGATCAACGTAAGCAGATGATGGTAAGCCGCTTTCCCCAGGGAATCTCGGCGTGGTATTCCTGTGATGTATTGCCGAATGGCGCAATCATCAATGTGCGAATTAGTCAGGCGTCTGGCAATCAATTGTTTGACCAGTATGTTTATCAATCGATTCTTGATTTGCAAGGCAGTCCAATTTTGCGTTATCCGGCTGGTTCTAATCGGCAAATAGTCAACCAGCAAGGCAGTGTGCAAACTGCATCAGAGACACGCTTTCAGAATTTTCAGTTTGGCGATGTTGAAAGGCAAAGACGATAAGTCTTGTATTGCATTTTTGGATATGCTGGACGCCTTATGGTTTAGCTTTGTCTGATGTAGGGGCTAGCTTTGAGTACTGAGGGAAAATGCGGCGGAATCCGCCGGGTCCCAATCCACCTTCTAAAATTGTGCCACGTGGATTTTGAGAGCTTTGGGCATTTTGAATGTCTTTTCGTCGTGCGTTTGCGATTTTAATCCAGTAATCTGCTGACTTTTGCCCTTCGAGTCTGGCTTTGCGCCTGTCATGTCCAAGCTCAAATGATGCTTGTTGATTGATATAAGCTAAATTTCTCGTACTGCTTTTTAGTTTTGTCAAAATGTCACTTGCTGCTGCACTACGCTGTTCTGCTGGAATTTTTTCAATTTCGCGAATCATACTTTCTTTCAATTCTGCAGAATCTTTGAATGAATCTGGCACGTACTGCATCAGCTCAAGTCTTTGTTTTGAGTAAATGGGCACATTTGCGTCTACGCTTAGCAATGCAAAAACAGTTTCAGGGTTGAGCTTTCCTTTGTCCAGTAAATAGTCGATTGCACGGCTGTCTGCAAATGATCTCACTGGAAAAAGAAATGCGTGTTCCGTCTCGACGAGACCTTTGGTCTCGTCTGCCGCAAAGCTAGAGCCAAGATCTTTCAGTGTTTGCAAATACTCTTTGGAAGCAATTTTTATTGGCAGTTCTGTGCCAGTAAGCAACTCATCAAAAAAGAAAGTCGACGGAATTTCGATCGGCTCATTTTTTGCTAGACGTTCATTGAATGTTTTTGCATCAGATTCGAGATTCATTTCTACCGGTGCAAGCACCGCTCTAAGTTTTTGCTTGTCTGTTTCTTTGCAAAGCGGCGACTCCCACTGCGTTTTTATTGCTTCAACCAGGCTCTTTCTTACTGTTTGAGCCAGGTCTTCAGGACTGACTGCCTCAGCAAACATGCTTGCAGCAACCATCTCAGGGTCGTTGCTGTTTTGACCAGTCTTTAGTTTGAATTTGCCGATAGCGGCACTAACATTGTTTGCTCCAGGTTGAAGCCAGTCATTATGTGGCAGGCTCAGTTCCTTCATCAACATGTCACCGTGAAGATGACAGCCCGAGCAGCGCGACGTATTTCCGAATAAAGGCGCCTCTGCTGAAATGCTGGGGTTTAATTCCATATTTACTCTGGCGATATCGCTGCTGATACCAAATGAATCAGTGCGAAAATGCCAGTCAGCTGTTTTGCCGTCGCCGATTAATTCCCAGAAGTTTTTAACACCTGTTGAAAAATCTTTTGCAATTACTTCGACGAGTAATTTTGTATGAAAGTCATTTTGAACTGCAAGGACGCCCCTGGAGTCAGGCTCAATGAATATGCCAAATGATAAGTCCTGGTCTTGCAAAACCTTGTCGCCAAGTTTTCCGCTTACTGTTCCAAAGCAGGAGAAGCTGCCTCGCGAAACATTCTGAATGCCACCATTGGACACTATGTGATATTTCACTTTAAGTCCAGATTTTTTGAGCTTTTGCAAAAATGCCAGTGGTGTGCGCGGCTCCGTACTTGCATCTTTGAGAATCAATTCAGTGATGGCGTCATTTTGGGCGGGCGCCGGTATTGCTTTTGCGATATTTGCCGCAGATAGCAATGTGATTATTGATGTCACCGCAAGAATGAAATGGCTAAAGCGGGTTTGTTTGATTGGTTCAGGCAATTACTGGCATCCCATTTTGTTTCAGCCGGTTTGACGGCTAGCTTATCAAATTTACTTGAATTAGCTGCTATTTCCAATCTGCAGGGTGGTTTCAAGGCTGTATAGGCTTTCAAATGTTGACAAAGCTGGGCTTTAGGAGTAAAGTGGAATTATAGACAAAGAAATCCAGAATAAGAGGACAGGACAATGTTAATCACAAGCAGCACAACAGTTAAAGAGATTTTGGACAGTGCTCCAGAAGCAGTAAAAATATTTGAAACGCACGGTGTCGATGTCCCTCTCGAATGCGATGAAAGCATTCTCGACACAGAGCTAGAAATCTGCGAAAGCATGTGCCACATCGACGACCTCCCCGCTTTAATTGAAGACCTACAAAAATTCTTCGACCAACGCAACTAATTCCTTATATAGGTAGGTCCATTCAATCAAACTCAGGTATGTCCCAATACTTTACGACTTGTAGGGGCGACGCATGGGATACTGCTGGCGAACTAAAATGGAGCCGAATCAAGTTCGATGATATGAGCTAAGAGCGTTCCACCTGGGGGCGCAGGCATCCTTGCCTGCTTCTTCGCCAATAGCTTCCCGAAGCAGGCTGGAAGCCTGCGCCCCCAGGGCTGCCGCCCTTCAAGCTAGAGTCCATATTGTGCCGGCTTCGCTTAACATTCGAGTTCGCCAGCAGTATCCCATGCGTCGCCCCTACAAGCGAACATTCACTAATTCGGAGCCCTCAAACCTTGTTTTCCCAAAGTGTCGATTACGCACTAAGAGCCACTGTCTGCCTCGCAATGAACCCTGGCATGCTCATGACCACCGAGCAAATCGCTGCCATTACCAAGGTTCCAGCTCCTTATCTTGCAAAAATTGTCAAAAGTCTGAGCCGCGCCGGAATCCTCACTTCGCAACGTGGCGTGAATGGTGGCTCACGCTTGCTTCGCCCGGCTAAATCAATCACTGTTTTAGAAGTGATGAATGCGGTTGATCCTCTGCGCCGCATAAGCTATTGCCCGTTAGATCTGGCAAACCACGGTGTAAATCTGTGTCCAATGCATCATAAATTGAACGATGCAATTTCTGTTGTTGAGAAACTCCTGGGGGATGCTAGTATTCATGATTTGATTACAGAGCCTAGCAAGTCTGTCCCGATGTGTCCTGTTAATCCAGTCGATTAATGCGCGATGCTTGCGCCACTGCTGCCGGTGCAAGTCCTCTGAGCGAGATGATGAACGATATAGCTAACAAAGAATTATCTGCGGGAATGATTGGCCTGTTTGCTGTCTCTTGCGGCATCACTGTTGCAAATTTGTATTACAGTCAACCTCTGTTGACACTGATAGCGAAGAGTTTTCAAACCACCGAATCTGCGGCTGGATATATGTTTGCGTTGACTCTGGTTGGATACACAACTGGCCTGATGTTTCTAGTACCCATGGGCGACATCGTAAACAAGCGCAAAATGGTACTCATTTTGTTGTCGATAATTTTTGCTTTGCATTTCGCTGTGATTGTGTCACCAAATATCTTTGCGCTGGGACTTTGTTTGTACTTGCTCGGTTGTTGTTCTATTGTTGCTCAATTAATCATTCCATTAGCCGCAGGACTCACAGTTCCGGAAAAACGCGGATCTGTGGTGGGATTTGTTATGAGTGGGCTGCTTGTTGGAATATTGGCGTCGCGCTCTGTAAGCGGATTTCTAGCTTCACTTTATGGATGGCGAGCCATATATTGGGTGGCGGCCGCCTTAACGTTGATGTTGTTGCTGGCGCTCGCTTTGTGGATGCCAAATGTCAAACCCAAAATGAGTCTTCCGTATATCAAGTTGATCAAATCGCTTGCTATTGTTTTTAGAGAACATGCAATTCTCAGATCGTCTTGCGCTTTTGGTGCAGCCACATTTGCTGGATTTGGAATATTTTGGACTAACTTCACTTTCTATGCTGCTGGTGCACCATATCACTATAATTCCGAAGTCATTGGCTTGTTCGGCTTATTGGGCCTTGCCGGATGCGCAGGTGCAGCGTTTGCAGGCAAGTTTGCAGATAAGTCTGGTCCTTTGCCTGCTATTACTGTGGCATTCATTTTGATTTTGGTCGCATTTGCTGTTTTAGGATTATTCGGCAGCAATTTGATCGCATTATGTCTGGGAGTCATTCTTTTGGATCTTGGTGCTCAAGTAAATCAAGTGTCAAACCAATCGCGCATTTATACTCTGCCGCATGAAATTCACAGTCGAGTTAATACCTTGTATATGACCGCTTATTTCCTTGGCGGATCGGCCGGCTCTGCGATTGGTACTTATGCCTGGATGCAGTTTGGCTGGATGGGTGTCTGTACTACAGGATTCATCATTACTTTGCTCGGTCTGCTTCTAGTGCTGCTTGCGCGCAAGCAAAGGGAAGACGCGAAAGCCTAATCTGATGCGGTTTTTCCCATAGGGTGCCAAAAATTCGCCAAATTTTCGCCAAGATCTTGCCCTGAGATTTGAGTATTCTAATGTGCATGAGGTGGGCAATCTATTTCGGTCGGCGGGCTGTGCGACCAGAAAAATTTTGACTACCTCAAGTCGAGGGTTTGGGCAGGGACGACGCTAGAGGTATTACGGCATGGATAGTCACCAATTTCACAACAAGGAACTGCGCTTAGATAAAGATCTGCATAATGGCAAAGCTATTCATGCCGCAGTTTCTCTATTGAATGAATTTGATACCAAGCCGCAGGAGGCGTTAGCACTTATTCGCCGTGAAATGAATAAGCCTCAAGTTGCCGGTAAAGAAGACAAATTGCATATTGGAATTCAGGCTAATGGCGAGGTTTTTGTTTGGGACAAAGATGAGCGCAATGGCATTTATGCTGGAAAAATCCCCGCAAATTTGCGTGACTGTCCATCTGCCAAAGCTCCAGTAGAAGCATCGCCAGTGGTGGCTGCTCCTACTGAGGTTCCTGTAGCAAAAGCAGAGGCTCCACTGCCTCCAGTTGTTGAATCTAAGCCTGCAGAGCTGCCTCCAGTGGTAGAAGCTAAGCCAGAGCAGGTAGCCTCCGGACCCCAAACATACGAATACCAACAACCGCATCACCGTGGCTTTCATATTCCAATGCCGATTGATATCGGAGTTCGTGATGGTTCGTTGCATCTGGGTGTGAATATTCTTGGTCTCGTCAAAGGCGGTGTCAGTCTTGGTGAAAAGAACCGCGGTTATGTAGGCTCTGATGCGCTAAAGACTGAAGTAAGTGCCGGCGTTGACCTAAACAAAAATCATATCGGACCTGCTGGCGATTGGAATGTTCTTGATGGTGCGCTAACTAAAGGAAGTGCGCGTGTTGGCATCACACCTGGGCAAGAACGCATCAATATCGGTGCAGGCGCTGACGCATCTGCATTTGGCGAAAGTGTCGGCGCAGGTGGTCACGGTGGCGTTGAATTAGGACAAAGACTCGGACCTCACGCTGACGCTTATGCTCACGTAGGTGATGCAAAAGCTGCTGTTGATGGTTATGCAAACCTCTCAGACCAGGGACTGCAAGCCGGTGCCACTGGTGATGTTGGAGCGCAGCCATATGCTGGTGTTCATGCCGGCGGAAAATTTGGATTGGGCGCTAAAAATGAAGCTCATGCCGATGTAGGCACCAATATTGGTGACAACGGACTATCAGCAGGTGCTGGCATTTATCCGCAGTTCCATCCAGATGTATATGTCCAGGGCTATGCAGGCGAAAAGGAAGCTGGCGTCGGTTTAATCCCCGCAAGAGCCTGGAGCCGCAATGCCGACGCTCCCGAAAATACCCCTGAAAAATAAACCTGTTCAGTCAAAGCCTGATTCGGTGTATTCGCTTGTAGGGGCGACGCCATGCGTCGCCCGCTTCTTTATGGCGCGAAACTGTCTAAGAACACCGCAGCCTAACTTCCGGGCGACGCATGGGATACTGCTGGCGAACTGAAATGGAGCCGAATCAAGTTCGATGATATGAGCTAAGAGCGTTCCACCTGGGGG
>CAZJLR010000098.1:0-18234 GCA_964546815.1 uncultured Candidatus Obscuribacterales bacterium | reverse complement strand
AAGAACCTGACATTTATCGTGAAAATTTTCCAGACATTTATCGTGAAAAGTCACAGGCTAGAAAAACATGGCAAATCAAATTGAAACTACAGATAAGGTGGACGCAAAGGCGACGGTTGTTTCGGAAAACATGAATGCGCTCGACTTACTAAAATCGAATTCGCCGTCCCTAAGCAACAAGGAAATGTCTGCCGCTAAAACAAATGAAGCATCATCTATCGAGTTTACAAATCCCTTTAAGAACAAAGATAACGGCGGCTCTGTAGGTGATGCTGAGCATGCGAAATCCAGCAGCGGAGCGCCAGCTTCCGGCCCTGAAGGTGATTCAGGATCCAGCTCAAATTCGCCAAAAACAACTAGCGGTAGCGACAGATCTGCGCCTGCAGGTGGCCGTGTTCCTGCTGATTCGCAACAACAACCCAAAACCCCAACGAAGATTGATTTGAGCCATGACAATCCTGACATGAGTGCTCAAAAGAATGTCGATTCCGCACACCCAGAAACTTCGTTGATACTGCATCACTAATAGATTGAAAAACTCAAAAAAAGATCCCTGTTGAGTAATGCTTCATTCCGTTGAAGCATTACTCTTCTGTGTCTCAAGTTCTTCATTCTATGTCCGACATAGTTGCAGAACCATAATGACCTTGATGGATGAAAGCGTCAATTTCTCAGCCATTCAGGGCAACTATCCTTCGTCACACCTGGAAAACATTTGTTGAGGCTATTGGGGCGACAAGGTATCATTGAATTTTTTGAGGACTAAATGGCAATCGATTTTGACGAAATTAGGGCTCGGAACCTAATCGAATACGGCACGGGAAGCAGCCATTTAGACTTATTGCGTTCCATTTACCCCGAACGTTCTCACTTCATCTTTGAGCTCATTCAAAATGCAGCTGATGTAAATGCCTCTGAGGTCGAATTCAATCTTTATCCAGATCGTCTTGAGTTTTCACATGATGGACGTGCCTTTAGTGCGCGTGACGTACAAGCTATTTCAAGAATTGCCGAGGGGACAAAGAAGGATGACTCCACAAAAATAGGCAAATTTGGAATTGGTTTTAAAGCCGTATACAACTACACTACTCGGCCTGAAATCTACTCACAGAATTTTTCTTTCTGCATACAAGACTATGTGCGTCCGTATGAGATTCCCGCCAGAGAACTCGAAAACAATCGCACCCTCTTTATTTTTCCATTTAATCGCGCGGATTTTGCGCCAGATAAGATGGTAGAGGAAATATCAAAGGCACTGGCAGATTTGGATCCACGCAGCCTAATATTCCTTAGTTCGATTCGCTCAATTAAGTGGCGCACGGCTGGAAAAGGTAGCAGCGAACTAAAGAAAGCGGTGCTGTCACATGAAGTGTTGAAGAACAACAGCAATAAAGGTGCAGTCAATAATGTTGATTATTATGTGAGCAGCATTAGCAAGTATGGAAAAATCGCGGAGCAATGGCGCGTCTTTTCCATGTTGGCTCCGCTCGATTCAGCGACTTCTGCGCGTGTGGAAATAGCTTTCATAGATAATCCAAACGCTGTAGTAACTCAAATTGGCATGGTTGAACCGTCGCTGCTGCATGTGTGCTTTCCAACGCACAAGAAAGTGCCAGTGGGATATATTCTGAATGCGCCATTCCTCACGACACCATCTCGAGATAATCTCGATAACAACAGCTACGATCAAAACGAGCACTTTATTAAAGCGTCGGTAGATTTGCTGAAGGTTGCACTTCTTCAATTCAAAAAGGAAAACCTTATAGGCAGCGAAACTCTTTCTACTCTGGCTATAGAACGCCGCCAATTTCCATCTGGCGATCTATTCAAAGTAATTTTCGACAAAACCAAGCAATTGCTTTTGGATGAAGCCGTGTTACCTACATTGTCAGGCGGATACTCTCCTGCCCGATTTCTCTTGATTCCCTCAAATAGCGAAATCAGAAACTTATTCGGGCGCGAAGAAATATCATTGGTCTTTAAGCTAGGGGAAGGTGCCGATTGGCTTGCGCCATCCATTGCCGACAAGAAGGAATTCCTCGACTATTTGACCAACGATCTTGGTATCAGAAGAATTACTCTTGAAGATATTCTCAAAGTCATCGACGAAAGCTATTTGCGTAAACAGTCTGATGATTGGATGATCCGCTTTTATAAATTTTGCAGCACTCTTGACGCAGCATCGGTTAAAAAACTTCGGTCACTGCCGGTGGTGCGCCTGGCGGACAATTCGCAGGTCGTTGCCATTGGTTCTGATGGCAAATTATGCGCATATTTCCCTTTAAAAGGAGTTACAGACCTGCCTATTGTAAAAGAAGACCTGATAAAAGACGCGCATGCAAAGGCATTTTTGCAGCAGCTCGGAATTACTGAACCTGATGACTTGCATGATACTTTAACAACTATTATTCCTCAGTTAACTGCTAATAACGGTGCATTGCTGGACGATGCAACCTACGAGTCAAACATACGCACGATATCTTCCGCTTTTAGGCAAGCCAGCCACAACGAATTGCTTTTGCTAAAGAGCAAACTAAGTGAGATTAGCTGGTTGCGCGGCTGCCACGGTGAATTGCGCACTTCTGCACTCTTGCGTCCGAGGGAACTTTATTATCCAAGCGATAGGCTCCTCAACTATTTTAAGACAGCAGAGAATGTTTGGTTTCCCGTTTTGTTGCCAAACTCTCAAGACTTTCTTCCCCATTTGGCTGCAATGGGTATGCGTACTAATCCGGCTTTTCTTCGCGCTGCAAAGCACTCTCTAACAGAAATGGAATTGAAGAGTATAGAACCAGACCCACGCTTACGCGGCACGCCAGTTGATTTCGAGATGCAGGGGCTTGAGGAATTTTTGCAAAGGCTATCCAATGAAGAGCGGTCTAAAAGAATAAATTATTCGCGCATTCTCTGGATGGTTCTTTGCGATATTGCAAATGCCGGCGACCCTCCTTATGCCGAAGTTCCGCGGGAGTTCCGCTCTCGCTTTATTTCGGAAAGAGCGAAGCCAAAATGGGTAAAATTGTTGCAAGGCCTGGACTGGATTCCCGATAGGAAAGGGAAATTGCATCCTCCCACAAACCTCTCGCTTAGCGAGGTGGCGACTGAATTTACGCATGTGAAAAAGCTTGCCACGATGCTAGAAATGAAAGATGTATTGTTGGAATCGCTTGCGCGTCAATGTGGAATTTCGGCAGAGCTGCTTGACTTTGTAAGGCTAAACCCCGACAGAGTAACTGAGCTGATGCACTCCATGGGGGGATCAGCGGCGAATTCTGAATCTGGCAACGTAGCTCCTCCAGTAGCTCCACCCACAGAAAATAGCGTAAAACCTACTTCGAAAGCGAAGAAGAAGAAATAACAAAGCCCCATCAGCTTCAAGTTTTAGAGCTTTCTCAGCAGAGATTGCTTTGTGTCCATCTACGGATTTACGCTTGACTCCGCACAAAATAGACCGACGAAAGAAACAAGGCAATTCAAATGATATAATCGTTCGCCGCACGGATCCAGGAAACTCGAACTTTTTCAAGCGAAGAACGATGCAGATACCTGATTAGTTGTTGGAGTTAGAGTTTGAAAGTAACTTTCTTGGTAGATGGCTTTAATCTGTATCACTCGTTATGTGATGCTATCGATGATGGTGCTCCTGCTGCAATAAAATGGCTAGATGTAGCTGCCCTGTGCAAGTCGTTTCTAAGCATCTTCAATGACACATCAGCTGCTGTTCACGAAATCTACTATTTTAGTTCCTTTACCACTTACAAGGGACCCGGCCCGGTTCAACGACATGGTGTGTACAAGCGTGCCCTGGAATCGAAGGGAATAATTTCGGTTTTTGGTGAGTTCAAAGATAAGAAAGTGAGATGCGAAGCTGAGTGTCGGAAGAATTACATTGCGCATGTGGAAAAACAGACTGATGTAAACATAGCTTTAAAGTTGCTTGAAGTCTTTCACACAAATTCGTGTGACGCTTGCTTGATTGTATCTGGAGATGGCGATCTGCTCCGCGCTGTCGAGACGGCAAATCGGTTGTTTCCTAATAAGCCGGTCGCTGTCGCGTTTCCTTATAAACGTTGGCACCAAGAACTTTCAAAACAGGCTCAATTTAGAGTGAAACTCGATATTGCACACTATAAGGCGAATATTTTAGCCAGCCCTCTTAAATTAGCCGACGGCAAACAGACTCGAATGCCCACACAGTGGATGAATCCGTAGTTTCTGTTTAGGCAAAAAAAAAACCCGAGCCGTAACTCGGGGGGCCTTCGAAATTCGAAAATTATGAAGGATGATGTTAATAACATAGCATAGATTACTAGTAGGTCAACAGCTCTAACCCTTAATTAAGCATTGAATAAGTCACAAACAGAACTATTTTTACTGATCAAATGCCGCAAACGCCTTACCTGCAAGCATCTCGCGGATCCGATCCGTAATGGGCCCTTTTCTGCTAAGCTGCGCATCCTTTGTTACCTTGTGGCGCAGCTTAGCAGAAAAGGGCCCATTAGTCAAACAAAGCCGGAAAGCGTTGGAGCGCCTGTGTTTCGGCGCGTCTTCTCTCGTGTTTGCCCGGTTGCCAGACATTTCATAACCGAAACCGTCCAATCGACCACGCTGAGCCGGGGTTTAAAAAAGGAACTATGCGCGATTCAGAAGGATCTCTTTGGCAATTAAGCATAATGCCATCTTACTGTGTAGTTGAAGAGGTCGGATACAGCGCGCGCAGATTGGCAGATTATTCAGACCACATGATTGACTCTCACGGTTATGTCCGGGAAGTTTCTCAATGTTGTCGAGGATAGTTCTATATATACAAGGACTCAGCCATTTCTCGCAGAAAAGAAACCAAATGATAGTATTGAGAAAAGCTTCAAAAAATTTCTGAAATCTAGCGGATTAGAAAAGTTGATGCCGGTCAACAAACACCGGGCAGACACCCTGAAGGAGAGGTTGCGTCATGAAGATTCTTCCAATACCGTCCGGTTGTTTGAAGAGAGCAGATGAACCATCAGCCGTTAATGAATAATAGAAATAAATTACTCCCTCTTCAATCCTGTGTTAGGCCAGGTGCAATACTTTCTTCAATTGCACACGCTATATACGTAGGACGAGTGCCTCTCCTGTCCCACGAGCAATCTTGGGACGGATGCAACTACAGTGTCCAAGATAGCGCAGGATCACGAGGCACCATTTCATTTAATGACGATAAGTTCGTCGCTGTTTTCTTTGATGCATCAAGTGACCGAAATCCGTTTCGCGGAAATCAAAAAATCGATGCTGAGCGGTATCTCGTTGGATTGCCGCAAGAACTCAGATTGTTAGCGCAGGACGAAGCTATGCAATATGTTTTGGAAGAAGTGAATGAAAACGCAATACCAATAATAACTACGGCGTTTTGGGGTGATGGCAAAGACGCATACATACAAGCTGGGGAAGAATGGGCAGATGTGTATGCGCACGGAGCCTGGTTGGTACGCAATCAACTTTTGAAAACGGCAGAGGCACTGGATGCATGGAAGAGCGATTTGGAGCTAACACCTACGGAACTAGCATTGGTGTCTGAACTTTTTAAACTTAAGACCGATCATCCTAACGAAACTATTGTCTTAACCAAGGAGCAGATAAGCGCTTTGCGCCTCTCTGCGGCAACAGAGGAAGGATGGTTCGCAAGCCAAGAGTCCTTTGCCGAGTTGAACATCACAATTCCCAAATTCGAAATCGAATCCACAGAATGAATGTTAGAGGTGATCTCAATTTCCTTGGAAGCATCAGGGAATGAGACGATTAACATGGGCAAGAGAAAGAGACAAGGTCCATGCAAAAAAGAGTCGAATATTTCGTGTTCGTTATGTGAAGCCTAAATGGTCTGCCTGTTTATTTTTCAATTGCATCGATCTTCCTTGCCACATTTTCATTACTTTTGACTAGATCGTATCTTTGCGTATTCTCCCATTAAGTAAGCTCGAAGTGATCAGGGACAATAAAAAAGAGCTTCGCTCGTGAGCGGCGCTAAGTTACCTGGTCCACCCATGATTCCCAAATTCGGCAGTTCGCGCTGCGGCAGCCGGACTGGACTGCAGCACTGAAACAGGCTTACAATTAGAGATCGGGGTATTTATAATGACAAAATCAATTGGCGAGCAAGACATAGACCAGGCAGAGACGGAACTGACCTTGACTCAGGAAATAGTTCAGCTGGAGACAGCCACTGAGACGCTAGCGGCCTATCGTGGTTATCTGTTGAATCAGATCTACAACGAAGAACAACAGGCTGTACCCAACGTTATGAAGCTCAAGGCACTTGAGGCTCAGCTCAATGTTGTGGTTGCCGAACAGAAATCAATTACTTCAGATAACCACGACCTTATTGCCAAAGCGATTTATATCTATGCACCTATTATGAAGTCCCTGTACTCTTCGCATGGACGAGAGCTTTAAGCTGCGACAGGATCAGCATGAGTGACACTGCGGTCCCCCTGGGGACACAATGTTGCTTACTTCACTCCCACCGGTCTTAGAAATGACACCTCGCTATCTGGATGAAGACGTAGACTTCACATGGGAGGCAGGCTCAGGCATAATGAAATTGAGTAGGGAGTGCGAAAATGAGCATAGCCGAGACGGATGAAAAAGAGCAGCAACGTTGGAACAGATACCTAGTTCTGGGTGGAAGCATCTTCGCTGTAGTAATGCTAATAAATCTGCTTGGTTTAGTCAGCGGACTGACGTCTGGCCACGTTGAGCGAGATAGGCTAACTAAGTCCTCAAAAGTCAAATACAATATGCGAATTTGCCAGGTTGCAGCTGAGGATTATGCAAGAGACCACCTTGGGCTATATCCGACGTCGGCGGACGACAGCGCATTTAGGAGTTATTTTCCTGGAGGACGACCACCTGATAGAGCCGGTACTCCACCTACAAATCCGGTGAGTGCCGCACCTGAGTGGCCGATAAACGGCAATGTGCGCAGTGTATCAACGGCTCGGCAGGAATCAAAGGCGCTCATAAAATCCGGTGCGGTGGAATACTCTGTTGTTTACGACGCAACCAAGAAACCGTTAAACTATGCTATCCGGGGCGGAGACGCCAGCGGCAGCGCAGTAATCGATAACCAAAACAGGGTCATGGTTTTTGCAAATCATGACTGATACCAATCCCGGTGTCAAACTTTGTCTATAACAGTTGAGACAAATGTTTCGTCGAATTGAGTGCAAAGCTAAATAAGCTGCACGACTCACAAACCAAGACTTCGGCGAAACGGAGCGTATTCGGCAAAGTTAGTATTTGAAATCCAACAATTGCAACACCGCAGCAAATTCAAGGAAAGTGCGGCAGAGAAAAACAAATTTGACTGCATTGTTTGCGACGATTCGGCGGTTTGTAAATACTGATGTCCACCTATACTTTACGCCTTCGCAAGAATGCTCTTACCAATTTTGCGAGCAGTGCATCTTTGATAGGTCGTGATATTTTCTGAGTAAGGACCAGACACCGCACCAGAGCTTCCATCAAGAGTCAGTGAACTATTACCGGCACCGGCAGGGTCTTGAATTGTTATTGAGCCCAAGCCGTCAAGCTTCATAAGTATTTCTTGTTTAGGTCTCAACACTAGGCTTGTACTCATCTTCGGACATGTTGAAGGTCCAAGCTATCGCTTCCTTTGCACTAGTCATTTCAGGTGGCACCCTCAACATATATTGTCTTGTGGAACCATCTTCATTGACTGTCGCATCTTGGACTTGCACCATCATAATAGGTTCATCATTGGGTACTTCTTTTTTTAACAAAGTGCCGAACTTGTCTGCCTGGAGAATTTCGCACCCTGATTCTTTCAAGTAATTTTCATATCCATATCGTTCCATAAGAACACGCCTTCTTTCGATATTTTGCTCGGATTCGATCATCGGCAATGTAACTGGATCCGATTCATTTTGAAAGTCTCCGGTCGGACTTACATAGAAGCCAATTGGGCGAGAGCAAGCAAACACGATGTTCTCGTAAAACAAATAAGCATTTCCGCCTTGATGAACTGTGTTCCAATCAATGACTGACTGTTTCAGAGTCAGCAAATGTTGACTAGGTTTGTTTTCAAGCAAGAACAAATATGGGGCAAGCATGCATGTTTCCCATGGTCCCCACCATTCTTCCGCAAATTCGAACCAAAAAGAAAAATAGGGTGAATGAACCCAACCTTCAAAATTTTCGCAGTACTCAGACCACTCCTGATAGTTGTTTAAGTTCTGGAAAACTCTGTTCTGTTGTCCTTCGACGGAATGCCAAGTTTCTGCATTCCACGAGGTTTCGATCTGATTATTCATGAAATCATGATATGACTCACCAAACATATTCGTAAGGGCCCTGCATGCCAGCCAACTCCAATCTCGGGCCAAAATAACATCTGTTCGCCGGCGAAGAACTGTAGGGGAACAACTGTGATGTCCTCGAAGTTTTCTGTAAATAGAGTCTAGAACGCTTGGTTCCACAATTTCATCAGATTTTTCTGCAACATCTTGAAGCAAATCCCAAAAACTTTTCCGTATATTAGACTGGATCGGTCTTCCGAATGAATTCTCCGAATTGATTCTTAGCTCTATTTGAAAGAGTTCTTCGTAAAGCCAGCGGGTGCGCTCGGCGTGGTAAACATAGCCATCAGGCTTTGGAGTATTACCCTCCATGATCAATTTCACAGCTATTGGATAAACAAGCATTTGTAAATAGCTATCGCACCACACAAATTCAGGCGACTTTAATCCTAATCTGGAATAAATTCGGAGCAAAGCACTTTCAGTCAGATCTTTTTCGGTAGTTGTCGGCGCTTTTGTCCAGCGTTGCAGAAAAGAACTCGAAATTTGATCTGGTTCTAAAAATTCGTATTTGTTGTTTGATTCCGGTGCTTTCTTCTTTAGCGCCCTAAATTCTTTATTTGATGCATTCGCTATGTGTTGTTTCATCAATTGAAGGCATAATCTAAGTAGCTTGGCTATTGTGTTTGGGCAAGTTTCGCTTATTTGAATCAAGTTCATCCGTGAGGGCTTTCTTGGGTTTCTTTCGCGTTGGAGTATACCGAAAAACAGACCAAATGCCTTCGCGTACTGTCTCAAGCCAATAAAACGATTTGCTTCTTTAAGAAGAACAGTTTTTGTACCCAAGTCTTTGCCAAGTTCAGCAAGAAAATGGAAGGCATCGGGATAACAATGACCATAATCTACGTTGTGTTCTCCTCTTCTAATGCTACTGGGCTCCAATCTAATATGAGGAGAATTTGAGTTGAAGGGTTTTGGGTGAAAGCAACTAAACCACGCGAAATTGTATGATTCTTCTACAAGACTTAGTTTCTGGTCGGCTCCGGTCCAACGTTGATGTCCAATATCATTGTTTATTTTGTGCCTAGGAACCATAAAACCGTCAGCTGAGAAATTACAGCCAATTTCAATACTAACTAGCCCTTTGTCTGGAAATTCGAGCAAAAAACTACCACTCAAGTCGCTCATAATTGTATAAAGCAGAGCCAAGGTATCGTTTAGCTCAGACCGGCGAGTTTCTTTGAAATGATGGTCCAATCCAGGCAAGGATTCAATAATGTTCAAATCAATTGAATGGTCCAGTTCGATTCTTAATTTGGCCTTTATTTGAATCGCTGGTGATTTCGCAATTAACCACCAGTCATTAAGTATGCGCGAAACGGTTCCATGGATCCAATCTTCAATCGCTGAATATCTGGGAGATTCTAAATAACTGTTTTTGATTGCCTCCGGAACTAAAAGATAGACGTCACGGTCAATTGAAAATCCCCGCACCTGACCGCCGTAGCTAAAGTAAATTGGCTGCCTGATCCCGATAACAATTCTGGCAATTGGTTCGAATGATGTTTCTGGACTAGGTTTTGACAAGCCTAACTCCCATGGCATTTCCACAATATGTACATACCACCATGCTAGACCAGCGAATCAAGGAAGGGCGCGTCAAAGCCGTAAAATGATTTCAAACTGTTTTGTAGGAATCTTTCGTTTGAAAAAGAGAGGATCATTTTTCAAATTAGACTGGTGGAAGAAACCCGACGTCATTTTGAACCTATTACGATCAATAGTGCAAGATTCCGACAGGAGAATAAATTGCTAGTGACTTTGAGCTTGCAAAATTTATTTGAGGAATTTGGATCCCAATTAAGCAAATAATACCAAACTTAAGCCCAACCGGAGAGTCTCTTGCCATTTTGGCTTGTGGGCTGTCGGAGAGTTCTTCCGATTCGAAGTCTATAAATTAAGTGAGATAATCTGACTGAGACTGGTTGTTTCATGGCACAAACTAGAAAAACGTTCCAATTTTCATTGTGATTAGGACATGGAAACCCAAATTAAGTTTTACAAGCTAAAAGGCGTTGTTTCATATTACTCGAAGAATGATGAGTTCTATGTGGAATGCTCCGACGGTTTTGCTGCCTCTTTTCGAGCGGGGCGATGGCACAAGGGTCAGTTGTTTGAATCTTGTGAACTTGAAGAAAAAATGGAGCAAGTCGAACCTGGACAAGGCATTCGTTCCTTGTGGCGAGCACGAATGGCATTTTTGATTGATGAGTTAAGTGCGCTGGAGTCCTGGAAAACTGCAGAAAGGCTGCATTACAACAACAATTTTGTGGAAGAAGAAACTTGGCGCAGGCAAGCTCTATTTGAATCGAGAAACATGCACATAGATTGTGGATCAATCTCTATAGATTTTTTGTTTGAGATCATGTGCAAGTGGTCTCTTGCCAGGTGCCTTCATGCAAATGGGAACGAAGAAGCAGGTTCTTATTATCAAGCTGCTTGTACGAGCCTGAAGGAGCAAGCACAAAAGTCAACTGCTGACGTTGCAAGACGAGCCCAAATCATTTTATTCGCACTTGCAGATGAATTGGAAGCCGATCGGATGGCACACAGGCAGAAGCCCACAGCCAATGTTAGATCCATTGAATTTGAACTTCAAGCAGCACTTAGACTCACAAGAAGTGCGCTGCAATCGTACGAGGATAAATGCTGTTGTATTCCAGATGCGATTAATCGTCATTTCGCAACTCATTTTCCCGGTGGAGTTATAGATTTACGAATTCCTGGACTACCAGCGATAAATTCCAAAATAAAAAAAAGGCGTTGGCCAGTAATGGGCTTGAGCAAGAATTTGGAGGAACTTCAACAAAATGAGAGCAGCAACATCGGACCCTGCGAAGTAGAATTTACTTCTCTTGGAAAAGACTTGGCAGGTGCACTAAGAATAACCGATGAAAATGGCAACTTTCTCAAAGATGCAAGTGGAAAAATAGTAGTCGTTTACAAAAAAGTTTCGCCAATGTCCAAAGCACGAGGCAATGTCGAATACCTTTAGAATGATTGTTTAAAGGCACCGAGGTTGGATGTAACCAACTGTAAGCAAGCAGCAGAATTCCTGATTTTTCCAATTAAATCCTTTGCTGTTTCGTAATTTCCGAGTCGTGTCATGGCGCTGTATCTTGGCAAATCAAATGGCAATTCTTGGCGAATTGTTTGGCAGACCTTTTGCCGATTAGATGCCAGCAAATCGCAATAACTTAGGGGGTCGCAAGCCCACATACACCGCCGATCGCGCGATACGCGTGCGGCTATCCCGAGAACCGCATCATTCACTTGCGACAATTTTCAACTTCGGACTCGCCCCTTACGAGCCAGTGGTCGGGAAGCGATTATCATAACACTTGTACTTTGCTTGGCTGAACAACCCGTCCAAAAACCCATCGTGTGAGGTAGGGACAAAAGCTGCTGTGCGCCAGGCTTAGGCATTCAATCTCGCCCCTGCTCAGAAAGAATAGTTTTGGGCGAGCCCAACTATTGAAAAATAATTTGCGAAGTCACAGGCGCAATTGTTGGGAATCGGACTCCTATCGCACCAGGAACTCGATTCAAGCCTTGATAGAGGAAAAGGTGAATTCAATCGCCCCGGCAGATCGGGATTTTGAGAACGCAAAAGACGAGCAGAGATTGATCCTTTCGGGTTGGTTGAGGCAAGCTTTTGTGCTGAAAAGAAACACCTGAAAGGGCACGATAAGCAAAAGTCTCTGGAGCTTATCAATGAGGCAATCTCGGTATATAAAACGATTCCAGGTACAAGTTCTGGAGATAACTTGACGCGGCGTCCTTGACTTTGCTTTTAGTTGGCGAAAACTGATTCGCGAGGCTGCCATCTGTTGGGCAGAAGTACTTGAAGCGATTCATAATTACTGTTGCACAGAGCCTGCGGAGAACACGTTTTATTTGCTTTTCTTTGATTCACCGACTTGAGAATTAGGGAGATTCCAATCATCTATTTTCAAAAGATCTTTATCAAAGAACACATGTGTATTTCCGTCACAAATAATGTCTTTGGCAACAATTGCACCGACGAATTCCACATTACCATCAAGTTTAACACATGCATTTGGTGCATAAATAACTCCTGAATAGCAAGTGTTTCCCGTTATTTCTATGTTTCGTTTACCGTTATACCAAATCTGAAAATTTCGCGGCAACCCCGGTACGCATCTCCTCTTATAGTTCACTTTTACGTTATAGGCGGTAGAGACAATTGGGTCTTTGCATGCTTCGTCACCTTGGATAAAAAAACGAGTAGGCGTCGAACCGGCAATGGTAAGGGGCAGTTCTTTTAGATTTAGGCTGTGCACTATGAAATCACCTCCATTTAAAACAAGCCCATCTTCAATATCCCCTAGTACCTGAATGTTTTCAGATAATGGCTGCTCGTAAGAAAATGCTTTGACAATTTTCTTATTAGCTGGTGGGCGCAATGCGGGTTTAATGCTGACCAAGCGAAACTGGTCGAAAACTACTTTTTTGCTTTTCGAGCCAATTTCGTCGTAATGTGCGAACTTACTTTTAAGATCTAGTCGAAATACCTTAGTAGATCCATTCGACCACATATACTGCCCTGAGTTCAGAGCCGGTGGGACAAGGTCGGCAAAAACTCTATTCGAAGACGAGAAAGCCCCAACACCTGAGTTCGATTCCATATCCAGACTTTTGCCTGCCAACAGGGCGTACTGCAAATTATAAATTGCAGGACCAGGTGGGCCTAGTTCGTAAGAAAGGGGAACATATGAATGCTTTAGTAAACGGTCAGGAGTTGAATTCTGTTGAACGAAACAAGAAATTAGGCTCAAAGCGACAAGTATGATAAGCCTGTAAATTGCTCGTCTTCTACCAGCATCAACCAGTATTTTTTTCAGAGCCTCCCTAAGTTCTTGTAAGTCTTTGTATTGACTGTTTTGAGCCGTGTGTAAACTGCGTGAGGCTATTTTACTCAACTCAGATTTATGAGGTTGATGTGTTTGTTTTTGTTGACCTTCGACAAGTGAAAAGTTGGGTGCCCTGTCAAATGAGTAATCCGCTGAAGAAGGCCATCTGTACCGGCCATCACGGCCACATGTCGAGTAGCAAATTTTGACGTTGGAATTTTTTTTCTATTGCATGCTTGCAGAACATCCATTGGATATACTTCCTTGTTGAGGCCAAAATGGAACTGTTTCTGAGATTCTTGTAGGAATATGCCACTGAATGTGGTGCTAAGCATTTTCTTTAGTTCTCCTCCTCACTCTTATTTTTCCTCATTGACTCACCTTCTAAACGGATCTTGTATGCATTGTGGACAAGTCTGTCAAGGATTGCATCGGCAAACGTTGAGTCTCCAATGCATTGGTACCACTCATCTACAGGGACTTGGCTTAGAACTATTGTTGATTTTTTGTCGTATCGATCTTCAAGAATCTCCAATAGATCCTGGCGCTGTTCAACGGTCAACGGAACTAGGGCGAAATCATCAAGAACGAGCAGATCCTTGTTGCATAGATTATGGAGGAATCTGGGATATGAGCCAGAGGCTCGCGCAACGGAAAGCGCTTCAAATAATCTGCTAGTTCGGTGATAGACAGCGGTGTAACCATCGCGACAAGCTTTCTGTGCCAGGGCGCATGCCAGGTAGCTTTTGCCGGCACCAGTAAGTCCAGTAATGAGCACATTCCTGTGGCGACCTACCCAAACAGAGTCAGCCAAGGATGCCACCAATTTACGATCTAGACCTCGACTAGCTTTCAAATCGATATTTTCGATGCAAGCCTCTTGCCGCAGTTTTGCATGTCGGAGGCGAGCCGCCAGGCGAAGAGTCTCCCTTGTATTTAGCTCTAGATCTACAAGTAATCCGAGGCGATCTTCAAACGGCAGGTTTGTCAATTCCGGGTTCTGTAGTTGAGTCTCTAACCCCTTGGCCATGCCGAATAATTTCAGAGCCTTCAGGTTGTCTAGTGTTGGATGAATTAGCATTTTCGTTCTCCTTATTTTGTGCGAAGTATTGAGCGCCGCGGATGTTATCGTGAACAACAGCGAGCGGAGTGGGCAGTTCGCTGGGTAATGGTCTGCATTCCATTTTGTTTTGCAAGATTAGTTTGACTGTTGTGTACGAATAACTATCAACAGCTGATGCCCTTTTACAAGCTCCTTCCAATCGATCATTGCCGTGCAATTTGCCGAGCCGGTAAATTCCGAAGCAAGCCCTGAAAGCTAGTTCAGGAGCCTTCGCGGTGTCGATCAATTTACGGACGAAGGTTGCCGTTCCTGGACCAACTTTTGTGGCAATGTTGACAAAATATTCTCTGCTGTAACCATGGTAAGCACGATGAGATTGTGGCATGTGCTCGTCTTGGCGATGAAGTTGTCCAGGCACAGGACAAGAACACTTTTGATGGCTTGCTACGCGGCGATTGTTGAATAGCAATTCAATAGTACTGGAGCAAATGCGCGCCTCAATGAGCTTGCCAGTGTACTGATGAGGAACGCTATACAAGCAGTCATTGATTGTGACCATGTAGTCTTTACCTGCCCTAACGAATTCAATATGGGCATATTCATACCTGTTCTGCGGAAGGGGCTTTAAAGCTGGTTTATCAACTAGTTCAAACAGTGAGCGCCGACTATGTTTGAGTTTTCTAAATGGGCGATTATTCAAGTCCTGCAAAAGTTCCCTCACGGCAATGTTTGCTTCCGCTAAGCTGAAAAACTTTTGGTTGCGAAGCTTTGCGAGAATCCATCTAGTAGCCAGTCCTACTGCGGCTTCCACCAGAGCCTTGTCTTTTGGCTTCCTCACCCTTGCTGGTACAACTGCGACGTCAAAATGTTGTGCAAGCCTCAGGAAATCACGGTTAACATCAGGATCGTAGTAGCAGGCTTTTGTGATCACAGCGCGAGGATTGTCCGGTACTATCAATTCGCTGCATCCTTGAAAAAATTCAAAAGCTCTCGCTTGACCATTACACCAGGCTTCGGCACTTTCTGAAAAGAACAATTCTGCGTAGGTGTACTTGCTTGCACCAAGGGTACAAACAAACAAAATTGCCTTTGACTCTACTCCAGTTGCAGGGTCTACGATATTTAGGCCTCCACCGGAAAAATCAGAAAAGCATTTGTGCCCGGCTCTATGCTCATGACGCATCACAGGATTAATCAGCTTCAACCATTCACGGTAATATTCGCAGAACTGAGTGTACTGGTATCCATTTTCGTAGTCTCTCTTGTACTCCTCCCAAAGCAAAGACAGCGTCACGCCTTTCCGTTTTAATTCAGTGAATATGTATTCCCCGTTCGGAACAGTACGTTGCATATGCGGCAACGGCGGCGGGTAAAGCCGCGCATTTAGTTCTGAATCATCAATTTCAGCCGCCAAAGTCCAAGAAATATCTGCGGCTTTTGCTCGCCTAATACAATCCCACACAGCTGAGCGCGACAGTCCAAGCGATTTGGCGATCTCTCGACCGCTCAGACCGCAAGTGATTGCGGTCAAGTTAAAAAGAACTCGTGGTCAATTCAATTTGAGCTGTTGACTGCTTGTTGATTGACTCGTGCGAAATAGCTCATTTTGAATTGACCATGCCACTGTTTAAGCCATTCCACACAATGTCACAGTGAACATTACTGCAAGGAAAACATATTTTCTGTAGAGCGCATGGTTGATTGGAGTAATTGACCACACCGCCTGGGAAGCTACTTTCTGTGTTTAGTCAGGAGGAAGTTTTTCGATGTATCTTTCGCTTTTCAGCAGCTTCAGCGCGATAACTTTCACCATTGAGTTCCAGGACATGACCGTGATGCACTAGTTTGTCCACTGCTGCCATCGTTGTCACAACATCCTTGAAGATCAGATTCCATTGAGAAAACGGCAAGTTACTGGT
This sequence comes from uncultured Candidatus Obscuribacterales bacterium, assembly GCA_964546815.1. Taxonomy (GTDB): domain Bacteria; phylum Cyanobacteriota; class Vampirovibrionia; order Obscuribacterales; family Obscuribacteraceae; genus JAIEPM01. The sequence continues at coordinate 2,021 of CAZJLR010000098.1, read as the reverse complement.
GATAACCAAGCTTCTTCTTTCATATCTTTCGGCCAAGAGCACGAACAGAACATCGGTTTCGTCTCGGTCTTGCGGCACGTAGGAAATATCATCAATGATCAGAGCTTCGAAGTCATCTAGGTCTTTAATCAGTTTGTTCAACTTCAAATCTCGTTTTGCAATCAACAACCTTTGTACCAGCGAACTCGCTGTAGTGTAGAGTGTTGCTCTTCCTCTGAGACACCATTCTCTACCCAAGGCCGCAGCCAAATGGCTTTTGCCGGTACCAGGATTTCCAAAAATCAAAATATTCTCTGCGGAATCTAGACAATTTCCTTCGGCAAATTCATTAATTTGACTCTCCGACAAACCTTTAAATCTGCCAAAATCAAATCCAGAAATCAATTTGCCTCGCGGAATTTTCGATTGCTTGATAAGCCTTTCTGTTTTCCGATTGTACCGGAGGTCGCTCTCAATCTTGCTAAGTTGGTACAGATAGCCTACATGGTCAATTTTCTCTTTCTCAGCTTTCCTGGCGAACTGGTCATAATGCGCAAGAAAAAACGTAAGATGGAAACTCTTGAGCAGAGCCTCCAGCTCCTCCTGCCTCGATACCAAATTGGTCATACTATTTCTTCTCCATATGCGGTTCGAACGTTAACAGATTGTCGTATTTTGATAAATCAGGTTGCAGGACCGTAACTTTAGGCACTAACGGTCTGCGCGAACATAGTTGCCTAACCTTTTCACTGTTTGGTGTTTCACCTTGTTCAAGCAAAACCATAAGAGCTGCTGCAACATCTGCCTCAGATTCCATAGCTGCTTGATTTAGAACCTTTAGATATTCTCTGTCAGCCAATTCTTCCCGCCACTCGAGAAGCGCATCGTATGCCTTTCTGAAAATAGTTTGTGGAAATAGTTCATCCCTAAATTGATAATTTCGGAACGCGCCGGGCTTCCTAAGTAAGTGGAATATCAAATGCCGATAGTTGATGTGTTTTTCGCCGGCGTTTTTTCGCGGACACCGCTCTATCAAATGATTTCCATAATATATTTCCACTCTGTCGAAGAAGACCAAAGCCTTGAGCTTTTGACCAATGTAGCGACTTGGCACTGAGTACGTAGCGCTCATTACTCGAACCGTACTCCATGCTGTTACAGCCGCCGAGGCTTGTTGTGGCTCGTTCCATCCTCGAGCCGGCAGAGGATTCAGCAGTGGCTTCTCCTGTTCAAGTTTGTCTTTGCGCGTTCGATTTCTTTCAGCAACAATCTTTTGGACAAACTCATTGTAATCCTCTCTGCTTTTGAAATCACGACTCTTGCGGAGTCGTAAGCGCTGGTCAATCGCCTTCTTCAACAAATCATGACTTTTCTCAACAGACCCATTTTCGTTACTCTTCTCTGGGTTGTTTGAACTGGGTCTACAGTCATAGTGTTCCAAAAAGTTTGACCATCTGATTTGATACTGCCCATGCCCTCCGACCGGAACCGCTGCTGCTAGATTGTCAGTTCTGTGCTCAGGAGCAACGGCACCCAATAACTCAACAGCTCTGGCAAATCCTTCCGTCAGCGTCTCAAAGCTTTCAGAAAAGCAAATCCACGCGTATTCCCACCGGCTGAACGGTAACATAAAGTGGTACAGCATGTGAGGAAATGCAAGACCATCTATGGTGACAAAAAGTTCGTTGCAGTGAGTGTAATCACTTTGACTTTGTCGTCCTGGCTGTATGTTCTGCAAGAACATTACCTCTTTTCGCTCTGGTCCTTCTAACACACGCCAATCATGAACGCGTCTTCTCAATGTTCTTGCGTGGCTCATTGTGAACCGGTCCGGATATGACTCGATGAGAAACTCCATCAACGTTTTTGCTTCAAGGCCAGAATCAATTGCCAATAATTCCTTGACCTCTTCCCATACCCCGGCAAATGGATCGTTTCTTGTTCTTCCTTTGCTGGCATTTCGGCTTTTCTTGTTTTTGCTTGCGCCCTGTCAGCAGTGATTTAAAAGCGCGGAAAAATGCTGCGCAAATGGCAAAAGGTGC
>CAZJLR010000097.1:0-18239 GCA_964546815.1 uncultured Candidatus Obscuribacterales bacterium | reverse complement strand
GGGCGACGCATGGCGTCGCCCCTACAGGTTTTACGAAGCAAGAGTGAGATCTGGGGCGCGACAGCGAACTTTAGTCTTCGTCTTCTTCGCTTGTTTTTTCTTCTGTTTTTGGTGGCGCGAAGTCTGATGCTTTCAGGTTGTCGATGAATTTTTTGAACTCTTCGGCCTCTTCGGCGTCTTTGCCAAGATCGGCAGAAATAGTGCCTTCTGATACAACTTGAGCAGCGACAAAAATGGGCACTTTAGCTCTGAGCGCCAGCGCAATTGCGTCGGACGGGCGCGAATCTATCGTCTTTAATGCGTCACCGTTAGTGGCACCATTTGTGGTTTCTAAAACGATTGTGGCAAAGTAGGTGTTTGAAGCCAGTTCATTGATTTCAATGTGCTTCACCTTATAACCTGTTTGCGTAATTGTGCTCAAAAGAAGGTCGTGAGTGAATGGACGCTCAGGCTTGTAATTGTCCAGGGCACGGGTTATGGCGGCAGCTTCAAACTGTCCTATCCAAATGGGCAGAGCGCGACGCTTAAGCGGATCGTTCAAAATCACGATGGGATGACCATTTCGGCCATCTATCGCAATTCCCGCTACAGTCATCTCAATCATGGTGCGCCATCTAAGCCTCTAACTACTGAAATTATGCCCAATTCCGGCTTTTTTAGTTGTCATCAAGTTAAATTTTTGCTGAAATGCGCTCCATTACAGGCAAAGCAGATAAGCGCAATTTCAATTATAAGCAGATATCGTCCTTTGTCGCATTTACAATGTCATCAGCGCCACATTGCTAAGCGCTTGCAATCAGCCTATCCTACGACGTTTCCCTGATATTTCCATATCAATTATTCTTGCCAACATATTCTTATGTACGTTACCAAAAGAGGACGTAAATGCTCTGCCGAAGTTCCTGAAAGCTACACTGGCAGATGCGCCGAGCCAAAACGATCAGCTTGAGCAATTTTGCATAATAACGATTTGGCGATTTAGCTAGCCTAACTTAACTTTCTATTGACAGTGAGAGTAGCTATCCGAATATACTTATGATCCCTCCATTTCCCATTTGGGAAGTGTCTATACAATTGTCCGGATGGCGGAATTGGTAGACGCGCACGTTTGAGGGGCGTGTGGGCAACCATGAGGGTTCAAGTCCCTCTCCGGACAATTTCCCTTTTTAAGCAAATATCAGGATTTATGCCAGTCATCAGAGCGCAATGGCCTCATACAGTCGATGACATTATCAAAGCCTTGGACGGCGTCTGGGGCGTTGTCGGCGCAATTGCCATTTCGGGCAACTTACTGCGTCTTGAGCGCAGCCTGAAAGCCCCGCTAAGCTACAAATTCATTGAGTACAAGGGTACTGACGAAAACAGTCCACTGCGCGAGCTCAGCTTCACTGCAGAAGAAAAGGACAAAGCGGTAAGCGAAATGTCCAAACTGCTTGGTTTCGAAGAATAAGCCTGAGCAAAGTCGGCAAGTTCCCTTACAATAAACTTGTTAACCAAGAAGTCGCGCTTGATGAAGAAGACGGACATCCTCGGCATCATCACGCAGGGCTCTTTGTCTTCGGGCTTAGAGATGCGTTTGGACAAAATGACCTCAGTGGAAGATCTGCGGGTTGGACGTTTTGTCGTGGTTGAAGGCAAGCACACTCGATTTTTTAGCATGCTTACCGATGTGACTTTGGCAACCAGCAGCCCGCAGATACTCAACAGTCCACCCAATAATGATCGCTTCTTTTTAGATGTGCTTTCAGGTGTGTCTATGTATGGCTCGGTAAAACTGCAGCCGATGTTGATGCTTGAACGAAACGGCGACGTTGACGAGTTGCGCCCTGTAAAAACAATACCGAGTCATTTTTCGCCTGTGTATGAAGCTACAGAAAATGACTTTGCACTTGTCTTCGGAAAAGAAGACAAAAGCAACAAGGCAGATCCACATTTCAATATTGGACAGCCGCTCAACATGGACATTCCAATCTGCGTGAATTTGAGCCGCTTCATCGAACGCTCGAATGGAATTTTTGGTAAGTCAGGCACAGGCAAATCTTTTTTGACTCGCATTTTTCTTTGCGGCACCATCAAAAAAGATCTGGCTTCTCTTCTTGTATTTGACATGCACAACGAATACGGCTGGCAAGCGATGTCTGAGAACAAAAGCCAACCAAGAGTCAAAGGTCTAAAGCAATTGTTTGGGCAGGACGTCATTGTTTACAGCCTTGACAGTGCATCATCAAAAGCTCGTGGCATTACCGACGCAAGAGAGCTATATATCGGACTCGACCAAATTGAAATTGAAGATCTCGAGTTGTTGAAGGCAGAGCTAAACCTCAGCGAAGCTACTCTGGAAAACGCATACATCGTAAAAGAGCGCCTCGGTGCTGATTGGATTCAGCTACTTTCCGAGATGTCGTCTGAAGAAATTGAAGAATTCACAGAGCAGTACAAAGGGCATCCAACAGCAATCAAAACTTTGCAAAGACGCTTGAACACCGTTGTGCAAAAAACGTCATATCTAAAACCCAAGGTTCAACAAAACTATATTGATGAAATTTTGCGGCACATCCAAACAGGCAAACATATCGTGCTTGAGTTTGGGCGGCAGAACAATTTGCTTTCATACATGCTTGCCACAAACATCATCACGCGCCGATTGCATTCGCAGTACGTGAGGCTTTCCGAAAAGCATCTTGCCAATCCTGAAAGCAGCGCCGCACCTCGCAAGTTGATGATTGTAATCGAAGAAGCACACAAGTTTTTATCACCACAAGTGGCAAAGCAAACGATTTTTGGCATCATTGCCAGGGAGATGCGCAAGTATTTTGTCACGTTGCTGATAATCGACCAACGCCCCAGCGGCATCGACCCAGAAATTCTCAGTCAACTTGGCACCCGAGTAACTGCGCTTCTCAACGATGACAAAGACATCGACGCTGTGTTTACAGGCGTGTCAGGCAGCCAGGCATTGCGCACTGTGCTTTCACAGCTAGACCCAAAGCAGCAGGCACTGGCGTTGGGCTATGCGGTGCCAATGCCTGTGGTCATCCGTACCCGGCCTTTTGACCAATCCTTTTATACAGAATTACTGGACGACGCGGCTGACATTTCGCCGGAAACCAAACAAAAACGAGCGAAACAAGCAAAAATCGAATTATTCGGACAGAGCAAAGCCTGAGCTGAGCAAGACTTTCACCCCTTGCCGCCTTACGTCCTATCAGTTATTGTGGTAAGGATTACTACAGGCAGACAAGCAGAACTGTCAGCCGGGAACCAATGGCTAACGAGCCACAAAACAGCAAATCAAACGATCCGGAAGTCAAAAACAACTTGCCGGCGTCTTCTGGCGGGGAATTGCCTTCAGCAAAATCGCCGGACAACGAAGTTGATTTGCAAGACAATTATGTGGAAACGAAAGAACCTTCAGAACTAATGTTCTGCGTAATACTATCGTCGATTTATGCTGGACTTGCCAGATATTGTTGGACACCTTTAGAGCAATCAAGCTACTGGTTGTTCATCAATATAGAAGGATTCTTTATAACGATTGCTTTGCTTTCGCTTTTGCTCGGCTTGAGACCTTATTTAAGTCCGTCGAGCCTGCAAATCAGCAAGCACGGCATCAAATATCGGGGGCCTTATTGGCCTCAGCGCAAGACTGTAAATTGGTCACAAGTAGTGCACATGTATGTCAGTCCGGAACTGATGCTCATCATTTTTCGCGTGCCGAATAAACCCAAAAGTATCAGACCGCTATTGGTTCACTCGGTCTATCTGGCTGATAGAGACAAGATTCCAGATAGCATATTGAAATACAGCCCAATCGATCCAATTTTTGTGGCTAACCCAGGACTTTTAACGAGAACAGCCCAAATCACCCTATTTGCGATTATCGTGCTGTGGATAGTAAATATATTGAAGGGATAAACCCCGTAATTTTGTAGGGGCGCCGCCATGCGTCGCCCGGCCATAAAACAAGATTCGCCTGGAACCTTTCCTAATTTATTCATTCATATCCTACGATCATGTCAAATATATAGAACCGGGCGACGCATGGCGGCGCCCCTACAAATTTGATAAGCAGCCAGAATCTTTAGAGCCGATGGAATCTTAAGTGCCGACGCAATATTTACAGCCGAAGCGATATTTAGAGCCGCCGGAATTTATAGAGCATCCGTAATTTGACGGACGCACTGGTGACACCACAGGCAGTGCAGACTTTTATTTCACTTCTTTCAAAGTTGCACTTAAAGTTCGCACGTACGCACACAAATTGCTCAGTTCTTCATCGTCAAGCGAATCTTCAGGCTGTGATGGCATGATTCCCTTGCCCTTGCGAATAAATTTTTTCAAACTGTCATCTGTGGGGAAGTCGGCATCAACCTTGTCTAGACGAGGCCCCATGCCCTTCTTACCGCCGGGATGGCAGGTGTTGCAACTTCTTACGAAGATTTGCTCGCCCGTGAGATTGGTGCTTCGTGAAGCATCTCTTAGTTGGCTTGCATGTTTTGATTCTTCAATTCGGCGCATTTCTTCGCCCATCGAACAAGAAGTCAAAAACAAAGGCACAGCAAGCGAAACGAGCCCCATCGCGGGGAGAAATTTTAATCGAAAAAAATGTCTATGTTTAATAGATTTCACGACTTTCCACAACTTGGCAACCGCGCTATACCTCAGTGTAACACCGTTAGTACATTGAGATATCTTGCTCAGTGATCATATGTTTTAGGTTTATCGGTCCCGGGAACAATATCAGCTTGTGACGCGCCATGTAAGGCTCAACAGAATATAAAGTTAGCTCGCACTTAACACAGGGTTTACGTTGCCAGTGTAAACTAATCATTGATGGGTTGAGGATTTGAAGCATTCTCAACAGATTCGCAAAAGATATCGAAACGAAATCATTCGGTCGCCTCCATTACTAAATTGCCGTCGGAGACAAACATGACAACTCAGGTAACAAGACTAGATCCACCAAAACGGCCGGGTGATGGCGAGCCAGAAGCGAAAATTATCATCCAGGGCGGACGCGAATTAAACGGCACCGTCCACGTAGGCGGCGCCAAAAACGCTGTCCTGAAAATTATGGCAGCAGCCATTCTCACCAAGGACACATGCGTTTTGCGCAACGTCCCAAATCTCACAGACGTTGAGATGATGGCAGCAGTAATCCGTCACCTTGGTGGCAAAGTTACAGTCGCTAACAACGAAGTTATTATCAATTGCGCAGACGTCAAAGAAATCGAAGCGCCATACGAATTGGTTAGCCAACTAAGAGCCTCATTTGTTGTTCTTGGTCCTCTAGTTTCACGTTTCCGCAACGCTAAGGTCTCGCTACCAGGCGGATGCGCCATCGGCGAACGTCGCATTGACTTGCACGAACGTGGTTTGAAATTGTTGGGTTGCGAAGTCGGCATCGAGCATGGCTATGTGTATGCTCAAGCTGAAAAACTTACAGGCGCCCGCATCTACTTAGACCGTCCTTCAAATGGTGCCACCGAAAACATCATGATGGCTGCCGTTCTTGCTGAAGGGCAAACAATCATCGAAAACGCTGCACAAGATCCTGAAATCGTAAATCTCGCCGACTTCATCAATTCAATCGGTGGAAAAATTCAGGGAGCAGGCACCTACCAAATCACCATCGATGGTGTCAACATCGACGAACTGCACGGCTCGACATTCGACATCATCCCCGACCGCCTCGAAGCATGCACATTCATGTTAGCTTGCATGGCTACAGGTGGCGAAATTGTTGTAGAGAAAGTAAATCCGCACCATCTATATTCAGTCATCAGCAAGATGCAAGAAATGGGCGCTGAAGTTTCAATCTATGCTCCAGACACCATCAAAGTAAAAATGGTTGGACGTCCGAAGCCGACAGAAATTACGACGCTTCCATACCCGGCATTCCCAACCGATGTTCAGTCATTGGTAATGGCAGTGCTCGTGTCTGCCGATGGTACATCAATCATCTCAGAAACAATCTACGAAAATCGATTCATGCAAGTTGGTGAATTGCGTAGAATGGGCGCTGACATCACGGTTAAAGGCAACAGTGCGGTAATCAAAGGCGTCAACAAAATGACCGGCGCCGAAGTAAAATCGCCAGACTTGCGTGCTTCTGCTGCGCTGATAATCGCCGGGCTATATGCTCAGGGCATTACAGAAGTCAGCGGCTTGCACCACCTCGACCGCGGTTACGAAAGACTAGAAGAAAAACTTCGTGGCTTGGGCGCGAGCATCTGGAGACGCTAAACCGTCTTCCTGATTTTCAAAGCCTTGCCGACAAAAACGCAAATTCAAGCGCCTCTTTTGAGGCGCAGAATTTCTGCGTGCGTTATATAGACAAAATCCAAGCTGCGCCACCAAACACACTGAGGAAGCAAGCAAAGCTGAACTAAAATGAGCAGACAATCAAATTCAGTTGTTATGAAGTTCGGCGGAACATCCGTCGGTAGCGCTGCAAGAATGGAACAGGTGGTAGACCTGGTGGCAGCAGCTAAAAAGCAAGGCAAGAGCCCAGTAGTTGTTCTCTCAGCGATGTCCGGCGTCACCAATTTGCTCATCGAAGGCGCAGAAAAAGCTCTTCAGCATAATTTGCCCGCAGCTCTAGAAGTTGTTGAAAAACTACGCAGCAAGCACGTAGAAGCAATCAACGCGTCTATAAAAGGCGAAGATACGAGAGCAAAGCTAAGCGAAGAAATAAAAGAAAAGCTCGATGAGCTTGTGATTTTGTACAAAGGCGTCGCCTATCTCGGCGAACTTTCGAAGAGATCGCTAGATGCTATTTCCGGATTTGGCGAATTGCTCTCTTCCAAAATAGTTGCTGCCCTTGCACCAGAAAAAGGCCTGGCTGCAGTTTGGCTTGATGCAAGACAGATGGTTATCACCGACGAAACATTTGGAAAAGCACGTCCTCTCTGGGACAAATTGATTCCACTTTGCCAAACTAAAATTGGTGAATGCCAGAAAAATGGCGATGTTGTTTTTACCCAGGGCTTTATCGGCAGCACCGCTAGTGGTATCAACACAACTTTGGGTCGAGGCGGTTCTGATTACAGCGCGTCGATAATAGGCGTCGCAATTGATGCGGAAGAAATTCAAATTTGGACAGACGTTGATGGCATGATGTCGGCAGACCCTCGGGTGGTGCCAAACGCCAAAGTGTTGCCCGAAGTGTCGTTTCAAGAAGCATCAGAACTTGCATATTTTGGTGCTAAAGTACTGCACCCAATGACTATTCACCCTGCCGTAGACAAAAATATTCCGGTTAGAATTCTCAACACGATGAACCCGACCTTTCCTGGGACATCGATTAAAGCAACTGTTAACAGTGACGACTTAATCAGAGCAGTTGCGGCAAAGAAAAATATTTCGGCTGTATATTTGAGCTCAGCAAGCATGCTTATGAGCCACGGTTATTTGGCCAAAGTATTTGAAATATTCGACAGACACAAAGTTGCAGTCGACCTAATTACTACATCAGAAGTTTCGATTGCCCTGACTATTGATAGCACAGACAGAATAGATGAATTGCAAAAAGAGCTTAGCGAATGCGCCGAGGTTCAAGTTTTGCGTGATGTTTCTATCGTAAGCGTTGTCGGCAGACAGTTCAGAGAGCAAAGCGGCATTGCCGGCCGGGTATTCAAAGCACTCGGGGACATAACAGTTTTGATGATTTCGGGCGGGGCGTCAGACATCAATTTGAGCTTCGTAGTAGCCGGCAACGAATCAGACAAAGCAGTCCAACAACTCCACAAAGAATTCTTCGCCTAACTTCTTCAGCTCTTTCCAGATTTGGTAGGGGCGACGCATGGTGGGCGGGCCACACCAATGTACCTTCGGCACGAAGTGAGTTCGCCAACAGGATCCATGTGACGCCCGTTTCTACCCGAAAACCGTTACAGAGGATCCCTCTTTGCAGCCCGGAAGCACGTCAGGGCGCGCGACGCATGGCGGCGCCCCTACAAAAATGCATTGGTGGGAAACAACTACTTAAGATAATGCCACTGTTCCTGTAAAACCGGGCAAGAGAGAATAAGGACAAATATCCATTAGAGTATGCGATTGCCACTAATTGAATAAATGACTGACGGTGAATCAGACAACCTTATCGGACAAGTAATTGCGGAACGCTATGAAGTAGTTTCTAGCATCGACGCTGTAGGCAATGCACGTGTCTATAAGGTAAAAGACCGACAGGACGGAGTATTGCGGGCGCTTAAGCTAATAAGCAAAATCCAAATTGAAAACGTCGAGCTCTTTCAGGCTGAGGCTGACAAAGTAAAGAATCAGATTAAGCATCCTGGGTTGGTGCAGCTTTGTGACTTTGGCGTGGTACGCCCCATTGAAGGCGACCCCTACGCTTATTTGGTTTCGGATTTAATCTCGGGTCGCAGCCTTTACAATGTTTTGAATCGCCAGGGCCGAATCGAATTAAATGAGGCCCTTTCGATAATCACTCAAATTTGCCAGGTGGTAAAACATCTGCACGCTACAGATGTGTCAAACCTGCAGCTTTCGCCACGAAAGGTGATGCTTACAGATCAAGCCGGCAAAACTATAGCCCGACTGACTGACGCCGGATTAAGCGGGAGACTAAGCACACTGTCGTTAGAGCCGGCGGAAGCAGGGGTGCCATTTCCAGAGTCAGTGCTGTATTTAAGCCCCGAAGAATGTTCTGGGCAAGCGGTTGAACATCGCAGTGACATTTACTCGCTAGGCTGCATGATGTACGAATGCCTGGTCGGTTTGCCACCATTCTTGAGTAAGAGCGCATACGAAGTGAGCCGAATGCACATAAACGAAGCCGCAAAGCCGCTTCGCATGAGCAGAGACGACCTCAACTTTCCACTTGAATTAGACTTACTTGTGCTGAAATCATTGCGCAAGATTCCATCTCAAAGACAGCAAAACATGTCTGAATTGCTGGAAGACCTTCAACATGTTCAAGATGAATTATTGAAAGTCCCAGACAGTGGTGCACCACTAGGGTCGAAGAATAAAGGCATCATTCCAGAACTATTCTCCAATTTCGTCGAAGATATGGCAGACCTGATTGGCGTCGACAGTTCACTCAAGGTAAAACTTGCGGTGCCGATCATTTTGGGGTTGATTCTCATTTTTGGTTCAATCAGCATTGCATCAATGCTTGGCTCCCAACATTTGCACACGGCAGATCCAAACGCTGCAGCCGACAAAGAATGGCAAGACTTAGCAGCACAAGCACAAAAAGATTTTGAGAAAGGCAATGCCAGCGCCGCAGAAAACAAATACCTGAAAGCACTGACAATAGCAGAAAAATTCGGCGACAAAGACAGACGCTTGCTCGTAACCCTGCGAAATCTTCAAGACGTATACTTCGCAGAAAAACGCTCGGATAAAGCCGACGAAGTTGAAACTCGCATCAAATCTATCATGACCGAAGATTCGCAGTAATTTCTGGGGCTCTCAGAAAAGTTTCAGACTTGTCGATTATTCTGTTTTCACTGAAAGACAGCGACGCCATCGCAAAGGCTTAGTCTTCAGGATTACCAACGGTTTTAAGTAATGGAGACGGAACAATGAAGATCCGCCGCAACAGCGGTGCTGCACTGCCACTTATTGCAGCAACAGCCGTAGTCCTCGTAATGGTCGCCCTCTGCTTCTTCTGGCTCAGCCTTCAAATCGGCGGCTCACGAGAGCTTATGCACGCAACCGATGCCGGTAGCTTGAGCGTAGCAAAATACGCCATTCGCAAGCCGGACGTAACCCTTGACCAAAGCGAAGAAAACGTCAACTTCGGCGGACTCATGGACAAAGGAAACGTAAGCCTCGCCAATTACAACAGAATTGTTGGACAAACACTACTAGTTTCACTCAATGCACAGGCTGAAGGCACTGCAAATGCAAAAGCAAACGCAGACAAGCTCATCGATGTTGTACAAGGACCCGACAGCATAGCAACAAGGCTGACCAAAGCTTTGAGCAGCCCAGATAAAATGGACGGACATTTTACCGCTGCTTCTTTCGTAAATAGTGTACGCATGCTCGGCAAGACTGCGCTTACACAAGCTGACGATGCTCAGTATGCAGTTGCCTACCTCGACGAAAGAACAGCTACCAACGTTGACCTCGACCCTTCTACCTTGCCTCTATCCAACGGCAATCCAATCTCAGTTCCTGCAGGAATTACAGGCAAAGAAAAGTCAAAGAAAAATTTTGCTTTCATCAGTGGCTATGCCCCAATCAAAATCCCCGGCATGTCCAAGTCATTAACCGGCGTTCCTGTCGAACCAGGTCAGGCTCCACACCTTGTTTCATCCAAAACATTCGCAGAAAATTTGAATGTACCAAAAGGCGCCGGCAATGTACCTCCTAACTCTTTCAGACTCGGTGGCACCGCTGAAAATGCCCGCGGAATATCATGCGCAATCGTAGGCGCACTCGACACACAATTTACAGCTTCGATTCCTCGTGGCTACATCGTGATACACAACGGACCAGCTGAATCATTCGACGGCACACTTGCAGACGGCGATCAAATTTTTGCAAAAGAGCTAAACAATGGCATCATGGTAGGGCCAGGCAATGGCGCCAACAGAGCATTTACGACCGACAGTGCCCTTTATGAAGAATGGCGCGAATACAATCAAAAGGTTGCCGACGGCATCACCCCTCCAAAAACCCCTTCGCGCAAGGGCATCTTCGGCGACCCACTAACAATCAAGGCAGCAGCAACGCCAGTATATTGGAACACACAAGGTGGACTACTACAAACAATGTTGCCATCCTTTGTGGAAGCTTATCCACACGCAAACGAAGGCGTTTCTTACCAATCGAACTCACTGACCGCACTTGAACTGTACAAAGCTAAAGTTATCGAAGCATTCCACAAAGTCACCCGTTATCACGACAAAACAGACCCGTATTACAGTCAATACATCGCTGCACCAACTGCAGAAACAGGCATGAAAGCTTTCGATCACAACGCAATGTACTCAGGAACTGTAGCCTTCGGTAAATCAGGATCACTAAAGCAATTTCTCGAACAATGCAACGCAACTGAAGTAATTGAAGAAATCAATCAACGCTTGCGTCAAATCAAGCCAGAAGCGACAGACCAGGAACGCAACTCGGTGCTCAATAGGCAATCAATCGGAATGGGACAGACACTCTACATTTACAAAGGACTTGACGACAAACTCACCATCACAAGCGCTGCACCACCATGGCTAACAAGTGTATCTCCCGATGGTTCGCCAAGAATTTTGAAAAGCACATATGATGTAAATCGCCGCTCGGTAAATGCAAACAAAGATGGCAACGCTCCAGTCTATCCCTTCTTCGAAGTGCCACCACATCCACAAGCAAGCGACATCTGCACTTACACAGCATCATCTGGCTACAGAAATCTACTCGGTGTAATGAACTTTTCAAACAGAGTGGTTCCAGAAGGAAGCAGCGGATACTACGCAAACCCTAACTAAGCAAACGAACAATTTTACTAACGACACTTACACTTTTATCTCAAGACGAGGATCTCAATCATGGCTAGCACAGCAAAGAAATTGGCTACTTCAGTTGCAACAGCATTTCTTGGAGTAATGATTTTCAGTCAAGGCTCTGCGTTTGCAAATGCTCCAAAATCAGTTGATGGCACCGCGCAGATTCAAGTGGAAAGCGAGTTCAAATGCAAAGAACTGAAAAAATATGAGCCATTGCCAGACATGCCTCAATACACCGGACAAGCTGAATTCCTTCATGGAATACTCACCCCCGAAGCTCGCGGCGGCGCAGCAGTCACTTACGAGATAGCAGTACGCGAAAATAAAGAGATGGTCGTTTACTGGTTTCGTGAAGCACTAAAGTCTTACAAATGGACCTCATGCGGAGACCAAACAGCAAACTCAATCACTGCCAATAAAGCAAAGAGCTATGTACAAGTCGTAGTCTCTAATTCCGGAAGAGCAGCTTATCCTACGGCAATTATGATCAGCTATCGCGCAGGTCGTTAAGTGATGTCTTGCCATAGACTTTGATAGCCACGCGGGAACCTAATAGCCCACAATTCGCCTCGTCAAATACATGAACAGAGCAAGCAACGCCAAAAGTAGATCATAGTTATCACATTGGTCAATTGTCCTGTAAGTAGTTGGAAGGTCGAGGAAGTACAAATGAAATCCTGCAAGCCCTTTTATCTGATCACCGGCAGCAGCGGCTTCTTAGGACGCGCATTGAGCCAACATTTTTGCTCGAAAGGCAATTTAGTCATCGGCCTGGATAACGAGGGGCCGCCAGACAAAAATTGGCTTTTTTGCGATTTGACTTCAGATGAATCAGTGCGAAAAACATTCAATTTGTTGAAAGCTGAACATGGCGACCAAATAAAAGCAGTTTTTCACTTAGCTGCATACTATGATTTCTCAGGCAAAGACAGCGAATTGTACAAAACTTTGAATCTGGACGGTACAAGACGCCTTCTGAGAGAGCTTAAATCGTTTGAGGTAGGTCAATTTGTTTTCCCCAGTTCGATCTTGGTCTACAGAGCCAACAAACCGGGCGAGCGCCTCACGGAAAAATCTTATATTGAGCCCAAGTGGCAATATCCACGTTCAAAAGTGGAAACAGAAAGACTATTGGCAGAGCAGCATGGCTCAATGCAAACAGTCATAATGCGCATTGCTGGCATATACGACGACATGTGCCGATCAATTCCACTTTCACATCAAATTCAGCGCATTTATGAAAGGCAATTTGAAGGCCACTTATACTCTGGAAATTTCGATGTAAGGCAATCGTTTATTCACGTGAAAGACATTGTTTCGGCATTTGACGCATCAATTGAAAAGTCCTCCACCTTGCCCAAGTTTTCTGTTTTCAATATTGGTGGCGAAGAGGCAATGAGCTACAAAGAAATTCAAGACGAAATAGCGAAATTGCTCTACGGTGAGCCATGGACGACAATTGAAATTCCAAAAGCAATTGCAAAAGCTGGCGCGTGGATTGAAAACGAACTAGCAATCAAGAACAAGCCATTTATCAAACCATGGATGATCGACCGAGCAAGCGACAACTACGAACTAATTATAGATAAGGCTTTACTGGCACTTAATTGGGCCCCTAGCACAACAGTTGCTGCAACGCTTCCAAAAATGATTGAAGAATTATTGTCAGACCCGGTGAATTGGTACAGACTAAACAAACTTATTCTTCCAGCACATTTGAAGGAGCGAACTGCCTCAAAACAGGCAGCGTGACTAGTCTAAATTAGAGTAGATAGAATTTTTGGTCTCAAAGCAGTTTTAGGCACATCTGTTATATCGTAGTTGACGGTAACGAATTGCTTCCGCAATGTGAGCAGACTCAATGTGATCGCTATCGTCAAGGTCGGCGATTGTCCTGGCGATGCGCAAGACTCTATCGTATGCGCGCGCTGAGAGTCCCATTTGCGTAACAGCGCGCGCAAGCAACTCGCGCGAAGCTGATTTGATTGCGCAATATTTTCTAATTTGCATTTGGTCTAGTTGCCCATTAAAACAAAAGTCATCGCTTGAACTTCTCTCTTTTTGCCGCTCTACCGCTCGCATCACTTTCAAGCGAATCATTTCAGTTGACTCACCGCTACCTTCTGATGCTAATTCTGAATCGCTTAGCCGCCCAACCTCTACTTGCAAATCTATGCGATCTAAAATTGGACCCGAAAGTCGCGCCCAATATCTGTCAGCCTGGGCTGGAGTACAAACACAGTATTTGACGGGGTCTCCCCTGTAGCCACATGGGCAAGGGTTGCAAGCGCCAACTAGCAAAAAATTAGCTGGAAATGTAAAAGTATGCTGGGCGCGACTAATTGTAACTGCCCCGGTTTCAAGTGGCTGCCTGAGTGAATCAAGATGAGAGCGCGGAAACTCAGTAAGCTCGTCTAGAAAAAGAATTCCAAGGTGGCTCAACGAAATTTCGCCTGGTCGCGGCCATGACCCGCCGCCGAGCAGCCCGCTCAAAGACGCGGAATGATGGGGAGAACGAAATGGTCGCTGAGCCATAATGCCCGTCTTTTCAGATAGGCGTCCGGCGACACTGTAGAGTTTTGTAAGCTCTATAGCCTCATCAAACTCAAGTGGCGGCATAATTCCCGGTAGTCGCTGAGCCAACATCGACTTACCTGAACCCGGGGGACCAACCAACATTACGTTGTGTCGCCCAGCAGCAGAAATAACAAGTGCCCGCTTGCCATTAGTCTGACCTTTTACATCCGCAAAATTTGAGGTCGTAACCGGTTGCTCTAAATTGCGCGCAAAAACTTGTTTTGAGTTTGAGTAGAGAGGAGCGATTGCTTTTTCTCTGGTTAAAATGTTGAACACTTGCTTTAAGTGGCTAACAGCGTAGACATTTAGCCCATCTACTAGTACCGCCTCAGCTGCGTTTGCATCAGGCACAATGATGTTTTGGATGCCATTGGTCTTGCACGCTATAGCAGTTGGCAAAATGCCGCTAACTGCGCGAACTGCGCCATCTAGGCCTAGCTCACCGACTATCCAATAATCTGCCAGGCGCTCTGAGTTGATATGACCAGTAGAAGCTAATATGCCGACGGCAATTGGCAAGTCGAGAAATGGCCCTTCTTTTCTTGTGTCAGCAGGCGCAAGGTTGATTACCCATTTTCGTCCCGCCGGCATTAGAAATTCACAAGCACGAATGGCAGAGCGAACACGCTCTTGCGACTCTTTTACTGCTGCATCAGGCAAACCAACAATATTAATTTGCCCCATGCCACCACTGCAATCTACCTCAACTTCGATGCGATAAGCATCGACGCCATTTACGGCGCCGGAATACACTCGGCTAAACATAGAACTCCTCCGACAATCATCAGGCACGCATGACGGAGCAGCACGCACAAAAATAGGATGCTCCTATTTTCAATAACGTAAAAACACTGTCAAGAGTTCAATGAAATTGAAAAAAACTTTTCTTAGTTCAGCACTTTCAAGTTCCAGGGCTTCCCAGCACCTTCTCGATAAATCTCGTGCAAAACACAATTGTCAATTATCACGTTCTGAAAACCCAGCGGTGTAGCCAATCCGTGCAAGACTCCACCATGAGCCACGATTAAAATCGGCCCATGATTTTGCAATGATTTCTTCAAACCCAACTCTACTCGCTGCTCAAACTCAATTCGCGATTCGCCATTGGGCGGGTCATTGCCGCCAACGAATGGGTCGGGAATCGAGCCCCAGGGCTGCTTCTCCCAATCGCCAACTATCCACTCCCGCAATTCTTCAATTACAACCACAGGCAGTCCAAGATTCTTATTCAGGATTTCTGTTGTCTGCCGCGCCCGCAGCATCGGACTTGTGCAAATCACCTTAATATCTTTCAAGTCTTTCAACGGGCCGCCGGCAGCCTTTGTAGCCTGCTTCACGCCTGTTTCATTAATTGGAATATCCCAGCCGCCGCCAGACATTAGGCATTGCAAATTTGCATCTGTTTGACCGTGGCGAATGAAATAGAAAGCATTTTCGCCCTCGAGATCATCATTGAGGCTTTCAGCAATTTTCCGTAAATTTAGATTGGTCATTTATTGGGTCGCCGTGTTATTCAGGATAGATCAGGTCTGTGATGCGTAGCCATAGGTCCTGTCAGTTGTTCGAGAACTTGAGAATATTGTGATTCGAGCAAAAGAATGCCTTGCTCTGCTTTTGTCCAATCAGCAAGCTCTGCATCAGCTGCAATTCTTATTGCCAACTTGGCTGTTGAATTAAGACCCATGGTTGCACAGGGTTGCTTAAACGCCTGGGCGAAATGAACAACAGATTCCAAATCTCTATCTTCAACTGCACATTTCAAACAAGTCACAAGCGTTTTCATTGTGCCCACAGAGATATCGATTACGTCCTCAATTTGGGTACTGTCTTCAGCGCCCTGCAAAAGCTCGAGGTCTATTTCAACTCCGTTTTCTTTTGGGGTGGCACTGCCTGCGTCGATGGCCGGTAATACACGCCTTACTCTTCTGAAGCGCTGTACAACTTCGCTAAGCTTTTTAGCACTCACGCCCTTAAATATGTAAGCGTCCATTCCAGCACTTACACACTGTTGACGCTCAGCCTCGTGCTCGTAAGACGTCACCGCGATAATCGGTGTGTGCTGAGCTGTTTCGAGATCGTGCTGGCGAATTGCAATGGCTGCCTGATAGCCATCCATGCCCGGCATATCGAGATCCATAAATACCAAGCCGTAATCTTCAGCCTGCACTTTTTCAACCGCTTCAAGACCGTTTGTAGCCTGCTCGACTTGACATCCAATTTTTTGCAATTGAATTCCAATCAATTTTCTATTCACCGGCAAGTCATCTACAACAAGCATTTTGCTGATGTAGTCAGGCTCGGAAACTGGTTCGGCAACTGGCGCGACCTCGGAGGGTTTCACCGTTGTAATTGCATTTGCCGGCAACGGATCTGCCAATAATTTCCTGCCAAGACCATTTGCCTCATCTACCGAAACAACTTCGTTGTTAAGGTGGGCATCTAATGGGCTGTTCATTTGGTAAATCTCCGTAGGTTCGTTGAACAAAAGTTCAAGCAGACACGGGGGGTGGCAGCAGTCCATTTCAAGAAAGCTTAAAGCCTGCTTCTAGGCTAGCTCTGTTTGTAATTGCACTGTCCAATAATACAAAAATTCCACACAAAGTACCTGCTCAAACCCTAATACAGATGTCAGCAGATCGGCGAACTCCGCGAATCAGTGCAGCAGCTTAGTTTTTGCTTTTGATATTTAACTTAAGCTCTTGAAGCATTATTGAATGAACTCAGCAGGAATTGCTTCTGCCTTTTCAGTGAGAGTTTCTAGCATCTTTTCAATCTTCATCTGAGCAACTTCACGCCTGGCTTTTAGACTTTCGATTTCTTCGGAAATGTCCTTTGCCAGAGCAGTTGAACTTGCACCTGTTTTGCTTTCGAACGCAGCCATGGTTTCTTCGTGCTGCTTTTTGGCAGACTCCGAAAGTGAATCATACAGCTCATTCAACTTAGCAAGGCAATCTTTGCGTGTTTGCTCTGCTCGTTGCTTTAACTTGTCTTTGGCACCTTTTGCACCGGTTTTGCTGTCTTCCTTAGCAGCCTCGATTGCTTCTTTGATTTCAATCACACGCTTATCTAAGTGAGAACCCAAACTTGCAGCCGCATCTTCAAGAGATTTCTTACCATCAGTTTCAAACTGAGCTTTAAGCTCGGCCATGCTTGTTTCAATGGCTGCCATGTTCTCTTTGCCTTGGCCCAGGACAACATCAAACTCAGCCAGAGATTCGTTTGAATGAGCATCCAACAGTTCTGCAAAGCGCTTGCGCATATCGTGCGCCATCAAAGCAAGTGCACTTTTGCGCTGAGAAAGCAATGGCAAAATTTGCTCAGCAAGCGCTTTATCACAGTGTTGCGTGAGCCTCATGTGCGAATGCTGGCGCACTTGCTCAAATGTTTCGTTGACTTCAGTCTTTAGCAAAGCAAGTCTTTGAAGGTCGAAATCTTTCAACCTGCGAAGCTCTTCGGTCATAGAGTTTACGCAAGTATCCAGCGAAGAAATGCCCTTGTTTTTGTTTTGTTTTAACTGAATCAATGTTTGCTCAAAATATTCGCTGAATGATTCAAGCTCTGTCGAACGCCATGTGTTTAGCCTGGCAAGCTCTTCTTTCACAGCTTCACCGAGTAAGCTAGACAGGTCTTTATCAAGCAAATTTCCAAGACTGTCGGCAAAAGAAGTAGCGAATTCATCAGACGCAGTTTGCAATTTTGCAAACGCTGCTTCAATCAATTTCTCATCAGCGACAGCTTTGAGTTCTGCCAGAGACGGCGCAATTCTCTCTTCAATCTTGCTCTTGCTTTCATCAACAATCCCGCCAAGTTTTTGGTCGGACTCGATCGACATAACACGCAACTTACTTATCAAAGACTTTTTCAGTTCTTTGAGTTTGTCGGTAAACTCCTGTTCGAACTTCGCACCACTTTGCCGCAACAGAGCCAATCCCTCAGCACACTCTGTCTCGTGCGTAGTTCTAAATGCTTCTATGCGACTATGAGCTTTTTGCTTTTGCTCTTCCAGCTTCTCCATTGTCGCAGCAATAGAAACTGTCTTCCTGGCAGGCGCTTCGCCAGGCTCAGCGGAATCGTCTTTGTCATCTGCAGGCTCCGCCTTTTTCTCAGCGCTAGATTCCTTAGCAGGAGCAGGCTCTTCTTTCTTCTCGGCGATCTCTTCTTTCGCTGGAGTTGGAGCTGGCTCTT
>CAZJLR010000096.1:0-18296 GCA_964546815.1 uncultured Candidatus Obscuribacterales bacterium | reverse complement strand
GATCCTTGGCAGCTTGGTTCTCCGACAGACTCTGGAAGCCTGCGCCCCCAGGGCTAACGCCATTCAAGCAGTGGACACGACAACAAGGTCGCCAGAGGAACAAGCAAGATTGTGATCAGGGCTTAATATTGGGTGGGGATTAATGGGGTGCTGTGGGGTGACATCTGTTAAAATGCCTCCGTTGGATATAAGGGTTCCCTTCTCTTGACTTCGAAGGTTCGAGTTCGTATAGCGCCGAGTCCCACAGGGCATTTGCACCTGGGGACAGCTCGCACTGCGCTGTATAACTATCTCTATGCCCACAGGCACAACGGCGACTTTATTTTGCGCCTTGAAGACACCGATCAAGAGCGCTCAAAAGAAGAATACACAGAAGATATCGTCGACGGATTGAAATGGCTTGGGCTCAGCTGGCAAGAAGGGCTTGGAGTCGGCGGTCCATATCCGCCATATCGGCAAATCGAAAAAACCGATCACTACGAACAAGTTGCCCACAAGCTAATCAACGAAGGCAAAGCATATTTTTGCTTCGCCAGTCCAGAAGAGCTTGATGCTCTGCGGGAAAAACAAAAGGACAACAACGAAGCGCAGCGCTATGACAATCGCGGCCGTCATTACACGCCAGAACAAATTCAACATTTTGTCGCAGAAGGACGCGTGCCGGTAATTCGCTTCAAGGTAGAAGACGACCGCATTGTTAGCTGGCATGACGCAGTTAAAGGCGAAATTCAAATCAGCACCAACGACATTGGTGGTGACATGGTCATCGTCAAATCTAGCGGCATCGCAATCTACAATTTTGCTGTTGTTGTAGACGACATCGACATGAAGATGTCTCACGTAATTCGCGGTGAAGACCATATTCACAACACTGCAAAACAAATACTCATTTACGAGGCGCTGGGAGTGCAGCACCCAGTCTTTGCGCACGTGCCTTTGATGTTTGATATTGAACGCGCCAAGCTTTCAAAACGCAAACACGGCGAAGCAGTGCATATCAGCAAATACCGCAAAGACGGTTATCTGCCCGAAGCGTTAATCAACTATCTGGCCCAAATGAGCTGGACACCTGCCGATGGCAGAGAACTATTCACACTAGCCGAAGCAAGCGAAATGTTTGACCTCGACAAAGTGAGCAAAAGCCCTGCTGTTTTTGATTTCAAACGGCTCGATTGGTTTAACGCGCATTACATCAAGTCATTGCCATTGGCTGAAATAGTCGAGCGCGCCAAGCCTTTCCTTGAAGGCTATGACCTCAGTCAATATTCAGCACACGAGCTAGAAGAAATCGTCGGCATAACGCGCGAAGGGCTTCATATGCTCAAAGAAATACGTGAGGCTAGCTCATATTTCTTTGCCGAAAAAATTTCAATTCCGCAAGAACTAATCGACGGACTATTGAAAGAAGAAGCCTCCAGAAACGTTCTCAGCAAGGTATTGGAAAATCTCTCCAAATTCCCATGGGGAGACGCCAAAGGCTGCAAGGCAACTGTAGATGCCATAGGAAAAGAGCTTGGATTGAAAGGCAAAAATCTTTACTGGCCGGTGCGCGCAGTTCTCTGTGGAAGCACATCAGGACCAGACCTCGGCTCGACCCTTTCTATCTTGGGCGAATCTCGCGTAAAGAGCAGAATCGAAGCGTTGCTTCAGCCCTGCTAAAGCCCAACACGAAAGAACAAAGCAGCACATGCAGTGCCACCAATAAACAATAACTACTGAGGAAAGTCAAATGACGGGTCTCAAAATATTCAATACGCTTAGCGGTAAAAAAGAAGACTTCCAGACAATAACGCCTGGAAAGGTTCTTATGTACGCTTGCGGACCCACTGTCTATGACCTCAGCCACTTAGGGCACGCCCGCATGGCTTTGACATTTGATGTGATTCAACGTTATCTCCGTTTCGTAGGATATGACGTCACTTTTGTGCGCAACATCACAGACATCGATGACAAAATCATAAATCGCGCAAAGGAAATCGGTGTTCTACCCGAGCAACTTTCACGCCGCTTCACCTACACATTTTGGAAAGACATGGATGACCTCAATTCATCGTCACCAGATATAGAGCCACGCGCAACAGAGTACATTCAGCAAATGATTCACTTTGCCGAAGAACTGGTGAAGAAAGGCTTCGCCTACGAATCTGGCGGCGACGTCTACTTCGACGTGCAATCATTCAAACAATATGGCGAGCTGAAGAAGCAAAGCCTTGATGATTTGCTCAGCGGTGCTCGCGAGCAAGTGCGCAGTCAAACCGAGCTGAAAGACTTGAAGAAAAACCCGGTTGATTTTGCTCTTTGGAAATCAACACCAACGACAGAAACCGGCTGGCAAAGCCCCTGGGGATGGGGACGTCCCGGCTGGCATCTTGAGTGCTCTTCAATGATCAAAAATGTGCTTGGAGAATCAATCGACATTCACGGCGGTGGAGAAGATCTTGTTTTTCCGCACCATGAAAATGAAAAGGCACAATCTGAAGCATTGCATGGAAAGCCGCTCGCCAGATATTGGATACACAATTCATTTGTGCAAGTCGAATCTGAAAAAATGTCAAAATCGCTGGGAAATTTCCAGACGATTCAAACTGTTTTAGCGAACTACTCTGCTGATGCTGTGCGTCTTTTCGTGTTGCAAACCCACTATCGCAGCCCCATAGAATTCAATACCGAATCTATGGAAGCCGCACGCGCGGGTACGGCAAGACTTCTGAGAGCAGCCAGACATGCAAAAGTAGAAGAGGGTCATGATAGTAATGGAAAATTCCAAAAGTATTTGACCGCAGACCACAAATGCATGCAAGCCTTGCGTGAAGACGCTAAGGCCGGCGAAGCTATTAGAAAGCTGCACGATGACTTTAGCGAAGCAATGAACAATGACTTCAATACGCCCCAAGCGATATCGGCATTGTTCCAGATGGCAGATCTCGTTTTCACGACTAAAGATGAGCAGGTGGCATCAATGTATGCTGCAGCCATCAAAGCTTATGCCGCAGTATTAGGTTTGAAACTCAATGACACCGCAAAAATCATTGACACCGAAACTGGTGCACAGCTTGTCGAAAAAATGTTAGACCTGCGCGACCAGGCACGCGCAAATAAGGACTACAAACAATCAGACCTTATTCGCGACACACTGGCTAATCTCGGCATCAAAGTCATGGACGTCAAAGGCGCTCGCGCTGTTTGGGAAAAGGAATAGAGCCTTTTAGCACTACGAAAGACTGATGCGCTTGCGACGCATGGGATCCTGTTCGCGAGCACCGCGGCTTAACTTCCGGGCGACGCATGGCGTCGCCCCTACTCTTGAGCAGACAGGATCTGATCCTCAACGAGATGAGTTCGCCAACAGCATCACAGGCGTCGCCCGCGACTTAAAGAAGCGTGGGGGAAATTTGGATGTTCAATACATAAAGGAAAAAACGGAGAGGGTGGGATTCGAACCCACGTGGCTTGCGCCCATCCGCTTTCGAGGCGGCGCCGTTATGACCGCTTCGGTACCTCTCCTCAATAGTGGTGATTGTAGCAAATCTGCTGAACAGCGCGCCCAAATCGGCTTGTAAAGCTTTAAAAGACGGACAACCAAGCCAGCTCAAATATTTGTAGGGGCAACGCCACGCGTCGCCCAGTAATTGAAAAAGCAAAATAAAGCGGGCGACGCATGGCGTCGCCCCTGCAAATGTCAAACCATTACGAAAAGCAAAGAATGCTTAGAGTCGCTTAATTGGCGCGATTGTGATTGACGCCTGCAATAGTCCGCGAAGTTTCAGCATGTGATTTAAGCGCGCTCATAACTCCGGGAATATCAGTACGAACCTGACGTTTGATTAATGGTGCAGGCAAGAAAATGCCGCCATTAACGTAACTTGCATAAGTCACCATCGTCGAGTTGCCATCATTGAGTGGGTCTAGCTTCCAATAGCCATCAACTTCTCTGAAGTCACCGCTGACACGGTGCCACTCATAAAGACGGTTTACTGTTTCTTTCACTTCAATGATGTAATCGAAAGTGCTAGGAACGCCACTGGGCTTGATTGTATGCTCAACCAATTTAGTTGTGCCTTTATCCTTGACAAGCTTGCATTTCTTTAAGCATGGAAAAATATTTGGCGCATTTTCATAATCAGTGAGCAAATTCCAGACATGTTCAGGCTTAACGTGAACAAGAACCTTGCTCACTTGATAGCATTTGCCACCAATTTTTTCTTCGCAGACTTCGATAGTCTGTGCTTGTTGTTCAGCTGCTGATGCGGCTGGCAACGCCGTTGGTACATACGTGTTGAGTGCAATGACACTCATAAAAGCCAGCGAAAGTTTTGATAAGTCCATCAAAGACCGTCCTTCAAAAATGCGGCTAAGAGCCCGACGAAATCGTGCCATCAGATACAATACTAAATCCGTTTTATGTGTCAACCCAGTTTTCAAGAACGTCTTTTCCCGCTTGATACGTGCCATTATGGCGCCCGGAGACAATGAAGAAAGAGATTCTACCTCTTTTCATGCACCACTCTCAAGGCAAATGCATTAAGTTGAAAAGAATTTCTCATTACGATGACTTCTGCGAATAGTAATAAGTTCCCTAATAGTGTTCTGATATACAATCCACGTTCAGGTGCGGCTCTAGACCGAGATTTGTGGCTGGGCACAGTGGTCGACAAGCTTTGCACAAGTTTACAACACGTAGTGACAGTGGGCGCCACCACCACCGGTATCACCGCGTCCGATATATTAAAAGGCTTTCTCAAACTGTCGCCAGATCTGGTTATCGCGGCAGGCGGTGACGGCACTATCAGACAGATTTTAGGCTCACTAGCTGACGATGAAATTGATATTCCCGTAGGATTAATTCCATTTGGAACAGGAAATCAATTTGCGCGTAATCTCAGAATTTTCGAAGAGAATCTTTTTCAAGACCCTCTGCAGCACGCCGTAGATGTTATCTCAACCGGTAAAGCACGCCGCATAGACCTCGGCAAAATAAACAACAACCACTTTTGCGTGGCTGTGGGCGTAGGTCCGATATGCGACGCTATTCTGGCACCAACACAAGAAGAAAAAGAGAATTGGGGCATGTTTGCCTATGTCGGTTCTATGCTACAAGTGGTGACATCACCAGCAGTACCGTTCAAAATCACCGCGGACGGTGTCACCTTTGAAGTGAAAGCACTGGCTGTAATTGTTGCAAACGCCGGCGACATGGGTTTTGCCCGCCTATCTGAAGGCGCCAAACTAGACGATGGTTATCTCGACCTTTGCATTATCACTTTAGGCAACTTCGAAGACTATCTACGTTTTGGTTTTGGTGTAGCATCTTCGGTTTTGCTAGGAGATGCTCCCTTCTACATTCGCAAGGTCAAGAAAGTGTATGTCGAAAGCCTATCCGGAAGGGTCGTAGCAAACGTAGATGGCGACCCCATTGGTCACACGCCACTTGACATAGAAGTAATTCCAAATGCAGTAAGCATAGTTTGCCCAAGCAATTACTAAAATACGTATTCCATTTCATTGAAAGGCAAAAAACCAAGCGACTCATAAAGCCGCTTTCCTTCTTCACTTGTATGAAGTCGAGCAACAACACAACCTTTATTTGCCAGCCAGTCTAATGCCACCAACATCATGCTTTTTGCAATTCCATTTCTACGATAGCTTGGCCGCACATAGACACCATTGATTCGGCCGGTTTTGCGTCCATGCACATAGGCTCGATAGTCATCAACCATAGACGCCGAAGCAATGCCGACTATGACACCATCAACGCGGGCGAAAAAAAGCTGGCTTTTGCCCTCACTTTGTTTCATCCCAAAATATTCAATAAAACGTTCTCGCCAGCCATCGTATTGGCTGTCCCAATCATTACCCATGTCTGCTGCCATTTCGGCACGCAAACTGGCAGCTATGTTCAACTCGTCTTCAGCAACAGGTGAAATATCGAGTTGAGCGAAATCCATTAGCTGAATTGCTTTCGTCCAGTTGCTTTCTGATGCAGACTGCGTAAATGCTTGTCCGTATTATCGGAATGAACTCTATCAATGATGTGAGTCACAAAATGGCGAATCTCATCACCAAGAGTTGCAAGCAAAATTGCACCAGCGCACCCAAACACAAATAGAAAAAACAGAACTGTAATCATATTCCTTCAAACTATCGCAGGGGATATTTGTCAAGCACAAGGTTCAAGGTAAGACATTTTGGTTTAAGGCTGGGTTAAGACGCTAGAGCAGAACGCCCCTTTGCAAGCAACCTTTACAATAAATCGCCATTAAGCCGCCCGCAAACATAAGCACAGCAACCTATCTGGGACGCCATTCTGAAATTTCAAATTGTGCTCATCATGACAAAGCGAAGTCGCTTTTTTAAACGCAACTCATTTCGAACTCAGTTTTTGAGTTACAAATACTTTCTCTTCTTCCAGACTATGAATTTCGCCATCAAGCCGAGCATCTCTCAACTGGCTGAGTATCTGCCCTATTTGGGGACCTTGCGGAATGCCGAGGTCTACCAGGTCACCCCCGCGCAAAGTTGTTTTGACGTCTTTCAATTCTTCAAAATACACTTTGACAGATCTGCGCAGCTGCGAACCAAGCGGCGCGACGCTGACCACAATCGCAAGTGAATGTTCGTTGTGACCATGCAGAACTTTGTACAACTCAGAACGCTTCGCATTTGGATTTAGCTCAGAAAGTCCTTTCAGCACCACCTGCGAGTCTAAAATCCAATCACGCTTATCATCAGCCAGATGCAAGCGCTCAAGCGCAGAACGCAAATCGTTTTCCGGTAAGCCAGAAAGAATGACGCCCAAATAAACTGCAAACGGTTTTGACAAAGAATAATTTGCCAGTATTTTTTCTGCTCGTCTCAAACGCAAGCGCATCTTCTTATCGTACTTAATTGCCGCATCAAGAAAACGCAGCCCACCACCGAGCTCCTCAAGCAAATCAAGTGCCACAAGTCGATTTGGCGACTCAAGAATGAGCTTCAGCTCTTCTTTCATGCGAACGCCACCAAGATTATCAAATATACCAAGGGCGATTGCTCTGCTTGCTTGCAGCTTAGTTCTATCTTCCACTACAAATCCAAAACGCGCGGCAAATCGCGCAGCCCTAACGATGCGAGTAGGATCTTCGATAAAACTAAATGGATGAAGAACACGCAGCAAACCGGAATTTAAGTCCGAAAGTCCATTGAAATAATCGACTATTTCGCCAAATCGCTTGGGATGGAGACACATAGCAAGCGCGTTAATAGTAAAGTCGCGGCGAAACAAGTCTTGCTCAAGCGAAGACGGTTCAACCGTGGGTAACGCAGCAGGGTACTCATAATATTCGGTGCGAGCAGTGGCAATATCAATTTCGCGATTGCGGCTGCCTGTTTTTGCATCTAACGTTGCAGTATCAAATCGCGAGTGCTCGACAATCAACTCATAATTCTGCGGCTTTTGTTCTACCAGCGCCTGTGCAAGACTTCTCGCTGAGCCGACCACGACGAAATCAACATCAGCATTCGTTCTGTCTAAAATCAAATCACGCACACAGCCGCCAACCAAATATGCCACCATATTCAGTGACGCAGCCACAGCGCCAATATCTTTATACAAATGCAAAAGCTCTGCATCTATTCGCTCTAACAACTCCTTTCGTTCGACAACACTGAGTACAGGACTCGGCCTCGCAGTGCTGCTATCCGTAATTTCGTCATTGCCGTAGAGAGCTGCAAGCAACTCATGCCGCCCGACAATTCCCTTAAGCTGCCCTTTTTCATCAAGCACAGGCAAGCGCCCAATGTCTTTTGCCACCATCAGCGATTGAATTTCGCTAAGCGGACTTTCTGAGTTTACGGTATAAACAGGGTGACTCATAAAGCCTTTCACACGAGCATGTCCTAGCTTATGATGACGAGCTTTGTCCACGTCTCTTTTAGAAACGATGCCGACTATCTCTTCATTGCTCATCACAACCAGTCCATCAAGATTGTTGCGCAGCATAATTCGTCCGGCTTCATCCATGCTGATTTCAGGCCTGACTGTGCGCACAGGAGTGCTCATTATTTCGCGCGCGGTCAATTCAGAACTCAACGATTTGCTGAGCACTTCGATGACCTTTTCTTTTACAAATTCGAGGTCGCCGCCTTTAACAACCGCCGAAGCTGCACCGCTGTGACCGCCCCCACCAAAAGTCCGTGCCAGCGCCCGCAAATCAATTAAGCTAGTCTCGCTGCGCGCAACTACATGAATTCTGTCGTTCATTTGCGCAACTATAACAAGCGCATCAGAAGCA
Source organism: uncultured Candidatus Obscuribacterales bacterium (assembly GCA_964546815.1). Lineage (GTDB taxonomy): Bacteria > Cyanobacteriota > Vampirovibrionia > Obscuribacterales > Obscuribacteraceae > JAIEPM01. Next base: position 10,026 of record CAZJLR010000096.1, on the reverse strand, counting down.
GTATTCTCCAGTAAACGGCTTGCAATTTCTGCCGCACCGTCGACAAATTTCTCAGTAAAGGCACAGCAAACTGATAAGCGCGCCGCACCGAGTTCGATGCTTTCAACACGTGATAAAAGTTGCTCAAAAAGAGCCACCTGAGACTCACTAAATTTAGGTCTGATAATGTGATTAATGCGCTCAAGGTCCGCGCCTTGATTCAGACAGTAAGCTATGGCTTGCGCGTCGAATTCGCTTGTACCTTTGTTTGTTAAACAGCCCGTGTCTTCATAAATTCCAGCTGCAATTACAGTAGCTTCAAAGTTAGACAATGATATTTTGCGCTCTTTGAGTATTTCAACCAAAATAGTTGCTGCAGCACCAGTCTTTTTTACAATAGAAGCAGCAGTTGCAGACGGCAGCAAGCTGTCATCATCAGTGTCGTGATGGTCAAAAATAGTGAATGCGCCTCGAGAGCTATACTCGGCAAAATCGCGCTTAGCCTTATCGTCGAGCCTGTCTAGTTTTTGGCAATCGACAAGATAAACATGCTTAACACGCTTCCAATCAACATAATGAAGATCGACAAGCGGAAGTTGGTCTCTATATAAGGATAGGAAACTCTTTAGCCGCTGCGGAATTGGATGTGCCGGTACAATTCGCGCAGCCGGATATAACTTGCATAAAGCAACTTGCGATGCCAGGCAGTCAAAATCCATATTTCGATGCGCCAGCACAAGCTCCACAGATTTTGCTCCCCGAAAAGACAAACACAAGCCTATATTAAACCATCGCCCTTCACAGCAGCTAAAGCAAATCGTGTAATCGCTTGCCCGGCTTAGTATAGAATGGGTCTATCAGTAAAAGAATCGATTCTATTTTCTGGTTGAAACAAGGGCATTTGGGTATATCTCCCCCGTACCCTGGCAGCAAAAGAGCGACAAGAGTAAGCTCAAAAACACCATGAACGTAATCCAGGACATTTATTACATAAGTACAGGACTCGGATTCATCTACATAATCGCCTCCTCGATGATGGGAAGCTTTCACTCGCACGGCGGCTCAGGCCACGGCGGACACGGCGCGGGAGGACACGCAAGCGGCGGTCATGCAGGCGGCGGTCACGCAGGCGCGGGACATGCTGGAGGTGGACACGGCAGCACAGGCCATGGCGGCGCCCACCTACCACACGGAACAGGCGCTCACTCAGGAGGACACGCCGCTGCTAACCATGGCGGCGCAGCCCACAGTGGCGCCGCAAGAGGACCAGGACATAGCGCAGGACAGCACAGCAGCACGCATTCGGCACGGGTCAGCAGCGGCTCAGGCAACGAAGTGCAAGATCTGCTGGCCCAATCGACCACAATCATTCAAAAGAAAACTGAAGTTCCGGCACTATATCTAAAAATTCTCGACGTACTAAGTCCAACTAAGTGGTCTTTTTTCCTTTTCATTTTTGGAGCAATTGGAATTATTTCGCTTAGATTTTTACCGGCGACATTGAGTCTGGTTCCTGCGACTCTTGGTGCGTGGGTTCTAGCAAACTTATTTTTTGGAATTATGAGTACGATTCTTTCCAAAATGAATTCATCAACCAACTTTCGCAAAGAACAATTGATCGGTTCACTCGGCGAACTAACACTTTCAATAGAAGATGGTGGAATGGGTGAAGTGTTGATAAACACAGGCAACTCACGCCTTTCCAATGCAGCAAAAGCATTCAAGCCAGGGACAACTATAAAGAAACTGACTAAAGTTATTATTGTGGACTACAAAGATAGTATCTTCTATGTAGAACCTTTTGACGATCAAAATTTCACTGTTGATGCAGATTCATTTAAAGAGCTAGAAAAATAATTCAATGAACTACCAAAACGATTCAAGCAGCAGGAACTAACAATGTCCCAACTCATGCTCGTTTATTGGATCAGTGCGGGACTTGGTTTTTTGTACATCGTCGGCTCGGCAGCGATGGGTCACTTGCATGGCAGCGAAGACGTTGAGGGCGACACATCGGGAGACCCAGGCGACGTCGATGCTGATGGCGGTGACCCAGGCGATGTTAACGCAGACGGTGGCGACCCCGGTGACGTAAACGCAGATGGACAGCATCACCAGCATGCGCTTGCAGCAACACAAGCCGGAGCAATGGCGCGACGCCAAAAACAGCGCAATTTGAAAAACGAATTGTACTTCAAAGTTTTGGGAGTATTGAGTCCAACAAAGCTCACGATTTTCCTTTTCTTTTTCGGCGCAACTGGAATTGTCATCATGCAGTTTTTTCCTATGCTTGGACAGTTCAGCCTCATTCCTTCTGCAATCATTGGCTATTTAATCGGTCAATTGCTCTTAAATTCGCTTTCCAAAATGGTTTCCGGTTTGCATTCATCAACCAATTTCAAACAAGAAAGCTTGATTGGTTCTGTCGGCGATTTGATTCTTTCGATTGAGCCTGGAAGCCTGGGCGAAATTGTAATTTCAACTAAGGGCGCTCGCCATCATGCTCCTGCAAGAGCGAAAGACCCAAATCTGGCAATCAAACAATTCAGCAAAGTAATAATCTGCGATCACAAAGACGGCGTTTTCCTTATAGAGCCTGTCGTCGACGAAAACCAATAAATGAAAGTGATTATCAAATGCAGGAATCGAATTCTTAAGGCGAAACGATTCTTGAAAAGCTAATCCGTACAACTTTTTTTTGAGTGAAACGAGCCTGCGGCAAAGCCACCATATTCGGAACCGCATACAGGGTCAGCTTTTGCGGTTATAAAGCCCCAAAACGAAGGAATAGCTGACGATCACAAGTATCTTGGCCCTCTAAGGACATATACCTTGCAAATAGATTAATATTATCGGCTGCACTATCAAGCATCCCTATACTGATGCTATTGGCACCCCTTGACAGCCGGCTACAAAAACAAAATTAAAGCCAATACGGTAAACCCAGAAACCCAGGAGTTTCATTAATGGATTTAGGTTTAATCACCATCATAGTTATGGGATTCATTCTCGTTGCAGTTGTTTTCTCGATGTTCGTAGGAATGTTCCAGAAATGCCCACCCAATACAGCACTCATCGTGTTCGGTGCGCTTAGTAAAGAACCAAAAGTAGTCAAAGGTGGAGGTACATGCGTATTTCCTCTTATTGAATCTTCTCGCCCACTTTCACTTGAAGTTATGACAATCGACGTCAAGTCGTCATCGCCTATCATTACTCGCAATGGTGTTCCAGTTTTTGTAGAAGGTGTCGCCCAAGTCAAAGTCGACGGTGACGACGAATCAATCAAGACTGCAGCAGAACAATTCTTGAGCAAAGACTCTCAAGAGATAATGTCTATCGCCCACGAAACACTCATCGGTCACTTGCGTGGTATCGTCGGTACCATGGAAGTAGAAGAGTTGATTCAAAGTACAGAATCGTTCTCTAGAAAAGTACTGGAAATCACAATTCCAGATTTGCACAAAATGGGTTTGACCATCGTTTCATTCACCATTAAAGAAATTCGCGACTCAGTTGGTTATCTAGAACAGCTAGGACGTAAGCAAGCAGCTGAAACAAAACAAAGAGCAGACATCGGTGTAGCTGAAGCTACAAAAATGACTGAAGTTGCAAAAGCAGAAGCATTGCGCCAGACGCAAATTGCGCAAGCCAACGCCCTTCGCGAAACTACAATCGCGAAAGCAAATTCAGAAAGAGACTCGCGAATTGCGATGGCACACGCAGCGCAAGAAGGTGAAAAAGCACAGCTGGAAAACCAGGCTAAAATCGCCGAAGCTCAGCGCGACTTGCAAGTAAAACAATCAGACTACAATGCTGAAATCGCACAGAAGAAAGCATATGCCGACATCGCCGGTGAAATCGTAAAAGCACAAAACACACAAAAGCTCATTGAAGAACAACAGAAAATCAAAATTGTTGAAGCTCAAAAGAACGTTGAACTGCAACAAGTAGAAGTTCAAAAGCGCCAGGTTATGCTTGAAGCAGAAGTAACGAAACCTGCAGAAGCAGAACAATCGCGCACACGCATCAATGCGCAAGCCGAAATGGAAAAGCGAAAAATTCTCGCTCAAGGTGACGCCGAAGCAGCAAAAATGCGAGCAATAGGTGAAGCTGAAGCTTTGAGAATTAGAGCCATAGCTGAAGCTGAAGCAACCCGCGCAACCGGTTTGGCAATGGCTGAAGCAAAGAAAGCTCAAGGTTTGGCAGACGCTGCAATTATCGCCGCAAAAGGTGATGCTGAAGCCCAAGCCATGGTGAAGAGAGCCGAAGCGTACAAGATGTACAACGACGCAGCTATCGCATCTATGATCATCGACAAGCTTCCTCAAATCGTGGAATCTGCCTCTGCTCCTCTTTCGAAAATCGGCTCAGTTACACTGCTCTCGACAGGTGGCGACAGCCTCGGCGCAAGCCGCTTGACCCAGGAAGTAGTAAACGCCGCTGCTCAAAGCTTGCACCTTGTAAAAGGTTTGACAGGTATCGACCTTTCGCAATCGCTCGGAAAGCATTTCAATAACGGTAATGCTACCGAAGAAAAGAAAGCAATCGAATCACGCCCAGCAAACTCGACACAACAAGCTGCACCAGCGCCGGCAGTGACAGTGACACCACCGCGCCCACCGCAACAACCATAATCTAATTACAGATTAGACAAGCTCCCGCGTCAAAAGCGCGGGAGCTTTCTTTTTGCCTTGCAGATGCATGCGGCTTGTCAATAAAGAATAATAGGTGTTTCAACAGCGAGCGTAAGCACAAATGACCGCATTGACCAAACTCACTATCACCGGAGCAAGCGGTGTCGGTAAAACCACACTGGCAAAACTACTGGCAGCAAAACTAGAATTGCCATTGATCCCCGAGCTTGCCAGAGAAATTTGCACTCAGCTAGGCTACGAACGCATCGGCATGATTCCCGACCAGGAAGGATTCAAACGCCAGGTGCTGCAAGCCCAAATAGATGCCGAAAGCAAGCACTCATCTTTCATCGCAGACCGCTCACCTATCGATGCCTGGGTTCTCTGGCAGCGCTGGAATATTTGCTCGGCAATGACATATGATAGCGAAGCCTACTATGAAACAGTGCAAAAACATTGCAAAAACTACAGCCACATCGTATACATTCCGCCAATGATAGAACCGGAAGAAGACGAATTTCGCTGGACAGAACCAGACTATATCAAACAAATTGATCGCTATACGCGCATGACTTTGTACGACTTAAATCTCTGGGACAAGGTTCTCACCATAAAAGCAGAAACTCCAGAGCAACGCGTGGCAGAAGTCACAGACTGGCTAAACAAGCAATAAAAGTGCAAATAGAAGCAAATATGCAAGTTATTCGATTTTTACTCTTAAGCTATTTGTTTTGCCTGGGCGCGGTATCACAGGCAGTGCCATTGCAAACAGCAGCGAAAAGCAGCCCCAAAGCTCAAAGGTTGATTTCGCTGGCACCTTCAAATACCGAGCTCATTTACAGCCTTAAGTCAGGCGACAAACTCATCGCAGTTTCAGAAAGCTGCGACTTTCCAGCAGAGGCAAAAGGCAAGGAGAAAGTCGGCAATTTTAGTTCTGTAAAAATGGAAAAAATCGCCAAGTTAAAGCCAGACTTAATTGTGCTTGTGAGCGGGCAAGAAAAGCTAGACAACGACTTGAAGAAGCACCATTTCTCAACGGTGGTACTCGACAACAGTTCCATCACCAAAATCGGAAAAAACTTGCGCCAGCTTGGTGACATTTGCAAACAAGAAGCCGAAGCCAAACGTCTTTCAGCAGCTTTCGAAAACTCCATCCAAGAGTTGAAAGCTCTCACAGAAGCAGACAAAAGCAAACCGAAAGTATTTATCTGCGTCTGGCCTCAACCTTTAATGTCGGCAGGTAAGTCCAGTTTTATGAATGAAGGCATCACCATAGCTGGTGGCACCAACTGCACCGGCGACCTGCCACAACCTTACCCGAGAATCAATCAAGAAAGACTCCTTCTGATGCAGCCCGACATAATATTGATTCCGCACGAACTAGGCAGCGACAAATTTTGGACAAAATCACCCTGGACTTCACTTAAAGCAGTCAAAGAAAAGCACGTGTATGTTTTGCCTCAACACGAGACAGATTGTCTTGCGCGCCCAACACTGCGCTATCTAGATGCGCTTTATTGGCTAGCCATGAGGTTGCACCCAGGCATCAAATCATCAATAGACAATTGGAAAACAGAAAGTGCCAAAGCAATGGCCGATAAAGCTTTGTGACCATGACACGAACTTAAAAATATTAAATCCTTCTTCTGAAATGACTGTCACTTTAATCGCAAAATGGCCCATGAGAATCATTCTTGAAGTATGAATAATCATCCTAAAGAACGTGGCAAAAGATTCATCTCTGCAACTAAGCTGAAATAGCCGCAGAAAACGAGACCTAAAGTCAAAATGCATCAGTTTGCTAAAACTTTACGCCCTCAAAGAATGCGGCCATATGGAACTATGTACTGGCTATAATTCCCTAGGGATTAGAACTGCCGCTTGTTCATGTCCATTAGCTCACGCCTCCCGCAAGTGACTAACTCTTACCAGAGACATACAGTGAATCTCAGCGAAGCTAAATCAACGCAAATCTCACCGACAGCTGGGCGCAGCGAATCATGCCGCGCAGAATTACCGCTTTCAATTCAAGAAGAAAGCAGCCTGGTCGGCAATTTGGAAGCACGCAAGCGCCCTGTTGCAGAAGTAGGCAGCTCTCATTTAGTAGTGGTCGGCATCAACTACCACACGTCACCCATTTTTGTTCGCGAGAAGTTTGTCATTCCAGAATCATGCCTCGTGCATGCTTTGAGCGGCCTCGCTCATATGCCTCATTTGAAAGAAGCAGTGATTCTGTCCACCTGCAATAGAACCGAAGTCTACGCTGTAGTAAGTGATGTGCAAGCTGGGCTCAGAGAAATTGAGTCCTTTTTCATGTCCACCCAGAAAGTCTCAGACCACGGTGTTTTGAAACCAAATTTCAAACTGCTTAGAGACGATGTAGCACTTCATCTATTTCGTGTTGCTTCCGGTCTCGACAGCCTGGTCTTAGGTGAAGGCCAGATCATGTCGCAGGTCAAAACTGCATACCGCAAAGCTTTAGATGCCGGAACAGCCGGACCAGTCTTAGGTCAACTCTTCCAAACTGCACTTGCCTGCGGCAAGAGAGTTCGCAGCGAAACATCTATGGGACGACGCGCAGTATCAGTAAGCTCAGCAGCGATCGAACTGGCACGAGAAGTCCTCGGTTCTTTAACTCAGCGCAAAGCATTGATTGTCGGCGCAGGCAGAATGTCGCAAATTTGCGCCAAACATCTACTGGGCGACAGCGGTTCTGAAAGCGTAATCATGCTAAACCGCAGCACTGACAGATTGAAAAAATTTGCCGAAAACGAACTGTCAAACAAACACAAACTCAACATGGCATTTGGCTTTGAAGAGCGCCATCAGCTAGTTGCAGCAAGCGACCTGGTTATCGTTTCAACAAGTGCTCCTGGTTATTTGATTACACCAGATCAACTGAAGAGATACAGCATCGGCAGAAAAGTTTGCATCATCGACATTGCCGTACCACGCAATGTTGACCCAGAAGTGGCTAATTTGCCTGGAGTAACTCTCTACCATGCCGACGACCTGGCATCTGTCGTCAACAAAAATCTTGCTGAAAGAGAATCAATAACAGCAGAAGCCGACCGTATTGTTTTTGATGCACTAGACCTTTTCCATGATTGGGAGCGCTCATTGCTTGTGGCTCCGACAATTATCGAGCTGAGAAAGAAAATTGAATCTATTCGCGCTGAGCACATGGTTAAACATGAGCGCAAGCAAGAGGTTGGTCCATCGGCTCAAAAAGAAGAATTTGAAGAGCTCAGTAGAGCGCTCATCAATCAAATCTTGCACCATCCAACAACTCAATTGAAGTCTACCAGCGACTATCACATGCTGAAACAGCAAGCCGAAGCATTGCGCACACTGTTCCATCTAGATCCGCTTGAATCGCGCCGTAGTAGCGAAGACGGATGCCCCGCACGTGGCATGTACAAGTCAATTGAATCATTTCTCCAAACTCCCTGAGCTGGGACAAAGCAGTGTCACAGAGTTCAAATAGCAAACTTGTAGTCGGAACACGAGACAGCATTCTGGCACGCTTGCAAACAGATCTTGCTCTAAAAGCAATATCAAAACGTTTTCCAGAAATTGAATTTGAGATTATTGCAGTAAAAACCAGCGGCGATAAAATCCTCAACAAGCCGCTTGCAGAGCTGGGCGGAAGAGGAGTCTTTGTCAAAGAACTCGAAGAATCATTGTTAGAACGCAGCGTCGATTTCGTGGTGCACAGCCTAAAAGATTTGCCCACGGCCATGCCTGAAGGTCTCATTCTTGCAGCCACAATTGATAGAGCAGACCCACGCGACGTGCTTGTATCAAAAAATGGACAGACATTTGCCACATTGCCTTCAGGCAGCAAAGTTGCGACATCAAGCAGACGTCGCGCAGCCCAATTAAACGCAATCAGGACAGACCTGCAGTTTACTGATATTAGAGGCAACATCCAGACACGCATGAGAAAGCTCGACGAGGGGCAGTGTGATGCGATGGTGCTAGCTGCAGCAGGATTGATTCGACTCGGGCTCGAAAACCGCATATCACAATTTTTTGAATTTGATCAAAGTACGCCTGCCGTAGGACAAGGCGCAATGGGCATTGAGTGCAGAGAAGATAACGAAAGAGTTTTGCAGATTTTGCGAGAAATAAACGAAGCCGACGTTTGGTCATGCACCACAGCAGAAAGAGCCTTTCTAAACAAGTTAGGCGGTGGATGTTCTGTGCCTGTCGGTGCGATTGCTTCGGTTGTAGCAGCGGGACAAATAGAACTAAAAGTTTGCGTTGCAGCACTCGACGGCAAGCAAGTATTTAAAAGCAGCGGACGCGCGGCGGCGGCAGATGCAAGTAAATTAGGGTCTGATCTAGCCGATGAAATGATCAAAGCAGGCGCTGGCAAAATTGTTGAGGCACTTCTGCAAGCTCCGATTTCAGCAGTTTCACCTCCATGAACTTTGAGCTAAGAGCAGCAACAAAAGTATGAAAGCAGATCAACCTTTGACTGGATTGAGAATTCTCAACACCAAAGCAAAGTCTAGCGCTCAAAGCTTGAGTAATGAGTTGAAAGCAAATGGCGCAATCGCAATAGACATTCCTTTAATACATGTTGGACCGCCCGACTCGTGGCAAGATTTCGACAATGAATTTCGCTGTGTTGAAAAATACGAATGGATTATTTTTGCAAGCAGCAATGCGGTCGAAAGCACAATGTCTCGCTGTTCAGAGTTGGGCTTAAGCGAAAAACTCAAAACACTAAAGCTTGCATGCGTTGGTAGCTCGACGGCAAGTTGCCTGGAAGAATATGGACTGAGCGCCAATCTTGTTCCTGCAAATTTTATAGCTGAATCGCTGGTAGAAGCGTTTCCTTTGCCGACATCTGAAAACAAAAACAAAGTTCTCTGGCCAAGAACAAACATTGGTCGCAAATTTTTGAAAGAAGCGCTTGAAGAAAAAGGCTGGCAAGTCACAATCGTAAACGCTTATAAAACCTCAGGTCCAGAAGATTCCCACTCAGCCGCAAAAGAGTTAAAGCAACTGCTGGAGAACAAACAACTCGACGTTATAACAATCAGCAGCTCTGAAACTGCAAGACAGTTATACGAGGTCCTTCTTCTGGCCACGGACCAAAACACAGAAGCCCTAAGCGTTTTGATTGCGCCAATAAAATTCGCAGTAATTGGACCAGAGACAGCAAAAACATGCATGTCTCTATTCGGCAGAGTAGACATTCAAGCCAGAGAATCAAGCGCCCAGGGACTGAGCAACGCCATAGCAACCCACTTCTCCTCCTCCACCTAAGTTCGTAGGGGCGACGCCATGCGTCGCCCGCTACTTTATATAGCGAAACTGTCTAAGCGAGCACCGCAGCTTAAGTTACGGGCGACGCATGGCGCAATACTGATTAGTTAGCGCCAGAAAGCAGTCACCACGC
>CAZJLR010000095.1:0-21186 GCA_964546815.1 uncultured Candidatus Obscuribacterales bacterium | reverse complement strand
TGCCGGCTTCGCTAAACATTCGAGTTCGCCAGCAGTATCCCATGCGTCGCCCCTAGAGGGGAGAGAGTCTTCGGGGGATTATCGGTAGGCATGACTTTTGACATTGTTTGAGTGACTTTAGTTGGGGTCAAATTTCGCGCTAGCTTAGCTATGATGGGTTCACTACCTGATTGAAATTCAGCATCGTGCTGCCTAAGCCTGATTTCGCGTGCCGGCTTATTTTTGCCGGCGCGACGGCGGTCGCTGCTGCTCAGTTTTACTAAAAATCGTCAGCATTCTAAAGACAAACGGAGTCGACTTACCACCATGCAGCCAAACACAGAAGAAAGTCACAATGGCAATGGGACTTGTACAAACGACAAGCAGGTTCAAGCATGTGCATGTTGCGCAGCACTCGCACAGTTGCGCATGCCATGGATGGACGCAGCGATTCAACACGCAGCGCCACATTATCCTCCCGCCCAGCATATGCAACCGGTACATTATCAGCAAGCACCATACAATCCATATCCGCAACAAGCGCCCTATAACCCGCAGGGATACTACCACCCGCAATATCAAGCAACAGAAAATGGCACAGCCCCTGCAACAGAGTCTGACTCCGGCGAGAGCCGTAAAACGACATTCTTCAAGCTACCCGGCTTCGGTAAAGCCAAGAAAAAATTGGAATCAATAACAGGCAAACCGAAAAACAAATCGAAACATTCTCGAATTGGTGATGGTACTGCCGATAATGCCAAAAGCGCAGGCGAAGAATCTGTCGACGGAAACGGAACAGACCCCGACACTGAGAAACCGGAAGCGAACAACGATAAAGAAGATGGTGCTGATTCAAGCAAAGAGTGGCAAGACGAAGTGCCACCGAGCAAAGCAAAGTTTCGCCTCCTGTTTGGATTGCAAGGATTGGCAGTAAGCCTATTCGGAATTATTCTACCCGCCTGGGTTATTGTCACATCAATAATGTCAACGCCTAAGCGGATCACACTGGTGGCATTGCACCACCCTGTTGAAACAATTCTTGAGTTTTTACTTGTGGCAGGAATGCCACTGGTCAACTATCTGGTCTGGTCTGCCATCTGCAAATCGCGCACTACACTGTCTCGCTGGTTAGTGATGGCATTAGGTGCATCGGTTGGAACAGGGCTTGTAATTTCTGGCTTTTGTTTTGCTAGCCTATTCGGCAGCAGTGAAGGTCTGGTAGATGCCATTGGTTCAAATTTCTCCATGGGCTTCCTTTATCTGTCGGCACTGTCATTCCTTTCAGCAGCAGTTTCGGCATATTTGGCAAACAGATTGCGGCTGAGCTGGGTTCTTTCAAGCAGCCGCCTCAATGTCTCTGTTCAAGCAATTACAGGTTTAGTTCTGGCACTACTCACCTTTGCCGGCGCGGAGTATCGCCCGTGGTGCATCCGCATGGCTCAGTATAATGCACTTGCCAAAGATGACGTCGTTCGAAAAGAAGGACTCAAATGGCTGAGACAAATAAATCCAGAGCGTGAAATGCGAATGGAATGCAAAGACTCAAGAGCGGCCGGCCTTGCAGGTTTGTTTTTCCCTATTAAATCGAGCGCTCAGCACCAGCTTTATTTCACTTTGACTGGTACTCCATATAGCTTCCGCGATGCGGATTCAACAGATTTGAGTTCAATGCCAAACGATTATCTCAGCCGACACGTTGTCGGTGATGTGATACCACAGTTAGATCTCACCCGTTCGAGCTTAAATGGTGTATTGCATGCCAACACACTAACCTCAACTTTGAACTGGACATTTGTTATAAAGAACGGAAGTTCAACGGCGCAAGAAGCTCGCGCAGAAATCGAACTTCCAATAGGTGCCGCTGTATCCGGCTTGAAAGTATGGCACAAAGGCGAAGCGGAGCCGGCTGAATTCGTCGCAACCGGCAAAGTAGAAGGCGCATCAATGACAACCGCCGGCGGTGACACACCGGCGATGGTTACAGACCTCGGTCATGGACGCGTATTACTTCATTGCTATCCTGTGCCTGGTGAAGAAGAACTAAAAGTAATGGTAAGCATGGTTGTGCCGCTCAAGTCTGAAAGTGACGGCTTGGCATCATTGGTAACACCACAGCTAATCGCTTCTAACTTCGGAATGGATGGCGAACACTTGCTGCGATTACGCTCTCAAACCGAGCTGCTCAGTGGCGTGAAAGGTCTCTCCAACAGTTACAATGCAGCAAAAGAAAGCATAATCGCAGGCTCTTTGAGCAAAGACCAAATGGAAAGTTCGCCACTGGTTATAACAGCTAAAAGAGAGCAGATTTCAAAACCATTTGCCGTTCAGGACAAAATTGCCACAATAATGCGCCGTCAAGACGAGCAGCAGAAGGAACGCATTAGAGTTGAGCGAGAAAGACAAAAGGAAAAACAAAGACAGCAGGAGAACAACAAACCAATGGGTCAAGTTGTTTTCATGATTGATGGTTCCAAAGGTATGAAAGCCCAACTCGAAGACTACAGCAAGCTGCTTTCACACAAGTCAGGCGGCGACAAGAAAGTCATCAAGCCACGCATTATCACAATAAAACCCCAATACACTATTGAAAGCGTCGAGAAGATTGAAGCTCCTGCCCCGACACAACTTGTAGTGGTTATCGACGGCTCGGTTTCAATGCAAAAATACAGCAAAGATTTGAAAGAGGCATTGTCCAAACTGCCCAAGACAATTCCCACAAAAGTAATTATCGCCACCCAGGAAAATCAAAAGCAAGCAGAAATTCCTTTTCTCTCGCAAGTTCTACCAAATCTCGAAAAAATGGAATTTGTCGGCGGACAAGACAACCTGAAATCTGTAGTGCAAGCTTCAGAACTTGCGGGTGAAACCAAGGGAGCAGCTGTACTCTGGATTCATGGGCCACAGCCGGTGCTAAATCCAGAAACATATATCATGTCGCCTTACGAATCAGCACCAGCATTCTATGAATTGCCGGTGGTGGCAGGCACAGATACATTCGAGTTCTTCAAGAACCATTCAGAGATCGGTCCTTTCACCCAGGTTCCTAGAAATAGCAACTCAGTATCTAAAGATCTGATTAGCTTCTTCGCCAAATGGAATCCAAACAACAATGGATACGTTGCTACAATCAGCGAGACTGAAACATTGCCCAAAGACGTAGTAAAAGCTAGCGAAGCTGAAGGCAAAGAGTTGTTGATGCTCAGAGCTGTGCAAGACTGCGAAAAACTAATCGCAACCCGCCACTTCCGCAAAGCAGCCAGATTAGCTCTAGCATATGGTTTCGTCTCACCCGTGAGCTCTGCATACATGGGTAACAACACGCCACAGCAACACGATGCCGATGCAGTCCCAAGCACTAACGACAGTAACACAGAGCAAGCTAGCAACGGCGAAGCGGCTCAAAACTCTGACGGATCGAACACCGCAACTAACAGCACGACCACGCCAGACCAGACAGGCGACGCTGCGAACGCTCCGATGCTGCAAGGTGCCAGCAACGGCACTGTTGGAGCGCAAGGCTCGGATGCCACAGTAATCATGGGCGTCAACACAGCCGGCACCGTGCGCGTAAACAACCTGGCAAATCTTGAGGCACTGCTCAATATTATTGCCAACATGGGCGAGCTCGGTGCATTGCTCTCAGGAGTCGGCTTGATGATTCACGGGTTTATGAATAAAGCCGTCGTCAAACTTGGCGAAGACGTAGAACTCGGTCAAGGTGGTCGCATCATTCTTGGTGGCATCCTCGCCATATTTGGACTCGCATTGCCCGGAGTGATTAATTGGTTTGTCGCTTCAGCTCGCGACGCCAACTTGTTCTCCTGATTTCCCAGAGCTCGGAAAGTAACAAGAAGCCTCGCTCCGGCGGGGCTTTTTGTTTTTCTAGTATTCAACTGTCTGCATGAGCCTTGCGCTTACTTAGTTTTCGACATTTTCCAATGGAGATGTTGGACATAACGCTGATTGAATTGGATCAGGCACCCCAGCAGGATCAAAAGATATGCGAAAAATTCTTTCATTACTTATGGGCGTCAACGAGTGTGCCAGCCCCATAGAGCTAAGAAAACAATTTCAAAGGCTAACAACAGCTTTGATAGCGGCAGAAGGTGAATGCAATCCAGACCAGGCACAAAGATACCAAACAGCCAGAGAAAGACTCAGCGTTGCATACGAGAAAGCCAAAAGACAATTGACCAATCCGGAAGAAATGCATGGCTCGGTGACCGGCTGTGGAATCTTGCTTGGAGAAATTCTTATCGACAGCCGTTTGATTACGCATGCACAGCTAGATGATGCTCTAGCGGCTCAAGCAAAAACAAAACCGCCCCTTCCACTTGGTCGAATATTGGTTGCACGTAAATTGATCACCTGGGAGCAACTGGCATACTTCTTGAAGTTGCAAGATCTCCTCCAATTGCCGGCCATTCACCAGGAGCGACTTGCAAGGCAACTAACAGAGCTTGGACTTTGTTCTAAAGCCGAAATGGAAATTGCAGAACTTGACTGCGAAACAACAGGATGGTCAATGTTTCACGCCATAGGGCGCAGAGGTTGGATCAAACCGGCTCTGCTTGCAGCTCTCACTAATACTGTAGAAAAAACCGCCCCAAAACCGGGAGCGGAAGAAAGTACGCCAGCTACAAGTGGCAAAACCCTAACGTCAGTCTAAAAAATTGTAGGGGCGACGCCATGCGTCGCCCGCAGCTATAGAACGAATTCGAGTTAGCGGAGATGGAAACTTACGCTTTCGTCAGGTCGTAAGCCTGGCGCGAGAGATCTGTGGCTATGCGAAATAAGCTCTCTGTTGTGGTCAAATGTGTGTAGTCGTAGTTTTTGCAGAAGTGCCGCATTTCTTCCAGCCCATCGGCTGCGTTTGCTATTGAATAGCGCATCATTTGCACAGCGCCTCTAAGTGTGGCTGGTGTCGGCATTGATGAAAGAAGGTCGGAAGCTCTGAGTAATGAGAATTCTAGATCTCGCAAATAGTCTTCGAAATTTGCAATCAACTCATCATCAAACGGGTCAGCCGACAAATCTGTGATTTGTTTTTTGTATCGATTTAGCGCTTTTGCAACCGAGCTGCGCGCAGGGTTAAAAGCCTTTCCAAGGTATTTTGCGCGATCGTGGTCTTCGTTTGATGCCTTTATTTGAAAATGGTTTATCGAAATCGTCACACCGATGATGACATCATATTCAGCACGTAGACGTTTATCGATAAGTGTTTCATATGCCTGATTTATGAGCAGCATTTCTTCAGTAGCCTGCTCGCGTTCGGCTTCGCTGAGAATGTGATGCTTAACATCAGGATGATGTGCTTTGACTATCTTTCTGTATGCACGCTTAATATCGGCTGCGCTCGCGTCTGCGTTGAGACCGAGAACCTGGTAATAAGACTTATCCTTTTTATTCAAGTGCTTCTTTGCCGAGAGATGCCTTAGTTGTAATATTGTAGAGCGCCGGTGCAGTGATGGGGTGTTTTAAGTGTACTGTCCTTTTTGTCAACAAAATGACAGCCGTGTACTTGAATCAAGACTTAGCGAAGAAAATACTTCGATTAGGCGAAGACGCGAGTGCGAGACTTGCAAAAAGCGCTTCACTACCTATGAGCGAGTCGAATCGATACAAGTATTAGTAATCAAAAGCTCGGGCGACCGCGAGCCATATTCAAGAGAAAAACTGCTGACGGGAATTGTCACAGCCTGTCGCAAAACGACTGTAAGCGCGGCACAAATCCAGGAGCTGATTGAAGGGCTCGAACTTGAGCTGCAAATTCTTGGAAAGAAAGAAATACAATCAAAACAGCTCGGCGAATTGATTTTGGACAGACTGCAGCTTCTAAATGAAGTGGCTTATGTTCGCTTCGCCTCGGTGTACAGACAGTTTCAGTCAGTAGAAGATTTCATTCAAGAACTAAACCGATTGGCGCATGACCGCTCGCTTTTGCCGGCTAGTGGCGGCGAAGCTTAAATTTATTTTCGCCTTACTCTATAACAAGGGCTTAACGCCTTACCTCGGGCTTGAAACACTTGCAAATCAAGCGTGATAGAATCGACGTTCCAATTTCCATACAACAGATATATAGCCATGAACCAGATTATCAAGGACATCGAAGCCCCATACCTGAAGAAAAACCTCCCACAAATGGACGTGGGCGACACAGTCAAGGTTTTCTTCAAAATCAAAGAGGGCGGCAAAGAGCGCACTCAAGGTTATGAAGGCGTCATTATTAAGACCACCGGGCACGGCATCAACCACACAGTCACTGTGCGTCGTGTTTTCCAGGGCGTGGGTATCGAAAGAGTGTTTCCAGTTCACTCACCCCGCGTTGAGAAAATCAGCGTACAGCGTCGCGGTCATGTACGACGCTCCAAGCTCTACTATTTGAGAGCTCGCTCCGGCAAGGCTACCCGTATTAAAGAAAAGATGGGCGGTCAAAAAGAGATGAGCACGCAACCACAACAGAAAGTTGTAGAAGCGCCAAAAGAATCGGCAGCAGAATCTTCCAAAGACTAAGCTATTCGGTTTTGAGCTTACGTTAGTTTGACAGAGGCGACCACAAAGGTCGTTCGCTTTCATCTGCCCATTTGCAAAACAGACTTATTAACGTAAGAGGCTCAATTCCTCTACGGTGAAAAAGTTCAACCGATATCGGTTGAGCTTTTTTATTCAAGACGTGATATTTACAAGTCATCCGGGTGGAAAGCCGCCGCCTGCCAAGAGACATTCATTGCCAGGCACGATGATTAGACAGAACTTAGATGACCATCAAAAAGAAAGCCACAACTCCACTCCAACGACTTAAAGATCAGCTTCAAGCCGTAGATCTCCTCTTTGAAGTCAGAGACGCTCGCTTGCCGGTAAGCAGCATCCACCCAAAGAGCAAGGAATTTTTTGGCACAAAGCCAAGAGTGGTCGTCTTTTGCAAAGAAGACCTGGCAGACCCAGACAACCTTCGCAAATGGGTCAAACAGTTTTCACTTGAAGAAAATCAACGAGCCATTGGTCTTTCGCTCAAAATGAACAAAGGAAAAGACCACCTTCTTTCGCTTGCCACAGACCTTTGCAAAGACAAACTGGCATCACGCGCACGGAAAGGACTCTTGCCCAGACCCGTGAGGGTAGCTGTGGTTGGCTTGCCAAACGTAGGCAAATCAAGTCTTATCAACTGGATGATCGGAAAGAAGAAGGCAGCAGTTGCAAACACGCCCGGGGTAACGCGCGGCAATTCATGGATTCGAGTGCATCCAGACGTTGAGATGCTCGACACACCAGGAATGTTGCCATCCGCCGCTTTCAAAGGAAATCAGGCGATGAAACTCTCACTTTGCAATATATTGCCAGGTGAGCACTATGACATCGAAGAAATCGCGCTCTATGGGCTTGAGTTGCTGGGCGAAATCTATCCACAATGTTTACTCAGCTACCTTCCCAATGAGTCCGAATTGTTGGACAACAGAAAAATCACATTGGAAGATGTGGCAAAAGCGAGAGCTTGTCTCAAAGCAGGCGGACTGCTCGACTTAAAACGCGCCGCCGGAATTTTCGTCAGTGACTTCCGCAGCGGCAAACTAGGCAGAATGATTTTGGACAGGCTTGAACCAAAAGACGAAAAGCTAAATCAGTGCCTCGAAGAATTGGTTATCGATTTAGATGCCCTATCTGCCGACCATTTGTAGGGGGGGGACGCCATGCGTCGCCCGAAAGTTAAGTAGCGGTGCTCGCTTAGACAGTTTCGCCCTATAAAATGCCGGGCGACGCATGGCTTCGCCCCTACAAAATGAGCGCTGAATTGCGGAAGACTTTTATTCGCTAATGTTTCAATGGCAGCGAAATCCTAGAATAACGTCGGAAATCGAAGCAGATATATGCACTAAATATGCCAAAGACTACCGCCACCACTGCTGATACTAGCTCCTCCCGGACTAAAACGGTCCAGGCGAAGGGAAAAATTGCTTCGGCAAAAGCTGCTTCTAAATCAAGCAAAGCAAGCACGAAAGTTCTAGCCTCAGTAAAGTCAAAGACTGGCGCAAAGCCATTCAAAGACAGCAAGCTTTTGCAATTGCTTGAGTTTGATTCTGGCATAAGACAGCAATGGCTGCAGCATGAAAGTGCAGTACTAATCGGCACCGACGAAGTTGGAAGGGGCTGCCTTGCTGGACCAGTGGTAGCCGCAGCAGTTTGCCTCGGCGATATTACAGCACAGTCAGAACTGGCTTCTGCTCTGGAAAAACTGGACGATTCAAAAAAGCTCAGTCAGGCTAAGCGCGAATATCTTGCTTCAGTTCTAAAAGCAAATTGTCGCTATGCCATCGGTGAAGCAAGCGTTAAAGAAATCGATAAGCTCAACATTCTACAAGCAAGTTTCTTAGCGATGAGACGAGCAATGGAGCAGCTTGCACTTGAAGATAACGCTGTGATTTTGGTTGATGGAAATCAAAAAATCTCAAAATTTGCTTTGCAGCAAATTTTAGTTATCGGAGGCGACGGCATCTCTGCATCCATCGCGGCAGCCTCAGTTATAGCCAAAGTCCACCGAGACAACTTAATGCGCGACTTGCACGAAAAGCATCCCCATTATTCATGGGACACAAACAAAGGTTATGGGTCAAAAGAACATTGCGATGCAATCAACAAACATGGCTTGACTGTTTGGCACCGCAAAAAGTTTTGTGCCAAGCTCATGCAAGAACAACTTATGCTGCTGTAGCTTATCGCGCATTCTCAATGGTCATATTCTGAAAATTATTTTGAATCGTATCCGTAGGCAAAATCAGCGGATTTATAGGCATTAGGTTGTTTAACTGAAGCCCAGAAACGGTAGCAGCGTTCATGTTAAACGATGGCGTCACAACGGGAGTGGCTACATTTCCCAATGCAGTATTGACCTGTTGCTGCGTGCTGGCAAAAGTGTTGTTTGTTTGCTGTTGGAACAAACCCAGACTCGAATAAACCTGTTGGATAGCAGCAGCCTGTTGGCTGTTGAGAGGTGTATTTCCTATCAAAGCAGATACGCGATTTGCTGCAGTCTGGAAATTACCATTTACGGCTTGTTGTTGTGTATCCAATCTGCTTTGCACTACAGAACCTATGCTTTGAGCTTGAGCAGCCACAGGAAATAAAGTAAGCGCTAGAACTAAAAAAAGACTTTTCATTTCGAATTCCCCACTTAATACTGCTTGAATGGTTTGAATCTATATTTACATTCTGGCAGCGCAGGGGGTCTTGGCCATCACCACGGCGATTGATCAAAACGATGGTCTTTGTTCAACTAAACAGGTATCATCCTAAAGTGTTATTTCGCCACCCAAAAGGCTAATCTTGCGCATCTGAAAAAATGGGGAGCCGCACAGTCATTGTAGTGCCGCTATCAGAGCTCTGGCACGATAAGCGCCCGCGATGGTTGCTTACAATCCGCTGACACAAATAAAGCCCCATACCGGTGCGTGCAACATAAACGCTGCCAGGAACCCCCTGCCAAAAGCCAGCAAAAAGGTGTTCTCTCAACTCAGCTGGAATTGGCTTGCCAGAATTATGTACGTGAATCTCAAGCTTCTCTCCAACTTGAACAACCTTGATTTCAACTGCTGTATCGGCATCACCAAATTTGATGGCGTTATCTAATAGATTGGCAAAGAGCCAACTGATTGAATCAAAATCTCCCAACACAGTGGGACACTCTTCTGGAAAGATAGTGACTAGCCTCTCAAGGCAGTTTTCAAAAGCTTTCAGAGACGTCTGCAGCAACAAGGATTTCAAATCAATAGGTCTTAAAACAAGATTCGCTGAGTCAATTTCATACTTGTATAGCTCGATCAACTTCTGTACTAATTTCAATTGAGACAGGTTGTTTTCTCGAAGGCTTGAAATAACAGAGGCAAAATCATTCGGCAAGGGGCCTAACTGACCTTTGATTAACGCATCAAACACGTTACTGGCGCCAATCATTGGCACCTGCAAGTCATGAGCTAACGTAGACATAAAATCTCTTATGGCAGACAAACGAATAGTAGATTCTTCAAACTTTTTACGCTCAATCGCATAGCGAATGCAGCGCACCAGAGCATCATTGCTCACCTGATGCTTGACCAGGTAGTCCTGGGCGCCAAGTGCAACTGCAAGAACACCACTTTCAGAGTCATCTCTTCCACTTAGAATTACAAGCGGCGTGCCAGAACAGACTTCCAAAACCTTTCTAACAGTCAAGATTCCACTAGAATCTGGCAAACTCAAGTCTAACAATATGATATCGAAATTGTCTCTTTGCAGATGCTCAATGCATTCTTTCAGACTTCCAACACCGATGAAATCAAATTTGGGCGCCTTCTGCAACATCAAGATCCGTTTAACAAGAGTTCTGTAAGACGGGTCGTCTTCAACCATCAAAACTCTATGTGTTGGCGCTTGAGATAAGACCTCATCTTTTTGTAGATTCCCTTGATTCGCTTTCATGATTAATTGACTGCTCCGTGGGTACTGGTGCCATTCGGAGGAGCCACACCCAGGCATTTAGCTGTTCCAAGTTTTTCAAGGGAAATCATCAATAGAAGCTCATCAATTGTGCTCAGCAAATCAGACTGAGTAACATTTCCCTTCAACAGAAATTTTGTGAAACCAAGACTTAATAAGCCACGCTCATTCTCGTTTAGCTCACTACAAGTGTACACAATCAAAGGCAAATGACTGGTCGATTCCTTTTTCTTCAGCTCTTCGACAACAGCAAAGCCGTTCATGTTAGGCATTAATACATCGAGCAAAATAAGGTCTGGGGTTTCCGAGAGAATTTTTTCTATGGCCACATTGCCGTCTTCAGCTTCAATACATTCTAGCCCAAGTCCTCTTATTTGCGCTTTCAGCACTTTTCGCAACTCGCTATCGTCGTCGACTATAAGAACTTTTAGCCCTGAGATTTTGGGACTTAACTTATTCATTGACTGGTGCAAAGATTCCACGCGATGATTGCCGCTGATATTCATCAGTGGTCCGCAATTGATTTTTATGCCTGAGGCTTCTGAATTTATTGCAATTATTGGAATATCTATGCTATCGCTGCATTTTTTAACAAAGTCAACGAAATCAAGATTTTCATCTTTGCTCAAGTCTAAATTCAATACTACCAACTTAAATACTGTGCTCATCAAACAGTCTTTGGCCGAATCTATATCAGGGACGCTTGTCACTAAATACGAATGATCTTCGAGATAAGCAGCCACTTGCTCGATATCAGCCCCAGAGCCTCCAACTAAAAGAGCATTGTCGAGCACGGACAAAAGCTCTTGGACTTCCGAGTGATTCTGTGAGTTGGCGTGCAAAGGCAGCTCGAACCAAAACGTACTGCCCTTATTCAAAACACTTATTACACCAATTTTTCCACCGTGTTCGTCCACGAGCGCTTTCGAAATTGCAAGACCAAGTCCAGTACCGCCGACGGGTCTACTGTCCGAAGAGTCTAACTGCTGGAACTTGTCAAACAACCGAACCATGTCGCATTCAGCAATTCCAGGACCACAATCCACAATACTAAAGCGAATCATGCTTCCTGCATTTTCAGAAAGCACGGTTACAGTTGACCCTTTCGGAGAGAACTTAATTGCATTAGACACAAGATTTGTAATTACTTGAGTAATTTTGTCCCAATCGGCAGCAACTGTTCCAGTTGAGCGAATATGACTGGCAAGCTTAACTTCATACTCTTGAGCCATGCCTTCAATGGAAAGTAAACATGATTGAACAAGATCAGCAACATCTTGCTCCGCAATCTTTAGTTCTAACTTTCCTGCCTCGATTTTTTTCAGGTCTAACATATCATTGATGAGACGGATAAGTCGATCGGAACAGACCCGAGCAACGCCTATCAACTCTTTGGCCTCGTCAGAGTCTGGCACAACAAAGTTGCTTTCAATCAAACCAAGTACTCCTCGAATTGAGGTAAGAGGAGTACGCAACTCATGAGAAACAACCGAATAGAACTCATTGACTCGACGCTCGGCTTCCTTTCTTGCAGTAACATTGTGCAGCGTGATGGAAGAACCAATATACTCACCTTTGTCGCCAAACCAGGGAGTCGAAAATACCAGAGCATCGACACGCTTGCCTGCCTTAGTCAAAAACTGGCATTCATAACTGTCGATGTTTGCACCAGTCTTCAGCACCTTTTCAAAGAAATCCAAAACTTCTGGAGCGGTATGCTCAGGAAGAAGACGATTGATGGGCTTTCCTAGCAGCTCAAAAGACCGATAAGCAAAAACTTTCTCAGCACCCAAATTCCAACTGGTAATAATATTGTCCGCAGACAAAGTGAAGATTGCATCGTTTGAATGTTCAACAATATATGCGAGTCTTTCTCTGGTTACCTCAGCCTCTTTTTTCATCACAAACTGTGCAATTAATCGACCCAAACCATCGTATGCTGCTATGTCAGAGTCTAACTCGCCATCGGTGAATAGCTCAATTACACCGTAAAATTTCTGCTTATCTCCCACTGGAAACACTACGCAACTGCTGAGGTCATTTTCTCTGGCTAAATTCAATCTTTCATCCTGATTCGTTTTGCTCAATTCAGGAACGATAATCGCTCTGTCTTTTTTCCAGGCTGCTATAAGAATAGAACTTTCGTTGTCCAGCGAAACAATTTGCGAATCGTCCAATAGAGCATTAAGAGTCGATTCAGGTGATTGAAAGGAAGTGGAACGAACAAATGTTTGCGTGTTTTGATCTAAGACATAGAATGCGCCCCAAAATTTAGTTCGCCCCTGCGAGATGAAAGATGCCATTTCGTTGATGGCACCATTCATGGCACTAGAACATGAATTAGCCTCGGAAAACTGCCGCACAATCTTATATTGCATCGTCTCCCAATCTTGGGCTTGCTGCAGCTGCATGGTTCGTTGAACAACCAACGCTTCCACATTAGCGTTAACCTCTTCAATTTCAGCCTGGCGTCTTGAAGTTAACATCATTTCGCGAACATTACGCTGACACATTCGGATTAAGATTACATCTTCAAAAATCACCCACCCGCTATGTTCCAGCCAGCGCCATGGCTCTACAATTGAAACACCATAAACTGATAGCGGAAAGAAAAAGCCCCGCAACAAATGGTCTAAAGCCACGATAATCGTTGCAGGAATGAGTACTTTCCAGTCTCTATAAAAGCTCAAGAATGCCAGAGAGCCAAATATGTGAAAGTGTGATTCAATCCTTCCGCCAGTAAGGTGAATCAATACAGCCGAAAAAAGCATTTGCGCACTGGCAATTAGATGCCGCGTCAGCGTTTCACCTGGTCTCCGAAATGCCATCAAAACCGGCGGCAAGATAATAAAGCCGACTAAAAATACAGCAATAAATACATGAATATTGACGTCACTATATCGCCCCGCCCAAGTTCGCGGCGAAACCAGCAATGAAACTACAATACCTGCAAACCACTCAATCAAAAGCAAAATTGCAAACATTCTGTCTGTATGACAATACAGCGATTTTTTTTGCTCGGCTAGAATCGATTCAGCCCGAGCCTGTATGCGATTTTCCATCTCTAGTGCTACCGCAGGCATTTTCTAAGAATACCTTTGTTGGGTGATGGATCATCAGCTAATTGGCAGCCATAAACCGGTGCACTTCCAGAATGCGCAAGATTGTTTTCATCAAGCAGATTTACAAGAGTGTCTTCGCCTAAATTACTTCCTTCGTGCCCTCTCGCCATTGTTATTCCGCCGGAATACACAAGGTGACCAGAGCCATCGTAGAGCAGTGTCTCGCCCGAAGTATGCGCATCAAAATTATGAGCTTCAATTGATTGCTCATCTACAAAAACACTAAGATTTGGATTGGAACTTGCGCGTTTAAATAACTCGGTTTGTTCCCAGTGATTTTTTACATTAGCTGGTTTGACAAAAACAACTGTAGCCCTTAGATTGTGCCGACTGTCCATGATTTTTGCCAGTTCGGTCAGACTTGCAAAAGAGCATGGACATTTCGGATGCACAAACATAATTAAGTTTGGGCGACTGCTATCTCTGCCGATGGCACTTTGTTTTGGCCAGACTTGAGGGTTTTTAGATGCATCTGCAGGCGACATTTCGTAATTGAGCAAAAGCATCCAGGTGCACACAATTACTAGTAGCCATACAAACCACAGTGAAAGGTTGAGAGCTGGACGAAAAAATTTCACTGTAAGAGCTTTCATAACTCTATGCCACGCACGCAACAGTTGCTGATTCTTCAAATATTCGTTTTAGTTGAAGCGGCAAAGTCGTTGGGTCAAACGGCTTCATAATCACGCCAGAAACACCAAGATCAAAATAGGCCTGTACTTCATGCTTTTGCACTTTAGCAGTCATGAACACAACAGGAATTTGCGCCAGACGCTCTATTTCTCTGAGACGAAGCAATAGAGCCGGACCATCCATGCCAGGCATCATCACGTCCAGAAGAATAAGGTCGGGAGTAAAATCTTCCAAAAAGCGCAAAGCACTCAGTCCCGAGTCTGCAGCCACAACATTCAGCCGTCCGATGCGGGTTAAGCTAATTTCGGAAATTCGGCGTATTGACGCATCATCGTCTACCAGCAGTACATTTTTCAGCATAATAAGAACCCTCTTCTTAGCAGCGTTCTTCCAGCATGTCACAGCCAAATGAATGTGCCTATTCCCGAAACTGACAAAATCGCTCACCCATTTGGGGCGCTCTTCATGACCTAAAGAACTACTCCAGTTAGAGCGATTAGTTTTTTGCATCTTGTTGCCGTTGATCTTAATTTACCTTGGCCACGAATTAGGCACTTCAATCGAGCGGATGAACTTAGTAACAAAAGCACTACCAATATGGGTGATTAACTGGTTTACAGATGCAGCTCATTGGCAACATTGGCAACAAATCAGTCAAATAGTCGATAGTCTCGTCGGATAAGGTATGCAAAAGTCAGAATAAAGAAGCAAATCAGGCATCGAAATGGCAACGAATAAGCATCACAAAGAAGAAATTGAAATTGCGCAATTCTTACCTGCAAACAGCAAAGAAGAGGCAGACAAGCTGCACCGGGCACTTGCGTTGGCAGAATCAACCCACGGGAAGATGAGCGCAGAAACCGGCCTTTGCCTGATGGCGCTGGAAGATTTCATGGAGAGAATCGGCAGAGCCGAAGACGCAAGCTCCTTCAGCTCACGCTACAAAGAAATTCTGTGCGAATATGCCCGCAAGTACAAACTGATTTAACACAGCGGATGCTTGCTAAAAGCTAGCTCTGTACAGCTCATTTGGTTCCTGGAAAGAGAATCCTCTTGAAAGACAAATCAGGGGTTCGGACAGGACATGTTCCCTCTGGTGGCAAGGATGGCGACACTTTTTCGGGCATTTAAGAGCAATTCCTGCCGGAAGCCGTCGTTTAGTAACCAATACCACAGCAAAACACCTCTTAGAATCAGTCAAGCGCGGGATATTGCCGGTTGAAATATCGTGATTGAATAAGGAGTGGAAACTTGAGTCTCGGTGGATACTGGCTTGTCACAACTAAGCGACCTAAACACATCTGTAAAAGTAGCCGTCGAAAACTGCAACGGAACGGATGCAAGCAGAGATCTTGCTGAAGTAGAAATACATTGTCAAGAGTTCATCGAATCGCTTTTGAAGGCCAAACCATTGGAACGCCTTCCAGAGCTCGCACAAGCCCTACTCACACTTGCAGAAGCAGTTGAAAAACAAGGTCGCGACGCCAGAGACCTGCGTCAGCTAGCGTCATTACTGCAATAACATAAGCAATCGAAATATTCGGCATCCAAACTATCCCCCATATGGGTGAAGATGGCTATTGGGGGTAGCCTCGTGAAGTCAGAGGGTGAATAATAGTGTTGTACGCCGACTTAGCAAAATAGACATCTTAAAGCAGACTACGGAATAACGAATGTCACTTTAAACCTCAGGTAGAAGTGACGTTCTTAGCAACTAGTCGTGAAATATCGGATCACTTCCAATCCGATCCGCGAAAGGTAAACAAATGTCCACAATTTCAATCAGCACGGTGTTGGTTGACGACCACGAAATTACTCGCTTGGGTTTAAGAATGCTTCTTGAGCTAATGAGTGAAATCAACATTGTTGCAGAAGTCGCAACAGGCAAAGATGCGGTCAATGTCTCGCTTGAATTGCGACCAGACCTGGTGCTGATGGATATCGGACTTCCAGATATGAATGGCATCGAAGCGACAAGACTAATAAAAGAATCACTGCCTTCAAAGGTGATAATGATCACTTCGCACACCACAGATGATGATGTGCTGGCCGGGCTTACTGCCGGCGCTGATGCGTACTGCCTCAAAGGTGTAACAGGTAATCAACTCTCAAATGCAATTCACTCTGTGATGGAAGGAGCGATTTGGCTTGATCCATTAATTGCAAAACAACTCGTAGCTGTGATGAAAAATCGTCCACGCAGCAAACAAGTTTCAGAACCCAGCGGCAATCCATTCCAACTTTCTGAGCGTGAACAGGAAGTACTGAGCTTGCTTGTGCACGGCATGTCCAATCAGCAGATGGCGACCAAGTTGTGCCTTAGCGCTGAAACAGTTAAAACACATATGCGCCGAATCATGGAAAAGTTGAGCGTATCCGATCGTACACAAGCCGCTGTAAAAGCTGTCAAAGAAGGGCTTGTAGCTGATTCAGGTGATCAAGACTAGTTTATTGCTTGCACTGCTCGTACACATTTGGGTTAGCCCTCTAGATTGATCACTATCAATTGGGATGACATAAAGTGAGGCGATAAATCACCGCCGACAACACCTCGAATGGGGACGACATTACCATGCAAATTTAGTTTGATAGTAGTGTAGATTTCAATTTTGCAGGAGAGCACTACCATGGCACACTCAATAGAAGACAATGTCATCGCAGCCGCCCAAAGCAAAGTCGCAAAAGCTGAAATGTGTTGGGGACAAAATCATCCCAAGCTAGTAAAAGAACTACAAAATCTTTCAGATCTCTATCTAGTTTTAGAAAAGTATGAAGAAGCAAAACCAATTTACTGGCGCATTCTCGATATTCAATATCGCTTGTACGGCTCAACACACGTCAACAATGCTGAAACTTTGCTTTCACTTGGCGAACTTCACGAAGCGCAAAATTGCCTTAGCATAGCTGAACAGTTTTACGTAGGAGCACTTTGGATTATCGATCAAACAGGCATTGAGCCAGTTTCTGATCTTGCAGGTCGCATTTTGCTCAAGCTTTATGGTCTCTACAAATTGTCAGGCAAAAACGAAAATATCCCATCACTGGAAATGCGTTTATATACTTTCCTAAAACGCGAACACGGCAAAATCGACTCAGTACCGAGGCTTCCACAAGCCGCTATTGCAAGCCCCCTTGCCGTAGCATAAAACAACGAACATCGAACGAAGCAAGCTTAGACAGCCTCCCCAAAGCTGCGGCAAAAAATCCATGATGCGTATGTTTATCATCGCGTCATGGATTTGCTTTTGTATTCAAATGGCACGCTTGCCCATGAAGGCAGGCTCAGGCAGCCTATCGCAGAGTCGATGGCAAGTTTGGTGAACTGCCTGGTGCATTGGAGTAATGCGGAACTGTTTTAGGACCTTCATCAATAATTTGAGTTTTGGTCAATTGATCTACGATGTAATCAACTCCCGCAACAGTTATCATAAACTGCGCTTCCTGGCGCTCGATATGACCCTTTTCGCGCAGATACCAGAGAGCAAATTCCATTTCACCCATTTCAGTGCCGAGCACATCCATCAATGCTTTAGCTGAGCATCCGCCCGTTTGCACTTTTCTCTTTCTAGCTTGCAACAGCAATTGCAAAATGGCCAAACGTAATTCAATTTCATTGTATGAAAGAGAAGTTTTTTCGATATGCGGAAGTGGCGATGGTCCCTTTTGACCTTGAGGTCCTGGTGCAGCTTCTGCTTCTTTTTTCAAAAGCGGACCCAAGTGTGCATCGTATGCTGCACGCTTGCCACCGTCAGACAAAGTCTTAAAGGCTTCACTTATCTGGCGAAAAATTTCAGCATTTCCTGTTTCAGCATTATCTGGGTGATAAATACCTGCAAGAAAACGATATGAGTATCTAATGATTGTAGGATGCGCATTAGTTGCAACTTGCAGCAAGTCATAATAAGTTTGTCTTGCCGGTCCTGCTTGCCCTGCTTGTCCCGGGCCGGGTCCTTGTTGGCCGGGGTTGGGATTGCCGCCTGGTCTCGGCGGCGGAGGTGGTTGCCACGACATAGTCTATTGCCCCTTCAGAAGATTGCTTGCTATTACCAAACGTTGAATTTCAGATGTGCCTTCATAGATTTCTGTGATTTTTGCATCACGCATATAACGCTCTGCTGGATAATCAGTTACGTAGCCGTAACCACCAAAAATTTGCACACATTTCGTGGTGCTGCGCATCGCTACTTCAGATGCGTATAGCTTGGCGATGGCGGCTTCTTTTGTAAATCTATTGCCTCTGTCTTGTGCGACACAAGCATTGTAAGTAAGCATTCTTGCAGTATCGATTTCGGTTTGCATTTCAGCAAGCATAAATTGAATGGCTTGCAATTTTGCGATTGGCTTGCCGAACGCGATGCGCTCGTGAGCATACTTGTAAGCATGGTCCCAGGCGCCTTGAGCGATGCCGACTGCTTGCGCAGCGATGCCGATGCGGCCGCCATCGAGAGTGCTCATCGCAACTTTAAAGCCATCACCATGTTTGCCAAGCAAGTTTGCCACCGGCACTGGTGTGTCTTCAAAAATGATCTGGCAAGTTGAAGACCCACGAATACCGAGCTTATCTTCAAGTTTACCGAATGTGAATCCTTTCGATCCTTTTTCAATCATCAAAGCAACAAGGCCTTTGTGCTTGAGTGATGGATCTGTCTGCGCCATTACCAGGTAATAATCGGCTTCAACACCATTTGTAATCCAGTTTTTGACGCCGTTGACTATATAGTGATCGCCTTTCAGTTCTGCGCGGCAATGCGCATTGGCTGAGTCAGACCCATTGCCCGGCTCTGATAGCGCAAATGCACCAAGTTTTTCGCCGCGAATCATCGGCACAAGCATACGCTGCTTCAATTCTTCGCTGCCCCAGCTAAATATTGGCGATGCAGTCAATGAAACGTGAGCAGAATAAAGAACCGAGGTGGTGGCACAAGCTCTGGCAAGTTCTTCGACGACTATCGCGTAAGAGACATGGTCGAGTCCGACACCGCCGTACTCTTCAGGAAAGTAAATTCCGCACAAATCAGACGCTGAAATCAGGTCGAAATTCTCTCGTGGAAATCTATGATTGCGGTCTACCTCGGCCGCTTTTGGAGCAAACTCCTTTTGAGCCAGCTCACGCACCATTTCCTGGATGTCACGCTGTTCATCAGTCAATGAGAACGTTAGAGGCGAATCTTTAAGACTTGTACCTGCGATCATTGTCTTCCTCTCATCTTTGCAATGCCGATCTCCTGCGTCGATGCAGTTCTGGCCATCTATCTAGTCAGGCTTTTGGCCCCGTTTCGGCTTGAAAATAATAGCACCTGTGCGCCTCCAAATTCCCAGTCTCAAGCTATCAAGTAATCGACTGAATTGAATTGATTCAGTTTTGCTTTCACTCTTGGTCTAACTTTGTTCTAAAATTACATTCTTATGACGTCAGCTCAGCGCGGTAACCCATGTCAGAAATCAAGGTAGTCCTGGCAGAGAATCAGGACGACCCCATGCTTGTTTTGAGGGAGAGCCTGAAGAAAAACGGCTGTCAGGTAGCCGTGTGCACAAGTGCATTCGATGCTCTTGATGAAATCATTAATGCTGGATGCAGCATATTGGTCATTGCCGAGCACCTTCCTGACATCAGCGGCTTGCAACTTTCATGCTTATTAAAATCTACTAGTGTGACTGGTTGCTTACCTGTCGTATTGGTTTCGTCTGCTGACGATACTGATGACAATTTTTGGAAACGAGCCAGCCTTGCCGACTCAGTTTTGAAAAGACGGCAAGTTGAGCAAAACGAGCAAGACTCAGTAAAGCTGATTAAGCGCCTGGCAGAAATTGGAGCTAAAAGCGGCACACTCAGCCCCGAAAGAATTGACAACGAGCCAGTGATTTCGGGCGAATTTACCGGCTCAGACCTGATTACAAGCTTTGGCACGCTCTTGAGCGGGCTTCTGGCAGAACGCCTTGTAAGGCATTTCACGCGCCGTCTCATTGGCACAGTTCATGACAGAGCCGAGTTTACAACCGAGTATTTCGACCTGATTTCGCGCCTCTTCAAGCCTGATATTTCAGGAATAATCGTTCGCTCGCCATTGCCATGGAGCGTTTATCACGCGAATAAACAAATAAACCAGGACATTTTTGAAAATCTGGTGGGTAATGCACTTGGCACTATGGGCTTACCAGCCGAGACACCGGTGCAATTTTACGGCGAACAGATGGACACTAAAGGAGCCAAGCTCCAGAAAGCCAAGGTCATGTATGTCCACGGTGCTGACGGCGCCTGTGTCGGGGCTATCTTGATCGGATGGACCACGGACAAAGATATAGACAACGTTTTGAAGTCTGCACTTGAACATCTGAAAGACCAGATGGTCGCAGTGCTTAAATTGTTGATTGCCAAAGACATGTATGACAACTTGGAAGCACAAGCGCAATATTGGTCGATGGTCGACCCGATTTCTGGGCTCTACAACATGGAATTTTTCATGGGGTATTTGCAACAGCAACTTTTGTTCTCACAGCGCCAAAAGTTAGCGGTCGGTTTGTGCATTATCGACGTTGATGGATTCACGGGATTGACGGCGCAATACGGAAGCGAGACAGGCAATTTGCTTTTGAAAACGCTTGCCGAAAAGCTGAGCAAATGTATTCGATCAAGCGACTTGATGGCACGTTATAGCGGCGACCAATTTGTTGTTGTATTGCCAAACACCGACGTGGAAGGCGCAAAAATACTCGCTGAAAAACTAAGGTCAGAAGCTGAAAAATTGAACCCTTCGGAAGACAGCGGCAAGAAATCGCCACGAGTATCAATTAGCGTAGGCTGCGCCCAATTCAACGGCCACGACATGGCACCCGAAGCAATAATCAAAGACGCAAAAGACGCCTTACTCCGCGCCAAAGAAGGCGGACGCAACTGCGTTTCTGAATAACATGCTGCAGTTCTTATAGTTTGCAGGGGCGACGCCATGGATACTGCTGGCGAACTAAAATGGAGCCGAATCAAGTT
>CAZJLR010000094.1:0-21780 GCA_964546815.1 uncultured Candidatus Obscuribacterales bacterium | reverse complement strand
CTAAGCGGCAAGAGCCTCCGCTTCCTCGAATCTTTTTTGATGGACGAGGTCTGTCAATACAGCAAGCTGTTTCTCAAACTCAATATTCGTTTTCGGCTTCTCCAAAAATCTGCTGTATGACTCTTGTGGTTTTCGGTCCTGAAAAGAGTCGTTACCGTAAACTAACTCTAAGACCTGATCAAAAAATGAGCTTGCTTCTTCGTATGCGCATTGCTCCGAGTAGGCTTCAGCGAGATCCCGCAGCACCTGGATTGTTTTGACTGCTGCATATCCATGAGTTTGTTGGTAATGACATACAGAAACTCTGAGATAAAAATTGCCTGGTCATACATCGGCGGGATCGGATAATAATCCACACATTCTGCATTGCGCGCCCAACCATAGATTGCTCCCGCAGCGTGGGCAATCCCAAGACGGATCTGGATTTGGATTTGGATGAGCATTTGGTCCAGCCCAAATGTCGCTAAAGTCAGCGATTGGGTCTAGTTTGACTCCATAACCACTAAGATACGTTCCGGAAAGATTCAAGCCTCCTTTGAACAATGCCCTTCCTCCTCGCTCCGATACTATGGCAGCTCCGTCTCGCAGCGAAATCTGAACTTTATAATTGGGAGTCATAGAATCTGCAGCATGGTCGAAAACGCTTGGTCCTTCCAGATGGAAAATATGGTCGTTTGGGCATGATAAGCGCTTGGTTTTAAAGACCAGCTCTTTTCGCACGTTATCATAAGAGAATTCATTTCCGGTCCACTCCCAGTAAACTTTCTCTTCGAATAAGTCTTTGCCGAGGAAGCCCAATTGAATGGTGTATTCATCATCTTTCCGGGTGATTGATAAATTAGCATCCGCATTTGGAGTTCGAACGTATTTTCCGATCACTACCTCAACGGTTGTTGTTGTTGCCGTTCTAGTGACCTTAACGTCTCTGGAGAAGTTTAGTACAACAGGTTCAATATCTTCGCCGACAACTGGCACTGTCTTAAGTAGCTCAACCAATCGTTGTTGTAGCTCGCTTCCTTCCTCTGCACTTAGCTCACCTTTTGAAATCCATTGGAAAATTAGCTAAAGCAATTTGGCATTTGGCTTGCTTTTCGCAATTCTCTCAGAGGTTTTCTTTGCTCGCTTGCCTTTCTGTTCAACGTCGTTAAGAGCCTTTATCAATGCTTGTGACGGTGCAAAGACCCGATCACCCTTGCTAGAATTGCACTTAAAATGTGCTGGCACCCAATTCGAGAAGCCGTTGACATCAAAGTCCTCGGCTAGCCCATATTCTTTCAATAGCACCTTGAGTTCATCAGCTTTTGCTAGAAATGATTCGGGAATTACATGATCGATGCTGCAATCCAAAATACTTCCAAATGGAATATTGCACCAATAACATTTGGCTTTGAAGGCCTCGAAAACGCCGTATGTCTCTGCTTGCGAGAAAGGATAGTCAGCCATTCAATTACTGTATCTAAAATAAATCAACAAGTTTTCCTAGAAAAAAAATTTCAGCGCGATTAAATGTTGTATCAAACGGACATAGTTTATTGGATGTAAATAGAAGGAATAATTAACAGCTTACATATCAGATGCAGTTCTGAGCGTCTGTTCTGTCTCTATGAGGTCTAGAGTGCCTGCTCACAGGATATCATGAGTTAAGAACCACCCTGTTGATAGACTTATCGTTTCAAGTAGCCAATTTCGGCAGGGTATACTCAAATGAGACGAGTTGATTGGCAGCCTGTAGATTACTTTCTTCCTGGCCAATTACCACTGTCCAGCCATGAACGATAATAACTCATTGCCTCCTCTTCAGAAATTTCATCGCTGCTTTCGGCAAAGTCTCCTTTGAGAATTTCGTTGACGATAGCTGGCCCAATGTTGGGGCGCCAGGTGCCGTCCTGCAAAAGCAAATAAACGTCTTCATGGCTTTGATACTCCATTCTTTTCCCATTTGCTGGACAACGCTAAATCTCGTAGACTTTCCCGCTCATAGAATCTCTTCCGAAATATCGCCAGTTTTGCTCTTGCTTTTCTTCGCTCATCATCAGTTGCGAACCTCTTGTTGGGCGGCTCTAGTGTGTTAATGTTCGCTGGCTAGTTTAGATAACATGTCATCCAAATACTTTTTGCTGTTGGCGCCAGGAGAATTTTTTTCGTGGTACTTGTTATACAAATATGTGCCGTCGAGAATTGATTCCTTGAGCCAAGTATCCGGTTCTTTGTCTTTGGCGAAAAGCGGATCGTTTTTAGTCCACCACGACTTAGCAAATTCTTTTTGCTTTGCGTATGGCACATACTTATAGTTTTTTTCCTTGTAGTGGACCCAGCCGCCGCCATTGCGTGCATTGTATGTGTCCAGGTCGTAAGCAAACTTTGCGACTGTTTTTAGATTTGCTTTGTCGTATGCAGACTTGAATTTCGAGTTGGCTGGAACGTGATAGCGATCAGTCTTCGCAAGTTCCATGACGCCGCCTTCGATCGAAGCTTCAAGTGATGGATTATAAACGGCGTCTTCGTATTTGCTATGAATTGCTTGAGGATCACCAGCAACTGCAACCAACGGAATAAATGAAGAGCAAGCGACTAGAGCCGCAACATAAATGAATCTTGGTGCTACCATGCCTTCTCCTGAAGATTGCCGCGGACAATAACGGATTATAGCGGAGCAAACATGGACTCACAGCCACTTTAGAACCCGCACAAAACCGGAACACTGGTATACTGCCGTAGTTTGACCCGAAAGTACTATTAGTTTTATGAAAGTTGTATTAGCGGAAAAGCCAAGCGTAGCGCGAGATATAGCGTCTGTACTCGGGGCGAAAACACAAAGAGACGGCTATTATGAGGGTAACGGCTGGGCTGTAACCTATGCGTTTGGACACTTGGTTCAAATAGCTGAGCCGGAAGAAATGAACCCAGAGTGGTCGAAACCTTGGCGGCTTGAGCAGTTGCCGATGATTCCAAAAACCTGGAAATATAAAATTGCGGACAAAGCAGATGCTCAATTCAATATCATAAAAAAGCTCTTTCTCGATCCCGCTACAACAGGAATTGTGGCAGCGACTGATGCCGGGCGGGAGGGCGAGCATATTTTCAGATTGATCTATGACAAGACCGGTTGCAAAAAATCAGTAGAACGACTTTGGATTAGTTCGTTAACCGCTGAAGCTATTAAGACAGGATTCCAGAATCTCAGGTCTAGCAATGATTTTGACAATCTGGCTGATGCAGCGACAGCGCGAGCTCACGCAGATTGGATCGTAGGTTTAAATTTCACCCGAGCATACACAACACTGAATCATCAGTTGTGTACGGTTGGGCGCGTCCAAACTCCGACACTAGGATTGATTGTAGAACGACAAGAAGAAATCAATAATTTTATACCGGTGGAATTTTTCGAGGTAGTGGTCACATTTGAACCTGGTTTCATTGCAAGATATCTAACCCCGCAAACCGTGCCACAGACGCGGTTAGCAAACAGGGCAACTGCAGAACGAATCATAAAAAGCATAAGCACGCAAAGTTCCGGAAGCGTTGAGAAGCTGGAAACTATTGAGCGACGGAGCAAAGCGCCTGGACTTTACGACTTGCTGACGTTGCAAAAGGAAGCTAACAAGCAATTTGGGTATACAGCGCAAGAAACTTTGGACATTGCGCAGAGTTTGTATGAAGAGCACAAGTTATTGTCGTACCCGAGAACCGAATCCAGACACCTATCTACAGATATGGTTGAAGAGCTTCCCAGAATCTTATCTAATTTGCTGCAATCAACAATGATGAATACGGGAGTAGCTCAAGCATTTGCAAAAGAGGGAATTCTTGCCGGTAATATAAGCGCGGATCTCCTTCGCCCAAGCCTATCTAAGAGTTATGTAGACGACACAAAACTAACCGACCATCATGCAATTATTCCAACACACAAAGCGCCGCCGGCGGCGCTGCCAGAGAAACAGCGGAATGTCTATTTGCTTGTCGCCACAAGATTCTTGAGCATTTTCTTGCCAGCAGAAGTGCGCGAGGAAACCGAAATTCTTATAAAAATAGGAATACATTTATTTCGGGCAAAAGGCGTAGTAGTAAGGGATGCGGGATGGACAGTTTTTGAATCCGGCAAAGAAAAATTTCAAGACAGGGACCAGGAAGCCCAACAGATGCCACCCATGAGCCCAGGAGACCTTGTCAACAAACGCAAAGCAGAGCTAAAAGAGGGAAAGACGACGCCCCCAAAAGCCTATGATGACTCCAGCTTGCTAACCGCTATGAAAAATGCAGGCAAGGAACTAGATGATGACGATCTAGCTAGCTATATGGCTCAAAGCGGCTTAGGTACGCCTGCGACCCGTGCCGCTATTATCGAACGACTTGTACATTCCGACTACGTGGTACGCAGTAAGAAGAGCTTGCTGCCTACAGATAAGGGCAAAGCTTTAATAAATGCAGTACATCCAAGCCTGAAAGATATTGCGCTAACAGCATCATGGGAGCAAAAGCTCGCCGAAGTTACGGAAGGGAAATTAGCCTTAGCGGCATTTGAAGCAGATATTGCACGGTTCCTAACTGAGTTATTGCCGGAAGTAAGCCAGAAAGGAGCTTCATTGCCAGTTGTCGTAGATCCTGGACTTAGCAAATGTCCAAAATGCAAAGATGGCACTGTAAGAGAAACGCCCCAAGGGGCAGGCTGTAGCCGATGGAAAGAGGGCTGCAATTTTTCTGTTTGGCGAGAACAGTATGGAAAAAGAATTACTGATTCGCAACTGAAAGAATTGATCGAAAAGGGTAGAACGAAGGTGATTAAAGGATTTAAGAAGAAGGATGGAAGTGGAAGCTATGATGCGCGATTGGTCTTGAACAATGAATTCAAAGTGCGGCTAGAGTTCGAGAAATAGAATTGACAAGACAGTAATGCGGATTAGACCTCAACGTAAGTCGTTTTTATTTCACCGAATTTATCAAAAGTAACAAGAGTGGCGTCTTCTGTTTTCTCAACTTTAATGATTCTTCCGAGAAAGCTTATCACCGTAACCTTAGGATTAGGAAAGCTTTTCAGTTGCACTGCTATGGAAGATAATTTTACGTCTTTCCATTGGCATTTTTGGCTCAAAACTTCTAGCGATTCAAATGAATGGTAATCGAACGAAATTGGCACTGTGAGACGAACGTCGTCCACAGCGTTGATACTGACTCTTTTTAGACCACCCAGTTTTAGTTCACCTGTAGAAACAGGACTCATGTTTTCTTGCATTTTTTTATGCGTTCACGCAGGTCATTCCTTTGTTTGCAGTACAACGCCATTATTTGTCGACGGCTTTTCACTTTGAGTTTTATTTAGCGATTTAGATTCTCTATTGAGTAATTGCTGTGCTTTAACAAGCCTTGCTTGAACCTGCAGAAGGTCTGGTAGCTCAGCATCTTCGAACAGTTTTTTGTTTTGTACTGGTTCAACTTTGTACCATGGTTCATCAGCCATTTGATTCTCCTTGTGCTGTAATTTGTTACCTTACGAGACTCACTTCGCTTAATCTCATACTTAGTGAACCAAGTATGGATTGCCGAAACGCCTTATCTTCATTAGCCGTCCAGGACTCTTGTAAAACAGAATCGATGGCAGGCTTGTCGAATAGTGCCAAGATATTAGTAAAGCTTGGTTTCAGGTCAGGCTTAGTCGCACTTTTTTCATGAGCCATTAAAGCAAGCAGGCATTTAATTTCTGCCGCTTCTAGGTTTTCTTGCCGGTTCTCACGACGTGATGTTGTAGCCATCACAATAGTTTGTGCCAGTGCATTGAGATCTGCATCAGAGCTAGCAATTAACAAGGCTTGATCAAACATGCTTATTGTCCTTGCCTCTTCAACAGTTCGTCGAGGTGCTTCATCCCTTCACCTTGTGTTGAAGGAAAAGAGTTTCCGTAATTATGGTCGATTGGCGGCTCAGTAAAAGGAAATTTTGTTGTATTGCCTGGTTGTGAGGCGTCTGTGCCAGGCGAAAGCGGTGTAGGTCGCCTGTGCCTGGTTACGTCAACATAAGGTTTTGAACCTGGAGGAGCCAGTGAAGGGTCAAAATGCATCGGGTGCGGCTGATGATACCAATCTGGAGGCGGTGGCTTCCAGAGGGGGTTAAGCGTTTCAACGTGACCTTCAGGTCCTATCTGCCGCTCATATCGATCTATAGTTCCAGTAGTCCAAGCTGTAATGGCTTTTCTTTCATTGTCATCTTTAGCGTATGCATAAGAAATAGCTCCAATCATGTTCACAGCATCAAGTATTGCGTCGCTGCGAAACCATGCTCTGTACATTCCTGGGAGCGCAGCATAGCGACCTCCCGGGTCATGAAATTCGTCATGGTAGCTTTGAAAAAAGAAGGCGGCAGCAGAATCCATTTTCGGAAAATCCACATATGTGGCGGCCACTGGATCTGTGAATCGATTACCCAGTGTAGATTGCCACCCACCGTGATAAGACTCTATGATTGTGTAAAGAAAAACAGCCCAATGAGCTTTGACGTGTGGGTCAAGTTCAACATATTCTTTTGAGTGAAACTCTACATTTTTGCAGCCTTCTCGATAGACCCCCAGTGGTTTACCAGAATTGCCGCCTCCACGCACTTTAGTCAGTTCCGGATTTGCCATAAAAGAATACAACTCTTTGGCGGCTTGTTTTTTGCTAGGAGTTTCGCCATAAGCGTCCTCGGTTAGTGTTTGCCCAAAGATTCCGGTGGTTGTAATAGTTTCACTATTACTGGCTCGTTCCACCACAGGCAGACCGCCACCACTGGTAATATCAGATATTTTACTCAAGCTTTTCTTTTCTGGAGTACTTGTGTAAGACTGAAAGAGCTCTGCATGTTCTTGCGCAAACACAGGTGTGCCACTGCTGGCCAAAAGCAGCATCAGCATTAGCTTTGATAGGTTCATAGCCCTAACTCCTTTTTATTGATCGCCATTCTTTCCGGAAATTTCTGTCGCATTTTGTGAATGATTTCTCGGACAGTGTAATCACTGCCTTTCTGCATGTGTGGCTCGTAAGCGAAGCTGACTCTCGTTCCTCTGGTTGCTTTGTCAGGTACAAATCTTACTATGAGGGTGATACCTCTAGATGCCATTTCAGATCTATCAGCGAGCGCGTCCTCCATACTGGTGGCGGGACGAGCATTGAGGATTTTTTCAGTAAATCGCAAATCTGCAGTAATTATCGCTCTTGATTCGTCCTCCTTGATGTTCTCCCATGTGCGACGGCCAATTTCCTTGCTTTCGTAGCCCTCTCTATTTAGAACTTCTTTGACTGTGCCCCAAGCATATGGCAAAGGCATGGGCCAGAGTTCCTCAGGAGGGTTGCATAGGACTTGCAGAGACTTGTTACCCATACGCAAACATTGAACGTAGACGGCAAACCATGTTGCTAGACCTGCTAGCGGGGCCGATATTTGGGGATACCACAGGATTTGGAAACCAGTTACCATCACGATAAAACCGGCCAGCGGTGCACCCCACTTTCCAATTGTAATCCAATCCCTATCCATCACCAGGCCCCCCGGAATTCATCGTCCTTGTCCTTCTCCTGAGTCTCAAAGATTGAAGACTGAGATTCTTGCTTTTTGGCCTGCTCTGCTTTTAGTTCTTCGATTTGTTTTCGACGAATTTCCACTTCGTCTTCGTCCAAAAGCTCACCATGTTGTTCACCCGTTTCTTTTTTCTCGATCCAATCCATGACTCTTAAATAGTCTTGCTCTGTCATTGCTTTGAGCGCAGAAGGATCTTTATCTTCGTAAGCAAAAACTAGCATTTCCAGGTCCTCAAGACTGCTTGACGGGTTGTAAGCCTTCATTCCGTCAGGTTCAGGCCATTCTACTTTTATTTCCTTTGCCCACAGGAGCGGATTAGATGGCAATGAGGGCTTCTTCAACAACGTTGAAGCAGCAGGTTTCTTCTCTTCTACGGACTCCTTATTTGGTTCGCTCTGGTCTGGCGCTTTTTCCTTTTTGCGCCGGTCTGTTAAGCCTGTAACTACGTGATGCGGAGTTCGTGCAGGCGGCGGATATTTCTGCTCATTTGTTTGTTCGGCATAGACCTCCCAACCCAAGAATTGAGTCAGGTTCGGTCTGGTACTGGGAGTGAAAGCAATAAGCTTATCTTTGTCCAGGTTTACCAGATCATCTAGACTGAGCAAAAAGAATTTGTCTTTCTCTTCTCTGATTGCACCAGAACTTTCGATTCTGCGCATCACTTCACGCACTTCACCTAAGCCTTTGCTGATGCGCTCAGCCGTTTCAAGATCATTTGGTCTAAAGAAGATACGCGTGCCAGGCTGACTGAGAAAGAGCGGAGCTTCATCATGGTAGAGGTTTTTCAGTTGAATATAATCTTGAATGCCGAGGACGCACGGAATTTTGTCGTGCCTGATTATGGATAGCTTGGCTGGCATGCCGCGCACATAGCCAAAGTTTG
The DNA here is from genome assembly GCA_964546815.1 of uncultured Candidatus Obscuribacterales bacterium. Taxonomy (GTDB): domain Bacteria; phylum Cyanobacteriota; class Vampirovibrionia; order Obscuribacterales; family Obscuribacteraceae; genus JAIEPM01. Next base: position 13,352 of record CAZJLR010000094.1, on the reverse strand, counting down.
TAAATTCGTCCAGCATCAACATGACAGGATGCTTGAAGTTGCTGTTGCCAATGACTTTTAGAGCAATATTGAATACCAAGGCTGCAAGAGGCTTTAGTTCCGGTTGATCTGCTGGGGTCGCAAGATACCATGTGAATAATTCATCAGCCAGAGTCTCAAAATTGATGTCTGTAGTTTCCGTGAGCACCTTTATTTTTGGGTCTTTCCAAAGATCAAGCCTTGTTATTAAGCCACCAGCGACGAGGTTTCTGTAATTTTCACTTGAGTTATTTAGGAAGCCTTGATATGACTCTTGAGCTTCTTCTATATTGCTATCTGCGAGAATTTTGCCCAGCTCTTCAGCACCTTTATTCAACAATTTCACTACATAGCTGAGATTGCAATTGCCATATGGTGAGATGCTGGTGTCTTCTCTTTCCCCTACTGCGTGCAGGATAACTGACGTTAAAAGCAAACGCTCGGCCATGTCCCAGGTCTGATCACCTTTATGAGATGACAGCGTGGTGGATTGCATGATGATTTCAGTAATTCGTCGTGCTTCGCTATAGCTGTTAACCTGGTCTAGCGGGTTAATTCGATGAGAGGTCATGTCATCGGGATTGAAGTAAAATATTTTCTGCTTTCCAACTTTCTCGCGGTAACCTGAAGTCTTGGAATAAAGATCAGCTCTGCCTTTACTGCCAGTAGCTTCTGTTACGATTGCCGAAACAGCAATCCTTTCGATAAGATTCGGCACAAAAATGCTGCTCGTTTTTCCCGTCCCTGTAGGTCCGCAAACTAAAGCATGGCGGTTGGTATCTGGTTCTGACAGCCTGAACCATGAACCAGTGTCCTTGTGTTTAGTAATTAGCAAAGAGCGCTGCTCTGGCTTATCTCCTAAATAGCCCTGTTTGTTTAGCTCGTCGACAGTAGCCCATCTTGCGCCTGTATTTTTGGACTTTAGATTCTCGCGAACATACTTGCGCCCATCCACCCAGGTGGCTTCGACGAGCTTCTTAAACCAGTCCTCGCACTCCTGGTCGCTCCAGCCGAATTGATCTTCCGAAACTTCAATCTCGACCAAACAACCATCTTTGAATTTAGCTGCTTCTTCCTCTGTCCAACTTGTGTTTTTGGCGCTGACTGGTCCTATAGTACCTTCTGCGCCAACAAGACAGACGTTATCAGGGATTGCTGAATTAGCCATTGGCTTGTTAACAGCAGTGATTGGTTTGCTCGCTGGAGCACTGGCAAAATTGTCGTCCAGGAAGCTCGGCGCAGTAAGACCTCCGGTGCTTTTAGGCTTAGTATCTACGTCCCACCAGGCAGCTCCGCTGGATTGGTTCAGCCCTGTAGAATCATCAGTATCGGAAATTTCAAGGTTAAATACAGATTGCCTTATGTCGCACAAAACATCTTCAAACGATTTGGTGACTTGCTTGTGTGACTCCCTGGCAGTAGCAATTTCCTCTTCCAAAGAGAGCCATCTGAGTCCTACGCGGAACTCAAACTTCCACCATTTGCCCATGATGTCTTTACTGTCGTTTTTATTGGCGGTGACGCTTCCTAACTCGTCATTGACCATTCCGATTTTCCAACCAAATCGATTGAGCGAATTTACCGCAACCTCAGCAAATCTTTTCGTTGGGATATCTGTTAACCAGTACGCCTTGTAAGAAGTCCCCATCCGTGTCCTCCTCGGTCGCCTTCTTTTGCAAGCGAGCCTGATGCACTCAGGCTCGCTCCTCTGCTAGAGTCCTAAACCCGATGCTTTGTGGTTTGGAACTCTTGAATCTTTCAGGGTCAATCATGCCTTTTACATCGTCTATTGTGATTTGCAGAAGCGCCTCTTCGGTCAAGTCCGACTCTGGAAGTACAGCCAAGCGATTCGCCTGATTAGCCATTGCGGCTTCAAAGACATTGCGCACATCACGACCATTTCCGAAACTGGCATCCCGTACCCGGTACATCTGGTCAAATAGTTTTGCAAGGAACGCTGAAGCATTGTCGGCAACTTCATAGCCTGCCTCTTTCGCCTGAACATTGAATATTTCAAGCAATTGAGCTGGCGTGTAGTCGTCGAACAAAAAGACTTTGGTGAAACGAGATCTAAGTCCAGGATTGGAATTTATAAAGTGTGCCATTTTCTCAGGATAGCCAGCAACAATAACTGCAAGGTCGTGCCTGTTGTCCTCCATCAGTTTGAGCAGTGTATCTATGGCTTCAGGTCCATACGTATCATTGCCGCCCTGGACGAGGCTATACGCTTCGTCTATGAACAGAACACCGCCTAATGCTTCTTTCACCACTTCGTTTACTTTGATGGCAGTTTGGCCAAGGTATCCTCCGACCAATCCTGAGCGATCGCATTCAACCAAATGTCCTTTTGATAAGACTCCCAAGCCTTTATAAAGCTGGGCAATGAGCCTAGCAACTGTAGTTTTGCCCGTTCCTGGATTTCCGTAGAACACCATATGTCTTGTCGGGGTTGCAGTGGACAGTCCCTTAGAACTGCGCATTTCCTGCACCTTTGTAAAATTGATCAGTTGTTGCACATCTGATTTCACCCTTTCTAAGCCGACCAATGCGGCAAGATCGGTCATTGGATCGTCAGAAGACGATGATTCCCTAATCGTAACTGTATGAGTTATTGCTGGCACACCTGCCATTTCATTAAGCCCTAGCTTGTCTGCAGCGCCTGGTCCGAACAAGGTGGTAGCAAAAGCAATTAAGAGTTTTAGCTCTTCCTTGCTGGGCTCATCTTTATCGGCTTGAACCATGCATTTGACGAAACTGTAGAACATCGCCCGGCCAGTCTCGGCAAAATCAGAGCCCTGGTCCTTGTAAGTTTCTTGCAAAAGATCCATCATTTTCAGGGAGTTTGGCAGTTCGCGAAAAATTTCTGGCATGTCTTCAAAGTCTGTCACTACGCTACGGAATTGATCGGCGTCAATTCCGTAGATCCCTATGCTAGGAGCAAAGTCAGAAAGTAGCTCTAGCGATTTTTGTGTTAGTGGTTGCTCTGTTTTGAGTACCGAACAAGCTAATGAAAGAAGATCGGTTTTTGCTTGAGACATAAAATCGTGAGCTAGAAACTTTTCGTTGCCTTTTGTGTTCTGGAACATTCTCCAAGCACCACCGATTTGCATCACCAGTGTCTTTAGTCCAGTCGCCATGTCTTTGCCCATATGGTGCTTGAAACCAGCACTGCGACCACCAGTAAAGGCTTGTTCATAGCTCTCCCGTAATCGCGCTTTTAGCAGCGTGTCTTTCTCTGTTGTTTTCGGGTTTAAAGAGAAAGCTTTATCTATGACCTTATAGAGAAAGTTTTTCCAGGTTGTTGCATGCTTTGTTTTTTTGATTTCGTCATACTCTCGCAAACACTCAAGAGTGAGTGCATGAATATGCGTCGGGGAGTGCCTGCCGCCAGGCCACTCAAGATTGGCATTCTGACTTCTATACCTCGCAATATGTTCTGGAATCGTCAGTGAGCACGGCGGCTTGGAATTACCGTTGAACTCCATTGGTTTGAGGCAGAATTCAACCATCTCAAATAAAAACGCGGCGCGTTCTGCATTGAGTTCCTTTTCGTCCCATTGATCAAGCAGTACGCAACAGAGAACAGCAAGGTCATGACAAATGCACGCCAAAGCATCAGTTTCCTGCCCCTCAGCCCTGTAAAACAGGATAAGGCCTATTGGTTGGGCAATTTGGCCAAATACTTTTGATTGAAACTCTTTCAGCAAACCGGCCGTGTGGGTACTGTGCCAGGCCATAACAGCTACCTCCAATTTGGGACAAAAACCGTCTCTTTGCAGCTATGCCCAGCATCCGGCAATAGATCTCTCTCGACCAGGCAAATTCGTGTCATATTTACTATATTTTAGTCGCTTGAAAACCAAATGACGAAGCTGGTCTGGAACTCTTGAAGCTTGCAGCGTCGGTCAAACCGGCAACATCTTCCAGGATTATTTGCGAAAGAGCGTCGGCACTCACATCTGGCTGAGTGACTAAACGGTTTGCTTGCTGCGACATGGCGGCTTCAAAAACGTTGCGCACATCGCGCCCATTTCCGAAACTTTCATCTCTATCTTTATACATTTGCTCAAAAAGCTTTGCAAGGCATTCGGAAGCATCGTCTGCGACATTGTATCCAGCGCCTTTTGCCAAACAAGTAAATATTTCAAGCAACTGATCCGGCTTGTAATCGTCGAAAGAGAAAACCCTGTTGAATCGGGATCGCATCCCAGGATTGGAACCAACAAATGTTGCCATTTTGTCTGGATAACCAGCTGCTATTACAACAAGGTCGTCCCTGTTATCTTCCATTAGCTTGACTAGAGTATCTATGGCTTCCAATCCATAAGCATCGTCGCTGCCCTGGTTTAAGCTGTAAGCTTCATCAATGAAGAGAACACCGCCTACAGCGGTAGTCACTACTTCAGAAACCTTGATTGCCGTTTGTCCGGCAAATGCGCCAATGAGGCCAGATCGATCGCATTCAATAAGATGCCCTTTGGACACAACTCCCAGGTCTTTGTAGATTTGCGAAATTAGGCGAGCTACGGTTGTTTTGCCAGTACCAGGATTACCATAGAAAAGCATGTGCCTGGTCGCTGGTGCCATTTTCATGCCCTTAGATCGGCGTATTTGCTGGATTCTTGTAAAATTGACTAGCTGTTGTACGTCTGCTTTGACTTTCTCCAAACCTACAAGTGCATTAATTTGAGCAATGGATTTCTCTGTGGAAAGGTCGCCCCCCATTACTGGATTGGGGTCATTTTGCGAAATTAAAGGCTTGGATTCTTCGCGGGGAATCGGCTTGGGTTCGTCTTTTTCAAGCGGCTTTGGCTGGTCCTTAATGCTGGGTTTTGGTGGATCTAACGATGTTTTCGTCGACGAAGGCAAAATCCCTAATTTGAATGTTTCTGATTCGTTCTTTCCAAAAATCGTGTTTGCAAAAGTTTTGAGTAGATTCTCTTCTTCCTTGCTCACCACGCCATCAGCCTTGCAGAAGCAGACTACAAGATTGAATAACAGGTGTTTTGCGAGATTGGCTTCGTTAGCCTTTGTCAGCTCTTGAACAGCTTCCATCATTTTGACTGTTGCAGGTAGTTCTTGAAAAATTTCCTGAGTGCTGGGTTGCTGCTCAACCAATTCAATTATTTCGGCAGGCGTGTATCCATAGAGCCCAAGACTTGGCGCAATATCGCATAAGAGCTGGATGGCTTTTTCATTCGGCTGCTGATCCAGCTTCATAACATTAGAAGCGAGTTTCAAGGCGTCGTTGTGAAAGCTAAATTGCGAATCATAAGACCTGAAGCTTTGATCTCGATTCTGCAATGTTCTCCAACCGGGGTTAGCGGTCAAAAGGAATTTCTTTATGGAAGCATCCATTTCCGGTCCAAGAGAATGACTAAAATTTGAACTGCGCCCGCCGGAAGCCGCTTGCTCGTAACTTTCTAATAATCGAAGCCGCATCTCTTGATCAGCAGCAGGAAGTTTACTTACCTTTTCTTCGTTTGCAGTTTTTTGATAACCAGATAAGGGAAAATTCAAACCATCGGAATCATGACTGGGCTGAAAAGCTCTCTCTACGAGCCTCTGGAGGAAATTTTTCCAGGCGGTACAATGCTTTGTTTTATTAGCAGCGTCATACTCTCTGAGCATTTCCAGAGTAAATCCACGGACATGCGCCTGAATTTCTGTCCCGCGATTCTCTTTGTAATGAGAAAGGTGCTGACTCATTTTTATTCCGCAAGGTGGTCTCTTTGCGTTTTCTATAAATCCAGGAAGCTTCCAATCAAACGGTCTAAGAGAATATTCTGCCATTTCAAATAAGAAAGCTGTTCGAGGGTAATGGTTTCGTCCGAGCGAATCTTTTAGCCAGCCTTCAGTCGAGTCTTCAGACCAAAAATCGATCAATAATTTGCAAAGGTCAAGGATGTCACACTGCGCCTGTGACAGGGCGGTTGCACCTCCACCAAATGCACGGTAAGTGAGCATCAGGTCCAGAGGTTTGGAGATCTTGTTATAAACTTTGGGAAATTCTTTGATGAATTCAGAGGTTTGCGCACTGTGAAAGAGGTGTTTCTCGTACCATTCATCGTCATTCATTCGCTCGCCCTCGTTGCTCCACGGCTTAGCCGAAAATTCCCAATAAGTTTAGCAGGAGATAAGCTCTGACACTAAAAGCAAATGCTGCGGGCGCTTTTAGCGAATCAAGCCCGGTTGTCATCAACACAAAAATGTGCACTGACATCGCAATAATTAACGTTCACGCTCATCGTCTCTGTTCTTTTCCTTCTCCTTCTCTTTTGGCTTTGGCTTAGAATCTTCTCCATCCTTGTCTTTGGGCTGCTTCTTGAGCTTGTCTGCGCCAGACTTCAAGAATTTCTCGATACGTTCGAGATCTTTCGATGAACTAGCCTTCAAGCCTTTCTGGAGCTTTTCTACCTCCTCTCTTTCTTTTTTCCGTTCAACTTCCTTGATGGTTCGAGCCAATTCAATGGCTTTCTTGTTTGCAAGAGTCTCTAGATGCGTTTTCGGCGTTGGATAAGGAAGAACAATTTTGAGATTCTCTGCTTCTTTTTCTAAATCAGCTGGTTTGTCGATAGGCTTGTCAGGCTTATCTTTCGGCTTGTCCGAAGATTTGTCGCGCTCTGCTTCTTTAAGTGCTTTTTTATTGGCCAGCTCTTCCAATCGGCTCTTTGGCTGCGGGAATGGCAACTCTATTTCCTTTAGATCCTTTGGCTTTTCTTTTTCGCCCGGCTTCTCCTTGTCGCTGTCTTTGAGCTTATCTTGCAATTTTGCTAGTTCTTTTTCTTGGAATTTATCGATCTCTTTTTGAACTTCACGAGCTCCTTTGCGTAGCAGGTTAATGAACTGGACGACAGGCTTATCAACTGAAATGCGCTGCCACATAGCCTCATGTTTTTCTTTCTCAAGGCGCTCTTTTTGAGCAGCCTTTTCAGCGTAGTACGCCTTAAGGCGTTCAGCTTTGTCCTGGCGCATTGCCCGCTGCATACGCTTTTCTATTGCCGTAGCTCGATATTTCGTAGGCTTATGTTCATCTCTTTGGGGATCTCTGTGCCGGCGGTCAGGATCTCTGTAGTCTTTATCCGCTTTGGGCTTGAAAGCGTCCTCTCCACGCTCTTCTTTAGCCTTGATCCATCCGCAGAGCTTTGCATAATCTTCTTTCTCAATCCAATTTTCATAGCGAGAATTGTCCAGATTCTCTTTGAACTTCTGCAATTCCTCAAGCGGTGTTTCCCGGTTATACAGCTGTTTGCCGTGTCTTACGCCGTCACCGTCGTCACGGTCGGCTACATCCCGTTCTTTGTTAGTTTCGGTTTTGTCTTTTGCATTTTGTTCTAGCCGGACGCGGTCTGCGTTTGGCTCTTTGCCAGCACGCGCCGCTTCTTTTTCGCGCTCATCGATTTCTTTTTCATCGCGCTCTTTAGACTCTTGCTCTCTAATCCAATTGCAAAGTTGGGCGAATTTCTCTTTCTCAATCCATTGGCTGTAGCGTGAGTCTTTCAAGTCGTCACGGAATTTGCGCAATTCATCGAGAGGCGTGTCTTTTGTATAGACGCGATCACCATATTCAATTTCGTTTTGTTCTTTGTATTCAATCCATGCTTGGAGCTTTTCGTAATCTTCTTTGTCGAGTCCTGGGCGTTCATCAGGACTTGATTCTCGGTAGCTTTTTTCAAGCTCCTTGAGCATTTCCAGCTTTTCGTCCTTGCTGACTGTCTCTTTTTCTTCGGCGCCTTCTTCAATCTCGTCGTCCACGAATTCCATTTTTTCATGATCAGCAGCCCGGTCTTTTTCGAGTTTGTCGTATTCTCGCATCAGGTCAAGTGACTTCTCTAACTCCTTTTCGGCTAACCACTTTTCGAGTTTTTCTAGCTGCTTTTGTTCTTCTTGTCGTGCACGGTCAAGCGAGCTGCGATCAGAATCCTTGTTTAGGACTCCATCATCGCGTTCAATCTCGTTTTCTTCTTTTTCCTCGATCCAACGCTTTAGCTTTTCGCGATCTTCCTGAGTCGCATCGCGTCCAGAACCTTGCTCAAGTTCTTGGTCTAGCTGTTTAAGTGCTTCCAGCTTTTCGTCTTTGCTAATTTCATGAACTGTATAGTCCTGATCATGCTCTGGTTGCTCTTTATCGGCGAAACGACTGACTAGCTGAATGGGCTTTTCATCGCGGTCACGCTCTTGTTCCTTTTCGATAATCCAGTCCCGAAGTTTTTCCTGGTCCTTTTCTTGAAGGTCAATTTCGCGAGCCTCAACGCCTGCTGCGAGGGCTTGAAGTGTGCTTAACTTGTCCTCTTTTGAATAACTAACAGGATTTGGGTCTTCGTCAAATTCCAAAACTTCGATTGGTCGCTCCCTTTCTTCTTTGGCTTCCTTTTCGGCAATCCATTCTTTGAGAACTGCGTGGTCTTCCTTGTACATAGTCGGGCCGCCGTCCTCAGAAAGCGCGCGGTCAAGCTCCTTTAAGCGCTCGAGTTTTTCGTGCTTGCTTATTTCTCTAACTATCGACTGTTTGCCGATGCTGGGCAAATCTTTGTCTGCAGATCTGTCGACATACTTAAGCGGCTCTTTGTCCCGTTCTTGCTCCTTTTCTTTGATCCAGCTTATTACTCTTTCTTGCTCCTTTTCGGTAAGCTCTACGTTAAAGAATTCAGGAGTATTGGCGAGATCCTTAAGAACCTCAAGACTACTTTCTTTGCTGTACTCGAAAGTTTCGGGTGGTTCAAACGGAGAATCATAATGCGATATGGTAAAAGATATAGGTTTGTCGTTGTCCTTCTCGATATCTTTGGCAGCTTTCCATTTATCGATTTCCACAACATCCTTGGCGGCTATCCATTTGTCGATTTTCTCAATGTTTTTCGCTGCCTCTTCTTTTGACTGCTGCAATTCCGCCACAGAAGCATCTTTAGTGAGTATTCGATCCCCACGTTGTATTTCTTTTTCTTCCTTATCTGCGATCCATTCTTTGAGAATTTGGCGATCTTCATTTCGCATTACGGGACCAGTGCCTGTTTCAAGAGCAAGGTCCAGGTCCTTTAACTTCTCTAGCTTGTCGGTTTTGCTTACTTGCGCAGCTTCTTGATCTTTACTTGGATCAACATAGTGGAGTGGCTGTTTGTCTCGCTCTTGCTCCTTTTCATTAATCCATTTTTCAAGTTTGTCATATTCTCTTGAATCAAGTTGGCGCAAATTATTATCTGACTCAGCCCATGTTTCAGGGTCGGCTAAAGCCCTGAGCCTGGATAGTTCATCGTCCTTCGAAATGCGCAGAGCTGGACCATCTTCATCGTCCAGGTCTTTAACAAAGATAGGTTCTTCGTGGTACTTCCTCTCCTGTTCTTTTTCGGCCTGCTGGCGCAGTTCTTGTTCTTTGCTTCGACGTTCGGATTCTTTTTCGCTAAGCGAATATTTGATCGGACGGTCGAACTCTTGCCGTTCTTTGTCCTCGATCCAGTTCTGCAAGCGCTCCAACTCTTTTGACTCTTGAGGGCCAAAGAGGTCGAGATAGGACTCTTCGAGTTTTTTGAGTTCTTCAAGCTCGCTATTGCGATCAAACATATAAGTTGTGTCAGTGGACTCGTCATGGAACCTGATCGGTCTTTCTTGCTCCTGGCGCTCCTTTTCTCTTTCCGCAGCTAAACGCTGCTGTTCTTGTTGGCGCTCCCATTCTAATTGCCGTTCAGCTTCTTTCTCAGCAAGCCAGACCCTTAAAAGCTTGTAGTCCCTTTCGCTAAGCAGTCCTTCGCCTTCTCTAAAGCTGTTGTCTAGTCCTCGTAGCTGATCATAACTACATTTACGGTCGTAATAATAATTCTGGTTCTCGGCTTCCTCAAAGGTGCTGATTTCCCTTTCAGGCTCTTCTTTGGCATTTTGAATCCATAACTTGAGCCTTTCTACTTCATTATTTGTAAGTACCGCGTCGCCATGTTCGTATTCTTCAAGCAAGGTCGCTAATACTTGCTTCGAATCTTCGCGAGTGTATGCAACCGTTTGGTCGCTTTGCTCCAACTCAACTAGAATAGGTTCTTTGTATTCTTGGGCTTTCAGCCATTTTTCCAGAGCCCTTTCTTCAACCGGGTCCAGATAAATCTGCCGACGTTTGTTTTGTTCAGTCAGCCTGAGCAATTCTTCAAAAGAACTGTCTTTTGTGTACACGGCGTTGGTTTCAGAGTCGACTGCTATGACAATCTCCGGGAGGCTTTGGGATTTTTTCTCCAAGAGAAATATGGCTGTTTCTTTTTCTTTGATCCAGTCGCTAACACGTTTAATGTCGTCCTGCGTCAAGCTGTTTTTTGCAACATGGTCATCTTCTTCATAAGCTTTGCGCAAGTCTTTAAGCCCTTCCAAGCTACTTGCGCGGTCATACTTTGATACAAACACAGTGCCGTCCGGCAATGCATAATTTATTTCAACCGGTTTGCAGTAGTCCTTCCAAGCCTTCTCTTTGTCAGCCTTCTGGCGCTCCTCGCTTTTTTGTTGCAACACAAGCTTAGCGTCAAGGTCTAAGTCCTCGCCTAATGCTGCGCGGTCGGCGTCCTGGATCTCCTGCCTTTCCCTTTTACGTTTTTGGTACTCAGTTTCCGGCTTCTCGTTTTTACCCTTATCGTCTTTAGAATAGTTCCGTTTGAACTCCTGAGCAGCTGCTTTCAATGCGTCAACAAAGCGATTTACTGACCCCTTTTCTTTTTCAGCTTCGTCTTTATCGAGTTCATCTTTATCCTTGTCTTTGCTTCGATCGAGGAGCTTGTTTCGCTCCAGGTATTCGTCGCCAGCTTGCTTGATTAGTTCATAGTCTTTGGTGTCGAGCTTCACAGTCCGCCCGTTATCGTCGCGCCCCATGATGACGACGTGGGCATGCTCATTGTTGGTATTGTCGTGAACGACTGCATACCACTCCAGGTCCTGTCCCTTCCTGGAACACAACTCAGCCATGACTTCCCTGGTGTATTCCTGAACGTCTGCTCCCTCTACACCAGGACTGAGGATCAGCTTGTGCATTACAGTACCCTTTGGGTTCTGTGCCGATATGGCCAGGTTAACCTCCCGGTTGTAAATGCCGTCCCGCAGACCGTTGAAAAAAGTTCGTTCTTCTCGCTCGCCTTCTTTGCCGGGTCTAAATTGGATATAGCGCACATGCGCCCTGGCGCGAGCAACCCCCCTGTCTTTTCCTGACAGGTAGGAGTGTTTTGCGATTGTGCGGTATGGCTTCGCCATCGCTTAACCCTTTTGTTGGTCCCTTCTCGTGGCTGCTAAGAATGAATACCCAACTCGATCATAATATTGTCTTGCCAACATACGTTCATCTGAACCGTTGGAGCCATAGCCATCCGGCCTTGGGTCAGAAGCATAGTTGTGAATTTCGCAAAGGTCGGCAATGAACCCGCGCAAAACCTGAACAGGCTCGACGTCATCCCCGGCACACAAATCCAGAAATTCTTGGGGCAAGTCTAATGTGATTTGCTTCTTGCTCATGTTCAACTCCTTTTGACGCTACTCCGGATTTACTAGCTTTTGCATCTGTTCCTTGACCTTTTCGGCTTCTTTATCTAGACCCTTGTCCATTCGCTTAGCTGCAATTGAGATGCATTCCTGGACAAGTTCAGGACCCCCCTCCATTCGTCTCAAGAATTCAATTATCGCGTGTACCTCAATGCCAGTTTTGGCCATCAAACCACAAATACGATTCGTGCTGGCTTTAAGTTGCTGGGCATACTGACCTTCAATTTTGTTACTTTTTGCCTGCTCATAATTGTCCATATAAAACAAAACTGCTTCGCGCAGCAGCTCAGAATATGTCACCTTTTGCGTGAGAGCCAGTTCGCGAAAGCGGATCAAATCTGGTTCAGCTAGGCGGGTAACCAGAGTGACTTGAGTGTTAACCTTTGGCATAGAAAACCTCATACTGTGTTGCTAAAAATAGGCATATTGTTGATTCTACAATAAAGTGATACATATTTTTAGTAATTTCTAAGGCTAAAGTGTCGCTAAAAATAAGTACTGACGTAACTTACATGAATTCTGATAATTGCACTTTATCCTGCCTTACGGCTCTGCGAGGCGTCCAGTGTTCGACCTTTTTGTAATTTTTGGGGGTTCTTGGTCGAACTAAAGCAAGAGGTTCGGCTTCGGTGCCACCTCAGCCGCGCTACGCGGTTAGAACCAAAAAGCTCAAAACCGAAGACAAAAACTCCGCAGACAAAGCGACACTAACTGGCTGAAGTTACTTGCGTTCGTCGACGAGTCTGCTCGACTTGGCTGGGGTTCGCTACTATCTTTAATCGTGACTTTTGAATGTCCAGAGCAAAGAACAGCAGACCAAAAGTAACACCAATTGCTTGGATTCGTTGACGAGAATTGTCGACTCGGCCGGGGTGCTCTCTACTAGCTTCTATAATTTATTTGGGCGGCACTATCAAGACAAGGAGGATGTAATTTGGTGAAACCGGTCACTTATGTTTCTACCTTCGTCACGTAGGAAGCACCTACAATCTCGTCTTTGCCAGATTCAAATTCTAAATAGACGAGATTTCCTAACTTCTCTGAAAATGAGAATCGAAGCACTGTACCAATCCCAAAAGTGCTGTGCTTTACTTGGTCACCGACTTCAAGCTTCGCCCCATCCTCAAGTTGGATCGGCCCATTGATTATTCTCGGCAACTTAATTTCAATTTCAAAAACTTGCAAATTTTCTTGTTCTTGATCGTTTGTCATGTTAATAGATCCAGACGGCTGGCTTGCCGCAAACTACGCAATCAGATTTATTTTTTTCAGCTGCAGGAAGCTCATAACAGGAGTTATTAGCATGCTCCATGCAGTACTTGTAAATCCCCTTTTGGTCCCACTCCCAAACATTTAGAGAATTACTCAAAAGCTTTTCCAAACGCTTGCTCACTTCCGGTACATGGACTCGCACGTATGGACCTTCAAGAGTATTGTGCTCATCTGGAAGCCAGGTGTTATTACCAATAAGCTTATACAGCTCATTTAGAAGCTGCGGATCTGGCTCTTGCCAGACAGACTTGGCAAATTTGATGCACAAATTGGGTCGGGGCGGACGCCCGCCTTTAGCTCCATTGGCAGCAGCAGCAGCTCTTTTCGCCTGTGAAGTCGAAGCTCCTCCCTTGGAGCCTCCGCGAGCTCCAAAGATTGCAGCAACGTTTTCAACTTCTTGTACTACGAAGGTTGTTCCGTTCAAATACTCATTGAACTTGGTGTGCAAGTCTTTTGTGTTTTGACTTACTTCGTTTCCTTTTGCATTCATATAAAAACTAAGAGCATGCAACGCCAGAGACGTTTCATTTTCGTTCAATTGAAGTGCTTCTCTATCGTCTGAC
>CAZJLR010000093.1:0-21845 GCA_964546815.1 uncultured Candidatus Obscuribacterales bacterium | reverse complement strand
CCCTTAGATCCCGGCCCTTAGATCCCGGCCCTTAGATCCCGGCCCTTAGATCCCGGCCCTTAGATCCCGGCCCTTAGATCCCGGCCCTTAGATCCCGGCCCTTAGATCCCGGCCCTTAGATCCCGGCCCTTAGATCCCGGCCCTTAGATCCCGGCCCTTAGATCCCGGCCCTTAGATCCCGGCCCTTAGATCCCGGCCCTTAGATCCCGGCCCTTAGATCCCGGCCCTTAGATCCCGTCCCTTAGATCCCCGCCCTTGAATCCCATCCCTTAAATCCCGTCCCTTATAAAATCCCGGTCCGGATCTAACGGGCGGGCGCTGATAGCGCACAGCCTGATCGCGATTAGCCAGCTTGGATGTGTTTTAGCAGTCCGAGCAAAATTGATTCGTCGGCGGCTAGCAGTGAAAGACCGATGGGGACGCCATTTTGTTCGCCCAAGGGCACTGTCAACTCTGCGAGTCTTCCTACTGCAGAAATAGAAGCAAGCGATAACATCGTTGGGTAATAGTCGCCGGGATCATTCTTGCTTGCGATGAAGCCTTTGCTTGGCGCAAGTTCTGAGCAAGATGGAATGCAAATGATTTTTTTGTCGCCCAGGAATTCGTTTATTGCGCGTGAATAAGTTTCGCGCTTGCGGAAATATTTTGCAGACTCACTGCGGTCTGTAAGTCGTGCGCGATGTACATTTACTTTTGCTTCGGCTCCTAGTTCTGGTCTTTTGCTTTCTATCCAGGTGCCGATGCTGCTCCAACTTTCCATGCAATAAAGTTGCAGGTAAGTCTGATACCAACTGTGCAAATCGTTGCCGCTGTCTTCAGAGCATATTCTTTTGAGGGAAAGTTCTGAAACTTTGCGTGCCGCGCTTTGCTCTAATTTCGCTAGCGCAGATTTCATTGCGTCTTCGATTGATTTATCAACCATCGCCCACGCATCTGTCAAAGCGAAAATCTCAACATCACCTTTTAGTTTTGGTGTTTCAATAACAGATGATAAAAGTTCTGCCACTGGTCCTAGTGAAGCGGCTGTGGAAGCCACTACACCGATGGTGTCAAATGACGGTGCAATTGGTAAGACGCCTGCCATTGGCACTGTGCCATGACGTGGACGCCATCCATATAAACCGCAATTGTTAGCTGAAACCTGTGTGGCTGCACCACTGTCTAGTGAGATAGCAAACTGAACTAAACCGCATGCAACAGCTGATGCTGCGCCGCTTGATGAGCCGCCGGGCACTCTTTCTGGTGCGCGTGGATTTAACGGGGTTCCGCTAAAACTATTTTCTCCAAGCAAGCTGAAAGTAAATTCGTCTGCTTTGGTTTTTCCGATGCACTGACCGCCTGATGACAAAATGATATCGACACATAGTGCATTGCAAGCAGCCGGAGGGCGCTCTTCAAGCCAGTCTGGGTTGCCGCAACCGGTTGGGCGTTCTTCAATGTCGATGAGGTCACTTACTGCAAATTGCAAACCACTGAGTGGGCCGCTGCTCCATGGTCCTAGCTCAAATTCTTCGATGAATGCGTTTGATTCTTCAACAGTAAATGTTTTGCCAGAGCTCATCTTTGCCTCCGCCTTTATTTTATTCCGAAGTCTTCTGCTGCTAATCCACCCCAGACAGCCAGAGCCATGTTGAACTTAATCACGCCTTTATCAATTGGCGGTGCGAAAATAATTGAAAGTCTGTCTAACAAGTCAGTCTCGTCTTCGGCTTCCATAACCGGATTGCTCGATGCTTCAAATTCTGCGACACGGTCTGGCAGGATTTTGCATTTCAATGAAAGATCGAACCCATCGCTTTCTCCCATACAAAGGAAATGATCGCGAACCACATCTTCGACGTGTTCGATAAATCGTTTCAAAATGTCTGGGTCGAGTAATTCTTTTATTTCTGCTTCGTGCGAAAGCAAAGTTACTTCAGTTGCATATGCCGGTACTGTGGGCTTCTCGCCTGGCTCAACCACTTTACCTGAGGTTCTGCATCCCATTTCAATGCCACTAAATTGAATTGTATTTGGACTTACAGTTGCAGGCTCGTCCTGGTGCCACGACAATCTGAAATCATAGCCGTCGCCCTGTCGCGGCAAATAAAATGGTGTGCCATTAACCAGGCTGTGGCGCAGTTCTTCCCACGTTGATTCACGCAGTGAAAGTGCAAAGCCGTCTTCAATTATCATTCCGTGATCAAAATCTTGAAATGGTGCGATACACAAAAACGAGCCTGCAATGCGCGTGCCGCTTGTTCCTGGTGCGCTTATTGCCAGTGGCGCTGCTTTCTTATCTTCTTGCCAAACCAGCATGGCATCGGCGCGTTCATCGAGATCTGTAAGCAGAAGAATGGGCGTTTCTTTATCGATTTCGCTAAGTTGATTGAAATAATGCCTGGCGCTGAGTGGAAGTTGAAGGTCTATGACTTTTTCTGCCGACGAAACTCCGGAGTCGCGAATCAATATTCTTGGCATCTGTGCAAGAAAGCTTTCGGTCATCAATTTCAGCATTTCAGGAGTGACAACCGACTGTCTTGATAGGTCGTTCCAAACAGGGCAGGGAAAGTGTAGCGTGGCTTTACCCAGCAAGGCCAGCACCCGGGTTAACCCGGCAAATTGGCTTGCTTCTAGCTCTTCGGCTGTCAACAATAGTGTTGCGAGGCTATTATCCGGTGGAAACCAGTCACCTAATGACTGACTTCGCACATAGGCAGCACCTTTGAAAGTAGAACTTAAAAATCCGGGGTCACCGAAATCTGAGATGCTGCCAATATCGATAAATTCGTTGCGCGCGGAGTGCTGCAGCACTGTTTTGAAGAATTCAAGTGGAGCCTGCGGGAATTCTGAAATCGCGGCATTGCTTTGTTTTTGGATGCTTACCAGTAGTTCTTTTTGCCCAGCCTTTGTTAGGCCGGCGCTTGAATAAGTCCAGCAGGTGACGTTTTCGTCTGCGATGACGAAATTGTTTACTACTATGTTCGCCCGCAGAATTTCGGGTACTAGCTCAATTTCATAGGGAAATTTGATGCTTGCTTTGTCGATTTGCGCTCCGGGCAAGCCCAGACTTTGCCACCAGGACATGGTAGGTGCCTCAATAATTCAGTGCAATTATAATCAGTTCTTCTGCTAACAGTCCGTTTTTTCAGCAATTGTCATGCCGTGATGCGATATGATTGTCGCGTTACGGAACGAAGGATCCCCTGCAAGGCGGGGGCGTTCAGGTCGCGGTGCCTGAATCGGACGGACTTTACCGGTCCTTACACAGTAAATTTTAAGCAGGAGCTAAGGAAAATGGTTCAAGACCTGAGTGCTGCCAAGGAGAAATCGGCGGAAGTTTTGGAGCTCATCGGCAAGAAAGAGCTCAATGAAAGTGAGCGCAAGAAAGTAACCAAAGATGCAGTTCAATACTGGCAAGACCACGTTAACGCAGGTTTCCTGCAATACAGAAAATCTGTAAGTACCGACTACACAGCCGTCGAATGGGACGATCATGGCTCGGTATTTAGAGATGTCAACGGGGTCGAGTTTATCGACTTGCTAGGTGGCTTCGGAATCTACAATGTTGGTCACCGTCATCCAAAAGTGTTGAAGGCAGTTAAAGAACAGCTTGAAAAGCAAGCTATTCATTCACAAGAACTTATCGACCCACTGCGCTGCTACCTGGCACACTTGCTGTCACTCGTGACTCCGGGCGATCTCAAATATGCGTTTTTCACAAACTCAGGTACAGAATCAGTAGAAGGCTGTCTTAAAATGGCGATGCTTGCTACTGGTCGCAAGCATTTCGTCGGCGCAATCGGCGGCTTTCATGGCAAGAGTCTTGGTGCTCTTGGCGGCACTTCCAAAGCCGTCTTTCGCGAGCCATTTTTGCCATTACTTCACTGGAGCCATGTTCCATTTGGCGACATCGAAGCAATGACAAAATTCATGGAAGTAAATGATTTCACCGGCGACCGCGTCGCTGCAATTGTGCTAGAACCGATTCAAGGTGAAGGCGGCATCAACGTCGCGCCGCCAGGATATTTGCAAGCCTGTCGCGACCTCTGCGATAAATACGGCGCCATGCTTATATTTGATGAAATTCAATGCGGTATGGGACGCACCGGCAAAATGTTCTACTGCGAATATGAAGGTGTCACTCCTGATTTGATGGCTCTTGCAAAAGGCTTCGGCGGCGGTGTCATGCCTATCGGCGCAGTTGTCGGCAGCGAGAAAACATGGTCTAAGTATGTAGATAATCCGTTCTTGCATACAACTACATTTGGTGGCAACCCGCTGGCATGTGCTGCAGCAATTGCAACAATCAATGTTTTGCTTGAGGAAGATCTTCCAAAACAAGCCAAAGAAAAAGGCGATTACCTGCTACCCAGACTGCAAAAATTGGCCAGCAAGTACCCTGATGTTATGACCGGCGCACGCGGCGTTGGCTTGATGCTAGGTATGGAATTCAAAAATAACGACGTTGGTTATATGGTTTCCAAACATCTGTTTGGCAAACATTTCCTGATTTCAGGAACTTATATCAATGCTCGCGTGCTGAGAGTTGAGCCACCACTGGTCATCTCCTATGAACAGATTGACCTTTTCTTGAAAGGTCTGGAAGAATCACTTCAGCTAGTTATGGACGAACTAACAGCCGGCGCTCGCAAATAGCAAGCTCAGTTGTTTTTCTTCTCTTCTGATTTTACCTGTCCGGGTAAGGTCAGCTTGTCGACCATTTCTTTTCCAACTTCGTAGACCTTGTCATTTGGACCGTGAATGATTTTGGCCTGCGATGCCAGCACGCTATTTCGCTGAGCTAATAAATCTGGATTGTTATCGTACTTTGTGTCTACGCGGCAGATTGACGGCAGCTTGCGCAATTCGGTTTCGACAATCGGCAGGCTGGGCAACTTTTCGCTAAATCCCTGTACCAAATGATTGACCCATAGTTCTTTGACATCAACAAGGTACAAATTGGTTGCCGATTTTGTTGTTCGAAATAGCGACACTGGTGGCACTGCGTGTGAACTGATATCGTCCACGAATGCTGCTTTGTGATTGTGAGAGCGCGGCATAGATTTTGCAGCCTTAATCGGCCCAAACTCACTTGTGTCAACAAATGGAGCAAGCGGTGTCATTTGTGACACTGTGCTTGCTGCTGATGGCGCTGCTGCTACCGGACGGTCTCCATTTAATTCATGTAGCTTCTTCAGAAAAAATTGCTTCTTTTGCGGGTCGCCCTGAGATAATTCCTGTGCCTTGTTTTCTATTTCAAGCTCAGAATGTTTGTGCGGTTCGGTTGATTGTCGATATGGCTGATATCCATATGGCTCTCGCATTTCAGCAAAATGCTTGCGCATTTTTTCCAGGAAATATCGTTTCTTTTCCATGTCACCGCCGGCCATTTCACTGGCTTTGCGATCCATTTCTGCCTCGGTCATGTTTTGATATTTTGGGTCTATATTCGGATTTGGCGGCGAGAATGGTTTAAATCTCGATTGTCCCTGCTCGTCCATGCGGAATGACGGCCAGGGCGGTTGTCTGCTTTCATTGTTGCCTGATTGCATTTGAAACGGCGAAGTATTGCTTTTTTTCATTGAGTCAAAAAAGCTATTGTCTTGCTTAATCCATGTCGCCGGCGGCGGTGCTCCGCTGCGAACTTCGTAAACTACTCCCGGACCAATGCGCACGACACTATTGTCAGTGCGATTTGTGATGTCGAGGCTTCCTTCTAAAACTGAAATGCGGCAAAAGTCTGCGGTTGACTGGGCAATGAAAGTCGTACCGTGTACCTTTGCCTGTAACAGCTTTGTCCAGATTTCGCAGTTTTCGCTTACTTTGTGATTTTTGTCCAAATTAAAGAGCATTTCGCCGTCAAGCAAGTAAACGATTCTTTTGTTTGGTGCGATTGCTACTACACTGTCTTCCCAAATTCTTGTGGTTACTTTGGGCCAACTAATTTGTGCCCATGATTTGTCGCCGGTGCCAAGCTGCGTACCTTCCGGCAACAAGTCTCCGGTAATTGCTTTGCTTGGCTCGCCCCATACATGGCGCGACCAGTCTATGAATGCGCGTTTTTCCACATGATTATGGGCGTCAGTGAGTACTGCGCAGCTTTCAGCTGTTATGGTTGATGCGCTTGTCGGACTGATTATGATATTGATGAGCACAATTAATTGCGCTGTCTGATACCAGAATTTTTGCATATTAGGTCAAAGCGGGAAGCAAAAGTCTCATTGGAGATCGGCCACTTTATTATCGTAGCCGATCTCCAAGAGCGGGGATTTGTTGATCGGGGCTAATTCTAAATTTAAGGATTAACTCAGGGCGTCGATTCGTCAAAGTGACGATTCTTCGTTTGAGCCAAGCACATTTTTATAGCATCACTCACAATTGTGAGGAAGGCGTGCGCAAAAGTGATCAGTTAAAGATGAATTTCGCTCAGCTTGATTTGCCTGATTGAACGGCCGGAGTATTCATAGGAACCAGGTCGTTGAATGCGTAAATACAATTTTTAATCTCGGTGCCATTTTCGACTTTGCTTTCGCCGAAAATCAGGCAATTCTCAAGGCTTGCCCCAGCGCCTATTTCACAGTTGGGTCCAATCAAAACCATCTCGCCAATCGATGCCCCCGTCCCAATTTTTACATTCTTGCCGATGAGCACATTTTGTCCAATCCTTATATTAGGAAACGAATCTCGGTCGGCCGATTCTGCTTTGTCCATTTTGAGTTTTCCGGTGAGGGCGTTCATGTTTGCATTGAACAAATCTTCCAATGTGCCAATGTCAGACCAATCACCAGTGATTGGTTCACCAAGCACCGGCAACCCTTTCGCTACTAACATGGGAAAAAGCTGTTTGCCGAAACCGCAGGTACCTGTGGGCGGTATGTAATTAAAAATCTCTGGCTCTAAAATATAGATGCCTGTAGATATTTCATTCGAAATGGCTTCGCCTGCTTTCGGTTTTTCCTGAAATGCCGTGATAAAGCCAAGGTTATCTCGTTTCATCACTCCAAATCTTGTGACGTCCTTCATTGTTTTAACGCCGATTGTTGCAAGGGCACCCTTTTTCTTGTGGGAGGCAATTAGAAGGCCGATGTCAGCGCTGGTGATAAGGTCTCCCATTATTACTATAAATGTGTCGTCTTCCAGAAATTCACGGCATGCGCGCACTCCGCCTGCATCGCCACTTAATTCTGCTTCGTGAAAGAAATTGAGGTCGAGCCCCGGCACTTTATGCTGCTCAAAATAATTCTGCAAAGTGTCGCTGAGGTAGTGTGTGTTTGCGATTACCTGGCTAATGCCCTGCTTTTGAAGCCTGCTCAGGATATGCTCCATCACCGGTCTGTTAAGAACGGGCACTAGTGGCTTGGGAATGTGCTGGCTGATATTGCCCAACCTTGAGCCGACACCTGCTGCTAAGACCATCGCTTTGTTCATCTGATTATTTCCGTCCTTCTGTCATTTCGACTGGTGTATCTGCGATGACCTGTTTTCTTCCTTTTGATTTTGCTAAGTATAAGCGTTGATCTGCAATGCGCATTAACTCATAACTGTTGTCGCTGTCGTCGGGAAAACATGCAATTCCTGCGCTTAATGCTGCGCTGAATGTTTCACCATGTTCACCTGTAAAAGTCATCGCACAGTATTCGTCGAGGAAACTTTGCATCAGCTTTACTGATTGAGCCCTGTCGCTGCCTACAAATGCAAGCACAAACTCATCTCCGCCCCACCTGCCGCGAAGGTCTTCAACGCGAAATCGTTTTGCCATGAGTCGTCCCAAGCCTGCTAAGACGGAATCTCCAGCCAGGTGTCCATAATTGTCATTGATAGACTTGAATTTGTCTAAATCAAAAAGCACCAGGCTTACAGGTTGAGAGATACGTTTTGCATGACCCAGCGCCGCATTAAATCGTTCCATAAAGCCGCGACGGATTAGAAGCCCTGTGACTGGGTCTCTCTCTGCTCTGTCTTTTAGATTGCGCGAGCGCTCTACGCGAAGCGTAACTCTTGCAACCAGCTCATCATCGGAAAGAGGCTTTGGTAGATAGTCGTCTGCGCCGCAGGCAAAGGCGGCGATTCTGGTTGCAAGCCCGGTTTGAGCAGTTACAAATACTATGGGCAGGTCTTGCCAGCGAGGAATCGTCCTCAACATTTTGCAAATATCAAAGCCACTGATAAATGGCATCATCAAGTCTAAAATTATGAGGTCGGGCGAG
This sequence comes from uncultured Candidatus Obscuribacterales bacterium, assembly GCA_964546815.1. Taxonomy (GTDB): domain Bacteria; phylum Cyanobacteriota; class Vampirovibrionia; order Obscuribacterales; family Obscuribacteraceae; genus JAIEPM01. The sequence continues at coordinate 13,656 of CAZJLR010000093.1, read as the reverse complement.
AATTCTTGCAGCTTGTCCAAAATCTTCGATGGTTCAGTAAGAATTTGGGTGTCTATGCCTTTGTCGAACAATATTTTTGATGCGCGCTTTGCAAAAAACTGGTCGTCATCGACAATTAAAACTTTTGGATGCACAGTAGATCTCAGCACCATCAGGCGCTGAATAGCGTCTTCCAGTGTGTCGGGATCTATCGGTTTACTTAAATAGAGTGATGCACCAAGGTGCGCCGCCAGGAGCCTATCGTCTAGATTGGTATCTTCAGAAACAAATGCAATTGGAATTTTTTCGTCAGTGAGTTCTCTAATTGTTCGCGCTAATTCAAACGATTTATAACCGGCGATTTTTACTTCGATTAAAATTGCGTCGATAGTGTAGTTCGTCAGCATTTGAAAAACCTGTGCCGGCGTTGAAGCTGTGAGTACCTCAACAAGTCTTTGTGATGCGACTTTCTTCACGTCTTCCAGGAATTCCAGGTCTTCGTCAACTACCAAAATGCGCAAGTTGGCTTGCTGCTCACTAACCTGCGTTCTGTGCGTTTTTGCCTGCTCTTCTTTGTTCTTTTCAGTGAGGATATCTCGCGACTGTGACGCATAGCTCTTCAGAAGGTCAAAAAAGCCACTGTCGGCATCTTTAACCGTGCGGATGCTGTCTTCCGTCTTGCCCATCAAGTCACCGAGACCTTGCATGCCGAAAGTGCCTGCAGTGCCTCGCAATTTATGCGCCAGCATTTTTACTTTTGCTAATTCTTCCAGAGGTTTGTTTGATGCTTGGGCGCTAGCAATTGATTGGTCGATTTTGTCCAGTTCGCCTGGCAATTCTGCCATATACTCTTTGGCTAACTCTTCGAGTGAAAGTAGGACAGGGTCTTCTGTTTGTTCTTCTTCTCTGTCGGCAGTAGGCGTCCAGTGTGGCCTTGTTATCTCTGAATAAACTTGTTCGGCAAAAACAGCAGGAATTACAGGCTTGTGGATTATCTGGGCAACAGTGAGGTCTTTGGTCAAGACCTGGTAAACTTCCGAAGCCTGCCAATGCGCCGAAATGAAAATCAGTGTTGACGTACCACCGCCTGCGCGATACCTCGTCAACCATTTTATGCCATCAGTATCGGGCAGGACGCCGTCAACTATCAGCAAGTCAAAATTGTGCTTTTTGATGAGTTCTTGCGCTTCTATGCCTGTGGAGGCTTCGAATACTTTCAGTCCTTTATTAGTCATGCCAGGCACGACCATTTTTCGAAATCTCAAGTCATCATCAAGTAATAGAATTGAATAACTCATGCTTGCTTGTCGTGCTCTTTAACTAGATTGCCGAGGAGTCCTTTTACTGCTGCTACTAGATCTTCTTGCGAAGTTATAGACTTTATCAAATGTATGCTCTTGCCTAAAGTAAGCTGTTGTTTGTCGCTTTCGCTTAAGTCAAGGCTGGTGTAAACCAGCAGAGGAAGATTGTGTTGATCGCTCTTCTTCAAAATATTTACGAGTGCAAAACCATTTGGCGCAGGTACTGTTATGTCGAGAATTAAAAGGTCTGGACGCGTTTTTTGCAAAATATCCACAGCCGAACTTCCATCTTCAGCTACCAGGCAAACTATGCCCAGTCTTTCCAACTGTTTTGTCATCAATTCCAGTGTTGATTTATCATCTTCAACAATGAGAACCGTGGCAGGACCAGAACTTCTAACTCTGGCTGGTAGCTTTGGTTTTTGTTGCTCGACTGTGCGTTTTACAGTTGCAGGTATTGCTGAAAGACTTGCTGAAGTATCAAGGGTCATAGGCAGCTCAAACCAAAAGGTTGAACCCTCGCCTGGTTTGGAATTTACACCAACTCTGCCGCCATGTTGTTCGACTATTGCTTTTGAAATGGCAAGTCCTAGTCCTGTTCCGCCTTTTGGTCTGCTATCTGATGAGTCTAGCTGTTGGAATTTTCCAAACAATTTGTGGATTTGGTCTGCCCTGATTCCCGGACCCCTATCTGTTACTGAAAAACGCAGCTGGTCCTCATCTTTCTTTTCGACATAGACATCGACTTTTCCCGACTTGTAAGAGTACTTAATCGCATTTGAAAGCAAGTTGTGAATTACTTGTATTATTCTTTCTCTGTCAGCGACAAAGCTCCAATCAGTTTCGTAATGTGCTTTCAGTGTAACCTTGAATTCATCAGCCATCGCACGCAATGATTCGATCAGTGAGTCAATCAATTCACTTAGCTGTACCTGTCTCAATTTTAGTTCTAACTTTCCAGCTTCAATTTTTCGCAGGTCTAAAATATCGTTGATAAGTAGAATTAAGCGTTCTGATTCTGCTCTGGCGATTTCGACAAGTTGAAGAGCCTCATCGTCCAGAGTGCCGGCAATGCCTCCTTCGAGAAGTCCCAGTGATGCTCTTATCGAAGTGAGCGGTGTTCTTAATTCGTGTGAAACCATGGAGTAGAACTCGCTGATGCGCCGCTCTGCTTCCTTTCTAACTGAAATGTCTCGGGCAATGGTAGATATTCCGAGTACTTCACCACGTTGATTTCTGATAGGAGAAATAGTGAGATCTACATCTAGTAAATTTCCTTCCTTGTCCATTCTAATAGTTTCGAAATGTCCGATGGATTCTCCGTTACGCAATAGCTCCGATAAAACATCCATCTCATTTATGCGCACTTCAGGCACAACAATCGTAAGCTTTTGACCAATAGCCTCGTGGCTTTTATAACCATATAAGCGTTCTGCTGCTGGGTTCCATGCTGTGATGATGCCGTTCATATCACTGCCTAATATTGCGTCGTCAGAGCTTTCAACAATTGCCGCAAGTTGTGATTGTAATTCGTAAGCCTTTTTTCGCTCGCTGACATCACGAACAATCACTATAAAAATTCTCAAGTGACCTAAATTTAGCAAGCTGAGTGCCACTTCCACCGGAATTTTTTCGCCGCTGCTCCTAATTGCGGACGTTTCGCGCACAACGCCAAACAATTTTCTTTCGCCCGTTTTTAAGGCGTCGCCAACATGTGTTTCGTCGCCATGGTAGTTCTCCAGAATTTTGGAAACAGGCATGCCAACGAGTTCTTGTGGTTTGTACTTTAATAGCTTGTGGATAGCAGAGTTCGCTGATTCGATGATACCATCCATGGTGACGGTGCAGATGCCGTCTGGCGCGGTATCAACAATTGCCCGGTTGCGTGCTTCACGTTCGGCCAGGTTGCGCTCAGCGTTGACTCTTTCTGTGATGTCTCTGCCTTCAGGAACCAATAATTTGACAACACCATCTTTGTCAAACACCGGCGTTAGCGAGAAGTCGACTTTGATTTGGCGTCCGTCTGGTAATGTGTGTTCGGCGTCAAAGCGAACTCTTTCACCTTTGGCAGCTCTAGCTATTGCTTCTTTGACCTGTTCCTGGGCTTTTTTATCGTTGTCCCACCAGGCCGTTTCCCAAAATCTTTTTCCGATCACTTCTTCTTTTTTCAAGCCGGCAACATCAAGAGCCGTTTGATTTGCGTCAAGCAACGAGCCATCTGGCCCCAACACGCCCATCAGCTGGAATGTGTTGTCAAAAACAGCGCGGAAGAGTCTTTGATCGTCCTCCTGCCAAACGTCGTCCTTATTGCCCGACTTCTTGTCTGTTTTGTCCTTATCCATTTACTCTTTGCTTGGATGTACTGAGATTTTGAAATTGTCTCATTTTGTCCAGGACTTTTGTTCTGCCATGAGGGCTGCCAAACGGGCATATTCAGGCCCATGTTTGATCAATGCCCCGTGTGACAACGAATTTCGCCCCCGTCTGGGCCCAAACAGATGAATTTTAAGCTTAGTCTGACGCATGCAGGCAGCCTACAAGTGTCAACCCCCTATTTTTCCTTGCACTATTCAGTCGATATTAGTAAGGGCGACGCCATGGATACTGTTGGCGAACTCGAATGTTTAGCGAAGCCGGCACAATATGGACCCTAGCTTGAAGGGCGGGAGCCCTGGGGGCGCAGGCTTCCAGCCTGCTTCGGGAAGCTATTGGCGAAGAAGCAGGCAAGGATGCCTGCGCCCCCAGGTGGAACGCTCTTAGCTCATATCATCGAACTTGATTCGGCTCCATTTTAGTTCGCCAGCAGCATCCCATGCGTCGCCCGTAAGTTAAGCAGCGGTGCTCGCTTAGACAGTTTCGCCCTATGAATAAGCGGGCGACGCATGGCGTCGCCCCTACAGGCGAACATAACGAATTAGGCGTTCGCCAACAGCATCCATGACGTCGCCCATACTGGAACCAGGTCCCCAAAGTGACCATTGGCTTTGACCCTAAGTGGGATTTGAGTGGCCGGAATATACAGAGCATTCGTAAGTCAGGGTGACTTTTCCGTTTTTTTGATATTGGTCAAAGAGCTGCTTCAATTTTTGTTCAAATGCTTCTGCTTCTGGACTTCCTGGGCTTGGGCTATAGGAAGATGAAAAAACGCGGGCAATCAGTTTGTCATAGTCCATTTCTTGCAAGTGTGGAAAACAAGTAAGGCTTTTGTCCTGGTAATCAGATGCGTCAAGCAAGGCTTGACCGGCGGCACCGCGATGAACTTCCACAAGTGTTGTATCTGGCAGCGTGCGCAGTAAGTCGCCATAGCTTTTGGTGAATTCATCTACCTCATTTCGCTCATTCCAAAATAGAAAAACATAGGCGCCAGGTTTCAGAATGCGACTAAATTCAGTCAGTGCTTTTCTTGCATCAAGCCAGTGAAACGCCTGTGCACATATCAATGCATCATATTCGTGCGATGCCAGTCCGGTTTCTTCCGCCTTTGCCTGGACATACTGAATACGGTCTTGAAATTCAGGGTGACTTTTCCCTTCTTCGAGCATGGCTTGATTTGGTTCTAAGGCGACTACATTTATTCCTCGTGCGGCAAATGCGCGCGAACTGATGCCTGTGCCTGCGCCGATATCGACCAATTTCTTTCCATCGCGGAGTTTGGCTCTATTGCATATAAATTCGATAGCTTCTTGTGGATAATCTGGACGAGCTTGCGAATACAGTTTTGCCCTATTTGAAAAACGCTGTGTTGGGTTGTATTTTTCTACGTCTGTCATGCTTTTCCCTTGCTCGATGTCATCCTAAATTATCGCTGAATTTAAGCAGACTATTGCAAGTTTTGTGCAATTGCTTTAGCAAGTCCTATGTGTTGAAGCTCTGAAAAAGATACTTCTTTGACTATCGGAAAAGCAGCTCCCTGGTTGGTTAGGTTTGTACATAAATCTCGAACAAACATTTCACCTTGAAAATCCATGCCGCCAATAACGAAGAAAATGATTGTTACTTCCTGAGGGTTTTTCATCAAATGTGTTGCATCAACAATTGCCTGTCTAACGGCTTGTTTATTGCTTGGGCAACCATCTGTGATTATGCCGATCATCAGCGGTTTTACATTGCCTCTGGCATATTCACGCCGTTTGAAATATTCACCAATTTGGGTGGCGAGTGGTGGTGCCAGATCTGTGCCGCCCGCTGGATAGTTTTGTTGAAAAATCTGTTGCACTTGATCCATCGTCACGTTTGGAAATGTGATAAAGCCAGAGGAAAAAAGAACAACGGTTATTCCGCGATTGAAAATATTTTGTGTCTCTTTGCTCATTTCGCTTGTTTGATGTAAGCACCATTGCCAGCGGCTTGTAGACAGGAGTGGAATTCCTAAAATTGATGGAATCATACCGATGCTATGTCCAAGGTTTGATGTTGGACAATCCATTGCTGCCATACTTGCAGAGCGGTCTATCAGCAAAACAACTTCGTGATTTGCCAATCGCTGAATATCTACTTGTGTAAGCGAACGTGGAGAACCTGGACCTCCAGCTGATGCGGATGGATTTAACTGGTTGACCTGCGCAGAGCCAGCCAGTTGGTTTGTATCTGTGCGTCCGTCAAGTGGCGCTGTCGAGAAAGCACGTCCGTCAAGCGTAGGACGCATTATGCGTGGATATTGCTGTGGGGGCGTGTCTTCGCCGATGGCATAATGCTTTGCCTGCAAAGTAAAAATTGGTGAAGAGTGGTTGGATGCCGCTGAGTCAGTATGCTGATTGATAGGGGGTGCCATGGGTGGCATCTCTTCCATAGGCTCTGGCGATGGTGGCGGCGCTGCCTGGTTGCGAGGCGGAGCTTCAGGTGGCATGCTGTCTGAGCTTTGCTGTGCAGGCGGCGCGCTTGTGTTTGCTTCTTTTTTCTTGGCTTTTGCCTGGACTTCTGTTGCGCTGATTAGTCCGGCAAAAGGTAAAGTCATAACCAAAAGCAGGCTTAAACTCAAAACTTTTTTGAGTTTTGCCGCGCCGAATTTGCTTTTTCCATTTTTTACCAGGCTGTGCAATGGAATTCTCTTGATTGGCTTCAAAGCTTCATTATAACCGTATACCTATATACCGCCATGACTGGCGCAGTTTTAAGGTCTCCCGGGCTCGGCTGGCTGATAATTGTCGCCGTTTCGATTCTTGAGCTTGGAAGCTGCCTACAGCGGGTATCTAAATAAAGCTGTAGAGCTAGATTCAAATGAAGATTAATTTCAACCTCAAGCTTTCTCATAAAGCACTCATTCTTGTTGCAGTGCCTCTTGCATTTGAGCTGATCTTCGTTGGGATGCTTGTATTCTCGCTCGGCCGGGCGCAGGAGGCAATTCGAAAGGAAAAGCATTCTGTAGATGTGCTGGCCGGCGCCAATGGAATGCTTCGCAACATCATCGACTGCAGCACAGTCATTTTCATGTATTGCACTACAGGCTCAGACAAAATTTACGAGCGCTATAAAGACCTTACTGACGGAATACCGCGGCAAGTTTATGAATTGAAACTTTTGCTAAGAGAAAGTGCCAATCGCAAAGTTGCAGTCGAGAGAATCACAAGCATCGGAAATCGCATTACTACTTTGCTTGAAAGAAGTAGCGAAGTGATGCACGACAGTGCAGCTTTGAAGCGCTTTGGGCAGGACAAAGACAAAATCACAAGTATGGTCAGCGACCTGACAAGCGACATCAGGTTGTTCGTTAAAGAACAAGAAGCAGTTGAGCGTGTCGACTTGCATGATGAACAACGCTCGCTGGACATGGTCTACTACTGCATCGGTTTCGGTGTGATCGTAAATATAGCTATCGCAGTTTCGCTGGCTATCTATTTCAACAAAGGCACAAGCCGACGTTTGCTAGTTTTGATGGACAATACAGAACGATTGTCGATGAATCAAACCTTGCATCAACGTATCGGTGGCGGCGATGAAATTGCCCACCTTGATCACGTTTTTCACAATATGGCTGAAGCTCTGGCAGAGGCCGCAAGACGCAAGCAAGAACTTGTGTCGATGGTAAGTCACGACCTTCGCACTCCACTTACTTCTGTGCAAGCATCACTAACATTGCTCTCTGAAGGTGTTTTGGGTTCACTTCCAGCAAGAGCCCATAAAGAAATTACAAACGCAGAAAACAACACAAGCAGACTTATAAACCTCATCAATGACTTGCTCGATATCGAAAAAATGGAAGCAGGTCAATTGCGCATCGACTGCCACGATACAGAGATAGTGCCATTATTCGAGCGCTCTGCTGAAGCAGTAAAAGCATTCGCCGATAAACAAAACGTCAACATCAAGATAGTCGATACTGATCAAACAATATATGCTGACGGTGACCGCATTATTCAAATTGTGGTGAACTTGCTTTCTAATTCAATCAAATTTTCTCCAGCCGAAAGCACGGTTACTCTTGAAGCCGTGCCTGCTGAAAACAACTTCGTAGAATTAAGAGTTATAGACCAGGGAAGAGGCATTCCTGCTAACTTCGTCAATAATTTGTTTGCTCGATTTCAGCAAGTTGATCAAATTGGTGACTCAAAGAAAAAAGGAGGCACTGGTCTTGGTCTTGCTATTTGCAAATCACTGGTCGAATTGCATGGTGGTGAAATTGGAGTTAGAAGCGTAGAAGGAAAAGGAAGTACATTCTGGTTTAAGATACCCGCGCAAAAACCGGCTGATCAACTTCCTGCCAATACCTGAGTGCTGCAATTCTAAAGGCTATGAAAGTATGCCCGGCACTGAATTGCCGCTGCATTCATGTATTTGAAATTCGTTGGCTAAAAGCATGTCTGCAATGCGTCCATTGCGAAAAACCAGTTTGATGCCATCGGGTCCTTCAACAATTGCATCTGGATTTTTTAGATAGCTCGCTTTCATTTCTAATTTCATGCCAATTTCTTTGTAAAACGAACTCCACTTTCCCTCAAAAGGAAGGTAAGAATAACTTGCTCTTGGTGATTCGATTAAGATAGAGCGTTCTGTGGCTCTGAGTTCTACGTCACCACACATAATGCGGGCGGTTGAAGATTTGCCCGATCCTCTAATAACGATTTTCGTAATGCGATTGTCTGCATCATGTTTTTCTGTTTCAGAGCAAACAAAAGAGCCGTCGTTTTCATAAATTTCACGCACCGATATGCGTGTCGGTGCATACTGATTGAATTGTCTACAAAGCAGAACACCGTCTTTTAGTTCTTCAACAAGAACAGATACTGTCTGACCTGTCGCGCTAGATTTGCTAGTGGTGGTGACTCGTTGTGTTTTGTTTTTGCCGATTACAGGACTTTGTGTAACCGAAATCAAATCGCCCTGGATGCTGTTTCCGGAGAGACTTTGCGATAAATTTGAACCTGTTAGACTTTCCATCCGAGTGCCCACCACTTGTTGCTTGTGATGGATAATCTATGCTCATTGGCTGAAAAAGATTTGAAACTTGATTGGCGCCGAGTTTATTTACTTTCGAGTTTATAGCCAACACCGTGCACCGTTTTGATAATCGACGACGGCGCCTCTGGTGAAACTTTCTTTCTCAATGTTTTGATGTAGGTGTATACAGTGTCTGTTGAGGCATCACTTTCTGAATTCCAGACGCGATTTAATAGTGCATCTGGGCTGAAAACTTCATTCGGGTGTCTCATAAGAAATTCGAGAATCGCATATTCTTTGGGCAAAAGATTTACTTCTTTGCCGTCGATAGTAAGTTTATGGCTCGACGGGTCTATTTCAAGTGTTCCAACCTTTAAGGTAGTGCCTGTGAATGTCGCCGGGCGTCTTAGCAGGGCTCTGATGCGGGCCGAAAGTTCTTTCAAGTGAAAGGGCTTGGTTAAATAGTCGTCGGCGCCTGCATCCAGACCTATTTCCTTATCATTTATGTTTCCTTTGCCCGTCAGCATGAGAATTGGCGTAAGTCCGCCCCGGGCTCTGAATTCTTTGCAAACGTCTATGCCGGTTTTCTTTGGCAAGTCCCAGTCAAGGATGACAAGTTCGTACTGATAAAATTTGAGTCGCTCGGTCGCTTCCATACCGTCAAAAACACATTCGACAGCATGTTGTTCAAAACAAAGCCACTCGTTTACTCTTCCGGAGAGATCCGTGTCGTCTTCGACAAGTAAGAGTTTTGCCATGCCTTCTCGCTTTCAAAAATTACCGTGCGTATCATTAATATTGCCACAGTCTGCCCCTTAATCAAACCCCCCGGCAAAATCGTTCTATTTGAAGCAAATGAAACCATGCCTGGGCTATAGCAGCCTAGATTTGGGCATGATATTTGTGTCTGCTCGGGAGATGAAGCAATTAGTCCAGCGGCAACAAAGAGCATTTCCAAAGTTATGGCAGTCATTTTGCCTGTCGCAATGTCTTTGTCTTTAACCTCATGTGGCTCTATGGTGCAAAGCTACCGTTTGAGGTTTTGGGAAAAATATCGCATTAATGCTGAGCAGTGCTACAAGAAAAGCCAATATTCGCAGGCCCGTGCGAAGGCAGTTGAGGCACTTGCACTTGCTGAAGGATTTGGTGATTCAGACTTTAGGCTGGGCGTGAGTCTTTGCGACCTCGGTGATATAGACAAAGCTGTAGGCAAAAACAGAGCTGCCGAAGACCACTACAAGCGTGCCATCAAAGTGTTTGAAGCTGCCGGATCGCGAGCAGCTGAAGCTGCGATGAAGGCAAAATCTGCTAACTCAAACAGCGGCACAAAGGGTGAAAATGACAGCGATGAAGCAATGATGTGCAAGCTGATTCGCGAAGACCTGGCAAACGGGCTTGCGCATCTTGCAGATCTTTATGCAATTCAAGAAAAATATGGCGAAGCAGCAAAATGCTTTGATGAAGCGGCAAATTTATATCAGTCTATGGTTGGGGGCAATCGCTGGCTTCTTGATGATTGCGCCATGGGACAAGAGCTTGTAAGTTGCCTCGTTGGTCTGGCTCAAGTAAGCCTGGCCAAGAAAGACCCTGATGAGGCTGCCAAAGCCTATCGTCGCGCTCTAGACTATGCAGTGGCTGCTCAATGTCCAGAGCACGTTTTGACTGATATACGAGATGCATACCTGGAATTGCTTCAAGAAAACGGGCGTTCTAAAGAAGCCAATCAACTTCTGGCAGACATCGATTGGCAAAAATGTACTGCTGCAGGCTTGAAAGCTTATTACCAGAAAAATATTCCCGAAGCCGATGCCTTGTTGCACCGCGCGTATATGGACGCGCAGCAATCAATTTTTTCAGAACGCCGTATGATGAAGAGTCTCTATTATTTGCTTTCTGTTTTGATCTTGGAAGACAAGCCGGCTGAGGTAGAACAATGTCGCATGCTTGCGCATAAATACGTTCTTTCGCGCAATGTTCGTTTTGACCAAGACTACGATTCGATGCTTACCTTTCTTGCAAACTATAGCTTGAATGCAAAAAATCCATATCAGGCAATTGATTCACTCAAGCAGCAGCAAAGTTATCGCATTAACGAGTACGGTCCTTTAAGTATTCAGATTTGTGAAACCCTGGCATTGCTTGGTACTGCACAACTTTATGCCGGTCAAAAAGACGAAGCCGAGAAAAGCGCAAAAACAGTTTACGATGTAATCAAGAAAAATTACATGACTAATCGCAGCGCGCATGGTGCAATGGATTTAACTTATAAACTCTTAGGTGCATTAAATCATGGTGATGAATCACTCGAGATTCTCAACCAAATAGTTACAAATAATATGAAGCATATGGTGCCCAGCGATCCGCGAATTATGGGTTATCGAGCAACTTTATTCATTCAAGAACTACGTTTTCAGAAATTTGATCAAGCCACAGCCCTGGCCAAAGACATTGTAGCTATGTTGGAAAAAGGAACCAGAGAGCAAAGAATCGAAGCTTATCCATATTTGGTGTTAATGATGTCTGTTTCTTTGAGTCATAATCTATACGATACAAGCGAACCTCTCGTGATTCTTGGTCAATCGATTTTGAAAAAAGACATGCAAGGTATGGCTATTTCAAAAGAAAATCAATACAACTGGGACAAAGATTTAGCCAAGATGGAAAATCATTTTGGGAAAAAATATTGATTTCAAATTTGGTCTAGTAAAAAAAACGAGTCACGGGCGAGTTGGAGTTGGAGTTGGCAGGGTTGTAGAGAAACCGTGGCTCGTTTTATGTTTAGTATATTAGCGAGCAGTTCTGAAATACTTCTGAAACGAAAAAGATTAGTTTGAAGTGCGTGGAAGTTCTAGCACAAAAGCACTGCCAAGTTTTTCGCTCAATTCATAACGCAGTGAGCCGCCGTGGTCTTCTGCGATGCGTCGGCAAAGATATAAACCTAAGCCCGTGCCGCTGCCCTTGCGCCGCTTCTTTTCGCTGGAAAATCTCTGGAACAAGCGGTGCTGCTCTTCTTCTGGAATGCCTGATCCGGCATCGGTAACTCGTGTGGTAATTGTATCGTCGGTAAGTTCGAAGGCGACGAAAATTTTGCTGTTTTCCGGGCTGAATTTAATAGCATTGTCCATCAAGTTTATAAACAGGCGTCGCATAGACTGCGCATCGCCCTGTGTGATGGCGCGAGAATCAGGTGATTTCACAACAACTTCAATGCACTTGCTCACTGAAATTGGTTCTAACTCTTCGGCGCATGAGCGCGCTGTTTGATGCAAATCAACACTGGAATTTTCTAAGCCGCTTTCATTATATTCATAGCGTGCCACCATCAGTAGTGTGTTTGCCATATTCATCAATTCTTGGATAGACCGCTTTGATTTGCGCAAAATATTCAAATATTCTTCCGGCAGATCGCCGAAAGTGCCTTCGAGAGCCTGTGACATCGTCATGTTTATGGCGATGAGAGGCGTGCGCATATCATGTGAAAAGGCGTACACAAAATCTTGAACTGTCTGAGTTCTCTCTAAAAGCTGTTTGTGCAAATCAAGAATTCGTTTGCCTGCGCGCAGTCGCACTTTCAACTCAGATTCATTGAACGGTTTTACAATATAGTCATCGGCACCGGCATTCATGCCTGTGACAAGGTCTTCTGTTTGCGAGCGCGCTGTGAGCAAAACAACATAGCGATACTCATCTTCGCTTTCTGTTGCGCGAATGCGTTTGCATACTGTAAGCCCGTCGATATCAGGCATCATCCAATCAAGCACAACCAATCTCGGTGAATCTGCTTCTTCTAGAATGGCAAGAGCTTCACTGCCATTATTGGCTGTGACAACCTCGTAGCCTTCTTTCATAAGCAATAGTCGAAGTAGGCGAAGTGAATGCGGATCGTCGTCTGCAATGAGTATTTTCATTTTTGTTTTTTCCGCATTAGCCAGACTGACTTTAATTTAGGTGCCCGTTCGCAATATAATATCTAATAGGAACTAATTTGCGGGTTGAAACTTCGTACCGTAAAGTTCAACACTTCTGAAAAGAGACTGCCATGAACAATCCCCCAGCCGTCAAAGTATTTTTGGTTGAAGACCACGAGCTGCTCAGAGACGGCTTGCGTGCTGCCTTGCATAGAGATGGATTGTTCGAGGTTGTCGGTGAAGCTGCCGATGGCTTGACAGCCGTTCACAAAATTGTGGCGACTGACCCTGATGTAGTAGTCATGGACATTGGCTTGCCTGGTATTGACGGAATCGAAGCAACAAGGCAAGTGCGCGAGCAGCGCCCTGGTGTGAAAATCATCATGCTCACTTCGCACGATAACGATCAAGAAATTTTTGCTGCTCTGGGTGCCGGAGCAAACGGCTATTGTCTGAAAGATCTCGGGCCCGACAGACTAAAGCGCGCAATTCTAAGCGTGTCTGAAGGCGCAGCCTGGCTCGATCCCCGCATCGCCGGCAAGGTGCTTTCGATTTTTGGAAAAGAGGGTGTTGCACCACCATCTGCAGAAAGCAAGAAAGACGACATGATTTCGCCACTTTCAAGCAGAGAAACAGAAGTGTTGAAGTTGATGGTTGATGGTATGAGCAACAAAGAAATTGCCGATAAGCTTGTCATCGGTGTTTCGACTGTGCGCACTCACGTCGAACATATTTTGGAAAAACTTGCAGTATCAGGACGCACTGAAGCCGCCGTTAAAGCTATGCGTCGTGGGCTTATCTAATCGAGATTCGCTGGGCTAAGTCGGCTTAGAAGCAGTCCAGAAGCCTGCACTCCCAGGATAATTTAGCTCAGCAACAGGCCAGAAGCCTGTGCTCCCAGAATAATTTAGCTCAGCAGCAGGCTGCATGATGCTATTGCCGAACTCATCTTGAGGATGCTATCCCGCCTGCTCAGGAGTAGGGGCGGCGCCATGGATGCTGTTAGCGAACTCCTGCTGCACCGAAGACTGATTGGTAGGGGCGACGCCATGGATACCGCTGGCGAACTAAAATGGAGCCGAATCAAGTTCGAT
>CAZJLR010000092.1:0-22404 GCA_964546815.1 uncultured Candidatus Obscuribacterales bacterium | reverse complement strand
CGATTATTCTCTTTGTGTCGGAATCACTATTCTATTTCACCGGAATACGCAGATTATTGTTTTGCAGCTGACTTGCAAAACAATAATGGACAAGAACCATACAGAAAAGCATTTCTACAAACCAAAGATCTTAAAAGCAGTTTTCCCTGGCCAAGTGACGCTTTGGCACTTGGAATTGAGGGCAAGCTACCTGTGGTAAATAAGCAAGTGCAAGCTCTGATGGATCCAGAGACGAACACGCCAGTTGCATTAAAACATAACGGGCGAGTCTATTGGTTGCTGAAGGGAAAGCTGAAGACACCTCAAATTCAGGTTAATGATAGCCCTGAGTTGAGGAAGGGAAAGCGGTCTAAGGCGCTTGCAATGCTGTGTATGGTTGTTGCAGGTTTTGCAATTACAGTTTTCAATCAAAAGAGCTTCTTTGATTTCGTTGACGACAGAGATTGGGCTGTGACAAACGGAACCGTTACTCAATCGTATTCGACTTCTTCCACTGGTAAGAATGCGCATGCCACAGCGTCAATTTCCTACAAATTCTATGTTGCCGGAAAAGAATACAACTCCAATGACAGTGAAACCTTCTCAGGACCAGACATGGAATTAAAAGCAGGCCAAGTTAGTAGCCGAATTCCTTTGAACTCGATGGTTTCACTCAAGTATTCGCCGAACAATCCAGTCAAGTCTTACATAATTAGAACCGATCGTCCGCGAAGCCTGACTGAATTGGCACCAAAACTGGTGCTCTACTGGCTCGGCATCGCGATGATGATTGGTGGACTATCTGTCTTGCGACTCTGGTCCGTTGCTTTTGGCGTCGCTGCGATCGCAATTGCATTTTGCTTTATGCCTCACTAAATCATATGTTTTGTTCCGAAGTCATCCAGTTAATATGGATGACTTCGGTGTACAAAAGGTGAAGTGCTGAAGAGTATTTAGACGACTACGTCTCCTGTACTCTTATTTACCAGATAGACTTCCAACCCCTCTCGATCCATCCACCTACAGTAGATGCACCCTGTTCGACTTTGTTAAGTCCTTCGATTGCCAGGCTTCTGCCTAATCTGGCTCCTTGAACAGCGACATCTTTGACTACACCGGCTCCTTCAACCACTGTGTCTTTGACTGCCACCACTGTTTCAACAGCTTTGTCTTTTACGTCTAAGGCAAGCGCGCCGGCTTCTGTTGCCACACCGATTACGCCGAAGCCGATTCCTTCGGCTCCCTTGTTGTCGCTGGCTTGCCAGGCGGCTTGTGCGCCTATGCGCATGAGCTCTTGTGTTGACATTGCAAGTTGGTTGCGTTGATCAAAACGCAGCAACATCGGCATTTGTTTGTTTGCCAGCGGATTGTCTACTCGTCCATACATGTACCAGTTACCTTTCGGGTCTAGAGCGGGTTTCATGTCCGCTCCCAAAAGAACGCTTACCTGTTTCAACAAGTGGTTTGTCTCAAGGTTTAGGTTGCGTCTTCCTTTATCGTCGGGCGATGACATGTCGATGGTTTTGAGTCCGCAATTGATTTCTTTGCCCGGGTCTATGCCGAGGTCTTTGATTGTTTGCGGCAATTGTATTGGAAGTTTGAGGTTTATTCCTTCGATATTTGAAAGTCTGGCGCCGCTCGGTCCATTAGGTGAAACTTTGAACCTGATGTCTTTTGCGGCTTCAAGAATGACTCCGCCAAGATCTTGATTGCTGCTCTTGTCACGCGAAATGCTTATTCTGTCGCCGGTTTTTGAAATGGAAGTGACACCACTCACCATGTCTTTTAGTGGACCTTCAATGCTTGTGCCAGCCATTGTCTCAATCATTTTGACGTAGTTAGAATCAGCCGCCTTCAGCGAGATCTTGAAATCAGGTCCGTTTGCAGTGGGCTTTTCCAACTGCGCGGGATTGAAAGTAATTGCAATTGGCAAGCTAACGTCTTTGTTTTTGATTGTGAGGTCAAGACTGATGTTTCCTAGCTTGTCTGCTGCAATCGGTTTGAGGTCTCTATCAACTTTAATTTGCACCGATTCAAGCAGCGAATCAGTCTTCACTGTCAAAGTTCTGCTTCCATCTTTTTCAGCTTCACTAATTGAAAGTTCTTTCAAGTTTGCTTTGAATGGTTGCGGAAGACCAACAGCTTTAGCCAGTTCTGCTGGAACAGGAAGGCTCATGCTGATGCCCTCAATTCCCGAGATTTTTAGGCTCTTATCGCTTGATTCGATTTTTGCTTTTATTGTTTGATCTATATCGATAGGCAGCCCACCGATTTCTTGCTTGCTCGCCTTGTCGCGTGTTATTTCGAGTGCATCACCTTTCTTGTTGATGGAAGTGATGCCGTCTAAAGCTTTGCCCAGAGCTGTTTTTAGATCGATTCCTGCAATTCCTGCGGCGAGGTCTGCTGGATTCATTTTGTCAGGGGCTTTCGACCAATCTCTGAGATTGCTGAATGCTCGCTCTACCACAGCTGCATTCTCTGCTGTTGCGAGAGGAATTCTGATGGTGGTTTTTTCATCTAAAACCGCCGAGTTCAAAGCATTACCAATCTTCGCTTCCAATTTGCCAAACACATCAAATGGTTTTGCCTTTTTGTGTTCTGGCTTTGGAATCTCAATTTGGAGCGATTTTTGCCCCTGTTCATCAGCAAGCAATGAGAATGTAACCTGTTTGATATCACCGCCAACGCCAAGCTTGCCGATTGAAATGCCTGAGATGTCTTCCAGTCGAATTACATTTCCGTCTTTAGCGTCTGGAACAATTTTGAAACTTGGATTTTTGATTACTGCTTCGGCGCTCATGCCTCCCGGCAGAGGCACAGGTACTTTTGCCTCACCTTCTATCTTCACACTGCTTCCATTCAAATCTGCAGATTTTAGTCCGACGAGAATGTCGCGGAAAGTTTTGTCGAGAGTCGCCGCTGGAATTGTCTCGGCAACCTTACTAAAGTCATTTGACGAAAGCTTGAGCTGTCCGGGCTTTGCGACGATAGACATGTCGCTGGGAAGGCTCGATATGGTCAGCAGTGTTTTCTCTAAGCTGCTGCCTTGCTCGAATTTCTTGGAATAATCGAGTGCTCTTTGTGATTCTCTTTCTTTGTATAGATCGACTGGAGTCTTAATTTCTACCTTTGTTGATGCGCCATCAATAAATAATGGTGGCAAAGGTTTTTCAGCATTCGGTGATGCTGTCATTTGACGGTATGCGTTCAAGTCGCTTTGCTTTGGCTCAAGCACTGGCGGCGTGACGTTGATCGAACGCTGTTCGACCTTATTTTCGTTAGTAAAATCCATATAAACACCACAGCAGTCGCAGGTAATTCTGATTCCGCCAGCGTGTCCAAACCGAATAAATGCACCGTCCCCTGTTTAGGTGTACACAGAGAACGTAATTAATTGACAGCAAAAAAAATGTTTTAGCTAGAAACTCTCAATAAAAATTCTGAGAGTATTTCGTATGCACGTTCGTCAAAGGTATTTTGTTGGAGTGCATTTTCCAAAAATGTTTTTTCTTCATTGCTTACTTTTCCGTCAGCAAGAATGAGCTCTTTGAGAGCTTGGGCATCGTATTTTGATATTTTTTTGTCGTCAGCGAGAATGTCTTTTAGCGCTTGCTCTAAAGTCTTCAGGGTGGCCACTTTGAATTCTCCTTCAGTACGCCATAAACTTGTTTGATTATACTTAAATCGTCAAAGTCGAGGAGTAAAAATGGATTCTCAAGATGCAGTCGCTCAAATATCGGTCAGCGAGTTGAAAAAGGCACTTGACGACAAGCAAGATCTTGTTTTGTTAGACGTCCGTGAGCCGCATGAACTTGAAATCTGCAAACTCCAATACACGTTGCATATACCAATTGGAGAAATGCGTTTTCGTTTTGACGAGCTTGATCAATACAAAGACAAAACCATAATCGTCTATTGCAGGTCTGGAAGGCGCAGCAACATGGCTGCCCAATTTATGCAGGAATCAGGCTTCAGCAATGTCAAAAACCTCAAGGGCGGGGTTTTAGCCTGGAGTGATGAGATTGATTCTTCGTTCACTAAGTATTGAGGGGGCGAATCACATTTTGAAATATCGGGCGAAGCACGGGATGCTGCCGCCGACTCGAATGAATAGCGAAGCCGCTACTATCACCATTTCCACTTGAAGAGCGGCAGCCCTGGGGGCGCAGGCTTCCAGCCTGCTTCGAGAGCAACTTCTTTGAACAAAAAAAGAGCAGGCATTTAGCCTGCTCTTCTATTAATAGGTTCCGCCTGGCGGATTACATTGGCATCGCTTCAGCGCCGCCCAATATGAGTGTTCTTTCAGAATCTCTCAATGGGTGTTCGCCAATTGGATTGTCCAATTTGTTTGGTAGTCTCTTCTTGAGATCTACATTCTGCTTCTGCTGTTGTTGCTGTTGCTTCACCAGGGCTTCAATTGCCTTTTGCAGTGCAGCATCGTTGGCTACAGCGTGCCCAGACTGGCTGCCCAGCATAGCCACTGTTAGCTTGGTGCTATCTGACTCGGAAGCCATGCACGGTGCGCTTACGCCCAAGAGCGTCGCGGATAGAAAAATGATTGTGTGTAATTTATTCATGCGAGAAGTATAGACTGCAAACCCCAACTTGCAAAGCGTGTTTCTATTCCTTTAACAAGTTTCGTATGGTGGTTATACGAATTTCATAGCCAGGATGCGCTTTTGCTTGACAAGGTTCGATGGCGTAAAGGAAGTCAACTGGTTCCCCGAATTCTCAAGCTTTAATTATCCGCTTATCATTTTTGGACAATAGTATGTGTGCGGAAGCCTTTAGGATGCCGATTCTATCGAATTGCTGTGTGCACCCGACAAAACTGTAGGGGCGACGCCATGCGTCGCCCGGCCCTTAAATATGGAATTCGATTTCGAGCAAGGGGTACGAATCTGTTTTAAACCTACGGGCGACGCATGGCGTCGCTCCTACAATAGCTGGCGTTGTTGCCAAAAAATGCGTTGCCAAAAATGCGTTGCGAGGAGGCGTTGCAAAAAGGCGTTGCGTGAATAAGGTCGCCCGGCAGGTGCTTGGGCGGCGATACTACATATGGTGGCGGGATGTTTTTAGTAAACAGAATATGGCGGTGAAAAACATCGCCATATTCATTTATACGTTTGGATTATTCCAGTTGCTGCCAGCAAGAAGTGCGCCTTCAAGATTGGCGCCATAGAGGTCTGCACCCCAGAGATTGGCTCCAGAAAGATCTGCACCGGTCAAGTTTGCTCCACGGAGATTTGCTCCGGAAAGGTCGGCATAGTGGAAATTGCAATGTCTCAAATCTGCTGATGTGAGGCAAGCATTGCGAAGGTTGGCATCCATGAAGTTGCCACCAATAACGATTGCGCGTGCCATGTTGGCGCCGGCGAGGTTTGAGCCTCTGAAGCGGCCATTTGAAAGGAAGGCATAAGACAAATCGGCAAAAGCCAAATAAGTGCCGTCCATGCACACACCTTCTCTAACCATATCTTCAAGGTCAGAACGTTTTAGTTCCTTTCCGCTAGATTCACCTGTGCAATTCTTTTGCTGTCTTGCAAACTGCAGGTGGGACATTGGTTTGAGTCTTCCAGGCGCTTTGGAAAGTTGGGCTGAACTCCAGCGCTTGGGCAATGTCTGAGGCACTACTTGAGCAGTGTTTCTGCTAAAAATGCCAGACAAGATTTCCTGGATTTTTTGACCCAGATTTTGCAGGAATGACCCTGCTGATTCATTTGTGTTGGGCTTTGAAAACTGGTGCATCGCCGTTGCTCCGTGATGATAAGGCAGGCACACTCCAAGATTAAGTTTATTGACAGGGGGTTGATGAAGCTATGGTAATAATACGATCATGAAAAACTGCACATCTTTCGGAATCGGCTTCCTGGAGGCTGCTTTGGGGCTGTCAAGCAATTCGTGGCGGCACTTTTGGCGATCAATGTGCAATTCTGCAGTAGGCACTGCATCGATCATCGGAAAATGCTTTTCTTCTGGCTGCTGAAGCGGGATATATGTGATAGGTCGTTTGGAGTGTATCTAGTGGTGGGCGGTTTGGGCAAAAATGAAGAGGCAGGCTTTTGGGCCTGCCTCTTGTATATAAATAGAACGGTTTGTTAGGACAAAGCTGCTGCCAGCGGTCCTGGCGCTTTGATTTTGGAGCGTTCTGACTCTTCGAGGTCTTCCACTTCGATTGCCCAGACATAGAGGCAGGTGTAGAAGGCTGAGCGGATGTAGACTGACAGCGCAGTCACGAGCACGAGCGAGACGCCCCACATCAATCCAGACAGCAGCACGGCTGGGCTGAACAGAGCGTGAGCGGCGTATGCAGTGCCTGCGATGGCACCGCCAAGTGTCCAGAGTCCGCCTGTGAAAACTTTGCAGATGAGGTCAACGCCGACTTCACCAATACCTATGGTGAGCAAGCTGCCTTGAGCGATTTTGTCAGCTCTCTTCAATCCACCGAAGAATGAACAGCCTTCGATGACGATGGCTGGCAAAATCAGGTGACCAGCGAGAGTCCAGAATACTTCGACAATGCCTGCCAGGAAATTGAAGCCCATGCCCAGGACGCCTGAGTGGGTTTTGTTGCGGAGGAATCCGGCGATTTTCTTGGCAATAAAAGTTGCTATGCCCAACATTACTATGGCTGGCAAGCTTTGGAAGACTGCATTGCAAGCTTCAGAGAATTTGCCTGTGCCCTTACCTTCAGTGAGGTGGCTGTAAACCAATGCTGTTGTGACTCCTTCAAGGAATCTGTTGGTGAGCCACCAGATTGCCATCAGTGAAACACCAACGATGATGTTGTCTGGTGTCAAAAATTTGCCGATTGCATCAAATGAGAAGCCAAAACCGTTTGTGTCTATCGGACCGTTGACTTGCATATTGTGCAGCAATGTCCCAGGCGAGGGAGGCCCGCCGAGCAATCCATTTGATGGGGCTGTAGCCATCGCTGTCGCATTGTGAGCTGCGATGGCTGCGCTTGGATTTTGCAATGCTGCTCCGGCTTTGCCGGCTTGATTGCCAATTTGTTTGAGGCTGTTGAGGAAGAAAATAGAACCAAACAGCATGTTGGTGAAGACTATGAGCACCGACGGAATCAACAGACGTTTGTCTTGCCAGCCCATCTTCACGCTGGCCCAGATCATTCGGAAGCCTCTAGAAAATGAGTCTAACATCGCAAAAACCCTCGGGGGCAAGTTGAACCGGATACAAAATCGAACTTTTAGTAAAAACGCACTTTGCTATTGCAGCAAAGATTTGGCAGGTAAATGTGCCTATATTCTAATGAGTTGCCAAGCGAATGTAAAGCGGTTTTCACTATTTATAAGCCTAATTTGTGGGCTTTTCGTGGAATTTGGATTCCAAAAGCACATAGTTGTAACCAACTAATCATTGATTTTAGGTGGATTTGCCCGACTTTTGTCTAAATTTCAGCGGCAACGTCTTCTTTTTCATAAAGGCTGTCGAGCAACGCCTTGAACTTTTCAGTCACAAATTTGCGTTTAATCTTCAGGGTGGGGGTCAGCTCATCGGTTTCGATGGTGAAATCATGTTCCATGAGCAAAAAGCGTTTTATTTGTTCAAAGCTTGCAAGTCGCGCATTTGTCTCATTGATTTGCAATTGAACCGCCTCGATAACTTTCGGGTGCTTGCATAGCAATTCTGCTGCTGCGTCCTGAAGGTTATTTTGCAACGCGAATACTTTCAGCTCATCAGGATTTAGAGTAATCAGAGCCGAAATATATTTTCTTCTGTCACCATATACGAGTACTCGGCTAATGAGCCCCTGGCCAGCAAGCATGTTTTCCAAAACTTGCGGAGCAACGTGTTTGCCGCCAGCCGTGATGATGATGTCTTTCTTTCTGTCTTTGATTGTTAGGTAACCATCGGCATCTAATTCACCTATGTCACCAGTTAAAAACCAGCCATCGTTAAAAGCAGCTTTTGTAGCCTCTTCATTTTTGTAATAGCCACCAAAAATGCTGGGCCCGCGAGCCATTATTTCACCGTCTGCCGCAATCTTCACTTCCACGCCAGGAAGCGGCTTTCCGACCGAGCCGCGTTTGTTGTCTTCTGGTTTGTTGCAAGAAATTGGAGCTGTTGTTTCGGTTAATCCATACCCTTCTAAAATTGGAATTCCGATTGAGCCGAAAAATTGATGCACTTCAGTAGAAAGTGGTGCCGCCCCTGAAACCAAGAAGCGGAGCCGTCCGCCAAAGCGCTGCCTGATTTTGCGAAACACAAAACGATCGGCAACGCGCAATTCTGTTCTGTATATCTGTCGGGCTACTTCTCGTTTTCCGTTTGTATTTTCTTCTGTGGCTTTTAAGGCGCGTCGCCCCAATGATAGCGCCCACCTGGCGAAATAGGCTTGGGGTGTGGGAAGCAGTCTTATTTGTCCTTGAATACGGTTATATGCTTTTTCGTAAAATCGCGGCACCGCATTCATTATTGTTGGGCGGACTTCAGCGATATTTGTGGCGACCGACTCCATTGATTCGGCGAATGCCAGAGGTATTCCCTGAAAGATGGTTACAAATTGCCCGCCCACTCTTTCAAAAATATGTGAAAGCGGCAAGAAAGAAAGCGCAAGATCTTCCGAGTTGAATCCGACACTCGTGCACAATGTTTTTACTACATAATATATGTTGCGATGGCTGATCATCGCCCCTTTCGGCATGCCTGTGGTGCCTGATGTATAGACGATTGTGGCAAGGCGAGAGGGCTCGATTTTTTCTGCAATTTCGCTTACGCAGTTTGCTTCGGCTTGCAGTTTTTTCGCGCCGATTTCCAGAAAATCATTCCATGTATACACCGGAATCGGAAACCCTTCATCCGAAGTTCCTTCCAGCAAAACCACAAAGCGCAGATGCTCTGGCAACTGTGGCAAACCAGCCAACTTCTTCAGTTGTCGCGGATTTTCCAGAAACGCTGCGGTCGCTTCGCAATGATCTAAAACGTACGCTGACTCTGTAGCGTTTAGTGACGGATATATAGGAACGGTTACTCCGCCAATCGATAAAATGGCAATGTCGCACCACGTCCACTGTGGTCTGCTTGATGATGCAATGGCGACTTTGTGATCTAAACTGATGCCTTTATCGAGAAGAGCTGCTGCAATTCTTTCTGCAATTGATGCACTCTCGCGCCAGTTTATCGTTTTATATGAGCCGGATATTTTTTCCAAAATAGCCGGACGGTCAGGGGTTTTTTTAGCCCTGTCCCAAAAAACGTGGATGATTGTTTCGCCAGTCACATTCTACCTTTGCAGGAGACTATCCCAGTACACTAGATTTTAGCCAGTTTAGGTAAGGAGCGTATCCGTCTTCTATCGGAAAACAGATTATTTCTGGTACTTCGTAAGGATGAATAGCTTTCATCCTCGTTTCAAATTCTTTCCATTTCTCTTTTTGCGTTTTGACAATCAAAAGTTCTTCGCCTTCGTCCTCAATTTTTCCTTGCCACTGATAGATTGAACGAATTGACGGCACTATATTGACGCAAGCTGCCAGTTTTTCAGTTATGACAGTATGAGCTAATTCCCGCCCTTTTCCTTCCGGGCAGGTGACAAAAGCAATCAGTGCATCTGTCATTAGTTGGCGCTCCGCAACATCTCGTTGCCTGTTTCGATGATGAATTTGCTAACAGCGTCATTCAATTGCAAGAACGTTTCTGGCTGCAATCTGGGCATGCGAAAACGTCTGTGGACTCTCATGGTGATTACAGGGACAGACATTGTTTGCGAGATAAATTGCATCAGCACTCTAACGTCCTCTTCGGGTTCTCTAACCACAACCGGGTCGAGTGCTGCAAGTTTCATGCGCAAACGGTTTGTCATTTCGTTTGTATCAAAACCATCAGGACCAGCTGACTCAAGCACCACCGATGGGGCTTCGTGCCAATTTAATCCCAGGACAACTAAAACCAGTCCGACCTGTCCCGACTTAACTATATCGCCCACTGCTCTAACGAGCGGTGTTTGGATATAGAAGCACGGGTCGGCGGGCGAACAATATGTGCTGACTGCGGCATGGCAGCGTGACGAGCGGTTTAAGCTTGATGCGATTGCACCTGTGAAAATGTCTGGCTCAAGAAATTCGCCATCGCGGAAGTATGTGCTGGCGTGAGGGGCGAGAACAAGGACAGGCAAGTCTCCACCAAAAAATTGGTAGTCTTGTTCGCCGGCGGGCGGGTATTCCTCATATTTGCTGGAAAGACCCGACTCAAATTGCAAAGCCCAATTGAGAACGTCAGTTTGCAGGCTCTCTTCGATTAAGAAATCGAGGGCTCGGCTGAGTTCGCCAAATCGGGCTTGCGAATGTGTAAGTACCCATGGGCTGAAAGGCGATTGTCCAACCACGGTAACCATTTTGCCGCGACGATGGGCGTAAAAAATTTCCATTGCCGTTCCGTAATTTGAACGGTGCAAGTTAGCCAGAACGGCGTCGCATTGATCTATTAAATCTAGCGCTCGGCGAACTCTCTTTTCGACACTTTCGATTTCTACCGAGTTGGGCATTGCCCAGTCGATAGGATTAACTATGCGCAATCCATAACGCTGCAATTTCGATATGGCAAGGGTTCTCCAGTCTGGCTGAGGAGCCATCGGGAGCAACTCGGACATTTCGACTACTTCATGGGTGATATAAATAGAGGACATCAGCCAGTAATCCACGGAAATTCAACTATTCTTTCCTTATATACCACGAAAGTCACGCCGCGAGGCTCTTTTAACGTTTGGGTGGATTGATGGATATGATCAACAGCGTATTCTATATATTTGGAAAGCACCATGAGTAGACAGATTTCAGGAAGTTTAGTTCCTAAAAACATTTGCCTTTTGCTGGCAATTCTTTTGTCAAGCCTCACCTTTAGCTCATGCGGCCAGCGACCTGCCGCAGTACCCACAGACAATCAACGCAGTGGTGCTTATCAGAACCAAGAGCAGGAGCGCAATGTTCCAAGCTCGTCTACTGCATCGCAAGAGTCTGTCAGCCAAGACCAGGTCTTGCAAGCTCAAGCACAGCAGGCGCGTAAGGTAGAAGTGTTGTTCTCTGCACGTGTTCGCAAAATATTGCCGGAGGACACAAAGGGTCTTCCGCACGAGCTTTTCTTGCTGGATTTAAACAATGGCACGACAGTAAAAGTCGCTCATGACATTAAATACGCGCCTCGTGTGCCAATCCAGGTGGGCGATTTGGTAACAGTCAAAGGCGAATATATCTGGAACAAACGCGGCGGAGTCGTACACTGGACACACCACAGCGACACCCCCAGGCACGAAGGCGGCTACATCGACTACGCCGGAAACCGCTACGAGTAGGCTCAACGCCATGCGTTTGAATCTTGTAGGGGCGACGCATGGCGTCGCCCCTACAAATGCTTATTTGGCGAGCATTTTGGCCAGTTTCGGTGGGATGAACCATTTGAGCACTCCGCTTTGTTTTGGCGGCATATCCCAAACGTCGATGCGGCAGACGCCTGCTTTTTTGAATGGAATGGCGAAGGTTGCTCCCAGCAATGCCTGCGCGATTTCTCCCATGTCCGGCTCATGACCGAAAAGCGCGATTGATTCTGCCTGGTAGCCTTTCAGGAAGTGGAATACTTCGCTTGGTTCGCCACCTGGTGCCAGCGCTCCGCAAATTTCTGGCTCATTTAGCTTGAACGTGTCTGCATATACTGCGGCGGTTTGCCTTGCTCTTATCAACGGACTCGAAACCAGCAGGTCTAGTTTAATTCCCGCTTTTTTCAGCCCTTTAGTAATGACTTCAAGCTCTTCAATTCCTTCTGGAGTTAACGGACGTTGGGCGTCTGTTTTTATTTCGCCACCAAGACCATCAACTGCGATACCGTGCCGAACCAGAAACAATTTCATTGAGCTTTGCCCCTTTAACAGCTAAAACACTCCCGATCTTGACGACCAGCAGATCGAGACCCGGGGAAAAATAGTATCATTAGCAGCTGTAATACTGCTACAAGAACTCTTATGCAACAACGACCGCGCTGCCTCGGACTGGACGTCGGTGACAAGCGAATAGGCATAGCCATTTCAGACTTGTTAGGACTGACCGCAGCCGGACTTGAGACTTTGCATCGAAGCAATATGGCTAATGATGTCAAAGCGATTGCCGAGATGGCGAAGCGTCATGGTGTTGTGCAGATAATCGTTGGTTTGCCGTCGAATATGGATGGCTCACTTGGCGAGCAAGCGCAAAAAGTGCAATCGTTCGGCAAAAAACTAGCGCGCGCCACCGGCTTGCCAATCATTTACGAAGACGAGCGTCTTTCAACCTTCACTGCTATTCAAACGCTGACTTTGCTTGGCGTCAAAACAGGACACAATCGAGACCTTGTAGACAAACAAGCCGCCGCCGTTATCTTGCAGAAATATCTAGATCGCGAATTCCATTCCCCCGAACCCCCGATCGCGTAGGGGCGACACCATGCGTCGCCCGGCAGTTGAAGAGCCGGGTTTTTAGCTTTTGATGCAATATCTAGATCCACCGCCAAATAAGAGGGGCGACGCATGGCGTCGCCCCTACAATTGAACGATTTATGAACTGAGAACCAGGGGGCAGCGACTTTTGTTACTGCTGCATCTTGGTTTGGACTAGTCCGTGTTGGATTAGAAGTGATGCCGAGCGCCATAGCATGTGGGTCGGGACTCCTTCCATTCCTCTGAATATGTTGTGCAGAGTTGTGTTGCCATCTGCCTTTTGCACAATGTCGGACATGACATTGAATTCTTCAGGCATTGGTGGCTCTGGAATTTGTCCGAGCTGTTGCCAGCGAGCGGCGAATTCCACAGGAGCAACAGGACGAATGAGCATGTTTAGAGATGGAATGATTTTCTTGGCAGCATTAAAGTTGTCTTGCGCCAGAGCACCGTCCATCAAAATACGTTCTAAGCTCTTCGTTATGTTGAAGCTTTCGTCCAGTCTGGGCAGCTTGGTCATAGTTTCCTTGCCGCTCATAGACTTTTCTTGGAAGTTGAAGTTGCCTTCCTCAAATGTTGAAACAAACTCGACGATTGCTGCTTGTCCGGCATATTTACCCATACGTGCTTGCATAGGCTTGCCGCTATCGAACAGCAACCAGAGCTGGCGACCGTCCGGAGCTTGCACTGTCAACACGCCAGTCTTCGATGCTGTTGCAAGAGACTGAAGCAGAGCTGCCGGGTCGAATACGCCGAGTTCCCCACCGATAACAGCTGCAGACTTGGAAGACTTGTAGCTCTTCGGTACTTGTTGAGAGTGAATACACTTGTTGCGGTCTAGTACTTCTTTGACGTAGTAGAGGGCTGTGTCTGCTTTTGCAAGCAAGTCATCAGTCGTCTTACCGTCCATCGGGAATGTGGCAACACCGATTGAAACTGTCCATTTGGCGATGCCAGCCGGCCAGTCGCTCTTCGCTTCGATGGCTGTTCTTACACGTTCGGACACTGCCATGGCTCGCTTGGCGTCAGTGTTTTCCATGACGATGATGAACTCTTCTCCGCCATAACGGATGAGGTAATCGCCAGGTGCACTGAGTTTTTCAAGCGAATCTGTGGTGCGCACGCATGTTTTGATAACCTTCGATACTTCTTGAAGCATCTGGTCACCAATTTGGTGCCCGTAGGTGTCGTTGATAGATTTGAAGTGATCTCCATCCATAATCACGAGCGAGACTGGATTTTGCTCAGGGTTAACTGCGGCACGGTCCATAACTTGCGGCATGATTTCGTAGAAGAACTTCTTGTTGCGCAAACCAGTAAGCGGGTCTGTACGAGCGGCTTCCTGTTCTTCTTCGTACTGAACGTTTTGGTGCAGAACGCGTGAAGCAAGTTCAACAACGTTACGCAGAACACGAAGTCTGTCTTGAACTGTTTGACCTTCGGTGGTGAAGTAGATTGCTACAACGCCCAGGTTACGGCTTTGGAAAATAATTGGCATGTAAACTGCTGTGCGCAAGTTGTTAGCCTGTGCCATCTGAGTCAAGCCGTAGTCACGAATGCCTTCCATACCGAGAGTGACATGTTTGTTTGTGGCAAACACTTCGCGAGCAATACGTGTGTGGTCAAGCTTTTTGAGTGCTTGCGCGTTGCGGTCGTCAAAGCCCAACCAGGAGTCGAGGCTCAAACGTTGATAACGGTCGGCCTTGAAGAAGGCACCAAACATGATACTGGTAGGGAATTTGTCGTTGAGTTTGTCGAGAATGCGTTGGCAAACCTGGTGACTTGATTTGAGTTGGTCGAGTTCTTTACCAAGTCCATTGATAAATTCTTCTTCCGCTTCCTTTGTATATAGTTCGGAAATTTTGGCTTGAGTTTGAGTGAGCTGATCTTCGTACTCTTTGGTGAGTGTTTTGGATTTTGCTTCGAACTCTTTCTCTTTCTTGCGCAACTCATCGTCTTTAGCGACTCTGGCTGCAACCAATTCGTCGTACTGTCTGCGAATGTCTTTGAGTCCGGCTGCGACTTTTGTTACTTCAGATACAGCGCCTGATACATCGAGCCCGCCGCCGGTGACACCGGAGTAAGCATCTCTTGCCAGCAATAGTGAGCCTGTGGCTCTAGCGATGAGAGACAGTGGCTTGCTTACAAACATCATCAGCATTCCTATAATGAATACTGCGGTGCTGCCGACTACTGCCCAGACGAATGCCATATTCGCAGGTGCTGCCGACATAGCTGCACCCATGCCCATCGCGGCTGACATGAATGGTGTTTGAGCGAAACCGACGTGAAGCAATTTGCCTTCACCCATCGCATTTACTGCTTCATAATATTTTTTCTCGCGCCATTCAATATTGCCTGAAGTAATGTCGTACTTCGGCAAGTCAGGGGCATAAGACTCAGTCTTAGGGTCTAGAGTGCCATCGGCTGTGGTGACGTAGTACCAGGCCAGATTATATTGATTGAACGCCTGCAAAATTTTTGACTTAGGTGGAACTTTCTTTTTTGCTTCTTCTGAAAGTGTCCTGCCTATTTGCTGATAACCAGACCCTGCCATCGCCGGGTAAATGAAGTCTGCTACGAAGGGTGTTATCGCACCACTTAGGATGAACAAAATAACAAGTCGCACAGGCAGACTTCCGAAGAAATCCATGACTGAACCTGTAACTTGCTTTACCGCCGAAGGTTTGTTCTTGTTTTCCTCGTCCATGGTTCCCTCGACTGCCGCGGCCTGAAATGTCACTGGCGTAATTCCTCCACCTTAGAAAGGTCAATTTGGAACGGTATACTTTCACCTTTAAACCACGCTGGAAGCGGGTCAAATTCAGTTGCTTCAACGGCGGCTAGTGCTTCTGCGTCCGCTCTCTTATTACCCGAACTTTCAACTATTTCTGCACTTAAAACTTGCCCGTCTTTACCAATTTCAATACGAACAGTCATAGCTTCGGTTTTTCTTTTTGGATGCCAATTTGCGGCAATCTTCATAAGTAGATTTCTTCTATAAGGAGCGATATTTCCCATCGCTCTGGTGCTGCCGCCCAGTTTTGTGGCGATGTCGCCGCCCACTGTGCCTGCGCCTGTGCCGGAGCCTGGGTCGCCGTCGCCTGTGCCGCTACCGCCTGAGCCGTCTCCGCCGGTGCCTGTTCCGCCTTCCTTACCATCGGGAGAGCCGCCTTCTGATGGTCCTCCGGATGCTTGTGAGCTTGAGTTTGCTCCGGCTAAAGTTGGCTTTGTAAGGGCTTTTGGACTTGATTTGGGAGTTTGAATCGGCTGAGATTTGATAGTCGTTTCTTTGACAATAGCTACTGGAGCTTCTTGAGTTGTGTTGCGTGAAACTGTCGGTCTGGCTGGTTCTGGGGTTGGAACTGGCAGCGTTTCTTCAGCTTTGGTTGTCGGCAATGACACTTTGTCAGCCTCGAGCGGTTTGGCTGAAGCTGACGAACCTGAGTCTGGATTTTCACCTTCAGTCAGGGTGATAGGTCTTGGCGTTTCGCCAACTCTGAAGTCAGGTGCAGGTGGTGGGGCAGTAAATTCGAAATTGACTTCCACGTCTCTAATTATTCTCGGATGCTTCCGTTCGTATTCTTCCATCTTTACAAAGGCTATGCCTGTAATTGCGTGAAAAATTACGACAAGAACCAAAACTTGGTTTAACTGACCCTGACGGTCTATTGAGTCTGGATCTTTGCGATCGCAAAAACGATCTGAGATCTTGACCACTTCACTCATGAATGAAATCGACATAGTCCACCCAACTGCCTTTTATGCAGAAACCCCATTCGTAAGGTGCATGCCCTGATTTTCTACTAGGAAAACCTGTAAAGACAAATTTTCGTCAAAGAATATACCAACGACACACTCCCCACGTCCTATATGCCCCGTGTAGATCGATAACCTTGAGATCTGAAAAAAAATTCAAGAAACTCAGGGATTATCGGCAAATCGTTTGCCCTATACCCGAACGAAACACTAGTGTTAATGCTCTTGACGACTATTGGGGACGTAAGCAAAGTTGACGAAAGGGAATCTCACTGAGCCTTTCCGATATAATTTGCCTTGTCGGTAGATTCAGCCTTCATGGCTTCGGGGTCTGTCGCTCAAAAGCTCGTTTTTTTGTCATGCAGGGTGTTTTATGAAAGTCATGTACATTGCGCTTCTGGTTCTCGAAGTACTGGCAGCGCTTGGCGTTATCGGACTCGTTCTGCTTCATCCTCCAAAAGGCGATGGGCTAGGAGCAATCGGTAGCGCTGCCACCATGTTTTCAGGAAAGCGTGGCGCAGAAGATGGTCTCGATAAGCTCACCTGGGGCTTTGTCTTCCTCTTCATGACTTTGTGCGTTGTTCTCGGTTTCGGATTCGTGACACCATAGTGACTTTTCAACTGCCCACTACGGACGAAAAAGCCGATTACGTGCTGAAGCAGTTTGATCGCATTGCAAAAAAATACGATCTTGCAAACGACCTCATAAGCCTCGGCATGCATCGACTTTGGAAACATCGTGCTATTCAGGAGATGTCCTTAGTACGCGATGGTCGATATCTTGATGTTTGCACAGGCACCGGCGACCTGGCTATGCTCATAGCTGGGCAAGACGATTTTGCAGGCGAAGTGGTCGGTTTAGATTTCTCGCCAGAGATGCTGGCAGTTGCAAAACAACGTCAAAACGCCGACAAGAAATTATGCCCTTCAATGCTTGCTGCCGCCTCTGCCCCCGGCTTTGGCAGTGTCTCGACTGCAGCTTCGGACGAAACTGATTCTTCAAGTTCAACTCCAAATCTTCATTTGTCCGGCAAGCAGCAGTCGGCTAAAGTGTCGTGGCAGCAAGGCGATGCGCAGGCACTTCCTTTTGCGGACAACTCATTTGACTCTGCCATAATCAGTTTTGGTTTGAGAAACCTTACCGATTTGCAAAAGGGTTTAGATGAAATGGCGCGTGTTGTAAAACCCGGCGGTCATGTAATCAACCTTGACCTCGGTCAGCCTGACATGCCCATCTTCACCCCGCTCTTTCTATTTTTCTTTGACAAAATCGTGCCGATAATCGGCGAGATTATTCAGAAAGATCGCAAAGCATATACTTATTTGCCTGAGTCGAGAAAAAACTATCCGCATCCGGAGCGCCTCAGTGAAATGTTTGCCAACGCTGGT
Organism: uncultured Candidatus Obscuribacterales bacterium; assembly: GCA_964546815.1. Classification (GTDB taxonomy): domain Bacteria; phylum Cyanobacteriota; class Vampirovibrionia; order Obscuribacterales; family Obscuribacteraceae; genus JAIEPM01. Next base: position 4,856 of record CAZJLR010000092.1, on the reverse strand, counting down.
TTGAGCGACGTCAAATGGCACAAATTAGCTTTCGGTTCTGTTGCCTTGCATGTAGGCACCAAAAAAAAAACAAATAAGTCCCTCTTTATAAGCGTTGGTGATGTGTCTGCAGATAGGCACGCTGCCAAACTGGTATCAAAACTCAAGCAGGCAGACCCCAGTCTTGATATTTGGGGCAACGGCGGAGCGGCTATGAAAGCCGCTGGAGCTCGCTTGCTTTATGACGTTGAATCTTTTGCTGTGATCGGATTGATAGAACCGATTAAGCACTTACCGAAGTTGATAAAAATCAGGTATGACCTTTTGAACCGAATTATCAACGACAAACCAGATGCGATGCTGCTGATGGATTTTGGCGGGTTTAACGTAGGCTTCGCGACTCTGGTGCGAAAGCATGTCAAAAATACGCCGATTGTATATTTCATTTCTCCGCAAGTTTGGGGTTCTCGCCCCTGGCGCATAAATGCAATTTTGAAAGCAGTAACCAAAATGCTGGTTATATTTCCCTTTGAGGAGCCGCTTTATCGCAAGCATGGGGTAAATGCACGATTTGTAGGGCATCCTGTCACTCTAAAATTTAAGCCTGAAAGCGAGCGGCGCAGCAAAGAAGATTTTTGCAAGCTGCACGGCTTAGACCCCAGCAAGCCAATTGTGGGCGTTTTCCCTGGCAGCCGCAGACAGGAAATTGCTTCGCACTCAGGTGTCGTTTTAGAAGCAATAAGTTGGCTGCATGCAGAGCGACCTGAAATTCAATTTGCCATTTCTGCCACTAATGAAGTGCTTGGTGAGAGCCTCGATTCTAAAATCAAGAAATATGGTCTTGAAGGTCTTGTCGGCAGCACCATAAGAATATGTTCATCAGATCACAACGAAGAATTGATGACGCACTCAGACTTGCTCTGGGCAAAATCGGGCTCCACAACTTTGGAGGCAACCCTGATAGCCAAGCCAATGCTCATTTTTTACCATGCCAACTGGATTACATACATTCTCGCGTCTATCTTCAAAATTGTTAAGTATTTCGGCTGGCCCAACCTGTTGCACGGCGAAGGCATCGTTCCTGAACTAATTCAACTAGATTGCCGTGCGGAGCAGCTCGTAAGATATACACGTGATTGGCTCGATGTTCCCGGTTTGCGGAATGAAATCACTGCCGAACTCAGGGTGCTGAAAAGTCATCTGGGCGAAGGTGATTTTACTGATAACGCAGCCAGTGAAATACTTTCTGTGCTGAATCTTTCAGGCGAGAACTGTCAGCCAGTCTAGAAAAAATCGATTAATCAGCCCGGCTGAAGGAACCCCCGTTGACACAAACAGCGCGAAACCCAGTGATACCGCCCGTAAAACCAGCAGTGCCAGGACAGGAGCTAACACAGTTCCAACTTTACCTGCGCCTGCTCAATTATATTAAGCCCTACTGGGTGCCTTTTGTCGTGGGTATCATTTCCGCAGTGCCTTCTGGCAGTATGGACGCTGCCATTGCCTGGTTGGCAGGGCAAGGCTTACAAAAAATCATTGTCGATGGACAGGAAAAGCTCATCTATATGGTGCCGATTCTGGTGCTGATAGTTGCCGGATTGCAGGGCTTGTTCCGCTTTCTTGAAGCATGGACAATTCGATTTGTCGGCGCAGCTGCCATACGCGATTTGCGTAATGAGCTATTTTGCCACATCGAATCACAGCCTCTGCTTTACTTTCAAACTATTTCCTCGGGCATCTTAATCGGACGAATAACCAACGACGTAGCTGTGATTGAGAATGCTATTTCGCAAACTTTTCAGTCACTGATTAGCAGAACAACTACTTTGATTTCGCTGGTTATCGTGCTTTTGATGCAAAGTTGGAAGCTCAGCTTGATAGCACTTTCAATTCTTTCTTGCATAGTCTTGCCTGTGAATATATTGAGCCGAAGAATTCGCAAATCAAGCCGCATCGGTCAAGAAGCGATTGGTGATCTTGTTTCTGTGATATCAGAATCAATACAAGGTTCTAAAATTGTCCAGTCATTCAATTTGGAGACTTATCAAATCTCCAGGTTTATGACTACAAATCAGCATTTCTTTGATAACAACATGAAGTCAGTGCGTGCAGAAGCACTCATGTCACCGATTCTCGCAATGATTGGAGCTCTGGGCATCGCCGCCGTGATGTGGGCGGCAGGATGGCAGGTTGTCCACAAAGTTATGACGATCGGTTCGCTCACTTCGTTCATCATTGCTTTGCTCATGCTTTATTCACCGATTAAAAACATCGGTCGAATCAATGGAATCATCCAACCTGCCCTTGCGGCAGCAGCCCGTGTTTTTGAAGTTCTGGATCGGGTGCCTGAGTTGAAGGATGACCCGGACGCAATTGATTTGCCACCAGGCAATCATCAAATCGAATTCAAAAATGTGTACTTTCAATATCCAACGGTTGCTGCAGAAAAGCCGTCTCAGATGGTGTTGCAAGATATCAATTTGGAAATCCCAGCCGGAAAAATGCTTGCTCTTGTAGGATTGTCCGGATCTGGCAAGTCAACTCTGGCTAGCCTTGTACCCCGCTTTTACGATGTAAGTTCTGGAACTATTTTGTTTGACGGCAAGCCGCAGACAAAATATAAGCTGAGTTCGTTGCGTTCTCAAATCGCGCTTGTGACTCAAGACAATTTTCTCTTTAACGCATCGGTCGCTGAAAATATTCGTTTGGGCAGATTGAATGCAACAGATGAAGAAGTGGTGGCTGCTGCGGGTGCAGCTTATTGCCACGACTTCATTATGGAGCTGCCTGATAAATACCAGACACGCATCGGTGAGCGCGGAATGCGCCTTTCGGGTGGGCAACAGCAGCGTCTGGCAATCGCCAGAGCATTTTTGAAAGATGCTCCCATCATCATATTAGATGAAGCCACCAGCTCGTTAGATAATGAGTCTGAAAAAATGGTGCAAGCAGCTCTCAATGAGTTGATGCGCAATCGCACCGTAATTGTTATTGCCCATCGCCTGAGCACCGTAAGGCACGCTGACCTGATAGTTGTGCTTGAAGACGGCAGCATTGTAGAAAAGGGCACGCACAACGCACTTTCAGTCGCCGGTGGACCTTACGACAGGCTCTTGCGGGCTGGATTTGATCGCACAAACGCATAACTTTTCTAGGGCACAATAAATGGCTGGACGCATAGCGATTGATTTTGGAACATCAAACACTGTAATTTCCTGTTGGGATAAAGTGAGGCAGCAAGGCATTGTCCACACGCTTACCGACTACAGCCGTCAGTTGCAGATAAATGATGAGCAAGTAAATGTGGTTCCATCTCTCATCCATTATGGTGGCAAGGGCAATCGCTTTTACGGCAATCAAGTAATTGAAAGAAGTGTTGCTCACTCAAGGCGCACCTTTCAATGGATGAAGCGTTTTATTTCGGTGCGCAGCCCTGCGACTCGCCGCATTGAAGACAAGCACATTTCAAATTTCGAAGCCGGGGAAGAATTCCTCAGCAAAATAATTACTGAGTCGATGGAAGAACTCGAACCAGGTTTTCACGAAGAGATTGCACTAACTGTGCCGGTTGAAGCGTTTGAGCATTACGAAAACTGGTTGCACGGTATTGCCCAGCGAGCTGGTTTTCCGCGCGTTAGGTTTATCGATGAACCTTCAGCTGCTGCCCTGGGCTATAGCAGCAGAATGTTTGCCGGCGAAGCTTGTCTGGTATTTGATTTTGGCGGCGGAAGCCTCGATGTTTCAGTGGTTAAGCGCGATACGGAATCACATGCTGAAGATAGCCGTTGCAGCGTGCTGGGTAAAGCCGGTATCGAGTTTGGTGGTAGCACAATTGATGAATGGCTTTTCGAAGAAGTCGCCAGCTTGAATGGCTTTGATTCATCATCGCCTGAGATTCAGCAAATTAGTCGTAGGCTGCTTTCTGAATGCGAGTCTTTGAAAGAGAAACTTTCATTTCAAGACAAAGCCAACCTCACGGTAATGAATCCATTAGATGGTTCAGTAATTGCAGCTGAATTGACCCGCGCACAGTTTGAGCGTTTACTCGAAGACCATGATGCTTATGCTCTCATTGATAAAACAATCCGCAGAGCGTTGAACGACGCCAACAAGCATGGCTTTGACGAAGACAATATCAAAGCGGTCTTAATGGTAGGCGGATGCAGCCAGATTCCCAGTGTGCAAAATCAACTTCGCCGCATCTTCGGCAAAGATCGCATTAAAATGGACAAGCCCATTGGCGCCATTTCACGCGGTGCAGCATCATTTATTGCGGGGCAAGAGTTAAACGATTATTTGCACCATGACTATGCAATTCGCCATCGAAATGCAGAAACAGGGCAATATGAATATCGAAATTTGGTAACTAAAGGCACACCTTATCCGTCTTCCAGCGCTCTGGCTAAGCTTACAATTCGCGCTGTACGAGATGGGCAAGACCAGCTAGGCGCTGCCATTTACGAGATAGGCAGTAAGACTGTGGGCAAATATTCGCAAGCAGTAGAATTAGTTTTCGACGAGTCTGGCAACGTGCGCATAAATACTGTGTCTAGCATTGAGCAAAGTCGTCGTAATGTATTCTGCGTCAACGAAGACAACAAAACCTTTCTCGACGCCGACCCACCCGCCAACAAAGACGAAGCCCGCTTCGAAATATCTTTCAGCGTAGACGACAACAGCCATCTCTTAATCACTACGGTAGATCTCCATAACGACCGAATCCTCCACCAGGATTTCCCCTTAATTAAGTTGAGCTGACTGTTTTTTTTGTACCGGGCGACGCATGGGATTCTGTTGGCGAACGCCTAATTCGTTATGGTCACTTGTAGGGGCGACGCCATGCGCAATACTGATCAGTTAGACAAAACTGGCCGGTA
>CAZJLR010000091.1:0-22464 GCA_964546815.1 uncultured Candidatus Obscuribacterales bacterium | reverse complement strand
TTCCAGCCTGCTTCGGGAAGCTATTGGCGAAGAAGCAGGCAAGGATGCCTGCGCTCCCAGGGCTCCGCGACTAAAATGTTGAAATAAACGCAAAAACGAAATGGGATGGAAGCATGGCTTCCATCCCAGGTTTGAAGGTCTAGGTAAGTAGAGCTTCGAGTTATGTGTTTTGTTTCTTTAGCTCTTCGGTGAGCTTTGGTACTACTTCGAAAACATCGCCGACGATGCCGTAAGTAGCGTGCTTGAAGATTGGAGCTTCAGCATCTTTGTTGATTGCAACGATAACTTTCGATGAAGACATACCAGCCAAATGCTGGATGGCTCCTGAGATGCCGCATGCAATGTATAGTTGTGGGCTAACCACTTTACCTGTTTGACCAACTTGATGTTGGTGGTCGATCCAGCCGGCGTCAACAACAGCGCGCGATGCACCAAGTGCTGCGCCGAGAACTCCGCAGAGCCCTTGCAGTACGCCCCAGTTTTCCGGTCCTTTAATACCGCGTCCACCGGCTACGATAATGCTTGCTTCTGAAAGCTCAATTTTTTGCTCTGTAGCAGCATGAGTTTCAGTTACCTTTGCTCTGATTTTGTCGACTGTGACTGGCAGGTCGATGATTTCAGCGTGATGGCCATTTTCAACTTCTGTCAAAGCGAATACGTTTGGACGGAGAGTGATAAAGGACACTGCTGATTTGAGTTCGAAAATGCCACGTGATTTGCCGGAGTACATCGGGTGTACTGGTTGAATCTTGTCACCGGCAACGCGCAGTTCAGAGACGTCGGTTACGCAGGCTGCATCGAGTCTTGCTGCAACTCTGGGAATCAAGTCTTTGGCCATTGAGGTGTTAGCAGCAAAAACATATTTGGGATCTGCTTGCTTAACTGCTGCGGTCAATGCTGCTGCGAAGCCTTCAGTTGAATAATGTCCAAACTGAGCGTTGTCTACAACCAGAATTTTGTCTGGTTTGCATTTGTTCGCTACGGCTGACAATGCTTTTACATTTTCACCGACGATTAGTGCTGTCACGGGTTCTTTGCCGCCAACTTGACGGCGTGCTTCAGACAATGCCTCGAGGCTTGCCTTTCTTACGGCGCCGTTGCGATGTTCGACAAATACTAGAATGCCGCTTGCCATGTCATTTCTCCTAAAACACTTCTGCGATGAAACTAAAAACTAGATGACCTGTGCTTCTGTCTTCAGCAACTGAATCAAGGTCTTTACCTGTGCGTCGATGTCGCCTTCGATCATTTTGCCTTGTCCGCGATCTGGCGGAAGTGCCATTTCGACTAGCTTCATTGATGCGTGGTCAACGCCGACTTTTCCAGCAACTCCAAGTGCTTCGGCATTTTTTACTGCAATTTCTTTTCTGCGTGCAGCCATTACGCCTTTGATACCAGGATAACGTGGCTCGTTAAGTCCCTTTTGTGCGCTGAGTACAACAGGAAGTGAACCTTCTACTGTTTCGTGTGCGCCTTCGATTTCTCGGTTAGCCTTGAAGTTGCCACCTTCGATTTCGAGTTTTGCTACAACTGTGACTTGTGGAAGATCGAGCAGTTCTGCCAGCATTGCAGGCACCTGGCTGTTGTCTCCACCTACGCCCTGTTGTCCTAGAATAATTACATCAAAGCCACCATCTTTGATGGCAGCGGCGAGCACTTTAGCTGTGCTCAACGGATCTAGATTGATGAATGATGGGTCATTTAGATGCACTGCATTGTCGATGCCACGTGCGAGTGAATCGCGGAGAACGTCTGTACATTCGGCTCCACCCATTGAGAAAACTACGGTTTCTCCGCCATGTTTCTCTTTCAATCGGAGAGCTTCTTCGATTGCGTATTCGTCATATGGGCTAGTGACAAATCGAACGCCAGTGGTGTCGATACTTTGCTTGTCCGCCCCGATGGCGATTTTTGTTTCGGTGTCCGGCACAGCCTTTGTGCAAACTGCGATTTTCAAGGGAGCTCCTCCTCAGAAGGCTTCTTATTTAAATACGAGAGTCACAGGTTAAGACAGATAGTCGTTGACCCCCCTCTTTTTAGCCAAAAATTAAGCGCTATCTAAAGGCTCTCATTTAGCTTCCGATGCCCGAAAACCCGTGCGGGTGGCAGCTCGTTTTACGGACTGCCAATAATCCGTGAAGAACGCTTCACATATGTGCTTCTCAAGCGGATCTTTCACTCATTAGAATGATGCGTTCTCTTGGAAATTGCATTTATTCTCTAAAGCTGTAAGATCTGCATCAAGTTGGAGTCAATGAAATCTATGAAAATGAGTTTTAGAAGGTCTGGCGGATTCGCCGGAATGTTCATGGGCTGTGAAATTGATACTGCGCAAAACGATGCTGATGCTACTGAATTAGAATCTTTAGTCGGTTCAAGCAAAATCATGTCGCAATCTAGCAAGAAAGTTGCAGCCGCGCGCGATGTGTTTCTTTACAGCTTTGATATGGAAAATGACGGGCAGAAGCACTCTGTTACTTTTGATCAATTGAGTGTTCCAGAAGAAGTGAAACCACTGGTGGACTTCCTCATGAAACGCTCAAAAAACATGCTCCCCGATTAAGAATCTGTTGGCGACTGATGCGCCACCCGCCCGAAAAGCTTTTCGTACGACTGTAGGGGCGACGCCATGCGTCGCCCGCCGTCACTGGATCGTAGTTGTAGGAATCTCGTGTAGCTGTTGTTGTAATGCCGGGCGACGCATGGCGTCGCCCCTGCAATGGAGTGAGGGACGAGGATCCGAAGTCCGAGGATCCGAAGTCCGAAGAGCCAGGGTCCGAGGAGTCGAACGGTTAGGGGACGGGGGCTAGGGTACGATGTCTGAGAGACCTTGGACCGTGAGGAAGTTGTTGAAGTCTTTGCGCAGGTCTTTGTCGCCGAGTTGGTCAACTGCAGCGAAGGGTGACTTTAAGTTTGCGCTGTAATGTCCTTCCAAAATTTGCTCTGCGACGCCCTGCGCGCTGAAAATACGTGCCTTGCAATCGCATTTGATGCTTGATTGGTCTACCTTATGAAAAGTGTCGTATTCCTCTTGTTGATATTCAGAGATGATTTTGTGGCTTTCTTTGCTAACTGTCATTGAAGTGCATTGATAGAAAAAAACAGCCTGATTGTCTTTGCTCTGCAAGAGCTTACGCAGAGTCACTAACTTTATTTCTATAGTAGTGTCTGTTTCGTGACGCTCTACATATGGTTCGTTGTGATAGTTCCAAATATCACCCTTTCGATCTTTTTGATAACCGAAATGTTCGTCGACTTCATCTGTTGTATGCACTGTTCTTCCAAGCGACAAATTTGTGACTTGTTCGCTGCGATGCCAAACGCCCGCAAGCCAGCCCGGTATTCGATACCACTCGCTGGCTGTGCTAGATTCGGGCAAATTTTTCTCGTCGAAGGTTGTACCTACTCGCAGTGATTTTTTCACTGGTGGCAGTTTGCGACTGAATTCAACTCCACCCTTCAGAACTTGAGCATCGGCGATTTGAAATGCAGGCAAGAGCAGAAACAACAGCAAGGGCAAAAGTTTCGCAAATGCATGCACCCAAATCATCTAACTGCTTTATCCTATTTTGCTAAAGGCAAATGCTATAGCAAAATAGGATAAAGCACAAATTCTCGAAGCTAATTCGACTTAGCTCAGTTTTTTGGTGCTCTATTTCTTTCCAAGTTGCTTTTGTAGGTTATCCAAACCTGCTTCGTAAAATCCAGTAACTCCCTTGGTCACAGCTTCTAGCGTTTTTGGATCTTTGCCCTCAATTTTTGCAGACCAACTTACTTTGCTGCCGCCCATACCGTTGGACTCAACTTTCAGTGTTCCTTCTGGTTGCAGTGGCAAGCCACCGGTCATTTTGTATCGAATAAAATTTGGACCTTGTTCTAGAAGTTGCTCTACAAAAACAGGATTGCCGCCTTGCGCGACTAGTGTTCTTGTGGTCGTTCCGTCTTTGTTTTCCACCTTGCCTGATTGAATTGCTGGATGCCACGGCAAAGCATCAAACTTGCCTATAGCCTTCCAGACTTCTTCGGGAGGCGCGGATACATCGCGACTTACAGTGAAAGAGCTTTTCTCTGCCTTCTCTGTCTTTTCTGTTTCAGTTGTCTTTCTTAGCTCTGCAGACTTTTCTGCTTTTGTGTCCTTTTCGTCCAAAAGTGCCAGCAATGAAATTTGTGTTTCTGCTGGTGATTCTTCTTTACGCTGATCAAATCTTGCTTCTAACTGGTTCATAAACACACCCATAAAAGGTAAAAACGCCAATGTGATTAAAGGTGACAACCGATGAATTGACTATGGTAGGCTCCGGGCTTGCGCCCTTAGCGCGAGTTTTAAGAATCTGCCCTTGATGAACTCAAAAGGACGCTGAGTGCAGTGTTTGCTGCATTAATCCGCAGTCTCATTTCACGTAAGTTCTCTGTCGAAAACGAAACTGGGGTGGATATAAGAAGGAATTAGAAAATCCCGCAAGAACTTTTATCGAACAACAAGCCACTTCTGAGACGTATAAATGAACGAAATAAGTCAATTGGATAACACTAAATCGCAGCTCCTTCACCCGGAAGGTGGCTTCAAAAGTGATATCAAAGATTTCTTGCATGGAGCAGCTTACGGTGCTTTGCAAACACCTATCGACGGCATCACGCAACTTGCAAATCACATTTCGCCGCTAAAACTTCCTCATGTGGAATTGGTTTCGGCGCCTGAGCACGATTCATTTTTCACCAGTGCAGGGAAGCTAACTGGTGCTGTTATTGATTTTGCATTATTGCAAAAAGGGCTTAATACTGCGGCGCCTGGCTTCTTTGGCGCGCAAGCGACAACGCCGGTTTGGCTCAAAACTGGCGCCACTGGTGCTGCGTATCAAATGCTGATGCCTGTAAGTGAGAACGGAAATTATTTCTTGAACAAGGGACGTGATGTAAGCATTGGTTTTGGAACCTTCGCTGCCATGGGTGCCGTCACCGAAAGATTTGCTCCTGGGCTTGGAAAATCATTTATCGGCAGAGTAGAAGCTGGGGCAGAAGGAGGATTGGCCGGCGGGCTTACCGAAGTTACACTGAGAGATATTCTCTACATGCAAAAACCGGGAATCTCAGACCTCAAGTCAATTGCCTCTTATACAGCATTTGGTGCCATGATGGGTGCGACAAATTATCTAGAGGACAGTGCGCAGACAAAATTGAATGAATATCGTCTGCAAAAATCGATAGAAACTAATCAGGGCATTTTCAATCAATCGCCTGATGATGTAATTGCAGCGCAAAAACAGCTTTATGATGTGCGCTTTCGCAAAGTTACAAATCCGCAAGGTGAGAGCCTTCCGACTTTAGAAAATCCAACGGGCGAGACTGTCAAGCCTGGGCAATGGGTAGCGCAGCGGCTTGACGCGAAAGGGCAGGTCGTAATCGAGCGTGGTCAGCCGAATCAGTGGGCTATTAACGAGAACAAAATTCCCAAAACATACAACGTAAGTGCGGAAACTCTTGCTGCTAAAACTGAATTTGTTGCCCCAACAAAAGTGGATGGACCGCTTGTACATGTCATAGAGTTGCAACAACCGCTAAAGATTTTAACTCCCTGGGGCAAGATGAATGGAAATCCGGGAGATTGGCTTGCTAACTACGACTTCAATGCCAGTTTGAGAACTCCGGGCAAAGATTATGCCATTATCAGTGGGACATCATTTAAGCAGACATACCAACCTGCAAAATCGTAAGCGTTGGTTTGACGCTGAAAACCCATCACTAGCCTTTTCTGCTAGTAATGGGCTTTAGCGGTTTGTTGGTTGAATCGGCCTTTATTTGTTTTGCCATCGAAATGCGTGGGTTGTGTCGCGTTTCGATGTAAATAAGAATAGTATGCGCAGCGTGCAAATAGAGTGCAAACTGTCGACGCAATGATTGGACTCTTCAGCAAGTAGACGAAGTTTCAATTCAATGGGTTGATGAGGAGGTATCAGTACAGTTGATTAACTGTACCCTGCTATCTGATTTCCCTTTGCACCTAACTTAAGCTTGTACTTTGGCAGTAAGAGTGTAAAAGCGATTTCAGTCAGGAGTTGTGTTTACTGTGAATTTGCCGCGTCTGAGAGAGTACTTTTATATATTTGCGCTTTTGTCGGCTTTGATCAGCCCCATATGGTCGCAGCCAGCCTATGCCGGGCTTGAAAGTGAAAACACTGCCAGTCTATGGCCCGTGAGCTTTCCTGTTTTGTTTGCCACAGACAGAAGGCAAGTTGAATCGCGACCTGGGCAGTTTAAATTCAAAGAACAACAGATTGAAGACTTAGATAAAGTTGTGTACGGAGTTATACACGACAAGAAAGAAGGCGATGCCGACAAAAATCTTGATTTTGGAGAATTTTCGCGGCTCGCTAAAGAGTATTCAAAAAAGAGTCCGAAGGGTGTGATTGTTTATTTGCATGGTTGCTGTATGAACTTTCAAAGTTCAGCACAACAAGCTGAACTTACTTCAAAGGCATTGCAGGCTCCAGTCATAATGTACGATTGGGGCTCGCGGGCAGGCTCTTATGCCGGCTCTATGCAAGCTTGTGAAAGAAGCCAGGAAAGATTCAATCGTTTCATGGACAAATTGACTGAGACGATTCCAGCTGAGCAAATCACCATTGTTGGTTTCAGTCTGGGGAATCAGATTATTGTTGATTACTGTCTTCAGACCCAGTCCAACAGGCAGTTCAAAGATATCATCATGGTTCGTCCAGACCTCGACCTGGTTACATTCAAATCACATGTGTCTCGAGTATCATCCCGCACTCAGAAGATTCATCTTTATACAGCCAGAAATGATATTGCTCTGGCGTGCTCAAAAAGTTTACGTTGCATCGCTACACCTGCCACACCCATTATGCGATTGGGCTTAGGAGTAGCCAAAGACGACATTTCCAGCGTAAGCAACTTGACTGTTCTTGAAGTTTCGCAGGTAGACCCCATTTTGCATTTGGCTCCAAATCCGATTATGGCTGAGTTGTTCAAAAATGATGGTGTGCCCCCGTCCAACTCTGCTGATTTTGAATATCAAGCCAGGCGCGATGGAATAGTGGAAGTGCTGCGACGTTGAGTGGTATTACTTTGATTCTTTCTCATATGCTCCTCCTTACTTAGTAATTTCCACATGCGTATGATTTTGCATGCGCTCTGTGTCTGTTACAGTTTCTCTACGTCACATCCAATCCCCCTCATTGGATGAAGAAAAAACTGTTGAGGGATTTGCTCATGGCTCTGTCTTTAGATTTAGCAAGCGACCAGTTGCCCAACACAACGCCTGTACATTTGGCTGCAGTGGCAGCCTTTCGTGATGAGGCGCTTACGAGAGAGTTTGCTAAACCAATTACGATTAATCGTGATGCCTCGGTTCTCAGTTTTGACCCTGTGCAGAAAAACGAAGTAAAAGTACAGGCAAGTAATTATTATGATGCCAAAGAGGCGCCTTTCCGAGTCGCGGAGAAAGACAGCAGTGACAAAGCTCCTGCAAATGTTAGTGGCGCTAAAGATGCTGGCGTGCCGTCGTATGAAAATTGGAAATTAGCCAAGAGTACTACGGGACCAGAACAGATTCGGGTGCTTACTTTCAACATACAGCTGGATGGAATAAATGGACTTTCTGGCGTTGTTGACTTGATTCGTAAGTCAAACGCAGATGTGGTTGGCTTGCAAGAGTCTGAGCAAAATACTGCGAAAATTGCTCAAGAGCTTGGTTTTAACTATATGCAAAAAGGTGGTGGAGCGCTGCTTACGCGTCTGCCCATCGATAAAGTTACTGATGGTGGCAATGGTATTGTCGTGCATACGCCAGGTGGAAAACAGCTTGCATTTTTCGACAAGCACCTATTTTATAAACCATATCAACCGTATCAATTGTTGGGCATTCCATATGAAAATGCTCCTTTCATAAAAACCGAAGCTGAAGCAATCGACGAGGCGAAAAAGGCTCGCGGAGCTGATGTTGATAATGTACTTAAGGACATTGACTCGCTTCATGATGAGGGGCTGCCGACAGTTCTTGTAGGTGACTTTAACGAGCCATCCTATTTGGATTGGACTGAGGCTGCTGCTAAAGCTGGACGTCATCCGGCAAAAGTTGAGTGGCCATCAACTAAAGCATTTGCCGACCATGGATTTAAAGATTCCTACAGGCAGATTTGGCCTGATGAAATGGCTCATCCTGGTTACACATGGACACCGACTACAAAAGACAATGATCCAAAAGATCATCACGATCGCATCGATTTCATTCTTTATCGCGGAGAAGGCATTAAGTTGAAATCAGCCGAGATTGTCGGTGAGAATGCACAGAATGCAGACATTGTTGTGACACCGTACCCATCTGATCACCGCGCCGTGACCGCCGTTTTCGAACTGGGTAAATAAGCCCTCACTGACCCCCCCCCATCGTCATCGCAAATTTCACCCGTGAAGACACTTCGCCCGCGACAATAATTCGCCAGCTATTGTAGGGGCGACGCCATGCGTCGCCCGTCCCTTAAATACGATATTCCAAATTGATATCTGTAGTGAATTTTCGCTTTGTATTTGCCGATTCAGCTGTAGAAGTTTTTGGAGTTTCGGCCAACATCTCATTCAATACTTTCGCAATACGGTAGAAGCCAATTGACTTTACCTTTTGCGGAAACGCGTCTTGAAGTTTTTTCGCCTCAATCAGTGACTTAGTGCAAAGGTCGTTTAGTCCATGTGCTCGGTACCAGCGTGCCGACATTACGAGCGCCTGAATGTACTCTGATTCTGCTCTGTCTTTTGGCATCTGAACATTTGGATTGGAGTTTATTGCTTGTTCTGCTTCATCAATTCTTTCGGAGTATCCTTGCTTCTTGAAGTCTTCCATCCAAGAAATGGCCTCATTCTTGTTGTTCAACTCCCAGGCAATATCAGCAAGACAAACTTGTGCTTCAGGTTCCCCGCCCCAGCCAAAGTTCGATTGAGCATGAAATTTTAGAGCTTCAAGGCAATACTTCTTCGCTGACTTCAGATCATGTTGAATCAAAGCAATTTGCCCCAGATGCATATTGCAGAGGTAGGGAATGTTGAGGGAATTCAAAAATTCAAATTTCAATGGCGGTTCAACTTGCACTATGTCTGCGTCTTTTGTTGCTTTTGCATCCATGGCTAAAGTTTTTAGTGCATATTCCCTAGTCTTCTCGTAGTCTGGTTTTGACCAGTATATGTATTCCAAATGCTGATAGCACTTGCGGATTTCTTTTGTGTAATGCTCGTCGCCCATGACACAGCAGGACAAAGCTTTCTTTATGTAATCTTCTTCCTTGGCTGCATAGGTATGAGCTTCCTGTAGATAAAGAGCTTTCTCTTCATCTGTCCAGCCCCTAGAATCTTGGAGGTTGGAGTATTTTATGCTAAGTATTAGATAAGCTGTATAGAGATCGTTTTTGTTCGTTTTCAATTTCGGTAACAGGGATTCTAGCTCTAAAATTTGAATGAGTTGTTGAGAACGAGATCTCAGGTGGCTGGCGTAAATCGCTTCGAGGCGCAAAGGCAAATTGCTCAGATGAATTGTTGGCCTGCTTTCGTCCTGGCGAGTCAGCAGCGCATATTGTTCTTCTTTTAGTTTTACTTTGCTCTTAAGTATGAGCTCACACGCCTCTGTCACGAGACCGTCGACTTTGTTTGCTTCACTTTGATTCTCTCGATCAGTTTTAAATACTTTTACTTCACGAAGTTCTTTCACGCAATTGAACGCATAGTCAAATGATTCTTTATTATCACCGTTTGCTAATGCTGCCTTTGCCAGCTCTAAAAAAATGGTTGGCAAAGCCACTGTTCCGCGAGTACTCTGTTCTAATTCGTTTAAGATAGCCTTGCCTGCATCTTCTTTGCCTTTTGATTTTAAGCTCTGCGATTTTTTTAGCCAGTAGAGCAAGTTGCTTTTGCTTTGATCTCTTTGTAGAGACCATTTCGCAAATTGTGTTTGCCCAGTGTCTGAATTGAGGAATGAATATGTAAACACGCCGCAAGTCAAAAGAAGCAAGCAAAATGAAGCAATAGCTGTAGGGGATTTTAGAAGTTGCTTAGTCTTGTGCAAAAGCGTGGCGCTGCCGGGTTTCCGCCTGGTGCTTTGTCTGTGTGCATGCGATTTATCTCCCCGCCATCCGTCGAGAGCATCGATGTTTTTGTCTTCAGAACCTTTGTTGCTGAGATATTGCAGAATGTCGTCGCAAGATTGAAAACGCTTGCTTGGGTCTTTCTGCATACAGCGTAGCGCGACGTCAGCTAACAAGCGAGTTTCATCGTCATCAAAATCTTTTTCGCTCAACGGTGGGGGTGGGTACTCGTTCTGTTGTTTATAGATAATGCCCATAATCGAATCAGCATCAAATGGTTTCTTGCCGCTCAGGCACTCATATATAATGCAACCGAGCGAATAAATATCGCCGCGCGAATCGGTTTTTTGTCCAAGGCATGCTTCAGGACTCATGTAAGGTGGATTGCCAATCAAAAATCCTGTGGCTGTGGCAACCGAGCCAGTAGCGCCGGAGTTGGCGTGAGCTTTTGAAATTCCGAAATCGATCAACTTTACCTGGAGGTCTTCAAAACCATCTACTAAAAAAATATTTGCGGGACTTAGGTCGCGATGAGTAATGTTTGCCTTGTGCACATAGTCGAGACCTTCACAGCATTGAATAAGCAGTGTCATTATTTGCTTGGGAGGCAGCTTGCCGCATTCAGAAAGCATTGTTTGCAAACTTCTCCCAGTGAGGTATTCCATTGCAATAAATGGAACAGCCTCTTCCAATAAATCAAAAGCGAAAATTGAAACTATGTTTTTGTGCGACAACTTCGAGAGCAATTTTGCCTCTCGTAGAAATCGCGCTCTACCGTCTTCGTCCTGAGGATGCTTCATCACTTTCAGGGCAACCTGGCGATCTAAGACCTGGTCGAACGCACAATAAACACTAGCAAAGCCACCCTCTCCATTTTTGGAGAGAATTTTGTAGCGGTCGTCTAAGATGTATCCGTCGGCGAGTCTTATTTGATGCATCTTCTTAAGTTGAGCGCGAACCTTACCATGGCACATCGCCACAAAAGCTGCTTAGATTGTAGCAATCTTGCGGAGCTTCTTTAATGCCTGATAATCATTATATGAACGCCAGGCTTGCTGAAATCTATGATTTCGACAGCGGCTGGTCTCTTGACCGAGACTTCTATTTGTCGCTTGCGCTGCCGCAGCGCCAATCTATACTAGACCTTGGTTGTGGAACCGGACTTCTCTGCAACGCCTACGCAGCATTAGATCATGACGTTACGGGTGTTGACCCGTCGCCAGCTATGTTGGAAGTGGCGCGCCGCAAACCCCATGCGAATAAAATAGAATGGGTTGAGTCTGGCGCTCAGACTTTTCAATCTGAAAAGCTTTTCGACCTTATCATAATGACGGGTCATGCATTTCAAGTCTTGCTGGAAGATGTCGACGTGCTTCAAACTTTTTCGACAATGCGGAAGCAGTTAAAGAAAAATGGTACTGTCGTTTTCGAATCGCGAAATCCTTTGATCGATTGGAAAGAAATTTGGGATTACGACATGCCTTTGGAGTTACCTGTGGGCATTGTTCACGAATCAAGGCGCTTTCTCAAGATGGAAGATGACCGTATGACCTTTCAGCTTAGCTATGAATTCCCTGATGAGAAGCTGATGTCCGAAAGTGAACTTCGATTCTTGGCTCGCAATGAAATTGAAGATCACCTCAATGACTCGGCACTACGTATAGATAAAGTCTTAGGAGATTGGGACGGCAAACCGTTTGAGGAAAAATCGTCGCAAGAGATGATCTTCTTTGTGAAGGCCGTATAGCCCTTTAGTCGTGGCTGGTGCCAACTCATGGGTGCTTGATTCCTATAATAAGGGTCTACGAGTTTCAACTGTCTTGAAGCTTATCGACTTCGTCGCCCGGGTACAATTCAATTAATTGATGTGGTTTTTTGATTGAGGACCTACGGAGTTTTTACTTTAAGCGCTCGAATACGCTGGAGCCATCATGTTCGATTCTTTTCATTTGCCATTGAAAAATGTATTCAATCGCAAACAGGTTGCCACAGCGCCCGTATCGAAGAGGCAGGCAATCGTTCGATATTGGAGAAATCTGTTCTTCTTTGGTATCGCCATCTACGTTGTAATTTCTTTTTTAGCAGTCAGTCCTTTGTATCGCTTCTATCTGTTTCTGCCGTTTCCCGCGGGAGACGAATACAAGTTTCAAATGCTTGATGGCATACCTAAGGAAGATGTGTACGTAAAAGATGGTAAGGGGAACACTCTTCATGGGTGGTTCTTTCTGAACAAAAGCCCTGATGCTCCGGTGATTTTAGTGAGCCATGGAAGCATGGGCAACATTTCCTCTCGTATCTCCCTGGTAAAAGCACTTCTAACCGCAGGAGCATCAGTTCTGGTCTATGACTACCAAGGGTACGGTCTTAGCGGCGGAGAGCCTAGCTTGCAAGTACTGTGCGTTGACGGTGTGCTGCTCTATGATTTTCTTGTTGAGAAGAAGAAATATCGTCCTTCGCAAGTTATTATCTATGGAGAGTCGTTAGGTTGTGCTGCGAGTTGCAAAATTGTTGCCACGCGCAAATGTTCTGGAATGATTTTGCAATCTGGATTTTCTTCACTGGTAAAGGCTGCCAGGGGAATGTATCCACTGCTCTACTGTTGGCCCGATGGTGCTTTCCCGAAGCCGGAAATGAATAATGCTGAGATGTTGAAGTCGCCGCATCCTCCGCTTTTAATAGTGCATGGAAAAGAAGACGGGCTCGTGCCGATCTCGCATGCAGAAAAGAATTACACAGAGGCTGCAGATCCGAAAGAGTTTGTTGTTTTTGAAAAATCTGGACATGTAAATATTGTCGATGCCGAGAATTCAAAGTTCGTTGCTGTGGTTAAGGCATTCTTGATTAAATGCAAAATGAAATCCAATTGATTGAACTCAAATGTTTCTAGCCTCAGAGGTTGACGGCTGAAATAATTGGCGAGCGAACAATTGTTGAACTGTCTGTTTGCTATAAATACCGGCCCGATAACGAGCAATAATCTGCAAATAAACTAGGTTTGCGGACTATATTCATGCTTGCGTTAAATTCTCGGCTCGCAGCCAACCAACATTCAGTCCATTATTTCCCTGCCTTGCTACTTCTTCTGATTTTGTTTTTATTGCGGGTGCTAGGGCAGTTGCTAGTGGCGTTTTTTAGTGTTCCGTTTCTTCCTCCTATGGAAGAATGGTTCTCTGGTGCAATGGCTTACCGAGAGTTATTTGCCTGTCAAATTCTAATCATCATCGTTTTTGGAAGGGTGTGCATAGAGTTTGCCCGAGGACGCGGCATCTTTGTGCAGCCAAATAGAGCCTTGGGTAATTTCCTGCTTCAGTTTGGCTCGGTCTATCTTTTTGTTATGGTTTTTCGATATGCAGTACGCATGAGTCTTTATCCACTCGAAAGATGGACGGGCGGATCAATTCCAATCTTCTTTCATTGGGTTTTAGCAACATTTTTGATAGTTTTGGGAACCTTTCATTGGCGGCACTCTAAGCGATTTTTGCGTTCTGCGAGAGCTTCTTTCAAAAAGCGAGCAGCGTTGTGGAGCTTGCGTTTCATCACTGCGTTGGGAATTATTGCCTGGGCGACGTGGCAAATTTTACCAGCAATGTTGGCACAACAATATTCTTTGGGCTCGCCACTCTATGCTGTGCGAGTAGAGCGCGGTGTTGCTTTTGTCACATCTGACAGTATCAAGCTAGTAGCAGATATCTATGAGCCTCAGCGTAAGCTCAAGTCTCCAACAGTACTCGTGCGTATTCCTCTTACAAACTCAATTAAGAATCAATTCTACGTTGGCTTACTGGCAAGGATTTGCGCTGAGCACGGTTATACCGTAGTCGTTCAAGACACTAGTGCGCGCTTTTGCTCTGGCGCCAGTTCTCACCCGCCACGGCACGACCGTGAAGATGGAATTGAAACCTTGAAGTGGTTACTCAAATACAGGATGGCTTCAAATGAAAAATCAAACAAATGCACTAGCATTGCAGGCCCATTCGGGCTCTTTTATTCACGAATCTGAGCTTGTCAACGACAAGCATTCCAGGCTCAACCCCACAATGGTGAAGAAGCGAATTGTAGCAAAAGACATTTATCAATTAACTAGGTCCGTGAATCATGCACGTTCGGTCGGCGAGAAAATATGCGTAGCTGGTGGGCGCCATGCTATGGGTGGACAGCAGTTTTTGCAATTGGGTTCTTTGGTTGATATGACCGCGTTGAACAAAATTATCCATTTTGATAGGCATGCGGGATTGGTAGAAGTCGAAGCTGGTTGTCTCTGGTCGCAGCTAATTCGCGATCTTCAGGCGTTGCAAAAAGGAATGAAAATGCAATGGACGATTGCTCAAAAGCAAACTGGCTGCGACAGTCTCAGTATCGGTGGTGCACTTGCAGCAAATGCACATGGTCGTGGGCTAACTATGGCTCCTATTGTTTCTGATGTTGAAAGATTTTCTATGTTGATGCAAAACGGTTCTGTCGTGATTTGCAGTCGCGATGAAAACAGTGACTTGTTTCGATTGGCAATTGGAGGATATGGTCTATTCGGGATTATCACATCGGTAACTTTGAGGCTTGTCCCCAGGGCTGTGCTTAGGCGTTCAGTTGAACTTTGTGATGCCCATAATGTTGTTGAAAAGCTTGAGAGTCGCGCGGCAAATGGTGCTACTTATGGGGATTTTCAGTTTCAAATTGACCACAAATCAGCGGACTTTTTAAGAACTGGAATACTGAGTACGTACAGCCCGATTGCTCAACCCGAAGAGTTTTGGATGAACAGATCTGTTACGGAAAATAAATTGCTCACCGAGGCAGATTGGCGCGAATTGCTGTATTTAGCGCACTCTGAAAAGTCTGCTGCTTTCGAAAAATACTCAAAGCACTATCTGTCCACCGATGGGCAACTATATTCATCCGATACTTTTCAGTTGGCTACATATGTCGACAATTATCATGAGCAATTAGATAAAAGATTAGGTGCATGTGTGAGTGGAACGGAGCTTATCACCGAGCTTTACGTGCCAAGGATTATGCTGGACACTTTCTTAGCAGACGCTGCTGCGCTGCTGATTGAAAGAAATGCCAGCGTAATTTATGGCACAGTTCGACTGATAGAAAAGGATCAAGATACGTTTTTGGGCTGGGCAAAGGAAAATTGGGCTTGCATTGTGCTCAATCTGCATGTAAACCATACCCCTGATGGCTTGGAGTTGGCGAATAAGACATTTTGCGACCTGATTGATCTCGCAATCAAATATCAAGGTTCCTACTACCTCACCTATCACCGATTTGCATCAGCGAATCAATTGCTTTCCTGCTATCCACAGATGCCCACATTTCTAAAACTAAAGGACAGGTACGACCCTTGCGCATTATTTCAGAGCGACTGGTATCAGCATTGTAAGAAGCTTCTGGAGATTTAATCGCTGGCAATATTTATGACGCGCTTATCCGGTAGAATAGATCTTCTCCTCGTGGATGTGTGGTGGAAAGCATGTACCTAACATCTGTCGCACTCCTTAGGGCAAGATATGGAAATCCCAAGCTTCGGTAAACTTTTAGCAAAGTTCCAATGCTCATCCAATTTTTCGAATTTCTGCATGATTTACCCTTTTGTTATTTTATTAGGATTCTTGCAGGTTTACATTGGTTGGGAGCTTTCTTGGAATGAAGGCAACTATGCCAGTCGTGATGCTTGGCAGTTTGTCCTGGGTGTTGGAGCTGTTTGGCTTGTATTTTTACACACAATCGTATTAGCTATCGGAATGTTATTTGCTTTTACTTTGGACAGGTTTTGGCAAAGGAAAATTACAAATCGCTCCAAGCTCCTGCTTATCTTAATTTTGCTCATTCCATCAGGTGTATCATCGACAGTCCTTGTTCCAGCTACAATTCAACCCGCCATTGAAAAATTCTGCCACTAGCTTTGCATTCTTGCTCTTTCTGAGATCAGGCAATAAGGTAGAGGCTGCTCTTAGGCTAAGTCGAGTTTAGAGGTTTAGTCTGTTTTCGGTGAGCCTTTGTAGAAAGAGCGAATGCCTTCAGGTGATAAATAGCATTTTTCCTTTTCGCACCACGATATTTGGCGAACCAGTTCATCAGGGTCGTCTATGACTGTGATGAGGTCTAGCTCGTCTTCGTTGAGCAGTCCGCGCTTAATGGCTGTGTCGCGCAGCCAGTCGATGAGACCGCCCCAAAAAGTTGAGTCCACCAGGTAGAGTGGAAATTTTTTGATTTTGCTGGTTTGCATCAAGGTAAGTGCTTCGAATAGTTCATCAATTGTGCCGAAGCCACCCGGCAAAATTATGAATGCCATCGCGTATTTGACAAACATCAATTTGCGAAGGAAAAAATATCGAAAATCAACGCTGTGCGTTTGATATGGGTTTGCGCCTACTTCGAATGGCAATTTGATGTTTAGTCCAACTGAAGTGCCGCCGGCAGCTTTTGCGCCTTTATTGCCGGCTTCCATGATGCCTGGTCCGCCGCCTGTAATTACTGCAAATCCGTTTTCAGCAAGTTTGAATGCCAGTGTTTCTGCAAGTTTGTATTCAGCAGAATCTGGAGTGCAGCGTTTTGACCCAAAAATACTTACAGCAGGTCCGATGTGCGAGAGCGTATCAAATCCTTCCACCAATTCCGACATGATGCGGAAAATGCGCCAGGTATCTTTAGCGGTAATCTCATCGATTACAAATTGACTCTCGGGCATTCCTGTCTCCTTATTAACTAACTATGTTGTGAAAAATATTGTCAGTGCATGCACATCTGGAAGCATGCCGGTTTTGACAGAATTTTCTAGCTTGGTCAGCTCTTTCTTTTTTTCTACCAAATATTCAAGGTTGACTTTGTGAACTCGTTCGAGATCCATTTTTAGGACCCAGGGATTTATTTTTATGTCCGATTGAAGGCGTTTTACCATGTCGGCAATGGGAATGTCGCGCTTTTGTATTCCTCTGCCGGCAGGCAGGCTGGCGATAACTCGCTCTGAAGCAGCTTTGATCATCAACCATTTGCTCAAGGTTGTTTGAATCACAGCAAAAACAGGAATAGCAGATTGCTGTTTTGAGAGTACTTCTTTGATGCCCGACAAGACCATTTCTGGTTCTCTTTTGATCCAGTGATCTAGCAATGCAAAAACATTTGAAAAGTGTGGGCTAAGCTGCGAAATAATTTCAAGAGAAATGCGTTTTTCAGGCAAAATATAAACTGCTGCTTTTTCAATTTCCATGGCAATCATGCGCAGATTGCCATCGTTGCTTTCTGCCAAATAATCAATTGCTTCATCATCAATGACTGCACCGTACATATGCGCGCGCTTGCGGCACCAGTTGTTCATCGCATCATTGTTTGAGCCAGCCCAGTATTTTATTTTTTCGAAACCTTGAATTTCAGCGTGCTTTTCAAATACTTTCGACACTTTGAGTGTTTTGTCGAAATTTGCCGGACAACATAAAATCAAATATGTGTTAGGTGCAACATTGGCTAATGCTGCGTCTAGGTCGTCCAATATTTTGTCGCTGCTTTTGGCTTTGCCTTTTGCCGCGCCATCGTCATCAGATTTGCCGCTGCGCTTTTTGGTGAACAAGTCGCATTGATCAAATAAGGTAACTTTATTGCCAGGTCCAAATGGAACAGCGGCGGCAGCATCGATGATCTGTTTTAGCTCTGGTTGCGTTGTGCGTGAATAGTTGAAACTAGCCCAGGCGGGGTCTAAAAGTTTTTCTTTGAGCGCATCAAGGCGCTCGTAAATTAGCAACTCTTCCTCACCGGCGAGAATGATTACGGGCAACTGTTAGTACTCCTTTCCTATCAGGATTTGATGCGATTGCCGGTGACTATAAAATGGACGCGTTTTGCAACTGAGGTGCAAGCATCGCCCATTCTTTCTAAATAACGAGTGCAAAACAAAAGTTGTGTTGTGTTTTGTGCTGCTTCCTGATTTTGTTCTCCCAGGTCTTGCAGCAAGATTTTTGTGAGGTAATCATGCAAGTAATCTACCTGGCTGTCGCGCTGCATGATTTCTGGCACTTTGTTGATGGCGTCTGTTAGAAAGCAAAGAAGAACGTCGTCTACCATGCGGCTAACGATGCCGCTCATCTCAGTTAGTTCTTTTGGAATATGCACGTCTTCTGCGGCAACCCATGAGACAAATTTTGCCACGCGAAATGCGTGGTCGCCTAGACGTTCGAATTTAGCAGCTATGAGTGTGCTGCCTACAAGCGCTCTGATTTCTGATTGACTGAGGTCTTTATGTTCGCTGAGCAGATCGAGACATTTTTCTTCAATTTTTTGGCAAGACTGATTGATTTCTTCTTCGAGTTTTACGATGTGGTCGAATTCCGCGCTTTGATCTTTGCGCAAAATCTTGGTGAGTTCGTGCATTGTATGGCTAACCAGACGGCCCAGGGCGAGCACATCTTCTTTCATTAACGTAACTGCACCAGTTTTCAATTTCGCAGCTCCTCTCAGTTCAATCTAAAATCTTAGCTCTTTTCTCTATTCTTGCGACGCATTGGGAATGCGTTATTCGCTGCCTTTTATCTGGTTGAGTCGATAACCGAGTCGATGGACTGTCTCCAGCAGCTCTGGATTTTTGGGGTCTTTCTCAAGCTTTTGTCTCAGCCATCTTATGTGCACCGCCACAGTTTTTGCATCACCCGAAAAATCGTAGCCCCACACTTGATTTAGCAAAACTTCTGTCGACATTGTTTTGCCTGCGTTCATCATCAACACTTTCAGCAAATTGAATTCTTTGGGTGATACATCAATGTCCTTGCCCATGTACGCAACAGAGCGCGCATCTTCATCAAGCTCAAGCTCTCCTACGCGCATTTTGCCAGAGCGACTGCCGCCCTTAGCGCGCCGCAATAGTGCTTGCACTCGCGCCAGAAGTTCTACAGTACTAAAAGGTTTTGCCAGGTAATCGTCAGCACCTGCAGTTAGTCCTTCGGCCACATCGTTTGGAGTTGAGCGACCTGTAAGCATCAAAATTGGAACTTCAACTGAGCGGCTGCGCAAAATTTTGCAAATCTCAGGACCAACCATATCTGGTAGCATCCAATCGAGAATAATAAGATCGGGACCAACCCCATCTACTCCGGACAGCGCCTGTTGTCCGTTTCTAAAAACGCTTATTGCAAAACCTTGCCTTTGCAGGTTGAACTCCAGCGTTTCGACAATGGTTGCGTCGTCATCAACCAGCATTATTCGTTGATTTGCAGTCTTCATAAATATCTTGTTCCTGCTGTCTGGTTTGGTGACGGAAAATCAAGTTCAAAGCATGATCCTACGCCTTCTTGCGAAGTTACCGATATCTTAGCACCGTGAAGGTCAAGCACTTGCTTCACAATAGATAAGCCGAGACCTGTTCCACCTTTGGCTATGCTTTTTTCAATGCGGTAGAACTTAGAGAATATCTTGGGTATTTCGCTTTCCGGCATGCCGATGCCTGTGTCTTCAATGCTAAATGCGCCAGGTTTTTCGCCGCTGCGAATTCTGATTTCTCCGTCTGGCATCGTAAATTTAACTGCGTTTTCCAGCAAGTTGAGAATGACCTGATCTAGCTGTGCTTTGTTTGCGAAAATCATTTGATTGTCGTTTAGATCGTTTAAAACTTTTATCGATTTTTCTGCAGCTTGTTTTGTAATGCTGTCAATTGAATAGCTGACGCGCTCTTTCAAATTGAGCCATTCGCATTTGAGGTCGTGGCGTCGCTCGGCAACCTGCTCGAGCGAGAGAAGGTCGGAGACCAGAGCTTGCAGGCGGTCTACTTCCTGGTAGGCACGTTTGAGCATGCGTTTGCAGACTTCTCTGTCGTCTAGAGCCCCGTCAAGCAAGGTTTCGACCAGTAATTTGATGTTTGCAATCGGCAAGCGTAGCTCGTGGGCGGCTTCTGCAACGACTACAGAGGCGTCGCGTTGGGGCTCAGCCTCCGGCGAATGCGCGTGCGGGGCTGGGCGGGCGACTTTGCTTTCTGATGCCCCGTCATTATGCTCGACTGCTTGAGCCTCATTAGGGTCATTATTTTTTGAAAGCCTCGGCGGTCCTGACATGGATTCTTCCTTAGGTCTCTACGAAAAAGATATCATTTTGTGAGCAACAAGGAGACATTCAGTGCCAACACTTACACTTCTCATCCTCGATGGCTGGGGCGTCAGCCAGGAGCGCAGAGGCAACACCATACTGGCTTCAAAGACCCCTAACTACAACTTGATGTTGGAGAAATTTCCCCACAGCTTGTTAAATGCGTCTGGCGTAGATGTGGGCTTGCCGCCAGGATTGATGGGCAATTCGGAGGTTGGACACCTTAATATTGGGGCAGGGCGGGTTGTCATACAAAAGCTGACACAAATTAGCAAAACAATCCTTGATGGAACGTTCTTCAAAAACCCTTGTTTTGTGGCCGCTTGCGAGCATGTAAGAAAAAACAATTCGGCGTTGCATTTGATTGGGCTGGTAAGTGATGGCTGCGTGCATTCAAGTCCAGACCATCTTGATGGGCTCATAGAGCTTGCAAAGCGCGAAAAACTACCGGAACTTGTCGTTCATCCTATATTGGATGGCAGAGACACTCCGCCGCGCTCTGCTCGACGATTTATGCGCGAGTTGGAAGAAAAATTGGCGCCAGTCGGCGGCAAGATTGGCGTGGTATGCGGGCGCTATTACGCCATGGATCGAGACAACCGTTGGGAACGAGTCGAAAAATACTGGCGTGCACTTGTTCTTGGGGAAGGCCTCAAAGCTGACAGTGCTGTGCATGCAGTCGATATGGCTTATGAGCGTGATGAATCGGACGAATTCGTAGTGCCGACAATCGTAACCCCGCGCACAGTAAAAGATGGGGATGCCATGATATGCACGAATTTCCGTCCCGACCGGGTTCGTCAGATCAGCCGTGTCATGACAACGGTGGATTTCAAGGAGTTTGAGCGTCCTGTTGTGCCTGACATCTTCTATGTTTGCATGACTGAATATGATTCAAGTCTAAATTTGCCGGTAGCGTTTTCGCCAGATCAGTTGCCATCGCAAGATATGGATATGACTTTGCCGCAGTTGCTTTCATGTCATCACATCAAACAATTGCACGTTGCCGAAACTGAGAAATATGCGCACGTGACATATTTTTTGAATGGTGGCAAAGAGCAAAAGAATGACCTTGAAGAACGTGTGTTGGTACCGTCTTTGAAGGTTGCAACATATGACAAGGCGCCGACAATGCAGACTCCAAAAGTTTGCGAGATGGCTTGTCAGGCAATCGAGTCGGGCAATTATCCGTTTATCGTGATTAATTTTGCTAATCCTGACATGGTTGGCCACACTGGTTTTATGGAAGCGGGCGTCGATGCTGTGCAAAGCGTTGATGAAGCTTTTGGCAAATTGTTGGAATCAACCAGGAAGGTCGGCGGCACTCTCATGATTACCGCAGATCATGGCAACATTGAACAAATGATTGACTTGAAAACCGGCGAGCCGCACACAGCGCATACTACGAATCCGGTACCGCTGATAGTGGCAGACTTCAGTGGGGCGTTACAGAGTAACTGTAAGATATCTAATGGATCGCTCGAAGATGTCGCGCCAACACTGCTTGAAATCATGGGCTTGGATAAACCAAGTGCAATGACCGGCAAGTCTTTGATATTACGCTGATATTAGATTGACAACAATTTCATCGCATTGTTAATCGCTGCGCCCAGTTGTGGCGGCGTTACACAGGTTTATGATTAAGCCCTATGAAAGAAAGTATTTGCGTACCTAGCAATTTCGGTGTTATCATTGCGGCCGCTTAAGATTGGCTGCAATTACTAACTTGTCAACGTGCAAGTGGTCCAAGCCAAACAGGATTTAACATCCAAGACAGGCGTAACCAAAGATGAGGAGACGAACACGTTTTATGGCTCTTAAATTCCAAACCCTAGCTCTTGCTGCAGTAAGTGTAGTTCTCGCAGCCGCACTATCAGCATGTGGTGGAGCTCCAGAAGGTGGCACAACCACTACAACTGGCACCGACACCGCAACAACGACTAGTACCGCTACAGATACCAGCACTGGTGCAACAACAACGACCACAACTTCAACCAGCACTGACACGGCAGCTCCAGCAGCTACCGATACAGGCGCTGCAACAGGCGCTGCCACCGGCGGCGGTGAATCCAAATAAACTGCTTCTAGCAGCTTAATTGGACCTCATTGAAGGTCGATTTAGGAATCAATAACGCAACCGCACGTTGAGCTCACGCTCGAAGTGCGGTTGTGTCCTTTTTGTTTTTTGTAGGGGCGACGCCATGCGTCACCCAGATCTTGACTGGTTTTGAGCCGGGCGACTCATGGAGTCGCCCCTACATCGAACGGGCTATACTTACGTTCTAGATTCTTTCCTCCGGATTTCTTTGGAGCT
>CAZJLR010000090.1:0-22617 GCA_964546815.1 uncultured Candidatus Obscuribacterales bacterium | reverse complement strand
TAGTTCGCCAGCAGTATCCCATGCGTCGCCCGAAACTTAAGCTGCGGTGCTCGCTTAGCCAGTTTCGCTCTACAAAATGGCGGGCGACGCATGGTGTCGCCCCTACAGTAGACAAGGTCATACAAACCTAGATAACAAGCGGTTAAGCACAGCTATAACACTCCTAATCTTCGTGAATGTTGCGTAGAAAAATGCACAAAGTGGAATAGAGAGCGAATTGATACCATGTTAAACAAATGCGCAGCGGGAAGACGAAATACAAGCGGAACAGCGCTCACCGAATTCACAGCAGCATTTGTGGTGCTTGTAATTTTCTTCTTTATTCCGCTAGTGAACATGAGTTTCATCGGCGTTCGATTTTTCATTACTCAAGGCGCAGTGCAGGAATTTGCGCATCGCCTGGCTCTTGCAGAAAAACGCAGTGACTCATATCTTGCACTAGGAACAGACAGCCGCTGGAGCGATTTCTGCCAAAACTGCGGAGTTAAAGTCGCAAATAAGCAATTAGATCTCCTCTTATGCGCAGCTGACGGCAGTTCACAACTACGCTTGAACAACGGGCAAGCGGTGCCGGCAGACTGGTTGCCTGGAGGCGCGAAGTCACCATGCATCTATACATATGATTTGAAAGTAAATATAGAAATCCCACCAATTTACAACGGCGGTGGTGGCGTCCCCGGCATAACAACACCGATAACACTAACACTTGATGGTCGTTCAGCATGGGAAAACCTCAGCCGCGACCCAATTACAACGGAGTATTTTATCAATGAATAAGAAAGCTCTTGCAGCATTTCTTGCAGTTTGTCTTTTCAATTCCGGCGCATCGCCGAATAAAGCAATGGCTGGACCCGGCGGAAGTGTATCGCGTCCTTATGAATGGACGATAGAAATCGATACTCAAGACATGCCGAATAAATTTCAATATCACGGCTCTACGCTTACTAAAGTTATTAAGACATCGTTGAAGTATGCCAGCCAGGCAAGCCCAGACAACATGATTCCTTATGAAGATCTCTGGTATAGCAATTCGAAAACACTTGGCTTAGAACGCCATGGCAAACTTGATCTCAAACAAGGCGACGCGATTGCAATAAAGGTAGTTCATAAGGGCAGCAACCCGATGTCACCAACAAATGAAGAGCAGCGAGCCGCAGGCAAAGCGGTGATGAAAGCCATAGTCGATGCGACAATCAACAAAAACATGGTAGCAACAATCAAAGTGCCTACCGTATCATTCAATGCAATTTCCTCCGAAATTCAAAATTATCATTTCTCGCCTGCGCCAACTTCCGGCGGTGTTGAAACGCCGATAAACAGCGACATGAATCTATTCATGGAATCTGAACCGGCCGGACTTACCCAAAGCTTCATTCATTACCACTAAGGAAAAGTGGCTATGGAAGCACATTTCGTGCAAATTACGCTCCTAAATGCAAACGTGTTTCAGTAGAACAATTACGGAAAGCAACAAGAGGTTTTGAAAATGAAGCGTAATCAACGAGGCAATATGTTAATCCTGTCAGGGGTTTTTGTCTCAGTAAACGCAATCGCACTGCTTGTTGCCAGCTCGTTTGGAAGTCTATATTTCGTGCACAACCGATTACAAACCAGCGCCGATGAGCTAGCTCTTTTAGGAACCAGTCAACTTAATTTGCAAGACAGAATCGGACAAATGAACAACATGATCGCAAGGTCGCGACAGCTTGTAAATGATGCAGACAGTTCCAACACAGAAGCTCAAAACAACCTGGAGCATCTTTCTGAAATCACTGACCAACTGCATAACGAAGCACGCGAAGGTGCATTGTTGTTAGAACAAGAAAGAGTAAAGCTGTCGCAAGCATGCACGCAAGATGCAACAAATGCTATTTCAAATCGCTTTGCAGAAATCAGAGCAGGGCACGCAATCGCACTCCCCTGGCTGCAAGTCGCAGAGCCAACAATCGAAATCACGTACGGACGCATTGACGCTGTCCAATCAAACGTGGCTGAACTTACTGGAATTGAGTCGTTAGATGATATTGACCGCGCCGCATACATTACTGCAGATGGCAGCAAGTTATACAAGAAGAATGTCAACGCAAAGCTTGCAGGTAATGATTCCGATCTCAATTTCAAAATTTGTTCACTACCAGCACCAGTGCCCACAGGCGCGCCGGTCGCACCAGGAGCCGCAGCGCAATACTCTCTTTCACCAGCCCGAGCTACTCTTGCAAATAAATTCCAAGTAGCCGACAGCGATCATGTTTCATCAGCAGTGCAAGTAAAGTTAAAACTCAACGTTGCCACCGGAATGGGCGCTTCAGCCAGTTCGTCGCTTGAAGCACTCGGCACAGCCGAAACCGCCGGCGGACAGCCAATGTTTTAGTGCACAGTCAATGTATATTGCAGGTCCATTACCACCACAGCCAACATCATCAAACAAGGTCAGGAAGAACAAACATCATGCTTCGCACAAAATCAAAAAAAGGTAGACAGCGCAGCGGGCAATCTTTAGTAGAACTAGCGGCTGGATTGATGATTGGTGTGCCAATAATTCTCTTGATGGCAGACTGTGCAGTGCTAATGATCGGCGTCGCCACAAACGAAGCAGTCTGCCGCGATGCTGCACGAGCCGCATCAGCAGGACCCCCTTCTGCAAATGTAAGTGGCCCACCGCATTCCGTTGGCGCTGGCGCCGCGCCCTACAAAAGAGCACTTTCAGTTATTAACAACGTTTATGCCGCTGGCGGATTGATAAAGGTCACTCCCGCATTAGATATTACCGAAACTCTGCAAGACCCCATCCCCGCAGTGGCTCAGGGTGGACCGGTAATCGGCACAATAAAAGTGGAAACAACAGCCGAAGTTTACCCCCCATTCCTAATTCGCGCCTTTGTAGAAAACGGCACATTCACATTTAAGAACGAGCAAAAATATCCATACACATACATGATGCCTCCGCAATCAATCTAAGAACGATAAAATCCGGTCATTGCCAATCCCCCGTAGGGGCGACGCCATGCGTCGCCCGGTGACTTTGGGGATCTTTTAGGGCCGGGCGACGCATGGCGTCGCCCCTACTGACGAGGGTGAGTTAATTTGGGCGGGGGCTGGTATTATTTATGGTTATATCGATATGGTTTTTCAATGAAACGATTAGCCCCCATTGTTTTACTTGCAGCGATGCTATCGCAAAATTTTGGCTGCGCAGTTTTCGCAGGAGAGAGCCAATCAGATGATGCTGACGAGGCGTTGGTCTTAAATCTTGCAGCCAATTGGAAACTTGCCAATCAGCGTAAAGCAGGCAATGAACAAGTGCTTCAATATCTTCCCTCCGGCAGCAATTTGCACAACCCGGCAGAGCTGCTCACAGTAACGACAATCAGCAATGTCCCTTCGGGGCGCGATGCAAAAACATATATTTTGCAAGTAAAGCAAGCAATGGAGTCAGCCAAAGGAGCCGGTGCCTTCAACTGGCGAATGGTTAAAGAAACTCCGCTCGATGCGAGCTGCGAATACACCCTTTCTGGTCACGGAAAAATTCCAGACCAACACGAAATCATGCGAGTAATTCGCGGCGCAGGTGAATTGCACTCGGTCATATATCACTTTGGCAAGAAAACAGTTTCAACTCCAGAGAAAGAGCGCGCTTGGGAAATAATCAACGCGGTAAAATTAGCGCCAGTTACGGAACCATAAACCTATTGGAAAAACGAAGCTGTTGAAGAATCGCAGCACCGTGGGTTCAGCGGTCAAAGCAACGATCGAGACCTGGTCATTGTCTATGACCAAATTTTGCTCTCTTAACTTTATTCCAATCGATGCTATTGCCTTCGATTGAGCTTTTCTTTGTACTCTTAGTTCCGTTCGCTCCGTTGCCATCCGCCGAACCAGACTCGGAATCTTTAGTTGAATTCTTGCCATTGCTCAAGGCTGAGCTTGCCGCAGAATCCTCAGTTGAATTCTTCCCCTTGTTCTCGGCTGAGCTTGCGCCAGCGCTTTCAGACGAATCCTTGACAGAACCCTTATCTTTGCTCAAGTCCGCCTCTTTGTTGTTTATCCGAGTAAGCAATGCTCGACTAACGCGATATTCAAAACTATCTTTGTCTTCGCAATTCTCCAGAACCCAAGAAAACTTAGCTTTAGCATCATTGACTTTCGCGCGCGCATAGTCATCCATTCCGGCGTCAGCATAAGCAAGAACGCGATTGACTTTGACTTCACTTGCCGCCGACAAAAGTTGGTCAAAGTTTCTCTTTCCACCCAAATACTCAATCATAGGATAAGGAAAGGTATGCTCATGCACCTTCACCAGTGCATCACGAATAAGTTGATCAGCTTTGTCATTTTCGCCAAGCTCACGATGAGCGATGCTTGAAAAAATAGCTGCGTAGCCCACCCGCCAGTGCTGCCATTTTGTTCTACTCAAGAATTCATCGAAAGAGCTTGCAGCCGCACGAGTGTCACCATGTATGTATTCTTCCTTGCCCTTGAAATAAGATGCAAGAATCAACGCCTCTTGCAAAAACTTCTTTAAGCCCGAAGTAGTTTCCGCACCTAAATGCTCGCTGATTTTAGTACCATCAGGCATTGCTACAACCTGACTGGGGAAAGCTTCAATGCTGTAAAGATCCTCGAGCTCTTGTACCGGGGCTGAATTCTTTCCGTCTTCTCGTTTGCGATCAGTTACCTTAATGGCGACAAACTCATTGTCCAGCAAACGCACAATATCTTTAGACACGAAAGCGGTTTTATCCATCTGGTCTCCCGGCTCTGACCATTTGGCTCTAAAGTCATAGAAAAACAGCTTCTGCCCGACCTTCTCTGCATCACTGATATCAGGCGGAGTGCGCCAGGAAATGACCTCGGTCGGTTTTGGAGGAAAGTAATTCTCGTAAATTGAAAGACCAAAACGCAGCAAGAGAAAAGTCATGGCTGATGCAAGCAACCAAAACGGAGTTGAGGTTGCCGAATTGGAGTCAATCTTCACCATATGAAAATTCTCTCCGATTTAGCAACACGGTAGCAAGAAACAAATAGAGCAAAACATTTGACGCATAAGTAACTAGCGGCAAAATCGAAAAGCAGGTGCTGTTGAATACCTCATAAATATCGATGCCTGGGTAAACAAACTGATGCAGAAAATTCGACACGGTGACTATAAATTGAAAGAAATAGAAGGCTATGGGCAAGGTCGCTTCATAGCTGCTCATTGAAAAATTCAACGCGGGACCAATCAGCGAAGCATAGACAAGAATGACAAAAACAGTGATGCCCAGGCGCATGGGGAATGACCTGATCAGAACCATCAAAGCCGAATAGCTAAGAGCATTTAGTGCAAGATTTACGACGCTCCACAGATCAAAGTCAACCAGCGTGGTTCTCGACTGCAATAATTGAGCCGCATTAAACGTGCAAATATTGATCAACATGATTGTAAAAACACCAACTGACCCGGCCAACCATTTGCTCACTATATATTCGGAGCGTGCGAGCGGCCGAGAGAAAAGCAACGACAAATATTCACCGTCATTCAATTGCCTGGTGTTCGCTATGTTGTCCTGGATGAACGTATAACTTATTGCCATTGCAAGTGTTGGTCCGCTCACCAGCCCAGTAAGTAGCCCTGCAGTTTTGCCGTCAACGGCTACTGCGCTCAAAATAAGCGGCACACCAAACGCAAGAAAGAGCAGTCCAAAAATCGATGATAGATTGCTGAACTTAACCAGAAGAGTGAAGAGAAAAACAGCTTTGTTCATTTGCCGGTGCCGTCCTCTTTGTGCATCGAAATAAACATGTCTTCTAGACCACGTTTTTCTTGATAAACTTCCTCAACGGCGACCTGATGCTCTACAAGCAAACGAATCAAGCGAACTTTGTCTGCATTATCTTGCAGCCTAAATCGTAAACTGCTGTCTTCTGCGCCCATAAATCTTGCGTTCAGCCCTGCGCTGATATCGTTAAGCAGAGCCTGATCTGGCAATTCAATCGAGCTGCTGCATTTCACCAAAACCGAGATTTGCTCTGTCGCCAGTTTCGACAATTCTTCAATTTGTTGAATGCGCCCACCTTTTATAAATGCAACTCTATCGCAAACACGCTCAACTTCATCCAAATGATGAGAGTTAAGCACTACAGTGACGTTCTGTTTTTTCCATGCAACCAGCATGTTTCTCAAAAGATTTGCACCGATTGGGTCCATTCCAGAGCCAGGCTCATCAAGAAAACAAAGGCGAGGCTTTGAAAGCAACATTTGCGCCAAACCGAGACGCTGCAGCATGCCCCTGGAAAATTTCTTGATGCGGCGGTTCCAGGCAGAAGGGTCAAGCTCTACAGTGCGAAGCGCCTCCTCCACCTCTTCCTTGGCATTATTTGAGGGGCGCTTGGCGAGCATATGATGGTAATGCATAAATTGCCTGGCAGTCATCCATGCATCAAAATTGGGTCGCTCAGGCAAGAACGCACATTGCGCCTTGACTTTGAGATCGTCAGGGGTTGAACCAAAAATCAGTATGCGCCCAGAGCTGGGTCGCAGCAGAGTAAGCAGGCAGCCCATTAGTGTCGTTTTGCCCGCACCATTGGGGCCAATCAAACCGAATATTTCGCCCTCTCCAATTTCAAAAGAAACGTCGTCAAGCGCGCGCACTCGACCACGACCATAGGATTTGACGAGATTTTCTACTTTGATGCAAACCGGTCTGTCTGACATCGCCCTACCGACAATAGCCACAATGAGAGTCAGTTTAGCAGGCTTGCAAGACTAACGCAGGAACTCATTTTGCCGTTAACGCGAAGGGGGTCCCAATCTGCGCAGCATTCGTTCAAACATGCGCCGAATTTGGTCGTTTTGAATGTCTTCGATGTTCATCCGAGTTAAATGAAAAGTGAGCTTTTGCCCTTTGCGCAAGATGACCATATCAACGTTTGTACCAGCCTTGCCATCGGCAATGTTCCAACTGGCTTTTTGTCCATCATGACTCGTCCAAACATGATCATCCGTTTGCACTTCAATGTCACCTTTCCTGATGCCGGCAAGAGCCGCGGGGCAATCGGGAAATACTTCAGCAACGGTGCGCCTTCCGGTAAAAACATTTAGGGTGCTAACAAGCCCCAATACTCCGTAATTCATCTTGCGGTAATCATCAGAAGTCATTTTTCTGCCGAACAAACTAAAGCGCTTTGTCAGTTTTTCCTCTGCAGAAAGTTGCTGCGTTGAGCTTTCGTCCTCGACAGCAGCTTGCAATTTCTTGGAGCCATCTGGCTTGTCAGAGTGAGAACGAAGCTTGCTTGTGTGGTGAACATGCCCCTGCAACATAGTTGCAGTTACTTGCGATTGCGCAGCGGCAGCAGCCGCAGATTCGTCGGGAAAATCTTGCGCATAAGCCTGATTGGCACACAAAAATAATAGAGCGGCAAACAATAACGCAATACGATTTTTGTTGCTGATTTGAATCGCCAACTTGAGGTTCATACCCTTCATATTAAGAGCTGCAGCCGCCACTTATTCATCATAGACTTGTTTGCTACATGCTGCGTCAGTCTTATTAGGGGAATACCATGTCATTTAATCTTGTTCGCTCCGGGCGACACCATGCTTCAATCTTGCCTGTTAGGGCTACACCATGCGTCAATCTTGCCTGTAGGGGCGACGCCATGGATACTGCTGGCGAACTCGAATGTTTAGCGAAGCCAGCACAATATGGACTCTAGCTTGAAGGGCGGCAGCCCTGGGGGCGCAGGCTTCCAGCCTGCTTCGGGAAGCTATTGGCGAAGAAGCAGGCAAGGATGCCTGCGCCCCCAGGTGGAACGCTCTTAGCTCATATCATCGAACTTGATTCGGCTCCATTTTAGTTCGCCAGCAGTATCCCATGCGTCGCCCCTACGAATGCAGGAGATACGGACGGCCCGAAAGGGTGGATGAGTTAGTGCTAATCATTTGGCAACAGGGACAGTGGGGCTAATACGATTGGCTGCGGACTGGGGCGCAGATATTATGGCTTCGGGTCAAAGGTAACGGGACTGGCAACACTTGGTGTTAGCGAGGCCCGTGGGTATGGAAAACTTTTTTGCGCCGGACGAAGAGCGAAAAGCGCCCTGTCAATGTGAACACTGTCAAAACGCAATTCCGGAAAAACGTGACGGCGAATTTCGCAAAATTGGCCCCGTCCCAAAACCCGCAAACAGCGATAGTCTTTCAACAGAAATAAAGTCGTTTGAAGAAAAAAACGCAGTCGAAATCACCCGCAATGGCAACAAACTCGACTACAAAATTAGTTATAACGGCAAAGATTTGCTTCTCACGAGTTCTGATGCAAGCGCAAAAGGCATGGAAAGCGCCGAGAAAAAAATTGCGGAATTGGTAGCAGAAAAACAAACAGAGCTGGAAAAAACATTCAACGTCGCTTTCAGCAAAGCAGGCGATGACGTCGTTAAGCAGTGGGTAGAAAAGGCTGATTGCACCTGGGAAAGAGGCGACATGGTGAAAGCTCGCTCGCCGAAGCTGTTTGAGTTGTATGGCATTCAAGCGTGCCTATATCGCAGTCAACCGAGTGACATAAGCGCTACAGGAAACGGAATCAAATTCCACTTTCTCGAAGACAACTATTATAAGAATCAACCTGTTCTTGCATATTTTGTCTATGAAGATAAAGACAATAGACAGTCTGTTTATTTTGAGCCAGGTGCCAACAAAAGCAAACCAGCCACAGAAGCCGATGCTGAGCGCCTAGGCAGAGATCATCTTGCCAGCATCGAAGCACTCACAACACATGAGCTTGCACACAACCACGAAGACAAAACCGGCTGGCACATTCCCGCTCAAAAGGAAAAACTTTCCAAAGCAATTGGGTGGCTTCCGCTAGTGGCTAAAGACGGCAGCACCGATTGGTTGTTTCAAGGCAAGAAGGGTGAGCTATTCAGGTATGGAAGAGACCACTGCAAAGACTCAAAAGTGTGGGTTAAATGCGACAAAGACGGCAACCCGCTGGACAAAGATGACAAAGTAGCTGCAAGCTTTAAAGAAGCGAAGCAATACAAACGCACAGAGATTGCTGAGGCAGCTCTGGTAAAACCACTAACATATTATTTTCCAAACCCGATCGAGATGTATGCCGAGGGCTTAATGCTCTACAGACTCGGCAACAAGCATCGCGAAGAGCTTCTCAGAGACAGCCCCGCGCTGTACAAAGCTGCAAAGTCGGGCGATCAAAACGAAATTGATCAACGATATGGGCTAAATACAAATGGCGAAGCAAAATACATTCGTGGTGTGGATGGACTTCTAAAAAGCAACGACGCAGCTGCACAAAAATCAATTCAAGAATTCGAAGATAAGGTCAGCAAGAAAGCGCAAAACAAAACACAAGACAAAGCCCCCGAGACAGACAAGACAAAATCGAAACCTGCATCAACCAAAACCGTTCATCAGAACAGTTTTACACTTGGGCATTTCACCCATTGGAATGCGTTTGCTTTCCAATAATAAATGAGATCATTTACCGAGAAGCTTTAGCGATTGCATCTCTGTAATCAGTGCGATCATCAATAATCAGCAAGATCATCAAGAAAGACTTCCTCGCCTTTGTCTTTCATATCCCAAGCAAGAGTGCTCTCGTAAACAGGGCTTTGTCTTGACGGACGAACAATCGGCGAACTTGGCCGGTGACCCACCTGTCTTGCAATCTCAGCCAGAGCAATTGAAGCAAACAAGCGATATCTATAGACAAAATCGCTGGCAGGCACATCAATGCGCACAAACTGAACTTTTGACCCAAAGCGCGACCAATCTTCTCTATGCACATCTACACTACTCTCGTCAGGCAAAATTATTGCCTTTTGAGGGCCCATAGCAAGTGATGCTTTGCTGAAAGGAGTACCGACTGAGTTTGAAATAACGACAGCTTCTTTGAATGCGTATTTGTTGTTCCTGTCGGCAGGTGCCAGTCTTATCGAGTTTCGACCACGACGTGCAGCGGCTCTGCCTTCCGAACGCTTCACTCTGTCACAACCAAACCAGACAGCATGCCTGTCTTCCACAAAAGCCCTCTCCCAGCCAAAAGCAGAAGCAGACCTGATCGTGCTGCCAAGCTCAATGTGATCTGTGCCACCAATCAGGTAAATCTCCGGACGTCGTTTTTGAGGCTCAGATCGCACTTGAATCCTGCCACCATTACCGGTGCAAAGATAATATAACGCAACACCAGCAGCGGTGGCAACATTCAACGTATTCAGTGTGCGACCCGGCATTGGAATTTGCAAAACATGCGTAGACGTCTGGTGCATATCGTGTGAAATGCCATAACGTTCGTTGCCCACGATTAACGCTGCACGCATTCCCGCGGCAACTTTAAATCCATAAATATCTGCTGCAGCTTCAACATTTTCAAGCGCAAGCACAGGAGAAAAGCGCTCCATCACTTGCTCACAAGCAATTAGTTGAATGGACGAGAGTTCAAAATCAGGAAGCTCTAAATACGAGTCGAAAAGACCTTTTCTATCTCTAAAATAACAGGCCGAGCCAAATGTTTTGGCGATGTCGATCATCGTTTTGGCATTCCAGGGATTCTCGATGCCATCTCCAATTAATTCGATGGTGTTAGCCATGAGATTCACTCATTTCGTCGCCAAGATAACTTTCGCGACAGCGTTGTGCAAAAAGACGCGCATAGTGTTCGTGGTCTTTCGTTCTTGCGACGCGTTGCGTTCGTTTGCCGGCAAACTGCTGTATGAGGTGATGTCCAATTTCATGCATCAGCACTTCAAAAAGCATGAAATTGCGCAGACTTTCATCTGTCCAGTGAATGAGCGTTTGCAAACCGCCGCCACAGATTTCAATTGTGGCGCCAGCACGTTCTAAAATCTGCCGAGTAGACTTCGGCACAGTGCCGCTAACAAACCACGGTGAAACAGCCTGGTCATAAAGAACAATGCAACCTGGCACATCAAGCCGCCCCATCAATAACGTCATATTGCCACAAGCCTCAGCGCCCTGCATCAACTTGATGGTTTTGACGCCGTAAAAGCATTCTTCACCAAAGAACTGCAATACCTGCAAAATGTCGGCTTTCGAGGCTGGGTGAAAATAGCCGGGACGCGGACGCTTTGTAATCACGCGAGGCAAAATGGGGTCGGCAATCTCGCTTGTTTCATCGGTTTCAATGATGACTCCGTCTTCCTTCAACTGGCGTGCCAATTGTCTGGAAGAACTCAAATCACCTGCGCTGCGCGGTTCATATGGATTGCGCACGCGATCGGCTGCTCTGATTTTGTTTGGTCTGGTATGTTTGCTTCGTGACATCGAATATTAATCGGATAACCGACTTATCGTAGCAAGCTAAGATCACAAAATCAAAAGAGCCGACAAACTGCCGGCTCTTTGATTGTATGTGGTGTGTGAGATGCTTATACGCGACCAGACATGCGAACCAGGTCTGAGAATGTATCCCAGATAACTGAGAACTTCCCGCCGGATGCACCTTGCGACAAACGTGGCAAGTGTTCGATCGGAATTTCTACAACCTTGAACCCTGCACGGTGAGCGCGGATGCAAAGCTCTGCATCTACGAATGCCGAGTCAGACTCAAGTTTGATGTGGTCAAAAATTTCCTTGCGGAATAGTTTGATTGAATTTACATCTTTGTATGAGCAGTTATAGAAAATGCGCAGCATCAGGTTATAGATGGCGCTTTGCATTTTACGTCTTGGTGGATCGTTGCGCTTTACGCGGTGTCCGATGACGAAATCATATTTGCGCAGACCTTGAGCCATAGTAATCAGCTCTTTAGGAGCAAACTGATAATCGCCTGGAAGCGAGAATACCAATTCTTTCTTGCCGCACTGGTAAAGTTCTTTGATTGTGCGACCAAAGCCCTGGTTTTGTTCGTGATTGATAATACGAACATTCTTGAATTTCTTTGCCAAATCTTGAATTACGGCCAGCGTATTGTCTTTGCTGCCATCGTTGACTACCACAATTTCGTAGTCGCTCGAAATTTCTTTCAGCAACACATCGGTATCAGCTACCAATTTGCCAATTGTCGTTTCGTCGTTGTATGCAGGAATAACCACGGAAATTGATTGAACCGGGATACCTGCGCGGTTTCTTGCTTGAGCGTTTGATGTTTGTGTGCGATTCATTTTATTTGCTACGAGTAATTTGTGGGATCACTTTTGTGCTGGGCACTGATTAGCGGGACTGGACCGGGGAAAGCACCTGGGAGTTGTACACAAGTTGCGCTGCGGGATTCTTCAAATGATAATTGCGCACTTCACTTATCACATAGCCGACTTGCTCGTCGGTGAGTTCTGGAAACATGGGAAGGCTTAGAATTCGCTTGGTGATTTGTTCAGTAACAGGCAAATCGCCAACCTTGTAGCCACGGTAAACATAAGCATTTTGCAAATGCGCAGGAACAGGATAGTGGATTAGAGTACCCACGCCCTTTTCTGCCAAATATTTTTGAAGACCTTCTCGATCGTTGCTTTGTATCACGTACAGGTGATACACGTGCGAGCCATTGTCTTCGTCTTTAGGTACTATCACCAGGTCTTTGAGCTCGGCGCTATATCGCTTGGCGATTTCGACGCGGCGCTTGTTCCATTCGTGAACGTAAGGCAACTGAGCGGCAAGAATTGCGGCTTGAATTTCGTCAAGGCGGCTGTTAATGCCGATTTCGTCGTGGTAGTAGCGCTTTGATTGACCATAATTGCGCAACTTCAAAAGCTTTTCGTAACCCTCTTTCGAGTTGGTGCTGACTGCACCGCCATCACCGAAAGCGCCAAGGTTTTTGCTTGGGTAGAAGCTAAATGCGCCGAACGCGCCGATGCTGCCGGCTTGCTTGCCTTTGTATACAGCTCCGGTTGCTTGCGCAACGTCTTCAATTACAGGAATGCCTTTAGCTGCGCCGAGTGCCAACAGCGGATCGAGGTCTACCATTTGTCCATATAAATGAACAGGCACGATAGCTTTGGTCTTCTCAGTAATTTTCGCTTCGACCTTGCTGAGGTCCATTACATAATGAACGGGATCAATATCAACAAACACAGGCTGCGCGCCTGTCATTGATATTGCAGAAATGGTTGGAACTGCGGTGTGTGCAACAACAATGACTTCATCGCCATAGCCGACGCCTGAAGCGGCTAGTGCCAGGTAAATAGCCTCAGTGCCGGAAGCACAGCCAACTGTGTATTTGACGTCCAAGAAGTTAGCAAATGCCTTCTCGAAGGTTTCTAACTCTGGTCCTAAGATGTAATAGCCGCTGGAGAGCACGCGCTGAACTGCCTCATCAATATCAGAGCGTATAGCTTGATAGCGAAGCTTCATGTCGCCGAACGGAACATTCGAAACCACCAGAACTCTCCTTACTAAGGGTCGTCAATAAGTTCAACGCTAATAGTAAGGGAAAGGGGCAACTCGTTGAATTAAGCGGTCTTTAGGTGGTCCTGAAAACGTCACATTAAGTCCCATTTTATCGGCAAATAAGAGCGAATTCATAGAGCCCTGATCTCCATTTGGAGAAGCGCATAGTCAGTGCTTTAGGATCGACAAAAATACCAAACGAGGAATTTGATCATCGAAATCGAAGATCTTGTTTATATAAAGAACGCACTTCTTGGCAATCGCCGTCGTAGCCAATTGTTATCAAGAGACATTACCTTCGCCCACCCGTAGGGGCGACGCCATGCGTCGCCCGCAGCTTAAGAGCAATCCCCGCAAGCAAGACGAGGCAGGGCTTTTCCCAATTTCCGCATTTGTATTATAAGAACCGGGCGACGCATGGCGTCGCCCCTACGGGTGGACCAATTGAAGCGAAACAACGCCAGGAGGAAGTCTCGTGGCATTGCCCTTATGTGCGGGCGAATTGATTGAGTAGTTTGACCACTCGCAGGGGCAGAGCTGGGAATCCTTATACACTCCAATTCCTCCCTGAATAGTGCGTGCTAGTATTAACAGTTACGCTTGATGGCACGGCTAACGATGACTTTCGTTATGCCCATTTGTATCTTTCATCGAGGCAGGAGCAAAAGATGACTGCTATAACGGCGGAGAGCTTCTCCGGAAAGTCCGTTTTAATAACCGGAGGAATGGGCTTTATTGGTTCAAACCTGGCTAAGCGGCTAGTCGACCTGGGCGCAAAAGTCACAATCATGGACGCCATGATTCAGGATTATGGTGGCAATGAATTCAACGTTGCTCCAATCAAAGACAAAGTCCGCATTAACTACTGCGATATTCGCGATGAAAATGCAGTCACTTATTTGGTGCGCGGCCAGGATTTTGTGTTTCACCTGGCTGGGCAAGTCTGCCATTTGATGAGCCTTTCAAACCCTTTTCCGGATATCGAAATAAACATCACTGGCACAGCCATATTGATGGAAGCACTTCGCAAGCACAACAAAAACGCGGTGGTCATATATACCGGTACGCGCGGGCAATACGGACCTTCGGTGTCACTTCCAGTAAACGAAGAAGCGCCAACAAATCCGAAAGGAATATACGAAATTTCTAATCTCAGCGCAGAGAAGATTATTAAGGTCTACAACGATGTTCATGGAATTCGTTCAGTTCTTCTTCGCTTGAGCAACATATATGGACCACGCTCACAAATGAAGCACTCGCGCTTTGGCGTTTGCAACTGGTTTGTGCGGGTTGCACTCGACGATGACAGCATTCAAGTTTATGGCGACGGCAGCATTTTGCGCGACTTCCTATATTCAGACGATTGCGTCGAAGCAATTCTCATGTCGGCAATAACGCCAGAAGCTTATGGCGAAATTTTCAACGTAGGTTCAGATATACCGGTTAGCTTCATTGAGCTGGTGAAAACAATAGTAAAAGTCACGGGCCAAGGAAAATGGCAATATGCCGAGTTTTCAGCCGAACGCAAGGCTCAAGAACCAGGCGATTTCTATTCAGACGTAAGCAAAATCGCCCGAATTGTAGGCTGGAAGCCAACCACATCTCTCGAAGATGGTTTGGCAAAAACAGTCGAATATTACCGCAAGCACCGAGACAATTACTGGGCAAGAGCTGGCGAAGCAGCCGTCGCTTGTAAGTCCTAACAGATAGACGACGCCATGCGTCTCCAGCCCCAACAGATTTGGGGTCAAAAGGTGGGGACAAGAAACCCCTTGACAAATCCGGCAAATGCAGTCATTCTTAACCGTGCATAATCATGGTTCGGGTTGGGAGTCTTTTGACTCCGTGGTGAATGCATTTACTAACTCAAAACGAACGAAGCAAGCATTTTCAGCTTTGCTCAGTTTGCTTTTGACAAATTTTTCGAACCTTGGTTTTAGCCAGTGCAAGTGAATCCTTTCCGGGTTCTGCGACTTGCTCAACATCGAAAACCAGAGCGACTTACCATGGCCAGACATTCGACTTCACCAAAAACGGCATCAAAGTCTTATAGATGCTCACCGAGCATAGCCAAAGCCCAAAATGATTTTTTCATTGCCCTGGGCAGCATCGAAGAACTCGCCCCCAATGATTTCGGCGCACTTTTGAATTTGGGCAATGCCATCATAGAAGGCAATATTTTTGCACTCATCGAAGCGCTTGGACACTACAAAGATTGTCCAGACCTTTTGTTTGATCACATGGATTTCCTGCGCAGCTCAATCAACTGCCCTGAAATTGCATTTCCCGAACCAGACCTCATCAAATACGAGGGAAGCCTGGGGCAGACAAAAACAGCCCTGGTATTTTCAATTTATGTAGAACGCACGCGAAGAATAGCCTACATTTCGAGCGACCCCAATCTACCAAGCTATGTGTATGCCCTAGCCACAAATAAACTTGGCATTGAAGCAATGCAACCTGTGTCTGAAGACCCACTATTGCTCTTGAGACAGATAGGCAGATTGATTTGTCTTCCAGAACACAAAGAGCCACCGCCGATGTCGGCGCAAAACATTCAAACAGCTTGCGCCTGAGTTTGAAGAATCTACTTCTCACCTAGTTCTTTCAACTCGTCAACTATAGGCGCGGAAAGGTCTTTGCGCCCGGTTGCATCGTAATGTTTGCGCAGCTCCTTCAAAACTTCAATATACTGCGGCTTATACAGAAAGCCTGCTTTAGACACAGCCAAGTAGGTTTTGGCGCGCTCGTACTCTTTAATTGCCTGCTTCGTCTTTCCTTGATCCATAAAAGTCTTGCCCAATTGCCGAAACAATTCGCCAACTCGCAAGACTTCTTTTTCGCGAGTCGAACTATACTCCTGATCTAAAATTTTCTCAAAATGCTCTTCGGCGTCAGCTCGCTTGCAAATCCGAAACATAATTTCCAGAACCATGGCACGCTCTGTTACGCCACGTATTTTAGAGTTATTCAAAAATGAATTTGCAACTTGATCAACTATTGCAATTGCTTCATCCTTTTTGCCTTCGCTCAGGGCAACAAAAGCTATTCCTAATCTAGCTTCAAGATCAGGAAACGAGTTTGGCGTAGAACTTTTTTTGGCTAAAGAAAGCGCATCATTGGCTATCTTGCGAGTCAAATCGTCAGTTTGACTGTTAACCACCATACATTCCACAGCTTGGCTCTGCAGTGCCACCACCTCTGCAGGATTTGAATGCAGAAATTTAGCCGCATTATCGAGCAATTCAGGAAAAACACGATTTGCATTTTGCGGAAAAACAGTTGCGACCGTACCCATTTTCATACTTGTGTATGCAAGGTATTTGTCGTTATCGCGAGACTCAGCAGCTTGAGCGATGGCTGTATCAATCAGAGACATGGCTCTGGAATAATATTTTTCTCTTTCAGCGCTATCTGGACGACAGAAAACTGCCTTTGCACTCAAACATTGTGATGCTAGTGA
The DNA here is from genome assembly GCA_964546815.1 of uncultured Candidatus Obscuribacterales bacterium. Taxonomy (GTDB): domain Bacteria; phylum Cyanobacteriota; class Vampirovibrionia; order Obscuribacterales; family Obscuribacteraceae; genus JAIEPM01. The sequence goes on along the minus strand of CAZJLR010000090.1, from coordinate 5,812 downwards.
ACAAGCCAGCATCAAATCACGTGAGCGACTAGCACCATGCAGCTTTTTAATCACATACTCAAACTTCTTTAAAGCCTCTTCGTCATTTCGAGTATATAACGCGTTACCTTCTCGAAGCGCAGCACTGGCTAGAACAAGATCTTCTTCACTAATTTTTCTGCCTTCCGCAAATCCAGCACTCTTCTGAGTCTTAGACCCATTTTCCAAAAAGAAATATAGATAAGAAGCACAAATCACAAAAGGGATGAATATAAAAACCAAAATCAATTTGGGAAATGATTTACCCTTCCGTCTTTTCGAAAAATCTTCTTGCCCTTCAATCAAGACCGGTGCTACAGACTCAAGCCTAGCCAGCAAAACTGCCGCAGATGCCGGCCGTCCGTCGGGGTCTTTTGCCAGCCCCCATAAAATCGCTTCAGCGAAATCGGATTTCAGTCCTGTTTTCGCGACCAATTCACCCACCGTCGGCGGTGGCAGTACTGAATGCTTGTGCATCACTTCAAACGCAGTCTCACCCTGAAACGGCGGCTCGCCAGTCAAAGCCTCGTACATCACGCAAGAAAGAGCGTAAAGATCTGTACGTGCATCAACTGGCTTCCCCTGACATTGCTCTGGACTCATATAAGTTGGGCTGCCCAAGATCGCACCCGTCCTGGTAAGGTTTTGCTGTTGTGCATTTGAGCTGGATAAAAGTTTAGCGATACCAAAATCGACCAGTTTTACATTTTCCTTTCCAGCATCATCTTTGCATAGCATGATGTTTCCAGGCTTCAGATCACGATGCACAAGCCCCATGTTGTGCGCTTCTTCGAGCGCTCTCAATAAAGGCAAAAAAACATCGCGGAATCGGTACAAAGGCAATGAACCATTTTTCTTGAATTCATCAGCAAGAGATCTCCCCTCCACATATTCCATAACGATGTAGGGCTTGCCTTCCTGCGAAATACCAAAAGACATAACCTTCACAATATTTGGACTCTTAAGACTGCTAGTCAATCGCGCTTCATTTTGAAAGCGCATTATCTTTTCCTCAGCGTTAGTTTTAACGCCCAACAAAATCTTGAGCGCTACAATTCGGTCTAAGTCAATTTGCCGCGCGCGATAAACTTCAGACATTCCGCCGCGTCCCAGCAATTCGAGAATCTCAAGACCAGCAACGCTAATTTTGCATAACGAACCTTCCGAAGCGGACTTATTAGAATCATCAGGCGGCATCGGCGATTGCCTCGAAGGACGCATTTAAAAAATGCCCAGTCATCACAAAAGATAAGCGCCGCCGTAAAAACAGGCTCATAATTGAACGGTTTAAGCCCGAAAGCCTGCCAATGTATCTAAAATAGAGCCGTACCTCCGGAGCACGATATGACATCTGAAGCCGCCAACGACCCAGCCCCTCCCAAAAGCGATGCACCGCAGGAAGGACAATTCAAAAGAGCACTCGGTTTAGTCGATGCGGTCGCCGTTGTCGTAGGATCGATGATTGGTTCTGGCATATTTCTTGTTTCAGCACAAATAGCACGTGACGTCGGTTCTACCGGATATTTGCTTTTGTGCTGGGTTCTGGCTGGTGTTCTAACCATTTCAGCCGCTCTGTGTTACAGCGAACTTGCGGCAATGTTTCCGCAGGCAGGCGGGCAATACGTTTTTCTTCGCAGAACTTACGGGCCGATGGCTGCGTTTCTCTATGGCTGGACTTTATTCAGTGTAATTCAATCTGGAACGATTGCCGCGGTCGGCGTTGGTTTTGCAAAATTTCTCGGTGTTTTTGTGCCCTGGGTTAGCAACTCAAACGTGCTGATGCAGTTTGGAAACTGGCATCTTAGTGCACTACAAGCGGTGGCGGTTTTCTTGATTGTATTGCTCACAGCAGTGAATTGCCGCGGCATCGAAGCTGCAAAACTCATTCAAACAACTTTTACCGGCGCAAAGCTTTTCGCACTTGCCGCGATTATCATTTTGGGCTTTTGCTCGTTTGGAAAATTCGCTGGGGCTCAAGTGAACTTTGGAAATCTCTGGCATGCAGTCAATACTGACGGACAACCCATTGAGGGCATGCAACTGCTACTAACAGTGGGTCTTGCGATGGTAGGTGCTTTATTCTCATGCGACGCCTGGAACAACATTACATTCGCGGGTGAAGAAGTCAAAGAACCAGAAAAGGTCTTGCCGAAAAGCCTGGCAATGGGAACATTGATAGTCGTTGGTCTATATTTACTTGCAAACCTGGTCTACCTCTGCCTCTTGCCGCTAGCAGGCAGCGAAGGCGCCACAACAATCGTTGGAAGAGGCATTCAACACGCCGCTGAAGATCGAGTCGGCACCGCAGTGGCCGAGCTCATATTTGGACCAATAGGCAAAAGTATCATGGCTGGCGCGATTATGATTTCAACCTTCGGCTGCCTGAATGGGCTAATTCTGGCAGGAGCGAGAGTTTATTACGCCATGGCAAAGGATGGGCTTTTCTTCAAGAAAGCAGCGATTTTGCATCCGGAAACTGGGGTGCCTGTATTTGGTTTATTAATTCAAGGTGTTTGGTCAGCACTTCTGGCAACATCAGGAACCTATGGCGATCTTCTGGACTTTGTCGTGTTTGCAGCGTTGCTCTTCTACGTTTTGACAGTCGCCGCAGTTATTGTTTTGCGCATTAAAGAGCCAAATATTCCGAGGCCATATAAGGTCATCGGCTATCCGCTTATGCCTGCGTTTTATATCGTGTCGGCCGTACTCGTGATGCTGGGACAAATCTGCTTACGTCCTAAATTCGCGGGTTTCGGGTTTTTGATCATACTTTCCGGCTTACCTGTTTACCTGTTCTGGCATTTCAAGAAGCGGTCGCAAAGCGCGTCAACACAAGGTTAATTCCTCTTGACAGAGGGATTTGCTACGGGTAACCTTGGCGTTAGAATTACTAATGTAACTGGCGTGAAAACATATCCACCTGCTGGGATGAACAACTCTCCTTCCTTCAGTCTTTTAGACTAAAACGTGCGCGCGGGCGAATCCCCCAATTTTCTTAGCGCGATTAGTGGTGAACAAAGATGCCACCTTCATACGATGAAGACCTCAAAATTGGCGACCGAATTGCCGGCCGCTATGAAATTTTGGCTGTCGTCGGTCATGGAAGCATGGGTGTAGTGTACAAGTGTCGTCACGACATTCTCGGCAGCATCGTGGCAATCAAAACATTGCGCCTTCAACGCACCACCGACGACCGCAGCCAGAGAAGGTTTGAAAGGGAAGCGCGGCTTGCCCACAAACTGCAACATCCAAATTTGATCAGCGTGCAGGACTTCGGATATACCGCCAATGGCGACCCATATTTGATTATGGACTTCGTAAGCGGCGAGCCACTGTTCGACATTCTCAAACGCGAGCGCAACATCTACCCCGAACGGGTCGTAAACCTGTTCTCGCAAGTCTGCGATGGGCTATATCACGCGCACCAACGAGGTGTAATTCACCGCGATTTGAAACCAGCAAACATGCTGGTAATGAAAAGAGATAATGCACCCGAAACAATCAAAATTGTTGACCTGGGTGTTGCCAAAATTGTGCAAGGTGGCGAAGAGGAAGAAGCCGAAGCCATCACCATGACCGGTGAAGTATGCGGCAGCCCAATTTACCTCAGCCCAGAACAATGTACATATCAGGAATTAGATGCACGCACTGATATTTACTCGCTTGGCGTATGCTTGTATGAATGTCTCACCGGCATGGCACCACTTCGAGGCAACACCGTATATGATACCATTTACATGCATGTGCATGATATGCCGCGGACGTTTGATGTTGTAGCACCACATCTAGAAATTCCAAAGCGTCTCGAAGAAATTGTATTTAAGTGCCTGGCAAAACAACCAAAAGATCGCTATGAAACCATGATGCAGTTGAAGCACGATCTGGCTGCTTCGCTGAAACAAGGCAATGGAACACCGACGTTAAATGTGCTGCCTCCTGAGTTGCTCTTTAGCGGACAGAATGCGGCGGCAAAAAAAGTTTCTGGAGAAATTGCAAAACCCGAACGTAAAAGCTCTGGCGAAATTCCAAAACCAGGAAAGAAATCACCCGGTGAATTACCCAGACCCGGCGAGCCGATTCAAGCTGCTCACGCTGCGCAAGCACCCGAAGAGGAAGAAGTAACTTACCGTGGAAGATCTCGTCGCCAATCTGCGCAACAAGCAGAAGTCGCAGACGTAGCAGAACCTAAGAAACCGCGCAGCCGACCGGGAAAAACTGATTCAAAATCTCCGCCGATCGCAATTCCAACAAGTGCCCCAGCCTGGGGGCTCGGCAAATGGGTGATGATTGGAGCTGCAGGATCTGTGGTTCTCGGTCTCAGCATCGGCTTCGGCTTCGCTGCATTCCTTTCTATGAGTAAACCAAACACTCCAACCGAAAGCCAAATGGCGCAACTTCCGGGACAATTCCCTATCACAAGTACGGGCACCGCGCCAAAAGAACCATTCACTGCCACCGAATCATTCGAACCCAGCAAAGTCGAAGTAAAGCCTACTTCAAAGGCAAGTTCGACTGCAAAAGCGACAAAAAATACAAGTGGGGCGAAGAAAGGACAGAAGCCCGTGGCAACTGCCCACAGAGACCTGGAGAGCTTTCTGCCGGAAGAACACATACAGGATGGAAGCCCAAACAAATTTTTCTCTGCGATCGATATGCATGGAAAGGGCAATCCGCAGATGATGCCACAACCAAACATGCGAAACGGCGCCAGACCGATGGGGTCGAGAAGCGCTTTAGCTTTAAATTCTCTGGTAAATAGAATTCCAAAAGGCGGATTGCAAGGCTTAAAAAATTTCGTCGCTTCTCAAGGCGGAGGACTTCTCACAGGCGGCTCGCAATCAGCTCCTCCACAGGGAGCGGGACTCTTCCCGGGCGGTGCACCAAATCAAAGTCAGCCAGGATTTTCTGGATTTGGCCAAACACCAATAAATGGTTTACAAAATAACGGAACCTGGCTGCAACCAGGTCAGGAACCACATCCTGATGGCACACTTCAAGCTGACAAACTAAAAATCGAAGGCGTACAACTTTATAAAAATAAGCAGTATCAAGCGTCGGTTCGAAAATTTGAACAAGCATACAGTCTTGACCCGAGCGAAACGATGAAGAAAGGGTATGCAACAGCCCTGAATGCATACGCCAATCAACTCAACACAGAAGGTCATTACGCTGAAGCGGTTGAATATTCACGCCGGGCGTTACAGCTCACTCCAGAAAACACATTGATTCAACGGAATGCTCACGCCTTCGCGGAGAACTTAGATTCGCAGCGGGCAGGGACACTTCCTGGGCAATAATTGTTGTTGAAAAAAGAGAAGCAGGCTGGAAGCCTGCGCCCCCAGGGTATCTCATTCAATAAAAGATCCTGATGTACCTTTTGGTCATTTCAGGGTACATCGTTGTCACAAGCGGCGCTTATTATCATTCTTACCAGCCCAATCAACCCGATCCTGAATCGCCCTTGCAGAATCCCCAGATTTGCAAGGGCGATTCATTTCTGCCTTCCACAACTACCTTTCACAGCGCTCCTACGCCGCTCCACAAGATCTTTTTCACGAGGTACGACCTTGCCACAAACGCTGCTTATTATCATTCTTACCAGCCCAATCAACCCGATCCTGAATCGCCCTTGCAGAATCCCCAGATTTGCAAGGGCGATTCATTTCTGCCTTCCACAACTACCTTTCACAGCGCTCCTACGCCGCTCCACAAGATCTTTTTCACGAGGTACGACCTTGCCACAAACGCTGCTTATTATCATTCTTACCAGCCCAATCAACCCGATCCTGAATCG
>CAZJLR010000089.1:0-22674 GCA_964546815.1 uncultured Candidatus Obscuribacterales bacterium | reverse complement strand
CGGCTTCGCTAAACATTCGAGTTCGCCAGCAGTATCCATGGCGTCGCCCCTACAGGCTTTAGTGGTTGATGAGTGTGTTGAGTCCGGTCATGATGCTGGCTCCGAGAGGGCTGACTCCCGCGCCCATTGGCATTCCGCCCATTCCCATCGGCATTCCGCCCATCCCCATCGGCATTCCACCCATTCCCATCGGCATTCCACCCATAGGCATGCCGCCCATGGGCATCCCATAGCCGCCCGGGTATCCGCCATATCCACCATAACCAGCAGGATAGCCGCCATATCCACCATATCCCTGTGGATAGCCGCCATATCCTTGCTGCATCATCTGTCTTTGCTGCTTTTGAACTGCTTTGCCCATGAAATAACTGGCAGCCATGCTAACCCCAACTGTCGCGAGGGTTTTTCCAGCCTGCTTCAGTTTGCTTGGTCCTTCGTTGCCGCTATTGCCCGAGTCATTTTTAGATGGCTTTTGATCTGACTGGTCTAAATAGGATTGCAAATTTGCTGGTTGCTGCTGACCCTGTTGCGGGGCACCTTGCTGTCCGTAAACCGGCTGCTGGGCTTGTTGTTGGGGATATCCCTGGGGCAGCGGCTGCTGCGGAATTTGCTGCTGCGCCCCAGCTTGCTGTTGTTGCTGCTGCTGTTGGGCTACATCTGCCGCATATCCATAAAATGTACCTTGACCCTGTGCTGGAGCCTGGTTTTGCTGTGGCTGCTGAGCCCCATACTGCGCATTGGGATCGCCGCCATATTGGGCGTTTGGGTCTCCGCCATATGATTGAGCTGGATATGGCGAGGCGCCCTGACCTTGTGCGGGATAGCCGCCATACGGCTGCGAACCATATTGAGGTTGCTGCTGTGAAGGGTCTGAATATTGGGGAGGCTGCTGAGACGTGAAAGCCCCCGGGTCGCCCTGGTAGCCCTGTGTTGCTGTCCCGTATGGCGCACCCTGCGGCTGGGCGTACTGCTGACCTGCTGGATCTGGCGGATAGTTGCCGTCCTGGGCCAATGCCGGACACGATAAAACGGCAAACCCTGAAAGGGCTGCCATCAGCACCGCTAAAAGTGACCTGGAGCCGGACATTTAGTAAGCCGCCGAGCTAGTATTAGAGTGAGCATAATTATACGGGCTTAAGATGTCAAGCTCTTTGCCCCTGTTTACGTGATGTCAATGTAATCAAAATCAGAAAATTCACTTTGTGTTCACACATAGTTATTAGACTGGTGTTATGAAGTCTGAGAGACAACTTTTGTTCACTGGAGGAGAAAATAGATGGCTAGAGCAGCAGATGCTTCCTCATTGCTGACAGTTGCTATTTCAAGGGCGATCCGCGAGCGCCGGCTTAGTCTTGGGGTTTCCCAAGAAGAACTCGGTATTCGTGCTGATCTCCATAGAACTTACATAAGCGACATTGAAGCTGGACGGCGTAATTTATCACTTAGAAGTTTGTTCCGTTTGGCCCTCGGTTTAGGGCTATCGGTATCAGACCTTCTAAAATTGGCTGAAGTGAAAGCTGATGCCACAAAAGATTTCGTGCCAGGGCCAATGTTGGCTAGCAACTAGTGCTTGGCAGGGTCTGATAATAGACCTCGTCTCCCGGTCATACGGGAGAAAAATCCCGAATCCCAAACGGGAAACGCTCTCCTAATCTTCTTTGATGGGGTCGGGGTTTTTCTTTCGGCATGGCCGGGAGACAAAGAGAAAAGTCGTTCACCGAAGCAGAACGAAAACAAAAATGCTCACCCTTGAAAGCGGTGAGCATTTTTTTTCTAGCTGCAATTCGCTCAGCGCGAAAATGGCGTAATGCGAGAGGACAAACTTGGTACTCGCAGTTCCTTTTCCAAATCGTTGTTTATGCGATTTAGGTTTGAGGCGATTTTTTTCGACTCTTCATCGTTGATTGCCGTGTTCGGCAATGCTGCTGTGCTTTGACCTATTTCGGTCTTCAAAGTTGCCGCTTTCTTGCTGCTCAGTTTGCCCGATGCTACGGCTTTGTTGATGCGCTGAATCATCATAGCCTCGCGCGCTTTTATTCCATCAATGCCAGGCGAGCTTTGTTCTCGCGTGAGTACAAGCAATTCGAACCGGTCATTGAGGTCAGTGATTTGTTTTGCAAGTTCAGTTCTGTTTTCAAAGCTAAGTTTGCCGGCGGCATCCCTTTCGCTTTGCTCTTTGTCTGTAATTGTTTTCAGTTCGCTGCGCAGTTGGTCTAACTGATTTGCAGTGAGCCAATTGTGGGCTTGAGCATAATCAAGCCGCTTAATTATTTGGGTTTTTGTAGAACCCAAACCGAAACCAGGCATCGCAAGTTCGCTGCTCTGCAAAGTGGTTTCTATCGGAGTGCGTGCCTCGTCAATATGAGGAACGTAGTAGAAATTCTGGGCTGGGGCAGGAGCACAATTAATTGTGAGCCCTAAAAGTATGCCTGCCACTGTGTTTGCTGTCTTCATGGTCTGAATTCCCTTAAGCCGCTTCAGAATGACTCTGACTTATATTGACTTCGCTACCATTTTCACATGACAACCATGGGTGCTTAAAGTTATTTGTTTTCAATTAACTCTTGATGTCTTTTGGATAGTTTTTGGATATGCGTGGCTCATATTTGTTACAAGGTGCTGATTAGAGTTACTCTTCCGCGCGTAACCTTGCATAGATGTATTCAAGGCGGTAGGCTGGAAATAGTCAGGCAGGTTATAGTTAATTTAGGCAGTATTGGGGGTTCGACATGGGCTTGGTTTCTGGCAAGGGTAAAAAAGGTCGTGGCAAATCTGCGGATGCCCTTATCTTAAGCACCGCCGTGACGCTGGCTCTGACCGGGCAGACTCTTAGCGCCTATGCCGATGAAGGCGATTCTGGCTCATCTAGTTCCGGCTCAAGTTCAAGTTCTGGATCGAGCTCATTGATAACGCCGCTATTTCCGGCTGAAACTTCTCCTACAGCCGCGCCCTCATCGTCCTCAAGTTCATCTTCAAGTTCCGAACCAAAACCAGAAGCCGTTCCAATGGCGCCCAAAGAACTGACTCCAGTAAATCCGCTTGAAGGACTTTTCCAGCAGCAGCCCCAGTATCCAACGCCAGGCACCACACAAAAATTTCCCTCGGCACTTTCACCAAATATGGGCGATGACAAAAATGTGCCGGGAAGAAACCCGGGGCAGGCGGGCGAAAAATATCAAAGTTCTTTCAAAGATCCTTTTGCTGTAGAGCCGGAAAAAAATATTACCGAAGTCAACCCGTTGAAAGGACTTTTCCAGCAACAACCGCAATATCCATCACCCGGAAAGACTCAAATGTATCCCGAGGCTATTCCAAAACACCTTGGTGATGATGGAGCACAACCTGGTCGAAGCCCTGGTCAAGCGGCTAGTACTTATCAGCAGAAATTTTCAGATCCATTTGCACCACCACCACATCAGCAAGAAATTCCCGATAACAACAATTATGTAAAAGGCTTATTCCAGCAGCAGCCGCAATATCCATCTCCCAATAAAACAATCATGTTTCCTGAGGCAGTGCAGCAAAACTTAGGAGATGATGCAAGCCAGCCCGGGCGCAGTCCTGGTAGCGCTGGCAAGCCATTTGACCCGTACACACCTCAACCGTCTGCGACTCCTTCAACTGCTGAAATAGGATTGCCCGCACTTCCAGGTCAGGAAGCTAAGGGTGAAAAGAAAGAAGGCGACGCCGATAAGAAAGAGGGCGATGCCGACAAGAAAGACGACAAGGACAAGAAGGACGACAAGGACAAGAAGGACGACAAGGACAAGAAAGACGACAAGGACAAGAAGGACGATAAGGACAAGAAGGACGACAAGGACAAGAAAGACGACAAGGACAAGAAGGACGATAAGGACAAGAAGGACGACAAGGACAAGAAGGACGATAAGGACAAGAAGGACGATAAGGACAAGAAGGACGACAAGGACAAGAAGGACGATAAGGACAAGAAAGACGATAAAGACAGCAAGGACGATAAAGACAAAAAAGACGATAAGGACAAAAAGGAAGAGGTTAAATACGCTCCCTACAATCCTTTGACAGAATCAATCAATTTGATCAACTCGGGCAAATTCCAGCAGAGTGTTGATTTGCTCAGCCGAGAAATCAAGAAAATACCAAACAATCCGCAAGCGTTTTACACACGTGCTGTCGCTTATGTGAGGATGCGCAAATACGATCTTGCGGCCGCTGATTACAAACAGGTTCTCAAATTGGCTCCCACCGGCGATTTGGCAAACCTGGCCAAAAAAGGTTTGGTCAAAATACACTTTTAGCCCTGCAGCTCAATAAATTTGAGCAAAAACAGGGTCTATGGTGATTTCCACACTGACATTCGCATGAAAGCGCAACATAATGGGCTGTACCCTGCCGTAGGTCTGCCCATATTTTTGAGCATTTAGATACTCAAACCGTAAACGCCAATGTCCGCGAACTCGGCGAGCACTTGATTCGCTCTGTGGCTGAGGCGCCTGCTGCGGGAATTTACCAGTTGCTGAATAAAGCGACAGCAAATCACTTGCCGGAATGGAATCTAAGTAAACTGGAGTCTAAAACAAGCGGTGCAGTCGCAGGGGATGTGCTGGGCTCAGCTGCTTTGTTTATTGGCGCGGCTGCTTTGACTAAATCTGCATCGAGGTCTTTGGCGTTTGGAAATGTCGCGGAGCTTTCGCTTACAAAACAGGCATTGATTTCAGGGTTGGAAACAGGTACAGCCGGTGCAGCAATTGGCTTTATACAACCTGTGGCAGCTGGGAAAGACTTCTGGACCGAAAAAGGTAAAGTCACCGCGCACAATGCAATTTCATTTGCGGCGATGGGGGCAACGTCGACTGCTTTTGGCGCCTCCGGTTATTTCGGCAAACTCGGTGAACGTTCTTTAGGTCAAGCTGTACTGGTTAACAGTCTTGCTGGCGGAACTGCCGGCATAGTCGATGCCTATGCACGCGCCGGAATCATGGAAGGGCGACTAGCAAATTCAAAAGAAGTCATTAATTCAACACTTGCATTTTCTGCATTAGGTGGTGTTGCCGGTGGTGCTGAGTTTGCTGCACCATATGCGATGAGTTCTATGAAAAGTGCATGGCAAAACCTGAGTAGGTTTAAGGCTGCCGATGCCTTGAGCACAGAACGAGCATTGATGCCAAATCTTTCTATGGCTGCGACTGTCGAAAAGCCTGGCGTTGCGTTATTGGACAAACCTCTGTCGACACGCGTTGATACGCCGCTGCCGAAATTTGACAGTTTTGAGAAAGTGACTTATGCGCCAAATACAGCAATAACACCAGAAGCACTTGCTCAGTCAAATCACTATATTGAAAAGGGATTAGTTGCAGAACCGTTTAAAGACGGTGTTAGGTTGTCTACAACGACAACTTCAGAAGGCTTGAATAGCTCGGGCTTTCCAGTTTCGTTTCGTGAGCGTTTTGTTGTGATCGATCCGGCTAAAGACCCAGTGCTGCGATCTGTCTTGAACGACGCAAAGGAACGATTTGCGCAAATAAAGGAACCCGAAGTACTGGCTGGTCAACTGACTGAGTACAGCGGCAAGCTGCTAAACAGGTATAACTTAGATGCTCCATCGCTCGAAACGTTATACGAGAGTATGCTTCTTAAAAGCAGCGGTCCATTTATTCCTTTAGGAGAGTTCGTTCGCAGTGGCAGCGGCGTTTGCTTGCAGCGTGCAGCGTTACTTAAATTCTTGAGTGATGGAATGTCCTTGCCGGTGCGATTGCGCGAAGGCTTGATGGGCATCAAGAGACCCCAGCCACATGTGTGGGCAGAGCTCGGTTTAGGCACATCTTCACCGTTGAAAGTTTACGACCCGATGCATGCACCGAATCCGGCGTATAGATATTTAACGCCAAAAGGAGAGTAGCTTTCTACTTGCCCTTTTCCTGGTCGCGCTGTAGCTTTTCTTCTTTCTTCTCGAGCCTGTCTTCTTCGTGCATGAGTTTTTTTCGTGCACTATCGATAAACTTGCAAGCGTCGTCAACGCCACGAGATTCGTTGGTTAGTTGTGGTTGATTGTAATCGTCAGTCTTGGTTATTTCTTGCAATTTTTTGAAGTGCAATTCGAGGTCATTCATATAACCTTTGATGTCTGCCAGTGGTTGAGCAGCAAATGCTTTTTCGGCTTCGGGAATCACCAGAGTGTCCACATCATCTTGCAAAATTGGAACCAACGAAGCAAGTTGACTCATATGCAAATTGATATATTTGGGGCGAGGAGGATTGTACTGGTTGGCAAATCCTTCTGATGTAGCAGGCATAATTGGAATAACGTCTTGTCCGATGATGTCAATTTCGCCCATCATTTCAACTGGTTGTGTACATTCACCAATGAGATCAAGCGCTGCGCGCTTCGTGCGCTTGATGGCTTCACCCATTCGTCTTAATTGCTGCTGCTCTGTCTTTAAAGTTGCAACTTGTGCCGCTGCAGATTTGCCACCACTTGCGGTGCTAGCTGCTGCTTTGTCTGTGCTGTTGCTGCTGCCTGTTGCTGCGGCTGTGCTGCTGCTCTTTGCTGAGGCATCATCGGCGGCAGAACTCATCTGTGCCATGCTAAATGTGACTGTGCTACAAACAGCCATCGAAATAATGGGAGTTGAAAGTTTCATTTTTCTTGCCATTTTTTGTCGTCCTTGAATGTGAGTAGCACTTCAATTATCGCACGACTTGACTCATGACATGCGGTGAAAGCTTCGCGAAGTCATTCTAGTGCTTCTGCAATCGCATACGAAGCGATGCCGAAAGCGACTGCTACGTTTAGCGATTCTTTGAATCCCCTCATGGGCAGATCAACAACCAAATCGCAAGCTGCCAGGGTTTCCGCATAAATGCCTTTTACTTCGCTGCCTGCTATCAGACAAAGCGGTTCTTTCAACAAGCCATCTTTTGCTGCGGCAGATAAAGGTATGCTTGTCTTGGATTTCTCCAGAGCGACAATCTGGTAGCCCATTGATTTGAGCTTGGCGATGACAGGCAGTGACTCACCTGCATAACTCCAGGCTATTTTTTTCTCTGCCCCCAGGCTCACTTTTTCAATTTCTTTTCTTGGCGGACATCCTGTGATGCCCAGCAAAAACAGGTGCGAAAAACCAGCTCCGTCTGCCGTTCTAAATATCGATCCCACATTCCAGAGGCTGCGCACCTCTTCTAATATCACGACTAATCGACCTGGATTTTTGCCGGTTTTGAAATATTGGTCGGTGAGTGTTTCTGCTGCCGAGTGTTTGCCCACCTGTTTGTCAATTTCAAGATGTCTTGCAATGCTGCGCACCGACATTATTCGCTTGCATTGAATACAGTCTATGATATTGAATTCTTCCTGGTCTGAGCTTGAGAATTCATGCAAACAATCTGCGTAAGGGCATCTTGTTTCCATGCCTAGTTTTGCCCAAACTGTGGAATGTTGCCGTGATACATCGGACCAATGTCAAACGGGAATGTGTTGACAGATCTGATGCCGTCTACTTCAACCGAAATTGGAATATTTAATTGGTTAGGGCCGTAATTCCAGTTTGGAACAACTACTGTAATTTCCGTTGTGGACGCCTGGTTTACTTGAGCTTGTACGTCACCGAAAAATACTTTTGTTTCGGCTGTGTTTGGTGAGAAGTTGTGACCTGAGATATTGATGGTTCCGCCTGGCGGCGCCATCCAGCAGTCTGTGCCTAAAATTTCCGGTGCGGGGCGCGATAAAATTGTTGCTGAAATTGGGTTGGATACTACTCCGCCAGAGCTAGCTTGTATGCGTGTCACTCCAACGTCTGCTGTTTTTGGAACTTTAATTGTGATTGAGTTGCTTGTGCAAGCAACGATTTCCGCAGCCTTGCCGTTGAGTGTTACTGATACGGAACTGGGATTGTTTGGAATTCCGCTACCACAAAGTTTTAGTTCTCTTCCTTGCAGTATTTGCTGTGGTTCTGCATAGCTTAGCTCTAATTGACCTGTGGTCAGAGTCCACCACAATGATGCGCCGGGGACGCCTGCCGCTTGGATTTGTACTTGCAGATTTGAGCCGTTTAGTAGACCACTAATGTCTTTGAATCCTTCTTCTTTGCCGTGAAGGTCTTGCTCTGTAGCGATTATTTGTCCGTTGATCATTATGCGGAACCATTTGAATGACGGCACTTCTGTAGAACCGTTGTAAATGGTCATTGTCAAAGGCAAATTTTCTTGTCCGGCTTGCAAAGCGAGGGTGTCAACAAAATTCTGTATTTCATAATTTCTCGAAAGATAATCATGAGATTTGAAGATGACAAGCTGTCGTGACATTCCTGGCGTAATGCTAAGTACAGACAAGAGCAATGACGCGAATACAGCGACAAAGGCTTTGAAGCGACGCATTTAGTGACCTCGGGACTCGTTGGTTAAGCTGCAAATTATAGTTGTTTTGCTGTAAAATTCCGGCACTTGAGGAGAATTTCTAAGATGAAACCTGATATTGCCGCGATTCAAAAAGCGCTTGCGGATGAGAATGTCGATGCCTGGCTTTTTTACTATTTTCACGAGAATGATTCGCTGGCACTCAGAATTCTCAATCTCGATCAGGGTCATCATTTTACAAGGCGCTGGTTTTATTTAATTCCAAAAGTAGGTACGCCAAGAAAATTGGTGCATCGAATTGAGGACACTGCGCTCGATACACTGCCAGGCGATAAGACTGTTTATCTGGGCTGGAAACAGTTGGAAGAATATCTCGGTAATGTTATTGGCGATTGCAAAAAAATTGCGATGCAATATTCGCCCCGAAATGCTGTGCCTTACATTTCGAGAGTTGATGCAGGGACACTTGAGTTAGTGAAATCGTTTGGTGCTGAGGTTGTCACTTCTGCAGACCTCGTTTCAAGATTTGAAGCAACGTGGACTGAGGCTCAGCTTGCTACTCACATAACTGCCTGCACAAACTTGAAAAATATTGTTTTTGAAGCGTTCCAACACATCAAATCAACCCTTGCTCGCAAAGAATCAATCAACGAATATCAGGTGCAAGAGTTTATCTGGCAAAGATTTGAAAGCCTGGGGATGACCAGCAATTCGCGCCCGATCGTAGCTGTGAATGAGCATAGTGGCTCTCCTCATTATGCGCCCGATGAAACAAATTTTGCGCCGATTAAAGATGGCGATTTTGTTTTGATCGATCTTTGGGCAAAACTTAAAGAGCCTCATGATGCCACTTATGCAGACATTACATGGACTGGTTTTGTCGGTGATAAAGTGCCTGAAAAATACAAAGAGATTTTTGATGTTGTTAGTGGTGGCAGAGACGCTGCACTTAATTTGGTGAAAAGTCGCGTTGCCGCCGGTGAGACTTTGTATGGCTGGGAAGTAGATGAAGCTGCGCGGCAATTCATTACCAAGGCTGGGTACGGCGATTATTTTATTCATCGCACAGGTCATTCAATTGGTCTTGAAGTACATTCAAACGGCGCGAATATGGACAATTTGGAAACAAAGGAAGAACGTCGAGTTCTTCCCAATACTTGTTTTTCCATAGAGCCAGGCGTCTATTTGAAAGAATTTGGTATCAGAAGTGAGATTGATGTGTACGTTGGCGAAGGCGATGTGGTTGTGGCGGCATGGCCGATACAAACTGAAGTGATACCAATTAATTCACTCAACTAAAAGCTGCGTGGTTGCGCCACTATAGTTTTTTGTACAGCTCGTAAGCACCCACTGCGGCGGCTGCGCCTATGGCTGCACCGATAACAACACGCTTGGGCACTATGGCCTCGTACCATGGTGTTGGCGCTGCATACCATAATTTTCCTGCTGCTTCTGTGCTCAGAGGCGCCAACATTAGTGCACCAATTTTTTGTGCCACTGGTTCCACAAGTTTGTAAGTACCAACATCTAATCCGGCAGTTAAGGCGCCGCCGACGAGCAAACCTGTTCCGGCAGCAACTGCTGGCGCACTTAATAGATCAGACTTTGATAATCCTTGAACGCCTGCCCCTATCGAGTGCAATTGTTTCTCCAAACCAGTAATTTCGAATCCATCTGAAATTTGATTTGCGAGCTTCCCTGTGACAGACGGTAAAGTCGATTTCGACAAATCCTCTTTATGCCAAAGCCCGAATGCATCTTTTCCTGCAATCGCGTGATTATCGTTTGTAGCATTCTCAAATTTTTGGCCGTGAATAATTTCGCCCATAGAACTCTCCCCCAAAACCCTTGGTTAGATAATGAGTCAGAGCTAATATTCGTGCAAGGTGAAAACTACGCAGTCCAGTCCGCATTATCGCAACAGCAAATCCCGCAACTTCGACGCCATTCAACCCAGAAATCCGTATGGCGACGCCATGGATGCTGATGGCGAACGCCTAATTCGTTATGTTCGCCTGAGGGGCGAGGCCATGCGTCGCCCGGCCATGAAGAACGAAGCTGAATCTATTCGCAAACAGGTGGTTGTGGAACGCAGCTGGTTGGAATTCCGTTAGTGCAGCCACCGTCAGTGTAACCGCCACCGTTGCCGTAGCCGCTTGTGGGGCATGAGCCGCCGCCGCCGTAACCGCCACCGCCGTAGCTGCCGCCGTTGCCGTAGCCTGTTGTTGGGCATGAGCTTCCGCCGCCGCCATAACCGCCACCGCCATAGCTGCCGCCGTTGCCGTAGCCTGTTGTTGGGCATGAGCTTCCGCCGCCGCCATAACCGCCGCCGCCGTAGCTGCCGCCGTTGCCGTAGCCGGATGTTGGGCATGAGCCGCCGCTGCTATAACCGCCGCTGCTGTAACCGCCGCTGCTGTAGCCACCGCTGCTGTAACCGCCGCTGCTGTAACCACCACCGTTGCCATAGCCGGTAGTTGGGCAGCTGCCGCCGTTGCCATAACCGCCACCGTTGCCGTAGCCGCCATTGCCATAGCCGCCGTTGCCATAGCCGCCGTTGCTGCAGCCGCTGCCGTTGCCGTAACCGCCATTGCCGTAACCGCCATTGCCGTAGCCGCCATTGCCATAACCGCCATTGCCTGTTGTGCAGTTACCTGAATTAAGCTGTTGTGCGCATGGTCCGTTGTAGTCGTATGAGCGACCGTGTTGTGACCACCATTTTTCTTTGAATGATGTTGAGCAACCGTCTGGTGGGTTGGAGCCAAAACCTGGATTGCATCTTGGGTTTGAGCCAATTGGGCAATTAGGATCTTGTGGATAAGGAGTTGGGCACGGATTTACCGGCGGGCATGTCGTGACTGGAGGACATGGATATGTCGGAGGACATGGATATGTCGGTGGACACGGATATGTCGGAGGACATGGATATGTCGGTGGACATGGATATGTCGGAGGACATGGATAAGTCGGTGGACACGGATATGTCGGAGGACACGGATTTGTCGGCGGAGGACACGTCGGTGGTGGGCACGGATGTGTCGGAGGCGGACAGGGATGTGTCGGTGGCGGACATGGGTGTGTCGGTGGTGGACAAGGATGTGTCGGAGGCGGACACGGATGTGTCGGCGGTGGACACGGATGTGTCGGAGGAGGACATGGTGTTGTCGGAGGTGGGCACGGAGTAACCGGAGGCGCAACCACTGGTGGCACAGAAGGAATACCCGGAGTAGTTCCGATAATTGGAGGCGTTGTTCCGCCACCAACAGGAACAGGATAATAACCACCACCGCCGCCGCCACCGCCGCCGCGATTGATCAACATAAGAGGTACGATTCCACCAAGCGCTGCCGCGCCGAGTGCCGCAGGAAGAATTCCGCCGAGCGGGAATCCCCCACCACCACCGCCGCCTACTGGCACTGCGGCAGGAATGACTGGTAGAACTGCTGGAGCAGCGGCCATGGGTGCGCCTGGAGCAACAAAGCCCGGTGCTGGAGTGATAGTTTCAGGAGGAACGCCTGGTGCAGGCAATGGAGCTGCGACTGGCACAATCGGTGGTGCTGGACTTTCTTTGGGTGGATCTTCCGGCATTGTTCCGCCGCTTGCGGCTGGTGCCGGCATTCCGACTCCACCGGGGATGCCGATGCCGCCAACTGGTGTCTCGCCTTCAGGTATTCCGCCGACGCCGATTCCTGGTCCACGTTCTACGCCGCCAGGTATGCCGGTTGTGACGGGAACGCCGCCAGTGCCGATTCCTGGAACTGTTGTGTATCTTTCGCCGGGTCCCTCAGCATATCCGCCTGGTCCTTCAACCATCTGGCCGCCGCCTGGTACCAGGGTGCCTTCGCTTACGGTGCCGGGGCCTGTTTCGACAACACGACTGCCGCCAGGACCTGTGGTTTCATATGTTTCCCATGTGCCAGGCATGACTGGCTGCCCTTCGACCGGCACTTGATACACTTCAGTGTAATCGCCTGGTGTTGTAACAGGAGGCAATGTGCCTTCATTTATAGGAATGGTTTCTTGCCCAGCTTTTTCTTCATACTGAACATAATTTTGGTCAGGTGAAATGAAGTCAGTTGCCGGGTTGAGGTATGACTTTACCGCCGGTGGAACTTTGCTTATTTCGAAAGTGTTGTTGTAATCAATGATTATGTCGGTGCCTTTGATTTTCCAGACGCCGTCTTCTTCAACGACTTCCAAAAATTGCCCGTTCGGGTCTACGTCACCGCTTTCTTTTATAAATAGTTTGCCGTCGCGCTCAACTACTTCTATATAGCGTTTGCCTGGTTGCAGATTGTCGATGCCATGAATGATTAGCGGGGCAACGACGTTTCTCGGCAATTCTATAGATGGTGAATGCGGCGTTTGGTTTGATGATGCTCTTGTGATTACTTTATTGCCGATTCGTGTTTTGTTTTTGTTTACGGCAGATGCTCCGCCTCTGTGGCGAGTTACATGATAGCGACGCACTGTGTGGTGCGAACCTGCGCTGTGTTTGTAATATCGCACTCGGCGAACTCGCCTGACGATATGAGCGCCATTTTTGGTTATGACTTCAACTCCGCCGTGCAGCGGAACTGCAATGCCGGCACGCGGACTTAACGCAGGTACTGTTTGCGCACTTACAGCCAATCCACCCAGTTGGACGTGCAGTATAAGCAAACTTAGAGATAGTGCAAGAAACGATTTGAGCATCTAGTTTTAGTGACTCTTCGACAAGGGCGGGTATGCTGGGACTATAACGTTGGCAGGGCATTAGCGCCTATGGTGAGATTCCCATAGAACGTTGATGTAAAGAGATTTCGGGCGTTTCTGTTACAAAAAACGCCCATCTCAATTAGCCCTTATTAATCTCCAGTACTTGATCGCGGGCGATTGCACTTTGACGCGGGAATTACGCTGCACTTTCAAAACGTGCGGAATTACACAGTCTGGACTGAATAATTGTCCTGACAACCAGAGTCTGATTTTGTCGCCTTGAGTTTACTCAGTCGACTTTTACTGTCTGTGAGCAATGTATATCTCGGCTTGAAGAGCCGATTGCAATTTCATATTGGCCGGCTGGAGTAACCCATGAATGTGCCTTGATGTCGTAAGTGGCAAAGGCTTCTGGGGTGAGAGTCATGCTCACAGTTTTCGTTTCGCCAGGCTCAAGTGAAACGCGGCTGAATCCCTTTAGCTCTTGCACCGGGCGATCTAATTGTGTTGCGAGCGGACGGACATAAAGTTGAACCACTTCTGTGCCGTTTTTGCGCCCTGTGTTTGTTACGTCGACGCTGGCAATGAAGTTGTTTCCTTGCTTTTCCAATTTCAAATTTTGCATTGAATAATTCGTATAAGAAAGACCGAATCCAAAAGGATATCTAGGAGCTATGTTCTTTTTGTCGTACCAACGATAACCGACATAGATTCCTTCTTTATATTCAACCTTGCCACCATTGTCGGCACTACCGGGATAATTGCCGAATGCGGGCGAATCTTCCCAGCGCTTTTCGAATGTATCGGGCAGGCGTCCGCTTGGATTTAAGTCACCGAAGATTGCTTCAGCCACAGCGGTGTTTCCGTTTTGTCCTGGGTACCATGCATGGATCAAACCGCTTACGTCATCGATCCATTTTTCCATTCCGACGTTGCCACCAGCGTTGAGAACCACGACAGTTTTTGGGTTGAGATGAGAAACATTCTTTATCAAATCAACTTGTTCGGCAGGTAGATCGTATGGGCGGTCAAAACCTTCTGATTCCAGAAAACGATTGAAGCCGACCGATGCCACCACCGCGTCTGCTTCGCTAATAAGCTTTTGTTCTTCCGGTGTGAATTGTTCGTTTGCTCTGTTCCAGGTGAATTCCATTGTTGCCGGCCCGGCAAGGTGGCGATATTCAATGACTATGTCGTGAGTTTCGCCCGTTTGCATTTTGATGATTTTGCAATTGTTTTTTAGCCCGCCTGAGGCAGAGCAATCGAGCAGTACTTTGCCGTCCATAAGTACTTTTGCGCCGTCACTTGAGCATGAAAACATGTAGCTGTCTGTTTGCGCTGCTTTGATTTTTCCTGTCCAACGTGCAGAAAATGTTGCAGTGCTAATTTGCTCGCATGGGTGCCAGCTGCCCCACTGAAAGTTGAGTTCGGTATCTGTGCGGGTCAGAGCTGGAGAACCTGATAGATCTGTATTGCCGAAATATTCGGCTTTGACTCCGCGCTCGCCGTTTGCCATGGGTTCAAATACGGTGCTCACATTGTAAGCTGATGAAGCTGTTGGATTTGCCCCCACCCAGCTTGGTATGTAATACACTTTCACATTGTTGCCGGCGACTGCGCTTACGGCGTCTAACAGGCTTACATAGCTGAATGAATCAGTCCCGCTGCTGCCACCGCCGCCGGTGACTGCCGGGCAGGCATTTGGTCCCAATACTACGACTGATTTTGCTTTGTCACGACTTAGTGGAAGTAAATCGTTTTGATTGCGCAAAAGAACCATGCCTTCTCGTGCGGCTTTCAATGCGGTTTCAACGCTGCTGGGGTCGTTGAGAGGAATTGATTTATCTTCCTGATTTGTGTTTAGCCAATTCATCGCTACTTCCACACGCAAAATACGTCTGACGTGTTCATCAATTGTTTCTTGCGTTACTTTGCCTTCCTGCAAAAATCGTTTTATATTGTCTGCGGTGTAGTGCGTCGTTTTGCCCATTTCAAGGTCAGTGCCGGCGTTTAATGGTCCTAAGCAATCATGCACGGCGCCCCAATCGGACATCATGATGCCCTTGAATCCCCATTGTTTTCTCAGCACATCTGTGAGCAAATAAGTGTTGGCAGTGCACCATTCTCCATTTACTTTGTTGTATGCAGCCATAAATGTTGAGACGTTTGCTTCTTTCACTGCAGCTTTGAATGGCGGAAAACAAATTTCGTGCAATCTACGTTCGTCTACGATTGTGTCTACGCTGTCGCGCAAAATTTCCTGGTCGTTGGCTGCATAGTGTTTGACACTGGTGCCGACGTGTTCGCCTTCGACACCTTTGATGTATCCGACCGTAATTTTTGAAGATAAGTATGGATCTTCGCCAAAATATTCAAAGTTTCTACCGCATTGTGGAACTCGGTAAAGATCTACACCAGGAGCCAAAAGCACATGAACTCCACGTGCGCGGCTGTCTCGTCCAAGAGCTTTGCCTACTGCCTGGGCCATGTCCTGGTCCCAGGTGGATGCCAACATTGCTCCAGCGGGATAAGCTGTGGCTTTCCCCCAGACGCGAACACCAACCGGTCCATCGCTGAATTTCAACTCAGGTATGCCGAGCCGCTTCACCCCTGGGACGTGCATTTCGTCTTTTGTCCCGGAGAGCAGCGTGATTTTTTCGTCCAGAGTCAATTTACTCAGTAATGAAGCAACTTTTGCTTCAACTTGGTCCTGGCTTTCAGCAAGTGAAACTTGTGCACACGATAAAATTGTGCCGACTGTTGCGGCGAGTGAAAGTGATTTTTTGAAAGCGCGAGTAAACAGGCGACGACCTGAAGTCTTCATCATTTTATGGTCTCCAATACTGCTTGAATCTTGAACCTTTGGGGGCCGCAAGTCGACCGCGAATTCCACCAGTGTCGAACTCGTAATTCTATCAAGCTGGCTTAGCCTTACAGGGCTTATGTTTTGGGATGTCGATGTCAAGTGTCGTCGTCGATATGACTAATAAATTAGCTTAGCCATTGCTTGCCTTTGGAGTTGCCGGGCGCAATTTAGCCCGGAGGTCTGGGTATAGTAAGCTCGAAAGGTGGGATTTTAATGTCCAAGGTTCTAATTGTTGAGGACGACACAGAGTTAGCAAATCAGCTTGTTACCTGGCTCAAATTCAACAAATTCACAGTCGAGCAAGTCAGCAATGGCAATGATGCGTGCCAGATGCTCGAATTGAGCAGCTATGACGTAATCGTCCTCGATTGGGATATTCCTGGAAAATCTGGTCTTGATGTTTGTCTTGCTTTGCGTGCAGCTGGAGGCACGACCCCGGTTGTTATGCTCACAGGTAATGCAGAGGCGACAGACAAGATTAAAGCGCTTGACGCCGGCGCAGATGACTATGTGACCAAGCCTTTCCATATGGGTGAGTTAGGTGCGCGGCTTAGAGCCTTGCTTCGTCGCGGTCATGTCGAAAGTTCCAGCCGCCTGAGAATTGGTTTGATTGAATTAGATCGAACTACTTGCGAAGTTTATTGCAATGAGAAGAAAGTGAAATTGTTTCCAAAAGAATTTGCCTTGCTTGAGCTGTTTATGTCAAATCCAAATCGTGTATTCAGTCCAAGTGAGTTGCTTGCTTCTGCGTGGACGATGGATTCAAGCGGTTCGGAAGACACTGTGCGTACTTTTATGAAAACTCTGCGAAGGAAAATTACGCCCGAGTCGGGTGAATGCCCGATAAAAACTGTTTATGGTTTTGGGTATAAATTTGAAGTTTGATTGGCTCGGCTCGATAAAGGACAGATGAAAATGAAGTTCAATCCGGTAAAAATGAATCCGCTCAGTCTGGTGGAAGCCTGCATCGAAGAGCTAAGTACACGCGTTAATACTCAAGAAGCAAAACCGATGTCGCAAGTTGCGATAAATTGTTTGCGCCTCGAAGGTCAAAAATTGCCACCATCGTTGGCGCGATATCTAGCATACGATTACACATTTTATTCAATGTGTAATGACTGGGGTGAATTCGACAACGCAGGTCAAATCGGCGCTGAAACCACAAATGAGTGGGACCCTGTTTTTCTTGAAGAGGAGATAGAGCGTTCGATTCAGTCGCTCGCCTGGAAGCCGATAGAACAACTCAAGTTAATAGGCGACAATCAGACCTTGCTTAGTAAACCTATGGATTACATGAAGTTGAATCTAACTGGAAAGCTATTTCGACTTCCAAATGTTGGCAATCAAACTCATTTTCTTTATGTCGGCGTGCCCAGCAAAGATGGTGAATATCCTGTGCTTGGCTATGAAATGAAAGGCGACATGACTAATGGCAATGAGTTCTGGGGGCAATTAAATGTCTGGGTGAAATATCCCAATTTTGCTGTTTACTTGTATGACCAAATTTTTGATGCGGCTGTTTTTCCTGATGATTTTGTTGTGCAAATGGACGAAATTTACAGGAATAATCCTGAGCTTAGTTATAACTTCAAAGGTTCTCTTGAGCTTCTTTCTTAGTCGTGGGATCAGTGTTAATTGCTTGATTTAGCTCTGAGTCTAAATGCCCATTGTTGAGCGGCAAAATACCACGTGAAATCGTATCCGACTCTGGTATATTTCGACAAAGACGGAAAGGTCATTGAAAACTTCGCTGCCGCACCTCTAGGTGAGACATTCAGTATCCACCTGCAAGAGCTTGGAGCCAAGCCGAGTTCTAATTGATGCACTTACAGTTAGTGAGCAGTTGTTCCCGCTCTCATCGGTAATTTGCCATCGGCACCACTTGTTAGAGCAAGGAAGTCTTTGTCCTTCATGAGTGAATCGAAAACGCGGTCAACTCTTGCTTCCATCATTTCTTCAGCGCGCACTTGCTGGTTTCTTTCATATTCGAAGAAGTGACGTTTAAGCATTGCAAGGGCTTTGTCCTTTTGTCCTGCCTGGGCATAGATAGCCGCAAGGTTATAACTCGCAGGCAAGAGACCTTCGTGGTCTTGAGCAATTTTCAACGCTTCTTCTGTGCGTCCATGACCTGCCATAAAGACTGCGGCAAATACACGATTGAACGGATCGTCTGGAGCAAGCTTCAGTGCCTGGTCAATATTTGCCAGGCACTTTTCAGAGTCGCCTTCGCTGTTCCAGTAGACTGCCAGGTTGCGATAAGCAAGTGGCGTTGGATATGTTTCTACAGATTTTTCCATCATTTGTTCACCGGCCTTAAAACTGCCGTTGTGGATGGTGATTTTACCTAGCCCATGCAATGCGACTGCGCGCGATAGTGGGTCTGATTGCATTGTCAAAATGCTGTTATAAATTTCAGAGGCTTTGTCCCAGTCGCCAATGTCGTGTCTGTATAATTCAGCCAAATAACGAAGTGGTGCCGGGTCTGCAAGGTCCATCTTATGGGCGTCTTCATAGAGGCGCTTGGCTTCACTGTAGTTTGAATCATTTTCTGCTTTTACGCCGGCGATGAGTGTGTCTTGAATTTTTTCACCGAGAGACTTGTCGAATTTTGGCCCGTCTGGCACATCAGATACATCTACTCCCAATCGCTTTAATTCTTTTGCTGCGCGCTTTGCCAAAAGTGGTACCAGACATTTTTGTGCGACGATAGATTGATAATCTTCGATAGCGCCTTTCTTGTCGCCTGCCTCTGCTTTGCTCTGGGCGCCATCAAGCCGGTCTTTCAAAATATCGCGACGCTTTTTTACTTCGCTTTCGAGCATGGCTTCAACGTCCATAACTTTTAGGTCGCCGTTTGTTGCAGCTAGCTTGTTCAATATTTGATCACCCGCCGCAGATAAGACAACAGCGGGAGCTTTAGTATCGCCAAGTAATTTTTGCGCAGTTGCTGAATTTGCATCAGCTACGCTCAATTTCACGCAGCGAGCACCATACAAAGCAAGAACGCGCGAAACTCGCAGGCTTGAATGTTTGTAGTCAATATCCGATGCAGGGAACCAATACAAGGTGAGCCCTTCAGTCGGCGTGACATCGCCATCTTTCATTTTAGTCCAGGGCACGTCGTATACTTTCGCGCTGTCTAGCCCGCCCATGCCGCCTCCACCGCCTCCACCACAGGTTGCAAATGACGGCAACGCTGTTGACAGTAAAGAAAAGGCAATCAAACTAAGAGTAAAACGGCTGTGCGTAAATGACATGGCTAAGTATGTTCCCTTGCGTAAACACTGTTCTCCCACGGCATTCTACCCAAATTCGCTCAGCCCAACATTATATTAGAACCTAAAATTGAAAGAGGAACATTTGGTGAATGGACAAATCTCTCAGTCTGTTTATTTGATTGCTACGAGAGATTTGCTTGTTTCATGATTGGCTATCCAGTTTTCAACTTGTTCGAGAGTTGATTGATCGAATTGACCATGTTCCAAAATCAAGTGTTCTGAGTTTTTTACTATCATTAGCTTTTTGTCGCTGCTGTTGAGCTCTTCAAAAAGCCTTACCGTGCCTGACGGTTTAACGAGGCGGTCTGCGTCACCTTGCAGCATGAGTACTGCAGTGTTTTTGATATCTTTTACAACCTGGTGGTTTGCTTTCATGAATTTTGAAAACACCAGAAGTTCATGCGTGCTCACGGTGAGTCTTGATGCCGGGTCTGATTTCCATTCTGTTTTCAACGATTCATCTCTGGTTGCCTGAGCAATGACTTGTTTACCGATGTTGATGTGTCCACCTTTGCCGATGAGTGTTTTGAAAGCCAGTCCTAAAGCTGTTCTCTTTGATTTATAGCGGTCGCCGGCTGGAACAGAAGAAATGGCTCCATCGATAAGCTCTGGAAAATCTGCTGCTGCTTTGAGCGCAATTGCACCACCGAGCGACTCTCCCATGACGAAAACAGGCGTCGATGGATTATCGTTGCGAAGCGCAATCAATGCACTTTTCATATCCAGCAAAGTTTTTTCTGGGTCAATTTGTGTGCTGCCGTTTGCTTTGTTCGCCCAGTTGCCAAATCCGCGAATGTCGATGGCGTATGTCGCGATGCCTTTGGCTTGAAGCTGCTCAGCTAGTGCTTTGAATGCGCATTTATTTAGCCCAAAACCGTGTACTGAAAGGACTATTGCTTTCAAGTTTTCTTCTGGTACACGCCACTGCGCAATTGCTTCAGAGCGGCTGTTCTCGATGCTGTAGGTAATGACTCCTTCTGATTTATACTCTTTTTCCTGATGCAAGCTGGCTGCATTGCTCGCCGTTGCGATTGAAAAACTTGCCAGCAAAATCAGAGCTTGTGAAATCACTTTGATACTGCTTTTCATTGTCCTGACCTCGGGGTAATAGTAGACCGGTCGTCTCGAATAAGCTAACAAAAAACTGCTATGGAGCCTGAATGAGCAGCTCCGTCATGGGTGAGCTTGAAGATGAGTTGTCTGCTGTACGTGTCTGCATTGATTCGTCCTCTTCCAATATTGTTAGAATAGACCGGTCGTCTAGTTTCGTCAAGTACCCCAAAAATTGGCAGGCTATTTGCCGTAAGTCCTGTTAGATTCCTGGTGGCGGACGCTTTCTTTCTCGTCAACTTCAACGACAGGGGCTGGCGCAGGGCTCTTTGCCGCTTTGGGCGTCACCGCTGCCGGCCGCTGTGCGTGCACCGACTCCTTGTTAAATGTATAGCTGTTGTTGGCCGCCGCTCGTCTTATTTTTGACTCCTCAGCATCGCGTTTTTCTTTGGCTTGACGCGCTTGTTCTAATTCTTCTGGGCTTGGCTTTTTCACAGTTTGGACAATCGGAGCAGGTGCGACCTCGTCGCCATTGTCTGCTGCTGCTGGTACAGGTCTGGGTGCTACCGGCACCACTGCCGGTGGCTTAGCGTTGGCAGTTGCTCTGCTGCTAACGGCTTTTGCCATCGTCTTTGCCAGTCCTTGCTCGTTTACCTCAGAAAAAGGAAAGACAACCACAATGTCTGCTTTTGCGCCTTGTTTAACCAGGTCGTTATCGAGTTCTGAAAGATAACGCTCTGGATTTCCGATTTCTATAAAAGCGAGAGTCAAAAGCGATGGGTCTCTAAGTTCGTTTGTAATTTGCTTTATTTTGTTTTTCAGCAAATCAACATCTGTTGGCCGTCCGTCTGTAACTATTGCTATAACAGCCGGTTTGCCGCTGTATAGTTGTGAGTTTAGAGAACTCACCGCATCTGAAATGACAGCTGCCATGTTTGTTTCGCCAGCTGGAATATTGCTTTCGAAAACCTTGTTGAGGTCTTCCAATTTGCAATTGCTATGTGTGCGAAACTGAGAATTGAAAGTTGTTATGGTGATTGGATTAGTAAAAACGTTTTTGCCTTCGTTGTACAAAACTTTTGCTTGATTGCGACACCAGTCCCATCTGCTAATGCCGCCTGGGCAATCTTTTGTATTCATAGATGCAGAGCTATCAACCAAGAGATAAATTGCGTGATTTTTCAGTGCTTTTGCTGCTGCGCTTGTTTTGTTATCTTGATTGTTGCTGGCGGCCACTCTAGCTAACAACAATGTGCAACTGTATTTTTTTGCATCACGCTCAACTACGAGCTCTGCTTTATCGGTGCTGAGCTTTGCAGAAAGAATTTTGTCCCCTGGTCTCAGCCCAGAAACAAAAGCCGGTGTGTTTGGCCCGACTCTATTTACTATTTGTGGTAAAGCCGTGCCGAATGGCACATAGCCCCAGGCGTTGTCGATTGGCTCTGAGTCTAATATCACAGAGCGATCAATCTTTCCTTTGAGTGTTTTTTTCTTTTCGCTTGCGATTGGTGCTGTGTCCAGTTTGGGCAGCAACATTTGATAACTAGCTTTGTCTTTTGCAATTACATGCAAGCAATTTGAAAATAGTATTGCTGCAAGAACGGCAAATGAGCTGGCTTTTATCAATTTGTGTTCTAGATGCGGCATGTTTTTATTATAGGAGATTTAGAGTTACTTGCGCTGATTGAAAATTACTGCTGGCTTCAAGAACGCCTTGATTGGCTGATTCTAACAATCATCTGCTCGCTATTAATTAGTGATTTCCGCATTGACACTCTGAGGCTGTAACTTAAGATGCAAATGGCTGATTGGGCATTTCGGCTAGAATCCCCCCAGATAGGAGAATGCCATGAGTTTCTCTGGTTTTGAGTATGAGGCTCGGCGCGTTGCGACAGACCTCAATACAGGTAATACATTTGACGCTGCCGCTGTACTTAGAGATGAGCTATATCGCCATCCATACGAAGCTGGCGCACTAATAGGAAGAGCAAATCAATTGAGTTCGCCCAATCGGGTTGACGATATTCTAGTTGACCGCGTTGGCAATGTTGCAGTTGCAAACAGATATACGGGCGAAGAACAGTATGTCGGCAGGCTTCCATCTGCTTACATTCCACCTGTCGTAATAATCGGTGGATGGAACTGGGGACATCATCGCCCCGGATATCCTCTACCTCATCCTGGCTATCCGCACCCGGGCTATCCACACCCACACCCTCATCCTGGCTATCCACTACCGCATCCAGGTTATCCTCATCCACATCCAGGACATCCACATCTCGGGCATCCCTATCCACGTCCCGGTCATGGCGGGCACCGCTGGTAGTATCACAAGTATTTTCGCTTTTGAAGACCCTTTTTTCGCAGCACGGAATTTGGGTCTTCTTTTTTGCTTCTTCTCTTGTAGGGGCGACGCCATGGATACTGCTGGCGAACTAAAATGGAGCCGAATCA
>CAZJLR010000088.1:0-22693 GCA_964546815.1 uncultured Candidatus Obscuribacterales bacterium | reverse complement strand
GAGTTCGCCAGCAGTATCCCATGCGTCGCCCGGAAGTTAAGCTGCGGTGCTCGCTTAGGCAGTTTCGCTATAAAATAGCGGGCGACATGGCGTCGCCCCTACACCTTTGTTGGCTGGATACTTACTAGATAATTCCGGGCTACGCAACGGCGTCAGTAACCACACAGCAATGAGACTATCGAAGTCGTAAATTCGATCAAAGTTTCATTGCGGTAAAGAAGGCACCTGTGTAAACTTCCATTCAGTTAGAGGCCCCGAGAGGAAGCAACGTGGCATTGCGGTTGATAAATAAAGAGCTGAAAATAAGAACGCCCGGACAAGGCTTACACTCAATAAGCAGCTCGGTAGAAAATGCAGTCAATTCAGAGGGGGTTAGCAATGGGCTGTGCAATTTATTTATTCAACATACATCTGCAAGTCTAATCATTCAAGAGAATGCAGATCCATCCGCCAGACATGACCTTGAAAGATGGCTCAACCGTCTGGTTCCCGAGAATGACTCTCTTTACACCCATACATGCGAAGGACCAGATGATATGCCTTCGCACATCAAAGCCATACTGACTCAAGTTTCGTTGAGCATTCCAATAATAAACGGCAATCTTGCACTCGGAACCTGGCAAGGCATCTATTTGTGGGAGCACCGCAAACGTGGTCACCAGCGAATTGTCCTGGTATCAATCGTGGGGCAAAACTAGAACCTAACGATTTTCAGCGTGATCAAAGAAGGCGCAGCTTGCCCAATGACCTGGTCACGAGGCCGATGAACAAGCTGCGAGGAACGTCTATGGAGTTCGTCAGCTGCTATTTTTTAGCAGTCGCTGCACTCACAGGTGATGGCACAACTTTACTCAGGAATTGATTCATTAGGCTTGCGATCTGTTCGCAATCTTCTTCAAGGGCAAAGTGTCCAGTGTCCAACAAATGAAATTCTAGATTTTTCAAATCACGCTTGTACGGCTCTGCACCAGCGGCGGGGAAGATCTGGTCGTTCTTGCCCCATACTATCAACATCGGCGGCTGATGAGTTCTGAAATATTCCTGCCATTTTGGATAATGTTGAGGATTTGAACCATAGCTATAGAAGAGTTCGAGTTGAATGTCTTTGTTGCCTGGTCTATCCATTCCAGCTTGATCGTGCCACCATCCATCAGGACTTATGGACTCTACGTTACGCACGCCAGTGTGATATTGCCATTTTGTGGCGTCTAGCTCGAATAGCGGCTTTAACGCTGCACCATTTGCTTCTGATTTGTCCTTCCAAAACTTTTTCAACGGCTTCCAAAAGTCGTTGTCTAAACCTTCATCATAAGCATTTCCATTTTGTACAACCAGAGCCTGAATGCGCTCAGGGTGCTTTGAAGCAATGCGATAACCAATTGGTGCTCCGTAGTCCTGAAGATAGAGAGAAAATTTGTTGAGATGGAGCACTTCTGTGAATTCGTCAATGACACTAGCCAGATTGTCGAAGCTGTACTCGAAATCAGCAACAGTAGGAGTTGAACTATGCCCATAACCTGGGTAATCTGGTGCCACCACGTGAAACTTCTCTGCCAGCAAGGGTATGAGATTGCGAAACATATGAGAGGAAGTTGGAAATCCATGCAGCAATAATATTGTTGGTGAATCCTTCGAACCGGCTTCTCTAAAAAAGATGTCTAAACCACGGACTTTAACTGTCCTATAGAAGATAGACCTCGCGGAGATCCCATTTTTGTCATGTGCCATTTTGAATTCTCCTCAGGTGATTGAAAACATCGCAAAAAAGTAAGGGCTCCCGTTGGAAGCCTGACATTGCGTGAGACATATTTTGTGCTGCGCAAAATTATAAACCCTCAAAGCAGCTCAGATACATACTTGACCTGCATTGTGCATGACATTAATTTTGCTCGAAGCAATTTTCTGCCACCGAAATAGTTTAGTGTCGTACACAAATGAAGGGTATGGATGAACTATCTGATGAGGAAATGAACTTGAGTAAAAGTCCGTCTGTACTGCAAATACGGGTAAGTAAGCCGACTAATGTTGACTGGAATGGCGTTGAAGTTTCCACGGCAATTTTTAAAACGCTCGTCGACAAAAGAGTGAAAGTGCGAAGGTTAAATCTAGACGGTGACGAGCAAGCAGACTTAAGTGTGCACGGCGGACCAGACAAGGCAGTTTACGCATATCCCATTGAACAATACGCCTATTGGAAGGAAGCACTCAGCGACCGCGAATTTGAATGGGGCAGTTTTGGTGAGAATCTCACCGTCGAAGGATTTGACGAAAACTCCCTGTGCATTGGCGACAGACTCAAAATCGGGTCAGCAGTGTTTGCTGTTAGCCAGCCTAGAATGCCTTGCTACAAACTCGGCATCAGGCTAAATGACTCCACCATGGTGAGGCGCTTTTACAGAAGTGGAAAGTGGGGTTTCTATTTGTCCGTTCTCGAAGAAGGCGAAATAGAAACAGGAAATGAAATCCAACATTTAGGTGGTGATGGCAATGGTATTACCCTTGCTAATGTATCAAGCTGTTTCATAGATCCGAACGTTGATGATGAAATGATCAACAGAGTGCTCCATTCAAATCTCGCCGAGCAAATGAAAGGCGCCCTCTACTACAGACTGAGAAACCAAGGCAACTGAGCCCGACTTAGCGACAAAAACTTTTCTGCAATACGAACTCATTTTTGCATGGCATCCATTTGTTGGGGCACCGCAGGCGCTGTCACCAGCGAATTGTCCTGGCATCCATCGTTCAACAAAGCTAAACCATATTTTTCGGGCAAAATCTCTTTTCGTTTGACAAGCGCTTGCCAAATCAGTTGTGTTATAAGCTCGGTGACGCTGATGGAGAGCCAGCTCCATGCGCAAACATGCATTGAACAAATGGTCAAGTTCTCCTTGTTTTCATTTTGCGATGATCCAATACTGAGTGATCTAAACTGCGAGGTGAATGGTAGATGGCAGATCAACTAAACGAAGTTCAGATGAGTGCAGGAGACAAAATGGAAGCAGTGCGCAATCTTTTCCTCCTGGAAGAAACAGCATTTATGACTATTGGCAAATTGCCTGAGAAAGGCAAAGGAGTGGTGGTCCTAGACCAAGATGGAAAAGTCAGCATCATCGGATTGAAGAAAGGCAAGGGCGACAACCATTGGAATGAAAGTGTTTCAAGAGTTGAAAACGACAATGAAACTCGCGACACGCTAGATTTTCCTGGCGGACAGCATCAACTGGTGCATACTCGAATAAAGGACGCCATTAATCCTGCGATTTCCAAAGATGAATTTGTTATTGCCGACAAAGATAATCAAATAACTTTAGAAATGAAAGGGCAATGTGAGCAGAAAGCTGACGGCTCTCAAGACTGCACCTACAAATTCGTAAACCATACTTTTGGTAGCCCGAAATTTGGCGGTGAGAGTGCCACAGTGCATACCATAACTACAAGAGTTGATGAAGGCAAAGACAATAAGTTGTGGAATTCTAAGTCAACCATCGAAGTTACCTCACCTAGCAGACAACAAAAGAGCGAGTTGAATTTTGATTTTTCAAGAAATGCATCCGCCTACGAGTACAAAAGGCTATCTCCATAGATTAGGCAGCAACTACTCACTGCGCGGTTGTCATTTGAGTATCTGATGAGGATATTCGCTCGATTCAAAATGCATCAGTGCTGCGAATACGCCCAAACAAACCTCGGTAAGTCGACGGGAATGGCGTTGAAGCCGCCACTGCGATTTTCGAACAACCAATCGACGGAAAAGGTTTAAACCGGAGCAACCAAGCCCTTCTTAGCAACCAAAAGATTCCTCTTTTCTAATGCGGGCAACATTCAAATCTTCACTGTCGTCATTTAGTTCAACAGTGGAGATTCAAATTGACTCAATCAATACATCCAAAATACGGCCGGCACACCCGGCCGCAGCGCAACGCGATGATTGCGCTGGCTGCTTTAATTTCACTCGCGGCGGTCCTCCTAAACGTAAAATCTGAACAACCACAGGCGCAAGATTCCGGTACTACATTTGTTTCACAAAATGCTTTAGTTACTACATCAGCACCCTTTCTGAATGCGCGCACAAACAGCTATACAGCTCGATATGAACGCTATGGTGCGTTTGGTCTCTACCATGTGAGCCTGGCAGTGGATTTAATTCAAGATGGCGTAAGCGTGCAGCGTTTTCACATCGATGGTGCAGGGCGCCTTCCAAAATATGAGTTAAATCTTGGCGTGTGCAAAATGAAATTCCGCCTTCCACCTGTTTACCTGGCTGGGTCTGTAAACCCGCGAGGGTATAAGCAACACTTCCTGGGAATGTTTACATCCAACGAATTTGGACCAACCTATCACTTAACCCCAGAGCAAGGTAGCAAGTTAGTTTCGATGGCACATCGCGCGCTGACCACAATGAATCACAGCGATGATTGGCTCTACTGTACTTTGCCTTTTCGAATTGGCTCACTGCAATTCTGGACGAGCAACTCAGTAGTAGCATCACTAGTTGAAGTCGCCAATGAAGATGGCATTAAACTGCCCAAGCCAGAAGGCGGATGCTACCCAGGTTTTGATGGACCTTACCTTTCAAAATCGCTTTTCAAATAGTATCCGGCGTGCAAATAACACTTATGAATTCAAAATCCACTGATTTTTCGAAGAGACTCTTACCCAGAATTCAATCTCAGAAAGCTGCGATCGGTTTTATCATGGTAGCGTTTTCTGCTGTTTATTTATTTTTTGCGCCCAGCAATTTACCTCTATACGATCTTATTCTATTTCCTTGTCCCGACCCCCGCATTCCTAATGTAGATGGCCAATTGGAGCAACTGCATCAATATAAAATTGAAACAAAAGAAGTTGTTTTTCCATCGTCAAATGGAAGGTTGCTACACGGTATTTTGTTCAGAATGCCAAACACCAATCGGGTGATTTTGCTGAGCCACACGAAAGGCAATAACATGTATCAGCAGATTTCCAAAGCAAAGCTGTTGATGTCCTGTGGCGCGTCTGTCTTTATGTACGACTATCAGGGGTTTGGGCGAAGCCAGGGGAAACCTTCCGTAGAAGGAGCTTGCGACGACGGTGTTGCCGCTTATGACTACTTGGTCACAAAGGAAAATTTTAATAACTACAACATTATTGCGATGGGAGAATCATTTGGTTCTGGCGTTACTGGGCAGTTATGCCTCAGACGTAAGCTTGCCGCGGTCATAATGCACTCAGGCTTCGCGTCACTAATTAGCGCCGGACGAGACAAGCTATTTTGGTTGCGCTTATATCCTGATTGGAGTTTTCCAAAACAAATGATGGACAATATTGCAGTATTCTCAAAGCCACATCCGCCACTTTTGATAGTGCACGGCAAAACAGATCCGATTATCTCTTGCAGCGAAGCACTCAACCTCTTCAACAAGGCAGCAGAGCCAAAAAACATTTTCCTGGTTCCACAAGGGCACTGCAGTTTTGGGCGAGGCAATCAATTTGCAACTGAAGTGCGTAAGTTTCTGCTGGAAAATAAACTGTAAAATACAGACATGAAATATCTTGCGATTATTTTTGCGTTTCTACTGACTTCAAACATTGCTAACGCAAATGAGGTAACCCCGAATGTGCCCGTTTATGCCTTTGAATCAGAGCATCCGATCGCGCGGGTCATATGTTTGCATGACGTTTGCGGAAGTGGAAGTCAGCTTGGCAGATTTGCTGAAAAACTTAAGAAGCGACAGAACTTGTCGGTTTATACCATTGATCAATGCGGCTACAACCGAAGCAACGAAGGACGAATAGATATCAAAAAGACAGAAGCTAGCCTCGCAGATCTTTTGGAAAAGCTAAATAAGAAGAACGGACCATTGCCTGTCTATATTTTAGGAGAAGGTTCAGGAGCCGCTGTGGCGCTAGACTTTTGCACAAAAATGACGGGCACGAATGCTGCCGGCACAATATTGGTTAATCCAACATGTCCAGAATCTTTGGAGATCAAAAAGGAGCATTCAGCTTATCTCGTCTTCCCTATGGGCTATTCGAGTGAAAGTCGTACTCAACTATCCGAAGATCCACAAGCCAAATTGCTTTTTTCTTCAGGAGAATTAGCTCTACTAAAGCAATTGCTATTAGCGCAAGAAAAGAATGCAACAGCATGCCAGCTTCCTGTGCTGATGATTGCAGGAGATCAAATAGAGAGCAGAGACCGTGAACTTAGCAGACGACTATTTGAGAGAATCTCGAGCTTTAGCAAACGATTTTTGATCGAACCTGGACATAGAAACCTCATTGACTACAACGCTAGTAATGACGGGGTTATAGATAGAGTAGGTGATTGGCTAAAAGTAAACGCGGGCAAGAGCCAATGAAACAGCAGAGTAAAGACATATGGAGCGAGCAGTCTTCTCCTGATTTTGAAGCGGAACAACTGAAGTTCCGATTATCCATGTTGGATTGGTTGGGAATAGCAGTCGGACATAAGGTTCTGGATCAGCAATTTGCCGTGGCACCGTCATCGAAGAACGTTATTTACGACGAGAACTCAAATGGCATCTTGTGCACCTGGAACGGGACGCGCAAAACAAAAAGCGCCTCAATAATAATTTCAGGTCAGTGTGAATCAGTTGTATTTGGAATGGGTTTTTGTCCGGTAAAGGAGGACCACAAAATACTATGGCAAGCCGTTAAGCGCGATCTGGAACACGAAGCCACTAGAGTCTCATTTTATAAGGTCGCTCCGGTTTTCTTAACGACTCAAAATTCCTACTTCAAAGGACAGCAACTCCAGCAGACCGGAACAGATATAAAAATTGGTCAGCTTCTTGAACTCATCAGGACACTGCAAAACCAAAATGGCAAATTTTTGTTGCTGGCATGCGGGGACGATTCAAAATACTTTGTGCATATTTCCGAGGGGAAGATTGTTGGCGTCGTTGCCGTCATTTTAGCCTTGAAAAACGAGAGAGTTGGAGAGAGAGCTCGTGAGAAGATTGGTTATTCGGTAGATTTGACTATGCTTAATTTTGAACTTCACGACAGCTCAGACTTCTATGTGGAGACTTACACGCAAACATAACCAGGCCACCCTGCAAGTAACGTTTTGTCAGTAGCAAAAGCAACAGCAACAACACAATGCCACCACACTTGCAAATAACCACTTAGATCTCGGCTATGACGATGCCAGCCAACTGATTGCTGCAACTTCCGATTCTGGCAGTACTTTCAAGATTTACCTCAGCGGCAATGCAAATGTGGCAGAGACAGTCTCCATCACCGCATACGACGCATCGCTAACCGGCACCACCCCGGTTGGCCAGGAAACCGCAAACTTCTCTGCATCATCTGGCGCGAATCCTAGTACCATTGCTACCGGTTTGGCATCCGCAATTGGAACCGTCATGGGCACCAATCTCGGCATATCGGCAGCCGCGAGTTCAGGCGTAGTGACTATCAACACATCGCCAAATCATGCAACTCAATTTTCAGTTTCTATTTCCGGCACAGGAGCAACCAATACTATCACTCTGAGCGGAAGCAGCCCAACCCCCAATTTGCACAAGCAGCTTTATTACGCATACGATTGCGCGGGCAATCGCGTTGGTGTTGAAGGCGACAGCGCTGGTACTCTGCCAAATCTCACCACAGATTCCACGCAGTACAGTTACAACAAAGTAAATGGACTAATAGGAATTTCTGCCGGTGGACCAATTAGATTCCAGGGCACCACTGCAAATCCCATTAAGTCAGCGGTGGTGAATGTCACACAGGACGTCACCATCGGGGGAACTCCGCAGGCGGGCGATGACGTTTTCGTAATTGTGCATGACAAAGGGCTCAGCCAAGCAGAGGTGATTAAATACCCGGTGATATCTGGCAATTCAACAGCTGACATAGCCCTTGGGCTAAAAACACTGATCAATGCTGATACAACTCTTTCGACTTTAGGAGTTACAGCAACCCAAGCTGGGTCTGTCGTCACCATCACTTCAACTTCAGTAAATCCAACCACATATACCGCCGCGGTGAGCACGACGGGTCATGAAACCATCGCTCTTAGTGGCAGTTCCGCCGCAGCTGCAACAGTCAGTCCAACGAAAGCCTTCACTGCAAACCCAGTATTGGGCACTGGAGCAAACTCGGCGACAGTTACCGCGCTAAGTGGTGGTGGCACTAGCGGAACAAGCTCCGCTTTGTCCGTAACCATTAATGCTTTGACACCATTAACACCGTCGAATGACGCAAATGGCAACATGACCAGCAACGGAACTGACAGCTATGCCTGGGATGCGGCAAACAGGCTAATCTCTATTACCTATCCTGGCACTGGAAATAGCACGTCACTAACGTATGACGCGCTCAACAGATGCGTGAAAATAGTAGAGACAGGCAGCTCGCCCTCATATTCAGGAAATGCCACAAAACAATTTATTTATTCAGGCACCACTTTATGCGAAGAGCGAGACGGTAGCGGCAACCTGGTAAAACAGTTCTTTCCACAAGGCCAGATGAACGTCATCAGCGGCACTCCGACCAACTTCTACTATGAGTTTGACCATCTCGGCAACATCGTTGGGGTTACAAACAGCAGCGGCGCCGAAGTCACAACAGTCTGCTACGATCCGTACGGCAACCCGTCTGTGACTTTTCTAAGTGGCAGTGTTATGCCTGACTTTGGCTTCGCAGGAATGTATCAGCATGATCGAAGTAAGCTCAACTTAGCAACCTACAGAGCCTACAATCCCTCTTTAGGTAGATGGATCAACAGAGATCCTATCGAAGAAGAGGGCGGACTTAACTTATACGCCTATGTCGGAAACAATCCAATAAGCGGAATAGATTCACTCGGGCTGTGTCCCAGCTCAAAGACAAAAGGTTGGCCTTCCGAATTGCAGCAATTGAATGATTTGGCTAACTCAAATCCGTCCAAATACCCTAATTTAAACAAAGCAATGGATTACTTTGGTAATCACCCAGGCGACGTCCCGAAAGTTACTTACATTCCAACTGAGAATGCTGCGGGGTCTAAATATAACGCTAATACGAACACAATTACTTTTGCCAGAAATGGCTACATTTGGGCTCCAGATCCAAATGGCGTAGGAGCTATCCTAACTCCTATGGACACAGCAGCTCATGAGTTAGGTCATGCCTATCAATATAAAAGCGGCTCGGTCTTGGGACCAAATCCTGCAGGGATTACCAACGAGGGTGATTTAGCTCGGGAGCGCACACCTTTTACATTGCAAAACGAAGTAAGAGCTGGTTTCGGAAATTCTGCTTTTCCTCCACGTGAAGGTTATGGCACTATCGTTCACTACCAAGGTGACACAACCAACCTGCCAGGACATTTTCATCCATAAAGAGCCATTTTAATTCGGGCTGCGTTCATTGAATCACATAGGTGGTACTCTGATTTTGAGATTGTGTTTCATTAGGAAAAACTTGTTTGCCAATGCCGAGTCAGTTAAGTCTCTTTCTTCGCTCGGACTTGCTAAAACTATAACGCCACTTTGACGATGGGAATTGTCTCTAGATATGTTAACGACCTCAGCATTTGACAGAACCTTTAAGCTCTTTTTCGGATTGCCTTTTGGGACGCGGAAAATATCAACGCGGTCCCCTGGATGGATTAACTTATCATTGGCTTCATTGAAGTCAATTAACACCAATACCGCTTTTCGTCCGTTGGCAAACTTGACAGGGAAATCATCGCCGTCGTTTTCCAGTATATTCAGCACAATTGCTCCTTTCTTCCATGAACGGGCGGACTTACCTCCAACGACATCAATTGGGTTTAATACAGCATGTTCTGGCACTTTACTTTTCAGTACTTTTCGTGCTTCCAGCATATCGGAAGTAAATCTTTTACCCTCTGGAATGTCTTGGGTTGCAACGTAAACATTGGTAGTCTGGTCTTCGCTTGTAGACGACATTTTATTCGGCAAAATTTTCGTGCAGCCAGCAAGAGCGACGCAAGCTCCCGCTAAAACACACTTTCCGAAAATTGCCAGCATTTTAGACATACTCAATACCATTTTGATTAGCTTTCCTCCCACCAATCTTACCAATTCTTTGAGAGAGTGATTATGCCGATATGGATCGAGTAGATTTTTCAACAATGCCTGCTGCAAATCCCTCGGGGCAAAATATAAGTAAGACATGTTCGACCGATAAGGCGACGAATCAAACCTGAAATTACCGTTTGTTCGGCATCTAACTGGCATATCCTCTCCGAAACCATGTTCGAGTGACGTTCTAAAACTCACTACCATCGGCGCAAGAAACTTCTAACTGTGCATTTCCCTGCCTTTATGCTGAGTTGTCTCTAAATCGTTGGTGGACAATGAAAGCGAGTGATACCGCTTCCGTGCGCAGGCTCGCTTGCACTCCGGCTTGACGAGTGGATAGCTCTTATTCCTTGGCAGGCGCGAAGAAAAAGCTTTGGAATTCATAGCATTTATGGCGACTAGTGGTTCGGGCCTAGCCTAAAATTCGAGCGCTAACCCGACCTATGCAGCTTATTGGCCATGTGCTATGGTGTCTCTAAAGCATTGGTGGACAAGGCAAATGAGTGATACTGTCAGTATCAAATCATTTTTTGTCCCCCGATCTGCGACATGGTGCCGTAATGATATGGGGTACTTTTCGGGATGAAAAAGCTCACTCAAAAACTTGTCGATTCTGTAGTCCTTCCACGTCAGAAATGCGTGATATTGCGAGACACCGAGCTTAAGGGCTTTGGGCTTCGCGTATCGCCAAATTCCAGAAGCTATGTTGTTGAGGCGCGCGTAAATGGAAAAAGCAAGCGCTTAACCGTTGGCAGAGCTGATCTGTTGAGCGTTGAAGAAGCACGAAACAAAGCCATTGCTATGCTTGCACAAATGACCACTGGCACAGATCCGCAAGAGGAAAACAGAAAGCTTGAAGCATCAACAATCACACTCGGGGAAGTTTTGGATCACTATTTGACCGTGCAGAGATTGAGACCTGGAACCGTCGTTGGCACTCGAAGGCTAATTAATAAGCACTTGCGCAGTTGGCTTGGGAAATCTCTCACGAGCATAACGCCTGAAATGGTGCAGACCCGGCACAATGAGCTTGGAGCTATAGGGCAATCCACGGCTAACACTGTAATAAAGAAGCTCGGCACCCTCATTAACTTTGCGGCAAACAACTGCGGCTTAGTGATGGAAAATCCAGTGATGATTATGAACAAAAATAGGGCATGGTTCAAGCTGATCAAAAGTCCAGTAGTGATACCGGATCATCAACTCCCGGCCTGGTATGCTGCGGTTTCAAGTCTAAAGCAAACAAAGGTGCGAGATTTCTTCCTGCTTTTGTTGTTCACGGGGCTAAGGCGCACAGAAGCTTTGACCCTGCGCTGGTCAGACATTGATTTTGAGTCTCAAACGCTGACGATTCGACCTGAATTAAGCAAGAATTTTTGTGAGCACAAGCTTCCATTGAACGATTTCTTGCTGGCATTGCTGACAGAGAGAAAAGCAAAATGCAACGGTTCAATATGGGTATTTCCCCGGAGCCGCTTCCCGGAACAGCACATGAGCAATCCTCAAGATGCGGTTGCTTTTGTCGCTAAATATAGCGGCGTGCGGTTTAGCCCGCATTCTTGTAGAAGATCATTTGCCACGATTGCAAGTCGCATGGGTATACCGCATCCAATCGTTCGCAAGCTCTTGAATCACTCGCAAGTGCCTGACCTTACTTGCCAATACATCATTATCGGGACAGAATGCCTCCGGGAGCCAATGCAACGAATAAGCGAAAAGCTCTTGGAGCTAATGGGCTGTGCTGCTGATGCATGGCTGCCGAATGAAAATGTCTCGACAAAGCGCTCTATAAAAGTGCCAACTTTGGCGGAAGTGATGCGGCAATACATGCTTTCAAAGTCGCTGCGGCTCACTACTCAAACCAATTACGAAAAATCGATAAGAGTAGATCTTGGCGATTGGTTGCCCCTGGAAATCACTGCTATAACTGAGCCGATGATTGAGCAGCGCAAGCAGGAGCTTGTGCTAAGAAAGAGCGCGGTCACAGTGAATCTTACTTTTGGAGTGCTGCGGGCGTTGCTGAACTTTGCAGCAGCCACCTATGAAACTCCAATTGGTCGGCCAGTTATTGCAAGAAATCCCGTGCGCAATCTAAAGAGGTACGGGGAAGACTCATGCAAGCAAAGCAAAATTGACGATGAATTGCTGCCGAAGTACTATGCAGCGGCAAAGGCGATAAAATGGACCACCTCCCGCGACTACATGCTCTTTGTTTTGCTCACAGCGATGCACAAGAATGAAGCGGCGACTTTGGAGTGGTCAGATGTTGATTTCGATCTCGGTGTCATAAACATCAGAAGTTCAATAACAAGAAACGGCAGAGGCTATTGCTTGCCCTTGAGTGCGTTTCTACGAGACTTCTTGAATCAACGCCAACTAGTGACAGGCAAGAGCAAATACGTCTTTCCAGGGCGGGCAGATCGAGGGCATTTGCGATCAAGTCAGTTGGCTATTGCAGAAATAGGCGCCGCTATGGGGCAGAAATTCGTGCTCGAAGACCTTCGGCGCACTTTTGCACACTCAGCCATTCAAACGGGAGTGCCTTTGCATATGATCAAGCAACTTATGAACCATCGGGGTGTGCGCGATAGCTTTGAGCGCATGGTGAATGAAGACATAGAGCAATTGAAAGAAGCTATGGAAAGGGTTTCTGCAAGACTGCTTGGTCTAATGAAATGCAGCATGGATGATTGGTGCGGTACGAAGTCAGAGCAAGTCGGATAGACATGAATCGCATAAAGACCCTCCCGGCAGTCTTAGAGGTATTGAAGGAATGCTGCACTGCTGAAGGCAAAAGCTCCATTCTTATCTGAGTCATTCATGACCTGTCAAATAAAACCTTGAAGATATCGGCACTAAAATTGAACGCCGACAAATTTAGAAAAGAAACAAGACATGAAAGAAAGAATTGTGTACTTGGGTGTTAGTGTAAAAAAGTTGGATGCAATGAAAGCATTTACTACAATTGATTCGTCAACACAAAACGGAATCTAAATGAAACCAGAAACGAAACCAAAACCCCAAGGGCTGTTGAGCGTTCAAAACGCCGCAGAATTGCTTGGTACATCAACAGGCAAAGTTTATAAGCTTTGTGCTGATCGCAAGCTCGGACATGTGCGGATGGGAACTACGATTAAGATCCCTGCAGACTATCTGTATGAGTTCTTGAGCGCTAACACATTCTTGCCCCAAGACTGATTCTGCCTAATCTTATGCTATGAAGTTGCCACCAGCAGAAGCCAGATGCATTCTTGACTGAATAGATTAATGCGGCAATTTAATGCAAGGAGTTCCACCGGGAAGCCCTTCCATACTTGACGCGCTCCAATAACACGAGGAAAGAAAATTGTTTAATGACCAACAATACAGTAGATGTAACAAGCGGTTTAATTGCGGATTTTGTTAACGCTAGTACCGCATCAAAAGCTAAATGGACTGCAATCCGTTTGGATGAAGCCTTGCGAAAAATACTGAGTACTCCAGCAGATCTTGAAATAGCAAACCTTGATCGTTTGTCAGCAATTAGTAACTGGGATGTGCTCAAACTGCAGGACCGTCTCAAGTTATTGCGGAAGCACTATCAACAGGAGAATCCTATAATTGCTCAACCGCCCAAGCCAACTTTGGCACCAGAAGAATTAGCAGAAGCAATTGAGTTTGGAAAGAAGGACTTGGTGACTGAATTTCAAGAAGCTCATAAAAAACTGGGTTTTGTCGGCAGTCCATTCATGACGAGATCTTTGATTCACACCACTGGAGCAAGATTGTGCCAGAAAAGACAAGGACTGCTCTACTCTGGGCGTAGTCGTAGTGGCAAAAGTGAAGGGCTGGAAGCCCAATGTCAGCTGCTGCATCCAAGTAATTTAATGCGAGCTACCTCAATGACAGTGGGTTCGATATATCAGCTCGGAGAGCTTGATCATCTGTTTATCCTAGCCGGAGAGCTAAGACCAATTAGAAGAGGTGAGGATGACTCACTACAGCACACCTTTCGCCAATTCATATCCGAGCCTGAAATTGTTCACCGTCGACTTGAAGAAAGGGTTTGTGCCGAGGGCAAGAAATACCTTGTGACGGAACACAAAGTAACGGGAAGCGCTGCCATTGTCTGGACCTCAACCAAAGACCCGCAAACATTAAAAGATGAATTTGCCCTGCGATTAATTACGATCAAATCGGATGAATCACCAGACACCACCGAAAGAGTCCAAAGGTTGAAGGCCTCAAGGGCCAAGACGCCAATTCAAACAAAGGAGGTAGAAGAGGGTATCAAAAGGCTCTTGCGAAACTTCGATCTCTCGCTCAAGCCCTATGTTGTGGCCATTCCATTTGCAGACTTGATTATTCTAAGGAATACGGATACAACGGCCAGAGCTATCTACCAGCTTATGTTGCACCACATAGAAATTTCTGCGCTGCTTAACCAACATAAAGAGGATCGCAAGAAGACAGACGACAGATGCATAATCGCGACCCTAGAAGACTATGAAGCAGCTTATGAATTAATATCACATGGTGCCTTCCAAATCTTGAACACGGTAAGCAAGGCTGCAAAGGCTGCTTACTTCAACTTCTATGAGCTATGGAAGAATCGAATCAATGAGCCATTTTCACATAAGCATGTAATGGAACTGCTAAAAGCTCCGAAGGCAAATGTTTCTGAGTGGCTTCCGCAATGGGTTGAATGCGAAATGATAGATGAAGACGAAGACAACTGGAAAAATCCTTCACGTAAGAAATATATACTCCAGCCTTGGGCGGACAGTGATCAGGGGCTTGGGCTGGTAACTCCGGAAGAATTGAGAAAGTTGCTTGCGGGATCGATTGCTGAAGGTGATTGTTCACGAACGTTCGAGATGGACTCCGAACAATGAAAGCTCACCGGAATGAGGGATTGCGGGATTTGTTCGAATGTTCGGACGAAGTGGGAGTAATAAAAATGGAAATGAATTTGCTTCAGACGTATATCAATCTATTTGCCAATAGAGATGACGCTTGGTATCAGCAGAAGTCTGATGGTAGTTACCATTGCATGCTGCCGGACATGACCATGGATGTAAGAAAGCTTGGTTTAATCCCGTTTGAGCCTGTGACAATCGATTTGATCACCAAACATTTGAACGGACAAGTCACTATTGGTTTTCCTTCGCTTGACCTAAATGGTGTTGGCGCCAGTGCAACGGTTGGACTTTGCAAATGGTGTACATGGGATTTTGACAAAGACGACGGCAATGCAGAAAGGATCATTGACTTACTGCGTGCCCTTGGGTTTCATCCCTTGCGCGAAGCGCGTAGAGAAGGACGTGCCGGACACATCTGGGTGTTCTTTAGTAGTCCCGTTCCCGCTAACAAATTGATTCGTTTTGACCAACAGCTCCGCAAAGTGCTGAATATCCCTTCTCATGAACATGGCGGTCATGAATTCTTTCCTAAGAAGCCAGCAGCAGAGAAAGCTGGAAGCCAAGTAAGAGGTCCACTCGGTATACATCGTCGGCCTGAAGCCAATGGTGCACGGGGGATGTTTGATGAGGGCGGCTCAACCGTTGAAGATCAATTACATTGGTTGAGTTTGCAACCATTATCTTCTGCTGAGACATTGGTTGAAATTGCTGATCAATTGATCTCGACTGATCAAAAGGCATTCGAAGAGTCCCAAAAGTACTACTTCGAGCCGATTAGACGAGTCGAAGAAAAGGGTAAGTTCCCACCATTTCATATTCTTGAACACATCCATGACTATCGCAGAGACGGCAATCGTTTTAAAGCACAATGCCCATGCTGTGCCGCCGAAGGGATGGATACATCCAAAGATAACTTGCACATCGCTCTTGATGGGACATGGTTTGGATGTTGGCAGGGCTATTGGAACACAGTACATACGCCAATCATGATCATAAAATATCTCACGCGTAACTGAGCCGAACATCCGAACAAAGCCCGCAAATATAGACCCTGCTTAAATATAAATGTTCGGATGCAGCTCTGAACGTTCGCGAACAATCTGACCTCAAATTGATTAGTATGAGTCATGCGCTTTCCGACTTAGCTTCCAACGAGTGACATCATGGACGGTGGTAAATGATATTGAATACAGTGGCACAGGCACTGACTCTATTTGCAATATCGAGAAGCTTTTCTCTGAGGATTTGAAAAGTAAGCACTCCGGACCCCTGTGGACCGACAGACGAGGATTTGTGATTTGGCACCTCACTCATATAAAAAAGAGCAACATAAATTGACGCTCAATCTTGTAGTGCCGGTGCTCGTGGCAGGCAAGCTTTCAAAATGGATTTAATAGATAAATCGTTGAAAAATGCAATCGATTTGCAAATGGCATTTTCCGACATTGCGCAAAATTGAA
Organism: uncultured Candidatus Obscuribacterales bacterium; assembly: GCA_964546815.1. GTDB lineage: Bacteria > Cyanobacteriota > Vampirovibrionia > Obscuribacterales > Obscuribacteraceae > JAIEPM01. Next base: position 6,292 of record CAZJLR010000088.1, on the reverse strand, counting down.
AACCAAAAACTGTAGGAGTTTACGAGCACTTTGTCCATTCGCACTTCCTGAAGAAACTTAGAGGGGGTATCGTGGACTCTACAAAATGCTGCAAACCGTTACTAACACTGTCGGTAACGTCGATTACTGAAAATTGAAATGTTCGTCGCGAAGCGGACCCGGGTGAATTGACCTATCGGACCGGCGTCCATCACCCGCAGCTTCAGATCAATCATGCAAGACAAGCACTCTGCTGCTGCTATTTCTTCTTTCGTTTTGAAAGACTGACGTTAGTTGCTGTGGTTTTAGATTTGCCAGTCTTAGACCCATCATAGCAGCCCTCAATCAGCTCTGGCAGCCCGACATCTAGGGCTCTGGCTATTTCGACCACTTTGCCAAATGAAGTAGAAATTCGCCCCTGCTCGATTTGAGAAATCAGCGATTGCGCCGTGTCAATGCTGTTCGCAAGCTCCTCTTGGGAAGTGCCGTTCTTCCTTCTTGCTCTCTTGATATTGGCGCCCAAAGTCTTGATAGCGTTTGCAACCATGTCCATATAGACAATGGTCCGATGTCGTTGTCAGGTACGCTATAGCAGATATGCTATGAAATGTTTGTTGAGGTAGTCCATCTCGGGTTTTGAATGCCATCTAACGGTGGTAAGGATAGATCAAGCAAGAAATGCCGCAAAAAGGTCATGGTTAATACAGGTGATCAATGGCTGAATATCTGGATGTAAAATGCATTAGAGTCATCGGAGGCGACATCTCCAAGGGCGACTGGACCTTCTCGCCTAGTGGTGTTCTTACACAAGCCAAGCAGTGTTTCAGCATTGGCGTTGAATTGAAATCCATATCCATTGAGACTGAGCGAGAGATTGGCAGTCGTGCCGGAATGATTGCCGGTAAGTTAACTGCTGGTACTGCGGGGATGCTCCTTGGAGCGGCGGCTGACAAAGAGAAATATGTGTGCGCATTGGTTGGTCTTTCGGAAAATCGAAAGTTCCTTGGAATCATGCATCAAGACCTGTAGCAGTTACTGCTTGGCATAACCATTGAGCCAAACCGCGATTTCTATGAAAAAAAATGGGCTGCGATTCAAAGTGAACGTCAACGATTAGCTGATGACGCTTTCTGCAATCAAGAAGCTCTAAGACTTCTTTCGGCAAAGGAGCGTAACGCAATCCAACTTGAAGGTCAATCTGGCGGGGTGTTTGCGCTATTTCTGGGTGCAACAGCATTTTGTTTGTTCTTGTGGTCAAGACTGGATATCTACAAAACATCGCCCTTTGGATACAGTGTGCTTTGCGCAACAGTATTGTCAGGTTGTGGTTGCATCGCGTCTCTCATCTGGTGGGTCAAATACTCTAATGCAGCAAAACCGAGTCGTAAAAAACTACGAAATCACAGAGCCAGAATCAGAAAGGAACTTGCCGCAACAAAGCTAAAGGCAGAAGAGGCGAATACTGCAGTAGTAAGCACGAATGAGGCAAAATCTGAAGAGAAGCTACTCTCATTCAAAATTGAAGACCCAATAGTAAGTGAGTTCAAAACATGTCCATTTTGCGCTGAGCAAATCAAGAGTGCTGCGATACTCTGCCGTTTTTGCCAAAAGGAACTGCAAACATAGTGCGCATTGTCAAAGGCTCTTCGCTACACCTCCCCGGTGTCTAACGCTCAATTCCTAAGCATCTGCGAACTATCAATTATCTTTTCTTGGGCTTTGATTTTTTCTCGCGTAAGTCGACGGGCTTAGCCAATTCAACAGCTTTCCCAAAGTCTGGAGCTACATAAATTCCCCGTTTTATTGGATTTGTGATCTCATACTCTTCATACAATTTCGCTAGTTCTTGAGCAAGTGCACTGTCCGTTTTCTCTTTGAGAAAGTCCAGCCAAGTACTTCCCCTTCGAGAATGAGATGCATCATCGATGGTGAGCCCCGCCAATCTTGCGGCTTTAACTACCCGAGACAATTTAAAGCTAAGACTTTCTGCCATTCCAGGCAAACTTTCGATCCAATCGTAGTCTTCCGAATCAAGCGAAACACTGATTCTGGGGCGCTTTCCGTCCATTTTCTTAGACTGCATGACTCAACCTTTCTAGCATTTGCTGCATCTCCGCCTCTGTTGGCTGCGAATATCTACGCAGGTTTTCCAGTCTATCATGCCCGCTGACGGCTGCTACTTTGACTAAATCGTTTCCAGCTCGAACCAATCGGGTAATGAAAGTATGCCTCAGATCATGTGCGGAAAGTTGAATTCCTGCCCTAATGCCCGATTTCCTGACCTCCCGGTCTATGCTAGATTTGCTCAGGCGCGATTTCTTTTGACTGACGAAAAATGGTTCAGCTTCCGAACGTAAAGGCAGAGTCGCAACATATGTTTGCAGCACCTCCCGCGCTTCTGCATTGAGTAAGATGGTTCGTTGCTTTTGACCTTTTGCTAGGCGGATTTTCACTTCTCCTGTGCGTGCAGTGAGAGTGATGTCACCCACATTCAAAGCTTCGACCTCTGAAATTCGCATTCCAGTGTTCATCATCAGCAGCATCAGTGCCCGATTCCGAACGCTGTTATATTGAAGAGCCTTGCGAAGGCGTTTCTCTTCATCTAAAGTGAGTGCCGGTGCCTGAATGGGTGGCTCCAGACGTTTCACCTTTCCACGCGCCATACCTGTGCTTATGCAAAAGTTATCGACAGCACTCAACGCGCCATTAATTGAATTCGGACTTGAGCCGCGCAGAAGCAAGAATTGCTTATACTCGCGAATCTGGTAGTCGCGCTCTACGGGATCTGTGAGTGCGTTAGCTCCCTCCGGCATTTCAAAGAGCCATTGAAGGTACCCTTTCACACGCTGCACATATGCTCTACGGGTGTGAGCCGATAAGGGCATTCTTTCCAAATACCGTTGATACGCCTCTAATGTTTCCGCAATCATCACTTCAACTCCTCTTGACAAATACAAAATCATCATACACGTAAGTGTGCACGTACACAAGATGCCATCAGAGTGAAAACGGTGGAGAATACTCAATAACTGTCATATCACGAGCCATAATGATTGAGATTGATGAAAACCGCATACCGTAGGGCTTTCAAAAAATGATTGAGATTATCTTTCAAAGGAAAAATCTCTTTAGGGCAGATCCGAGTACCAAAATACGACGTACTGCCGTCAAGAAATATCTACCGTTTTCACAGTGATACCGTATACGCCACCAAAAGGAATCGGCAGTAGTGTCATGAAAATTAGATTCAAGCGGGCAGAGGCTTTCGACAGTTCATAATCACCAGAACAAAACCAGGAGCCTGAGCCAATTTTCTGCATGACGATAGTAAGCCGGATATTAAAAGCATGAGCATTGTGATTTAAAAGTCGAAACGCCCTCCGCCTACAATCCCTCTTTAGGTAGATGGATCAACAGAGATCCTATCGAAGAACGAGGCGGACTCAATCTGTACAGTTATGTGGAGGGGAACCCAGTTGGTGGAGTTGATCCATGGGGACTGCAAAATTATGGATTAGATCGAACCCCGGTTAATATTGCACGAAACGATTACAATTACTCGAGCACGGATGTGGAATTCATTGTGAAAACAAGCAAATCCGTAATTGAATATATGAATAAAAATGGAGAAAGAAAGGGCGGTATGACGGAGAATATGGTTGCTCGGCTGCAAGCAACATTCGATAGCGGTAGTAATTTATTGGGTTGCACTGGACAAGCAAACGAAATGGCTGATTCTCTGAGGGTCATTCAGCCATATTTACAAGACGAATGGCAAATTCAGAGAGAGAACGCAGGCTTGCTGCACTCGTGGGTCCGTATGACGTCAGACAACCCAAGAAATCCTGACATAATATCCGACCCGTCAGGAAACCTGACAGCACCTGTTCCGAAAGGTTCATTTTACCCCGACCCAGGTAACCCCGCATTTCAACATGCGAAATATTAGCAGACAAACTCAATGTGTGGCGTAATCTATCCATAGAGCAACAAACAAAACCAAAACTAAAATCCACCAAAATATCACCAGCGCCGCACTTGCTATCATTTTTTTTTAAGTGCAAATCCCATAACAAGTGAGGTCGTCACAAGGAAGGCAGTGATCACCGCGGACGCTAAAAGCGAGGCAATGATTACTGTAGGGGATTGCCAGGGAAAATAAGAGGAATCGCCATGATTGATTCGGATCCTTAGTAAACCACCGCCATAGAAAGCCACAGCTAGTAAAATGAAAATCGCAAATGGCGCTTTAATGTTTCGAAGGTTCAAGTCGAAGGGCTCCAAGTTGTTTCATTGCCTCATTTCTTAATCCTAGCAGAAATCCCTACAAGGGAATGCGTTAACAGAAAGGTGTCTGTCCGGTGACTTGATTGCACCCACACTTGGGTGGAAGAAGTTCCCAACAATCCAGATGTGCCTAAAACAATTTTCGACCCATTTTTCGGAGTCATGTATCAAGAGGACCAAAGACCCCGAGCGATAAAATAATAGCTCAAGGGTGGAACATTCTAGGAAGCAGCACTAACCATGGTAGGGTTCCTACAACACCCATTGAAAGCGGAATGTGCCAGTGTCTTTGCATATAGAATGGCTGCTCTAATTCTCCTTTGTCTTTGGTTGCTAGTTCGTTCCATGCAGAAGTTCTTATGAAATACGATCTCCATAGTCTAAATAACCAAGTTAAGGCTATACCACCCATTCCACAAGGAAACCATGCCATTAACCAATTAAGTCCTAGCATCGCAAAGAAGAATATCGGGCGTGCAATCAGCTCTAGAATTCCACAATCAAGTGAATAATATCCGGTTCCAAGGACTGCACCCACATAGGAGCTTATTAGGAAGGACTTCGCCGGCCATTCTTTGTCCGTAGGAAACCAGCCCATAGTTTTTCTTGAAAGCCATAAAGCAATCAATCCTGACGATGACAGCATGGCTATTCCAGCTAGATCGAGAGAACACGCCATTTATTGCTCTTCGCTCGAGAACTATGAAATCGTACCATTCGGATACTGAATAAGTAAACAGGCTTTCTCACTGCAGAATTATCTTTTCGATGTAGGTATAACAGCACAGAAGGATGCGATTGATCGCGTCACCAGTGTAGTCAATCCCCTCTGCCCGACGAGCCCAAGCGCAACTCAATTTGGCTACACTTATTTGAACAATACCACTGGTTCATCAACAGGTGACCCTCGGCTGGAGAAGATTGCTTATCCAAATGGTCAAACTGCCAACTTCTTCTATTTGCCCAATATTGGTGATCAGCGGCTGCAACAGATTTTAGATTTAGGTCCTAGTGCAGCGGTGCTTTCGCAATTCAACTACGGCTACAATGCTGCTGGTGAAATCGCACAGTGGCAACGGCAACAACACAATGCCACCACACTTGCAAATAACCACTTAGATCTCGGCTATGACGATGCCAGCCAACTGATTGCTGCAACTTCCGATTCTGGCAGTACTTTCAAGATTTACCTCAGCGGCAATGCAAATGTGGCAGAGACAGTCTCAGTCACCGCATACGACGCATCGCTAACTGGCACCACCCCGGTTGGCCAGGAAACCGCAAACTTCTCTACATCATCTGGCGCGAGTCCTAGCACCATTGCTACTGGTTTGGCATCCGCAATTGGAACCGTCATGGGCACCAATCTCGGCATATCGGCATCCGCGAGTTCAGGCGTAGTGACTATCAACACATCGCCAAATCATGCAACCCAATTTTCGGTTTCTATTTCCGGCACGGGAGCAACCAATACTATCACTCTGAGCGGAAGCAGCCCAACCTCCAATTTGCACAAGCAACTTTATTACGCATACGATTGCGCGGGCAATCGCGTTGGTGTTGAAGGCGACAGCGCTGGTACTCTGCCAAATCTCACCACAGATTCCACGCAGTCCAGTTACAACAAAGTAAATGGATTAATAGGAATTTCTGCCGGTGGACCAATTAGATTCCAGGGCACCACTGCAGATCCTATTAAGTCAGCGGTGGTGAATGCTGATATTGTAAAAGAAGTGCATTCTAGGTGAAGGTTCATGAAAATTACGATTGTAAGCTACTTGCTATTGTTTATTACATTTATCCTTGTGCTAGGCGTGTTTAACTTGCAACGCTTGTGGTCGCTTAGCGAAAGGTCCGCCGTGGCTGACGGAACCATTGTAAATTTGACTCCAAAAGATCACGATAGGTTTTCTTATTCATTCCAAGTAAATGACAAGAATTATCAGGGGTCTGGATACATTGGAAGGCGTGAACTGGACTTTCCCCAAATCAGCGGACAGTAATTTGAGCAAAGTCGCCTCCATGA
>CAZJLR010000087.1:0-22938 GCA_964546815.1 uncultured Candidatus Obscuribacterales bacterium | reverse complement strand
AGCCGGCACAATATAGACTCTAGCTTGAAGGGCGGCAGCCCTGGGGGCGCAGGCTTCCAGCCTGCTTCGGGAAGCTATTGGCGAAGAAGCAGGCAAGGATGCCTGCGCCCCCAGGTGGAACGCTCTTAGCTCATATCATCGAACTTGATTCGGCTCCATTTTAGTTCGCCAGCAGTATCCCATGCGTCGCCCGAAACTTAAGCTGCGGTGCTCGCTGAGACAGTCTCGCTCCATAAAATAGCGGGCGTCGCATGGCGAATTAAGAGTGGTCAAAGCAAATGCATTTGCTGATATGCGAAAAGAACTCCCACTGCCAAGAGCGTAGTAACAATCGTCGTTAAGACTCCAACTTTCAAGAAAGACATGAACGAAAGTGGGCATTCGTCTTTTGCTCCTTGAGCAACTATCAAGTTAGCGACGCTGCCGACCAGCGTGAGATTGCCTGCAAATGTTGATGTGGTTGCGAGTAGTAACCAAGCCATAACTGCGTGATTTCCGTGGCTGACCCAATCGCGTACTAACATGACAAATGGGACATTGCCAAATAGATTGCTACCGAGAATTGACACCCCAGAAAATTGCATCATTCCAGAAAAAGAATGGGTGTCACTTAAGATTGCCGGCAAGTATTTATTCAATAGACCTATTTCAGACTTGCTCACACCGGCAACGACAATAAATAGTCCCGCAAAAAATAGCAGCAGAGCCCAATCAACGCCTTCGAATGATTCGGCTGGTGGGCGATTTGCTGCTACTAGCATAATGGCGGCAGCAGTCATTGCTGTTAAGTCCATTGGTGCGCCAAGCAAGAATGCCACCAGCAAACCAATCAAAATAAGGACAGTCTTGGTGGCCAGCTTTTTGTCAAACTGATGAAGTGCAGCTGGTTCTTCGTTGTCGATCGTTTTACCTTGCAGGTCCTTCCGATAAATCATCGCTACGATCAAAATATTTAGCGCCAATCCGATAATGCCAACCGGCAGAAGATATAACGCAAAACTTGCCCAGCTTAGTCCCGAAGCTTGCCCAATCAGCATGTTCTGCGGATTGCCTGTGATTGTCATGGCAGAACCAACGTTGCTGCTTGTTGCCAGGCAAATCAAAAAAGGCTCTGCTGGAAGTTTGCTCTTACGAATCATTGATAACAACAATGGTGTCATGAGCAAGCAAATGGTGTCGTTCACAAATAAGGCAGACAAAATACCAGATGTATATCCGAGAATCCAAAGAAGTTGGAAGGGCTCTTTGCTGAGTCCGACAAGCTTGCGTGCCATCAGCTCAAGTAACCCAGACACATTGGCGTAATGAATAACAATCATCATGCCAAGTAAAAGTGAAATTGTTGAAAAGTCGATTGCGTTAATTGCATCGTGACGGCTAAGTACGCCGGTCAATACCATGAGCACCGCGCCAATCAACCCTGCAGCAGGCCTGTCTAGCTTTCGCGGCGAATGCTCGCCTGCCAATATAACTACGTACACAAGAACAAAGATGACAGCAGCGACGATGCTCTGATTCATTTATTGGTTCCCATTAGCCTTTTGCAGCCGCTGCGCAGCTAAAGCATTTTTAGTAATTGAACTTGTAGTTGGCTGAAATTATGCTTTGTGCGTCCTTTGAATATACCTTTATCAGTAAATTTGTCCACAGTAAATATCGTATGGACATAGTTTCCCGGCTACCCAAGCTTAGCCAGTTGACCGGGTTTCTGACAACAAACACGATGCTCAAGACATACGTGAATGTTGTATTTCTGGACGTCTATTTTGCCGATGCAGAGATATTCAGGGGTAGTTCACAAGGCTGAGATGCGCTGCTATTCTTATTTGCATAAGGTGAGTCGCAAACGAAGAGAGCGACTTTGAGCCGAGGGGCGATGCGGAAACAGCAGGGATGCGCATTCCGGGAACATCAGCAGCAGAGCCCGCAGTACGTGAAGGATTGGCTGAAGCGTATTGAAATATTGAGCCTCCAGCAAGAGGCAGCCAAGCAATAGCTAAAACACCACCGCGATTTAGTTCGGGTGGTGTTTTAGTATTTGCATAGTGCTATTGCACTTGCTGATCGTGTTTTTGTCTGTAGATGTTGTGACTTAGCCCTGTTTGTTCGGCTTGGAGCCTGCGACGCTCACGTCTCGACAAGCCGCCTCCGCTGGCACGCATGCGTGCTTCTTGATTGTTGAGCTTGCTCTCGCGTCTGTCAATGCGAGTTTGTTCTCCAGTTGTTAGTGATCCATTTTGAACACCTTGGTCAATGCGGCGCTGTTGGCGATATTGTCTATGATTGATGCCTCTGGGAAAAGCTTCAGCAGGTGAGCCAATGGTAACTGCTGCCAAAATAGCCAAGAGACTGAATCCATATATTCTTCTCAAATTAGCTTGCATTTTATAGACCTCACTTTGGGGGTAATGACGGTTTTGCACCGCTCTATTTTTAAAGACGCTGCTTTCTGGAAAAAAGTTCAACAGCTTAAACAAGCCTAATGAGCTTCTTAAGGGCTTTGAAGTCAAGTGCTCTTTGCGCCCCGCCTAATTTTGCCGCCGGTTCTGTAGAAGAACATGTGGGCGCCGGGTGCCTGTTTTTGCACCCTAGTTGGGTAGATCATGAACAAAATAAGTTCCCGTGTTTCGGGCAAACGTTTTTCTTGCGTTTTCTTTGGCTGCGCGATATTCGCACTGTCATCTCAGGCTGATTCGCGGGCCGGCGAACTCAACATAGAAAGCAACACAGCCAGTTCGTCAGTTCAGACAATCGATGCAAATCCTCGTGCCACCGCCTGCGGTACTTCACATTCTGCCTCTGACTCAAATGCAGCGAATTCTGCCGATGTACCTCAAATACAATCTGGCGAACATATTGAGATTGACACAGCTCTTAGTCATCCAGAGCCATCTCATACACTCAAAGGTGGCATAACTAAGAACAGCAATGCGAATGATTGGCTCACTAAAATGATAGGCACATTTGCGAATATGCCTGGCACCACAATAAGGCTGAATGGATCAGTCGATATCAACTCTTTGATCGGAAACCTCAGGAGACAACCTCAAATGTCATCTGAAGACTTCCGCAAAATGGAATATGGTGTGCTTGGACTTGCAGCATCAAAATGGGTTGGCGGAACATACTACACAGTTCGAGAGGTTCTTCCTGATTGTCCCGCATCCATCGCTGGTATCAAACCCGGTGACATTCTGCTTCAGGCAAATCAGCATGTTTTTAGCAAAGACGACGACCAGAGAGTCTACTGGCAAACAGTGGCTGGAAAAGCCGGCACAGCTGTCGACATTGTTGTAAGCCGCGACGAAAAGCCTATCACTTTTCACCTCACTAGAATGAATATTGAGGACATCAAAAACGACAATATTCGACGAATGTTTGAAATGAAGTTGAGCCTTCTCGGTCCGCCTAATGATGGCGAAAGTCCGATAAGCCCCTGAATATTGGTTCTAATTTAACCGACGACCCAAAAATGCCCCAACGATGCCCCATCGCTGCCCATGCCGCCGCGATAATCTAATTTCATCGATAGCGACTGTGGGGAAAGAGCAATGGGCACAACATTTGAAGATTTGAATTTTAGCGATGCTAAGAATTTGACGAGTAGCAACAACTCGGAATTGAGCTTACTCGGACAAGCTCAACAATCTTCATTGCCTGATGTACAGTCTGCGTTTCGTGGGAAAGCAACTGACTGCGGTTTGCCACCCCTCTCATTTGATGATGAACTTGCAAAACATGAGAACGCCACCAATATGACTACAACAACTGATGCCAGAGGCAATACACATCGCGACTATTTTGTGGGAAGCCATCGAGTTTTCTCAGACATAAAGGACCAGCAAGGTGACAGACTTCGTATTTCCTATAACATGATGGGTGATGTTGAAGGTCAGCGCCATGATTACAGTTCTGGTCGTTCAATCTCGCAGTTCAAAGACGATTTTTGCTCTTACCGAATTGTTCGCAACCAGGGTGCTCTAGAAATACAATCAGATGAATCGGGCGAGTGGAAACAAGTCAAAGATTCTCAGGAGTGCACTGACGTTCTAAATAAAGAACGGGCAATGTTTGCACCTCCACATGTTGTTGCTCGACGTGCCGGTTAGTTTCGTGGCAATTGTCTGTTTCGTTTCGCTTGGACAGGCTCACCACTTGCGTTCTTAAATCACTAAGTTGGGTCCGGTGGGGGCGATGCGTTTGCATCGCCCTTTCGGTATTAGTTGGCAGCCTTAACGGAAACAATACGACCACTAGTATTCGGCGTTACTGTCTTATGCTTTTTCAAGTAATTGTGCAGGAACACCGACAAGCGCGTATGAGTATCAACAACATTCTTGGCACGAGAAAAATCAAATCCCGCAGAAGAGAACGCAAAACTATTGGTTGCCACGCGATATTCGGCATCAGCTTTGAGGGGAACCAGGGCACCCTCAGCACTTTCTACCAGCACTTTAGTAACACGATGGTTTGGCTCTAGAGAAGGGTTCCACTCAAATTTCAACCCATGTACATCTTGGAACTTTCCTCCAAGTATGATTTTTGCTGAGGCATCACCTGCGACGCTAAACTCAAGAACTTTCCGAAGGTCTTCACCTGTAATTGTTGCCACCACAAGTGAATTGTCGAAGGGCAAAAGCTCTTGCACTGCTTCCTCTGTGATGGGTCCCTTTTCGAGACCAGCGCGCATGCCACCTCTATTTTCAAAGGCTATCGTGGCACCATATTTGGCGGCACCTTCGCAAATAGCATCAGTGACCAAATTTCCCAAGGGTGAATCGCCATAATAATTTTGCCAATTCTTGTCAAAATCACCTTGAGCTGTCCCCAGAACCTGGCGGCTCAGGGCTGCGAACGGTTTGGCTTTCTTTTGCAAATAACGCTCTACGGTTTTATTCTGCGGAATACTCTCGTTGATGTCGTACAACTTGTAATGAAGATTTGCAAGATCAACCTTGCCGTCGGCAGTAAAGCTTAGATCAAGCTTGCCGAGCGCTCTTCCGTAGCATCCTGTTTGTACCACTACGCAGTGACTTCCATCAGGGTGGTCAACGACGATTTCTTTATCCAATCGAGTGTGGCTATGACCGCCAATAATCACGTCAACATCAGGCAGCTTCGCCAGTTCCTTATCTCTAAGCACTCCAACGTGCGTGACCAAAACAATTTTGTCGATGCCCTGTTGTTTGATGCGCGCCACTTCATCTCTGATGGGTGCGATCCAGTCGCCATCTGAATTGATGACTTTCACGCCATCAACACGCGTAGTCATAATCGCAAGGTCTGGACAGACGGCACCGATGAACGCAACTTTTTGCCCTGCTATCTCTTTGATTATTGATGGATGAATTAGCGCTTTTAGCGGAGGGCAAGCTGAAGCGTCGATGTTGCAGTTGATAACGGTGAATTTTGCATTCTGCAATTGTTTGGCGAGGTTTAGAGGTCCCTCATCAAACTCGTGGTTGCCGATCGTATAAATGTCATACCCGCCATCATTGAGCATCTCGACTTCAGTGGCGCCGTGATAGCGAGTGAAAAATGGCGTCCCTTCGAAGATGTCACCAGCATCTACTGTGACCAAGTTGGCTGTTTTGCTTCGGAAGTCTTGAATCAAATCAATGATGCGCGGCAATCCGCCAATCGATTTGCCTTGCTCTTGGAAGGACAAGTCGTGCGAATGCAGGTCATTTGTGTGCAAGATTGTGAATTGAAACTCAGGTGACGACTCGGCTAACACCCTGGTCGAGCAGGGCATCAATGCACAGAGAAGAACGACAGTTGCGGTAATAACGCGTTTGATGCTGGTTGATTTCATGGTTTCCATTCTATGTATAAGCAATTCGATTTGACTTGTTTTGCGCAGCTCTTAATTTCGCATAGCAAAAGGAATGCTTGGTCTCGCAAGTTGGATTGCAGTATAAATCATTTCTAGTATTTGGCACCTTGGGTAAGTGTGTATGTCTGCTGATTGCCTAATGATGCATGTTTCAATATTTGAAATGCATATATTGTATATATTTTAGCCGTGATGCGCTAAAGTCCTGTCCACTCAATAGCCCGGGTGCCTGACAAATATAAGTGCATAACAAAACACAGGATATGAGCATATGCGAAAGTTGTAAGAAGCTAAGCTGATGGGATATTCTGGGGTAGTTCACAAGGCTGAGATCGGCTGCTATTCTTATTTGCATAAACGGTGAGTCGAAAACAAAGAGACCGACTTTGAGCCGAGGGGCGATGCGGAAACAGCAGGAATGCGCATTCCGGGAACATCAGCAGCAGAGCCCGCAGTACGTGAAGGATTGGCTGAAGCGTATTGAAATATTGAGCCTCCAGCAAGAGGCAGCCAAGCAATAGCCTAAACACCACCGCGATTCAGTTCGGGTGGTGTTTTTGTTTGGGCGATGCTAAGCTAGCCACGATTTGGGTTGCAAGTGCAGCCCGAGCTAGCTTTGACCCAAACAAAACATGGAAGAGAAAATAGAAACTCAACAACATGACACCGAGTTAGACAAACTTGGCTATGCCCAAGAACTCTTCCGCACGATGGGCGGGTTCTCCAATTTTGCCATCGGATTTTCTGTTGTATCTGTTCTTACCGGTGCCATCACACTCTTTGACTACGGTTTGAAAATGGGCGGTCCAGCTGAAATGACTTTCGGTTGGCCAATCGTCGCTTTCTTCACGTCTTTTGTGGCTCTCAGTATGGCCGAACTGGCGTCATCACTACCGACTTCTGGTGCGATGTACCACTGGTCTTGTGAGCTTGGTGGCAAGGCATGGGGATGGTTTACTGCCTGGTTTATCATTGTTGGCTACATAACCGCCCTGGCAGGAATTGATTATGGCTGTGCTTCATTTTTGATGCCAATGATCGGCTTGCCGGCGAGCGAGACAAATTTGCTTATTTTGTATGCGGCTTTATTGATTTCTCACGGTGTTATAAATCAGTACGGCATCAAGCTTGTGTCTTGGTTGAATGACTTCAGCGTGACTGTTCATATAATTGGATTGATCATTATTATTGGCGGGCTTCTGATTTTTGCACCAAAGCAGCCGCTTACATTCCTGTTGTTGCAGAAGTCGCAAGAAACTCAATTCCCTTATTGGCAGTCTTTCATTTTGGGTTTGTTGCAAGCGCAATGGACGCTGGCTGGGTATGACTCATCAGCAAGCGTTTCAGAAGAAACTGTAGATGCAAGAACTACCGCGCCCTGGGGGTTGATGATTGCAGTGGTAGTGTCGTCGGTTGTTGGTTACTTCATGTTGATCGCGCTGACGCTGGCTATTAAGGATCTAAATACAGTCCTAACAGCCAGTGATGCAAGTGGCCATAGCGTGCCCACAGTGGTAGCAATATTGGTGGCGTCTCTGGGGCAAACGGCCGGCACTGCAGTGTCTGTACTTGCTGCCATGGCGATGTGGTTCTGCGGATTGGGTGCAGTAACAGGTTGCTCGCGCGTCATTTATGCATTTGCACGTGATGGCGGGCTACCCTTTTCAGATGTATTCAAGAAAATCGAAGCGCACAATCATGTTCCTACGGCCGCGATATGGCTCACTGTTTGCTCGGCATTTATTGCAGCGATCTATAGCGGTGCCTATGCCGTTGTGACGTCTATCAGCACGATTTGCCTTTACTTTGCATACACAACTCCCATATTTCTTTCATGGCGAATCAGAAAGCACAGCCCGCTTGCAAAAGGTCCCTGGCATTTGGGTAAATACAGCAGCACAATCAACTTTCTTGCGATTGTGTGGACTATTTTTATTAGCATAGTGGTAAGTCTGGCTAGCGGCGGTCGCGCCGGTTTCACAATGGCAGGACTGCTCACTCTGCTGGGCTTGTGGTATCACTTTAGAGAACGTCATCGCTTCAAAGGTCCATCTTGGATACCAAAAGAGTTTTCCAGTTAGCTCAGCAGAAGGAATTATGCGACATGGAAGAACCCGTCGTTGATGAAAATGCTAAACCAAAAGCTGTGTCGAAGCCCAAAACAACAATTCGAAAAGAGCTTTTGAAATTTGCATGTTACTGCGGAATTGGCTATGTTGTGCTTTTGGCCATTATGCATTCCGCTGTTTATACTTTCATGATTTTGCGCCCAGACACCAACGACAGCGAGCTTTATAAGGTCGATAAAATTTTGGATGTTCCTCGCGAAGAGGTTACGTTTGAAAGTAATGGCAATAAGCTATATGGCTGGCTTTTCTTAAAGAAAGGCAGCAAGGTTTTGGTCGTGTTTCACCATGGTAATGCCGGCAACATTTTGAACCGGCTTTCGTTTGTGAAAGCTCTAATTCAAGCTGGCGCCTCTGTGTTTATCTACGATTATCGTGGCTACGGAAAGAGTGGCGGCAAGTCGAATAGCTTGGACGCACTGCATGAAGATGGGCTGGCTGCTTTTGATTTTGCAAAGACCAAATGTGATTTGCCGGTGATCGTAAATTTCGGCGAGTCAATAGGCTCTACTGTGGCTTGCTATGTTGACAGTCAACGCAAAGCTGATGCATTGATTTTGCAGTCTGGTCTTGTGTCATTGCCGGCTGTGGCGCGTAGCACATTTCCAATTTTTACGCTTTATCCTGATGTGATCTGGCCAAAACCATTCTTGAATAACCTCGAATTAGTATCGACATCAACAAGACCTCTACTATTGATGCACGGGCTTAGAGACAAGCTTGTTCCACCACAGCATTCAGAGATGCTCTTACAAGCTGACAAAAGCTCCGACAAAAAGTATGTTCAACTTCCTACCTGCGGGCACAACGACATCGGCTTCTACGACTCCGAACTCTACCAGAGCACCCTGAACGAATTCTTCGCCAATCACTTCAAAAACGATATCGCGGTTAATTGAACTCTTTTACGCGAGCCTGATTCTTGTGCTAGTGGTCCATTCACTGCGGATATTATTTCAGCCACCATTCGCGATATTCTTGCCATTCGTCCGGGTTCAATAAAGAAGCTAGAGGTTACTGTTATTCTGTGGCTTGTAGTTGACTGAGTTCAAATTGAAGATTGCGTTGAGCGTTTTGTTCATAGGCTGCTCTGATTTGATCAGTGAAGAACACAGAAGGCCTGTCGAGAAAGGAGCGCAAGACGGCTGCGCGACCAAGCCGGTAGTCTTTCTCAGGCACCCAGGCGTATTCTTTTCGTATTTTGTCTGCATACGATTTATAGGCAGTTGCATCAGTGCCTAGTATCAACAAATCAAGATCGAGAAACACGCCTGACTCCGCTTTCATATCATCTGCCAGAACTTGATGTTTTTTCGTGGCGATTATAAGTGCGCTAGTTTTTGATATAACCGCATCTTCGACCTGCATTCGTGCCAATGATTCTTCTGCCAAAATTGCACTTCGCTCTTCGTTATCGTGCTTTTGGCTATCATAGATAGCATCATGATAGAAAATTGCAAAGCGCATAGGAAAGCTGGAGGTTAAGTTTAAGAGTTGGAGTGACGTCACCATCATGTCTATGTGAACCATACTGTGATAGTGCCGACCAGGCTCTGAGTACAATCGCTCTAAAAGTTGCCACTCTTCTAGTGCGCTTGATTGTTTAATATTCAGCTCTTTTGTTGTTTGGTCCCAAAATTCGCTTGCTTTCAAATTGTTTCGTTCCTGCTGAGTGCAATGCTGAAGCTTCCGAAAGGGTACCAGTGTGAATGGTTGTTTTTCAAGCACCTGATTTCAGTCTTCTGAAGAGCGCTGACGCACTCGATTGGCTGACCGAACAATCATTACGAGGGAACCATAGAAATTTCTCCGCGTCCCCAAATCGGTTCGAGATCAGTTGTTTGCAGCAATAGAAGTAAAAACGCAGGAGATAGGGAAATGGCTCGTTCAATGTGGTCTGGCGTCGTAAGTTTTGGGCTTGTGACGATTCCGGTAAAGTTAAGTACAGCAACTCAAAGTCACAATGTCGCATTTCATCAACTGCACGATAAATGCAAAACTCGCATCAAAGAACGTCGTTGGTGTCCTGGTTGTGAAACTGAAGTCGACTGGGAACACATCGTGAAAGGATATGAATACCAGACGGGCGAGTATGTGGTGCTCACAGATGAAGACTTTGAAACGCTGCCTTTACCAAGTAAAAAGATAATTGACGTCACGGCATTCGTTGCACTAGACGAGATTGACCCAATTTATTTTGACTCAACCTATTACATTGACGTTGATTCTGCCGGGGCTCAAAAACCGTATAAATTATTGCTTGAAACAATGGAAGAGCAAGATGTGGTCGGCTTAGCAACAATCACTTTTAGGAGCAAAGAAAGACTCTGCGCGTTGCGCCCGATGTCTGGTAGGTTATGCCTGCAAACTCTTTTCTATAATGATGAAATCAAAGTCAATGATACTAGCAAACCTTCTGTAACCATATCTGCCGCAGAGAAGAAGATGGCGGCAACGCTTGTAGATTCGCTTTCTTCATCATTTGAACCAGACCAGTTTAAGGATAAATACCAGGATGCGGTTCGACAATTGATTAATGCAAAACTGAAAGGAAAGAAGATTCAGATTGTTCAACCAAATGCGCCAACAGAAGCTGGCAACCTGATGGAAATGTTGCAGGCTAGCTTGAAGAAGACTGCAAAATCACCAGAAAGAAAACGAGCAGCCTCGCAGTCTCATAAGACTAAGACAGCCAGCACAAAGTCTAGTTCCAAATCGGCAGCTGCGAAGTCTAGCACCTCTAAGACACGACGCAAGCGGGCCGCTTAGGAGACGATGCTAATGTTGCATCAATATAAACTCAAACGGAACTTTAAAGTAACTTTTCCGAAAGACATTTCGCCAATGTTGGCAACACCTGTAGATAGTCCATTCAAAAATGATGACTGGAGTTTCGAGCCTAAGCTAGATGGTGTGAGGGCACTGGCATACGTGCAGCCTGGTAAGGTTAATCTCCGGTCACGTCGCGGGTTAGATTTGACTGCCAAATATCCTCTGATTGAGGAAAGCCTATCAGTTCGCAAAGGTGAGTATGTGTTCGACGGGGAAATATGTGCGCTCAACAAGAATGGGATACCAACTTTCCAGGGCTTGCAGCGAGGCACATTTGGTTTGCGTTCGTTTGATAAGGATGGAAGCGCAACAGAGAATACTCTTGTGTACTACATTTTCGATATTCTATTTGCTGATGGCGATGATCTAAAGTCATTACCTCTATCAAAGCGAAGAGAAATTCTCGCGTCGGTTTTGCAGACCAACCAGACTGTTCGTTTGGTAGAACAGCTCGGAAGTGATGGCGAAGCAGCATTTGAAGCCTGTGCCAGCAACGGATTGGAAGGTGTCGTAGCAAAAGAGAATCAAAGTAGGTATGAGGTAGGCAAACGCGCGAAAAACTGGCTCAAAATCAAGACATCGAGATCGGAAGAATTTTTAGTCTGTGGTTTTACAGAAGGAACTGGGGCGCGCAAAGGCACCTTTGGCAGCCTTCTATTGGGCGAGTACGACGATGAAGGAGAGCTAAAATATGTTGGCGGAGTAGGCACCGGATTTAACGATGCGAAGCTGAAAGCCCTGCTTGCGAAAATGAAGAGGCTGATTCGAAAAACATGTCCGTTTGGGCGCGTTCCGAAGGGTAAACTCAATCCCACCTGGCTGAAACCCGAGTTAATCGCTGAAGTCAAATTTCTTGAGCGCACAAACGACAATATTCTGCGCGCGCCAGTATTTATAAGTCTCAGAGACGACAAAGAACCTGAGCAAATAAAGATGGTTGCGCAAATGCATGTGGAAGTAAAGGCAAATAATGCGCTTGAGATTGCGCCTAAACATGATGACATATCGATTTCAAAGAAATCACAAAAGAGTAAAGTGGAGAAGGTTGCAAAAAAGAAAAGTTCTGCAATATCGGCGATAGCTCAGCAAGTATTAGACCAATTGCAAAATGGCACAGAAAAGTTGACTCTCGAATGTGGCAAAGACAGCATTTCAGTCACTAACTTGAATAAGATATTCTGGCCCGCATTTGGCAAGCAAGCTGCGATTACAAAGCGAGACTATCTCATTTATCTCGCCAAAGTGTCTGATTTCATCATTCCGCACATTCAAGATAGATTATTGACTCTTGTGCGATTTCCTAATGGTATCAATGCAGGGCAGTTTTACCAGAAGCATTGGGAGCGCAAATTGCCATCGTTTGTGAAAACAGCCACAATTTTTACTGAACACGAAAATAGAGATCAGGAGTTTTTAGTGTGCAACAATCTCGCTACACTTTTGTGGCTTGGACAAATTGCAAATTTGGAAATTCACACCACTCATACACGAATTACAGGCGGTGACGACGCCGCTAAGCTGCCAGTAAAAATGAGCGGCTCTCTAGAAAAGCTTGAACAGTCTATCGCAAACTATCCTGATTTTATGGTGCTAGACCTTGACCCTTATTTATACAGCGGACGTGAGCTTAAAGGTGCAGAGCCTGAATTGCATAAAGAAGGGTTTGAGCAATGTCGCGAAGTAGCATTCAAATTGAAGGAACATTTGGACAAGCTAAAACTCCAGGCATTTGTCAAAACGTCGGGCAAAACCGGCTTGCATATTTTCATTCCAATTGTGCGAAACGTTGAGTACGACACAATAAGAGAAATGTCTGGCTTGATTTGTCGTCAGGTTCTGCATGAGATGCCAGATGATACCACTATGGATTGGGCTGTCAAAAAGCGTAAAGGGAAAGTGTTTTTAGACCACAATATGAACGCCCGGTCTAAGAGTCTTGCCTCTATTTATTCACCTCGTGTTGCGCCAGAAGCATGTGTGTCTACACCTATCAATTGGGATGAGCTCGATACAATTTATCCAACGGACTTTAACACACACACCTTGCCACAAAGGCTGCTTGAGCGCGGAGACATTTGGGCTGATATCCTTAGCTGCAAGAATGACTTACATTCAAAAATCATTTCTGAAAACAAAGCAGTGGTCCAGTCGATAAGAGGCAAGAATTCGAAATCCAGATCTAAGGAGATTTCTTAAACTGTTCTGCTTGTGAATGTTTACCTTGCTGCTCATAGCAATTCATTAACTTGTTCTGTACATTTTGAATGTCATCCCGATAATGCTCAGGCGCTGTTTTTAAGATACGCAACGTTCTTTTCCAGAGAGGCTCAGCATCGGCATATTTAGATTGGTACTCATAGCTACTTGCGAGTCCCTTCAAGGCAGGAACAAGCTCGGGCACATCTTTTCCCTTGTACCGATTTTCTAGTATTGCATAAGACTGCTTGTAGAGAGGCTCGGCTAGCGCGGGTCGTCTTTCGGCTAGATAACAGTGACCAAGTCCGCATATTGCCTCTGCGATATCTACGTGGGTTGGGCCGCCAAACCCAGTTCTAAGATTTATTAGTTCCTTTAAAAAAGACTCTGCTTCTGTAAACTTGCCCATGCGAACATAGCAATTTGAAAGGTGCAGTAGAGTCCAATCTTTCTCCAAGAATTTAGCCTTGGCAGATTTATCGCACAAGACCAAAAGTTTCTGGAATACGGGTACGGCTTGGGCATCTTTGTTCTCGTTTTCATAACAGGCGGCAAGGCAAAATAGATATTTGCCAAGTTCCGGATTATCGGAACCCAGAGTTTTTTCTTTTATTGCAAGAGACTTAATCCAGAGTGGCTCAGCTTCTGAAAACTTTCCCTGTTTTCCGTAACAGTCTGCCAGGGCGTCATAATACACAGTGTCATTTCCTGAGGTCTGATGCGATTTATTATCAATAGATATGATACGTATCCAGAGTGACTCTGCCAGGGCGTCTTTGCCGAGGTGCTGATAGCAAGTAGCTAAACGAACCAGTGATGATATGATCGCTTGATTCTTTGCTCCGAGTGCGCGCTCCTTCAATGCGACGGCTTTTTGAAAGAATGGCGCCGCGTCGGCAAACTTGTGTTGCGATGCATAACAATCAGCCATGCTTTCCATTAAGTCCGCCATCTCGTTTGGCGGCAGGTGGGCCTGTTCGCCTATACTAATTGCCTTTTTGCAATGCTGCTCTGCCTGTGACCAGTTTTCTTGTATCGAGTAGCAGTTAGCAACGGCATTCATGGCTGCAGGAATATCCTTATTCTTTGGTCCAAGAATTTGTTCTTTAATTGTCAGTGCACGCTTATAGAGAAGAAGCGCTTTATCGTTTTCTTTTTCCTTTCGGCAGCAGTCGGCCCAGTTTGTCAAAGTCTCTGCTAAAGCGATGGTATTTGGTCCGCTTTCTTTTTCGTAAAGTTCAGCAGCTTGTTCGTAGAGCCTTGCTGCCTGTGAGAACTTGCTCTGTCTTATATAGCAACGAGCCAGCTCGGTCATTGCCTGAACCGGGTTATTTTGAGACTTGCTCCTCAGGTCCAATAGTTGCTTCCTCAGCGGTTCTTCGTTTTTATACTTTGCTTCCTTGCGATAACAGTCAGCCAAATAATAAAGAGCGGTAATCACAAGCGGATCATCTGGTTTCAAGTTGCTTTCAATAATCTTTAGAGCCCGTCTAGCATCTTGCTCGGCTTCTGCTAATTTGTCTTGCTTCAAGCGCTCCCTCGAAAGGTCAAGGAGGCTTTGGGCAACCTGAGTGCTGTCTGCACCATATCGTTTTTCTGCTCGTGCGAGCTTGTTAAGGCAGCTTTCTTCATTCTTGTCTGCAGTTTTGTTGGAAACTGGCGTGTCTTGAGATGTGCTGACTAGGGCTGCTTTATCGCCTTTATGCTGAATGTAAAATGCTACTGCCCCGCCAGCAATTAGCACGAAAGAGCAAAAAGAGATTAATGCCATTCCTTTCTTATTGGAATTCGCACGGTCTGTTTGTTTTAGCCTTGGCACTTTATCAAGTGTGATGCTCTCAAGCACTTCGTTCAGTTGTTTTGAAAATTCCGATGCCGATTGAGGTCTTTCATCGGGAGCTTTTGCCAGTGCCCACAAAGTAACTTGGGCTAATTCTTTTCGAATGTCTACTTTACGGCTTAGTTCTGATACCGTCGGTGGAGGCTGCATGCTGTGCTTTTGCATAATCTCCAATAAGGAATCACCAGTGAATGGAGGCTCTCCCGTTAAAGATTCGTACATGACACAAGCCAATGAATAAATATCCGAGCGCCCATCTAATGGTTTCGATTGGCATTGTTCAGGACTCATGTACATCGGTGTACCTACCACAGAGCCTGACTTCGTCAAATTGGCTGTGGCCGATCCCTCATTGTCAAATGACTTGGCTATGCCAAAATCAACCAATTTCACAGAACTGGTGCCCGACTCACCGCGACAAATCATGATATTTGCTGGTTTGATGTCTCGATGTACCAATCCTATTTGATGTGCTTGGTTGAGGGCAGAAAGTACCGGTATGAAGATGTCTTGGAATTTTCGAAGCGACAGGCGCCCGTTTAATTTCAATTCTTCTGCGAGTGATAAGCCCTCTAAATACTCCATGACCAGATAAGGCTGCCCATCGTTTGACACTCCAAACGAAATCACCTTAATAATGTTGGGGTGCTCTAAAGTGCTGGTGAGTTTGGCTTCCTTCTGAAAACGGGCAATAGCCTCAGTGCCCTGCACCGTTTGTTTAGAAAGAACCTTCAACGCAACGATGCGATCGAGCTGCGTTTGTCGAGCCTTGTACACATGGGACATGCCGCCCTTTCCCAAAAGCGCAATGACCTCGATGTTCTCAATTACTGGGGCCGAATTCAAAAGAGCTTGTGAATCTGGTTGCTTCTCAGTTGAGTGCAGGCTTTCTTCTTTCTCAAGCTCTCCAGGCATGCCTGTGTTCCAAATTAGTGATTAGTCGGCTCGTCGGCGACAACCGTTTGATTCTAAACTAAAGACAGTAATTTGGTAATAGACCAGGCACTGTAAACCATGTCCGGCAAAACCATATAATGACCAACCTGGCTGGTGGGTTTTGGCTAGACCAAGTACACTATTAATATGAAAAGGTCTGCGACTACATCCCGATTGCAAGTCGCCTTACCAGTTATGGCGCTAGCGGTTGTCTTTGGGGTGTCTGTCGCACCCTCCTGGTCTGTTGACGAGAAAACACCGTCCGAACGCATAGCTGCGACGGCTAAGCAAAGTCTTGGGCAGAAAATGTGGTTGGGGTATGGGCTGCCCAACGGATTTCTGGGCTGCTCAGCGGCGGTGTCGAATGTGCTCAAGAAATCAGGAATAAACTGCGCGCACTCCGCTGCTGTTGTAATAATGCGCAATCAGATATTGAAGGGACCATACTCCTACCAGGAGTTCATTCTAAAAAACGGTACGGACAAAATAATTGATGATGCTCTGCTTCTAAAAACCGCACAACCTGGAGATATCTTGTTAGCATTCATGGATCCTCCGAGCAAGCCTAATACTGGGGGAAACGCTCATTGCGGCATTATGGGCGAGAAAGCGAATGTGTATACGAATGATTGGAATGATGGTATTTGGAAGGAAGTAAACATACATCAAATGTTCGATTATTACCGTCACGTTCGTTTGCTTCGCTTGCTTCCAAAAGCTAAAAGCGTTGAGAAAGCGCCAGCTGCCAAACGCCAGTAAACCAAGATGAACTAATTTCGGTTTGATCAGGAATGCCACCAGTAACGGTGGCATTGTCTGTCCAGCTAATGTTGTTCCGAAAAAGGCTGAACCTAATGTTTACTTGCACATTTATGCAGTTGCTTCCTGTAGTCCTACGCCTAGGTTCTGTATGTGTTTTGTTTAATGATTGAAGCAGTTAAAGGGTTACAGTTAAATCCAAAGAGAGAGCACGCCAATGCCAGACCTAGACCAACACAGCATCAAGCATGAACGCAGCGAAGGGAAAAATGATGTCGTTTCAACTGGACATCAAAGCGAAAACGCTGGAGCCGATCATCTAAGACAAGAATGGATGAAGTCTACGCCCACTAGCGAAAATGCAAACACCCTGGCTCAGAAGATCGTAGAATCGGCGCAAAAGTCTGTTGGTGAGTCTCTGTGGAAGGGTACATTGCCTGACGAATTAGGCAAATTTGGCGCTGCAGTCTCAATTAGCAAAGTTCTGCAGGATAGTGGTGTCAAAGGGTTGGAACTCCACAAAAATGTGGTTGGCTTGACCTCAGATCTCATAAACGAAAAACACTGGACGAAAGACTCTAATATGTCCAATGCACGCCCTGGTGATATTGCCGTGACCCAAGAAGGCGCCCACGGTTGGATTGCTCTGGTAGGTGACCATAGTTTCTACACCAATCAATCAAAAACGGGCCAGTGGACTAAAGTAAACGAACTAACACCACATAAGGGCGAAACATTCTTGTTGCACCCACCAAAGCAAGCTGAAAAATAATTGTTCACTCCATTTGGTCAAATCAACTTTCGTTTGGAATGCAGCCAAACTTCAGTAGATTTCCGCAAGGATCAATAATGTGAAACTCTTTCATGTTCCATGGTCTCACTGCGAACTCTGAAAGATGAGGAACGCCTTTCTGTTTGAACTCTTCATACAGCGCATTGATTTGCCCGCCTCGGATGTAGCATGAAGTGTTTTCTGGGAAAATCTTGTTGTCGGTTGACCAAAAGTGCAATTCCATTTCGTCTCGTCTTACGATTAGGTATTGCTTTTCCTCACAATAAACGACGTGAAAGCCTAGCTGATTTACATAAAAATCACGAGATTGTCCGATGTTGAGCGAGGCGAGTACTGGAATGCATCGTGCGTGATCTGTTGTCATAAAGGTTGCTCCGGTTTTGCTCCTTATTTTACCGATTAGAATTTGAAGAGAGCCACTGCAAAACTGTCATTTTGCAGTGGCTCTTGCTCTGACTTCTCTGCTTTCTCTTGCCGGAGCAATTTACCGTTTCTGAAATCCTTTTTTCTGCAGCGCAAAACGGGCTCACTTTAATCTGTTAATGCGCACGCACGCTGTTAAATTCGGCCTGGACTTTCGCTAGCTTCAATTGTGTTTCTAAATTTGCAGTTTTGGCTTCAGTTACTTTGCCTTCCACGTAGGAAGGATTAGACTGCTGTAGTACTTGCAATGTGGTTTTCGCCTTCTGCTCGCGCAATTGAGACTCATACATATCAGCATTTGCTTGTGCCCTTTTTGCTTCTGCCTCAGCCATCTTTGCCGCATTTTGCGAATTTGCGGCTTCCAGTTCCGATTTACTTAGTTTCTCCTGCAGTTGGCTTTTGAGCAAAGCCTCCCGAAGATTAAGTTCGGCCCAGGCTTTATCGGCCCTGATTTTTAGCTCTTGTACTTCAAGCCTTTCTTTTTCAATTCGAGTGCTTAGCTCGCTATTGTTTGTTGGAGTTGATGAATTTTCATCAGCGAAGACCAGCTGTGCGAACCCTAATGAAAGTACCGCTAGAGTACCCATTGTTGAAACCAAGCTTACAGGGAAATTCTTCATCTCAATTCCTCCGATCTAAGTGAACTCGATAAATACGTGCACGTTGCACTGCTCCTTACATGCAATATGCTTCAATAATCTCGGTACGCTAATTATTACCGCATCAGTAGGTTGTGCCCGGGAAGACTACAACACGTGCAAGGGTGCGCGTTTAGAGACGGCAAACCGAATGCGATTTGCGCCCCAATTTCAGCTTCTCACAAGGTTGCAGTTTTGACTACTGACTGGACTATACTGTGAGAAGGAGACGGCACTGAAAGAATTCAATCAAGTCTGGTGCTATGGTGCGATTGTTGCCGGCGCAGTTCGCGGATCTACCTTGCTCAACTGAATGGTTGGATTTAGCTCTTGGAACTTGTTTAAGTCCCACTTTGTTTTAAATAGAAGAACCGGATCTTCAAATTTATCAGTTGCAACTCTGAAATTACCTTTGTTGACGGCTGTTTTTACTGGTTCCCATCCGCCTACAACCCATAGGGCGCCGTACATATCTACTGGGCGAAGTGAGGTTTTGACTCCGTATTCGGCCAACAATCTAAATTGAACTACCTCGAACTGTAGCGGCCCAACTGCGGCTAGAAGAGGCGATCTTGTTTCTTGTTCTGTCATCCACAAGATTTGAATTGCGCCTTCGTCTTGCAATGCTGTGCTTCCCTTGTGGAACTGTTTGTATTTACTTGGCTCTGTATTGTCCAAAAATGCAAAGAGTTCTGGCGCAAAAGTCGGAATTCCGGGATAGCTTATTACCTTGCCACTGCTGATAGTGTCACCGATCGCGAATGCACCGGGGTTGCTGAAACCCACAATGTCTCCTGGATAGGCTTCTTCAATTGATTCGCGGTCTTTCGCCAGTATTTTCTTTGGCTGATTTAGCTGAATGCTGCGTTGTGTGCGGCTGTTTGTAACGGACATATCTTTCTCGAAAACGCCAGAACAAACTCGCACGAATGCAATTCTGTCGCGGTGTTTAGGATCCATGTTTGCCTGGAGCTTGAAAACAAAGCCGGTAAAATCTGGATGCTCTGGTTTGATTTCGCCATCTGAAGATGGAAAAGAACCTGGTTTGAGCGACAATTCGATGAATGACTTAAGGAAAAGTTCGACGCCGAAGTTGTTCATTGCGCTGCCAAAGTACACGGGTGTGAGGCTTGCGTTGTGAATCATTTCAAGATCTAATGGGTGTGCAGCCATATCTAAAATCTGCAATTCTTCTTTGAGCTGCTCAAACATAGTGTATGTAATTAGCTCTGGTAGCTTAGGATCATCAAGCGCGTATGTTTTGACTTCAGATTTGGTGCGTCCGCCGACAGTGCGTTCAAATAAATAGACAAGCTTTGATGGGCGATCGTAAACGCCTTTGAACTGGTCGCCCGTGCCAACCGGCCAATTTACAGGATAAGTCGCAAGACCAAATTCCTTTTCAATTTCATCGAGCAATTCCAGTGGCTCGCGGCTCGGTCTGTCGAGTTTGTTGATAAAGGTGAACAACGGCAGTTTGCGCATGCGGCAAACTTCAAAGAGCTTTCTCGTCTGAGGCTCAAGACCCTTAGCTGAGTCGATAAGCATTACTGAGTTATCTGCAGCGGCAAGCGTTCTGTATGTGTCTTCACTGAAGTCTTGGTGCCCAGGTGTATCGAGCAAGTTTAAGCACCAGGGACCGTACTCAAATTGCATGACTGTAGAGGTAATAGAAATGCCGCGTTGCTTTTCTAGCTCCATCCAGTCTGATGTTGCACTGCGTTGGTCGCGCCGAGATTTGACAGCACCAGCCTCATCAATTGCGCCTCCGTACAACAGCAATTTTTCGGTAAGCGTGGTTTTGCCGGCGTCAGGGTGCGAAATAATTGCGAAGGTGCGGCGGCGCTCTACTTCTTTTGCAATATTTGCGTTTCTGCCGGCTGTGCCGGTCTGATTTGCCTGCCCAATTGTCTCTGAACTCATTCTAAAATCGTCCTTGCAAGAGTTTAGCGCCTGAGCGTATGGTCAGCTGCTGGGCAGTTGACTGAAAAGAATTGGTTATACCATCCCTCAGCCCAAGTTTCAAAGGTCCGAAGCCAGTTTTCGCGAATTTACAGCAGTCTTATTTCGAAGAATTAAGTCTCTCAGCTACATCTCTGGTCTGACCGTGCTTCTTCGCTTTTCAAGTATTTTCAAGTGTTGGCTCAAATCAAGAGCATCTGTATGTGTTTTTGAATCGTGCTCCGGGGCTAGTAGAATGGAAGGAATCGGATCGATTCTCACGGAGAAAGTAAATGGTCAATCGGCTCAATTCGTTGTCGATTGCTCATGCTATTGTGGGTGGTTTTTACTTAGTGTTCGCTCTGCTTCTTTTGATTTCCTCTCTGATTTTCGGATTTGTCTTTCCTGGAAATATTGATGAACCAATTGTTGGTGTTTTCAAATTGGTGAGCATAACAACGTTGATTATGTCTATCAGTGGCTTGATTTACGCCATTCTATTAAAGTTTGCTGCAAAGAATCTTGGGCAGCAAAAACAGTGGAAATCCATTATTGCGACAAGCATATTTGGACTAACACAAATTCCAGTCGGCTTTGTGTTGAGCGTGATAGCACTGGTGACATTGACCAAAACCGATATAAGAAGCCTCTTTGATAAATGAATTGAGTCAGGCAGAAGAAGGGGAAATCTGCTTGCGTGCATATAAGAAGAGGTAATCTGCTTGCGTAGATAAATGAAGAGGGAGGCTTGATGATTCGAAGCCTCCCTCTTCTTATTGTTTGTCCCGTTTAGTGGGTCGATGCCACCGCATTATAAGTGCCGTGCCCAGCGGTTGTTTGGTAGACGCAGACTGCTGTCTTGAGAACAGTGTCTTTAAGTTTACGATCTTCAGGTTTCTTGCTTGCGAATACCTGGCGTACGAGTCCTGAGAATTCAAGCAAGGTTGGAAGCGAGAATTCACTTGTTGCGAACGCATCATAATCAGCGGTGCTGTCGATGGTTTTTACTCTTCTTCTTGCGATTGAATCAGCTTGCATTGCAGCCGTGAGATCTGCGTATTGCTCAGCCAAAATCACTTCAGAGCCAACGTGAATTGGAAGGTTCTGTTTTCCAAGAACGATTTCAACTGAGTCGGCAGCGGCGTCATGGAGATTGTGCACCTTCAAGATTTCGCCTTGAATTGTGAATAGCACTATCGCATTTGGTTTTACTTTTACTGTATAACCTGCCGCATCAACGATTGTTGCTTTGGTGGTTGATACCAACATTGAACCCTGACGCAGGCTCACGTTACCACTTGGAGTGAATGCAATTTGTGAGCCGTATGAGTGTTTGACCGTGCATTGATCAGTTGCGAAGCTCATCAAATCGCTGTTCTTTTCGTCAGCTCCTGTGGCTGATTCCATGGCTATTCCGCGCAATTTGTCGTGTTTGTGTCCAGTGCGTTGTCTGTCGTGTGAGTCGGAGTTTCCGAATCCATTTCCTACACCACCGTCAATTAGGTTGACGCCAGATGAATTGGCATTGCCCTGTGTGTTGCCTGATTCATCACCATTGCCATTGCCCTGGATTGTGTAGCCAAAGTCGATAGCGCCCTTAGCACCGCCCTTCTGGGCTTGATATTGAGCGAGTACTTCGGTTACACGATTGCGCATGGCGAGGGTTAAGCAGCCTGCCTTACAATCGCGAAGTCTGGCTAGAGCCTCAGCGGTGTCGGCATCAATTGTCCTGGTAGACATGTTGAGCCCCGGCACTGGGCTTGCGGAGGACTGAGAGTCACCTGACACAGCATAATCGGATGCACCAGATGATGCGATGGCGCTGCTGAAAAATGCGACTTCGTGCCCGGTGTTGATTTTGGCCGACGCGATATTGCCTCTGTAATTGAGATCGAGGCGTGCTGCAGAACCGCTCAAGTGAGCAATTCTGAGCGACTCGCTGCGTCCTTGGGTGACTGTCACAGAGCTCTGTGGTGGGATTTGTATTTCACCAGTCGCAACTTTGACAGTCACTGGTTTTTGTCCAGTGGTGATTGTTAGTTCACCGTCTTTGAGATTGATGCTTCTGTTGCCTGCTGAATTGAATCTTGTTCTTGAAGCGGCAAGAACAACAGTCTCTTCGTCACCAGTGAAACCGTATGGCGCACGAGGGTCGATTGCGAGTACATATGAAGGATTTGTGTTCTTGTCCAAATTCGGGCGCTTGCGATCGCCTAGTCTTATAGGTGAGCAAAGGCGTTGTTCATCTATTGTTGGTTTAGCGATTGGCGTTAAGTCTGTTGCTACGAGTCCATTAATAGGAACTGCCGGTGGTGTGAATTCGATTGCCGCCGTGGGTGCGTTAGAACTGCCGTTTGTGCCGCTTCCGCCACTGCCGCTTCCGCCACTGCCGCTTCCGCCGCCGCCATTTCCACCGCCGCCGTTACCGCCACCGCCGTTTCCACCGCCGCCATTTCCACCGCCGCCATTTCCGCCGCCGCCATTTCCGCCGCCGCCATTTCCGCCGCCGCCGTTACCGCCGCCGCCGTTTCCACCGCCGCCGTTTCCACCGCCGCCGTTTCCGCCGCCGCCGTTTCCGCCGCCGCCGTTTCCGCCGCCGCCGTTTCCGCCGCCGCCGT
>CAZJLR010000086.1:0-23198 GCA_964546815.1 uncultured Candidatus Obscuribacterales bacterium | reverse complement strand
ACTTGATTCGGCTCCATTTTAGTTCGCCAGCAGTATCCATGGTGTCGCCCCTACAAGCGAACGTAATGGCCAGGGGATTCCAGATTTTGACTTGAGGCTCAGGAGGCTGAGGGGTTGCGGCGCAGTGGTGCGGGAATGCTAATTCCCAGTTCGTCCAGGGCGTCGTCGAGGCTTATGCGGTGGCGTTGGCAGTACAGCAATGCTTGAACGGCGTCGTCGGCGCTCAGTGCTTTGTTGCGCATTAGGAATTGACTGCGGATTGCTGCGAGCAACGTACCTTCGTCAATTGAGCCTGCTACGACCAGCATTTTGCCGATCATCGCTGGGTATTTTGAGCTTAGATTTATGGCTTCTTCGATGTCTGAATTATCGACGAGACCAGTCTGTTTCAATAAATCGCCCAGGCGAAGTTCGCCATCTTCCAGGGTAGAACACTCATTCAAATCAACGATTGCGCCTGTGCTAACCATTTCTTGAAGCGCAGCAGCGGCGGCTCTAATATCTAGCAGCCCTTTTGAAATCATGTCTTGCAATTTCAGAGCCATGTCCAAAACATCTTGCTTGATCAAACCGGTATCTTTCAAAATATCGCCGAGTGGCTTTGGCGTTGTAAGCCCCAGTTCTAAAACATTCAACATATCGCCTTCGGTCAAAACACCTGAAAGCATGAGCAATTCACCAAGCCTGACACGCTTGTTTGCGTCTTGCTTAGATAGACCGCGCTGCTCAGCAGTTTGATCTACTGGCAGAATGCGCAAACTTTCAGCTTTCAACAATTCCACAGCTTGACCGTGACTCATTTTGTTTTCGCGCAGCATCACTTGTATTTCAAGTGCCCGAGCAAGAACGCTATGATTGATTACGCCTGAAAGCACAAGCATTCTGCCAACAGGTGTGCCGGTTTCATAACCAACTTTCATGGCTTCTTCAACTTGCTCTTTGCTTACCACTCCAGCATCAAGCAACAATGTCGCAAGTTTGCTATGCAGTAACTTTTCGTCGCCTTTTCTGTTAGTCACACCCAACTTTTGAAGTGCATCAGAAAGCGAAACACCATCATTCTTAACTGCAGCCAGAGCCTTGCGTGCGGTAGCCAAATCTAAAACATCGTCTCGAATAAGTGACTGTATCTGCAAAATCACTCTGAGCTGCTCTTCGGGCAAGCGATTGGACAACACAAGCGCACGCCCGAGAGGCAAATTGATTTGAACACCAATCTGGATGATTTCGTCGATTTCTTCAGCAGAGAAAACTCCAAGATCTACGAGAAGTTCTCCGAGCTTGCGCGCATGAACGATCTCAGTCATAAAACTCCCGTGCGACGGCCCATTAGTGGAAACTGCGACTAATTTAGCACAATTGACAACTGTATTTAGTCGCGACGCGGTCTTTCCGAACTTTGTTCAAGACTGCGGGAATCGCCCAATTCGCCCGGTCGCGAGGATTCGGGCTCATGAACGTCAAGATTCTTTTGGGGCTCTTGACTGCCACCTTCGGGCAGCGGACGCGAAACAGTGGTTTTTGCCGACTCTGTGCTTGCTTTCGCAGCGCCGTCCGTTGACGGGGGAATCACATGCACTTCGGGAAGCTCAGGACCATGAGGCACCTTTTCACCGGAAGCATTTTGCCCAGTTAAGGCAGAATCGCCTCCTTTCTCAAGGTGTTCTGGTATTGAAACCACGGTTGCACCAGTGGCGGTGGCAGGTGATTTTTGCTCGATTGCAATTGCTTGACTTAATACAGAGGTAGATTTTGAATCGAGACCCTGCTCTTTATACAAAGAAGCAAGTCGCCGAAGCTGCGCAGCAAAAGCGATAGACTCCGCGCCATGGGCGCCTTTCTCAATGTCGGCAGCGCGACGCAAAAATCCTTCTGCCTCGTTGTAGTCTTTGTGAATACTAGAAAGCTCAGACAAGCGATCGAGGTGCGGCACCAGCTCCGGGCTGTTGACTCCGGCTTGCTGCTCTTGCAAATCTAAAGCTTTTTTGTAAGTTACAATCGCATCTTCAAATTGTTTGTCCATGCGATATCTTTCAGCCATATTGTCCAAAGCCCTTACAAGAGTGCCTTTCAATGCTTTTTTATCAGGGCTGGTATCATTTTCAGCGATTGATTCGAGGGCGGAAACAGTACCAGGGCTGGCAAAAATAGATGCGACTTTTGCAGCAAGCTTTGGCTCTGTTAGTGTAGAAATGGCGAGAATTGCAGCACGTTTACTTTTCTCATCGCCAAGCAAGTGAGGAATAAATCTCTCAATTGTCTGCGCTTCTTGCAATTTCAACTGCTGCTGATTGTACGATATTGTGAATAGTGTGCCGCCAATAGCGATGATAGTACCGCTTAAAATTGGGGCTATCGCGCCAATCTTTTCCCAGAAATCCTTTTTCACTCTCACTGGCGAATTAGAGAGTTGTTTTAGCATTGATTCTTGTTGCTCAAGCAGCTTACTTTGCTGCTCAACTAGAGACTTTACTTGATTCTTAAGCTCGTCGAGCTGATTTTCATCAGTCATCATCACCTCCACTGAATCTTCGAGAAAGCCGCCCTGCCTGCCTTTTATCGAAGCTTCACCCGCGCTTGCATCGGATTTTTAATCAACGAAATCACAAGCACAACTCCCATGTTAGTTCAAATTCAGTCAATTCGAACCTTTTCAGACTCATGTTTTGATGCTCTGTTACCAAACAGCTTTACTATTACTCAGCGAAGAAGCCCAAGACGCTTACTGCAAGGTCATTTTGCGTGTAACGATAAGCACAGCAGTTGCTCATTATGGATTATTCAGACTTGCCATACAATGTCCGCATATCTAATTGTCTTAGTTTTGGTGCCTTAATTGAAGCAATCAGCACAACAAGAACAGTCATCGTTCCACCAAAAATAACAGATGGCACCAAGCCCAAAAGCCTTGCCGCAAGACCAGATTCAAACTCGCCAATTTCATTTGAAGAACCTATGAATATGCTATTTACCGCAGCAACTCTACCTTTCATGTCATTCGGTGTTAAAAGCTGAAAGATGGTACTGCGAATATAGACGCTTATGCCATCAAGACAACCACTGAGAGCAAGAATAGCCAGCGAGAGAATTAAATTCGACGACAGCCCAAACATAATCATGCAAACGCCAAAGCCAGCAGCGGCAAGCATGAAGATAACCCCGGCATTTTCCTTAATCGGTTTTTGCGTCAAACAAACGGCGCTAATCACAGCACCCACAGCCGGAGCCGCTCTCAACAGACCCAAGACTTTGGAGTCAGCGTGAAAAACTTCAGAAGAAAAAATCGGCAGCAGCGCAACAACACCACCAAATAGCACCGCGAATAGATCTAATGCCATTGCAGCTACAATTATTTGATTTGAAAATACAAAATTCAAACCTTCTTTGATGTTCTCAATTGCGCCTGCAGACTTATCTGGCGGCGCTTCACTGCGAGCCTTCACCAGGAGGAAACAAATTAAAGACCCTAAAATCAATGCAGTTGAAAATGAATAAGTTATGCCAGGTCCAAAAGCACCATAAAGAATTCCGCCTAACACAGGCCCCGCAATCGCTGAACCTTGCCACATCGTTGTAGTCCACGCGGCAGCGTTGGCATACAATTCTCTGGGAATTATGTCTGAAATGAGCCCAAATATAGCCGGCGCGTAAAAGCCACGGGCGAAGCCTGTGATGGCAATAGTTACAAAAATCAAAGGCACTAAAAGCTGCTTGTCCAAGCCAAATGAGCACGCTGCAAGCAACGCCATTGAAACGGTCAACGCGACAACTGCACCAAGCGCCACATGCCGCCTATCGACTATATCGGCGACGTGCCCAGCATACAAAGCAATGGTAATCGCAGGCAAGGCTCCCGCCAAACCGAGGAAGCCCAAATACAAAGCATCTTTTGTCAGGGCGTATAACTGCCAACCAACCGCCATAAACTGAATCTGTACTGCAACAGTAACAAACAGGCGCGCGGCAAGTAAAAACCGGAAGTCGCGAATCTTTAGGGCTGCATATGGGCTATCAGTCATGTTCATCCATATTATCACTGTCCTCACAAATAACCCATATTCTCCTCACGAGTTCTTGACGCAGCGTCTCTATGATCGAAATATGGATTCCCGATTAATATGTTCAAGGAGATTAGTTATGACAGCTACAATTGCGGAAAAGTCCAGTGGACGGTGGCCGCAACTTTGTCTTGGTCTGCGCAAAGTAGAAGACATTAGAGTCCGGCAAGCATCAACAACAGACGCGATTCAAATTGCCACAATCAATGTGCGGGCATGGCAACGCGCATATAAAGGACTCTTGCCCGAAACCTTACTCAAAACACTCAGCATCACCGGAGCCGCACAAGCCTGGCGCCAGATGTTGACTGAAGAGACTGCTTTTGTCTGGGTAATCGAAATAGGTGGAGTGATTAAAGGATTTGCAAGCACCGGCAAGAGCATGGATAGAGACGCATCTGCTTTGACTGCTGAAATTTTTACGATTTACCTGGAACCGGAATACACAAACTCAGGATTAGGCAAAAGATTACTGCAAACTGTGATTGATGATCTGCGCAAAGCAGCATACAAAGACTGCACTGTCTGGGTGCTCGCTGACAACGAAGATGCAAGACGCTTTTACGAAAAAGCAGGCTTTCAAAATGAGTACAATGAAAAAATCATTGTGATGAATGGCGAAGAATTTCAGGAAATTCGCTATCGCATAACTCTAAAGAAATAGCGCAGTCGCTATTTGTGAGTCTTGTGATGAGGCGCAGGGACAGCAACAGCTTTCTTGTTTTGAACTGAATGATTTAGATTTTTAGACGAATCGCGCATAGAAGCGCCAGCCTTGTCCAAAGCAACGCTGGCGTTTTTGGCAAACCCGTTAAGCTCTGTGCTCAAAGAGGGCTCAGTACTTTTGCCAGCAGCTTTCGGTCCACCGGCGCCTTTACCGATGCTTTCGACAGTATTTACGATGGCATCGCCAGCCATTCCGGCTTTTTGTCCAAATGTGTTGAGCGCGTCACCTGCATTTTTTTGCAGGTTATTCATATTGTTTGGATCAGCCTTGCGCGCAGGCGGCTGAGACTTAGAGGAATTAACGTCAGACGCAAGGGTCGAGCTTGCGATAGAAAAGGCAAGCGTCAACATGATGCAGCAAAGCTGTGTCTTCATCTTCTAAGTCCTTCTGATTTGGGTCGATGATTTCGATTGTTTTAGAATGACTCGGGCATTTCGATTTGGTTCCACAGGGCGAGATATAGTCGCCGGGCGACGCATGGCGTCGCCCCTACCAATCTGTCTTCGGTGCAGGAGGAGTTCGCCAGCAGTATCCATGGCGTCGCCCATACAGGCGCTCTCGGGTATGCTCTAAGCGAGAACTCAAATTCATGGGATGGGTTAGGCAAGGAGGCTTACTTTGGAGATGCCGTCTTCTTTGCGGACGGCTATGTGCAGGGGGAACATTTCTTTTACTTCGGCGATGTGGGTGACTACGATGATGCGGGCGAAATCGGATTTGATTGAGGCGATGGCTTGCAGCATTTTGCCGCGGCTGTATTCGTCTTGCGAGCCGAAGCCTTCGTCGATGATAAGAGTTTCTAGTTTGGCACCGGCGCGGCGAGCCAATAGACGAGACATTGCAACTCTAAGTGCGAAATTTACTTTGAATGCCTCGCCGCCGCTGTATAGTTCGTAGCTGCGGGTGCCGAGCTCATCAGCGATTAAAATCTCTAGAGTTTCAACCGGGTTGCCCTGCCTGGTTCGTTGTTGAGTAAGCAGCGCAAGGTGCATTTGATTGTCTGTGAGTCGAGACAAAATGCGATTTGCCTCGGCCTCAATTTCAGGAATTGCATTTTCTATAATGATGGCCTGTATTCCTTTTTTTCCAAATGATTCGGCTAGAGTGTTGTATTCACTCAACTCTTGAATGTTGTCGGCGAGTAATTTTTGCTTGCACTCAAAATCGTTTTTATATTTTTCGTAGTGATTTAGCCTTGTTTCAATTTGCATTCGGCGCTGCCGGAAATCATCCATTTGGGTCTCAAGACCTTGTCTTAGAGAGCTTTGCTTTTCACTCCTTTCTTTCAGACTAGGCAATTCATCCAGGCGATGAGACCATTCTTCGGCTTCTTCTTCGAGGCGTGCTAGTTCTAACTTGCGAGAGCTAAGCATGCTAGATATTTCAGCCATAGCCCGGTTTAGCTCGGGCAATTCGAGTTCGGCGCGCTCTATATCTCGGGCTTTTTCTGCATAAGGCAATAACTCTGCCAACTTTTTCTTCAATTCTTGATGAGAGAATTTATCGTAATCAAGTTCCGCAAGCGCGCCGTCAATGCTCTCAATTTCGAGGCGTTCGTCTGGGGCGTAGTTGCCGCTGGTCAAGCTGGCTTCCATCTCTTTCAGTTTTTTGCTGAGAGTGGGAATTTCAGCGTTGAGTTCGGCAAATTCCTTTAAGTCTCGCTGCATCTGCTGATAGCGAACCTCGATATGTCGTTGAGCACGCATTTGAGCCTGAAAGCTAGAGAACACAATAGGGTCGAATTCAAGCTTGCTTAATTCAGCTTTGACTCTGACAAGACTTTCTTTTTCAACATGAGCAAACGACTGAGTCTGCAACTTTTCTTTCAACAGCTCAAGCTCTTTCTTAAATTCGTCACGAGTGTTTGTCGCGCGTTCTACAGCTGCTTTGCGCTCGTTATACTGCCCGATTTTCATATCTACAGTTTTTCGTTGCTCAAGGCGATTGCGCAATTCAATATATTGTTTGCGCAGGAGATCTCTTTCATCGGAAAGACTTTGAATTTGATTTTCAATCTGGCTAAGTTCTACCTTTGTGTTGTCGTTGTCTTCCTGATAGTGGTCTAAAACAGCCTTAGCATCAACAATCGGTGCCCGACACAAAGGACAGCTGCTCAAGTCTGGCGCAGAGCAAAGCTCATGCACTTTATCCTCATTCATTCGGATGCTCGTTTTAAGAAGCAAAGTTTGCTGCTGCAAAAGCTCGATTTGAGACTTGATTTTTATTCCCTTTTCCTCAACCAATTCGAATTCGGCTTCAACCTGGTCAATTGCCGCAAGCTCAGTTTTAAGGGAAACTGCCTCATTATCGATTTGGCTTCTCGCTGCAAGCAATTGTTCAAGCTCTTGCAGCAAGGCTTCTTTTTGCTGAATTTGCGCTTCAAGCCTTACACGCGTCTCTGTAATCATCGAATACAACTCGTCGGCACGGCTGCTCAGCGCGGTGAAAGATTCACGCTTGCGAGACATTTCTAATTCTGCGTCGAGTAATCGTCGGTATTCTAAAAAACTAGCCTCAAGCTTTTCAGATTCGCCGCAGCTTTTTTCAAGTACGGCAAGTCGGGCAGCCTTGTTATTGAAAGTGACTTTGAGGTGATCAAATTCAACCTCCATACGCCCTTGCAACATGCCAATTTTAGAGCGCAATTCCATGCGACGAGAAATCAAATCGCTGTGCTTGCTAGCCTTAATATCAAATGCGTGAGCTAAGTCTTTGCAGGTCTCAAACTCTCTAAACATTTGCCCAACGGTATCGGCTTGGTCTATTAATAGCTTGAGCTTGCGCTGTTGATGTTGCAACTCTTCGGCACGGCGAGAAAAGCTGTCGAGGTCTGCCTTGAGCTCTGCAGAGCGTACCCGTGCAGTTTCAGCCCTTATTTGCAGATAATTCAATTTGGCAATTTCCGAATCAAGCTGGCTTTGCAATGCCACGCAGCCGGCAAGTTCAGCGGCGCAAAGTTCTGCTTCGGCACTTAGCGATTGAATATCTGCGACCGAATCAAAATAAGCTTGCTCAAATTCGGATTTGTCACTAAGGCTTGCCTCCAAAATTTGAATGCGACCTTTTCTCTCTCTTGCCTCCTCTCTTGCGGCTTCTTGCAGTTTGTCGAAATAATCGAGTCCTAAGATATCTGCGAAAACTTGCTTTCGCTCGTTTGGCGACCTCATTGTAAATTCGTCGGCCCGCCCCTGACGCAAGTACACGCTACTGACGAAAGTCTCGTAGTCCATACGCAATAATTCTCGCAATCTTTTTTGCGTTTCACGAATAGAGGCACCGTTGAGTGTTTTCCAGCAAGATGCGGTGCTTTCGCTGCCATTGCTCGGCTCTGAGCCGTTGGAAATCTCAGAGTTTCTGGCAAGATAAGACTCGATAGATCCATCCCAAACCTGAAAATCAAGATTTGCTCGCGATGTAGTTTGCTGCCCCCCTCTGCCAAAAGATTTCTGACGGGCTCGGCGCACCCGATAAACCTGCTGTTCAAGAGAAAAGCAAAGGTCAACCCACATATCTGACTGCCCAAGACGAA
Source organism: uncultured Candidatus Obscuribacterales bacterium (assembly GCA_964546815.1). Classification (GTDB taxonomy): domain Bacteria; phylum Cyanobacteriota; class Vampirovibrionia; order Obscuribacterales; family Obscuribacteraceae; genus JAIEPM01. Next base: position 14,884 of record CAZJLR010000086.1, on the reverse strand, counting down.
TGATTTCATCAGACGATGCTCGAGCTGACTCCCACAATGCCCAGGTGATGGCATCGAGCAGGGCAGACTTACCAGCACCATTTAACCCCGTCAGACAAGCCACAGCCACCGACGTCAAATCTAGTGTTGCGTCGGCATAACTCATGAAGTTGTGAAGCGTCAGAGAATTGATTATCACGTGCGTTGTCGGGGGTATATCAATAGGTATTCCACTTTGATAGACGTTTGAGTTAGCAGAAAAGTTCATTTGAATTATTGTCAACAGCAGCGATCAACAAGATATCCACCCGATACGCAGCGACGACAGTTCGCATATACGCAAGCGCGATATTCGCCCATCAAGCTCACAACAAGCTCTATAATGTGGCGGATGTCACACTTTAAAGTGATCATTGCGCTTTTCTTTTTTTCGGGATTTTCAGGACTTCTTTTTGAAATTGTCTGGTGCCGATTATTTTTGCGCGCGCTTGGTGCCGGCAGCGTGGCTAATTCTTGCGTATTTGCAGGCTTCATGGCAGGCGCCGCAGTCGGCGCAATCGTCGGGTGGAAAAATCCCGCTCTGCTAAAAAAGCTGGGTCGCCCTTTTAAGCAAGAAAACAATTCTACGTTAGACCACCTCGCAGCAGCGCCTTTTGCCAGAGCCTATGGTCGACTTGAACTAATTGCAGCTCTTTCCGGCTTAGCAATTACAGCTTTACTCAACACTGCGACTTGTGAGTTTGTCGCTTCAATATTGGGAGGAATCGGCGGCGGCGAGGGGCTATGCAATGCGCTGCGCTTCCTGATTTGCTTTGTGATATTGCTGCTGCCCTGCTCTGCCATGGGCGCCGCATATGCCACCATTGAAAAAAGCTTTGATGCAAATCATTCGTCCAAAAACTTTTTCCCCCTTTTGTATGGAGCCAATACTATTGGGGCCGCGCTGGGTGGCATTTCTGCCGCCTTCATTTTCTTGCCTGAATTTGGAGCAGCATTGACCAGCGAATTTGCAGCCGCCATCAATATATTGATATTCATCGCAATCGAAATATTTTTCAAAGCAGGCGGCGGAGTCAATTCAAATGCAAAGGAGGCGCAGGCAAACGCAAACATGCCAGAGGCAAACGCAAACAAACCCGATGCGAATAGCGACAAGCCGGAAACAGCCACCAAGCTCCCGAAACCAGAGCGACCCGTCTTCTGGGCAGCATGTGCATTCCTCTCAGGGTTTCTTGCTCTCATCTTAGAGATTACGTGGACAAGAATTTTCTCTCTTGTACTCGGCAGCTCTGCTTACTCGTTGGCGACAGTTTTGCTGATGGTACTTGCAGGGTCGGGTCTGGGAGCACTCGCATACGGCATGACGGCTCAAAAATCAAAATGGCGAGGACAATTAATTTACGCTGCATTTTTACTGGCAGGCGCCTCAATTTTGGCAAGCTGTTATTTGCAGTCTTTCATTTTCTGGATTTTTGTTGAAACCAGCACCTACCTAAGCCCACTGTTTTCATCAGACCCATTTATTTGCGCAATATTGTCGCGCATATTTCTTGCATTCATTTTTGTATTCTTCCCTGCATTTTTTCTCGGGGCGGTATTGCCGCTCAGCACGCTCAACAGCGGCAATACGCATTTGGGAAGCCGATTTTACGCGCTAAATTGCATTGGTGCCAGCAGTGCGTGCCTCATTTATGCGCAAGCTATATTTCCCCTCTTATCTGAGATTAAAGGCGACGCGATGCTAAGCTCGCTCGTCCTCGTTGCAATCCTCTCCATTTTTGCGGCGTTTATCATCAAGCTCAAAGAGTCATTCGAAAGTGGCAGCACCCCAAAACTAGGCAGCCTGTTAATTGCAGGTGCAACATTTATCTTGCCTTCCGTGCTGGTTTTCAAAGCTCCACAATGGGATGCAGGCTTGATGGGTTCTGGCTTTTTGGTTTATCGCTCTAACAGCGCGAACAGCGAGCAGACAGCACCAAAGGAGTCATTGCTCAAATATAGGGAAGGCATCAACGGCACAATAAGCGTTGTGGAGTCAGCTCAGAGCAATAGCATCAGCATCAAAAGCGACGGCAAAGTCGAAGCCACTCTACCTGTAGACCTTTCGGTTATATCTCCAGGCAGCGATTTATCGACACACGTTTTGCTCGGTGGGCTGCCTCTATTGTTTCACGATGGCGCGGCAAAAGATGCAATGTTGATAGGCTTAGGCAGCGGTGTTACAGCATCAACGCTCTTGAGTTTCCCAGAGCTTAAAAGCCTCACCGTGGCAGAATTGGAAGCAGCGGTAGTTGAAACATGCAAGGTTCTGGCAAATTTCAATGGGGCACCACTCAATGAGCAAAATTTGAAATCTGGTCGCGTTTCGCTAAATTTAAACGACGCGCGCTTCGTTTTGGCTTCGTCACCTAAGACTTATGACCTCGTGATTTCTCAGCCTGCAGACCCGTGGGTAAGCGGCTCAGCAGATCTTTACACCCAAGAATTCTGGACGCTGGCAGCGAAAAGGCTAAACAAAAATGGTGTATTTTGCCAATGGATTCAACTCTACGCAATACCGCAAGAAGACCTTGCCCGGTTGATTCACACTTTCAAATCAGTTTTCAAATCAGTCTACATTTGCCACGCTCCAGGCGCGGGAGAGTTGATTTTATTTGGCTACAAAGATGGCGATGATACAGCAATTACGCAGCCCGATCGCATCCTTTTGCCAGCCGCTATTCGCATAGAGCAATCTTCGCAAAGCGCCCTATTGCTGGCTGCCGCTGGCATTAGCGACCCATATGACGCACTCGGCACTATCATATGCGGACCAGAACAATGTTCGAATATCAAGCCTGAAAAAAACGGAGAAGTCGAGTTAAACACAGATGATAAACCAAAAGCAGAATATGCAACGGCAAGAGCACTCTTAACCAGTGACTCTAAGCTCGACGCCAACATGCGTTTCATTGAAGATGTTGCCGCGGCAAAGAGAGCGTGGACGCCAACGTTTGGCAACAAAACAGAAGCAAACAGTCTCAAAATTCGCCGTCAAAATTCATGGCTGGCCAGAGCATTTAGCAAGCAGAGTCTGCAGGATGCCTCAGTATTCAGCCCTTTCAATAAAAGCAGAGCCACAGACCTTCTCGCAGCGAGTACAAGAGAACCAAGCAGCGCATTTGAATATTGGAACAAAGCAATTGTCTTGCGCGCTTTCGGCAAGACTGGTGAATCAAATGAGAATATTGAGCAAGCTTTGAATTGCAAAATCAGTATTGACGATCTCAGTCGACTCGCGTTATTCGACATCGAATTCGAAAGAAACAATTTGAGCGAAGCGGCAAAACAGCTTCAGTCCTGCGACCCGCAAGCATTGGAAACTTCAGATGGAATGTTGCGCAGGGCATTTTTGCTTTTGCGCCAAGGTAAAAACAGAGAATCTCTAGAACTTTTCTCAAAATTATGCAAGCAATTCCCCTGCTTTTTGCCCGCGCTCGCAGGCAATTCATATGCAGCACTCAGCGTGAATGATTCACTTGCTGCAGAGGATTTCATGCACAAATATTTGTGCATCAATCCATGGGACTTCCAATCGCAACTAGCCTACACATCTATACTTTGCCGCCTCAAGGTAAACGACGACGCACTAATTCATGCAAAATGCGCCTCCAAACTCAAGCCCCACAATGCTTCCGCCTTGATTCTCGTGCTAGAATCTCAACTGCAATCAAAAGACTGGAAAAAAGCCACAGCAGTCATAAAGTACTTGAAAGAACAGATGAGCGATGCAGCCGGTGTCGACGAAATCAGGAAGGCAACGGATGATGGAAAAAATCCTAGCAATCTATTGACTAGTAAAGACTTTCAGAGCATAGTTCAGAAGCTTTCATTGGAAGCAGAAGATCCAAAAAATGGGTACATGATGTTGGGGGAACCTTAGAAAAGTATGACCGGGGAAATTTCTTATGCCATTTAGACTGCTGCTCATTGAGGACAGTCCGACTCAGCTATTGAGTATCCGTAAGTCGCTAGAGCAAGAGGGCTATGAGGTCATCGCCGCCAGAAGCGGAGCTGAAGGTCTTGTAATGGCATACAACGAGAGCCCCGACCTTATCATTTCAGATGTGGTCATGTCTGGCATCAACGGCTATCAGGTGTGTCGTCTTGTCAAAAGCGACGCGGATTTGATGAGCACCCCGGTAGTTTTGCTAACCAGACTGGACGGCTCAATAGACCGTTTCTGGGGGCTTAAATCAGGTGCAGATCGCTACATTCCAAAAGAGCCAGGATTTGCAAGCCTCATTAAAGCGATTCGCGAAATTCTTTCAGACAGCTCTGTGCGCCCTCGCCTCAGGGCTGTTGCAGACCCGGCAAAAACGCCTGTAGTAGAGGAAATCAACAGCCGGTTGAATCAACTTTTAGAACGCCTACTGTTTGAGGCGACTATCGCCGACGAAGTTAGGAAGATCGCAGACGACATAGGCGATATAGAAGTAATTGCCGAAAAACTGTTCGTTTTGCTCGGTTCATTCGCTGACTACCAGGCATGCGCGCTTGTAGTTAACCACGGCTCATACTCAGTCATTAATATGGACGTTTCCAAACAAACATCGGAAAGTCAAATGGCTGCATACGTGATGAAAATTGCCTTGCAACTGGGCTTGCCACCAACAAAAGAAGAAATAGGAAAAGGGTCACAAATCTACGATAATGCCATAACGCAACCGATTGATTCATCTGGCATTAGACTGGGGCTGCTTGTAATTGTGCCTCCCAACGGACAGCCATACAAACCTGGTGACCAAAAGGTAATCAGACTAGTTTGCGAACAATTGTCCACGGTTGTTAGACTCTACCTTTCATATGTACAAAGACAAGGCATGCCAGTGCCGACTTCACCTTTCGGCTAAAGTTGACTAGCTAAGCGCCAAAGCATCATGGTTTTGATGGCAGGTTCAACTTGCTATTTGTCTTCGTCTTGAATTGCATTTTCCAAGTCAGCAATCGAAGAATCAATTTCAGCCATGATGTTCATAAGGGAATCATCAATTGCATCGACTGCTTTGCTTAAATCGGCGCCCATCGGTTGCTCGGATGGATTTATCATTTTGCCATTTGGACTAATATCATTTAGCGGAGTTTCCAAAGTTGGAATTACCGCTTGGGCTGCGGCACTGGCAGCAGCAGCCAGAGCTGAAAAGTCAAACTTGCTCTTGGTTGGTGGCGGTGGAGGCGGCGACGGAGCGGACGCAACTACCACTTCAGGCTCTTCCGTAGGAGCTGAGTCTATTGATTCTTTTTGCTGATCGACTGGAGCATTACTGGTTTCTGCTTCAGTAGTTTCAGCTGTAACAAGATTTGAGGTCGCTTCATGTTCATCAACAGGAAGAGACTCTGCCAGCACTTCAAGTTCTTCGGATGGGACCGACGCGGATCCCACTTCAAGTTCTTCAGATGGGACCGCTCCGGATCCAACTTCGAGTTCTTCAGATGGGACCGCTCCGGATCCCACTTCAAGTTCTTCAGAGGGGACCGCTTCGGATCCCACTTCAAGATCTTCTGATGGGATCGCTCCGGATCCAACTTCAAGTTCTTCAGATGGGACCGCTTCGGATCCCACTTCAAGTACTTCAACAGGAGCCGCCTCAGATCCCTGCTCAAGTTCTGCAGCCGGGACAGCCTCGGCTACTGTTTCAATTTCCTCAGAAGGAATCACCTCTGCTACTACTTCATTTTCTTCCGCCGGAACTGCTTCCGCAAGAACTTGGTGCTCATCGACAGAAGCGACTTCTGATTGAACTACAGCCTGTTCTGCATCAGCAACGGCAGTTTCGTCGTCTCCGAAATCTACAGTATACGCAGGTGGCGGAAACACCATATGCACTACAGGCGGTGGCTCGTCAGCGACTTCGACATCATCCGATTCTGCTGATGGTGATGTTTCATCACCATTATCATCCCAAGCCATCCATGGCGGAATCACAGCTGCGCTCGGCGCAGCTAAAGAAGGTACAACAGTTGGCTCAACCGGTCGCTGTACAACTGCTTCGACAAATTTCGGCGCCTCGGGCAAAACTTCCTGATCTGGCGAGTTAGCAAACGCTTCTAAATCTTCAATGCGCAACCATCCAGCGGTGAGCATTATTGCCACAAGCTGCTGTTGATTTGCCCTTACATATTGGTAGCCTTGCTCGAATTGATTTATCGAAATCAACCCGTTGCAAATGAGTTGGTACCCCGATCGAATCGAATCCAATTCAACTTGAGTCAGCAAGCCCGAGTCACCAAGGTAATCCCAGAACTGATGTTCTCCAAGCAAGCGGGCTGCATTTACAATCGCAAGCATTTGCTCAGGGTCAAAGATGCGGCACAAAATCATCAATTCACTGTAGGCAATTTTCGCCTTACCGCCGGCCTCCGGCAGCTTTGCGTCAGCCGGCACTACAAGCCCATTGCCATCAATCGGTTCTCTCAACCCTAGCTGGCGAAGATCATAATCAAGCCTGGTGCGCGGGTCTAACAATATGTTGAAAGCTATGCCCATGTTTTTCAACTGGCGCTTGAATTCATGAGGATTCAAGGCATTATCGCTGAGGAATTGACGCAACAAGTGAGCACGAACAGCTCTCAAATAACAAACATGCAAAAGGAAAAACGGGTCGGTTGATTCCGCGCCAATCCAGCCATAGTAATTGGCTGCATCCGGATTTGCCGGAGGACGCTGCGCCAACATTGCGGCAATCGACACATCGTGATCGTCAGCTTCACTGTCGTCGCTTTGCTCAGCAACAGCGTCGTCATCGCCGAAATCGATATTTGCATATACTTCCGGAGCCGGAGCCGGAGCCTCGCCAAACTCGCCGGGAGAATCTGCGCCAAAATCAAGATAATCAACTGGACTTGCCCCTTGTTCAAATGTCTGCTGAACAGACTCTGAATCTGCGTCAAAATTCAGGTCAGCTACAACTGGTTCAGCTGATTCAACCTGATGAGCCGTAGCCTGATTGAGAGCGATAAGCGTTTCAATAGGCACACTGGGGTCTTGGAAAACAGGATGAAGTTCTGCAGGATTTGATTGATCAAAGGCTTGATGAGCAGCAGCAATTTCAGCCGGCACTTCGAAGATCGAAGGCGAATGTGGCGCCGCTTCATCTATCACTTCGACTTCGGGAGCGGTAGGCACCGCCTCTTCCAGCTCTTCTGCATCCGGGGCTGATGGGACTGCTTCTTCCAGCACTTCTGCTTCCGGTGCAGACGGCACGGCTTCTTCCATCACTTCAACTTCGGGAGCGGACGGCTCAGCTTCGTCTATCGCTTCAACTTCGGGTGCGGATGGCACCGCTTCTTCCAGCACTTCTGCTTCTGGCGCAGATGGCACTGCTTCTTCCAGAGCTTCTGTTTCCGGCGCAGATGGCACTGCTTCTTCCAGAGCTTCTGTTTCCGGCGCAGATGGCACGGCTTCTTCCAGAGCTTCTGTTTCCGGCGCAGATGGCACCGCTTCTTCCAGAGCTTCTGTTTCCGGCGCAGATGGCACAGCTTCTTCCAGAGCTTCTGCTTCCGGCGCAGACGGCACGGCTTCTTCCATCTCAACAGTTTCAGGAGGCGATTCTGCTTGCGCTTGATGCGCCTGCATGGTTGGCGGATCAATCCACTGCGCGGCAGCTTCTGCAAAAACCGAGCCAAATCCAGACTGAACTTCAGTCGGACTTACATATGATTCGATTAAACGTGCCGCTTCTGCTTCAAAAATGGCAGGATCAATTTCTTCCTCAACATCCGGCTCTGAGTCCACGGGCGGCTCAATGAGAATACGAGCTTTGTTTGGCTTTACCGTGCTTACTGGCTCGAAATGCGACTTAATATCAGTGTCTTGACTGGGCGCTTCATTTACTTCAGCAACTTCTGCTGCTTCGACGTGGTCATTGAGTACTTCAGCTACAGGTTCGAGAACATGGCTAATTGGCTCGGCTGTGAGCTTAGGCTTAACCAATCCTCTGGTAGTTTTGTTTTTTGCTTTTGCAGCGTTTCGCGAACCACGCAATTTAGCCTTAGATGATGACTCTGGCTGAGGTGGCGGAGTATCTTGCTTTTTGAACGAGCCCTTGAAGCTCGTCGAATCGGCACCTGGAATTTCAAACAGGCTTGGCCCGATTGAAGCGCCGAGCGTTTTTTCCCAGTCTTCATGATCAAGAAAATCGGCATGACTGCCTGAAGTTGAAGCAGCAGCTTCCGCCGCAATAGTTTCCGAAACTTTCTCTTCTGCTATAACTGCATCGAGACTGTTGTCTAGCGCTTCGGTTTCACCGGCATAGAGCACGTCGAGAATTATGCCGTCTCCGCCAGTGATGCCAGTCGGAACCTCAAGAATGATGCCATCATCAGGATTTTTAACCGGGTCTACGAAAGTACTCTTCGGCTCTTCTATTTGGGCTGAAGCAGCAAAATCGTTTTCATCCTTCTGACCAGGTGTCACAAATTCGTCTTGCGGGTCTTCTTTGCGAACTTGCGTCGCAAACGAGCCCTTAGCCTCGTCCTTGTCCAGCGGATGTTTGGCGTTTCGCAAAAGCTTGCGACCGCTTCGCGACCCTCCACCGCCCAAATTCTTGCTGCGCGAATCTCCAACGGCTGATACTTCGAATGACTGCTCGGCATTTAGTGGCTCGAACGATTTATCAATTCGCCTATTGGCGTCTTCAGACGGGTCATTTTTCGACTCTGCGACAGTTGGCGCGATCGCCCATTCGTTTTCGACTATTGCTTGCCCAGAGAAAGAAATAGGTGTCATGCTGGATGACTGATCGGGGCTCATGTCCACCCAATTCGCATCATCAAAGGCTGAGTTGCTAGCAGCTCCTGCTAATTCTTCCTGCCTTCCAGCTTTATCAGACTCTTCTTGCCGTTTTGCTTCAGCAAGGCGCCTATCGGAATTCACCTTAGCCTGCTGCAAATCCATCGAGCCAACATTATCAGAAGCAAAGACCGTTTCGACCTGGTCAGCCCCGTTGAGCGCTCCCTTAGCTTTGCGCGCCAAAAGACCGACCAGCTCGCGATGAGCCAATCTCGATCCATCGATGTCACCTCGTTCCACGCTCTGCCGGAAGGCAGCAGCAAGGATCTTGGATTCCAGCTCAGGACGGTCTTCGTTCCTCGAAATGATCAAGAGCATCTTGGGTTTCCGAGCACCACGAGTAGTAAGCTGGGACCATGAGTTTCCGATTGCGGGAGCAGAAAGTCATACGAAAATTATTCCTTCTCCGAAGACATTTAACACGTATTTATTCAATAAAATCCATGCAAAATGGCGATTTTTTGCCAGAAATGCAAATTTCAGCATTATCTGAAACTGAAGCTGCATAGGACAGCATGAGACTTCAGGCGATCTAGGGCTGCATTTTGATATGATGAACAGGCTTGCAGCGGAGGGTTTTCAGTGGATTTCAGTTGGGTTAAGCAACTTGCCGAGCAGTCAAACCAGCACGAGCTTAACAAGCAGGAGAAGGAGCGTCGCCGCATAGAAGATGAACATCTCACGGCCATGGCAACCATTCCATTTGTCGAAAAACTGTTCCTTCTCGTCAACGCCTGCTGTGACGAATTCAACAAACATGCCATGTTTCAGGATTTGCGCGTCACTATCAGCCGAGGTGTGACAAAAAAATCCCGCGCCCCTTATGACCTGTCGCTCGGACATCAACCCGAAGAAAAAGCCTTCTTCAGCTTCGCCAGACGTAACTCGATGTTTGGCATCAGGGGTGTCAACGGCGTAGTCGAATTCGTGGACAAAGTTCAGGTAAGCGACATGCAGTCGGCTCTTTCTATGCGATTGGATGAAATGAGCGTTGGCGCAGCATACAAGCTTCAGGCGATTGTCGAAGGCGACCCGATGGATGTTCGAAAACGCTCAGTCATCTGGACATACAAAGAATCGAACCTTGACGGACCTGCGCTAATGAGCCTATGCCAGCATTATTTCAGTGACTTTATAAAGAGTACAGACGATTGAGCAATTTGAGTTCATGGCAAACCTTATCGGACGAGGTTGAAGCAATTAAGGCGCTGGCAGCATACGAACTGTCAGGCGAAGAATCTTTGTACACATATTGTCAGCGCCTCAAAGAATTCGATGCGCACACAAATCTTGTGGCCAACTCAGAACCTGGGGTGGTACTGAAGGAGCACATACTCGATTCGCTCCTCTTGCTTCCCTGGATCAAAAACCAGGGAAATCATTTTGGCAGATTGATTGATATTGGTTGCGGAGCCGGGTTTCCGGGCTTAGTGCTGGCAATAGCAGAGCCTGATCTCAAAGTCACTCTGGTTGAATCTATCGGAAAGAAATGTCGTTTTCTCAGCGAAGTAATTGACGAGCTGGGTTTGCAAAAACGAGTGCGCGTGCTTTGCGAAAGAGCAGAAACACTGGGTCACGACAAAAAACTGAGAGAGAACTTTGATTTTGCAACTGCACGCGCAGTTGGGGCACTACCCATAGTGGCAGAGCTTTGCATTCCATTTCTCAAAATAAACGGACATTTGTTGGCTCAAAGATCTAAGCGGCAAGTGTTGGAGGAAGAGGAACTTGCAGATGCTTATGCATCAAAGCTCGGCGGCAATCTTGTTGAAACTGTTCAGTTTCCTCCCGATTTGCTCGGCAGAGAATTTTCGATGTTGCTAATCAAAAAAGTAAAAGCAACTCCGCGAACCTATCCGCGAACAGCCGGACAAATGAAGCGCGATCTTCCAGCAAAGAAAATAAGTACTTAACTAGCTAACCAACCAGCCTTCGGCACTGGCTTGCAGCTTGGCTGCTTCAACTTCAGTATCGATGGTAAGCTCCATAAACCGGCGGCGGCTCTGCATCACATAACGAGCGCGCCCGATTAAAGCGGTGGCATCAAGATAGTCGTGAGCGAAAATCACGTTGTCCATTGCTCTATACCAATCAGAACCGGCCGGCAGCACAATGTCAGCCACCATTTCGCCCAGTTCGATAATCTCATTTTCTCTGCCTGCCCTTGCAGGGTAAGTGACCACGTATTTCAGGTTGTCAAATTCGAGACACTCAGGTTTTCCAAGGTAGGGTATTTTTTGTTGCTCAATGGTGAAGCCTAACTCTTCAAATCCCTGACGCTCTTCGCCCCAAACTTCTTCAAGAATCTCAGAAACAGTTTCCATGTGAGATTCAAAGCGCCAAAATTCTGAAGTCGGCAAATATGGTGTGGCAGCGCGAAACTCCCAGGCGTCGTCAGAATAAATGACTTCCAACTGGTGCGTATGCGCCCAGGCAGTTGTCAGAACGCCCATCCAGTAAATGCTATCTTCGTAAACCTGCGCGTAGCTTTGCTTAAACCATTCCATCCATTCGTCAAACGAATCGTATTGAGCTGAGCGTTTCAACAGTCCCTGGCGCCATTCAAGCTCATCATCAAGTGGATCTTCAGCGTGGAAAAACTCGGCCCAGTAAGCAGCAACAGCCGCGGGCTCTACCAGGTAATAGTCACCCATCCCCTTTTGTTCTTGCCATAATGACTGGCAGACATTAACTGCCACAAGGCTGCGGCTGTAAGGATTTGAACCCTTGAATTCATCGTGATGCCGCACCCAGTCGATGCCGACGCGAATCAAGTAAGCTGGGTACATGTTTATCCTCTTCCTGAACTACTTGATTGTACTAGCTGGACTCTCGCTTGCCAGCCTCCCTGTGACACTGATTAGCTTGGAAAGACGTTTAATCTTTGCTCCAAATTCTGGATGCTGCTCGTAATCTTTCAAAGTCATTGCCAAGCGGCGAGTCCAATTTCCCACGCCTGCAGTTCCCGGAACGTTAAATTGCTCATCAGTTCCGAAAACATCAGGAATCATAAATACGGCACACCAGCATGGCGTTTCCAATAGACACTTTTCGAAAGCTTCGTGTAATTCATCAGTAAATGTTAACGGCGGGTCTTGATCATCCAGTCCCAAAAATCTCATCAAACGCTGGACATCTTTCCAACCTTCCTCTCCATCTGGACCATGCCAACGAGTCACAGCTTCGTCGTAATAAAGTTTCAACGGCATGTGATCGTGCGTTCCATATGTTGAAAGATTGCAGGGATGCAAATCTTCTTTGGGAATAAATTCCCGTGTCTCTTCATCTCTTTCAAAAATTGGTATTGCAAAACCGGGAATACCCATTTTTCTCAAAAGTGGTCTGACGTATTCCGGCACCATGCCTAAGTCTTCAGCAACAACACCGTTTGTGCCGGCTGCATCGATAATCATTTTTAGAAGCGCTTCGCCGTCTGCGGCATTTAATTTTCCAAGCTTTTCAGGATAATCTTCGCGCGGAAGAAAATGTGGCAGGCGTCCCTTAGTAAGTTTGCTTGCTTCTTTTTCTGTTAGCTCTACAAATTCCCAGTTGCGCTCTGGAATCCACGGAAATGCGTAGATGCGGAAAAATCCGAGCACATGGTCAATGCGGAAATAATTGAAAATATCGGTGAGACGTCCAACACGTTGACGCCACCACCTGTAGTTCTCTTTTTCATGAGCCTTCCAATCATAAACAGGAATGCCCCAGTTTTGACCCCATTTGGCAGTGAAAGGGTCGCCCTGAAAAAGCGGCTCAGGCGGCGCGCCTCCAGACCAATCGAGGTCAAACAATTGACGCTCGGCCCAAACATCGGCGCTATAACGACTGACACCAAATGGAATATCACCCATCAACTGAACTTTATGCGCATCTGCAAATTTGCGCAGCTCGCCCCACTGCTTAAACGCCAAATATTGAACAAACGAATGAAACTGCCTGTCATCTTCAAGCTTATCTTTCAAGGGAGCTTTCTTGAGCCAGGCTTCGGCGGAAGGAAGAGTCTGATGCTCTGTCGGCCATTGCGTCCAACAACTATTTCCACCATGGAGGTCAATCAAAGTGCGGAATAAACTGTAGGGCACCAACCAGATAGCATGCTCGGCTTGAAATCGCTTAAATTCAGAGGCAGCCTCACTTGGCTTATCAGCCGGCTCAGCTTTGAATTTATTCCATGCTGAGCGCAGAAGATCTAGTTTTAATTTCTTGACCAAATTGTAATTCACAACAGAATTGTCGTGTTCTTTTAGTCCGCTTTGATCGACTATCCATTCATATTCAGTTGCATCTAACCCGGGTATCAAACCAGGTTCTACCGTCAATAAAGCAGGTTCTAGAGAAACCGAACTTATAGCACTATAAGGACTGTGGTCACCGCCAGTTTCATTGATAGGCAAGACTTGCAGCACACTGAAATTATTGCGCTGGCAGAATTCAACAGCATCTTTCACTGCTGCCGTGTCACCAATTCCCAGGTCGCCTTCTCTGCGCAAAGCAAAAACAGGAATAAGGACGCCAGCTAGCTTCTTCTTTATGTCGATCATCGCTTATATCCCTAAACGCTCAAACACCTGGTTTACGTTGCGAATGTAATGCTCTGGGTCAAAGCATTCTTCGATTTCTTTTGATTCTAGAAAGTCAGTAATTTGCGAATCTGCAAGCAAATTATTGCGGAAACTTCCGCCGTCGTTGTTCCACGCTTTCATTGCATTTGATTGAACAAGACGATAAGCATCTTCGCGGCTCATGCCCTTCTCAACCATTTTGAGCATTACCGCTTGCGAGTAAATAACACCACCATAACGGTCCATATTGCGAAGCATATTTTCAGGATAAACGACCAACCCGGCGACGATTTTTGTAAATCGAACCAGCATATAATCGATAAGGATGCATGAGTCTGGCAATATAACGCGTTCTACAGAGCTGTGAGAAATGTCGCGCTCGTGCCAGAGCGGAATATTTTCCATAGCTGCAACTGAGTTGCCGCGCAAAATGCGAGCCAACCCACTTATATTTTCGCTGCCGACGGGGTTGCGTTTGTGAGGCATAGCCGAGCTGCCTTTTTGACCGACCGTAAACGGCTCTTCAGCTTCCAAAACATCGGTGCGCTGTAAATGACGAATCTCAGTGGCAAACTTTTCGAGGCTTGAACCAATCATCGCTAGAGTCCAGACAAATTGAGCATGTCTGTCGCGTTGAATAATTTGTGTTGAAATAGGAGCAGATTTTAGATTTAGCAATTCACAAGTGATTTTTTCAACTTGCGGATCGATGTTTGAATAAGTGCCAACGGCACCGCTAAATTGCCCAACAGAAATCATCTCAACAGCATCGGCCAGGCGCTTTTGTTGACGCTTAACTTCTTCGAGCCAGACAGCCATTTTAAATCCAAATGTTGTCGGCTCTGCATGAATGCCATGCGAACGGCCGACAGTAATTGTCTTTTTGTGCTTGCGAGCTTGTTCAAGAATTGCGTCGTGCAAATTTTGCAAATCTTTTGAAATCAATTCACTGGCGCGACGGAGTTGCAAAGCCAGAGCAGTATCGATTACGTCAGAGCTGGTGAGCCCGAGGTGCACATAGCGGGAATTCTCGCCAACTTTTTCAGCAACACTGGTCAAGAATGCAATTACATCATGCTTCACTTCCAGCTCAATTTCATCGATTCGTTTGATGTCAAAACCGGCCTTCTTCTTTATGTCGTCTACAGCTTCTCTGGGAATACGGCCAAGCTGGCATTGCGCTTCACAGACAGCAATTTCTACATCAAGATAAGTTTGAAATTTAGCCTCATCTGTCCAGAGAGAACCCATTTCCGGACGCGTATAGCGATCAATCACGTTGACATCTCCCAGGCTACTACGGCTGAAAAGACCAGCCGGACTGCATTTCAGCCGCCAATTCTCAAGCGACTATACCCCTGCTAATTAGCAGCAAGGACGCAATATTTTAGCACTACACGAGTCAAGAGGTCGGTCTACATTTGCCTCGCTACAACTTATTAGATCCTGCCTGCTCAATTATCGGCATAGGGGGAACCCTCGCGGGTTCCGCCCTGCCACACCACCGTGC
>CAZJLR010000085.1:0-24366 GCA_964546815.1 uncultured Candidatus Obscuribacterales bacterium | reverse complement strand
CTAGAGTCCATATTGTGCCGGCTTCGCTAAACATTCGAGTTTGCCAGCAGTATCCATGGCGTAGCCCCTACAAGCGAATACACCGAATTAGACATTCGCCAGCATTATCAATGGCGTCACCCCAACAACTGTGGTGGACGAATACTTACCAAAAGCAGTATTCCGTCAACCTAGTCTGATAGAGCCTTTTTGACTTTTCCTTCAATTTGAGCCTTATCGTGTTTAGCCTGGTCTTCTGCAGTTGCCGGCTTTAATTCGACGACAATTTTTCCGAGCTTACCAGTAAACTTGAAGGGGACTTCGTAGTTTGAAGATACAGCCGTGCCCTGGTCACATCCTACGTCAACCCCTTCATCAGCCGAGAAGCAGAAGGCCTGAGTTTTGTCGATGCGGCCTTGGGCAACCTGCTCACCATTGACAGTAATCGTACCCGTGCCACCTTTGCCTGGTCCACCGCCGTCAATTGCGAAGTCAAAACGTATTTTGGCCGGTCCGGCGGCTAAGGCTTTAGGTGCCTCGATGGTGTATTGGTGCTGTCCAAGCCAATTGTAGGTAAACATAGGCTTGCTGTCTTTCAGGTAAAAGCTCCATCCACCAAATTTTCCTGCCTGAGCAATCAAAGCACCATTGGCGCCACCAGCTGGAATTTCAGCTTCAGCATCGAGCGAGAATGAATGGTTTTTCAAATTGATGAAAACGTTTTCGCTCATTCCAGTCATGCCGTCATAAACAACAAGCTGGTTGCGTCCCTGCATGAGGTCAGGACGCCCTACAGCAGTGGCATTCAATCTTTCAAGAACACGGTCATCCAATGGCAAAACATTGTATTTAACCGCTTCTTTCATGAAGATCTCTTGCATTTCTTTGAGCTTGTCTGGGAACTTCGCAGACAAATCGTTGGTCAAGCTATAGTCTTTCGTGGTGTCATACAGCTCCCACTTATCTTTCTCAAGAGTTGTTCGCGGCTGCATTTCCCATGGTGCTCTATGCACAGTTCCTGCAAACCAGCCATCGTGATAGATAGAACGATTGCAGAAGATTTCGAAATACTGTGTGGTGTGATGAGATTTTGCCTTTGCATCATTGAAGGCGTAAAGCATACTCACACCTTCAATCGGGTCTTGTACGGTGCCGTTTACTGATTTAGGCTCCGGCAACCCGGCTGCTTCCAAAATAGTAGGTGCGACGTCAATCACATGATGGAACTGATTGCGAATTTCACCCTTAGCCTTGATTCCCTTCGGCCAATGAACAGCCATGCCATTCATGGTGCCGCCGAAATCAGATGCAACCTGCTTAGTCCACGTGAAAGGCGTATCTCCCGCAACAGCCCAACCGGCAGCGTAATGCCCATATGAGTTGGGACTTCCCAACTCATCATAGTGCTTCAGAATGTCTTCTACACTTTCGGCAGCGCCGTTAAAATAGCTCATCTCATTGAAGAGCCCGTTGAAGCCACCTTCGGCACTGGCACCATTATCGCCGGCGATGTAAAACACGAGAGTGTTGTCCATCTGCCCGCTCTTTTCCAGCGCGTCAATCAACTCGCCAACATAGTGATCTGTAAACTCACCGTATGCTGCAAAAACTTCCATCTGGTGAGCAAACAATTTTTTCTCATCAGCAGACAACTTGTCCCAATCTTTGATTGCTTCTGGCTTGGGTGCAAGTTTTGCATCTTGAGGCACTATTCCAAGCTGCTTTTGCCTGGCTAAGGTTTCTTCCCTCAGTTTATCCCAACCCTGATCAAACTTGCCTTTGTATTTAGCGATCCATTCAGCTGGTACATGGTGCGGAGCATGTGTGCCGCCTGGTGCGAAATAAACAAAGAATGGTTTATCTGGCGTCAATGATTTTTCATAACGCGCCCATTCAATGCACTTCTTGGTCATGTCGGGAATCAAGTGATAGTTCGGGTCTTTAGATGGTTCAACCTGAGTCATACCGTCATACAATGTCGGCGCCCACTGGTTTGCCTCACCACCGATGAAACCATAAAATTTGTCGAATCCAGAACGAGTCGGCCATCTATCTGTCGGACCAGACGGACTCACTTCCCAGGCGGCAGTTTCATGTGACTTGCCGAAAGCGGCAGTCGAATAACCATTCAAGCGCAACATTTCTGCAAGTGGTGCCACGCTGTTTGGACGTTGACCAGTCTGACCGGGGAATGAAGTTGCAGTTTCAGTTATTGAACCCATGTTGCCCATCTGATGATTGCGACCAGAAAGCAACGCCGCACGTGTGGGAGAGCAAAGTGCGGTGGTGTGAAAATCGCTGAAGCGCAAACCATTGTTTGCCAATTTTTCCAGGGTGGGCATATGAATTGGTCCACCGAAGGCGCTTGATTGACCAAAGCCCATATCATCAATCAGAACAATCAAAACATTTGGTGCATTTGCAGGCGCCTTGACTCTAAAGAACGGCGGAGCTTTCGCATTGCGAACGTCAAGGATAGTCGAGTGCGGTAACTTTGGCTCTGGTATCGGCAATGTGGTTCTATCAAGCTTTTCGCCCGCGCTGTCGTCTGCAGATGCAGACATCGTTGCGCTCATCGAAAAACTAAGAGCCAATCCCAAAATTGCAAATGCAGTGTTTCTTCGAAGATATGATTTCATAGCCGTCCTGTTGAATTGCCGGTTAAGCTGTTTTCTACGTTTGTTCATAAAAACGTAGACCATATTATGAGATACTGGCAGCCATAAAATGCAGAAAAATCAGGAAAAGAAACAACAGCCCGAAACCTTGACTGACAGAAGGCTTCAGTCGGCTTGACAATGCCGACAACTTAACATTGATGAGTTTTCGAGACAGGCTTTTCAAGCATAGTATTAAGGCCCAAACTCGGCCAGACGCATCCTTATGACAACCTCTATAGCAGACAGGAAAAATTTTGGATAGACTAATAGACTTTAATAGGGTTCAGAATTTGACTAAGTCATACAAGTCTCTGGCGCGATTTAGTTTTGCGTTTGCAATCGTGCTGCTAAGCCTTTTCTTTGCACCGCACTCTTTTGCAGCAGAGAAAAATACGATCTGGAACGTACCAGTTTTGTTCGTAACTGATCGCTCGCCGCAAAAAACAACTTTTGGACCACGCCGCATTCTCGAAAAAAACACGGTTGCTCGCGTAAATTCAGGAATTGTTGAAATTTCAGTTGAGCGATACAAGAATGCGCCATTGGCAGATTGGCAAGTGAGCCCTGCCAACACCGTAATTCCAAAAGAAAAGCCAATAAAAATTACTGAATTTAAAGGCCTAACCACATACGACCTTCACGATGAATTTGATGCAGCCCTGAAAGCTGCGTTGAAGATTTCACCTCAAAATGAAGTATTCATTTTTGTCCACGGCTTCAACAATTCCTTTGATGTTGCAGCAACTAACGCAGCACACCTCGCTCTATCAACTGGCTGCCCAGTGATTCTATACAGTTGGCCTTCAGCTGCAAAAATATTTCGCTATTCACTGGACGAATGCAACAATGAGTGGAGCCAGGAACACTTCAATCAGTTTTTAGAACAGATGCTGGTTACCAAACAAGCGACTGGTGCCAAATTTACAATCGTCGCGCATAGCATGGGCAACCGTCTTTTCGTTAGAGCTATTCCAGTCCTAGCAGGAAAGGGCTTGTTTAATGACATGTACATGGTAAATCCAGACTTTGATGCCGAAACATTCATACACTACTTATCTAGATACATTCCTACAGCTGGTCTTAGAGCCGGTGTCAAAGCACAATTACTTGTGTCTCGCAAAGACAATGCACTTTCAATATCAGAATGGCTTTTTGGTGGCTATACTCGCCTTGGACAGGGTGTTGACTCAACATTATCAGCTTTGACCTCACCACAATTATTCAGCAGTGTTTGGAAAAAAGAGTTGCCACTACAAGCAGAACCACAAGGTGAAGTACCCGAACCAGATCCTGCGCTTCTCAATTCTATTCACCATGCTTTTAAGATGATTGACGTTACGGCGCTAGACCACGGCGCTATAGGGCACAAGGTTCCGCACGATTTCATCGCATGGATGCATTTTAAAAATCAGGCTCCTCCAGGGTTTGAATTTCACACTGAAAAAGAAATGCGCGCCAACCGGCTTTCAAACCTGTTTGCCCGTAAATCTAAACAGTACATGGAATCTCCCATGGGCGAAGTTAGCACCGTAGTTAAAATCGATGCTAATGATAAAAAACACTGAGAGAACTAACAGAGCGACAATATCTACAAGTTTTGAAACAGCGTTCCTTCTATTTCAGCCAGAAGAAGTGATTACACGAGTGCTGGTTTAAACATATCAAGACTAGCGCGCTGCGGACGACCATAAACTTTGCAATGCGTAGCTCGAGCCACCCCACGGAGCATTCCAGTAAAAATAAATTCGTGCAACGGTGTCACTGCATACCAGTAAGCCAGTCCGGCAAGCCCTGACGGAAGGAACCTTGCAATCTGCACAATTTTTGTTTTGCCGTTTTCCAATGGAAGTATTTGGAACTCCAGAGCAGCTTGACCGGGCAATTTCATTTCTGCAATTAAGAGTAAGCGCTTGCCGGGTTCGACAACGCTAGCACGCCAGAAATCTATAGCGTCACCGGTTCGAATTTCATCAGGGTGCCGACGACCTCTGCGCAATCCCGCGCCACCAATTAATTGATCGAAGAAACCTCGCAGCTTCCACAACCAGTTTGCGTAGTACCAACCAGTCGTGCCACCAATACGCGATATTGCCTGCCAGGCATCGGCTGCAGTACCATCGATTGTTATTTGCCTTACGTCGCTGAATACTGTTCCGCCAGACCAATGTGGATCTGAAGAGTTGAACCATTCAACTGGTACTTCGCCTGCGTCTGTCCAGTGGCTTTCAACTTGATGATGCTGCGTGCGATCGATAGCAAGTTTAATGGCTTCTTTGCAGGACAGCAACTCTTGTGGAACTAAATTCTTGATACTCGACTCCATGCACACAGCGGGATTTCTGAGCCCCTCTGCCAACGGTCGGGCTAAATAAGCTGGTATCGGAGTGATGAAGTTTATCCAGTATGAACTCAGCTGAGGCGTGAAAACAGGGACAGGTATAATAACCGGGCCGGGAAGTCCTGCTTGTGCAGCATAAATCTCCATCAGTTCTCTATAAGTTAGAACCTCCGGTCCTCCGATGTCAAAAATCTGGTTATACGCTTCCTTGTTATTAAGACAACCAGTCAAATAGTTCAGAACATTGCGTATTGCAATTGGTTGTGACGGAGTGCTCACCCATCTTGGAGTGACCATCACTGGCAAACGCTCTACCAGGTAACGAAGAATCTCGAAAGATCCGCTTCCTGAGCCGATAACCATCGCAGCTCGAAGCACCGTTGTTGGAAACTTTGCCTGCCTGAGTATCTCAGCTACTTCAGCTCTAGAGCGCAGATGTTTGGACAAATGCGTATCTGTTTCGCCAAGTCCGCCCAAGTAAATGAGCTGCTCGAGTCCCTCTTCCTCTCCCGCTTTTACCATGTTTCGAGCAGCCTGTCTGTCGGACTCTTCGAAATCTTTGCTCTGAGCGTTCATGCCGTGAACGAAGTAGTACACATGAGTGCAACCACGCAGTGCGTTTTTGGTTGATTCTGGGTCGAGAACGTCCAACTTCACAAGATCAACCTGCGGGTGCTTCGCCCACGAGCGGTCTTGCAGCTTAGCGATCGACCGGCTAGCCGCACGCACCTTGTAGCCTTTTGCGAGCAGCACTGGCACTAGCCTGCTGCCGACGTAACCAGTCGCGCCTATGACAATGACATAAGGTTGCTTGTTGCTTTCGTTCATTGGCACAATAACTTCCTCTCGTCTGCTTCCTTCAGCATAGCACTCCTGTTGTGAACTTAAGGTGAACAGCGAACTCATCGTGGCTGTTCTATGCAGTGAGATACATCTTCTAGAGAGCTTTGGCTAAATTCGCAAACGAAAAGATGAGTCCACAAACTGAAGTGGACTCATCAAAGGAACTTTCTTATCGTCTTCCTAAATAGGTATTTAACCCTTAAACGGTATCGTTGTTATAACACCGTTGTGCACCTGAACCTGATCGCAATTGAATGTTGATGTGGGACGTTGGAACGGCTGACCGTATGGGTAGATCACGATACCGTGGTGGTGACGCATTTCCAATACTGGAAGATTGGCTGAAGCTGTGTCTGCAGTGTTTGCAATTGGAGAATCAATACGCAGAGAGTTTGCTCCGAGGCTATCTTGCAATAAGGTCTGAGCAACTGAGTCATGGCTGTCGTTTGCTGGCAAGCTCTTTTGTTCTAAATTGTCCATTGTATCGTACTCCTAAAAGCGGATTTGTTTTTGAGACGGGATTTGCATTTCTTCGTTATAGCTCAGTGCCGGGGTTTAGCCCTGCAGCCTAAGCAATTTAACGCCTTTGTGGGTGGATTTGTGAAACCATATTTGGTGCGTTTCGTTATCCGTTTGATGCAGTTACCATAATGCTTTACAAGAGACGATTTCCGGAAGGAATTGTGCAAATTCTGTTAAAGCTGAAGCAACCCATCGTATTTCCACCATTCGTCCTCAGCTGCTTCAAGATTTTTTCGTTGCATTGAAAATCGCATCAAGCGAATACCAGCCATCCGCTCCAGCTCCCGTTTCTGCCTTCCCCCACTGGTTATCGACAAAGACTTTATAGCTGCCATCATTGTCCTTCTCTATGTCAGTGATAGAAAGCACATGGGCACCACCCTCAGGGTCACTAAACGGTGGACGGTTCGAATACACACCAATGATAGCCGGCAGTCTATTTTCTTCTTTCATTTTGCATAAGCCGAGTTGAAAATCGCTGGGCGAATCGAAGTGAGCGACATCTTTAACGATGCCCCCATCTCTCTCACGGTTTATAAAAACAGAAGGAAAACTCTCTCCAGTGAGTCGAGACAATTCCGCTTGCAACACATCAACAGATATGCCCTTAAACTCTCCACGCTGCTTATCATCAGCAATCTGAACAAACGAATGTCCATCGTTTTCGCAATAGCGAACAGACTGCCCCAAATAGCCACCGAGTTCACCACGCTGAGCAATATCATTCAGCACCGTCACCTGAAAGATTTGCGAAACAAGACTTCGTTGCCCATCTGAAGGCGGGTGTGAACTTTCCTCACTGCCTGGCAGCAGACTGGCATCATCGATTTCAATTGTTTTGCCGTCTCCAGCCTTCCATTTACCTGTTAGTGCGACTTCGGCGACCAGCTCAGCGACCTTAGAAGGTTGCTTAACAAACATATGTTCTTCGATGGTGCTCGCGCTGCATGTATCACGCATGCCCTGGTCGATGGTTGAGGGGTCCGCAGCATGGTACATGAAGTCCAGTGCCACCATGGCACGATTTAGCTGAGACATTTTCGCACCAGAATCATCTGGAGCTTGCACCATCTCTTGCAGAGACTTCAGTGTTTTAAGCAGTTCGGCAGGTTCAATCCCTTGAGCATTTGCTCTATCTTCAAACACCTTAGAAAGCTTGTCAAACAGACTTGCAGCCTGCGGAGAAATCTTCCCAATCGAATCAGACAGATTTTTCTGCGTCTCAACGATCTGGTCTTCCGATTTTCCACCGCCACTTTCATTAACACTATCGCGCTTTTCATGTCCCGAAATGTCTTTCTCGCGCTTTGCGTCCACACCGTCAATCAAAAGATTGGGCAAACTTTTGCCGGTCTGCTGATTGAGTGCCGCTTTGACCTCATGCTGCTGAGAAAGCAATTCGAGTACATTGGAGTCTTGACTAAAGCGCGGCGCTGCCTGCCTGTCATCACCACGATTCAATTCAAAGCTGTCCGTTTTACCAATTGTAGACATCGCTTTAATGATGCTCCAAAGCAATAGTGTCCCACAATGAACCATAGAGGTCCGAGGTCGTAGATATCCGGAACAACTCGTGTACATTTCGTGCACAGAAGCGCTAACAAGTAAGTCTAAAATGATGCTGTATTGGAGTGTCTCTCGCCCAATTCGGGTAAGAGCATTGTGTAGCAGTGATTTCGGGCAAAATACGGGTTTTAGACAGGAACCCAGCCAAAGTTGACAAGCGTTTGCCAATCGCAC
Source organism: uncultured Candidatus Obscuribacterales bacterium (assembly GCA_964546815.1). Classification (GTDB taxonomy): domain Bacteria; phylum Cyanobacteriota; class Vampirovibrionia; order Obscuribacterales; family Obscuribacteraceae; genus JAIEPM01. Next base: position 16,284 of record CAZJLR010000085.1, on the reverse strand, counting down.
CCACTAATATAAATAAGGGAAGGGTTTGCACGGCTATTTACTAAGTTTTCGATTTTTGCTTTTTGACCTAATTGGGTAGGGTCGTCACAAAGGTTTGTTTGTCAAATGGGCGAGAAACACGGCACTAATGAAGTGCGCGCGGAGCAGCCGCGTGCCGAATCTCATATAGAGAACGCCAACAAGAGTTCTCTATCTGCAAACACCTGGCAAGATGTGGAAAAAACTCGCCCGGCTGACTTAGCGCTCAAATCAAATGAAAACTCCAGAAATGCACTGCCTGGTTTAACTCTGGAAGATTCTAAATCTGGCGATTCAGCCGCTCAAAAGGCTCAAAACGGCTCAGCCAAGAAAGACGAACAAAACGATGCCCCTGTAGTGAAAGGGCTCAGCAACGACAATCGAAAAGAAGACCCGAAAACAGATAATACCCATCACAACGACAAGAGCGCGCATGGCAAAGACAAGAACGCCGCTGCAAACGATGCAGACACAAGCGACAACAAAGAGAAAGGCAACGGCAACGACAAGAACAAAGCTGAAGGCGACAAAAAAGTAGCAAACATCAAACCAGAATCCGAAATGTCCTCAGACGAGAAATTAATTGCTTCATCACGGGAGCAACTTAGCAAATCTGCCCTGGATAACATCCATTCAACCCCCGAATTGCAAAAGTTCAACAGTGACCTGAATAGTTTTGAAAAACGCGCCGCAGACCAGGGCATTCCAGCTAAAGATGTTGCCGCTACTTATGATCAAATGTCCACTCTAATGAATGCAAAGGATGGAGCAGTACCAAAAGATGACCGCATCCTCGCTGCAAAATCGTTAGCTCACCATCTTGGCGATGGCACAAACGCAGACCAGGGGCACAACAACACCTGCGGTGTCACGGCTCTCGGGGAAAAATTGATAGCCAACAAACCAGCCACTGCTGCCGAAATAGTTACAAGCACAGCACTCAATGGTTCATGGACAAATCCGGCAGACGGTAAAAATATCAAACTTGATGCAGAAAGCCTCAAGCCAGGAAAGGAAGAAAATACCTTCCCCCCGGCACATGACGGTGATAGAACATATGCAACAAAGTTGATGAACGTAACTCTTGCAAATGACATTTCACAAAGACGCGAAACTCCTCAGTACTACAGCCAGACACTGCAAACAGAAAACAGAAAGGACACCGGCGAGCGCTTGACCTTCGCTGATGGAAGAGAACTAAAAGAAAGCGACTTGAACAAAGCATCAACAAGCAATGATCTGGTTCGCAGCCCAGGTGTTTATCCTTCTGAGCTCGCTCAATCGCTGGGACGCCTCACTGGAGAAAAGGGTACTGTAATAGAGCATAAAAATCTCGAAAAGGATAACAACGACGTAGCACACGTGGGAAATTCAGTTCAACTTGCTAATAAACTGGCTCAATTGCAAGCCGACAAGCAAATGCCGGCGCTTCTCACAGTTGACGCCGCAGACCCCAAATTCAACGACCTCTCGAGCGGATTAAAATCAAATTCCTGGCACGAAATTTCGATAACTTCATACGACAAAGACACTAACAAAGCAAAAGTATCGAATCAATGGGGAAAGAAAGGCGACATTGAAGTAGACGCAAACGACCTTTACTGGTCTACCATTCCAACCACTGGAAGATAGAAAGGGGTGGATTAAGCAAGGGAAATTCATTTTTCACAGTTTTTCACCTTTTCGCCTAATTTTCCTGGGGAAATTGTTTAGGAAAGGTGGGAAGTAAACGACTGCAAATCAGTCACTGTGGGAGAAAAGAAAAATGCCACCTCAAGAGCTTGCTGGCGCTGAAGTCAACAATCAGAGCGCCGTATCAAAGCCAGATTCAATTGATAAAGCCTTCCAAGAAGCCAGAGAAGGCATGCAAAATTTTACTAAGGACTGCAAAAATACATTTACTAATGTCGGCAAAGAACTCAGTGACGAAGTAAACAAAGTCTTCGGCAACATTGAATTGTTTGACAGCAAGAAGTTAGGAGATGCCGTTAAGGAAGCGGCCGTTGTCATTCCAAGCGATGAACCAGCTAAGAAGTACGAAGGCTTCCCTCATCCCGAATACAAAGGTGAAAAGGGCATCAACCGTGATGTAGCGCCTGGAGAAAGCACAGTGAAAGCTGGCGACACTCTTGAAAAAATTGCGAAAGAACACCTAGGACCAAATGCAAGCGTAGCAGAAGTAGCCAACCATGCAAAAGAAATCGCCAAAATAAATGGCATAGACAACCCCAAAATGATTCACGCCGGTGACAAACTCAAACTGCCAGGACACACAAAAGATGGTGGCTTTGTTACCCAAGATAGCGAAGGCAATACGCTAACACAAATGCAAGACGGCAGATTGCATGTCGCATCGAAAGATGGCAGCAAAGGCTATGACCGTGCCCCCGACGGCGATGGCGGCTACTATGAACAGGGTTGGGGCAAGCAGAACGAAGAAAATTACAGACTGCACCACAACAAGAACGGAGATGTTAGCCTTTGCGACTCTGATTGGAAAGAACGCAATATCACTTTCGATAGCGATAGAGAAAAGCTGAAATACGTTAGAGACAGAGATAACGGAAAATAGAATTTAGAGCAGCGAGTCAAAATACCAGTTATCGCTGTCTATGATTCCTGAATGGGATTATACTCGTCGGTTTTCAAGCCAAAAGTCCAGGCCACAGCCGCTTTAGCGGTAGTAGTTTGCGGGGGTACCCTCAAGAAATAATTCTTGAAACTTCCATCCGGTTCTGGCGTTGAGTTTGTTACTTTAACTACAACAAGTGGCTCGTCACCTCTCATTTCTTTCCGATAAAGAACTCCGAAATCATCCCGGTGAATTACCTTTGCACCAAACAGGTATAAGTCGAGACCAAAGCGTTCAATCATGACGCGTTTGACTTCTGAATTTGGTTCCTCATCGATCATCTTGATTTTGATTGACTTAGGTTTTGTGATGACGAATTCAGGAACTTCCACCCCGTGCCAACAAAACAATTTAGTACCATCAGCAAACTCAACTGCGGCTGTTAGCTCGTTATGAAGCCTTCCATTCTCATCAAAGGAAACAATCGTTGGCTTGACATATACAAAACAGCAATTTTCGCAAAAGAGAAAAGCAGCAGCATCTCGCAGTAACTCAGTCCACGCTCCAAGGTGAGTTGAAGCGTGTCCACTCAATTCGAGCGACCAACTTCGAGCTATGAAATTGCTTGTTGCAAGCCAGGGCCAATCCCAAGCGCCTAGCCATGCAGTTCTATTGTTTCCACTTCTAGAGTACGGTACAGAATCAAGAGCTACTGACACAGGTGCTTCAACAATGCCACGCATATCTAGAGGCAAACGACACAAGAACGCATTCCAGAGATTAGTTTCTTCAGCTGCGTCAAGTAGCATTCTCAAGCGCAATCGATCATATGGTTGCGTTAGTATGCGCATACCAAGCTGCTCTAATTCAGAATGCAAATCTGCACCAATGGCTCGGTCCAACTGCAAAGTCAACTCAGATTTCAATGTTCTTTCGAGTTCAAAACGGATGCTTTTGTTTAGCAGCAATCCCGTGCCTTCACTCTCCAAATTGCGTTGCCAGCTTATACTTTGGACTGCCTCTTTCCACAAAGCTTGCCAGCTTTTTCGCAACGCAGCCGACTCAATATGAGTCCTTTCGAATCCCTTTTTAAGAGTGTCTTCTTGCCCTTGCTTTAGCATCGCTCCAACAAGGGAAGGAAAAACAATTCGCTGCAGTGGCCCGCGGCAAGGAATAATTTCAGGCTTTGGCAGCGACATTCGGGAATACAAAAGCTCTATGTTTTGACAAACTCTGTCCCAAGAGCTTCCTTCCGGTTTGTCCCTGAATTCAAGCCATCTTGTCGCAAACTTACGAAAGGCTTGGGCATCTTGCGTATTCATCGCCATCTATCCCGACTCTTCACAGCCCAAAATTATGAAACTCGATCTCTGTCTTATTAAACACTATAATCTTGCAGTTACCAATATCACCTAAAAGGTTATATCGAACAAAGAGCAACTTATAAGCATGAATTTGAGCGCTCCGAAATCGAAAGAAACAGTCGATGAACAATCAGAAGTTCAGCCGAAAAAAATAGTTCGTTGTAAAAATTGCAACTACGAAATAACTACACCGGCACAAGCATTGCAGCCGCATGAGCACACGTTTCGCAACCCTGCAGGATACTCTTTTCACGTACTCTGTTATAGTGACGCACCCGGTGCCTTAGAAGTTGGCAGCCCAACTAGCGAGGCGTCGTGGTTTCCCGGGCATGATTGGACCTTTGCAGTATGCAAACAATGTTCCAATCATCTAGGCTGGTGGTACAGCGGGAATACTAGATTTGCGGGACTCATTGCGACTCGACTTATACGCTAGGTCATATGCCAAGCAAGCAGCAAATGAAATCGCAAATACTACAAAGTACACTTTGCCACTTTTACTTCAGGACTTAAAGCTGAAGCCTCAGTCCAAAACACTTGAAAAACATCGTTATTAAAGAGAACCCGAGGATGGCTGGCAGTCACACCCTTCGCACTCAATAGCTTGGGCTCAGTCCAACTTTTTCCACTATCGGTACTGGTTGACGCAAAAATTGCATGCTTTTCTCTATCATCCCAAACAGCAGCAATACGATTTTTGCTGCCACAAACCAAATCATTATGCCAGGAATTTTTGCCACCAAGAAGCTTAGGGTCTGTCCAGGTTTTGCCACCATCGGCAGAACTTAAGATATACACGCCTTCACTTTCGGCTGTTTTTGCCGTCCAAACAGTCGCGTAATATTTGGGATTTTTAGCGTCATCTATGCTCAGTCCTCCGCCTACGTGCGGACAACCATCAATAGTCCAATTGAACTTACCAACATAGGTCGGCTCGCTCCAATGCTTGCCGTTGTCGGTTGACGAAAGAAACGCCATATCGCGGGGATCTTTTTTCCGATACAGAACTCCGACTTTAGACTGCGGCGCCGATACAATTGTGTTCCAGCAACACTCGCATGTATTTGGGTCTAACGTTTGATTGGCTTCCCAGCTTGTGCCACCATCAGCCGAGCGCGCATATCGCAGCCCCTTCTTGCCCGAACGTACATCGAGCCAAACAATGTGGAACGACGAACCATTTGCAGTCATGTCCATAAAATTGTGCCCCTCAGTAGAGCCGTCATTAGCAGGATTTGGACCATTCTTCCAGCTTGCGCCATTATCATCTGAAATTTTCGACACCATGGGGCCGCCGCCCCAGCGGTCAGTTCCTTTGGCTTCCCAAACAGCAACAATATGCTTTCCGCTTGCTGCAATTTGGAGGTCCATTCCGCGATGGGCTGGCGTAGGTGGCTCTAGCCCCTCATCGATGCGAACAGGCGAGCTATAGCTTTTGCCATCATCAGACCTCTGGTAAAAAACGCCCGGTGCACCGCCAGTCGTTGCCTTTGAATAAAGTAAATGGGTGGACTGTCCATCGCTAAAAACATCCATGCTTGTAACACCGGTAACCGCAGGGTGCTCATGTGCTGAAACAGCCATCAAGGCGCTAAAGCACAAAAGCGAAAGAAGGAACAGTACTGACTTACGCGCACCCTCTTTTGAAATAAGCATAATGGGTAATTTACCTTTCAATCGTATTCATATTATCCCAGAGTAGCCGACGGACAAACAATCTCAGTTCATTGTCAACAGCACGCAAAGCTAATGATTTCGGTCGCAGGATAAACAAATTGGATACAAATTCTGTTTAAAGTAATAACCAACAGCAATTGGATCGTTTTTTTGGAGGAAACACGATGTCTAAGTACGAACTTTGCGAGCAAAACAAATTGGCAGTATGTGCCACCTCATGCCATTTAGCAATTGGATTTACTGAAGCAACCCAGCCGATCTATATCAGCCATTCTGATGGAGCAGTCAAAAAGCAGACAGCGATAACAAGCCGTGACGGAAAGGCTTGGGATAGCTTTTACACAGTCCACAAAATCACGCTTGAGGAAATTCGCGTCTAAACAATCGGCTTCAATTTGCGGCTCAGCGCAGCAAGATTTGCCAATCGATAAACCAGCCTGGCTCCAACGTTTGCATCCCACTCATCGTCCCCGCCAGGAGCCACTTCGTTTACATCAAATCCGATAATCGTCTTGCCATGCGCGACGAGTTGTTTCACCACAAAAACAGCTTGCTCAAATTCAAGTCCGCCGGGCACGGGTGTTCCGGTGTTAGGACATAGCTTTGGATCAAGCCCGTCTACATCAAAGCTAACATAAACGTTTTGAGGCAGTTCAGCCAAAATGCAATCGCTAATTTCTCGCCAGCTTTCGCCAGAATATAATCTGGATTTGATGTCTCGATCATAGAATGAGACAACACGCCCTTCGGAATTCTTCACGAGATCGCATTCCTGCTCGCAGTAATCTCTTATTCCCACCTGAACAAGCTTTCTGAGCTGCTTAATTTCAAGGGCGTTGAACATAATGGATGCGTGCGAATATTTGAATCCTTCATAAGCGTCGCGTAAATCTGCATGAGCATCAAAATGCAAGATGCCAAATTCACTGTATTTATTCGCAAGCGCCCGCATGAGTCCAAGCGGTGTGCTATGGTCACCGCCGATCAAGCCAGGAAGCTTGTTTTGCCCAAGCAACTGCTCAGCCTGTTCAAATACCCAACGGTTCATTTCTTCGCAGCTCTGGTTTATTTCGGCAAGCAACGCAGCACTGGTTTTGTCGCTGTCGGCATCACGCCCTTCCTGCAACGCCGCAATATAATCCTCGGCTTTGAGCCTCATTTTAGCGTTCAACTCGAGCAATTCATTTGGCAAATCAAGCATGGCTAAACCAAATTTCCACGCGTCTTTGACATCAGAGTCAAAAAGATCGACCTGCTTAGATGCTTCAAAAATTGCGGCTGGACCCGCGGCAGTGCCGGCTCTGTAAGACACTGTGACTTCCCATGGCACTGGAATCAAAACCTGCTGCGCGGTCTCAGGAGTAAATGGTAAGCCAAAAATATTTGAATCCGCCTGAGCAAGACTGTTGGGATCAAACTCGGCTGTTTGAGTCGTGGCTTGTGTTCTATCCTTAGATGTCGTTTCCATTAGACATGGCCCCTTTTACTTACTCGGTCAAATACCTGCAGCGCCAAGTTGTGCAGTATACCTCTTGTCCACTTGCTTTTCGCATTTATTGAACAATTTGGTCAACTTTTCATTTAAGTTGTGATACGAAGTCATTAACTGCACTGGCTACCAAACCTGATGCAGCAGGGGAAGCGTAGAATTCGTTTTAATGCGGTGGCATGGGAATCCAGACAGGTGCTTTGCCCTGAAATTTCATTTTTTTCAAAATCAAATCGTCTGAAACATCGTGTGGCTTCAAATAAATGTAGTAACTATCTGAGCGCTCAATCAGATCGTTTTTAGGCTGACTACTACCGCTAACCAGCATCTCATTGGTGAGCCTGATGTGCATGTAATAAGGAAGCAACTGAGTGAAGTCGGCAACATCGGGCTCGAAAACATAGTGATAGACTTGCTCTCCAGTAATCTTCAAAACTCGCTGGCTTGGCGCCTGCACCGGCTTCAGTGGCACTTCTTGCCAGGTGCTGCCTACTTGCACGAAGCCTCTCAATGTTGGAGTAAGAACGTATATTGGTTTGTCGCCCAGCGTGTTTCGCAGGTAAATACTCACGTCGTATGAACGACCAGGTCCCAGGGTGACATCTTTCACTTCCGCTCTCAAGCCAGTCATTGCCATATCTTCAAGTGCCTGACGAGCTTCTGATTGTTGATTTAGAAGCTGGCGCTCAAATTCGGCAATTGCAAAGTTAGCACACCAAATTATTGCTATCACTGGAAGAGTAAGAAGGACCAGTCGCCCAATAAATCGCTCGACACCCTCGCCTAAAGTTACTTGTTGAGCGGCTGCACTGGCTGAAGAGGCATCCAACACGCGCGGGTTAGTTTGTAATTCTTTCTTGAATGCGCTTGCAGAAGTTTCAGCAGAAAGTTCATCAGAAACATTCGGAGCTTTGGCGGAAGTGCTAGAAGAAACAATCTGCCCATCGCGCATTTGCAAAATGCGATCTGCACGGGAGGCTATTTCCATGTTGTGAGTCACAATAACCAAACTGAGCTTACGGCTTCGTTGTATCTCGATCAAAATTTGCAGTATCTCTGCTTCGGTTTGTTCGTCAAGATCGGCAGTTGGTTCATCAGCCATTAGTAAATCAGGTTCGTTTATGAGGGCTCGAGCGATTGCCACGCGGCGTTGTTCGCCCCCAGACATTTCGTTTGGATAGAAGTCATATCGGCGACCCAAGCCCACTTGTTCCAATAAAACACGAGCGCGGGCATAAGCTTGTTTTTCCGTAAGAACGCCTGAGATCATCGCAGGAAGAGCAACATTATCCAGGGCTCTCAGTGAGGGCAATAGGCTGGCAAATTGAAAGACGAAACCGATTTTGCGATTGCGAAAATCAGATTGTGCGTCTTTGCCAAGCTTCCATTGATCTACCAATTGAACATTCACATCATCATTATTTCCAAAAACTACTTTGCCCTGGCTGGGACGGCTTAATCCACCAAGCATTGCAAGCAGAGTTGATTTTCCAGAGCCGGAACGACCGACTATTGCAACAAACTCGCCATCCTCAATTTCAAGGTCGATAGCAGAAACTGCGTCGACCATGTGCTTACCTGTATATCGCTTACTTAGATTTTGCGCGCTCAGCATTTTGCATCCTCTCGCTGAATCAAGGTGTAAGCATCCTCTTTTGCCACCGCTGCGGCGGGAATGATTGCAGCGAGAATACCAACGCTTAAAGCAAGGAAACTGCAGCCCAGTCCAGCAAACACAAACTCACTAAGTTGAGGCCAGATGAAATCTACGCGGAGCGTTTGCAAAAAATAAACGAGAGAGTTTTTGAACACGAAGAGCAGACCGCATCCAAATAATATTCCCAGAATGCCACCCAACCCAGTGGTAAAGCCGCCCTCACCTAGCAGCATAATAAGAATGTCTCGGTGTCGCGCACCAATTGCAGTTAGAACTCCGATTTCTCTGCGACGCTCGGCGATAATTGCAGAAAATAATAATCCTACCAAAATGAGAGAACCAAGCAACATGACAGCGGCAAAGGCAATCATGCCAGTAAAAAGAATTGTAGTTGTCTGTCTCGTAGAAGTTACCACGGTTGCGCCTTGAATAACCTTTACGTCTGCAAGGCGAGCGATAGCAAAACGCACCGCTTCCGGCGTCGCACCAAGCTTCAAGCGAATAAGCACAGCACTCACACGGTCAGGATCTATCTTGCCAGCCACATAGCTGCCTGCATCGGGTGAATGACTCAGTTGCTCTAGCGTGCTATAGCTTGCGAAAAACGAGTCATCTAAGGGGCCCACGCCACTGCGTCCTAGCTTGCCATATATCTGGCTCGGCAAATTAGCAGGTTGAATTTCCTGGTCAATCTGCTCTGCTCTTCGTCCACCGACAATAATGTCACCAGTTTTGAAAGGACGAGCTAAGTGACTGTTTAACCATGGCATTACGGTAAAATCGCGCGCAGGGTCAAATGCAATGACATTGACTCTATGCTCGGGCATCCCTGCCATCACAGACATACGATAAATCGTCTGGGGAGCAACACGATCTACGCCATCTAACTTTGCAATTTCGTCTAAGGTCTTGCGGTCAATAATTTCATCTGTAGGCTGCACAGTCAACAATGCGCTTGTTATATTCACCATGGCGTTAGCCGGCACAACAATAAGGTCTGCGCCCATGCGTGAGAAACTCTGCTCAGTACTGTCTGCGATACCACGCGAAACAATGTATGAAGAGAACAACGCTGCCGTGCCGAGAGCAACAGCTACAATGAGCAACAGAGTCCTTGACGGGCGCCTTTGCGTATTTTGCAGCGCCATACGCAAGAAAAGCCAGGTACAACTTTTACGTGGAATGGACGATTTCTGCTCATTTATTTTTTTGACTGGACTCGCATTTACTTTCAGCAATCGAGCAACCCTCCTGTCAAACAGTGCAAGTCTGCACGTGATCTTATTAGACGCAGCAAGTGCATCAAACCCTGATTAAAGAGTTGTGCAGCGACTGTTTCTCAGATGCTCAACTTTTGTCGGTACCACAACGCAATCATGGTGCCCACCAAAGTTAGGTTGGTAGCCCAGAGGCTCTAAAGTGTCCTGGGTGAAAATGAAAGCTCCGCTAGATAATCGCTGAAATCCGCTGAAGATCTGAAAAACGTACTTGCCGTCATAAGAAACAGACATCGTCTGACAATCGGGACCGATTTTTTCAAATTTTTTGATTATTTTCCAGGTTTTGGTATCAACTACACAACATCCACTGAGAGCTGGTTTGGGATATAAAACAGACACAAACATTTTGCTTCCATCAACAGAAAAACAAAGGTGGAATGGGCTTGGATAATCGCCCACCCATGCGGGATCTTTGACAAAAGTGATTCGTTTCCATTCGCGCGGGTCTGCAGACGATGAATCAAATACCGCCATATTGTTCTGCTTGATGTTATTCATCATTGTGTAGAATTTGCCATCAGGCGAAAAGCCTGCCTCATGCCCCACACATTTGATATCGTCGAATTTCACTTCCCATGTATCGGGGTTAGACGAGACTTTTACCACAGGCAAATTATCTGGCGAGCCCTCGGGATTGTGCAGACAAGCCACAGGCTCCATAGTTTTGCGATCGATCATGACAGAGCAAGACAGCATTCGAATAATCAATGCTGAATAGCGATTGCCGGGGTGGTGCACCACTGCATCCAAACCTGTAAGGGAAGTCACATCTGCGCCTGGCAGCTGGTTTGTGTAAACCAGATTTTCAGCCATTGGCACCATTTCCCAATTGATTTTATTTCCCTTGGCGCCTTCCAGATCAAACTTGCCGGTTTCGCGCGCTTTGGTCAACTTCTTGATGCGAAGCGTGCCTCCTTTTGACCAATTTTCTTCCAGGTTGCCCTTAGATTTGTTGCCAATCCAGTCAGCCTGAAACGCAGCAAGCACCTCTGTTTTCTCGCCTTCTGCTGCACGATTGAAAAATGCAGCAACATCCTTTTGACCATCAGCAGCAGAAAAGCCAGTTGCATCAGGAAATATGGTTATATGCACGCCAAGCCCAATGCCCGTTGTTTCAGCAACATCTTCTTGCAAATTCATTTGCTGTCCATCAAATTTAACGCGGTAGATGTGATTTCCTTGCCCCCACTTATCAAGCAAGCCGCGATCTTTAATTGGAGTTGGTATTCCGTAAATCATGACGTTGTCGCCACCCTGAGTCGAGTTGACAAACTCGAATTCCTTATATGGATCTGGCGATGGATAAGCCGCCAGATGGTGCGAAATAGGGCATGAATCGCCGTAATTCCAATAACTGATCCAGGCAAGAGTTTTGTTTGTGTCGAGGTCTACGGCATGAGTGCCACCGCCCAGCTTCTGTGGCGTCAGGTAGACGTATTTACCAAGGTGCTCAGAAGATTCCTTATACTTGGATGCGTTTACAACTTCGATCTTCTGCATAAACGACGAAGCCGACTTTGTCTTGCCAGCCATCGCGAAAAAATTTCCTGCGGCCAAGCCCGCCATTCCTGCGGTACCTGCAAACAAAAGTTCGCGGCGAGTCATAAAGCCGCTGTTCCAGACCTGATGCATAAACCTTCGCAATGGATTGCCTTTTGCAACAGGGTTACCACCATAGGCAGCCTGCCACTCCAAAAGCTGAGTGTCGGTTATATCATGCTTGATTGATAGCTCAAGTGGGTCAGCGCCTTCCGCCTGCTCCTTGAGGATAAGTATGATCTCTTCTTTTGAAAACTGCCTGTCTTTCATAATGATTTTTGACCGCTTATGTGTATGTACGCCAAATCGCCATGTTGCCTGCTATGCGCAATGACATTGGATGATACACGACTTATCAGCCCTTGACCTCTGCCGAAAGAGAAAGTTCTGCAGTAATCACTGTAGATGCACAAGCGCAGCAAAGCTTGGCACTTTTGTGCATTTATCACTGCAGCCCCAGAATTTTGTAGTTGCAATCATACATTTGCAAGTTCCACTGAATCATGTTATCTTGAGATCAAGATACTTTATATCGAGATACATCATGGGTAACGACATAGCAGATGATAACGACACAACCCTAAGCGGCGCCAAAGTATGGTTGGTGCTCTGGAAAGCGTCACACTCAATTGCAGCACACGCCAACAAAAGCATCGAATCATTAGGAATGTGCAGCAGCGACTTTGCCGTGCTTGAAGCCCTATTGCATAAGGGTCCTTTGCCCGTAAACACAATAGGCAAGAAAGTTCTCCTCACCAGCGGAAGCATTACAACTGCCGTTGACAGGCTTGAACAAAAGGGACTGGTTGAGCGTTTTGATGTACCAGATGACAGAAGAGTAAGGCAAGTGCGACTCACAAAAGAAGGCAACAAGCTAATCAAATCAGCATTTGCAAAACACGAAAAGGATCTGAAAGCAGCCACTTCAACATTGAGCGAGAAAGAGTTAGACACTCTTGTTCGCCTGCTCAAAAAGTTGGGCGAAGGGGCTGACCAATTACTGAACTCAAACGAGGCTCGCACAAAGAAGAGCTAAGGAGATCGAATCATGAAAACTATCGGCAGTGAAAGTAAAAGCAGACTCGTCAAAAATATAGTCACCTCAACGCAAACGATGGAAGGCGCTGGTTTTTCTGTGCGTCGACCATTTCCAACCGCCAGCTTGAGTTTTGTAGATCCTTTTTTGCTTTTAGATCATATGGAGCCAATCGAGCTAGCACCAGGCAAAGCGAAAGGCGCACCCGATCACCCTCACAGAGGTTTTGAAACAGTAACATATTTACTTGAAGGTCAAATGCAGCATCGCGATTCTGCAGGCAATCATGGTCTGCTAAATCCTGGCGACGTGCAATGGATGACAGCGGGCGCGGGTGTTGTACACTCAGAAATGCCTGGCAATGAGCTTCTTGAAAAAGGCGGGCGCTTGCACGGCTTTCAAATTTGGGTCAATTTGCCCGCACGCGACAAAATGATGCAGCCACGCTATCAAGACATTCCGTCTGCAAAAATTCCTGTCGTTGTTTCTGAAGATGGCTTGGTGCAAGTCAAAGTCATAGCAGGAGATTCGATGGGCGCAAAAGCCGTGATTGATACTCGCACACCGATTATGTACTTGCACTTCAATATAAAACCAAACGGAAAAATCACACAAAAAATTCCAGCAGGCTTTAACGCGATGGCCTATCTGATAAGCGGCAGCGGCACATTTGGAGAAAACGAAATCGCGGCATCGCCCGAGCAACTCGTAATTTTCAATGAAGACGGTGAATCAATCAGCATACAAGCGTCAAAAGGAGAGGAGTTGAGCGTCCTTGTACTGGGTGGTCTTCCATTAAACGAACCAGTTGCCCGTTATGGTCCATTCGTGATGAATACTAAAGAAGAGATTCTTCAAGCTGTAAGCGACTATCAAAGCGGCCGAATGGGCGAAATCGGCGCAAACGCAAACTGATCCCGAAAAGCTCCGGCAACACTTGCCGGAGCTTCCTTTTGGCTATCTCATGACTTTCTCATGAAACTCCTTTAATCTTCAGCCAAGAGCCGAGAGAGGGGGTTTTTGGGTGGACAAAGTCACAGACGAAAACAAGAAAACTGATTCGCAGGGCGATTTGCCAGACCTGAGCTTGCATTTTTCCAGCGGCAGCTTCGATTTACTATTGGACCAAATTGAGACAACAAAACCTAAAGCAAGCACTGCGCAAAAAGATTCAGCCAGATCTGAAGAAAAAACAAACGCAAACATCGAACCAATCAAGTCTCCCTCAGGCTATTGGCAAAAATCAGGGCAGGGCTGGCAATCGTTAGATGAAACTGGCACAGTTCGCAAATCTCCAATCAATACAGCCGACATTAATGCTGTAGACAAAATGGCTAACGGCTCGGTGCGACTCACTCTCAAAGACGGTAATTCGTACACAGAAAGAAATGATGGCTCTGTGTTAAAACACTCAGCTGATGGCAAACTACAAGAAATTAAGTATGCAGATGGAGGACTTCGAAAACTTGAATGGGACGGCGCCGAGCTAAAAACGATGACCTCGCCCGAGGGTAAAACAATCGAGCATGTTTCGAAAGACGGCAAATACAGCGACCAATGGAAATTGCCTGATGCAACTATATGGGCAGGCAAAATTTCAATCAATGAAAAGAACGGCGACTGCACGATGAATTCTCCGAACTGGCCTGAAGGAGGTCTGAGCACGGTGATTCATAGCGACGGCAGAAGAGAAGAGTTGCACGCAGACAGAACCAAATCAATAAAATACAAAAACGGAGACAAAGTTGAATTCGACAGAAACGGCAGAGCATCTTCACTTACCACTGCAGATGGTGTCAAACGTGAGTTTAGCGGTTGGTCATTAGACCTGAAAACTGGAAAGGAAGAACTCTCAACAATCAAAGTTACTACACCAGAAAACAAAGCCGTGACCGAATGGCAATTTAAGAACAACCAGTGGGAAACACCCGGAGGAGAACCTGGACAGTACGATTTCAATATCAATTCACGTACAGGCGAATATTCATTCCGTGACAATGAAACCTCAGAATTAAAACGCTTCACACCGGGAAAAGCAAAGGAGAGCAATCTGGTTTTCGGCAAAGAGGAAATGATAAAAACAGAAATCAGCGAAAACCGCAGCACAATAAAAAGCAAGGACGCTTCCTTTTCTGTAGATCTGGAAAAAGGAATGTCGAAACAAATCGTTGAAGGTAAGCTGGAGCGCTTTGTCACCCGCGACGACAAAGGGCAGGTTACTGAAATCAAAGACCCCAGCACCAACACGCACTGGAAGCAAAACGAAAAATCAGAATGGGTTGCTAGCTCAATAAATTCCTCTATCCCCTTCAGGAATGTAGAGGGCAATCTCGGCAAAGCAAAATTAATAGTCGACAGCCTCGGACTTTGTTCATTTATAACAGCTGATGGCAGTGCAAAAAAGCTAAATATGGACGAAAGCATCGGCAATCTATCAACTGAAGAATTACTACGCACAAAATTGAATGCCAGCGACAATCTTCAAGCAGAGGGAAAACAACGCCTCTCAGAAAGTATTAAGATGATCGAAGGTCGCGATGACATCAGCAGAAACGAAAAGGACAAAACCTTTAACGAAATGCTGAAGTTAATTGATGGAAGCGTCAAATCAAGTTACACCCAGAGCGATAGAGAAATCATTGCAGCCCAGGCTCTCTGGCACATGGCCAGACCTACAAGACAAGAACAGGGACAATTTTCAACATGCAATGTCACCACTGTCAGGTCTACGCTTATGCATCAGTCGCCATCGACATTCGCCCGAATGATAAGCGAAATAGGCACAACTGATAAATTTATAACAGCCGATGGCAGCATAGTTGATGTGCCGGCAAGCATGACGCAAGTACTTAAAGCTGAGTCAAACTTCCCGCCAACAGGCGGAGCACGATCATGGTTGGGTCACATTTCAGACGTTGCAATGGCAAACATCTACTGGCAACGTCAAACAGTAGATACTTTCGGCTTAACCGTGCCAAAAGGTTCCATCAAATACACTGACATCGAACCGCAATACACCGGTGACAGTGGCGAAAGACTACACAAATACTTAGAAGACGGGCGGCAACATTACGAACTCAGAGAAAGAACCAGAAATGTAGTTGCTCGCTCACCAGAACTTTACCCTGCAAACATACTCGATATCATGGGGCAGCTAACGGGACGTGATGAGAAGGGACGAGTGATCGCTCACAAAGCACACTACAGCGATACCGAGGGTCGCGTCGCACTTGTAGACAACGAAGTCACTTTTGCAAAAGCAATGTCCGAGGGCCCGTGGCCAAAAATCATCACTGTGCATACAAGTCAAGATCCATTCTGGAAAGACTCAGGTTCCGGCACTGCTGGTGGTGCAGGCGGAAGGAGCGGCGGCTGGCACGTAGTGGTCGCCACTGGAATCGACAAGCAAACAAACAGCGTAGCCATCGATAATTCGTGGCAACCCGAACGCGACCACAACGCCAACAGACGCCGCATAAGCCTCAAAAACCTTTTCGAAGCAACAACCGGACCAAAGAAATAGAGCGGCGATGCCACGTGTTGCCGATCAGTTGTAGGGGCGACGCCATGCGTCGCCAGCTAATTCATAGGGCGAATCTGTCTAAGCGAGCACCGCTGCTTAACTTCCGGGCGACGCATGGGATACTGCTGG
>CAZJLR010000084.1:0-24405 GCA_964546815.1 uncultured Candidatus Obscuribacterales bacterium | reverse complement strand
TGATTCGGCTCCATTTTAGTTCGCCAGCAGTATCCATGGCGTCGCCCCTACGGTTGAGCAGGGAGTGACTTGGGAAGGATGTTTTCGTTTATTTGGAGCAGCGTTTCAATATCTAAAAATGGATTTGCGCCAACAATGAAAATTTGACTGAACAAAACGAAGCTGCCAACTATGCTGCGACTTACGATCGAAAGCGAAAGAGCTTCCTGGCTGTTATCGGTGTTCTGCAAAGAAGTACTTTGAATTTTTGCCTCTAACTGCTCACGTCCATGGTCCATGATGTAAATCAATAATGCACCCGACTCCAGCGGAAATGCTTGTGATTCACCGAGGATCAATCTGAAATACTCCCTTATCCAGGGTCGCTTCGCACGCGCCACGAATGAGTTTGTATATTCTCTCAAATAATCGGAAAGCGGCAGATTTACGTCAGGCAACGCATGACTTTGCAGTTGGGTCAAAACGCATTTTGCGATGAAAGAATAAAGATAGTTCTTGCTGCGAAAGTGTTTGTACACAGTTTGCTTTGATACGTTTGCAACTCTGGCTATCTCTTCCATGCTAGTGTCTGCAAAACCTCTTTCGGAAAAAATGCGAATAGCGGCAGCGATGATCACAAGTTTTTTGTCACCTAGACTAGCAAATTGAGAGGAAAGAAACTTTTCTATTTCATTTTCCGACTCAACTTCATTCGCAGATCCTGAAGCCACGGGAACAACATTGCTTGCAAAAGCGTGAGAGCACAAAAGCGATGCAAACAATTTAGCCACAACATCAAGATAAGTCGTCTTATTAGGCAATGCATAAGTCAACATGGGTGAGAGATTTACAAGAGTAGCAAAGCCTGTAACCGCCGCACGAAAGCACCATACGGTAGATTCCACTAATTTTGTTTGCGCTTTGAGCACATCAGAGAAATGACCAGATGACACAACATAATTACGTACAAACTCTATGAACGGTTGAGGAATTGACTCGGCATAAACCCTTTGAAGTCGTGGAAACCGCCGACATTCTTTCACAAGAAGTCGAAGAAATGCTGTTGTCTGCGGCTCTGCCAGAGTCTTAAGAAGCGCTTTTCCGACTTTCTGGAAAAACTCCTCAGGCGGCAATTGATACCAGTCTTGACTAAAATCAATGCTCAAACCGTTGAGCAAATGATCAACGGCAGCATTGAATACAGCATCTTTATTGTCAAAATAGTTGTATATAGTTTGTTTGACTACACCACTATTGGTGACAATCTCATCCAGGCTTGTTTCGGCATAACCAAGGCGCAAAAAACACCCCGCAGCAGCTTCAGTGATTTTGCTGCGTTTATCCAAACGAGCGCCCCCAGACTGGTCACTTACTTTGACTGGATTAGCATAGATCATCTGCCTGTAGAAGGTCTATACTCAGGTGGCTGCTTGCCATCTACTCGTTGAGCAGCACGCAATTCACTTACAATTCTCTCCCTGATTTCTTTGGCGCGCAGGAAGTCAGCTTGTTCTGTCTTGGACAAGCCATCAAAGCGGTGTTGGTCGTAAAAGCTTTGTTGCTCTGCTGTGCGTTTGTCCGCTGGAGTGCGGTGAATATTCCACCATTGTCCATCAGCTTCGCCAAACTGTGGATATTTCAGATCTGCATTGAAGAAAGGTACTTCTTTCTGTTTCGGATCTACACCTTGATCAGTTTTTAACCAATCAGCAACTTTCTCCTTTGCAGCAACGATAGCAGCTTCAGTCTGTGCCAGTGCATTTTGAGCCAAAGGCTGGCTTTCTGGAGTGATGAGCTTACCGGCATCACCGGCACTATTTCTGGCAGAACCTATGTTGCTGGTTCTATCAGTAAGGAGAGCGGTGTTATCAATCTGTCTGGTTTTGAACCAGACATCTGATTCTGGTCCACCAAGCCCGGTAATTTTTCCGATGCCGCCAGGGGTGTAATAATTATCAATTGAATCACCGTCGATTACCGCACGCGATGACTTATTCCACGGATTTTTCGCATCAGGCACATACCATTCTTGAGCGCCGGTGAGTTTTAGCAAAGCTTGCTCTTCCGGTTTCAACTTAAGAGCAGTACCACCATCTGCGGTGCTGACTTTTTCGACAGCAGGATTTAGCGGATCAGCTATTTTCTTCTGCAAAGAACTCAAGGCAGCCTCTTGCTCTGGATTTAGTTTGAAATTAAGAGCGGCTTTGATGCGGTTGCCGTAAAGCATTGACATAAATTCGGGTGGTCCAATCTGGTGTTCGCGCACAGAGTGGGCGATGCCATCCAACCTTGTGCGATTAAACCCAGCGCCCATTTCTTTACCCAAAACATGGTCTGCGGCAAGTGCACCTTCCATATGGTGCGTAAAGAAATTAGCTTTGGACTTTACCGCATCAGCAAACATAGATGAAAGCAAAGCATCTTCGGTTTGTTTCGGACTTAGCTTTCCGTTTTGCGAAGCATCAATTACTCTGCCAAACTCACCTTGTGTGTGAATCCAGTTGCCTTGTTGGTCAGCCTCGATTTTTCCATTTACAGTTTGATTCACAAAGTTTTCGCGCACCTGAGCTAGAGAATTTAGCACTCTGTACTTTTGCGAAATCGACAAACCAGAATCTCTAAACTGATCAAGCACTGACTTACCTGCCTCCAATGCCTTTATTTCAGACAAATCCTTTGCTGTTTGAGTGCGAGCGCGGGCAAGCTCACCATTAGAGTAATCAGGCAATTTGGCAGAAACATTCGCACGGGCGCTTTCAGCGATAGGGCGACCATCAACATCAACACCTGCTTGCTTAAAGCTAGGTGGCGCTTCACTGCCTTTAGTTGCAGGGCGCAATTCAACCAGCTTCGAACCACCGTAAGTCAAGGCGCCACCAATGAGTGAGAAGGTCAACACAGATTTCACTTGCTTTTCACCGCTGGCAAATCCGTTGCCAGACAGCAGTGAGTCACTGTTTGCAGCAACCAAACCAGCCGGGATACCAGAAATGACACCAACACCCACTTCCGACTTAAGCATGCGGGACAGCGCCGGAACGGAGGTGGCGCTGCGCTCACCCAGGTTTTTTAGTCCCAGCCCGGACGCAGCAAGTGTTGAGAAAGTCAGAGCCCCGGTTACTGAGTTGCGTCCGCGGGCAGCCCAGAAATCGGTCTCATCATTTCTGACGGGAGTAAAGACAGCAGAATAGACCAAACCGGTTAGTCCAGCTTCGGCGGTCTTCAATCCACCGGAGGCCAAAGCCTGCTTAGTCGTTAAAGCTGCCATGTTTTCACTCATCGCCAGGGCAGCTTTACTTGAATAGTTGCGCTCAAGCGCACCAGAAACACCTTTATGGATGGCTAGAACCGGCAAAATCGCCCCCAAGCCTGAACCAGCCTGCTGGGCTACCCAATTGGTGCTGCCAAACTTTGCCTCTTGAGGAGCATCTATAAAATGAACAGCCTGCTGGGTTTTACCGTTGGCTTTGCCGTCTATAAGTTGCGCAACACCATCGACAGGTGACTGAAGCAACGTGTGAGCAAACGACCTGGCGAAATCGGCACCAGCCGAAGCATGATTTTCTGGTTGTAAAAGCGATGTGAGTGTCAACCGATTTTCATTTTTCGGCTCTACTTTATCACTTACAGGGGGTAGGTCCATTTCAAATCTCTCCCAAACGAGTACAAGTTTAGACTAGACGGTCCAGTCTATTTTCGCAATGCGTAATTACCGCAAAGCATCGATCAAATTCCGAGAATTTCTCAAATTTGTCGAAAAATGGACTACCTCGGGTAGATACCATTAATCAGAGCTAAGAATTCAAGTTCGTCCATCCCCCACATTCCATATAAGTGATTTCGATGCCAGACCCGCACAAGATCGAAACCGACAAGCACGAAGAGAAAAAAAACGATTCCGAAAGCCCTCGTGATCCTTTCGAGAAAGTTTTCACTGGAGACAGAGCGCAACAAGCAGCCGACAATGCCTCTCTAATCAAAAGCGGCGACAACCGCAAGGGCGCTAAGCTTCCAGACACGCAGATAGTCACAGACAAAACAAGCGCAGCTGCTGATACTGCCACAAGCAAATCATGGTCAAACCAGAGCTTGCCAGACGCCCTCAGGCATCTTGACCGCATAAAGCCCAGCGCAGAGGCGATTTTGAACACCGTCACCAGCGCAGGCGACAGAGCACAGCTCAACACATATCAATTGCTAAAAAACGTGATTCTCCCCAAGCTCAAAGAAGACGGCTTGCTGGGCAAAGAATGGGATATTTTTCCGTCAGTGAAAAACTCACCGGCAGACAAAATAGGCGCAGACTTTCTTCTAGTAAATAGAAAAACCGGCGCTTTCCAATTTCTTGACCCCACTTTAAATGAAGACAAAAAGAACATTTTCGAGCTGCGCAGAGATGGTGTGATTCTGGTCGAATCAAACTTATTCGAAACACCGGGCGGCGCATTGCGAGTGGATGAAGAAGGCTCTATCGGCGAGCGCGCTACCAAGTTTCAAACAAACCTTGAGTCCCAAATAGTTGTGCTGGCCTCAAAACCCGCAGCATTCAAAATTGGGGCCAACGGCATCCCAATGCCAGACCTTGAACCAACTGAAAATGCCAAAGAACAAATCGACAACACCATAAATTGGGCACGCAAAAGAGCAGCAGAAACTAGCGGCAATGAAGCTAGAGATTTCAGAGAAATGGCAGACGTCATAGGCAATGCCAAAACTCACACAGCCATTGCCGCAGTCGAAAAATTCTCCCCAAAATTTGATGAAAGCGCACGCAAAGCAACAGAAGCAGAAGTAGCAAAATTTGCATTTGCAAAATACAAACGACAAGAATATAAAGAAGCACAAGAAAACTCGAATGGCAACAACGTCAAAGTAATCAAAGGCGACCTCAAGCTCAACACGAAAGACGGCGATTTCCTCACTGGCGGCAGCATTCAAACACACTTGCAGGAAAGCTGGGGCAAGCTGCTCAACACCAAGACTTTTCTCAGCACCCTTTCAAATAAAGACCTCAAATCAATGGGCGCAGAGACTACTACTTTTGAAAGCCTCACGGGCGACGCGCGCGCCAACGCAATCGAAAAGGCATACAAAAGCCAACCGAAGTTTAGGGCAGAAGCAGACAAATTGCGTGATACTCTGCATGCACTTCGCGCAACCATAGTCGAAGGCGGTGGCGCAGTAGCGGAAGGCACTCGTGTTATCGAAAACAATGTAGTTAGCCGATTGAAAAATCGACCCGAAGAACTGCTCACAGGCAAACCAGCAGCCACCGACAAAGCGGGCGAGCAAAAGGCTGCAGCAACAGCTCAAGCCGAAAAAGCAGAAACGATAGACAAGACTGCACCAAAAGCATTTGCAGAACTCGAATCGTATCATAAGGGTGAAAAATTCGTTGATGGTAAAGCAAGCGCATCACTGAGCGAAACGATGCAACTCCTCGTGCTCGACCAGGAGAGCTCACACACATGGCCACCTGCAGAACTTGAAGCATTCAAAAAAGTAAGTGACGCCTACAAAGACAGCAGCAATCCAAATCACGACACTGCAGTCAAGCAAGTAAACGACTGGTTTAACCAACGTGCTGAAAAACCAGCCACAGCGGAGACACCTCAAGCTAAGACTATCAACATTGAAGCAGAACTCAAAGGCAATGCTAATTTCGAGCATCTAACGGATGCTGCTCGACAGAAAGCAGCACTCACACAACTCAGTGAAAGAAGTGTACAGCATCTCGCCGACAAGAAGAATAATACCGAACGCGGCGAATATTTGACCCAGCAGTTGAAGGCTGCTCTGCGCAAACAACTAGGCGTAAGTACCGACGCGCAGCTGCCGGAGAGTCTTCGCAAAATGCAAGTAAAGGTTGTCGATGGCGACGGCACAGCATCAAAAGTTGTGCAACACGACACAACGCACGACAACAACATAGAAATACCAGCAAAACTGTTGCAGGAAAACCCGAAAGCTGCAATTGCTGAGGCCTACACTCACGCAGCTGGACTGACTCTGATAGACGCGCTCAAAGCCAAAGGTAATGAAGGCGTCACATTCACCTCAATTAAACCAATGCTAGACAAAATAGCATCACAAGCAGAAAGCATCGTCAAAACGCAAGTCGCTTCGATCGCCAGCCGAGAGCAAGCTGCTATGCCAGCGGAAACAACATCGTCAGACCGCAAAATTGTCCTAGACCCCCAAAAGCCACTAATTACAACTTTTGATGGCGAAAACCTTGTTTTTGCAGGTGAGAAGTTCAACGTAAAAACAGAAATCGCTACCCTAGAAAAAGAACGAAGCGAAAGAGTAAAAGACCTAGAATCTATGGCAAAACGGGCTAAAGAAATTGCAGACTCAAGCAAAACAGCCGACGATGTAGCCAAGCTGAAACTGATTGAAGGCCAATTAGCAAGCGCAAAACAAAGCCTTCAAGTAGTTGGCGAACTAAAACTAGCGATGAATGGCGAACGAGGAGCAAGTGCCCAATCGCACGCTCTAAAACTCGTCAAAACAGCAGCCGACCGCGCAATCGCTGAAAGAATGGGTCCAAAAGCAAACGGCGGAGGCGTTCCACTAAGCCGCGGCGCAGCGATGGCCATGGTTATCACAACCCTTGCATTCATGTACGTCGGCAACAATTCGCCAGCTCACGCAGACAGCTATGAAACCAGCTTCCATTAAGCTCATTTGAATCAGATCACAAAACGAGATTTCTGCGTCACTTCAAGCAAAGTCACGCACTGCGTTTTTATGAAACTGCAAGGACACAAAGCAGGCGCCACCACCAACAGTGGCACCCACTTTGCTACACAATTCGCAAGCAACTGTCATCTGTTTCGGCGCTCAACAATTGTTTGAAGCTAGCGTCCACGTTTGCTAAACTTACACGACGCATCACGGTTCAGAGGTTCTGTCTTGAGATTTACCAAATACATTTTGCTGCTGCTTTTCTTTTCCTCCACTCTCGCTGCATACGGTTTTGGACAGCAACCGTACCACTCTGATGCTGTGCGAATACATGATGGAGAACTTGAGGTAGAGGGTCCACCGTCGGACGCTGATTGGCAAGAAATCAAAAAGAGACCAGTTCACTCCATCCATATTCTCGGTAGCGCTGACATGGATCTCTTTGATAATCCGAACACTTTCAAAGGCATTAAAGAAGTCATTCTGATTTCTTCGATTGACACCGCTGGTTCACTGCGAGATCTTTCTATCAATTATCCGAACATTGAAGAACTTGCCGTTAGCCAAATGGCGCCACTTACCGAAGCCGATTTGCAATGCATTCATCGTTTCAAGAATTTATTCTTCCTCGAAGTTTCTACGGATGTGCCTTCCAGCGCAAGCTTTGCCGCCGCAATTCCGACCAGCCTGAAAAGGCTGCTTCTCGAAAACACATCAATAACTTCCGCAGCATCCTCTCACATCGTTTTGCCCTCTTTGAACTATTTCAGCTTGCGACGTAGCAAGCTTAGCAAGGGATTCTTGGCTGGTTTCGATGCACCCGAACTTGAAGAGGTCTCACTTTCGCATGTATGGGCTGAGCATGATGCATTCAAATTGTTCAATCGCTTTCCAAAATTGAAGCGTATCTTCGCCTACGACATGCCGCAGTCATCTCAGAACGCCCTTGCAGAACTCCAGACTCTAAATCCGAAGCTAAAGATAATAGTCGCCTCTACTGGAAAAGAATAACTAGAAGGCGCCCTCCGAAATCAGTGCTTAGTTGAACCAAATAGCAAAGCCGGGGAAATTTGAACCGAAGGCAGAACGAAGGCTATTCCAGGTTTGCCCTTTGCTCATCTCACCTTTTTCCAAGAATGGCGCCGCGGCAGGGCCTTGAATCCACAAGACAAGATCTAAATCGCGTGGTTCTAAAAATGCTTTGCGCACGTTGACGCCCTGTGTTCCATCACCTCTCCAAAATGGAATCAGCAATTTGCCCTGAAGTATCTTTTCTATCTCATCTTGCACACCACCCCAAGATTTGACCATCTCTTCTGTTACTCCCATTCCAGGCATCACACCTGTTTGCTTCGGATTCGGAATCCATTCATGATCGTCATCTGTTTCAGCCATGATGAACTTCCATGAAACTCTGCTTTCCGAAACAACAGATTCAAAATGGTGCAGAGCCAAAGCCATGCGCTCTTTCTCGCTTACCTTCCAACGAATGAGGTGAAACATAGCCACAACATCCACTATATCCAGATCTCTTCCTATTGTGTGAACACGCTTTCCTGTGTCCAAAAACTTGTAGGGTGAATCTACTTTCTGGAAAAAGATATGAGCAGCGCAATCGAAAAATTCTTTTGTATCATGAGCAAGAAAAATCTCGCAAAACCCGCTGATCAGGTGGCAGTAGCCTCTCAGCCAGTGCACATCAGCTCTGTCAAACTTGATATAGAATTCTTTGACTTTAGCTTCGTCAATATATTTCGCGTTATCTATGCCTGTATAAATTTTCCACAAACATTCCTTACTGTCTGCCTTGCCGTCTCCGTTCAAGTCTAATTTTATCAACCCAAAATGCAGTGGCAGTTTTACATCAGGGTCTTTGATTTGCTCTAGCGTGGCTTGAGATTGGGTAAGCCCATCAAGAAAATCTTGTACCATTTTTCGAGCCGCGTTGTATGTCAAAAGCTCTGGCTTGCGCGTGCCAAACGGTAACACTAAATTGCGAGCAGGGCCGACTCCTCTGCTGATATTTTGTCGCAATCCGTATTTGTTGAGGTCTTGCCCCAGTCCTTCAACTGCACACAAAAATTGAATAACGCCCAGTGCAAAACGGCGATTATCGTCACCTGGATTTTTGTCTAACGCAAGCTGCAAGCCTTCCCGGCCTTGTTTTAAAGTTCCGTCAAGAAAGTACTTTTCAAGCATATCTGCATCCTGCGCTTTATTTTTTTGATTTCCCGCCGGAGCAGCCAACGCAATTTTTGCGCTTCGGCGCACTGCGCTATCAGGACTCTGTGTTTCTGCCTTTGCCACTGTGCTACTTGACGGCGCCAAACCTACGCTGCCTAAAATACATGTTTGCGCGACGAGCAACGCACATAGCGATTTACGAAACAACATTCGACCTCCTGGATTTTCCCAAAGCTTTTCCGCTGAATTCATATTACGGTCAGCCTGGCATAAATTTCAAAAGCAAAATACAGTTTGCCAATTGTATCTTCACCAGGAGGCGCTGTCACTTTCTTCATTCAGACATCAGCAGACCCTTAGACCCCTGCTGCCCCAGGCACATCAAACTCGCAACGAAATATCGTACCCTCAGCTGAACTACGCTCCAAACTCAATTGAGCCGCATGCAAAGCAAACAATCGTGACGCAAGTGGCAGTCCAAGACCAGCAAGAGGTCGCTCGTCCTGAAAGCGAAAGCGATCAAAAATGGTGCTCTGCAACTCGGCAGGAATTCCGCCACCGGTGTCGATGACCTTTAGCACAATTTTTCCTTGCTGCCCCTCACAATGCAAAATGACTTCAGAGCCAGAACCAGTCGACGCTGCGCAGGCATTGTCTAACAAAGCCGTTATCGCCATACGCAATAATTCAACTTCGCCGTTAATAAGCAAATTGTCTCCGACGTATTCGCTGCGTACATTGACACCATGGCTTTTCCACCTCTTGTTATATTCCGAAGCCAGATCGTCAATAAAGTCTTCAAGGTCTATTTCTGCGCAATCTAAAACTAGCGCCCCGTGCTCTACTGTTTCAAGAGTGAGAAAGTTATTCAGCTGAGACAAAAGGCTTCTCAAATCAGACTCAATTAGCTTTAGCTCTTCTTCGTCTTTGGACGGAAGGTCGCCATAAACTCCTTGAGAGCACAACTCTATTGCGCTAAGAACTGAGCTGAGAGGCGTTCGCAAATCATGATTGATTACTGCCATAAGTTCTTGCCTCCGCGCCTCGGCCTCTCGAATCAGGCACGCCACATAGCAAAGACTTTCGTCAAGGAGTTTGAGTTCGTCGTTTTCTTTAAGATCAACAGTAGGCAATCCGCCCGCCGCAAATGACCTAGCCTTCTCGACTAAAGAGCGAATTTTTGCAAGCAAACCTGCGGCGTTCAATGTAAGAGTTGCAATCAATCCTATATTTGCGATAGCGCACAAGCTAACAATCAATATAATCTCTGTCCTAACATTTGAACCAAGTTCATAAGTTCTATCTACGCCCTCATCCGCACGAGCCAGCGCGGTAAAAAGCAAGCCTTCGACTTCCATCGCCACTTTTTCACATCTCTTCGTAGCATCGCTAATGTAATCGAGGTCTATATTTGGATAAACACTTAACACTCTCTTCGCCTCGTCTTTCATGAACAGCAGGCGTTGTTCAATTTCTCTGAAAGATTTATTCAACTCAGTATTTTTGGCAGAGCTGACTACAAGGTTGTGAGCCAAGCCCATCAAATTATCAAGTCTAGAATAAACGGAGATGAACTTCTTAAAATCATGAGTGCTCAATGAGATTTGGAACAAGCGTCTGTAATCAAGAAAAAGTGGAAGCAAATCTTCACTCTTAACGAGCAACTGTTTCTCACGGGCGTAATCAGCAGCCTTTGCTTCGGCTTCATTGAATTTGATTCCCAACGCCACTGATGCCAACACCTGGGTACAAATGAAAAACGCCAGAAGCCAGCCAAAAGCATTGCTAATGCTTCCACGGAAGCCACTACCAGCGGTACTACTCCGCGCCTGAGAAGCCTCGAACTCTTCAACCTTTAGGGCACGCATTGGAACCATAAACCAGAAGCAGCTCCCAACTCCTAGCTCACTAGTACAACCGATTTCGCCACCATGTGCTTGAACTATCTGTTTGCAGATCATCAACCCCAAACCAGTACCCGATCGTTTTACGTTAGATTCAAGCTGGCTAAACTTGGCAAAGAGACGGGATTGATCTTCGGCTGAAATGCCTGCTCCAACATCTCTAACCTCACAGCGCATTGCATCTTCCTGTTGCAGCAATCTCAGCACGACAATCGCTCCTCTCGGCGAAAACTTAATAGCGTTTGAAAGAAAGTTGATAATTACTCTTCCAATTAAGTGTTCATCTACTTCGAGTTCGATGTCGTCACATTGCAGATTCAACTTCAGATTCTTCCTCTGTAAAAGTGCTTCCACAGAGGATTCGGCGAAGACTGCAAGGAGCCTGCTATTGCTTAGAGAGTGCTTAACTTGTATTTTTTGTAGTTCGCTAAAACTAAGCCCTTCGCTCATTGACTCCAGAAGCTGTATCATCGCCCCCAGATTCCATGACACCTGCTTTAGTTTTTTCTGTCCCGCCTCTGATATAGCCTGAGAGCCAGATAGCGAAGTCATTCCCGACTTAGCACGCTCAAGCGATTGCGTTTGCATGTCTTTCAAGAGCACCAGATAAGCTTTACGCCCCTGCTCATTTCGAATAATCTTCGAAGACATTTCATGAAAAGCCTGGCGCAAATAATCAACATCATTGGC
Source organism: uncultured Candidatus Obscuribacterales bacterium (assembly GCA_964546815.1). Lineage (GTDB taxonomy): Bacteria > Cyanobacteriota > Vampirovibrionia > Obscuribacterales > Obscuribacteraceae > JAIEPM01. The sequence goes on along the minus strand of CAZJLR010000084.1, from coordinate 12,961 downwards.
GCTTTGCACCGGAGCACTAATGACTGTGCCACTTGCAATTTCCCTGCACTCAGCTGAAAGCGAACGAATGGGCTGAGCAATTTTTCGGTCTACCCAGAGTGATGCCAAAACACACAACAGAATATTGACTCCGCACGCCAGTAGCATTAGCGGGAACGGAGACTGATTCTGAGCAGCATTTCTAGCCTCATCTTTGTCGATAAAATCGCGAATCCGCTGCATTAAATGGCGAGAGCGAGGATAAAGGTCTTTGGTTTTTGGAATGACCAGATTATGGTGCCTGAAGCGAATCATCTCAGGAGTTCCACCTTCAACAGTCGCTTTTGTCGCCGACAAAAATTCCTGAAAGCCCTCGGTAAATTCACGCAGGTCACTAGCCCGCAAACCTGCCGACTGCCACTCTACTCTCAACGAATTGAGAGCCTCTTCAATTTTTCGATAAGTCCTTTTGTGCGCGTCCAGATGTTTTTTGTTTCCACCCAAATCAACCCAATCATCGGTGGCTCTGCGATGAGAACGCGCCAGATGCGCAAGATCCGAACAAATCTCAGAAGCCTTCAACAGCATATATTCATGCGCCGCGGCTTGCTCGGCGCCTATAGTGCTTGCAATTAACATGAAAAGCAAAAGCAACTCGATGAAAATTAGAATCATCGCCCCCGAGACAAGCGAACGCACAAGAGGGGAGGAAGCGAGGGTGCCTCCATCCATCATGTTAATTCGAGATGTTGGAGATTCCAATTTCAACGCCTGCTTGGAAACATAGAAAAACTAGCTACGCGTAGGAGAATTCTAGCAAGCAATTGTTGTATTCTATTTTCCAGAGTGACCGCAGGTGAGTCTTGAAAATACTAATCGTAGAAGATGATCTGGACATCTCGACAAATGTAGGCGATTGGCTCAGTGCAGAGCGCTATGACGTAAGCGCCTGCGCAGACGGCAAAGAAGCCTTAGACCGCCTTAAGACCCAGGTTTATGACCTTATCATCCTTGACGTACAGCTTCCTGGCATGGACGGCATAGAGCTATGCAAGAGATTTAGAGAATCTAGAGGTAACACCCCCATCCTCATGCTCACAGGAAAAGGGACCATCGAAGACAGAGTCACCGGGCTGGATGCCGGAGCAGATGATTATCTCGCCAAGCCTTTCAGCTTGAAAGAGCTAACTTCACGTGTGCGGGCCCTTTTGCGGCGTCCAGCAGAATTGAAGAACAATGTGCTAGAAGTTGGATGCCTGAAGCTCGACACGATGAAATACCGAATAACTAAGAATGGCAGAGAAATGCAGCTGATGCCGCGCGATTTTGCCTTGCTCGAATTCTTGATGCGCAGCCCAGACACGGTATTCAGCACCGACGCCCTATTAAATAGAGTTTGGCACGACGATAGCGAAGCCTCGCCCGACGCTCTGCGCACGTCCATTAAAAGGCTCCGCAAAAAGCTTGATGATAATGACAACGAAGCCGAATCCCTAATCGAAAACATTCCCCGAGTCGGCTATCGCTTGCGTATTCGACCTTCGGCGACAATTTAATCTCATCGCCACAGATGCGCCACAGATAAACCCATACTCAGCCACAATGCTTTTATATCCTGAACTTGTTGCCGAACATCCGGCGCATGAACTGGAGGGATTGAACCATGGCTAAAGAAGAAAGTGATTTGAGAAATGGCGAAAAGAGCAATGTAGGCGCAGCCGGCAATGAAGCGCAGCAAAGTTTTGTTCAGGAATATCTCCGTTCAGCCTTCAACGACCCGGCAAGAAAGACCCAGGACGACTTCAAACCCGCAAACATAAACAATGATTCAATGCGCGACAGCGCATCGAGCAAAGCACAGGACAATCTCAAAATTCCAAATATCAATATCGATTCAATGCGCGACTCTGCATCGAGCAAAGCACAAGACAATCTCAAAATTCCAAATATTACTATCGATTCAATGCGCGACTCTGCTTCCAGCAAGGCAGGGGACAATTTCACTTCGCCTGACAAAACAAAAGACGCAGAGAAGAAAAACGAACAGCTAAACAAACTGTCGGGCGATGACATAAAGCCGAAAGACAAATTACAAATCAATCCAATCAAAGAAGACTACCCGTCGCCTCGTTCCAGCGCAGACAGCATAAGCGCATCGAAAGACGCATCAGCAGAATCACTAAGAGCTCTCTCACAAAAATACGACAAGCTAAGTCCACTTGCAGAAGAAATGACCTCATCGTCCAACATGGCAGAAAACTTCACAGACAAAGAAGGTTCTTCAGAATCGAAAGACGAATCCCCTGAAGCAGAAAACACAAATTCACGAGAAAAGAAAGCAATTAAAGAAGCTGAAGAACGCAGAAAAGAACGTGAAAAAGAAGAACAACGCAAAATGATAGAGGAGGCAACAAAAGCGCTTCCCGGAGGCGAAAAGGACCCGCTTGGTGGCGCGCTGAAACGCTCTATTGAGGAGGGCGTCAAACAATCAGGCAAAACACAGCGTCAACGCGAAATTGAAGAAGCAACCAAAAAGATTGTAGCGTCAGGCAACCTGCCAAAACTCGTACTGGCATGATCGCAGCTCCCAATCAGGGGCGACGCCTTGCGTCGCCCTGAATAAGGAGAAACTACTAAAAAGCCGGGCGACACCCCTACAGGAGTGATGAAAAATGCAGCGAGGAGACTCTGGCGCAGATAACTGTGACACAAAATCTGCAAATCAATCGGCAGAACAACATCATTCTTCGCGAGAGTTTATCGCTGAGATTCTAAGCGACAGCAAGCCTGCTAAAACAGCTACAAAGCAGCCAGAAACATCGGATCATCTTGCCAAAACAGGCATTCTTCCGCAGCTACAAATTGAGAACCAAAGCAATGCTACGACAGACCGCACTCAGCACAAACGCAACCAAGACCCCAGCGATGCCAAACGTCCTTCACCAGAATTAGTAACAGGTAACGGCTATGGCTATGCCATGCTATCGGCAAAAGGAGAGCTAAGCAAATTTCTTGCTCATCCCTACGCATACGAACGTGCGGGAAAAGACCCAAAAGATTCTGGTGTGGAAACATTGAACTTCATCGAAAGTATGTCGTGGGGGCGACGCGAGAAAAATCCATTGACAACCCAGATGCGTTATGTCAATGAATCAAACATTATGGAGGTGAGCAAACCCGACGGTAAGCAATTTCACTTCATGCCTTTTGACCTAAAACGCAATGCGCTAATCACAATCAACAACGGCGAAACAAAAGATCTAAACATAAAATGGGAGCATGACACAAAAGAAGAACAAGTCAACATCAACGGTCGCAAAGTTCGCGTCGTGAGCTTTGAGGGAGCCAACAACAGACTTGCGATTGTACCACTCGACACAAAAACTCCCCCACAAGCCTTGGCCCTACTACCGCTTGAGCACCGGCAGGAATTAGATAAAGCTGTTCAAGACTTACTGCAATGGCAAAATAACGTTGATGCAAGCAAGCTTGTAGAACGCGAATTGAATAATCAGGAAAAATGGCGACAAACGCCAAACATTACTTTCCAAAGCGAGGACGAGCGCAAACTCTGGAGGCAAAGCGAAACCATTCTACGCATGGGTCAAATAAAAGAAGAAAATAATGAAACTCGGCGCAGCAACGGAATGATAAACGCGAGTCTCTCAGGTGACTTTGTCATGCCTTATGTTAGAGATATGGCATATGCCACTGTCGCGTTTACGCAAATGGGCCACCAGGATGAAGCCAAACAGGCTCTAAAATCGTATTTCGATGCCTTTCCCGGCAAAATGCAGCATGAAACCAGAAATCAAAATTATCAGGTTTCACTGGTGCGCTATTACGGCGACGGTCACGAGGAAGTTGATTACAGCGAAAAAAGAAAGACACCAAATATTGAATTAGACAACTGGGGTCTCGCGCTGTGGGCTAGCTCAGAATATTATCGCAACACCAGAGACCAAGCTTTCCTCAACGAAAAAACTGCCAACGGTAACACCGTTTACGAGTCAATGCGTGATGGAGTAGTAAAGCCACTCCTTGCCAATCTTGATGAATTCAAAGACGGAAAAATTGTCACCAAAGATTCATCGAACTGGGAAGATCACCAAGAAAACAAAAAGAATTTCGCGCACACGACAATTACCGCGATTGCCGGCTTAAGAGGCTTTCTCGAAATGGCGAGAGATCAGCAAGACAGCGCCACCATTCAAAAAGTAGAAGATGCCATTGCACAGCTCGAAAAGGGATTTACCCGTGCATTCATTAAAGACGGCGTGATTCGCGGTTCACTCCAACGTAGCATTGCACACAAGACAGACTCTGCAGTCATTGAAGCATTCAACTTGGGAGTTGTGAAAGACCCCAAGATAATCGAAAAAACTCTCGACAAAATGGAAGAACTACGCATGTCCTCCGGAGGCTTCAGACGGGTAAAGGGCGACAAAGAATACGATAAGCACGAATTCCTACTTATCGATTTCAACATGGCAAGATTGTATTTCAAATTAGGAAAAGAATCAGAAGGAATGCAAATTCTCAATCGCATCGTCAAAAACTCAAATGGAGACAACGGACAGATTCCCGAGCTATATGTATCGAAGAAAAACAAAGAATTTCCTGGAAAAGTAGGAGCCCCGGCTGGTTCCATACCAATGATCGGCTATGGAGCTGGAGCCTACATCATGACACTGCGCCAAAGAGAAGAACACAGAGCAAAAAAGTGATTTCTACGAGCCCGGCAATTCGCATTTCATTCCTCCAACCGACCCCTGCCACGAAATATTAATGCTGAGACATTAGAGTTAAATCAGGCGGACGAGGCATGGGCATGAATAAAGAAACTGACGACAACAAAGCAAGGGACAAGGCGCCTGAGTCGAATACCACCCATTCGGATATCAGCACTGACGCCAATCTAATTGATAGAGATGCGAATCAAGCCATAGCTAGTATGAAAACTAGCCAGGACACAAGCAGCAAGCACCTGAGCCCTGTAGAAATTTCAGATGACGATAAGACTCATTCAACGGCTCAACTAAACAGCAGCAGACAGACTGAAGCCGGAGACCCGACAAACAAAGAAACCCCAACGAACTCTGGTAGAAAATGCGCCGGTGGTTTTGAAAAAACATTAGGTTTCAACGTGACATTAGAATCGCTCTCAACTGAGACAAACAACCTCAAATCCTCACCAGGTCTTGAACGCCGCGAAGAACATGTAGAACAAGCTATTTATGATTTAGCGCGAATGGCTGACGCGTCCTGCGACGGGAAGCTCAGCCGGGCCGAACTCAACGCATTCCAATTACAAGATCAAGTCTCGCCGGCTACCAGAGATCTTGCGCAACATCTTCTAAATAATTTTGATCGTTTCGCTCAATTCAGCGGCAAAGCGAAAGAAAGTGAAATTAAAGATCCGCTAGGACGCAAAATTGCGGATGAAGTTCTAAAAGATAATTCGCCCGACAATGTAATTTCAGTTGAAGATCTAGATGGCATAAAAGCTTTCAGCCCGATGGTTATCTTCTTTACCCAGATGAATATCGCCGATCGCCTTATCCCAGAGTTGAAAAACGTTCCGCAACAAAGCCAGGCTCAGATGGTAAATGAACTATCGAATTTCTTTACAGGCAAAATGGCTGAAAGAAAAGACTTGCTCAGCTGGAAGTAATAATACGAGACTTCAAGGTGACATGGCAGGGAATTGCCGACAGTGGTAGCGCCCGCGGTGCCACTTCAATCAGAACAGCCTGGGGTCATATGATCTTCATACTGTTCTGCTTGAACTTGGCCCCGGTACACCTGAAGGAAACCGTCAATTTACCGGCATCGGCAATATTCCCTGGGCATGGGTAGTCTATCTATCGACAAATCTCTGCAACAAATTTTGCAAACGTGAGCCAGACCTATAATAGCCATTGCCGTTGCCGTAGCCATAGCCGTTACCGTAGGCATTGCCGTATCCATAGCCGTTACCGTAACCATTGCCATAGCCGTAACCATTTCCGTACGCGTTACCATAGGCGTTACCGTAATACGGATTATATTGTTGCCCATAATACCCATATTGTTGATTAGCCTGTTGTTGCAGGTACATATTGGCTGCAGCCTGATTAGCAGCCCAACCATACGGGTCTCTTGCTAATGCTTGCTGTGGCAGTGCTACAACGGTTAGAGCAGCTGCTGCAGTCAGCAAGCCTGCTATCAAATTCTTTTTTATCATTTTGTCCTCCGGACTTTTCGTCATTTCTATTTATTTAGAAGGACTCACACTGCACCACTTTCGTGCCCGCCAAAACGAACATTGATCAATATAAACACAGCTTTCATGCAAGATTCAATCAAGCGAATACGAAAATTCTTGCCGGTAAAGTATCAAGCATGCAACTGCGAGCAGCACAAACACGTTGAGCGCAGAGAATAAGACACCGTGAAAGACTCCTGCAGCAGTTTGCGCAAATTCAACCGAGGCAGGGAAAAGAATTTTGCGAAAGACAGCAATCCATGGAAAGGCAGGATTAATGTCTGCGCCTCCCCAAAAGAAAACAAAAACTAAACTAATAATCAACGTAAGGCTCTGTCGCCTGGGATCAATAATTATCATGCGTGTCATTGCGCCGGCCGCAGATGATATTGCCCCGCAACATATAAGAGACAGTGATAATGAGGCGATTTTGCTGAGCGACTCTCCAGCTATCATCAAACTCATAGCATGAACGATACAACAAACCAACGTTATCGAAAGAAGTGCAAGCCATTTACTTCCAACAAACTGATAGCGCCTGATAGGTCGAGATAAAAGCAACTCCATACAATCCTGACGAATACTGGCTCCCACGCCCTGTGAACCTATCATCAAAGGAGTAGCAACCACCATTGTCTGAAAAAACTTATCGTCGAGAACCAATGCAGAACCCAAAAACATCAATAGCATCAATCGAGTGTTAGACACTCGCCATGACCAAAGTAAGGTTTGTTGAAGTACTGGACGACTAAATAGGTAATTCACTTTTCCCGCCATTTTTCTCGTCCTTGAAAAACGTCTCCAGTCGCGAGTCAGCCTTAGCCGCGAAGATAGGCAGACCTGCGGCTGTAAGAGCAGCTAGCAGTCTGGCCGCTCCCTGATCACCTTGTACTTCAAAGCGTGCCTGATTTTCTTTTTCCCAAATCAACTTCGCATTACTCTCACTTGCCAGGCGAAGCAAATTGCTATTGTCTTTCTGATCAAATTGATTCAACCAGCGAATCAGAAGCCCATAACTACTATTTGTATCTCTCCGCAAATCTTCTATCGCTGCCACCTTACCTGACTGAACCAGCAGAACCTTATCGCAGACTCTCTCCAGGTGATCTAGCTGATGTGAATTAATCAGAATGGTCTTTCCTTGCTGTCTATATGCACTAATAATGTCCAATATTTCCAAAGCGCCCTGTGGGTCGATCCCGGATGTAGGTTCATCAAGAAAGAGAATCTTTGGGTCACCAATGAGAGCTTGAGCAATGCCGAGACGCTGCAGCATCCCTCGCGAATATGTTCTAATTTGCCTGTCCCATGATGCCTGTGACAGCCCAGACTGCGCCAAAAGAGTTTCCACCTGTTGCGACATCGATTTGACCGAACAATCGGCCAACTGCCAGTGATAGCTCAAAAACTCGCGTCCAGACAACCATGGCTCAAAATTCAAGCGCTCGGGCATGTATCCAATATTCTGATGGACATACGCATCATTAGGCTTGCGATTAAAAATGCGTATTGAGCCAGAGTCGGGCTGTTGCAATCCAAGCAAGCACATCATAAGCGTCGTCTTGCCAGCGCCATTTGCTCCGACGATGCCCATTGTTTCGCCAATTTGCACATTAAAGCTCATGCCGTCTAAAGCTGGATTCTTGCTTCCCTTGAAGATCTTTCGAATGTTCTCTACACAAACGGCGAGATCCGGGTCGCTGGCGATATCTGGCGGTCTCATGCGTTCGAGGAAATTTCCATTGAGAAAGGGATTAGCCTGCTTCTAATTTCTATTTTGCGACTTCAGCTTTTATTGCCCAGGAAACGGAGTTTCCAACTTCAGCAAGTATGGATTATCTTGCTTTTCCAATTTCAATTCATATGGTCGGCTAGAACTTTCAACTTTAGCTTGAACGACCTCAAGCGCTTTCTTCAATTGGATGTCTTTGGCATCGACAGGGTCTGGCTTAGCGCCCTTTTCACCCTCATAGTGCCACCATGGTCCCAGTTTTTTCTCGTAGTCATCCTTTTCGAGTTCTACAATGTAATCAGGCACGATGCCTTTCTTGTTAATGTCAGTGCCATTCGGCGTTAAATAGCGTGCAATAGTAATGTTGACTCCAGACCCGTCATCGAGCCTTATTACCGACTGCACAAGCCCTTTTCCGAAGCTGCGCTTAGGACCAACAAGCATCGCTCTTCCAGTATCTCTAAGTGCCCCGCTTGTAATTTCAGCAGCACTGGCGGTGCCCTGGTCGATGAGTACAACAAGCGGCTGATTGCTGATTAGCCTGCCATTGACTCTACTGTCCACAGGCTTGCTATTCCTATCTACAGTAGAAACCACAACACCTTGAGGTATGAACATACTGCAAATTTCAAGTGCGTTTGTAACCAGACCACCTGGATTCTCACGCAAATCCAAAATGATGCCTCGAGCCGGAGTCAGCGTCACAAGCGCATCTTGCACCTCATGCCCAGCCGTGTTGGACATAAACGTACTCAAACGAATATATCCAATGTCCTTATTAAGCATTTTGACGGTTTGCACAGACTTGAGTTTTACTTCGCCACGAGTAACAGTAATTTTCTTAGTCTCACCCTTGCGCACAATAGTCAGTGTTACCTGAGTATCGATTGGACCTCTAATGCGTTTTGATGCCGCAGGCAACTCTTCGCCCATTGTCGGTTTGCCGTCAATCTCAGCGATTTCATCCCCAGGCAATAGCCCCGCTTCTGCTGCGGGTGAACCTTCCAGAGGGGCGATTACCAATAATTTTCCAGTACGGTCTTGAGCAATTTGCACACCAATACCAAACAAACGTCCAGCAATGGCTGTGGTTTCTTCTTCAAAAGCAGTTTTATTCAAATAACGAGTAAATCTGTCACCAAGACTTAAAAGCATCGAATCAATTGCTTTTTGCTCGTCGCCATCGTCTTTGATTTTGCCGTCATATCGATGTTCCCAGCGCGACCAATCCTGGTCGCCAAAAGTTGGGTCATAGAAATTCTTGTTCACAAGTTCCCAGACTTTGTGATAGACATTTTGCTGTTCTGTCGCAGCTTCTTTTGCAACCGCGCTGCCTGCACGATTGCCATCAAGTACAGGCGCGACACCGGAAGATAAAGCCAACGCTGAAATTGCGCTGAGTACAAAACTACTAAACTTAATTCGGCTTCTCATATTCAACAATCTTATGGCCAACTAACAACAATGCGCAAACCCTTTCAACAAATTACTTGTTTGCGTCTTCGGCAGTGACTATTGGTGGCATTGCCGCACCAGATTTAGCGATGCGGAAAAGCGTGATTCCCATTAGTGAGAATGCCGCTACACCCAGCCACTGATAGCCGCTAACTCCAAGGTGATGGTGTAAAAATGGTTCGCAACTAATTTTCACAAGCGCATCTTCAATTTCCGGAGGTATCGAAATCAAGGCAACAAGTACACCGAATAGCGCGCCACCAGCAACAAGACCTGTCGCGAAGAGGCTGCCCTTTCCTAGCTCATCGTCATCTGAATGAGCAGGCTTGGTCTTTGTGCTCATGTCGACAAATTTTCTCAGTACTCCGCCGCAAAAAATAGGAAGTGTTGTGGACAACGGCAGATATGCGCCTACAGCAAAATTCAGTGCGTTGACACCACAAAGTTCCATTGTGGTCGCAAGACAAACACCAACCAAAACGAAATTCCAATCAAGGTTAAACGAGAGCATACCTTTGATCAGCGTAGCCATCAAAGTGCCCTGGGGTGCGGAGAAGTGCTCACTACCGATGGCGTGCACGATGCCTTGCGCCAGCATTGCCTTGGTAGGATGGTCTAGTAGTTTTACAGTCAAACCAATGACGATTGATGAAACAATTGCACCAATAAACAAACTAATTTGCTGATAGCGGGGTGTCGAGCCGATTATATAACCGGTCTTCAAATCTTGTGATGTTGCACCACCATTTGCCGCGGCGATGCACACAATGCCTCCGACAGCCAAAACCATCGGCTCATAAATTCTGCCGGTCATGTGAAAGCCGATAAACACAAGCGAAGTTGCCATCAATGTTGCAATGGTCATACCAGAAACTGGGTTAGAGCTGGAACCGATGATACCGACAATGCGGCTCGATACAGTGACAAAGAAAAATCCAAACAAAACAACAAGCACGCCAATAAGCAGTTTTTGAAAGATTGAATCACCCGGAATTTGCGGCAATATCGCCATCAAAGCAACTAACACGGCAGAGCCTATCATCACAACATTAATCGGTAGATCATTGTCCGTTCTTGCTGCACTGATACCACTGCGCTGATCTTTAAACGCCCCCAAACTTTCTTTAAATGAAGCAATAATCGTCGGAATTGTTTTCAACAAAGTCATGAAGCCGCCAGCCGCCACTGCGCCGGCTCCTATTTGTCTTATGTACGCGCGATAAATTGCATTGGCAGTATTTGCGAAACTGTGAGTCGCAGGGTCCCACACTCCAGGTCCACCAGCTGTAGTGAGGCTCGGAAGTTCGCCCAGCTTGACGAGCTGCGATGCGATTGTATCCATCGGCACCAAGCCCGCAAGCAAGGGAATCATCCCCAGCCAAGCAAGCACTCCGCCTGCAACGAGTATGCCTGCAATTCTGAAGCCAATGATATAACCTACGCCCAGGTACTCTGGTGTTATGTCTGCATTCAATGTTGCAGATGGCAAAAATTTGTTGCTTTGCTGTGTGACAAAAGTTGGTGTCTCAGCAATGATGTGAAAAATTTTCTGGCATGTTGCGTACAACATCGCAAAACCAAGTCCCTGGTAAGCAGTTTTAGAAAACTCGCCACCCTTGTCGCCCGCTATCAAAACAGAAGCGCATGCAGTCCCTTCCGGATACGGCAGATTGCCGTGCTCTTTCACAATCAGAGAGCGTCTCAACGGAATCATCATCAGTGTGCCTAGCACGCCACCAAGCACAGCAAGAGTAAAAATCGTCCAGTACTCAAAATACGGTGCACCTACACTATCGCCTTTTTCAGAAAGCGAAAGGAAAAGAAATCCGGGAAGCGTAAATACAACCCCTGACGCAATTGATTCGCCGGCAGAGGCAGTCGTTTGAATGATGTTGTTTTCAAGAACAGTTGTATTGAAAAATTTTCGTCCAAGCGATATCGCCAACACCGCAACAGGAATTGAGGCAGACACAGTAAGACCAGCCCGCAGTGCCAGGTACACAGTTGCCGCACCAAACAACACGCCAAAGAAAATGCCGATAATTATGGCGCGGGGAGTGAATTCTTTCATCGTCGCTTCAGACGCAACGTATGGCTTGAAGTCAAGGGAACTTTCGGTGTTTTCAGTCATAGTAAATTAAGTCCGAATTAAGAGGTTGAGAACCTGGTTTTGGCTGCAACGATGAACCTTTTCAGACATCATTGAGCTTGTCGAAAGCTACAACGGCAGTCCGCGAAAGGACTTAAAGCTTCGGAATAATACCAGAAATCTGAGCCAGACGAGGCTTCAAAACATGTGTTAGTCTTTTAGCTCGGCGCTTGATTTCGCGCCAACTTGCCAAATTTGACAAAGGTTGCATTGAGGTTATTGCTTTGAAAAGCGCAGCGTTGCTAGACCCGGCTGTTGCAACAGCTCTTGAAAAATATCAAATCAATTTTGAAGAAATGGATTGCGACCCAAACCTGGCTGATACAGCAGCCTTTCTTGAGAATTATGGTTTCAGCGCAGAGCAAACATGCAATGCAATCGTGGTTATCGGCAAAGCAGAACCGATAAAATTCGTTTGCTGCGTCATTCCATCTACTTGCAAATTAGACGTCAACAAGAAAGTAAGTCAACTTATCGGCATCAAGCGCTGTTCGTTTGCATCAGCAGAACAAACAATAGAATTAACCGGAATGAAAGTAGGCGGTGTCACGCCAGTTGGTTTGCCGGACATGCCCATTTATGTCGATGCTGCAATCATGAGCAATGAAAAAATTGTGCTTGGCGGCGGCAACAGAACTAGCAAATTACTGCTACATCCAGACGAATTGAAAAAGATTCCACAAGTACAAATCATCGAAAGTCTCGGTCTTCCACGCTAACTAAATAGGTAACAGAATGATCTCTTCGCAATATTTGAAACCCGCTTTGAAGTTGACGGCTACACTGCTATTTGTTTGCAACTTTGGATGCACAGCCTCTGCCAACGCCGAAGCAGAAAAAGCAGCCGGCACATTACCGGTTAGCAAAGCTGTTTCTATGAAATCGCTGGCAGATTACAAAACAATTTCTATAACCATCAAAGACGATAAAAACAAGAAAATCAAATACAGCGGAGTTCCACTACGCACTTTATTCAAAGAAATGGTGCCGGACATCAAAATGGACACGATGCCTGACTGGAAAGCGCTATCAAGGCAAGAACTAGTCATGGAAGTAAAAGGCGACGACGGATATCCCGGTCTTGTTACCGCCATAGAATTAGCAACAAATCCAGAAGGCGACAGATTCGTCCTCGCCACCACCTGCGATGGCAAGCCAATCGAAAAAGGACTCCAACTAATCTGCAAAACAGACGAATACCACGTGCGCTGGGTGCGACAAGTAGTCAACCTCCGAGTAGTCGCCCTCCCCTAAATTTGTCCCTTGTATATCTAATCAAATAAGCGAACGCCCCCCCCAACAGGTCTGTAGGGGCGACGCCATGGATACTGCTGGCGAACTAAATTGGAGCCGAATCAAGTTCGATGATATGAGCTAAGAGCGTTCCACCTGGGGGCGC
>CAZJLR010000083.1:0-25600 GCA_964546815.1 uncultured Candidatus Obscuribacterales bacterium | reverse complement strand
TTAGCTCATATCATCGAACTTGATTCGGCTCCATTTTACTTCGCCAGCAGTATCCATGGCGTCGCCCCTACGAACGTGGAGATGCGGGTAGCTACCCGCAGGCAGGGACTTTCGGCTGATTCGTCTGCTGTTCGGCGATTCTGAAGCTTTCCGGACGTTCCTCTTGACGTGGCGGGAGAGGAGGGGGATGATCTCATAAGTAGTTGGGCTCAGCTGGTGGTCAAATGAAAAAGTATGGACGACTGATCGCCTCCGTCATTGCTGGATTTGCTTTTGGCGCTCCGTGTTTAGGCGACAAGTTGGCTGTGGTTCCTGGCAGCGAAGCTCGGCGGGAAAACTTTCAGGTCAGCAAGAGACTTGGCTGGCTAACTGATATTGAAATGGCTCGCGCTGAAGCCGCAAAAACAGGAAAGCTTGTTTTTTGGGTTCATATGCTGGGCAGCATTGACGGCAAAACCTGAAGTGCCGGCAATAGCCTGAGAGCCGTGTCGCTTTCCAAAGAACCAGTTTTTTCCGAATTGCACAATCGTTTCGTTTGTGGCTATCGTGATATTAGTTCAGAACCGTATGCGGGAAACTCTGGTGCGCACGCTGCTAATGGTGCTGCGGTTGAGACGAGCAACGGCGCTGGTCCTCACAATATTCAAATGTTTGTTATCGACCCTGACGGCACCGTAATCCACTGCATGCCCGGCTACTGGAACCCGAATGATCTGGCATCGGAGCTCGATTTAGCTGAAAAGCTTGATGCGGTTTGGCACAACAATTCAATGACCCTAGAGCAAAAGCGTGCGCAATTTTCTCGCATGCAAACAGATCATTTCATGCATCACAGTCGCGAAGAAATTGCCAGAAGCCACATGCAAAGCTTCGATAGAAAGCATGAGCTTGAGCGCCACGGCTTCACCGACACGGTGCGCATGGCACCAAGTTCTAACGGACTTAGCTGGCAAGAAGGTGGTGACGACCTTGTCAAAACCACTGATGAAGTGATGCACGAGAGAATGAGCAAACGACCTTTTCTCTCTTACAACGCTTTTGATACGGCAAAATTTGTTGACTACGGCACCAAATTTTACGATAAGCATGAAGACAATTTAGATGAATTGGGACGAAATATAAATCCTGAGGCCAAAACAGTAACCATGCGCGATCTGCAAGGTCGCCCGCGTGCGCAATATCATGGTGGCTACGGGAACAGTGGTGGCGGTCGCGTTCCACATGTGCAAGTCAAAACATATGGTAGGCTGCGAGTCTCGCCGCAACAGTAATTGTCAAAGAGAATTTTGCATATGCAAAGTATGCTGACTTGGCGTAGCATCATGCTCCTGATTGCTGCATCGACTTGCTAAGCCAATTGGCTGTTGCTATCCTTCTTGCTGGCTGGGAATTGTCGCGGTCAATCTTTGCGGCGCTGTATAAAATTTCATGGACGATTGGTTTAACAAATTCAGACCGCGACGATTTGAATATTTGCTCGCTGTTCTTTTGGTTTCTATCGAGATCACACCACTGGTGGGGCAAGATTTTCTTGGTCGCACATTCGGGGCAATCGTGAGCAGTCTGGCATTTGTTATGACTTGCTTCTCCACCAGCCCAAAGCGTCGAATACTAATTCTTTGCTGTTTTATTGCTTTTGCTATTTCAATATTTTGTTCGATGGCAATATCGGTTGATGTTCCCCCGTTTAACCAGCAGTTTTATCAAGCATCTGCGCGGGTCTTGGCTATCGGTTTTTATTTCAGTGCCTGCCTGATAATTTTTCGTGATGTCATACGGGCCGGCGAAGTCGATATAAATAAATTATGCGGAGCTGTTTGCCTCTACGTGATGATTGGTGTTGTCTGGGGGCAGTTTTACCAATTGTGCGATGTGCTCGATCCTGGTTGTTTTGTTCTTGACCTGAGCAAATTAGAGCGGCATGGAGTACTTAATGCTTTCGAACGGGCAAGTTTGTTGAATTATTTTTCTTATGTCACACTATCAACACTTGGCTACGGCGATATTTCGCCTGTGACAAGGATTACAAGGACACTGGCGTATTCTGAAGCAATACTTGGTCAAGTTTACATGGCCATCTTGGTTTCTCGGCTGGTTGGGCTGCACATCGCAGCCAGCAGCTCGCCCACGAGCGTTGACTTAGACGAATGACTGCAAGTTGTCTGTTGCAGCGGCATCCGGCTCGGGCAGCCAGATAATATTAGTTTGGCTGTATGGCGATATAATGGAACGTCCCATTAAGGTATTAGACGTGACAGTAAGTACTGCTGCCAAAACAGCTGACGATTTGAGCAAGAAAAAACCTCTTTCTGCGGCTGAACTGCGAAAAATAAATATGTATTGGCGTGCCGCTAATTATTTGTCGGTAGGTCAAATTTATCTTTTAGACAATCCTTTGCTCAAGCACGAGCTGCGCATCGAAGACATCAAGCCTCGTCTGCTTGGTCACTGGGGAACGACACCCGGACTAAATCTTATATATGTTCATTTGAACCGCATCATCAAAGAACATGACTTAGACATGATTTTCGTAACCGGACCTGGACACGGCGGTCCTGGTTTGGTTGCCAACACCTATTTGGAAGGAACTTACACTGAGTTCTATTCGAATATTACGCAAGACAGCGAAGGGATGCAGAAATTATTCAAGCAATTTTCCTTTCCTGGTGGCATTCCAAGTCACGTTGCGCCAGAAACTCCTGGATCTATTCATGAGGGTGGTGAGCTTGGTTATGCGCTTGTTCACGCATATGGAGCCGTGCTCGACAATCCTGATTTGATTGTTGCTGCTGTGGTGGGCGACGGCGAAGCAGAAACTGGTCCACTTGCTACTAGCTGGCACTCTAATAAATTTATCAATCCATCGCGCGACGGCATTGTTTTGCCGATATTACATTTGAACGGTTACAAAATTGCTAACCCAACAATTCTTGCGCGTATGAGTGATGAAGAGCTTACTCAGTTGTTTAACGGTTATGGTTATAAACCATATTTTGTTGAAGGCGAAGATCCTGATCTGATGCACCAGTGGTTTGCTGCCACTCTCGATAGCGTGTTGAAAGACATCAAACAGATTAAGGCTGAGTGTGCATCAGGATTTAAATCACGCCCTGTTTATCCGATGATAATTTTGCGCAGTCCAAAAGGTTGGACTGGGCCGAAAATGGTAGATGGTGTCCAGGTTGAGGGCACTCATCGTTCGCACCAGGTGCCGCTTTCGGAATTGGCTTCTAAGCCTGAGCATCTAAAACAATTAGAAGAGTGGATGCGCAGCTATAAACCGGAAGAATTGTTTGACCATCATGGAACCTTGATTCCAGAGCTTAAAGAATTAGCTCCTACAGGCAATCGGCGCATGGGCGCAAACCCGCATGCAAATGGCGGGCTTCTGCTTAAAGATTTGAAGCTTCCAGATTTTAGAAAATATGCGGCAGAAATTCCTGGGCCAGGCAAAGTAGAAGCTGAATCAATTCGGCTAACATCGCATTTCATTCGCGATGTTTTTACTTTGAATGAAGAGTCGAAAAATTTCCGCATCGTGGGCCCCGATGAAACACAATCAAATCGACTTGGTTCTGTTTTTGAGGTAACTTCGAAAATCAGTACCGAAAAAATTCTTCCTACAGATGAGCATTTGGGTCGCGACGGGCGTGTCATGGAAGCGCTGAGCGAGCACCTCTGCCAGGGATGGTTGGAAGGCTATTTGCTCACCGGGCGGCATGGCTTGTTTTCATGCTATGAAGCTTTTATCCATATTATTGATTCTATGTTCAATCAGCATGCAAAATGGCTGAAAGTCACACGCAAAATTCCGTGGCGCCGACCAATTGCTTCGTTGAATTATTTGCTTACGTCGCACGTATGGCGCCAGGACCATAATGGCTTCAGCCACCAGGACCCTGGTTTTATCGACCATGTCGTAAACAAAAAAGCAGATATTATTCGCGTGTATTTGCCACCAGATGCAAATACATTGACCAGTGTTATGGACCATTGCTTACGCAGTCGCAACTTTATAAATGTAATTGTTGCCGGCAAGCAACCGCAACTGCAGTGGCTCACGATGGACCAGGCAATCAAACATTGCGCTGCCGGAGTCGGCATTTGGGAATGGGCCTGCACTGATATTGGCGGCGAGCCTGATGTTGTGATGGCATGCGCCGGCGATGTGCCTACACTCGAAACACTTGCTGCAGTAGATTTACTCAGACAGGCTTTGCCAGATCTGAAAATCAGAGTAGTAAACGTAGTTGATTTGATGACTCTTCAACCAGCATCAGAACATCCCCATGGTCTGTCCGATCGTGATTTCGATTCGATTTTCACGAAAGACAAACCAGTAATTTTTGCTTTCCACGGATATCCCTGGTTAATTCACAGGCTTACCTACAGGCGCACCAATCACAGAGAATTGCATGTGCGCGGCTATAAGGAAGAAGGAACAACCACCACTCCGTTCGATATGGTTGTGATGAATGATTTAGACCGCTTCCATCTGGCAATTGATGTGATAGATCGCGTGCCTCGACTGCAATATGTTGCGGCGCGGACTAAGCAAAAATTACGCGACAGACTTATTGATCACAAACGCTATATTCAAGAACATGGCGAAGATATGCCTGAAATTCGCAATTGGAAATGGCCATACTAAACCCATACAAGTCACTAACGAAGAGGAGCAAAAATGCCTGACAAGACGGCTGCAAATGTAATTATTGAGGACGACAGAACTGGGTTAGACGTCGAAACACTGCGACGCGCTATGTTAGACAACTTATTCTATATCCAGGGCAAGTTTCCTGCGATTGCAACTGAGCTTGATTACTACATGGCTCTCTCTTACACCGTGAGAGACAGACTTCTGCAACGCTGGCTAAACACAGTGCAAACATACAAGAAAAAAGACGTCAAAGTTGTTTGCTATTTGTCCGCAGAATTTTTGATTGGACCACAGCTTGAAAATAGTCTTGTAAATCTTGGAATTTACGACAAAGTAAAACAAGCTTTGAGTGAATCAGGCTTAGAGATGGAAAGACTTCTTGAAGAAGAGCCAGAGCCGGGCTTGGGCAACGGTGGTTTGGGTCGTCTGGCTGCTTGCTATATGGACTCACTTTCTACTCTTGAAGTGCCGGCAATTGGTTATGGCATTAGATATGAATTCGGCATTTTTGACCAGGTTATTAAAGATGGCTGGCAGCAAGAAATGAGTGATAAGTGGTTGCGTTTCGGCAACCCATGGGAAATAGCTAGACCTCAGCATATGTTTGAAGTTAAGCTCGGTGGATACACCGAAAACTATACTGACGAAAACGGCAGATTTAGAGTTAGATGGGTACCTGAAAGAACCATCAACGGTGTGCCTTATGACACGCCTGTGCCGGGCTACAAGAACAATACTGCCAACACATTGCGTTTGTGGAAAGCTGAAGCACCAGAGTCATTCGACTTCAAAGCATTCAACGCAGGCGACTACCTTGGTGCCGTCGCTGAAAAGGCATTTTCGGAAAACGTGTCCAAAGTGCTCTATCCAAACGATAACAATTCGCAAGGCAAACGCTTGCGTCTAGAGCAGGAGTTCTTCTTCGTTTCGTGCTCGCTACAAGATATGATTTCTTTCCACCTTGACGAAGGTGATAGCGTCGCCACTTTTGCCGACAAATTTGCTGTTCAATTGAATGACACACATCCATCAATCGCAATTGCAGAACTCATGCGTTTGCTGGTTGACGAATATATGATGGATTGGGATAAAGCCTGG
Organism: uncultured Candidatus Obscuribacterales bacterium; assembly: GCA_964546815.1. Classification (GTDB taxonomy): domain Bacteria; phylum Cyanobacteriota; class Vampirovibrionia; order Obscuribacterales; family Obscuribacteraceae; genus JAIEPM01. The sequence continues at coordinate 19,842 of CAZJLR010000083.1, read as the reverse complement.
GAAATCACCACAAGCACCTTTGGCTATACAAACCACACATTGCTGCCAGAAGCTCTTGAAAGATGGTCTGTAGAGTTGTTCAAGAGTGTATTGCCACGCCACCTCGATATCATCTATGAAATCAATCGTCGTTTTCTTGATGAAGTAAGACGACGTTTTCCTGGAGAAGATGACCTCGTTCGTCGCCTTTCAATAATTGATGACAGCGGTGAGAAAGCAGTTAGAATGGCTCACCTTGCCTGTGTAGGCAGCCACTCGATCAATGGTGTGGCTGAGTTGCACACAGAATTGATGAAAAAGGACGTATTGCACGACTTCAACAGAATCAGTCCTGAGAAGTTCAGCAACAAAACTAACGGCGTAACACCGCGTCGATTTATGGTAGTTAGCAATCCAGAATTGAGTCAGTTGATTACCAAATCAATTGGCGATAGCTGGGTAAGTCATCTTACCGATTTGAAGAAGCTTGAGAAATTTGTGGACGACTCTGCATTCTGTGAAGAGTGGCGCAAAATCAAGTTGACTCGCAAGAAAATTCTGGCACAGTACATCAAAGACCATTGCGATGTAATTATCGATCCAAACAGTCTCTTTGACGTGCATGCTAAACGTATGCATGAATACAAGCGCCAGCACTTGAATGTTTTGCATATTATTCGTCTGTACCAGATATTGAAAAATAATCCTGGCTTAGACATTTATCCGCCGCGTACATTTATATTTGCTGGTAAGGCTGCTCCTGGATATTACACAGCTAAGCTCATCATCAAGTTGATCAATTCAGTCGCTGAAGTGATAAATCACGATAAAGATATTGGTGGTCGCTTGAAAGTTGCCTTCGTCCCTGACTACAGCGTTAAGCTTGCTCAGAAAATTTACCCGGCGGCAGAACTTTCTGAGCAGATTTCAACTGCCGGAAAAGAAGCCTCAGGTACAGGCAACATGAAGTTTGCTCTCAACGGTGCATTGACCATTGGTACGCTCGACGGTGCCAATATCGAGATGCGTGAAGAAGTCGGCGAAGACAACTTCTTCCTCTTCGGGCTGACAGCCTCGGAAGTAGCACGATGGAAAATGGAAGGCTACAATCCTTACGAAATCTATTGGTCAAACACTGCTTTGCGCGATGTAATTGACATGATTGCTTCGGGTGCATTCTCTCGTGGCGACAAGGAAATGTTTAAGCCATTGCTTAACCTCTTGCTTGGGCTCGATGATTTCATGTTGTTTGCAGACTTTGATTCATATGTAGAATGCCAAGATCGCGTTGGCGCTGCGTACAAAAACAAAGACCACTGGACTCAAATGTCTATCAAGAACACTGCAAGAATGGGCAAGTTCTCTTCAGATCGCTCTGTGAAAGAATACTGCGATGACATTTGGCATGCGCCATCTGTTCACATTGACCTTGCAGAATACATTCAAGCAAGAGCCGGGCTCATCGTCTAGAAAGCTTGACTAGACGCTTCCGCCACCGACTACTTTTAGTCGTGAGAATTTGACCAGCTTATGCTGCACAAGGAGTGCCGCTGCTCTCCATATCATTGCTGTGGGCGTCGGGTCTAATCTTGCTGCAATTTCGTTGAAATTCAAACTGCCGTTTGCGTGAGACAAAATTGTTTGCATCAAAGTGATTACTCTGTCGTCTGGCGCGTCAGGCAAGGCAGTTATCTGCTGCCATGCCATGGGATTTGTAGACTGAGGTAATGCCATTAAAATGAGCGTAGGCGCGCTGACCACTCTCTGGGCGGCGCGGTAGTGATCCTTATATGTAGATCCTGTCTGAATTAGGTTTTCCATTTTTTCAGTTACGGCAGATTCGACTTGCACCAGGTCTTCTGTGTTTGCTTCAGACAAGTGAGACATTTGCTCAAATTGAAAGTTGCCTGTTTCGAATGTTGATAGAAATTCGATTACAGCATCATTTCCACAAAGATTGCCGAATACGGCTTTCTTTGGTACTCCATCTAATATCAACATCCAGAATTTGCGTCCGTCTTCATGGACGCAATTCAAAACTCCATTTGATTTGTTTTGTGCGAACGAATGCAAGACATTTCCGGCTTGCATTGATTCGAGATCTCCCGCTATTTTAGTTACTTTCTTGCTCTTTATAAATTTGCTGGGGACAGTACCGATGTTGCAAATTTTTCCTTTTTCGGCCATTGTCCGTACAAACTCAAGTGCAATTTCAGCGTCTTTAACGGCATCTTCATAGGTTTCAGAGCCTGTCTTTGAAAAGGAGCTCATTCCGCCACTCAGTGTCCAGTTGCTCAGGCTTGACGGCCAATCGGTTTTCTCCGCCATTGTTGCGGCGATGACATCTGCCAATTCGGCTGCGTTATGTGCTGAGCAATCTTCGAGAAACAGCATAAACTGGCATGCTCCATAACGAAACAGTCTTTCGTCGGGGCGGATGCCGAGCTTTCTGATTTTGCTTTTGATACAGCCTTTTATGAGCGTTGCGACTTCTTTTAAGAGACCATCGGTTTGTTCGCGTCCGAAAGACTTGTTCATTTCAGCGAAGTTATCGCCTTCCAACAAGAGAATCTGTGATTCTGTTCTGTCACCCTTCTGACCTGCAATGGCGCTGATTTCTTCGATGAAGTCCTCGAAGTGCTTTCGGTTTGGTAAGCCAGTTAAAACATCTGTGCGAGCCGCACTGAATTCACGTTCGAATTTGAGGAAGAGATGCAAGATAGGCGCAAGGTGAACACGCAAGGACTTTAGATACCGCTCGATAGTTAATCTCGTTTCGCCATCACAGCGCGAAGCACAGCCGAGCACAAGCATGCTTTCATGGTATTCGCCCAGGCGCACCAGATGCAGGCGCTCAATGTTTTTGTCTATCCAGTTAAGTCCTAGCGCGCTCAAGTCTTCTTGCGTTAGTGATTGAACCTGGTCTATATCTCTGAGCTTTGAGGCTAGCCTTGCATCCGGGTCTGCTAGCAATTTTTTGTTATCTTCGTCTGCTATATTTTCAGATGCCAGCAATTTTAACTGCATTGAAGAATTGACGTTTAACACAAAAGAAAATGCCAGTGCCTGCGTAAACTCATTTTGCAAAGCAAATACAATGCGATCGCACGCCGCTCTTGTAGAACTTAATTCTGGAATGAGTCGTGTAAGCTTGTCGATGAATTTGTCTTCTAGCTCGCGCTGAAAGAGGTCTCTTACATCGGCACGCGCGTGCGTAATGTCTTTTGAATACTTGCTTGCTACTTTTGCAACAAGATCTTTCACAAGAGGTAGAAGGTCTGATACTTCAGACGATGTCCAGTTTGATTGTGCAGCGTTTTCTACGATATTGCCCTGCTCGTCGCATTCTTTTAGTTGTTTTTTGAGGCGTGCTAAAGGCGCCAAAAGACTCAATTGAATCGTAAGCAATCCCAAACCAGCATTTGCTAGCACCATATACCAAACGGCAGCCAATGGCACACCGGACTCTATGCCTGCTATTCCGCCAGTTAAAATGCTTGCGCATGGGAAACCAACAATAGCTTTGCGATCATTGGGCAATTGCACGACTGACTGGTAATAACGTTTGCTGTCGACCTGCACACAACCTTCAAGCTGAGAGTTGATCATTTTGGTTGGATACGACCCTATTGTCCTGACCCTGGCACCCGATGGTCCAATCAAAACCCACCAGGTTGCCCCTGCTGGTGAAAGTGCATCGCTTGCACCAGCAGAAACATTATTTCCTTTCAAAATGCTGTCACTAAGGTCTTGAGCCTGTTGACTGAAGGCTCCTTTAAGGGCGCTTGGTCCTGCTAAGTCCCATATTAACGCTGTGGACGGAATGCCAATTACAAGGACAACTGAAAGCTTGATGTAGAACGACTTAATTATGCTTTTGGCTGTCACAAGGCGTTCCTTCTGATAAACGATTGTATTTTTAATGGGCACGCCGACCGGCTCAGCCCATTAGTTACAAGTGCTATTCCCTTGACCCTGTCAGGCTAAAACTTTTGCTTTTAGATAAAGCATTAAATTCGCACTGAATGCAGCTTATTTGACAGAGCAAAGTTCTGCCGGTGCCGAAACGCCCGTTTCGCCGACCGCTTGAATTTGGAAGTAATATGGCGAATCAACATTAAGTGAGTGCATGTCGTATTTTGTTTCACCGTTTACCAATATAGAGCTGTACATTTTGTCTGGGGAAACGCCGAATGAAATTTCGTATGCGTATGCGCCGGGCACAGCATTCCATTGCAAAGCCAAATTGCGCCTGTCTTTTTCATCGCGTGCAATTTTGAACCCTGCTACTTTAGCCGGAGCATCTCCGCTTGCTTTGCCGAATACACGGAAGTCGCCGATGGCAAAACATCCTGTTGGCATTTCGACATTTACGATTTTCAGATAACGAGTTTTTACCGGCTCGGAAAGTTCTAGATAATCGTGCGGTACGTCGAATTTATTTTTGCTTTTGTCAATAAACAAATTCCAGTTTTTGCCGTCGTCACTTTTGAATATTTGATAGCGATGTTTTATGTCATGCTGTTTGCCGAATAAGTTGGCTTCTTCGTCTGCATAATTGATTTGAATTGCGTGCACATCTACCGGCTTGCCCAAATCGACTGCTAAAAATTGTCCTGGCTTGCCATCTGTTGCGCTCCAGTAAGTTTTGATGTCCTCGTCAAAAGCAAGTGCTGTGTCATGCTTTGAAGATGATGCCCATGCAGGTTTCTTGTAAGAAAGCAGCATCCAGCCTGTGAAAGTTGAGTGCGGGTCGCGTTTGCTTTTGGGCAAGTATTGCGGGTAATCACCAAAAGCAGTGTCTGCAAACAAAACACCATCTTTGTCTACGCCGGCAGGAAATAATCCTAGTCTTCGCTCAAATGTTTGTTTTACACTAATCACCATGGTGGCAATGTGCCAGAGATTTCCGTAGCTGTCGTTAAAAGTGCTGCCGTGTCCTGCGCCGCGAATGAAGCCGCCTGGCTTCCATGAGAATGGGTTGTGTTCTTGATATTTGAATGGACCAAGCGGATGGTCGGCTATGTAAACACCGTCTCCATACACGTTGTATTCTGTTCCTGGAGCACCATATTGCAAATAGTATTTTCCATTGAACTTATTCATCCATGAACCTTCGATAAACGGGTCCATTGTTCCATTTTGATTGTTTTCGCCGAATTGCTCCCAGCCATGCTTTTTGGGGTTGAGTCGCAGAGTTTCGATTTTTTGACCTATTGGTTTGTAGCCGTCTTTCGGGTTTAATTCGACTGCATACATTGGATAAAAATTGCTTGAGCCCCAGTATGCATAAAAGCGCCCGTCATCATCTTCAAACAAGCTTGGGTCCCAGGTTGAAGGTACTGGGTAAGACTCGACTGCTTCTTTCCAGCTGCCGCTGATAGGGTCTTTGCTGAGGTAAAGGGGCATGATATCTGCATCGACAAAGCAGGGCAAAAAAAGTATTCCTTTTTTTGTCGGCCATGCAGCTGGTGCGCAAACCTGGTCGCGCGATGCATTTTCTTTGAAAAAGTGTGAGATGAAATGCCAGCTCGCCATGTCTTTCGACCACCAGTATCCTTCCTGGTTGGTGGAAAATAAGTAATAGAGACCTTTGTACATTATGCAAACAGGGTCGGCTGTAGATCTGTGTGCGTTGTTGTGCGAGTAGGCGCGTTCTGGCACAAATGCGTAATCGAGATTCATTGGGTTGCAATAGGTCGTTGGTGGCTCGACTAAATTTGTCTTGCTGGTCATTGCTATTGCCATGCTGACGCATGAAAAAGCAAGTGTCACCGCCGCAATGATTTTTGAACGCATGTACGCCCCCGAAATAAGCGCATTAGATCTTATCGAATCAAAAGTCTATTTGTGCGTTTTGTTATGCATTCATGTGACTGTATTTATTCAAGTCTCAATTTTTTGAACAAATGAAATAGCGAACAGCGCAGGGCTGATCGTTTAGTGCCTGATGAATTGTGCCCTGGGGTAAAACAAGCATGTCACCGGGGTCTAGTCTGTATTCTTTTGTGCCGATTTTGAACAACATTGAACCTGAATGAATCACAATGAATTCATCATGCGGGTGTTGGTGGGCGCTGTAGAAGGCGCCCGGAGAATCTTGCCAGGGAAATACATCAAAACCTTCGTGCGTGAGCGTTTCTCTCAATTCTTTCTCAGAACTGTAATTGGAATATCTTCCTTTGATTACCTGCACCTTGGACATTTCAGCTTTCCCTGAGAGTCTCACCTATATTGGATTCTTGCATATATGCCCGGCGGCAGGCAATAGACCGTGATAAGATGAAAGTAGAGGGAAAATCCAGGAGCAAAGCCATGGACTTATTGGATGAGATGATTAAGAAGGCCTATCGAAAGATAGACGATGCCAACTCAAATTTCTGTGGCACGTCTGCTGTCGATGCTAAAAAGCTAGGCAATCAGGTGGCGCGCAGCGTTTTGTTAGGACAGGGCAACATTGACGATTTGCTTGGTAGCGCCGGCAAAAAACAACGCGGTCGTTGCACTGAAAAAACATGCACGCACCAGCACTAGGCTCAAACAAACTATAAGCTAAGCTATTTGAACCAACTTCTTTCAGGCAGCTTCGTGCTGCCTTTTATTTTTTCGAGCTTCTTGCTTTTAGCCAGTCAATAAGACCGTCTGGGTCGTCTGTGATTATGCTATGGACGTTCAGGTCTTTCATATCTTGCCAGTCTTTCTTTTCATTTACTGTCCAGACATTTACTTCAATTGGTACTTTGTTGGCTTCTGCCATTACGTCTGGTCTGAGTTCAGCAAAGTGTGGGTTCCAGCCGCTCGCGCCAATTTTCTTGGCATAACCGCCGATATCGTAAATAACTGCATCATCTAAAAACGCCAGCTTGTACTTGTTTGTTTTATCGTGAATTCGCTTGAGGCAATTGTGATCGAATGAGCTGATGACAATTTTGTCTGGGTATTTATAGCCTTCCAGAAGACTAAGCAAGTCTTTCTCGATGGTGGGATATGCCACTGGCGAATTTTTGATTTCAATGTTGATAATGCCTTTTCCATCGACAAGATCAAAAACTTCTTTGAGGGTTGGAAATTTCTCGCCTTTGAATTTCTCGTTAAACCACGAGCCCGCGTCGAGTTTTTGCAACTCAGCCAGAGTCATGTCTTTGACGAAACCTTTACCGTTTGAAGTGCGATTTACTGTTTCATCGTGAATTACAACGAGTTCGCCTGACTTGCATTTGTGTATGTCCAATTCAATTCCGTCAGCGCCGGATTCTATTGCATGCTTAAACGAAGCCAGCGTATTTTCAGGCGTTGTTTTGCGCCCGCCGCGATGGGCGATGACCAGCGGCTTATGCTCTGCCCCGAGGGCAGATGGGATATAAATTGAGGTTGTGACCGCTGCAGACAAAACCGAGGCGGCTAAAAAAACAAACCGCCTACATTTTAATTGGAACATTCAATTACCTGCTTAGTTCATGTTGTCGCCGAGACTATAAACATCTTTGCCGAATGGTTCTTCACCACTGCCAACCCAGGCATTTTTCACGGAGTACAAGCAGCCACCGATGCCACCGCTGACACTACCGAAAGGAAGTGAGATGAAACCAGGAATTACATAAGCTGCTTTTTTCCAACCGCTGTCTGCATCGCCGATAAGGTCATGCTCGCCCTGTTTGATTTCAGAGCCTGTTCTGCGAACAATGGCGATTGGTGTGCCGAAAACTATACCGGTAGTAAATGAGGCCAGGCGTGTTGGAAGGTTTACGTTTGAAGTCTTTTTGGCTGCCTTAGCGTCAGTGCTTGCCTTTGAAGCGTCGCCTGATTTTGAAGCATCTGCAGAGGCATCAGCCTTTGCGTCTTTTTTAGGTTTTGGGTCTTTCTTAGGTTTTGGGTCTTTCGTCGCTTTTGCGGCTTTTTTCGCTTTGGGGTCTGTCGTAGCGTCAGCGATTGATTTCTTGTCGGCGCTGTCGCTTGTCGCCGCGTCTTTGTTGCTGTCGCCAGATGTGTTATCAGCGATAAGTGCGTTCGAACTTGCACTTTGCGCATCAACGGTGGTGGCGCTTACTGATGAGTTAGAACTATCTTCCGCAAGTGCCGGTAAATTTAGTAAGCTGGCGATGCACAAGGCAGTCATGGTTGCTGTCAAAGCTCTGGTCATCTTGGTACCTTTCCGTGATTTGCTGTCTGAATTCTCTTAGCAAACAGTTAAGAGAGAATATTTTGAATTATCCATGCCTGACAACCGCCTTTGATAGCCTGTTTTGGAGAGATTAACGTTTCTCAGACGCAATTCATTATAGATTGCACCTTGACTGCCACTTACGGCGCCGAATACGATAGCTCTGCATCGTATAAACATCAAGATAAAGTCCGCTTAAGCTTCGTGTTATCGGAGACATCATGAACGCCACACTAGGAAACCAAAACAAGTCAGCAGGTACTGAGCAAACAGATTATTCCGAACTGGAATCTGTAAATCCGTCGCAAGTCGGCGGCATAGGTACCTGGTTTCTGCGCGATACCTGGTATTTCGCAGTCGCCTCAAACAAGCTCAAGCCCGGCAAAATGATGCCGAAGACTATGTTGGGAGAGCCAGTTCTGTTGGGGCGTGGCAGCGATGGTAAAGCGTTCGCTATGCGAGACATATGTCCTCACCAGGCAGTACCGCTGAGTGATGGCACCTTTGATGGCAAAAATGTCTCCTGCGCTTTCCATGGTTGGAAGTTTGACACCCAGGGCGTCTGCAACGAAATTCCGTCTTTGTGCTCAGACCAGAAATTTCCAGTTTGCAAAATAAAAACAGCTACTTATCCAGTTAAAGAAGTAAAAGGAGCTGTTTGGGTTTACTTCGGTGACAAAACAGACGACTTGCCAGAAGTGCCAGAAGCACCTGGACTCGGCGAAATGTTGTATGAGCAAACTTGCAATACACTCATGCTGCCGACGCATATTGACTATGCTGCTCTTGCGCTCATCGATCCTGCGCATGTGCCATATATTCACAAATCATGGTGGTGGCGTTCTGCTAAGCAGCTGAAGGAAAAGCAAAAGCATTACATTCCTGATGGCACTGGCTGGACAATCGTCAAGCACAAGCCGACAGCGCACTCAATCATTTATAAAATCATCGGCAAATACATTGAAGACGAAATAAGTTTCCGTTTGCCTGGTTGCAGAAGAGAGTATTTGACTTTCAATGGTCGCGTTTTCCTGGCAGGTCTAAGTTGCCTTACGCCAATTGATGAAACACATACTGAGCTAAATCATCTTACTTACTGGACTTTCCCAGGCACAAAATTCTTTGAGCCAATCATCAATTATTTTGTCAACGAGTTCTTGGGGCAAGACCAAACTGTTGCACAACGCCAGGAAATTTGTTTGAAGCACAAACCAAAACTGGTGCCTACAATTAAAGATGCAGGTACGCCTGGTGCTTGGTATTTGCAATTGAAAAAGGAATGGGCTGAGGCGAAGCGCCAGAATCGCCCGTTCAAAAACCCAATACCTGACAGCATTTTGCGCTGGAGAAGCTAAGATCAGCTTGTAGGGGCGACGCCATGCGTCGCCCGTTCTTTTTTGATCTGTTCTATTGTTGATTAGTTGGGTAATTTTCTTGGTTTTAGTCACGGGCGACGCATGGCGTCGCCGCTACGGGACATATATGTTAGCGTTGATTCGTTATATGCAACAGGGCTTGTTGGATATGTCGTGCTGGTCTCAGCGGATATTCTTGGTGTCGTTATGTGCGGTGTTTAGACCGGTAGCCGTGTTCTGCTGGGGACGTTCTGCTGGCTTGGTGCTTGGATTTGCTTTTCTTTGATTGAATTGAAGCAGATTTTGGGTGCACCGCAGGTAGCGGCAAGTCTGTAATAAATGGACCTATGTCTCGCGGGTCTGGTTGGTAGGGCACTGGGGGCGGTACCAGTGATGCGGCAAGCGGTGGTGGAGGAATGACGCCTTTTTTGCCCCACTTCTTTCTATATGATTGCAGCATCGCGGCTTGGGGTCCTCCCGTATATTGGGGGAAATATGCCGCCGATTGAGACTCGGTGTAGCGCTCTTCTTTTGCTTTTCGTCCAATGGCTCTTAGCAATCGCGCTTCTGTAAAACCAAGGTCTTTGCCGGCAATTACGGAGTCTAATGAGCTTAGAGTATTATCTGCAGCTGCATCGATCAATTTTGCAAAACTGAGCGAACCTGTCGTTTCTAGCGCAATTTTTCTTGCCTGAAGCATTTTACTTACACGATAAATTCTTGCAGCAACAGACTTTTCATTTGAATCAAGTTTGAGGTCTTCATCGGCTGAAGGCTTTGTGCCTTTGCGAAGTTCTTCCCTCTGTTTTAGAATTGACGCCCCCTGCGCATCAAGCCCAATCTCACGTTTCTTTAGTCGAACTATTTCAAAACTTTCGCTTGCTTCTGCGACTGATTTTGACAATAGGCTGCTGGTTGTCTTATTTGAATATGGGTCGAAAATTCCGTTCGATATAATATGCGCGCTTACTGTTTCAGCATTTAGCCCGCTGTCTGCATCAATGCCAAATGAATTTTGCATGCCACCGGGGCTAATGAAAATGTTTTGACTTCCCAGTCTCCATCCACCAAAATGCATTTCTTTTTGAGAGATGTCTGCTGCCACCACTACCACCGCCGGTAGTGTGCTACCAACCACGCTTACTTTTATTTTGTGTTTTGCGCTGTTCGAATTTTCTGCTTTTCCGTTGTGCAATGTTGCGATGTTTTGCCCCACGGTGCTTTCGCCGGCATTCATGTGAATGCTGACTTTGGTCACATCAATTTCGGTTGGCAGAGAACTTACATTTTTGCTGGAGACCCTCATCTCTTTTATAGGACCAATGTTTGTGCGGCGATTTGAAACAGCAACAATGCTCAGCGGGGAAGCTGCGAGAATATCTGCGTTGCGAGTGTCGATTTCGACCTCGTCTTGACCCAATTTGCCGCTAAAGTTTTTGCCGACTACAACGAAGGTTTGCTCGGGCTCAATAATTGATGGCGCGTGATTTATCACAGGGATCTTTGAGTCTTGTGATAGCTCATCGAGCTGGTCGACCAATTCGCTGGCGCTTTTGTCTGCAACTAAAAGTCCGCGCGCTGTTTTGTAGTAAGTAGACTCCCAGACTTTTGCACCACTCTCGTTTTGGAAAGCTATATGTACAGTGTCTGCATCTGGCGCGTTGAACTGGAAAAAGCCGCATTCGTCTGTTTGAGTTTCGATGTTATTGACTAAAACCTTCTGTGGTGGCGGGTTGCCACCGTCTTCAGTGTATATAGTGCCCCAAACCGGCTTGGACTTTTCAAGTACCGGAGGCAAGAAAACTTGAAGCTTAAAAGAATTACCCGGAAGCGTATTTGTAGACTTAAGTTGGGTTTCTGACAATTCGTTGTCAGGTGAAGACTCGCTGGCCGCATAGCCTGCCAAGTTGAAAGTTGCGATGCTCAAAACAGCCACTAATATTCGACTTAGCGTCATTGCGTCTGATTTCGTTTCTGTCATAGTCCCGCGCCGTCCATTTTTTCAGGCATTGCCTGACCGCCATCAATAATATTCCCAACTAAAACCCCTTCTCTACCTTATGTGACGCATATCGAGATGATTCTTCGACTATATCTGTCGGCGCTAAACTAGCTCTTGCAAACTACACCTTCTGGCTTGTAATGAGGGCTTGGCTACTCACCGTCGCAGAGGTGAAGAATAAGATAGGGTTTGAAAAAACGGATTCCAAGGTGGTAACCTCTTTGCGTGTACAAGTAGCCATGTGCTCTCTTCACATGCAATGGTTTGCCAGGAAATAAATCAATGAGTTTAACTCCAAAAAATCGTCACAACATCCAACGCGTCTCGACGGTTTTAGCTTGCTTGATGTCTTGCTCTGCTGCGATGGCTCAGCAATTACCAAATTTCGTCAACGAAGGAAAGGGCAATCCTGCGTTTCCTGATGCTGACCATCGATTTGTTGTCTTGAATTCGGGCTTGGCTGGCATCGTATCGCAACGTTTTCAATTGCCGGTAAATACAACAACTTATCAACTTGCCGGCATGACTATATTTCCTTACTACCAGGCTTCTGCTCCGCTCAAAGAATTTTTGAACTCAAACGTACCAGGCACTGCTTTGCCGATTACTCAAGTTCAACCAGTGGCTGCGCCGCTAGTGCAGATTTTGCCACCGACAGATTACATTCGGATGAACATTCCCATTCCGACTCAGCGTTTTACCAAAAGTAGTTCTACCCAACTTGCTGTTAGAGACCGTCGCTTGAAAGACGAAGTTCAGTGGATGGTGGCACACCAGGGTGGTCAAGCTTTCGGTATTCCTGGCGATCAAGATGGATTGGTTTTGGTTTCACCTGGAACAATGTTTGCAGCATGCGCCCAGCGCACAATGGCAATTCGTTGTGGCACCATGTGGGTGATGACTGGCGCCAAGCCTGCTGCAGTACTGACGAAGCACGGTATGGTCGGCGTCAAGCCATTCACTATTGCTGCAATTGAGCAAACCTGGTTTAACCGAGTACGCGCGGCTGACCTGTTTGGACAAGCGCTCGAATTCCAAGTTGCACACAACGGTGTTTTCAACAAAGTAAGCGTTGAAAAAGGAAAGGAATTTACAGTAAGCGAATCTGCAACTGCAAGTTCCGGCACTTCTGATTTTGTCGATACTGAGAAGCCGACTCAAATCGCTTCGAAAGTTCCCAGCACTATTCCAGATTTGAGCACAGTCACAAAAGATTTGGAGCCAGATTCATCTAGCTTTGTTTCAGAGCTGAAAGGCATCACGCCACCATTCACCAATGTTCGCATGACTGCTAACTTCCAAAAAATGTTTAGCGATTTTGGTGTAACTCCGGCGATGAGACGCGAAGAAATTCGCAAACAAATTCTCCAGAAAAACAATGTTGCAACAAAGCAAGCTGTATTCAAAGCATCGCTTGATGCCAGATATTTTGTACCCGTGTACAAACCCGCCGGCGAGAAAGCTCCCGTGCCATTTCCACATACTTCGCAAGACTTGAAGACTCTTTGGGTTCAACAAGGTGTTGCAAGATATTTGTCAGACTCCGACCTTGCTATCGGTGCTAATGGTCGCATGGCGATGACCACCGGAGAAGCTGTTTTCTGCGCTGAAGACCCAATGACAGTGAATGTTAATGACTGCCAGGTGGCAATGCGCGGTGGTGCATTTGTTCAGGTTGTTGCTAAAAAAGATAGCGCAAGCAAAGAAGACGTTATTGTTGTCCGCAATTTGCGTGAGCTAAACCAAAACAATGTTTTGGTGAGGATCAAAGGACGCAGCATCGCCCTTGGTGTCGGATGCGAAGTTGTAATCGGAAAGAGTCTTCCTGCGATTTCTAACGAAACGAAGCTAGATGGCGTCACTCGTCGCAATGTCAAACTGACAGAAATTGCCGATGGCACCGTGTTTCTCAATCGCTCTGAAATTGAGCTGACATCATTGATGCAATTCAGCCCAATTATGCGTCAACTGTTCAACAGCAAAGATCGCAACGATCAAAAACTGGTTGCACAAATCATGAAGATGACCGCAGTCCTCAACATGGTCACTGCAGGACACGGCGCCTACCAACGTATGGCTGGTCTACCTTCCGCTCATAAAGACTAAATCCCAAGTTTGGTTTCTGTAGGGGAGACGCCATGCGTCGCCCGTAAGTTAAGCCTTGGTGCTCGCCTAGACAGCTTCGCTCTATGTAATCGCGGGCGACGCATGGCGTCGCCCCTACAGGCCGATGGAGCGCCGGACCGCCGATAAGGATTCTGACCGATAACGATCCGGACCGATAACGATCCGGACCGATGACGATCCGGACCGATAACGATCCGGACCGATGACGATCCGGATCGACTAGAGTGTGCGGTTATTCCAGCAGGTATTTTTTGACGAATAGGATTGTGGAGAAGAATTGGTAGTCTGAGTTTTTCTTTTTCTTGAAGCCGTGCCCTTCGTCGTCGGCAAGGAGGTACCAGACTGGGGTGCCTTTTTTGCTGATTACGTTGACCATGTCTTCAGACTCAAGTGCGGGCACGCGTGGATCGTTTTTGCCTTGCACTACGAAAAGTGGTTTAGTGATTTTATCGACATTGTTGCGTGGTGCAATTTTTTCGAGAAACTCTCTCATCTTCGGGTCGCGTTCGTCGCCGTATTCAACGCGGCGGAGGTCTCTGCGGTATGCTTCTGTTCTTTCAAGGAAAGTTACTAGATTTGATGGTCCGACAACATCAAGTGCGCATCTGATTTTGTCTGCGTAATTGCATGCAATTGCCAGTGTCATGTGTCCGCCATAGCTTCCGCCGGTAACCATGATTCTGTCTGCGTCTAGTTTGTCTGATGACTTGATGTATGAAATCAGTGCATCAATATCTTTGTAGGTACCTTCTCTCAAAAATCCGTTATCAGCTTTGAGGAAACTCTTTCCATACCCGGCTGAGCCGCGAACATTCGGAAGTACTATTGCTATTCCAAGTTCGTTTAAATAGTAGTTGAGTTTACCGAGAAATCCTGCTGTTGATTGCGATTCTGGTCCGCCGTGAATGATCATCATTACTGGGCGTTTGCCGGTGAATTTCTTTGGTGGCATGTACAACAAGCCTGAGATAACTTTATCGTCAAAGCTCTTCCAATGAATCAATTCAGGTTCCGAAAAATTTGCTGTGTTCAAGCCGCCGGTTTCGCTTTCTGTCCAGCGATCTAACTTCCCGCTTTTTACGTTGTAAGAGTAAACATCTGATGGTGACTGAGCTGTTTCCATATCGAAAGCAAGGTCTTCGTTATTTCTGTGCCAATTTAGTGCGCTAATCTGCCCTTTAGGAAGTGCAGGAAGACTGATTTCTTTCAATGTTTTTGCATCAATCAAATGTAATTTGTCTACGCTATCTTCGTTTGTGACGAAGGCGATGTATTTACCATCCCATGATTGTGAGATGCTTGAAACATCCCAGTTTATGTTTGTTGTTATGACCTTGTGTTCAAGCGATTTGAGGTCAATATAGGTCAGTCTGCAAAACTCATTATCGCGATCTGTGGCAACATAAATTCCCTTTCCGTCGCGCGAAAATTGGGCGAGAGTGTATGAAATTTCTTCGTCTTTCTTTTTCGGTGTTAGAGCAGTTTTCTTTCCTGTTTCAACATCCATCAAATAAAGGTTTGACTGGTTGATTGAAAGTTCTTCGGTGACTAACAATGTTTTGTCGTCTGGTGACCAGTCTGATACAGCCCAGCCGCCCCCTTCCAGCTCTGCCACGAGGCGTGTTTCTTTAGTAGATGGATTCATCACGTAGATGTCCATGTCTTTTTTGTTGCGCTTGTTTGATTCAAATGCAAATCGATCGCCTTTTGTAGACCAGGAGCCGCCGGTGTTGCGAGAAGTTCCGTCGGTGAGCAGAGTGACGTCACCTGTGTTGCAGTCAAAGCGATAATCTTGATAGTTTTCGTTGCCGCCGCTATCTTTGGAGAAAATGAAAAAATCACCGTTGGTTGGTTGAAATGTTGCTCCGGTAATGCCGTCTTTGTAAAACGTCAGCTGTTTGCGCGCTCCGCCTGGCGATTTAAGCCTGTGAATTTGCAGCGTGTCTGCAAATCTTGTTTTGATCAAAATCTCTTTCTGCTTGGGGTGCCAGCTTTGCACATCGGCTGTTCTGTATTCAGTATATTTATTTACTTCGTCTATCAGCGTATCTGGAATTTGCGGAATACCCTGAGAATGCAAATTGTCGCCAGGCACGTATGCCGAAACAGCAAGAGTTGATAGAGCCAATAAGCCCAAAGCAGAAATAGTTTTGTTTTTCATTTTTTCTCGTCACATAATTACTTGGGTAAAGATTACAGGGCCACGTCAGTTAGCGTCAAGCTCTCCGCTTGACTGGCAAGAGCCGTCTATCTCGGCTGTAATAGAGCCCTTGAGCAGATGACGACGAATGGCGCCGTCTCTTCAATAAATTGTTAGTAAGGACTTTGCCCTGCAGAATATAATGCCTGATATGCGCTGTTCATGCTTGTTCTTACTTCATTCCATCTTGCGATAACGTCAGGAGTAGCTGAAGTCTGCATTAGAAGTTGGTCGATGCTTTGTGAGCTGCTTCCAAGCTGCTGCATTTCAGATTGCAGCACCGGCAAAGCTGAGTTGCTTTGAAGATCTGCTCGCATTTTTCGAAGTTGTTGTTGGAATGATTGCAAGTTTTGGCAAAGCTGCATTTCGGGCGAGCCTTGAGGTGGCATCCATTTGCCTTTCTTTTGCAAGAATGTTGTGACTTGTTTGACGAATCGCTCTGTTTGCGAATCGGCACTTGAAAGATTTGATGAGGCTGATTGACTCAAGTAGTTATTGAGTCCGTTTCTGCTAACTCCTGGTCTGAAGCCCGGATTGACACCAGGCACCGCAGGTGCACCAAATGGCATGTTTGAAAACGAGCCCTGAAAACTAGGGTTGGGATCGAATGTGCTGTTTTCTGTGATGTTGATGTTTGTTGGTCTGAAGCCTGGATAGTACGATGGCGTTCTATTGCCAAACGGAGAAAATGCCCCGCCGGGTATTCCTGCTGGAAAAGAGCTGTTGCCCATTCCCTGGTTTAAACCTAATTCGGTGTCGTAGAAATTGTTTTGACTGAAACCAGCTGATGTACCGAGTGCCTGATTAATAGCCACTAGATCGTTGCGGACTAGTGCCCATGCTTGTGCCACCAACAAATTTTGAGCGACTTGATTTAAGAGCTGTTCTAATACTTGTGATTGAAGTTGAAGCTGTTGGTAATCGGCTTGAACCTGGCTGTATGGACGCGATGAATTATCGCTGCTGAGTTTTGCGCTGCTCTGTTGAAAGGTTTGCAAAGCCTGGCACAACTGCATGCCTGCGCCTTGAGTGGGCGGCCATTGTCCAGCTGCCTGAAAAAATGCTTGCACTTGTTGCACAAGTTGAGCTGTATGGCTGCTTAGATCGTTTACTGAATTAGTGACCAGCTGGCGAGGCGTAGACCCTTGTGCTTCCGACTGAAGCAATATGATGCTGAGCGGCGCGCTGAAACACAGAGCCCCTGCAAATGTGGCTATAAACCTTTTAGCGGATGTTTTTCTCATCAAATTCAAGCCACTGATAGGGATTGAACTGCAATTTTAGCCGAAATCTGCACAATTTGCCTGATGAGGGCTGCTGGTGACGTTCCAGTCGAGCTTGGCAACTTATTTGAGTTGAAATAAAGTTCCGTTAGAACCGCCGGTTATTACCGTATTTGGCAGCTTTCCGTCCCAGCGTTTTACCTTTTCGTATTCAATTAGTGATGGTGACTTTTGCAATGCATCGCTTTGAAGTTGAATTGAGCGCGCCTGAGCCTCTGCATTTGCAATTGTAATTTCAGCTTCTTTTCTGGCTTTGTCAAGCTCATATTGTTTTTGCAGTGACTGTTGTTCCATCACCTGTTTTTGCGCAATTGCAGTTTGTAATACTTCAGGCAAATCAATGTGTGTAACTGGAATATCTACGACGTTAACCAGTCCCTTTACGTTTTCGTGCACCATCGCAAGGACCTGATTTTTTATAACGTTGACATTTTTGGTTGCCTGGTCGGCTTTGTATTGTGCCACCACTTGCCTGAATGCTTCTTGAATTTGCGGGTCTACCAGTTGAGAGTACGGGTCGCCCTGGTACTTTTCGTAAAGTGTGAGAACTTGTCCGCGCGGAATGCTGTATAGAACTTTGTATTGCAACGATATTGGTTGTTGGTCGCTTGTGAGCGGCATCGCCGTGCCTGAAACAGTTTCTTGTTTTGTTGAGTATGATCTGATTATGTCAATGCCTGGTACGTACATCTGCATGCCGGGTGACAAAAGATTGGCGTCGAGTTTGCCCATGCTGACCTTCACGCCCACCTGTCCGGGCTCGACAATTGTGCAACCTGAAAGCATGGCTATTATAGGAATGAAAATCAGTGCTTTTGCATTTGTTCTGCTCATAATTTTCTTCAGTCCTTTTTTGATCGCTTTTCACCATGATCATTATGCTGTCAATAATGATCTGAGTCTACTCTTGACTGCGTGCGATTGGCTGATAATGAGGTGATCTGAGGGATCTATTTGCTTGATTCTTCTTTTGTTGATTTTGAATCGCTGCATGATTCACCGGCACAACAGTCGTGAACGCCTTGTTCTAATGAACTGTTCATGCAGCATCCGCCAGACTTTCCGTTAGGAGAAATTGAATCAAGAGAACAGGGAGTGATATCAGAGTCGAGTTGTTCTTGTGTATAGGCACCCATTTTTGGCTTGCCTGAAATATCTGCGCAGGATGCACCGCAAATGACAAAAGGGCAAAAAGATGGATTGCGAAATTTGCGCCACCAGCGATTTGTGATACCTTCGCTGCTACTGTGAAATTCTGGTGCAGAAACAGTTGGGCGGCTAATGCGTAATTTGCTTGATTCTTGTGCTGATGTTGCAAGTTTTTCTTCGGCGCTCACTGTTTGCCCAGAGCTTGCATTTAGACAGCAGGCTAAGAACAAGAAGAACAGTGTTCGACTTGCTTGCACTTTCATTTTAGAAGCCCTGAAGAACATGACAAACAGGGCAGTGTAATCCTGTTCCTGAAAGTGCGGCACCAAGCGCTGCTCGAGCGAGGCTTCTGCCAATGGTCGCACCGGCACTGTGTCTTACAGGTTGTGAAACACCTACTGTGGGTATTCCCTGTCCTGAAACATTCGCAGTCCGAATATTTGGTGCTGTGAATGCTGCCTGTCCTTGCATGCCATTTTGCGTTGCGTTAGAACCTAATTCCCAGGCGCGTCCTTGCAGAACTTTAGAAGAGCCCTGTTGCTCTGGCAATGGACCCAGCGGATTGTAGAATGGCTGGTTTGCTGTGGTAGTAATTCTTCTACTAAGTTCAGCCACTGCATCATGTGCTTCTGAATCGTTTGGATTGGCTTGCATTGCTGAAGTGTAATACTCAAGTGCCGTCTTCAGATCGCCGCGAGATTCAGCGATTGCACCGAGGCTAAAATATGCGTCTGAATTTTGCGGATTGTTTGCCAGAATTATTCGCAACGATTGTTCTGCTTCAGCTGATTTTCCTGAGTGATGCAACTTAACTGCTTCTTCCAATTTCTTTGCGGTGGCTTCTTTAGTCATCTCGCTAGCGGCAGATTTTGATTTAGCATTTGCTACTGAACTGCTTGCACCGCTGCTGCCACCACTGTGATCTGGTGCTTGTTTAATTCCCTCTTGCCCGTTGTCGAATTGAGGCGGTAGAGGCGGCATAAATCCAGAACTTGATATTGAGCTTGGCGTTTTTCCCAACGGGGGCTTATCTGTAATGCCCGCGAATTTTTGCAAAGCGATAATACGTTGGCTCAAGCTCCCCTTTTGAACCTTGGCGAATACTTTCAATTCAAGGTCTTTGATGCGCTTTTCGATTGCTTGTTTTGGATTAGTATCGCCGACAATTGCTTGTTCGATAGCATTCAATTGATCTTGCGCATTTCCGGCAAATGCCGGCGCAGCGGTGAAACCTGCACAAATCAAAAGAAAGCCCGCCGTTAAACAGCGCGCCCCCAAGCGTTTACGAATAATATTAGGTCGGCAATTCATAACTGCCCCGGCTACTTAGCTCTACCTACCACATTAACACGACTTCCCGGCACTCGCCGCCGATTTAATGTAGGGGCAACGCCATGCGTCGCCCGGCCCTTAAGTCCCGGCCCCTAAATCCCGTCCCTAATATTCAGGACTTTATAAAATCCCGGTCCGAATCTAACGGCCGGTCGATGCCATGGATACTGCTGGCGAACTAAAATGGAGCCGAATCAAGATCGATGATATGAGCTAAGAGCGTTCCACCTGGGGGCGCAGGCATCCTTGCCTGC
>CAZJLR010000082.1:0-26199 GCA_964546815.1 uncultured Candidatus Obscuribacterales bacterium | reverse complement strand
CGAACTTGATTCGGCTCCATTTTAGTTCGCCAGCAGTATCCCATGCGTCGCCCGTTAATTTACAGTGCGAAACTGTCTAAGCGAGCACGGCTGCTTAACTTCCGGGCGACGCATGGCGTCGCCCCTACGGGAGAGTTGGGGAAAGGCTGGCGTCGGAGGCGGTTTTGATTATTTTGGCTATGACTTTGTAGTCGACGTAATGGTTGAAGTTGCCGCCGCGGCGTTTGTAGTCATCTAAGACGTATTTGCCGCCGGCCTCAGTTACAGCTTTGATATCGCTTGGCTCTGCGTCACCGACGCGGTCTTCGAAAATGCGAAATTTGCCGATTTTCAAAACGAAATCATGCGTGCTTCCCATGACGATACTGTTCTTACTTCCAGCAACGGTGGGGTTCACCCCGTCCTGGCGCAAATTGAAAGTTGATGTGGGCAAATCTGCATGCGCGAAAATATTCGCAGCAAGCGGCGAACAGTTTGCTCTGTCTTCAAAACGATGTCGCATGTATGCCGCATCAAAAGCGGTTCCGCGGCTAAAACTCACGAAGGTACTTTTTGCCGGACCGATAAAAGCAAAGCTTGTATCAAGTGCATCTTCAAACACTTTTTCCTGAGCAACTGCGCCAAAATAATCAATTGGATAGCGAAAAGGCAAAGTAAACCAGGGTCCTGAACTAGAGCGCCAATCAACATTTATCGTTGGAATTCCACTCAGCATAGCAAGACGCAATGCATCGTGATCTGCAACACCGGCTGCAGTAAAAGCACCATGAGTGAAGAAGCTCAATGGTCCCTTGTGCGAAGGCAGGTCGGCGGCTCCATTTAGTTCTTCAGCCAGTTCTTTCAAATATTGTTCTTTCGTTTCTTCCTGCCGTGGTCCTCGTTTGAAATGGCACTGGTCAATGTTGTGCGCTCCAATCGGCACATCAACCTCCATTACCGCGCGGTAGTACTTTAAGTCATCGCTGTCATTGCCAGGCAATGTTCTATTTGTAATTCCGTGAATTGGTACATAGAACGAGCGGCTGCCATCATGCTGCGAAAATGGATGAAATCTTGCGGAATAGCGACTTAAAAATGGCGCAGTATTCTCATTGAATTCGCACTGGTCGCGCAAATATTTGTGGGGACGGTCTTCATAGTCCTCACGTTCGCTTTTGTCAGCGCTCAGCGTGCGACTCAAAAGTGAATTGACGTGAATGCCCAGGTCATGCGAGTAGTCATTCTTACTGATTTTTCTGGAAAGAAAAATTTCGTTGCTCGATAAAAGCTCGCTCAATTCACCATTTTCAGGTCGGCTGAAAGAAGAATCTTTCGCCCCCGCCCTATCGCTAAGCTCTGGCATTATTAGATAGGCCTCCGGTTCAAAACACCAGGCTTTTATACGCCGACAACACTGAAATCGAAATGAAACGAGGCAGCTCGGCATGGTGCAATCACCATGCCCCTCAGCAGAAAGCTTAAATTTCTCGCATTTTTCCCATTCCGCCCGAGCAGCCTGCCGCTTAGCATATGCTCAAGGGAGTTCGATGGGTGTGGGTCATATGCCAGGGGCAATAGATTTCGATTGGAAATCGGCTGAATGCCAGCGGCTGCAAAAGAGCGACTTACTCGCTCCGTGCAATAGCTGCGCTTTTAATGCTGCCGATTTATTTGAAGGATTTTACGACGGGGCAATTTCGCGCCCGGGAAAAGCACTCATGCAAATTGCCGGCATCAGTTCGAAAAGCGAACAGGCGGCGGCAGCGCCAGTCAAACAAAGTGACAGTCACAAAACAGGCGAGGTTGTCGGCTCGCTAATTCCATATGTAACTCTAGTTGGGCTCACGCGCGGAGCAAGCGCAGAAATATTGGGCAGCAATTATGCACCAACAATGGCGGTTTTAGTGACAGAGCAAGCCAGCGCCGGTTTCATTTATGGTTCATTGCTTACACCAAGCGAGCTCAAACCAGGGCAAGATTTGTTTTCGGCACGACTCAATCAGGGCAGAGAGGCTGCGACAACCCACGCAACCATGACTGGAACAAGCGAGTCGCTCGAGCGCGAAATGCCCAAACTGGGCGCCGATTCCAACGCGCTTGCTGCAATAGCTCGCAAAGTTTCGCTTAGCCTGATTAGCGGCACAGTGAGAGGTTATGTCGACGCCAACGGTGTCACTAATTTTGGAAAGTCGTCTGAAGACTCTCTGTCCGCATTGATGACCAAAACGGCAGTTAATAAATTTGCGTCAAGTACCGATAAATTGCTAGATCTGCTTATATCGTCTGACTCGAAAGCGGCTAGCGATAAGACTTTAAGAGATTTGTCCCTGACGGACAAGAACTCAAATTAGCATTTCGAAACTCATAATTCGGCTTTGGCTTAGTCTGGGTATAAGCCAAATAGTACAAAAATTCGGCCGTTTAAGCTTTGCACCGGAATTTAGGCACGAATTTTGTACTCAGCGGCGGTTGAGCTTTCAGTTGAGGTAGCAAAAGAATGAATTCAAATGGTTTTCCTCAACGGAAATCTGGAGTCGTGCTGAGCTTATGTCTACTTTTGACGTGCCAGACACTCAACATTCAAGCTTTTGCTTTGCCTGACGCCGATGCAGGCGCAAACAAAGACGCCTCAGCCACTAAAGATGCAGGCGCGAAAGACGCAAGCGCATCGACTGATGCTACCACTAGCCAGAGCTCAGGTTCAGACGCAATATTTTCAGGCGGACAATCGTGGGCGATAGTTCCAGCCGGCAGTCCATCAGCGCCGCCGAGACCTCGCGCACATAACGACGGTTTTGCTCAACCAAGATATCAGGGCGCGGTGCAAACCACACAACTAAATGGTTTTCAAAACAGATTTCCACAAGGCGGATATGGTGGAAGATCTCCTGCGATGCAAAGTTCTAGCGCAAGTGCAAACAGCGCATCAGCAGCGCCTCCGCCACTAAAATTATTTGGACGCATTGAAGAGCTTGCCACTGGAAAAGGCGCAAAAATTCCTCTAAAAATGGTTGCGATGACCCCAATTAGGGACACAAGCCTCGATGCACCGCCACCTAAGCTTGCATCCAATGCCAAAGCATTCAATTTATCAGGTCAAATTGCAACTACGCAAAAGACTCAGACTCCGACACCTACTCAAACGCTTACCGCAATGGCAAGCAAATCGCCGCCGCCTTCGTTTCCCATGGATTATCGCGGCACATTTTCTGGCGAGCTTACAATTCAACAAGTAAATGCAGACCCATCCTATTACGAGTTTGATCGAGCTGAGGCGACAAAGCAAGCCAAAATTCTCACAGTCGGAAGACAGGGTCGCTGCTCCGTAACTTTCTATCAGGGCAATTCCGGTAAGGTTGAGCTCAAACCAACCAACGTCACTTTTTCTGTGATGCTCAATGCAGCGGAAGAAATAAAAGACATGGGTGACTCGCCGCTTACAGCTATGTTTGGCGGTGCTAATGGCGCCAGTGCGCTGTTAGGAAACATGCAAATTCCTGTGCCGATTGTATTGCCGTTAGGAAGCTTGCCTTCGGGAGGAAGGGGCGTAACGGGAAATGAAATGGGCAGCGAATTGATGAAAAACAATTTGAGAGAGTTGGCCAAAGGAGTTTTAGAACAGCAGGTAGTCACCAAGGACACAGACAAAAACAAAGATGGACAGGTAAGAACCAGCTACACAGAGAGTGTTCTGCGTTTTACCAAAGTCAACGAAGACCGCCTTTACTTGCAAGCGGCATCTGTTTCATATAACAACGAAGGACAATATCAAAACAAAGTTCTTCTCTCAGGCATGCTAGACCGTGGTGGCGACGGCGGCGGCGGGACAGCTCCTGCAACTGTAAACGTCAATCCATTGGGTGGACTTTTTGGTGCTGACAGTGGGCAAGGCGGAGACGCCGGTTCTGCGGGCGGCGGTGCAAATCCGTTTGGAGCGCTGGGTGGCGCAGGTGGAGATAATCCGCTGGGCGGCTTAGGTGGACTGGGTGGAGCAGGCGGTGGCAACCCGCTTGGTGGCTTAGGTGGATTGGGCGGCGCAGGTGGTGGCAATCCGCTCGGCGGACTCGGTGGATTGGGTGGCGCAGGTGGTGGCAACCCGCTTGGCGGACTCGGTGGCTTAGGTGGACTAGGTGGCGCAGGCGGTGGCAACACCACAGGCGGTGGCAACACCACAGGCGGTGGCAACAATCCCATGGGCGGCGTGCAAAATATGGTTGAGCAAATGCAGCAAGTTCAAAAAATGCTGAAAGAGATGGACGGCGGCAATCAATGACGCAGGTGCAAGACCAATTACTCGAGTTTGTTGAAGACTATTCGACTTTTTTAGGAACCGATATTGGACGAATTGATATTCCCCGCGGGACAAAAGCAATCCTAATTTACAAGCCAGAAGTGATAAAAAACAAAGTTGAATGTCTGGTCGCGATTCCAAGGTTCATCAATGGATTTGACCTCATATTGAAAGTAGGCCGGTGGGCACTTCAAGACATAGAGGGCAGCGACGAAGACAAAATCATGCTAAATACATGGCGCGCTGAAAGCAAAAATACTGGAGTAACTCCAACGACCAAAGGCAGATGTTTGGCTTGCCACAAAACTTTTGTCGGCGTAGGAACATTTTGCCCGGATGACGGTACGCAGCTGATTTTGCTGACAGCCAATGATCCACCGATTGGACGCAAAATAGACAGCGACACAAACTGGGAACTGGAAATAGTCGGGGAAATATCAGCAACAAAAAATGCATTGATCTGGAAAGCAATCAGAACAAGAAAAGGCAAAGTAGTCGCTGTCAAAATCTTGCCTGCTAAATGCGCAGATCCGGAAACTGCAGCCAGATCAATCAAGCAAGAAGCCAGAACATTGCAAAAGGCAGAGCACCCGTCAATTGTGAAGGTATACCACTTTGGCATTTTCGAAGAAAAGCGCCCGTATTTTGTGATGGAATATGTTGATGGCATTCCACTTCAAAATGCAATCGGTGAAATATCTCTAGAAAAAGCGAAGGCCGTAGCAGTCACTTTAGCAAGAGCCCTGGCGTTTTTGCATCGCAATGAAATTATTCATCCCGCACTTAGAAGCAGCGAAATCATGATTGTCGATAGCACTATTCATGCAAAAATTATCGATTTTGGGCCCGCGCGTGTGAGCTGTCATCCTAACGGTACTTACTCAATAAATGGAATCATTTCTGGTGATATGAGCACTTTCGCGCCCGAAATTATTCTTCTTAGAGAAAATACAAAAGCATCAAACGTTTACAGCCTCGCAGCCATAATCTCTGAAATGTTTACTGGAAAAAAATTGTTCGGCACAGATAACAGCCCGATTAATCTGTCAGGCAAAATCATCACAGATCAGGCACCTAGCATTAAAGAACTTCACCCTGAATTGAATTTTCCCGACTACATTGCCGAGATATTGAAACAATGCCTGGAAAAGAAGCAGGAGGACAGACCTTCCATGGGAGAGCTGTTGGCTGCATTTAACAGAGCATGGCCGGAGTATTAAGACAATTACCGGACAAATTTATTCGCCGTCTTGTTGATCATCGCTTGTTTCCGATGACTCTTGCTTCTCTTCATCATTAGCAGCCGAAGAAGACAACACAGCAGACTGAGCGGCACCACTTAGATGGTAACTAAGCAACTTCAAAAGAATGCTGCGCAGCGCTTCACTCTCTTCCGGCTCCAAACCAGATAGAAACACGCTTTGCTCTTTGTTCACAAGTTTCAATGCCCGAGAAAGAGTCTTTCGTCCTCTCGGTGTAAGGAAGAGAAGATTACTGCGTCTATCTTCAAGATTTTGACTACGAATAACAAGCTGACGCGACTCCAGTTCATCGATGATTTGAACTGTAGTCGTTCTATCAACATTGTGACGGCGCCCCAATACGTGCTGACTTAGCGGTCCCTCAGACTCGAGAATACGCATCAAACCAAGCTCGCGCAGAGACAGGTTTAGTGGCTCTAGAACATGCTCAAGACGCTCACGAATTATGCGCCCGTTGAAGTTCAATAGAAACCCTATCGAATGCGATAAGCTCTCCGGTACTACCGGTAGTTGCTCATCGTTTTTCCGAGACGGACGTGACATTGCCTACTTCTTTTTCTTGTTGCCCTTTTTGGGATCACTGAGAAGTTGTCCGTGCAACTTGGTGGTTGCGCCAGGCATCAACTGAGCTTCGCTTGCAGGCTCGCCGGTAAATTCTTGAACCAACTCAGCATAGAATTCGTCACCCGGTTTGATGATGGCTTCTTGTCCTTTAACAGTTGTGTCTTCAATGAGCCAGCTGCCTGGAATACCACTGAGGAAGCCCCAAGCAAAGCCCTTGATGCGGCGGTGTCTAACATTGAGACCAACAGGCTTGGCAAAAGCGAATGAAGGATTGGCTGCGCCGAGTACTCCAAGGGCAACAGGCATTGCGCCGAAGGAGAATACTCCAGCCGGTGCAAGTGCAGCGTTCAAGCCAATACGTATTGCCTTGTATCTGATTTGTTGAGCCCAGGGACCAGTAACCTGTCCGTATTGATTGACTCCAAGCTCGCGTCCTTCGCCTTTGTTTTTGACGATGCGAGCTTGTCTTGAAGGTTGTGCCGACAACGGCAAGTGCTCACCTTTTTCGTTGACTATTTCATCGAAGGTAAGTCCTAGACAGCCGGAATTGCGATACCAACGTTCGGGGCTTACGAGTGAGTGCATGATGGTGCGAGCATGAAGAACGTAGTTAACATGACCGTTTACTACAGAACCTTTTTTAGCTACCAAACGATCGCCGATTTTCAGGTCATACTTCAATTTTGCTGTGAGTGGGTCGCCTTTTTTGGCTGTCTTCGAATTGATTTGCGAAGCCAACACTACTGGAAAGCGCGCCCCTGCTTTAGCATGAGTCTTGCCATCATCGGTGGCCATCTCTTCTGCTTTAATCGTCTCTTCGACTTCTTCTGCTTCGTCATTGTCGATAACAACTGCAGAATCTTGTCCTTGTATCTTCGACAAAACAGAGCCTGGTGGCAATTGAATCAAATTGCTTGCAATGCGAATTGGTCCTTCCGACTTTATTTCGCTTTCGGCAGCGCTGCTTGTAGCTTCAACGGCAGTCTTTTCAGCGACTTTCGTCGGTGCTGCAGTTTCTACTTTTGAAGTATCAATTGTGATTTCGTTGGCTGATTTATCTGTACTTACAAATGCACCTGGCGGCAAATCAGCTTTGCCGGCATCAGCTTGTTTGGTGTCGGCAGCCTTAACATCAGATTGCTCGGCAGCTTTTGATGCTTCTTCAAACAATGAAGTGCTTGAGTCTTTGCTTGCATCTTCTGTCTTGTTCGCAGCAGGCGCTTTGCTTGCAACATTGAGATCGGCTGATGTGGAAGGGGCTTCGGCTTTGGCTGGCTCTGTAGTTGCAGTTTCGTCTTTAGTTGCTACTGCTTTTGCTGGCTCGTCGGCAGACTTTGCAGTAGCCGTAGTCGGGGCTGCTTTAGAAAGAGCCGCACTGTTTGCAGTGTCGTTGCTTTCTTTCTTTTTCGCATACTTGCGAACGTCTAGTGAAGACCAAATTTTCTGAACTCTTTGTGATGGGCTTGGTTGCGCCAGAGGCAGACTGCTGTTAGTTATTGAGTCGCCTTCTGCAAACGCTGCCAAGGTGCTTAGCGACAAAGAAAGCTGCACCGCTAATGCGATAGTCGTCACTCGCTTCGCCTGGAATTTTAAAGTCACCATATTAACAACCATCACACACTCCGATACCGAAAATTTGAACAAGAACACTTGGCATCATGCCATTAGGAATAGATGCCTAGACATCTCTCGAATATGTTCCTTTATACATGCGACAAGCCCTCTTGATTTCACTATTTAATTTGCTGGCAGTAGAAATTAATCGACTTAGCGTCCAACTCCGATGAGTTCAAACGCTGCCCAAGCTCTCGGCGAGGGGTTTTTAGCCAATGCTACCAGTTGAGCCTTTCGCAGAGATTGCGCCTGACTCAAACCTTGTTGTCTTCCTTTATAGAACTCAAGTAGTTCTTCAGTTCTCTGGGGATTTTGTTCAACCCAGAGACTTAACAAGACGTTTCGTATTCCAGCGTAGGCCAGGCCTCTGCTGAACACTTTTACGCCACCACCTTGTGAGTCTTTAGAGCTGACAGTGGTTCCGCTCCACACAGCAAGATCGCTAGGCAAATTCAACTTAAAAAGAGCCTCAGTGGTGCACATTTTGGGATTCCCTTGCTGTGCGGTCATTGGAAGTTGCGATTTAAGCATGTTGTTGTCTTGCAACAACAACGGAGCGCTGAAATGTAATACTGGGTTGCCCTTAGCTTGCTCTTGCAATTGGGAAACATCGGCACTTTGACCAAGTAGTTTGAAGACTTGATCAGGCTGGAAGATTGTCGAAAGCTCGTTTGCTTCCAACGCTTCACGAGACTCAGAACCATCGGATGAAGCGCTGAATACAAGCGATTGATCTGCTCCATAGGCAACTCCGTTGTCCATGAAGCTCAGCACTGCCGGTAGTGTCGTGAGTGTATGAGATTCAACGAGATAACGTCCCTGTGTGTCTACCAATGCTGCCATCGGCAGGTTGAAGAGCACAGAGTCAGGTACAAAAATAACTAATTGGTCTGGGTTAGTGGGCAAGAACTTAGCCACGTGCTCAGGCACCAATTCTGTGTAGAGAGCTTGAAGCAATCTCTTTTCAGTTGCTCTGGCTTCTGGTCCTGACTTGGACGAAGCTTGCAGCATTGAGTTAACTTGGGTCTTGAGCTGGTCACGACCGATAGCCAATTTGGCTGCGCCAAGACGTCCCTGACGATCGATGATAAACACGAAGCTCTGTTTTGGTCCAACCAAATAATCAAGCAATGTAGCTTTGTTTTCCTGCGCCTTAGCCACTAGCTCAGGCAAGTTTAGCGGCACAGGTGAAATCAATCTGGCCAGCTCACGATTGTCGCCGGCCAGTACTTGATGGCGGCGCATCCAGTCTTGCCATTGCTTCAACATGTGGTCGGGAGTGCTGGCAGACTCGGCGGCGTGGAAGTGGGCACGCTGCGTGACTAAATCGTTATATAGTTCGCGGTCGTTAGGTTTGACTTCGCCACCATTCTTTTGCCATTCGTTGATGAAGCCTTCTTCCTTAACCTGCTCTGCAGTAATGAATGCTTGCTCAACCATGGTGTTAGCCAAAAGCATATTGATCAGCTCGCTGCCGAGCTCATCACGTGTGCTTGGGAATGGATTGTGTTCAGCTGTATTGAACACGCCGGCTTGCGGCGATCTGAAACTAGATGCAGCACTAGCCAACGACTCTGTCGCCGGTTGTTGTGTTGCAGTTTGCAAGCGTGCCATGTTTGTGTAGTCACGCCACAAAACGGAGTCATCATTGATTTTGACTGCTACGTCAATACTCTTTTTGAGGTAAGCCTCACTTTGAGGCAATTCTTTCAACTGGAAGCAAACTTCACCAAGTGCACCATATACCTCAGCGAGAAGCTGGGGATCTGGATTTTTCTGTTTGCTCATTGTGCGAATAACGCCTTCAAGCTCAGCCTTGGCAGAGCGATTTTCTCCGGCGCGCGACAATGCTGAAGCAAGGTTTTGCGAAATCATCAAACCATATTTTTCGCGTCCCTTGCCCACTACCGACTGAGAGTCGCTTGCTTGACGCAATTGCTCAACTGCCAGTGTGTAGTTGCCTCGCAACGAATTGAGCACGCCGAGTGCATTGAGCACTTGTGCTTTGTGCAACGCAGGGGCGCCATCTTTTAACAATGCCCATGCTTTGTCGAGACAGTTTTTAGCGTGGTCTGGGCTGCCAGTTGCAGCAAGTGCATGTCCATAAGCCTCAGTTACTACACCGAGAGCCAATGGTGGCTGCTTGTCCAACTTCAAGAATTGAATTTCTTCAAGACTCTTACGAGCATTCATATATTCGCAAAGTCCATACTGGCAAGAAGCCAACTGCGTCAAAGCCGACGCTGTCAAAGAATCTTCTTTCAACAATCTGGCAACAGCCACTGCTTTTTGCGCTTCTTCAAGAGCTGCAGTTTGCAATGACATTTCTTGCAACATACCGGCTGCGGTGTTGTGCAAGTTGATTTCCATTCCATGATTGCCGGCCTGGCCGAAATAAACCGCGGCAGACTTGTAAAACTTCACAGCTTCTTTGGGCTGATCAACTTTTACAGCAAGCTCAGCGGCCAACAACATGGCGCGCGCTGCCTCATCTGCATCAGTGACTGCAGATGACGAAAAATTCTTCATAGCTTCATCCAACTGGCGCAGCGCCCAGAGTGGATTGTCTAGAGCCAGATAGACTTGAGCTGCTGTCACACGAGTGCGACCAAGCGACTTCTTATCTTCGGTTGCAGAAAGCACTTCCAGTGAATTTTCGACAAGGCTCTTAGCACGAGGCTTTTCACCCTTGGTCAAATAGATAGTCGCCATGCGTTCGAGAGCCCGGCCTTCGCCGTCTCCGTATTTCACTTCCTTACAAAGTGCATACATGTCTTGAAACTTAGTCAGCGCTTTTAAGAAATCAGACTTTTCTAGCGCAGCTTGACCTTCTTTCTCAAGGTTGAAAATCTGGTCTAAGCTTTCTTGCGTGCGCGGCTTTTCTGTTAGCGCAAATACTTCTTTCAAAACATCGTCATTGCCTGGGTTGCCGATGCCTTGTTTGATAACAGGCTTTACAAATACTTTGCCATTTGCAGAAGTTAGCCCCTTATTGTTGGTTGGCTTCTGCGGAATATTCGTCACCACAGTTTTGCTCACAGGTGACGGAGCCGGAGGCGCAGCTGCAGGTGCTGCTTGAACTACCGGTGCCGGAGGAGCCGCTGGGGCTGCTTGTGCTGCCGGTTGAGCAGGCGTTGCATTCGTTGAAGCTGGGCTTGACGATTCCGGTGCTGAAAAACCAGCATCATCGGACATATCAGTCATGAGTGAGTCGGCCGCAAAGCTTGCACCGCTGCTGATACCAATGCTCAGGCTCAACAAAGAGGCAAAAATGGGAAGACTTTTTCTGTTTAGATTTCGTAGACGTCTGTTGCTCATCTGATTATGTACACCGAGGTTTCTGTCTGTGAAAACTGATGGCCATTTCCTTGGGGAATTAGCGTTTGCCGAAGCAAAATCACCAGTTGCGGGAACGGACTAATTTGGACAAGTACCAATTTTCCTAGTTGTAGCCGGATACTTCAACCTAGATGGCCAAATCTTAAGGTTGCTAAGAACTCAGAAAGGCACTTGCAGCTAGTTGCGGATGGTCTTCAAGAAACGCAGCGGCGGAGTTTGTCATATAGAGAGGTCAAATCAAGAAATTTATTAATCAAACAGTTTTATTATGCGATTCTGAACGGCCTCTCATTCCAATGGAGGCGATCTGCATTTTTGGATGATCATTTTATTAGCATAGGGTCCATAATTATCTATAAGGACCAGGGCAAGAAATGCTGTGAAGCAACGAGAAGAAAGCCTGCAAAAGGCTCGAAATCAAACGTACGATCTAGTCGTCATCGGCGGGGGTATTACTGGCGCGGGAATCGCCCAGAACGCTGCCACGCGCGGAATTTCTGTGCTCCTCATTGAGAAAGGCGATTTTGCATCGGGCACGTCAAGTAAAACAACTAAATTGATCCATGGCGGGCTGCGTTACTTGCAGCAGATGCGTTTCAAGCTCACCAGGCAATTATGCGAAGAACGCGAACGCCTAAAACGACTGGCGCCACACCTTGTCAAGGACATGCCCTTCGTTTTGCCTTTTACTCGCGAAAACACCTTCCTTAATTTGAAGACGAGACTTGGCTTAAGCCTTTACGACCTGCTCACCCTTTCGACCGGGCAAGCAAACGCGCACGTACTTTTAAACAAGAAAAAAATATCCTCTCTTACGCCGGCATTTTCGGAAAAAATAGTCAGCTCGGGCATTCAATTTCACGACGCGGTAACCGATGACACCCGGATGGTTTTGACTGTACTAAAGGCTGCGGAACAACACGGAGCAACGCTGCTCAACTACGTACAGGTAAACGGATTTCAAATCGAAAATCAAAAAATTACTGGAGTAAATTGCCACGACAGATATTCTGGGCAAGAATTTTCAGTTTCATGCAAAGTATGCGTAAACGCAACCGGCGTATGGTCTGACGAAGTTAGTGCGTTAATAGATAAAAATGCCGAGAAGCGGGTTACGCCGTCAAAAGGCATACATATCGTGGTGCCCAGCTCTGCATTTGAAACAAATACAGCGTTATTTCTACCGAGCAAAGATGCTCGTTTTATTTTCCTTCTGCCCTGGAAACACGCACTAATGATAGGCACCACCGAATCAGCCTACTCAGGTGACATCGAAAACTTGCGTGCCAATGAAGACGAAATTGATTATTTGCTCTCGGTGGTCAATTCATACACAAACAGTCACAAGCTACATCGCAGCGATGTTAAAGCAACTTTCGCCGGGCTGCGTCCGCTGGTTAACCTCAACAGCGAAAATAAAACAAACACTTCGACAATGTCGCGAGAACACGTTATTTTCGATTCGCCTTCAGGACTAATAAATATCGCTGGCGGCAAACTCACAAGCTATCGATTGATGGCAGAAGAGCTAATCAACACTCTAACGCTGCGTTATCCCGGGCTAGCGAAGAAAGCCTTCGGCACAGAAAATGCCATGCTGGGTGGATGGACAAACAAAGAAGATTTCCTTGCCAGAACAGCTGCAATTGGAAGTCGTGCACGACGCCTCTCAATTGACCCAGCATCAATACAACACCTCATCGAAAACTACGGCGCCGAGGCAGACCTCGTTTTAGACATTGTCGAAAAACGTCCGGCTTTGACAGAGCGCATCATTTCAGATTTCCCACCAATCATGGCAGAAGTTCAATTCACCGTAGAAAACGAAATGGCTGTTTCACTGCAAGACTTTTTCTTCAGACGAACACGGCTAGGCATAATAAATCACAGGCAATCGATGGAAGCGGCACCAAGAGTCGCAGACCTGATGGCAGAATGTTGCGGCTGGGAAGACTATCGAAAGAAAATGGAACTCAGCGTTCTTGAAAGCGAAATGTTCGACCGCCAGGAAGAAGAAGTAAGCACCGTTAACAGTTGAGAATATGAAGAAACCAAAAGTACTGGTCACCAGCGTTTTGCCCGGAAATACGCAAAATTTGCTTGAAGAAAATTTTGACCTCACAGTGTTTAGCAATCCCAATTTTACTCGCCAGGAATTATTGGCAGAGGCGAAAGACAAAGACGCAATTGTGAGCACCCTTGTGGCGCGCATTGACGAAGAGTTTATGGCAGCTTGCCCACAAATAAAAATTGCAGCAAATGTTGCTGTGGGCTATGACAATATAGACGTAGCCGCAGCCAGTCAACGAGGCATACTCGTCTGCAACACACCTGGTGTCTTGACTGACACAACGGCAGACCTCGCATTCGGCTTACTACTTGCCACGGCAAGGCGAATACCCGAATCAGAACAATATTTGAGAGATGGAAAATGGCAGTCATTTTCCATGGAGCTTCTTTTGGGTGTAGATGTGCACCACAAAACTATCGGCATAATCGGGATGGGTCGCATCGGGCAAGCTGTCGCAGCAAGAGCTCGTGGATTTTCGATGAAGGTCATTTACTCGCAGCGAAACAGAGTGGAGGAAAGCCTCGAAAAGTCACTCGATGCAACATTAGTCAGCATGGATGAATTGTTGCAATCATCAGACTTCATCTCAATTCATTGTCCCTCAACAGCAGAGACAAAACATTTGATTGACAAAGCAAAGCTCGAAAAAATGAAAGCATCCGCCATTTTGATTAACACCGCCCGCGGTGCTATCGTTAACGAGACAGACCTTCTTGAAGCATTGCAGAACGGCACAATTGCCGCAGCCGGCCTGGACGTTTTCGAAAACGAACCGCATTTCAACGAAAAACTAAAATCGCTCAAAAACGTAGTTCTTCTCCCCCACATAGGCAGCGCCAGCATCGAAACCAGAACCGCCATGGGACGCTTAGCCGTAGAAGCCGTAATCTCAGCTTTCAACGGCACCTTACCCCACAACACCGTCAACAAAGACACCTGGCCCCAATTCCAATCCCGCCTCCTGTAGGGGCGACGCCATGCGTCGCCCGAAACTACAACACAACCCTCGTTCCCAAGAACCGGGGGACGCATGGGATACTGCTGGCGAACCGAATGGATAGCGAAGGAAGTTCGAAGATATGGGCTAAGAGCGTCTCACCTGGGGGCGCAGGCATCCTTGCCTGCTTCTTCGCCAATAGCTTTCCGAAGCAGGCTGGAAGCCTGCGCCCCCAGGGCTAACGCACTTCAAGCTGGATCTATCCACTCGAGTTCGCCAGCAGTATCCATGGCGTCGCCCATACAATCGTACCTACCAGCATGGCGTCGTGGGGACAAGAACGTCAGGTGGTGGGTTCTTGGTCTTTCTTGGCCATCCAGACTAAGACAGGCATTAGCGCTATTGATACTACTAAGAATGCGGCGCTTGCAAGAATTGGGACCGGCATTGTTCCAGCCATTATGCTGTCTGTCCTCAATGGTTCGATCATCAAACGTCCGATGTTATACAGCGCAAGGTAAATCAGAAAGCAGATGCCTGGAATATTTTGAAAGCGCTTGCTTAGCCAGAAGTAGATGAGCAAGAAGATGCCAAAATCCCAAATTGATTCATACAAAAACGTAGCATGAAACAGTGAATCGCTTGGAAAATTTGCCGGGCGGCTGGCTTCTGGTATGTAAACCGCCAGAGGAAATCCCTCTGGAATTGGGCGACCGAATGCTTCTGAATTGAAGAAGTTGCCCCAGCGTCCTATCGCCTGTCCAAGCGGCAATATTGCACCAACAATGTCGGCAATTTTGCGCTTTGGCAATTTGTGATAAGCAGCATAAAGGTAACCGACAATGAAACCGCCGATGATACCACCGTGTATCGACAAACCACCAAGCCATGTAGCAAAAATATCTTGCGGATGACTTACATATTCTTGCCATTTAAGGGCTACAAAATAAAGACGCGCCCCAAGAATGCCACTGATGAAGCTAAGTAAGGTCAAATTTGTAAGCTGTTCTGAATCAACACCCTGCCGCTTGGCTAATTTGTTTGCGAAAAAACTAGCGCATAGAAATCCGAGCGCAATCATAATCCCATACCATCGCACCGGTATTGGTCCGAGGTGAAATAAAACGATTCCGGGCGATTGCAGAACAATAGTATGCATGACTAGCTCCAGCTCAAGCCAGCATACAATCTACCACCTGTGACGACTCGAATGCGAGTTTCGCCCCAAGCGGTGACTTTGTGTAAGGGTATGCTCTAGTGCGACACACGAGAGCAATATATCTAATAGAAATACCTGAAACTAATACGGCTTATTTGGACGGTCTTTATTGTTGCTTGTTTCGCCGTTGTACGGGTCATCTGATGGATAACCATCGCCTGCATGCTGGTTGGCGGGCAATCCGCCATCATGCTTTTCATCGTGAGGATCGTCGCCATGGATAGGAGCAGCCAACAGCTGCACATTATGCTCTGAAGCCCACTTGAACAAATTTGCAGAGTTATCGTGCACATTCACTGGGGGTGCTTGCATATGACATGCCAATATAAATGGCAAAACGCTATCTAACATATCCTTCCCTCCGCGCCGACAGCAGACCAACCGGTTGCTTTATCGTGCCTTGCTATTTTCGCATATAGTCCGATCTATACTTAAATCCAAGCTATACCCGTCGATGACTAGCGTCAAGTAAGATCATTCGGGCGGCGTGGCTGTAATGGGGATTATCCCCACTGCACAGCCTCCAAGATTTGACAGATTTAATCAGTTTCAGCCCAGGAGCCGAGAATTCATGAAAACCAAAACAAAGTGGGTTTGCCAGGAATGTGGCTTTCAAGCGTCCAAAGCCATGGGGCGTTGCACAGAATGTAGTGCGTGGAATTCATTTGTCGAAGAATTCGACACAAGCAAACAAGCAGAAGCTCTGCCACTGAGAGCGCGCGGCGGCTTTGCCCAGCTAGAATCTGCCGGCCCGTCATTGCTCAGCGAGCTTGATGAGCAAGATGAAGTACGGTACAGCACAGGCTTTCCATCATTAGATGAAGTGCTCGGTGGTGGCATCGTGCCAGGTGCCGTGATACTTCTGGCTGGCGACCCGGGTATCGGCAAGTCGACCCTTTTGCTGAAGTTGGCGGGAAAACTTTCATCGCAGCTGAATACCTTGTATGTATCTGCAGAAGAATCGAGCAAACAAGTTTTGATCAGAGCGCGACGTTTGGGGCTGGGCGAAAGCTCAATGCTTATAGACAACGAACAAAACGTTGCCACCATTCAAAAGCAAATCATAAATAGCAAAGCCGAATTTGCGGTGATAGATAGCGTGCAAGCCGTCTATCACCCCGAGGTAGAAAGCGCGCCCGGCTCAGTGAGCCAGGTTCGCGAAAGCGCGGGGGCACTGGTAAATTTAGCAAAGTCGCGCGGTGTTGCCACAGTCCTGGTAGGGCATGTCACCAAAGAAGGAAGCATCGCCGGACCGCGTGTGTTAGAACACATGGTTGATGTGGTTTTGCAATTTGAGGGAGATCGCTCTCGCCACCTGCGCACTGTGCGTGCAGCAAAAAATAGATTTGGTTCAACCCAAGAGCTCGCCATTTTTAGCATGGCAGACGATGGTCTTGTCGAAATTCGCAACCCCAGTGCAATTTTTCTTGGACCTCGATTGGAGAAAAAAACAGGAGAGCGCTCGCCGTCAGGCACCGCGGTGATAGCATCATGCGAAGGACATCGCGCCCTGATGCTTGAAGTCCAATCGCTAGTTTGCGCCAGCAGCCTCGCTTCACCGCGACGCATTGCCAATGGTTTCGACACGGGGCGCTTATTGCAGATTCTTGCAGTACTTGAAAAAAGAGTCGGCTTGCCGGTGGGCAAGCAAGATGTTTACGTCAACATTGTCGGTGGCATGGAATGCAACGACCCCGGTGGTGACCTGGGCGTCGCAGTCGCCGTCGCAACATCATGTATGGATCGCTCGGTAGACCCACAACTCATTTGCGTCGGCGAGGTCGGACTCACAGGCGAAATTCGCTCTGTTGTTTCGCTAGAACGCCGCTTGCGCGAAGCACAAAGCATGGGCTTCAAACGAGCAATCATTCCGCACTGCGAATCTGGGCTAAAATCAAAATTCAAAGACCTCGAAATAGTTGAGGCCGACACACTAACCGAGGCGCTAGATAAAGCCATGCCCGGACTTACGAAGCCAAAACAACGCAACAACTCATGAAAGCTTCAGACGCGCCATCACGAATATATGAACAGCTGGCCTCACTTCCAGACCAGCCGGGTGTCTACATTTTCAAAGACAGCCTGAAAGAAATCGTATACATCGGCAAAGCGCTAAATCTAAAATCGCGAGTGAAATCTTATTGGAATCAAGCATCGTGGATGGAGCGACCGAAGCTTGCAGTGCTGGTTCCT
The DNA here is from genome assembly GCA_964546815.1 of uncultured Candidatus Obscuribacterales bacterium. Classification (GTDB taxonomy): domain Bacteria; phylum Cyanobacteriota; class Vampirovibrionia; order Obscuribacterales; family Obscuribacteraceae; genus JAIEPM01. The sequence goes on along the minus strand of CAZJLR010000082.1, from coordinate 8,730 downwards.
AAAGTTGAAGACATTGAGACTATAGTCACTCATTCGGAAAAAGAAGCTTTGCTACTTGAGGCAACTCTTGTTCGCAAGCATATGCCGCGATATAACGTCCACCTCAAAGACGACAAGAAATACCCCTGGCTGTGCATTACGTATGACGAGCCATTTCCAAGATTGATTATGATCCGCGACCCGGTTAAACATAAGAAAGACCATCCGAAAGCGAAAGTATTTGGACCTTTCGTCGAATCAGGTTTGATGTGGGAAACTGTGCGCATTTTGCGAAAAGTTTTCCCCATGAGACAGCGCCGCAAGCCGTTTTTCAAAGACAGACCTTGCATGAATTATCACATCGGACTCTGTCTTGGACCATGTCAAAATCTGGTCGAAGAAGATTTCTACGACAAAATGGTTCAGCAAGTCGAGTTGTTTCTTTCTGGCTCGCAAAAGCAAGCAATAGATAGAATGGAAAAAGAAATGGAAGCCGCGTCTGAAGCCTTGCGCTTTGAAGAAGCGGCAAAGCTGCGCGACAGGCTTTTCGCTTTGCGCTCGATTTTGGAAAAGCAGCAAGTATTTTTCAAAAATCAAAATGTTAGCATGGACATAATTGCCGAAGCTCACACAGAAAAACATATCATCATCTGCCTCATGCGCGTAAGAGAAGGCAAACTTATAGGCTCAGAAACATTCGACCTGCCGCTGGTTGAGCGAACTTCTTTTGACGAAGCATATCAATCGTTTATCGAGCAGTACTACAACGAATGCGAAGACATTTCTATTCCGCATGATTTGCTTTTGCAACACAAAATAGAAGACCTCACATTGCTTGAGCCGATTCTTACTCAAAAGGCGCACCGCAATGTGAAAGTAAGCGTCCCCGAACGCGGCGATAAACTAAAGCTTGTTGAAATGGCGCAAAAAAATGCCAGCCTTGCACTTCAACATATGTTGAAAGAAGCGCACGGTGCCAATGCAAAAGTTATGGAATTGTTGGTCAAAATTCAGGAAGACCTTGAGCTGAGCAAGCCGCCAGCGCGCATTGAGTGCTTTGACATTTCAAACATTCAGGGCACCGACAACGTGGCAAGTATGGTTGTGTTTGAAAACGCACTCTCGAAAAAATCAGACTACCGCACTTTCAAAATCAAATCAGTCGAAGGCGAACCAAACGACTTCGCCTCAATGAAAGAAGTCGTCGGACGGCGATATAAACGCCTAAAAGAAGAATCGAAAAGCTTTCCCGACCTCATAATAATAGATGGTGGCAAAGGACAATTAAACGCCGCCTGCGAAGCACTCGCCGAATTAGAAATAGAAGGACAAGACATCGTCGGGCTCGCGAAAAAACAAGAAGAGGTCTACAAGCCAGGCCGCTCGCAAGCCTTCCTCCTCCCAAGACGCAGCGAAGCGCTGCATCTGCTGCAACGCGTAAGAGACGAAGCCCACCGCTTTGCCGTAACTTTCCACCGCAAACTTCGCTCCAAACGATCTCTAATGTCAGGCTTCGACGAACTTCCCGGCGTAGGCGAAGCTCGCCGAAAAATCCTCATGCTCAACTTCAACAGCTTCGACCGCCTCAAGAAAGCAACCCTTGAAGAAATCCAAGCCGTCTCAGGCATCCCACCCAAAGCCGCCGAAAAAATCTATGAACATCTGCATCCACCTGCAGAGCAGGAAAGCATGCAAGAAGCAGAACAGGATGCCGAGACCACTCTCAATGAGTCGATCGTTGAAATAGAATCCTAGAATAAACGCAAGATTTTCAATCTAAGGATTGACTCGAAATTAGAAAAGCGCATTCAGCTCTGCGCTTTTCTGATTTTTCAATAGCAACACAACGCATATTATCAGCCTTAATTGAACTAGGGGCTGAGCGCCAGGGGATCGCCCCGGATTCCTCTCAATAGATTGCCCGATTTATCTATTGCCAGAATTCGATAGCTCACGCAATTGTTTTTCACTTTTATTGGGCAATAGATAACATGGTTCCATTCTGACTTCTTGGCCATAGCCACGCATTTTTTTGCAGCTTCTTCCCCGTTGGGTTCGTTAGATAGTGGTTGAATCACAAACCAAGTTTGCTGTAAATCGCCAACGCCAATATGTTCCACAAGTGCAGCTTTAGAAAGCTCGCTCGCAAAGTCATTGTCTAGCTTCTCTGGAAAGTATTTTTCATTTTGCGGTTTTAGCGAATAAGCAGTCACTGCCCTTTGTAATAACCTCATTTTCGCTTTGATCACTCGTAAGTCTCGCTTAGGACCAGGCATTCCCCATGGATCGCTTTTAATAATTGATCTTGCAATCAGCATCATGCAGAGTCCAAGAAATATTAGCACCACGAGTAAAGCGATTGACTTCGAGCTCATTCCAATTCCTTGCTGCAGCCACTCACGAGCACTGTTTGTCCAAATAAACGCCCACTTTCATCTTGGCACTGATGCCGTCTTGGTGGTTCTTTGATATCAATATTTTTGATCTGAAAAGCCCTGTTACAGAAGTATTAGCAATTGCAGTGATTCGGAATGAAACACAGGCACCACTAGCGGAGCACACTAGATAATTTTATCCGGTACGTCCTTTCTTTCGCTCATACTCTCGTCATGAATCACTTCTGAAGCAGGAATAAGTGCTCTAAGCTTTTCAACGGTTCCTGGGATGCTATTTGCTTCTAAACATGCAAATAGCTCGCTCCATGAATAAGGTGGTTTCAGCAACCGTGCTTTCATATCTCTAACTGCTTTTTCAAGGAGTTTTTCTCCTAGTTCCTCATTGTCAGCTAGGAATTCGCAAAGAAAATCATCTGGACGCTTAGCTATTACTGAGCAATGTTTTAGTTCCTTTTCTGGGAAGTCCGACAGGTTTGCGGTAACTATTATTCCTGCACCACATTCGATGGCAGCGGCAAGGACGTGGCGGTCGTCTGGGTCGGGAAGCATCAATGATTCTATTCGATGTTCATATCCAGTAACCACAGAATCCGGAACAGCCAGATTCATCAAGCTTCGCGTCCTCGCCAGTGCCTCTGGCTTTAGATCTGGTTTGTCTTTTAGGAGGTTGCGTATCCATTCATCATGTATTTGCTCGGTCCATTTTGCTCTAAAAATTCTGTTTTGGTGAGCTAAGCCGGAAAGTTCCATAAACAGGTCTTTAAGGCGGGCCGGATACAAAACACAAGCATCCAGAATAACAGCAATGTTCCTATCCATTAACGAATTACTCCAGCTCCAATTCCTGAGTCTGAGCAGCCATTTCGTTAAGAGCCGCTTGCCTCCTGGCTTCCATTTCCTGTTGGTACTTGAGAAGGTCTTCAAAACGCACTCTTCTATACCTACCAACAGTCCTCGAAGGAATTTGTCCTTCATCGAGCAACTTAACTACGTAGGGTCGCGATACATTCAACATGTCGGCGGCTTCTTGCGTTGTCAGCTCAGCATCTACGGGTATTAGCATGATAGCTTTTCCATCAGCCATTTCCTTCATGAGTTCAATAAAGGCTTCAAACATTGCCTTCGATATTTTTAGCTCTACGTTGCTTTGTTTGTCGGTGAGAACATAGTGTGCGTCTTCTTTATCCTTGGTACTGAGTGCAGCAAATTTTCTTGTGGATTCTTTGGCTAGTTGGACGTCCTCCGGTGTTGGCACTACCGGCCTGTTATTTCTCTCCTGTGATAGTGTCGTCATAGTTGTTCACCGCTTTTATGATTGATTAGCTAATTTGTTATGTGTGGTCACACACACTACTAACTATAGCACCCCCTCGAAACACTCGCAATAGACAAAACGGTCGAATCGACCTTGTGCTTCTCTCGCAATGACCCATTCGCGCCGCAAAAAGCGGGGTTCGCTGACGCAGTTTTTCAGACACACAAACTTCTATGGGAAGCTTTGCTTAGCAAATATCTGAGCCTGTCGTCTAAGTCTTAGAGTTACGTTGAACGTATTGCACTTGATACGCCTCAACCAAGGCATGTTTCCCAATAACTTCCGGATGAGAAGGCCACTCACTTACTTGAACACGTACATAACTGTTATCCCGAGAATGCATTGAATTCCAGTCGAAATAACATACGTAAAGCAGAGTTGCTTCGTTTGTGAATCGGTATAGAGGATGGTCCCAATACCCTGAGTTAATTTCGCGATTGAACATTATCGTGCCAACGGAAGGCTCATCCGTCATTTCTTCGCCTGCATTTGAGATTGGAAGACGAACCCTTATGAAGGGGTGTGGATCAATACCATATTTATAGCCGGGGTCAAGACACGGCACAGAGCAGGGTTTAATAACGAGTTTCTCAAACAAGGTTTGTTCAACCTCGTCAAAACCCTCGTAATATTCATAAGTAAAGTCTTCTCGCTGCGGGTCAGATGGAACTGCGAAGTAGTGATTAAAAAGCTCCCTACTAGCTAACCTAAACCAAATCATGCTGCGGTGGATGTCCATAACCATTTGTTTGCTCCACCTCCGCTTAATGCGCAAAGAAATACGCCTCTGCAATATCTTATGCAACAATGGTTGGCAGTTCTAAAAGTGCTCACATAATGTACGCAGCACTAGCGGACATGCATTCATCTTAAGTTGACTCTTTGCTTATTGCGTTTCGCTCTTTCGGCGCATTCTTCGAATGAAATTCGTCAATAATCTTCATCCGAATTTTCATAAAAGACATTGATTCTGATTTTCAGCCGATATCGAGCTAAGAGCAGCAGCATCTCAGTGGAGAGCTCTATTGATTCAAGCCTTGACCAGCTGTAGGAATGTATATCAATTTCTGTCCGAGCTCCAGAATCCTGCAAACTTCGCAATTGAGGTAATCGACCCGTAATCTGGTCGATCAGCCATTGAAGGTGCTCCTCTGCGGCAAAGTAGCGGACTTTGATCTTTTGTTCGGATGATAGTCGCCAAATTGTGAATGTTGAGCGAACATCAAAACGCCCTTCAGGCGTTATGGTCTCGTCCTTTCGAACAACGTCGTCTGGTTCCAAACCAAGCAACTCGCTTATCGCTTCGGGGCCCCACTCGTCATGCTGAATTGTCAAAGTTGCCCAAACTTCAGTAAGTTCAGTTAGCCGCCTAATTTCCCTCTCTGAATCTTGCAAATCCAGAGTGATGGCATGCCGCTCGTCTTCAGTTATTTCCCATCTGGCTCTCATCGACATATAGACGCTCCAACTAAATCTTGTTATTACAATGCAATGGAGAAAACGACTCAGCCCACAATTTTATCCTCGACAGTTCATTATGCCGAAGAAGCCTGTTCGAATATACGCAAAATAAATCGCCAGAGCACAAATTAATATGATCATCATTACCTCCCTGGCTCGTGAGGGCGCGAGCCTGAAGTTGAGAATTGCTGAGCCTGGAATTTTAGACACGGAAGTTATTTCAACCTCCATTGCAGCTTTAAGGCGCATTGGACTCTTGGGATTCTTGCGAATATACTATTTCAAATCAACGTTAAGGACTCATATGTTCAAAAGCAAAGACGTCTCTATACAAGTCCGAGAAAATCTGGAAAACATTTCTTTGCTGTTTGAAAGGAGTCTTCGTTTCGTAGTTTTAGATGGCGATACCTCTGATGAAGAGGCTGCTGCGTACCATGAACTAGCCACGTCTATGGTCGACATAATTCACGGACAAATGCTAGAAAAAATCTACTTAACTCACCCTGAATTGCGACGACCAAAATGGGCTCTTCCACAGCCAGTCCGTGGGCAGCAAGAAGTAAGGCTAAGCTTGGGTGCTCCTGATACCTCCAAGCCGCCAATGATTTCAGAAAGACAGCTGGCACTGCGAGTTCAGGAGATAATGCTAACGGTGAATACACTTCTTAATTATTGTCAGTATATGGCAAACAAGGAAAGTACAGCACCAAGCGAACTTAAGGAGTTTAGAATAGCAGTTGGTACTACTATGCTATCGTCATTCGATTTGCTGCAGCGCATTTACGATAGCCATCGAGACATTGCAAAATTTAGCGACGAAACAGACCAATAGCAATAATTGATACGTCGCTATTGTTTCAGTCGAAAAATTCGAACTCGAAAAATTTTGCATAGTAAAAATTTTCAGATTCGATTTTCTTGCTAACCAGCACTATTATAGGCAAGGGGCAGATATTTCTCTGGCTCAAACCATTTTTGGGCACTTGTTGTGATTTGAGGAATTTGATGGACTGGCTTCAGTTCTCACTAACTCAACCCAAATTTTTATCCAAAAAGATTCCATTTGTTTCTTGCACCAAAGAATCGAATAACTCCGCGGCTTTGTGATGGCGAACGAGAGGGGCGGCTTGACCGGCCCAAAGCGCGATGAGATCGCTTCGTCCTTGTGCGACTGCGGCGGCGCTGAGTGGAGCGACAATCCAGCTCATGGCAGGATATTTTGCGATTTCGAATTCGTGTGGCTTCATCTCGCGAGCAAATCGATTGCTTAGTCCGCGGGCAAATCTTCCGGTGAATGCTCTTGTAAGGTTGCTATATTTTGCTTCTTCTTGAAATAAAAGCTGGCGATGTCCTTGGAATGCACCCGATTCATCGCAGGCAAGGAAGGCTGTGCCGACTTGCACGGCATCTGCACCGAGGATCAGCGCAGCAGCAACTCCTCTGCCATCAGAAATACCGCCGGCAGCAACAACCGGAATTTTTACCGCATCAGCAATTTGTGGAATCAAAGCAAAGCTACCAATAAACGAGTCATTGGCTCTATCTAAAAATGCAGGTCGATGTCCTGCCGCTTCAAATCCAGATGCCACGACAATATCAACACCGGCCTTTTCTAATGCGACAGCTTCATCAATAGATGTGGCACCGCCGGCAGTGACAATGCCATTAGCTTTGCATTTCTGCAAAACCGACGCCGAAGGCACACCAAAAATGAAGCTGAAAAATGCCGGTTTCGCCTCTATTAATGCTTCGACTTGCTCATCGAAATTCTTGGCTTTTGCCGTTGGGCGCGCAGGCGGCGGGACATTCAATTCTTTGTAGTATGGAAGGAGGAACTCAAGAATTCTTTCATAGGTTTCGTCGTCGAGACTGTCACCGCCCTCGTCAAATGTCGAAACCCAGAGATTCATGCCGAAGGGCTTATCTGTAAGCGTTCGAATTTCAGATGCAACTTGAGTTATCTGTTGCGGGTCTAAAGTGTTGCAGCCGTATGAGCCAAGCCCACCGGCATTAGACACCGCAGCAGTCAACTGCGCCGAAGATGCCCCGCGCCCAAATGGACCCAGCAAAATCGGATATTTGATATTCAGAAGCTTTGTAACTTCGGTGTTATTCCAAGTCATAGGCTAACTATTTTGTTTCGACTTTAGAATTCCATTGCTCTTTGTTTATTTTCCAAACACCGTCTTCTTTGACGAAAGTGCAAGTGCCGGTGCCGGTTTCCTTTGTGTTTTTATCTGTCTTATCACATTTCATTGTGAGCATTGCAGTGTCACCCTTCAAATCTTCGGTGACAATTTTCACATCGGAAGGCTGAAAAGCTTTCATCATGTCAAACATCATGGGGCGCATTTCGGCTGGGGTGTGGGCAATTTCTTCATTTACTTTCTTGCAAAGGAATGACGACACGTCTTCGATTTTCTTTGCCTTTTCCAGCGCCGGTCGATATTTCAAGTAGGTTTCCTTTGGCGAAAGGTCGGCAGCCATCGCGGCGCCTACAGTCACGACGCAACTCAGCAGTGATGCTGAAATACCCAGGAATAAACCTTGTCTCTTAGTCATTTATAGTCTCCCCACTTGGATTTGCAGTTTCAGTCAATCCCGACTAGTCGACGAAGCAATCCAAAAATTTAGGCGCTCCGCTGTCAAGCGTTTCATGTGGCATCTTTCACTGTGGATAGACGACACTTGCAAAGGTTTCATTATTCCAGCTAATTGCATAGGAAAGAATGAGTTAAAATGAATCGAGTACATCAGGGGCGCCAATGACTGAGTTTTTCCGCAAGCACTATAAAACAATCATTTGGATCATGATCGGCTCGTTTCTGATTACCTTGCTTCCAGCGATGTTCATTCGTTGAGCCAGGTCTGAAATGACTCTCAAACATCCGTTAATTGAAAGCGATCGACTGCGCTTGCGATTGCTCACACCCAATGATTTAGAGCATGTACTTGTTTATTGGCAACAAAATGAGAAGCATTTGGCTCCCTACGGACCAAAAATGCCGGCTGACTTCTTGACGCCTGAATTTTGGCGGACGCAAATTCAGCGAAATATTCAAGAATTTGAGCAAGATGTTTCGGCACGTATGTTTTTGTTTGAGAAAACGAATCCTGTGCCGGTTGGACACATTAGCTTCGGTGCGATTTTACGCAATGCCGCACAGTTTTGTTATCTCGGCTATGGACTGGCAGAAGATAAACAAGGGCGAGGCTACATGACGGAAATTTTGCCCCTGGCGATTGCTTATGCTTTTGATGAACTGAAGCTGCACAGAATCATGGCGAATTACATTCCCACCAATGAACGCAGCGGAAAACTGCTCAAACGGCTGGGCTTCACAGTAGAAGGCTATGCGCGCGATTACCTTTGCCTGAACGGAAAATGGGAAGACCATATTCTCACTTCAATAACAAATCCTCATTCGTTGTAGACGCCATGCGTCGCCCGTGACGTTGAAACAGAACATAAGATTCGAGGTAGGCGCTTCAACAGGTAATTGATAATGGCCGGGCGACGCCTGGGATACTGCTGGCGAACTCGAATGTTTAGCGAAGTCGGCACAATATGGACTCTAG
>CAZJLR010000081.1:0-26204 GCA_964546815.1 uncultured Candidatus Obscuribacterales bacterium | reverse complement strand
TGATTCGGCTCCATTTTAGTTCGCCAGCAGTATCCATGGCGTCGCCCCTACAATACCCTTAGCATGGCGTTTCCCATACAACACCCTACGCAATCGCCGACTTGTCCCCGTACTTCAAATACAGCCAGACTGCAAATCCTACAATAATCAAAAGTACAGTTGAAACAGCAGAACCAAAAGCCCAGTCGCGCACCATCAAATATTGGTTCTGGATCAAGCTGCCAATGTACATGTTTTTCGCACCGCCCATGAGGTCTGGCGTAACATAATCGCCAAGACTTGGCACAAAAACCATAATCACACCAGCAACTATGCCGCGAAAACTTAGCGGCACTACAACACGCGTCAGTGACTGCCAGGGCGTCGCGCCCAAATCGTGAGCAGCCTCCACCAGACGAAGGTCTAGTTTTTCCAAGGCTGCATACAGCGGCAAAATCATGTAAGGCACATAGTTGTAAACCATGCCCAAAAGAACTGCCCATTGAGTATAGAGTAGAACGGGAGGATGGCTAAACCCAATCGATTCCAAAATTCCGGTGGCAAGCCCTGTTGGTCGAAGAATGGTAATCCAGGCATACAAGCGAAGCAAAAATGAAATTGAAATAGGCACTGTAAGTAGTACCATGAACAAATTCTGCTTTTCTTTGGATACGTTGAAAGCCAACCATGCCGCTACTGGAAATCCCATGAGCAAACATAAACCAGTTGTTGTGCAGGACAAAACCACAGATCGCCACAGACAATTCAGATATGGACCTTGAATAAAACGCAGATAGTTATGAAAACTAAATCCCGGTGCAAAAGTGCCCAGTTCGGTTCTATATCCCAAACTAAAGAACCCGATAATGACAAGTGGAGCAATCATGAACGCCGACAGCCAAAGCCCCGCCGGGACGAGAGTCCAAATTGCTTTCGGAATAGGTCGAGCTTGGCTCATGCCTGAAACCACCAGATGCTTTGCGCGCCTATTTTACCCTGTCTTGCCCTATGAATCGATTAATAGTAAAGGTTTCAGTCAAGCTTCATGTCGTGCTTTGGAATGGTAAATTTGAAGATACTGCCTTTATCTTTCGCATCTTCCACCCAAATGCGCCCGCCGTGTTGCTCTACAATTTTCCGGCAAATTGAAAGACCCAAACCAGTGCCACTCTTTTTCTCTTGCTCTGGCTTTTTGGCCTGTTGATATTGTTCAAAAATCAGATCTTTAAATTCATCAGCAACGCCTGGTCCGCTGTCTTGAACCGAGAGCAATAACTCGTTTTCATGATCTTCAACCCTAACTTTGATTTCGGCCCCTTTCGGCGAAAACTTAAGTGCATTAGACAACAAATTTACAAGAACCCTGATGAGCAAAGACCTATCTGCAAACACCATCACAGCAGACTTTGAATAATCGATTTTTATGTCTCTTCTAACCGATATGTTTTCCAAAGAACTAATCGCGGTATCAACAATGGCATCTAAAGGTGAATGTTCTGCCTCAATGATAAATTTGCCGGCTTGCATTTTTTCGATGTCTAAAAGCTCATCGACAAGTGTTATTAGGCGCTCGACTTCTTTTGCGTTGCGTTTAACTACCTCAGCTCCTTTCTCGGTTAGCTGTCCTAGGACACCATCAGGTAAAGCGTCGAGCACAGAAAGCAATGAAGTTAGCGGGCTGCGCAAATCATGATTTACCATGGCGAAAAATTCGCGCTTAAGTTGCTCTAGCTTTTCCTTCTCGCTTGTGTCCACTAAGATGAGTAAATATTGTTTATCACCGCCGATAATAAGTTCGCTTGCTGACACATGCACTGGTTTATTTTCAGATGATTTGCTCATCACCGAAGTGTCAGTCAATACACCAACGAGCTTTTTGAAATCAGGCGCGGCTTGCGTTTTGAAAAGATCAGGCAGAATTTTCTGAATGTGTTTGCCAACCAGTTCGTCTTTATCATAAGAAACAAGCGCATCGCAGCCGGGGTTGCTCAATTCGATGAGTCCAAGCCTGTTTGCAATGAGCAGCCCAACCGGCATATCTTCAAGAATTTGCCTTATACGTGCTTCGCTTTCTTCAATTAGTCTTTCTGCATTTTTCCGAGCAGTTATGTCGTGGGCCACGCAAAACAAAGCATTGTCGGCGGCAGACCAGTGTGCAGACCACAAGAAGTACAGAACGGTGCCATCCTTTCGCCTGACACGATTTTCGCAGCGCAGAGTATCAACACTTTTTTCGGCGCCCAACAATGTTTGCAAGCTAGATTGCAAGTCTTCCTCAACAATCAGATCACTAAAGTTTTTTCCAATCAATTCGTCGGGCGAATATCCCCATGCTTTTTTCGAAGCAGGATTCATACTGATAAATGACTGATCGGGACCAATAGAACAAATTACATCAAGCGCATGGCTTAATATCGTGTTCTCCTTGTTTTGACTGTCGCGCAGTTTTGAACCGAGTTCTTTCAGGTTTGATTCTAACTCAGTCAACAAATCAGGTTTGGAATCGCCAGCGCCTGCTTTCTTGATTTTTAAAATCGCTGCCGACTGATCTGATAGCTTTTTCAATTTGGCATTTTGTTTCTTTTGATCAAGACAAATGAAAACGCAAAGGAGTAATGATAGAAACTGAAAAGTCGCTATTAGTAGTTTGTGCGACAACTCAATTTGTGCCGTTGCAAGAAAGAAGAGTGCAAGAATTTGCACGGCAGCGCAGCACAAAATCACTCGATAATGACTAATAGAACCCACAAGCACCCGTTTCAAGCAATCGCCCAATCATTCTACAACAGTCAAGATGATTAGCAACCGAAATCCTTAATGGCGCCTGAATTCTTCGGTTTACAAGCAGCAGAAGAACCCGGTCTGGCAAACGAATCAGTTATGAATGGACTGCCAACGGCAATTCTATTTGCCAGACCGAACCGAAAGGCGCAGAACAACTTCTGTAGCAAAGCCTGGCTTATGAGATTGACGAAAGTAAATGAAACAACTCATATTGCCGCTGTGCATCGCTGAGACAGAACATTTGTTGCTATTTTTTTCGTCAATTGTCCAGCCGCACTGCTTGAGGGCTTCTTGATACCAGTTATGAACAATATCAGCATCCTCGCGCATCAGATATTTTAGGTTGTAGCATTCACCTGTTACCAATCCTGTGTAGTGGATCGATTCGGTGCTCAGGCTACCTTTGCCGGTATAGCTAGGAATGTAAGCCAGCGATGGTGCATATTTTAGATTTTCCTTTTTGACCACAGGCACAGCGGGTTTTCCGCAAGCCCAACTGATCAGTGTGTGCTCACCAGCGAAAGATGCATTTGGGAAAACAGCCGAAAATAGAATTGCAGTTGAGAGGATGAATGAGAATGATTTTGGGGTTATAGAAATATTGGACATTTTGGGTCCTCTGCAGTGTATAGGGGGGCTTTGAGGGCGGGCGACGCATGGCGTCACCCCTGCGGGCTGATCAGGCAAGTGTCGATGCTTGACTTAGTTGGCGTTGGAGAAGAGGACGGGGGCACCGAAAGTGGTTTCTTGAAACTTTACGACTCCGAGTAAATTGTTGGCACCACTGGAAGGTGTAAAGTTTGCGCTGAGTACTCCGAAGATTGTCGGGCCGCTGCTGTCGAGAAATGGCATTTCATGTATGTCGAAATCGGCCGCTGGGTTGACTAAAGTGCCTAGCAACGAGAATGGCGCAGTCACGAATGGATGAGTCTTGCCATCAGGGGTGGGGTCGCTTGGAAGGTCTGCTATCCAAAATGGGCGCGTTGCACTTAGCGTAAACTTTCTGTCTTTGTCCAGGTAGATGTAATATTTTTGGCGCAGGCTAAGAGTTTTGCTTTCAAGGATTGAGTCTATTTCTGCTTGTGTCGCATCAGGCTTAATCTGCCACATTCTATTTTCCAAAAATCTACGCAATTCCATGCTTGCCGTTTTTTGAACTGAGTGATTTGCAACTTGTCTCATCAATTGCAAAATCGAGCCTTCTCTTGTCACTTGCCCTGGTTCAAGCAAGTCACTGTATGCCAGAGCTGGGGCTGAGGTATTAACACCTATGGTGAAATTGGTGCCGGGAATTGCATTGTATGGCGTGGGCATGTTGAGCAGCGGATCGTTGAGAGGAAATTCTGGTGCTTGTGGATAAAGTCTGGCGCCTGTTGTTTTGTTTATGCCAACAAGCAATGCTCCGATGCCGTTAGACAAATAGAGGTTCCACGTTTTCATTTTGGCTAATTCACCTGCGGTCAATTGCCGTCCAGATTTAGCCATCACTGGTGGGTTCAAATAATTCGGGAAATATGCCTTGTCGAAAACACCAGGGTTATATGGCAAGCTGGTTGCATCTTTGACACAAGTGAGATTCGCACCGGGAGCAATGGGATCAGAATTCAAATCATTGCAATGGCATGGCAACGGGCTTTGGGTTGCGGTGACAGCTTCAGCATCAGCCAAAGTTGCAGACTGCCCAGATTGGTTGTACAAACCATCAAGTGATGGCTTGGGCAGCAGCGCCCCACCAGGTAGATGTTTAGCAAAGTTATAAGTCATCCACTCTTCTAAACGACCATTATTAGAGAAGCACCCGCGCCCGGCAGTGTCCACACTTACGCCGGTTGAGCCATACCAGTCTGCAGCTTTGGTGTTTTCCTGAGGAAGTAGCCCCCAATAAGCAGAGTCCTGGTTGTCGCCCTGATTATCAATAATCAAATAACCACGCGGAATTGCTAAATCATATTTTGGCTTTGATGCAGTCAATTGCAGCAAGTATGGATTTCCCATCGGAATTGGAATGTCGATTGAAGAAGTTCCAACTATTGATGAGGTTCTTAAATCAAGCGGTAGAGCAGATTTTTTGTCACTAACTGAAATGTTCGTTTGAAACGAATTGGGCGGCAACACTATTCCAAGATTTGCTGCTGGGTTCACTTTGTTTGTGCTGAAATATTTGTTTGAAACAAGGTGGGCTTGTTCAAACGGAGACATGGTTACGGCACAGATGCTGCCGACTCTTCCAATTTTAATTGGGTCATATCCACGCAGCGAAGTATATTTTTTGTTCTTATCTTCAGCTTTCACATTGCGTGGCACATTTACGTGCAAGTCCAGACCATAGTTTTTCAATGGCACCTGTTTGTCAAAAGACTGAGACAACTCAATATTTGAATTGCTGCTATCGAGCGAGTCTGCACCTGGTCTTACATATGAAACTGCATAACTATCTGGAGTGACGCTAAAGTCAACATTGGCATTTGAATCTGCGCTGGAAAGCATCCTGAGCGAGTTGGACTCTGCTACTGGTTGAAATGACGACACTACCCACGAGTTTTTGTCTGTGCCAGGACGGCTCAATTTTTCGGCAAGCTTGGCACCAATTCCATTTGGACCCTGCAATGTTTGAATTAATTGCCTGGCGTTTCTGATGCCAGCGTCGCTATTTTCCGCTTCAGCGTTTAGCGCAACAAGAAAGGCTTGCCCAACGGCTCTATTGTATGTTTGAAGATTTAGTCCGCCAGTTTTTGCATCCATGAGCCCTTCAAATGGCGACCTTTGCGACCCGGTGCCGGTGAGTGCAACAGTTGGAGTTTCGACTCCGCTTTTGGCTATGCTCAAGACTCCGGCGTCTGCTGCATTTTGCAGCTCGCGCTGTCCACCAATCAATTTCATGAGAAAGAAAAATCCGACCCCAACCAAAATCAAACACACAGTTCCAATCACCAGAATCGATAGCGCTCCACCCTTGGCAGTTCTCATTCAGCTAAACCTCCAATAAAAAGCTACACGCTGGACAAGCTCAGGCGTGCCTTCGGAACCAACATTCAAATATTCTTCGAAGCTGCAAACCCTTCAGGGGTTCCGTTAAATCAGTTTTACCAGCAATTTGTTGGCGATTTGTTGCCGGCGCAAAATGAGGTCAGAGCACGAACGAAAACGGCAATATAGAAACTATATTGCCGTCGGCGTTTGGTTGATTGGCTGAAAAAAAACTGTTTGATTCGACTAGGTCGAGTATTTGCTGATCAGGCTATCAACAGAGCCATCTTTTATAAGCTCGTTTACTTTAGCCGCATATTCGACCCTATCGAGTGGTCGCTGAGCCGCTGCTGCGAGTTTTCCCATATCATGATATGAGGTCTCAGCTTTCTTAAAATAGGCAAGAGCAACCTGAGCATTTTTTGCAGGGTCAAATGCCTCACTTTCATTACTCAACTTGCCTTGTTGCAGAGCATCTGTCAATTCTCCGCCTCTATGTAATTGGAATAGGCCAAAACTTGTATTGTGATCGCCACGAGCCTCGGGATTGCCTTTACTTTCTACCAGCATCGAGGCAACTGCGGCTTTTGTGGCAGCGTCACTGAGCCCCTGGGCTTTAGCTTCTGCAAGTACAGTTTTTATGCTGCTACCAAGGGTTTCATTGTCGGGAGCCTTGACGCTATCGTATGCACCGCCCGCAAACGAATGCGACTTCCCTCCATGCCCGACCCGGTGCGAAGCTCCGCCGCGGTGATGTCCACCATGGCGATGATGAGAGGCGTGTCCGTGGTGCCCAACAGGACCGTGATGTCCCGCATGACCATGGTGAGTTTCATGCCCAATGTGATCCGATTGCCCTTTTTGTACATTATTGGAATGCGATTCAGGCTGACTTTCCGGTGCTTTGGCTGCTGCTTTAGCTGCGTCGGATGCTTGAACGGCAGGCGCATCAGGTGATTGGACGCCAGGCGCTGCTGGCTTTTGCGCGGCAATAGACTCTGGACTTTGTGCAGCTTTTGCTTGCGACTTATCAGCTATATCTGATTTGGAATCGCCTGTTCCAGTGGCTGGCTTGAGGGCAAATCCTGATTGATTTGTCTTATCTTCTGTAATTTCCAAATTTGGCAATAGCCCAGCTTTGTGAAGGTCTGCATTGATTAAACTCAGATCTTGCTTGAATTTTTCGGCTCCATCTGCCGTCTTAAGCTTTTGCAGGTCGCCGAATACAGACTCAATGTTTTTTGGATCTTTCTTTAGTGCATCCGCAATGCTCGTTTCAGTTTTGGCAGCAAGCTCAGATTTAGTTGCTGATTTAGGTTCTGATTTAGCTGATGCAGTTTCGGTTTCGCCTCCTTTGTGTTCTTTAGGGGTAGATTTATGCTGCCCTAGCAGATTCAAATTTGAATCTGTGTGCGATTGGCTTTGATGCTCCGCATTATCTCGAGCTTTCTCATGTTCATGCCGCTGTTCTGGATTTGGACGAGACATATATTCACCCTAGTAACTGAAGTCGAAGACCGACTGAGCATCTCACGGGATTAAAGCCCCCGTCTTAAATGCAGATTAAGTTAGAGGGCATGAAGATTGCGTGAATTTTTCATCCAGCCGGAGAAAAAGAGCAGATTTAAGAAAGCAACAAATCTAAAGCTGCGACAGCGGATTTACCGGCAAGCAAAAGACTGAGATTTCAAAACTGGAATTCGAACGTAATGGAGAGTGATTACTTAGTTGGCGTTGGCGCAGCAACGGGAGTAGAAAATGGCTTGTCCTTTAGCAGCACCCACGAACCTATTATTTTCGCAACTGTGGAAGATTCATTGTAAGCTTCATGTACAGTATTTGCCGGTATCAGGTAGGAATCGCCCTGCTTGAGCAATTTTTTTTGATTGCCATCAACAATCAAAAGCATCTCTCCAGATAACACATAACCTGTTTCAACACCAGGGTGTGTATGCGGAGGAAGCTTGGCTGCAGGAGCAAATTCTGCGGTGGACATAATAGTTTCGTATGCAGTGTCGGGAACTTCTGTTTTCTGCAATTGCGTGCGCTTTATCGGAACATCATCTGCCAGGGCAGCAGAAGAACAACTGAATAAAAGTGCCGCGATAAGAACCGCTGAGAAGCGCGTATGCTGCATTTGATTGAACCTTCTAAAAACCATAAGTGCCTGGAATTTTGCCAGAGAGTGTAAATTCTAGCTGCTTTTGCCGGAAAAGTATGTCTTGGTGATTGTGCTACTGTGAAACCCAAAAGCATTGCCAAGAGGGACGTCTATCGCTTCGGGGTTTATCATAGTAGTGATAAAGGGAACCGAGGATCTTTACAAATGAACGACCGAGGTGGTGGTGGTGGTGGTGAGAGACCCATCTATTTGCGGCAATGGGTCGGCTGCAAAGTTTCGGTAATTACTACAATTGCAGAAAAGCGTAGCGGAATACTTAGCAACATAGTTTTTGACGAAAAACGATTGATGTACATAGTCCTCGACGATTTAAGTGTTATTAACTTCGACCACATTGTGGAAATCAGGCTAGAGAAGTGAGAGTTCTTTTTTTAGGCACACCAGAATTTGCAGTTCCATCAATGCAACGCTTGATTGACTGGAAGGACGTAGAAGTAGTCGGGCTTGTGACTCAGCCAGATAGACCTTCAGGTCGGGGAAAAACAGTCGCTCCCGGCCCAACAAAAATTGTTGCGCTACAACACAACATTCCTGTTTTGCAACCAGAAAAATTATCTAAAGCACCAGATGTGGTGCAGGCGATGCAAGATTTAAAAGCAGACATACTGGTGACTGTGGCATTCGGGCAAATTCTCAAGAAAAACGTACTTGAGATGGCACCACATGGCGTAATGAATGTGCATGGCTCGTTGCTTCCAAAATACAGAGGTGCGGCGCCAATTAACTGGGCAATAATCAACGGCGAAAAAATAACCGGAGTTACTACCATGTACTCTGACCCCGGCGTTGATACAGGAAAGATGCTGTTAAAGCGCGAAATGCAATTGACTGACGATATGGATGCTGAAACACTGGCCTCGGCTATGTCAATCGTCGGTGCCGACCTTTTGGTTGAAACATTGCAACGCTTGATGGAAAACTCAATCACTGCAGAAGCGCAAAATAATGATGAGGCAACTTTTGCACCAAGACTAACAAAAGAAATGGGAAATATAGATTGGACTAAATCAAGCACAGAGATTCACAATCTGGTGAGGGGCTTAGCCGGCTGGCCGGGAACATACACTCATTATGATTCTGCAGCAATAAAAGTAATGAAAACAAAGCCAGCCAGGGCCGATGCCAAATCATCATCTGCACCTGGCACAGTTTTAACGCATAGTGGCAAATTCATCGTTTCTTGCGGTGCAAATGGCGATGATGCAATCGAAATTATCGATGTGAAACCAGCTAACAAAGGAAGAATGACTGCAATCAGTTGGGCAAATGGATTACGGATGAAATCAGACAGCATGTTGAAAACGCAATGACTACACAAGCAATGAAGGGACTTCCCGCACGCAAAATTGCAATTGAGGTCTTACTTAAGGTTGAACAAGAAGGAGCGTTTGCTAATAACGCTCTTTCTGCCGCATTCAAAAACAACTCGCTCAGCGAGCGTGACAGAGCATTTGTGACTTACATTGTGCAAGGCACCCTTAGACATCAAATTGAACTCGACCACGAAATAAGCAAACTGAGCAAGAAGCCTCTAGAAAAACTCAGTGCGCCATTGCGTGCCATTCTTCGAAGCGCAATCTTTCAGTTAATCCACATGAAAGACATGCCACCATCTGCAGTTCTCAACACTTCGGTAGAAATTGCACGCAAAACCGGGCACGAAGGTTCTGCAAAATTTGCAAATGGCGTCTTGCGATCGTTTGAACGAAACAGAAAGTCCGCAGCGCTTTCAAACGAAGATAGCAACACAGAGTCTGAGATCAATTCACTTGTTGAAAAACTTGAGTCAGGGGCCAATGAAAGCTCCGAAAAACTGGCCAAGAAATTCTCGCTCCCAGAGTGGATACTAAACCGCTGGCTAGAACGGTATGGTACTCAAGAATGCCAGAAACTGCTTGAGCACACGCAAAAGATCCCAATTCTTACATTGAGAACATGTGAAGAATCAATCAGCACACAGGGCTTGCTCGATATTTTTGCCGGCAAAGGTATGATTGTTGAAAAATCACCGCTGGTTCATTGCTGTATTAATGTATTAGATCGCGGCACACTCGGTGGGCCTGTAAACAAGCTACCAGGTTATGCTGAGGGGCTTTTCGCTGTTCAAGATGAAGCGTCGGCGCTAGTGGCGCTAGTCGTTGCCCCGGAAGTAGGCCAAACTGTAATTGATCTCTGCGCAGCGCCGGGCGGAAAGAGCGTTCACCTTGGCGAATTAATGCAAAACAAAGGCAGAGTCGTTGCAGTCGACATAAGCGAAAAGCGACTCAGCCTGCTAGGCAGCGAAAGGCGCCGACTGGGCTTGCAAAACATCGAGACAGTCGTAGCTGATGGACATGAATATAAACCAGAACAGCCTTGCGACGCAGTGCTGGTCGATGCCCCTTGCACAGGAACCGGAGTAATGAACCGGCGCTCTGATATGCGTCAAAACAGAGAAGAATCCCAAATCGAAAAGCTGGTATTTAATCAGCGCGCTTTGCTGGAAAACGCGGCAAAAATGCCAAAAGTTGGCGGAACACTTGTGTATTCAACCTGCTCAATCGAACCAGAAGAGAATGTTGAAAATTTCAATTGGTTTGTCTCAAATCACCCGGAATATAAACCGGAAAGCCTGGCGCCGTTTTTAGATAAAGAGCTTTTAGAACGCTGGTCTACTGAGCCACACTGGGAGGAGACTTCCAGACAAATCGAATCTGGCTATCTTCAACTTTTGCCATCACGCCATAACTGCTCTGGCTTTTTCATCTGCAGACTCAAGCGAGAGTCGTAATATATGGGTATTATGAAACTGGATACTGGGACGACGGTAAATTTCTGATTACAGGACGGCTTTATGGAACTAATGTGGGGCTTGCTGTTTTTCTTATTCGCGATAGTCATTTCCAGCTTGAAATTCGTTACTGAATACGATCGACTGGTGGTTTTTCGCTTCGGACGTGTCACAGGCGTCCGCGGACCTGGTCCTGTTCTAGTCATACCAATGATTGAAAGTTTCAAGAAAGTTGATACTCGTATGGTAACCATGACGATTCCCATGCAAGAAATCATTACCAAAGACAACGTGTCTGCAAAAACTGCAGCTGTCTGTTTTTTCCAGGTTGTTGACCCCTATAAGGTCGTCACAAAAATCGAAGACCCTTACTCTGCGACAAGCCAGATTGCACAAACGACTTTAAGAAGCATACTTGGTCAGCATGAACTCGACGAATTACTGAGCGAACGAGACAAAATAAACGCACAATTGCAAGCCATCGTCGACCGCCAAACCGAAGGATGGGGAATTAAAATCAATGCCATTGAAGTCAAAGACGTTGAAATACCAGAACAAATGCAACGCGCAATGGCAAGACAAGCCGAAGCAGAAAGAGAACGCAGAGCAAAAATCGTTGCTGCAGACGGCGAATTGCAAGCAGCCGAAAAGTTGGCTCTCGCAGCAGAAGTAATCGCAACTCAACCAGGCGCAATGCAACTCAGACAGCTTCAAACGATGGTAGAAGTATCAAACGAGAAAAACAGTTCGACTTTGATTTTCCCAATTCCAATAGAACTGTTGCACGCATTCGGTCGCATGGGCGGCGGCGAACAAAGCTCTGTGCAGAATGCAGTTGACAGAGTCGCTGGAGTAATTAAAACAAAAGCAGACGAACACGCCGCAAAACAAGTTGCAAGTGGTCAAACGATTAGCACTCCCGGTGCCACAATTAAGATAGACAAGAAAGCTGAAGAGCTGGCTTAATCAACAAAATCTAGATCGCACGAATGGCTTGGATGACTTCGTTGAGCATGCCTAGCAGCTTCGTTGAGCATGCTTTGCAGCTCCATCGAAGTGCTTGAGTTGCATCATTGAGCTTGCTTTAGATACGCTTCCAGAGTTTGATGCTTTGGGCGTTTTACAATCCAAATGCAGGCTTCGACAATTGCTGCTGCTAAGTCATTGTGCGGGTCGTCTTCTAAATCGGCAGCATAAATGAGCTTATAAGGTGCAATATTTTCGCCATACCAGAGAAACACGCGAATCGTCTCACCATCAAGGCCAAAATTCACAAGTAAATGATCTAATTCTTGCGGCGGTGTAACATCAAAGCCTCGCTGATTTTCTGTAATTGAATCCAAGCCCAACGGAGTATCCATGCCAGCCCGAAAGCCGCCAAACATGCCTTCTTTAAATGCGCGCCCGCGCAAAATTATCAAAGAGTTTTGACTATTTCGCTTGTATGAAATCCAGCCCTTCCAATCTTTGGGCACCTTGTCGCCGAGTTTAGTCTCCACATCTCTTTGCAAAAAATCGAAAAGACCAAGACACTCAGGCGTGAGTTTTTCAAGCTTGTTTTGCACATGCTCTTTTGCTCTGAGTTCGGCTTCCAGTTCTAGCAAACGGTGGTGAAACATTGGTCTAGTCTCCAGAACCTTATTATGCCCAGTTAGACAGAAAAATTGAGTCTATCCGAGAGATCCATAAAGCTCACGATAAGCGAACACTATTGCCATTATAAGTACAATCGCGCCAAATATTACTCTTAACCAGCGGTCTTTTGCCTTGAGTGAAAAGTAACTGCCCAACCACGCACCTGGCACAGATCCCACAACCATGGGAATCACAATTGAAGTTGACACATGACCATGCATCGCGTGTACAAATGTGCCTGGCATTGCAACCACAGCCACAATTAGTAAGGATGTGCCAAAGGCAACTTTAAGAGGAAGATTGAGAAGATAGCAAAAGGCGGGCACCATAATGAAACCACCGCCGATACCAAGGAAACCAGAAAGCAATCCGACGAAAAGCCCTAAAGCAGCGCCTATTAGCGACTGTTTGCTATTAAGTTCAATTTTGAAAGCTTCGTCACTTTCTTCGCCATGCGAACGCAATTTTTGACCAAAACCAGTAAGGAAATCGAGTGCAACTACAATCATCAGCCCTGCTAAAACGAGCATGAGCTGCTGACCTTCCACAAAGTGACTTGCATACGAGGCAGCAATGGTACCCAGTGCAGCAGGCACACCGCAGACGAGAGCAAGCTTTGGTATTAGCTTGCCCTGCTTCAAATAATTGATAGAGCCAACAATTGCGGTGGGCAAAATCACTGCAAGCGTGCTTCCGATAGCAACGTGCGCGGTTACACCAAGGAAGTGCCGCACAAGCGGCGTCGAAACGATACCACCGCCGATGCCAAAAGCACCGGACAAAAGACCCGAAAATATACCAATTGGCACAATTTCGAAAAATTGTGCCAATTGATTAGTTGACATAATATTGATTAACGAATGTGCTTAGCCATCTCGTGCGGCATATCACGCGAGATATCAGCCAAGTTGTTGAACATTGGATGACGAGCAATCAGTCGAGCATATTCTGGCTTGCGATTCATTGCGAATGCAAAACCTTGTGGGTCGAGAGCGATTACTTTATCTGCCATAGGATTGCGGATGAGCTTTTGTGTTGCTCCTTCCCATTGGCAAAGTCTGCGGCAAAGATAGTGATCGCTTTCAGCAATTTTGTCGAGATGGCGATGCTTAGCGAGTTGCTTTGCTGGACCTGGATGTGTGCAGATAGCTGCAACGATGCGCGGGTCAGCTTCGATTACTTTGTCGATATATGGGTTTCTTGCCATGCGATAGGCAAGGAAATAGTCTCTTTTGATGCGCTCTGGAGTGGCGACTTCAGTACTTGCTGCTCCAGGAATAGCGGTGCGAAGAGCCGGTTCTCCTTCGGCTATCGAGACTTGAGCAAAACCAAACGTCATCATTGACGCGAGTCCTGCCAAGAGAATCTTCTTATTTGCTAACGCCATGCTGTGAATTCCCCTCTCCAGCCAAAATTAAATGACCAACCAAATATGGTGCCTACTAAGTTCCTCGATTCTAACATAAGTCGATGTTAAGGGCGACAATATAAAATACTAGTGATAAGAACAAGGAGTGGCCAAGATGAGCGATCCATTTGAGTCCCGGCCACAAGAAAGTGGAAAGCCGGAAGAGTCAAAAGAGAAGCCTGAAAACAACCAACAGGCAAGGCTTGACCGCGATCAGCAGGCTAAACAAGAGGGCAAAAAAGATACGCCTCGACAGCATGATCCAGATTCACTAAGCAAAATTGATATTCAATTCACCCGACCAAAATCAGGCTCATCTTTTTCGTTTCCATTAGGTCAAAAGCAGCCATTTGTCCTCAAAAAATCAGAGTTTCTAAAACCAGATCATGACAAGCCTCAGCATGAACTCAAGAACTTGATTAGCAATTTCTTGAATGACACAAAGCTGCTCGATGAGCATAAATTATCCAATGCAGAACTCAAGGAGCTGAGAAATAATAGAGACCAGTTATCAAGCGCAGAAAGTATTCCAGAAGCAGTCCGAACAGCTTTGCAGCTGAGACGAATGTACAAAGAAATGAAATACTTAGAGGAAGAAATTAAAGCGAGAGATTTGGTACTCGGTCTCGACCCAAATAATCAAATGGCCCAGCAACTGTTCAAGGAACTCGAAAAAATGCATCCGCACGACCTAGCAATTTCAAGGAGCCCAGTAGTGTCACTACCCGCTAGCACCGGCTTGAGCAAATCTCGTTTACGCTCTCGCATTAATGCTATGAGTGGTGGCAGAGTGATTGTGCTCGGCGATCTACTTATTGATGAATTGCTCGAGGGAAGGCCCGAACGTATATCTAGAGAAGCACCAGTGCTGATACTAGAACATGTCGGCACTGAGTTGATTTTGGGTGGTGCTTCAAACGCTGCAGCCAACCTTGCAGCCCTGGGCGGAATTTGCCACGCAGTAGGGGTTTGCGGCAGAGACGAATATGCTCGCAAGCTAGGCAGACTATTCGAAAAAGCTGGAATTTCATATGGACTGGTCGAAGATCCTTCAAGACCAACCACAGTAAAAACCAGAATTCTTTCCAGCGCACACGCACTCAGACAACAATTAATTAGATTAGACAGAATTTCCAGAGAAAAAGTTGTCGGCGAAGTAGCCAACAAAGTACTGGAAAAGCTAGAGGCCGTAGCTGGTTCATATAGCGCAGTTATACTCAGTGACTATCGTGGTGGAGTAATCACCGACCAGATAGTTCATGGTGCAATGAAAATCGCGGCAGCGAAAAACCTTAAAGTAGTAGTAGATGCTCAAGACAACTTTGCCCGTTTCAGGGGAGCAGCATTAATCACTCCAAACCAGCCTGATACCGAAGCAGCGGTTGGATTCAAAATTGACTCGACAGAAAAAGTTGCAGAAGCAGGCAGCAAGCTGCTGAGTATAAGCGGCGCCCGCAACCTTCTATTGACTAGAGGTGGCGCTGGAATGGTGCTGTTTCAAGAAAACGAAGCCATGTTTGAACTACCTGCATTTAATCGTAGCGAGGTTTTTGACGTCACCGGTGCCGGTGACACGGTAGTTGCAACGATGACACTAGCCATGGTGACCGGCGCGACTATGACAGAAGCGATGGCTCTAGGTAATTTGGCTGCCGGAATTGTAGTCAAAAAGATTGGCACAGCCGTAACGAATCAAACCGAATTATTAGATGCTCTGGAAAACCTGAAGATAGCCGACTGATCCTGCCGATCAATAGGAGAGCTTCATTATCAGGCGGAACAATGCCACCTGATGATTGGGTTTAGCACATCGCCTTTTTCATTTCGACGTAAGCTGGCTCATTCTTTGCGGCTTGTTTGAGAACTTCAGTCTTCAATGTTTGGAAATGGTGCGGCTCTTCACAATGCTCAAGACCCAAAGCACGTCCAGCGATATGTGCTACGCGCAACATAGCGGCGGCAATCTGTTTTTCATTTTCTTCAAGCTGCCGAGCCAATTGATCTTCAACGCGGTCTTTCGGTGCAGCAACAGACTTGTCGCTTTCGTGCACAGCACAAAAATTCAGTTTGCTCTCGGTTTTGTCGTGCTCTTTAGCTGCACCCTTCGTGTTGTCGTTAATAAGTTCGCTCATTGTTTGAATCCCCAAGATTGTTTTTGTGCTCCCTGATGTCTAACTCTACCGTGATTTGAAATTTCTTAGACAGAGCTTATACGTAGTTCCACCACGCCAAAAGATGAATTCCTACAAGCCAGTCACAGCAAAGCTTTCCAGCCTGGCAAAAATGAGAAATTTGGGCAAAGAAAAAACTTTTCTGGTATCAGAAGTCAAAACCCCAAAACTCCACAAAGCCAACACCACTATCCATTTCGCCCAATCGTCCCTAACTGTGCAAATCCACAGTCCCGCCCAAGACGCCCACCCCGCGGGATCTTCCAGATTATTACAAAGTGGACATAAGCCCCCCAGCCCAGACGTTCGAAGGACTCCGTTCTCACCCTGGGGGCGCAGACATCTTAGATGTTTTTGGCGAACTCATCTCGCTGAGGATCAGATCCTGTCTGCGCAGGAGTAGGGGCGACGCCATGCGTCGCCCGAAAGTTAAGTTGCGGTTCTCGCTTAGACAGTTTTGCTCTAAATATGAGTTCGACACTTTATATGCGCTACATCACATTTCTGTATCTATCAGGCAAGGCTGAGTACAGCGCGCGATTATGCTAGACTGGCGGCGTTTGAGCGAGGCGGGTTGACATAAATGAAGGTTCTTGGACGTTTTAATCCTCTGGATTTTGCTTGCCTGGTGGTCTTTCTCCTTTCCACCGTGGGTTTCTTCCTGGCTAAGGCTGATTGCGCCGGCGTCGACCAGACGATAGTCGGAAAGCCCCCAGTCACCATCGAGATTTATCTTGCCGGATTGAAAACGAAAGACCCAAATATGTTTAAAGAAGGCGAGCTTACCTCTTTGACAATTCGCAACCAACCGGTAGAACCACCAATGAGAATTGTTGGGGTAAAACATTCACCAAAGCAATCTGCATTTGTTTCACCTAAAGATGGCAGTGTTTTTGCGGCACCAGACCCATCACAACCACTGGCACATGATTTCGTAATCACAGTCGGCAGTGACAAGTCAGAGCAAACAAAAGATGGCTATGTTGTCTGCGGTCAAAAAATAAAAGTCGGCAATCAGGTTGAACTAGAAGCATTCAGCTATAGAGTTCAAGGCGTTGTTGTTGCGATTAACGCAAATTCCAAACCATAAATTCTGGAATTAGAGCATGTCGCTTATTGATTATTTTGAAAGCCGAATAGTACCTGTGGTTTCACTCAGCAAATTTGATGAAGGCTGGGGAAAAACTCTGGACGAGTCAGCCATTTTCGGAATATGGCTGAAAATCAAGGCTCTTTTTCATAAGGCGCTTTCTTTCTTGATGCCGGCAGGAGGCATCTGCGAGCTTCTTTCTTTTGCAGCTGTAGTATTGCTCTTTCTTGTTTTGCCTGCACCACAATTTGCAGATGACAAAAATATTCTGGCACTCTTAGTCATGGGTGCCACAGGCTTGCGTGTACTGGCAACGATGCTCAACCCGCAAGAGTCATACAAGCCATGTGCTCTCGACATGGCGGTGCTTGCCTTCCTCGCCATGAATGTGGTGGCAACAGGAGCCTCTCATTATTTGGTGCCCAGCATAAAAGGGCTTTCAAAAATGGCAGTCTACTTTTGCGCTTACTTCCTTTTTATGAGTGTCTTGCAAAAATCAACCAGAAAGCGCAGCTTGATTGTTTTAGCATCATTATTGCTTGCCGGAACACTGGTATCACTTTACGGCATTTACCAATACAAAATCGGCGTGCCTCCGCTGGCAACATGGGAAGACCCCAATGTTGAAGATAAAACTACTCGCGTTTATTCGACACTTAAGAACCCAAATTTGCTGGCTGGCTATTTGATCCCACTGATTCCGCTGAGCTTCAGCCTGGCGATTTACTCGTTTTGCCAGAAAGGTTGGCAGCGTCTTGCCTCCTTGCCTATGCTCGGAGTAGGAGCAGTGATTACGGTTTGCAGCATCATGACAGGTAGCCGTGGTGGCTGGATGGGAATTGGCGCGGCGCTGGGCATACTTGGGCTTATCGTATTGATGTCACTTTGGGCTAAGAAACCTAAATTGAGACCGCTATTGCTTGCTGCAGTGTTTCTGATTCCTCCATTGTTGCTGTTTGTAATTCATCGTGCGCCACCAATCGAAAACCGCATTCTTTCGATTTTTGCAGGCAGAGAACACAGCTCAAATTCGTACCGAATGAACGTTTATGTATCGTCTATAAAGATGTTTTTGGATAGTTGGTGGCTTGGAGTTGGTCCTGGCAATTCAACATTCAAAATGGCATATGGGTTGTATATGCGCAGTGGTTTTGATGCGCTGGGCACCTATTGCGTTCCACTGGAAGTCGCGGTGGAAACAGGCATAGTGGGCTTGGGTGTATTCGTCTGGATGATAATTGGCACCATTGCCAGAGCACACGAAAATTTCTGGGGCAATCAGAACGGACCCGAGCGGTGGATAGCCGCAGGCGCGGCGGCGGCGCTGGTGGGCATGATGGTGCACGGACTCGTGGACACAGTTTATTACCGTCCACAAGTGCAATTTGTATTCTGGTTGCTTTTAGCACTCTGCATACGCAACGGGAAAGACAGCCAGGCTTTGAGTTCTTCACCTGTTGTGGAAACAACAAGCGAAGGGCAAACTCCTTCAACTTAGAAGGCGACATATGAATCTCATCTCTCGGCTTCAGGAATTCGACGGAAAATCTCTTGGCGAGGATGACGATGGTGAAGCATGTTTTGGAAAACTGCTTCCAGGTCTAAACAAAAAAGAGCTGGAAGAACTTCAGAGTACGATACCCTGCTCAATTTCCGCACCGATGATGGACATTCTGTCATTAACGCGAGGAATCGAGCCTGCTTTTGAAAGCATGGACTTTTCGGGACTTTCACTCAGGCAAAGTTTTGAGATGAAAGGACTAATGCCAAATGGGCTTCCAATTGCCGCCGACGGTTTCGGCAATTTCTGGGTGGCAGATTTGACGCCGCAATCAAAAGATTGGGGTCCCATTTTTTATGTTTGTCATGACCCGGCAGTTGCGGTTTGCCAGGCTAAAACTTTTGAAGAGTTCATCATTCAGGTGATGTCTTTTGCCAGCTTTGAAGAGAATTCACTGATTAATCATGTGCACGATATTTGCGCCGCGCAAATTTGGAGAGATAACCCCGGCGTTGTTAAAACCGAAGACCTGATGCACCCGGGAGACCCAGACCTGGGGCTTTTTGTTCAATCGCTCAAAAAAGGCTATCAATTTGTCGACCTGCGCCGAGCAAGAATCGGCGACGGAATTTCATGGGGACGCTTTGGTCCAAAGACAGAATTGATCCGTAATGGTTCGCAAAGACTTTTTGCTTATAGGAAAGAACCAAATTTCATTCAAAAACTTCTAGGTTATTGAGTCGGCATAAGCCGGCAAATTACTCAATCGATTATCAATTACGCCTCTTCCAAACGTAAAGTTATAAACTGTCTCCATCCCTGGTGGCAGACTCCGATTAATTTCATCATCAAGAAAGCAACCAATTCCGGTGGCATCGATTTCCAATGCATTTGCCGTCAGATAAAACAGCTGACCTATGTAGCCAGCCTCCTGGTGTATATATCTATACGCCCTCTCACCATATATTTCGCACGCCGATTGCATATCTGCGATGAGCGAAACTGCAAATACACCATCTGCGGCAATATCTTGCAAACAACTCACATATTTGGCATGACTCCTGACGTTGGTTTCACTGAGTGGGGTCAACGTCAGTAAATTGCGGTCAAAATAGTACACACCAGTAGCGATACCATCGACGCGGTGTACGTACAAAATCACGTGGACAAAATAGACCGCTTCGCGAGCGCTATCTTCTTGCCAGGCCAGAGTTTTGCTAAAACTCGAATCATAACCACGCGTCGAATCAATTAATATGCGAGACATGCGAGCCAGACTTATTCTCAATTGCCCATCCATATCCACGGCAGAGCGTCGTCTGCGCACAACGACATCGACAGAGTCGTTGTGTTTTGGTTCAAAGTACATTTGCCTTAAGTCAATCGATTCAATTCCTTGCTGCAATTCTAACGATCTGGCAGGTCTAACGCCGGCAGGTTGAGATCTTGCTAGAAAGACTTCTTGGCTCAGACAAGTAGCCTGGTAAACAGTATTGATTGATTTATATTCAATTGTAGAACTGGACAAGCGATTTGCTTTGCCCACGAATGAAGTGCTAGCAGCATGTCTACTTTCAAAATCACTTTTACTAGAACTCAAATTTTCTGTCGCAACATTCTCTATATAAATAGATGGGTAAAGCAAAATGAAAAGCATTGGTTTTTCATCTGAGCCAGCCAACCCTAGCTTGCTTGCGACATCATAGTCTGGAAATTCGGCAATTACCCGCGAACGCCAGCCCAGACTGGCAGCAGCAAGACAAATCGCAGCACTTGCATGCCCTAAATCTAGTTGACAATAGCGAAAGGCACGATCTCTATACTTCCATGCTTCGCGCCAAAATATCGAAGTCAAACAGAGCATTACAGGCGGTGCCTCAATTTCTGTTTGAGAAATCACACTGAGAAGCGATTTTAAAATATTATCGGCAGCTCTCTGTTCAAGTGAATGATTTTCAGGCAAATAATGGTAGACACCGTCATTGATACCATCGACTTTGCTGGTAATTAGATGAACTTCAGTTGGATGCAGGTTTCCTGAGGATGGATTTACCCTTAACGCCCATTTCGAATTTGTGCCTTTTACTTGTTTCCAGGCACTGATTGCCATGCTATGGAAAAGCAAATTTGAAATGAAATCCAAACTAGCCGGCACGGCCGGTGGTGGCAGCACCTCATGTGGTGACACCCCACCCTGACCTTTATGCATGACGCGAATAGATTCAAAAAGACTAATGTCTTTCGCCTGAAACTGGCGCCCCAAGAGAGTTTTAAGAGCACCTTCATAGTCTCGAAATGGGTCTGGCTGCGTTTTCCAGTCGAGTGAGCCAGGAGAAGAGTAAAGACTTTCAAGACTATGTTTTGTTAAGACATGATATTGATAGCTCTGAGAATTGAGGTAGTTGAATTTGGGGCTAAGTTCCATATGATTGGCTCTCACAAAGACTCTTGTTAAATTGAAAAGTCGCATTTTCGCTTGTCGCTTATCCAGTCCACAACAAGTCAAGAACATGATACTAGGGAAAATCCCGTTGTCAGTTGGCATCAGTAGAGGTTATGCTGCCAACAGAAGCCACCGGACTTTTTCGTATGGACCGCGCGAAAGATTAACCAACCGGTGGCTCCGATTTTTCAATCAACAAAAGCGACAACCCTTGCAGGAGCGGCACTAGCCCCCACTATCGGCAGGGGAAAGAAGCCTACCTTAAACCCTTTCGCGGGTAACTTTTCTAAATTACATAGCTGTTGGACAACGTAAAATTCTCGATCGCGATGAGCATAATGCGCGTCCCAAATTTTGCTTTTGTCTTTTGTCTGAATAAACTCAGCCACCATCACATGGAACGGGCGATCCCAGCCAGTGGCATCGGTGCCACCAATTTTTGCCCCTTGCTCTGCCAACCATGACGCCGACTCGCGAATCATGCCCGGATAGTGATATCTCATCGGGTCATCGAGGGCAAACTTGTCATGTCCGGTGTGGATGAGACAAGCGTCGCCTTCTTTGATTGTGTATTCTATTTTGTCCAATTCTCGCTTTAGATCGTCGACTGTAATTGCCGCACCACTTGCCTTTTTGCTACTGAAATCAAGCTTGAAAGCATTGCAGTAAAGACTTTCTAGCGGAATTTGCTCTACCGTTTTTGCCTTTTCGCCGTCGCAAGTGCTGCCATAATGCCACGGAGCATCAACATGCGTCCCCAAATGGCTCGAAATTGAAAGATTTTCTTCGGCCCAGCCCTCGCCACAAGGCAAATCGGACACTGAGCAATTAAAAATTGCCTGCATTATTTTGGCGCCGGCAGCGTGATCTACATACTCAACTTCGGGCGAAATAATGCGATAGAGGGGCAGAAGTTGAGGCGGAAAACCCTCTTTCTTAACGACTTCCAGTTGTCTAGTCAGATCAATCAGACTTGTCATATGACCTCATTTTGTCAGTGAATTGTGGCGACTTCTTGCAAGACAAAGCAGCTCGGCTGCGTTTGAGCGGCAGTCAGCCGGGGTATGGCATAAGAGCGAATGGTGTACATGAAAGTAGCTGAGCATGAAAGAACGATATTTCACAGTCGACGAAGCAAGAGCCCTTTTGCCTGAGTTAAGGCAGCTAATTACTAAGGCTAACAAAGACCTTGATGAAAGAACAGCAAGGCTCCAAAACCTGAACAATCGTTATCTAAAAGCAGAAAAGGCGCTTGATGAGTCGGAAACGCCAGATGACGAAGACGATATTTCGTTGAGCAAATTCAGGCAAAGACGTGCTCAATTCGAACTTGCCATTAGCGAGCTTTCCAAGGAGCAAGGTGAATTTGTCCGCTGCCTTGAAAACTGGGTGGACAAAATCAGTAGTCATGGTGTGATCTTGAGAAAAATGAAAGAAGGTCTAATTGACTTCCCTGCTTGTCAGGGTGAGTTCAAATATTTCCTCTGTTGGCAACATGACGAAGCTGACATCTCACATTGGCATCTTGATGGTGACGGTTTTGTAGGCAGAAAGTCGCTAAGATCTTTGTGCGAATACTACTGACATCACAACATCAAACTTTGATCTAATTTTCCCGGACACTCGCCTGTAGAGCATATTCGGACTAGTTGAATTTAAATACGCATTGTATAATCAATCGTCGGATTGCCACTTTTACTAGGGAATAAAAATGAAGTCAAGTTCTTTGACTAAAGCTGCAGCAACAACTGCTCTGTTTTCATTTGCATAACCCCAGCATCTTCGGCAAAAAATTCGACCATCGTGCAAGGCTAATTTCGGCGTAGGCGAAAAATTGAATTTCAATTTGAATACCTGCTCTAGAAAAAGGGGTTCCATTGGCGGATAAAACAAAAAGCAAGCCTGTAAGAAAATCAGGATCTTGTCTTGCATGGCAAAGCTTGTTGCTTTGTCAAGCAATCGCCGTTGGACTTTCACCGATGCTTCCGCTGAGCGCAATGGCTCAGACTGCACCTAGCACAACTACGACGCCTTCAGTTCCGACCACACCGACAATAAATTCACCAGCAGTCGGCACAACTATCTTGCCGACTGACGTGGTGCCACTTGCCGATAGAGACGCTTACAAAACGCCGATTGGCGAGTTGTTGCAGTTAAAAATCATGCAGCGCCTGCCGTCAAATCTGTACTTCTCGTCAAGCGTTGAAGTCACGGGTCGTGATGAAACAAACCCATTTCAATTTCCACTGAAGAGAACGTTGCTTTCTCAATTGCCACGACCAGCCACCTGGAGACAATTGAGCGCACGCGACCAGGCAAGTCTCTATGACATTCTCGGAGAAGTCGCCCGCAACAACATGATTTTCCGTGTGTTGCCAAACGTTTCAGGCGGTTGGGCCTTCACCCCAAGTACCCGCATATTTACTAACTATTTCATGATTCGTGACCAACTCGCACATAGCATGCGATTGAACACGGTTATCCATTCTTATGCAATCGGTCTTCAGCACACAGTTCCGTTGGGTGCAAAAGGCAGCTTGCAATTTGAAATTCAAGGAAGAGAACTCTGGCAATTGCACCAACAATCGGTGTTTGACTATTTGCCAGGTATTACCGCATCGTACATCGCAACACCACGTTCGGTTATCTTCGTCAACGCCCTGATTCAGGCACGTGGTAAAGCTCCACTTCAAGCTCCAACAAAAGAACTTGATCCATTCTACACATGGGGCGGACTCTATCAGAAGAATGGCTGGACCTTCTCTGCATCAACCACATTTGTGCAAAACTTCCGCGAACCATTCCACCACAATGCCACCATTCCGAAAAACAGCTACGTTTTGATTTCGGACTTTGAAGTTGCACGTCGCGTGATGAAGCAGTACCCAGGACTTCAAGCTTTCATCAGAGCAGAGCCAATTTGGAACTTCCACTCACATAACACACCAAGTCTTGCCGGTATGGACTTCCGTCTGTTCTTTGGTTTCCGTTTTGCAATGGCGAAGCAAGCATTGACTTCGACACTCATGCAAATTCGCGAACAGCTCCAAGAAACAGACACTGTAAAGCCGACACCAAGTACGTCAAAACCATCGGCTTCACTGCCAATCGAAAATTCAATTTCACTAAATCCTCAACCAATTCACGGATTTTTAGATCAAGATTCACTTGCCGAAACATGCATGAGTCCAGGTACAGACACATCTGAAATTGCCAGCAAGGACTCGGGCGCACCGGATACTCAGAATTTGAAGTCGCCGGCTGAAAATGATCAAACAAGCAGCATTGCGAGCGCTCAGAAAGAACTACTTTCTAACGCCAGCAACAGCGCCAATGCACACGCAGTAACTTTATCGTCTCTAGATAAAGTAGAAAACGCTCCTGTAATCGATATCAGCAAAGCAGTGGCAAACGCAAACTCAACTGCAGAGCGCACATTGGAAGCAATTGCAAACGCAAGTTCTCCTGATTTCAACACACATACTCAAGGCGAACAAGCAAAGATTCTCGATTTGACCTCAACACCAATCGATTGGCATGAGTTAGAAAGCGTTTCAACACAGTTGGTTGCAGCCGCAGCTGACCAGGTCGCTTTCAACGCCATGATTAATCAGGTTGCAGAAGAATCAAATACCCTTGCTCAGGAAGAAAGAGCAAACAAAATAAAGGCGCTTGCTGAAAAACAAGAGCGCGAATTCAAAATTGCTTTAGCACCAGTGGTTCCAACACTACCGACTAGAACAATCAATCAAAACCAGTTCCAAATCAAGGCTGCAGTTGCTCCACCTAAGATGGCTCAAGTTGTATTGCCTCTGCCGAAGGCAATCAAGCCAGAGCAATTGGCTGCTCCAACAACTCTTAGTGCAACTAGCGTGCCACCACAGTCACAGTTGAATCTACCGCAACCAAGCGCATTGAAAGCTACGCAATTTGCATTCGGTCAAACAAAACCTGTTGAAAAAGCACCTCAAGCTATGGCGACTTTGCCAGAACTCAAAGAGCTTGATCTGAGAACAAACAACAAACAACTTAAGCCTCTGCACCAGGCAAGCGAAACCGTAGCCAGCCACAATGGCATCATTCCGCCTAGTGTTATCTCCAGCGAAAAGAGCAGCGCCGAACCGGTGCCGATGATCTCGAAAGCTGTTGTTGCACCAAATAAGATACCAGCTCCTGTAAGTGCAAAACTTCCAGTTCCAACTGGCATTTTGCCTTCAGCAAAGACTGTAGATAAGACTTTGCTCGCAGAAAAATCGATATCTTCAGATAAGGCATCGACTGCAGCAAAAGTAGCAAGCAAAGATGGCATTATTCCACTGTCTGAATTGAAAGTAGAAAAGGCAAGCGAAGCAAAGCAGGTTATTGCCAGCGTTTTCAATCCGCAAGTAAGTGCTCCGACTATTACTGCGACTCCTTCATCAGTGCCAGCTAAATCAGCTGTTACAGTGCAGCCTGTAGCTCCTACAACAAAGCCAGCTGTTGCTGTGACACCAGCAGTGCCTGCAGCTACGAAGCCAGCTGTTGCTGTGACACCAGCAGTGCCTGCAGCAACGAAGCAAGCTGTTGCTGTGACACCAACAGTGCCTGCAGCAACGAAGCCAGCTGTCGCAGTGACACCAGCAGTGCCTGCAGCAACGAAGCCAGCTGTCGCAGTGACACCAACAGTGCCTGCAGCAACAAAGCCAACTGTGGCAACTGTTCCAACAACATCTATCAAGCAAGCAGCTGTGAAGCCACAATCGATTGCTAGCTCGATGTCTTCAAATAGACCTTTAGATAGTATTCGCCCAAGCAGATCAGTCACTGATTTTGCAAAACCAATTCAATCTGCTCCGGCAGTTCAAGCTGAAAGCAACGATGATAATATGCTCGCAGTCTCAGGATTAGACAGCGATATCAGCAGTCCGAAGATTGCAATGGCTCTCTACGATAACTGGCAATCACCAGTATTAGACGATCCATTAATCAGCTCTGGACAAAATCAAAGTACAAGTGAATTGAATATTCCAGAAATCAAATCTCATTCCGCAACAGGCGCTGAAGAAAAGCGCAAAGCTGAGAAGAAGAGAACTGACATGAAGTTGATTCCTCCTTTCCCAACAGTGGGATCGAAGGACAATCCACTGAAAGATTTGCAGATTCCAGTCATACCGCACTAATCGTAGTAGCTCACCTGGCCGATTGTCCATTCGTAGGGGAGACGCCATGCGTCGCCCGGAAGTTAAGCAGCGGTGCTCGCTCAGACATTTTCGTCGTATGAATTAGCGGGCGACG
>CAZJLR010000080.1:0-27502 GCA_964546815.1 uncultured Candidatus Obscuribacterales bacterium | reverse complement strand
TAGCGTAATGGCGACTCGCTCTAACTTACTGTCCGTTTAAAAGGGTAAGGTTCAGTCATTGGAGAAGTTCGGATAGGTACAACAACAATCACTGAATCCGTTCTCTTCTTTTCGCATGTTTGTATACAGGAATTTTTTCATTCTGTTGCGGGAGCACTGGCTGGCGTAGCGGTTAAACCCTTCGACACTAGAAACAAGTTTATCTTCGGAAAAGTAAGACAGTGCACTCAGTAAACCTAGCGCCCCTTCTTGAACCAAATCAGGAAAGTAAGATTTCATTCTTGGAAAAACCCTGACAATCACATATGCTTGTTTCTTTGGTACTTTGAGGTACTCGCGAACAAAAGTTTCGCGGTCTTTCACGTTCTGTTTGGCGGAAAGCACCAATAATAGTTGGTCCTTGGTTTTAATTTGCTGCAAGCAGGAAGAGCTAGAGAAAGCATTGTCGGAAGAATGAGATTCCTGTTTGGGTCGCTTATGCGCTCGAACCAGAAACGTGTAGGCTCGAGAATTTTGATGTATTTCATCTCTAGAAGTTTTTGTTTGGGAATAGAAATCGAATTCTTCTTCCAGCGAGATGAATGATTCCGATTTTGCTTTTAGTTTCCACATACGATTTCCTCAAACAAAAAAGCGACAGTAGTGAGGTTTAGCTGACCAGCCATTCCTACCACTAGACATTCCTTTCCCCGAATGACGAAATGAAACACCTGACTGCGCCCAGCGAATTGTCAAGAAGTGTTAAAAAAAGTAAACAGTTGTAGACGGCGCGTCCCATTTTTGTCGGTCATTTGACTTAGCACTATTAGAGAAGCAAAAACTTGTGGGATCGCAAAGATAGGAGTTAGAGAAAAATGGCCACGAGCATTCTATACAGTTATGATTCGCTCGGCAGATTGATAAATGCCACGTTTAACGATGGTTCAGTTGCAAATTTTGAATATGACAAGCTAGGCAATCGCACTGTCACTTTTGAAGGACCATGTAGTTGCGCTCCTAAGTTCATTTTAGTAAATAAGAGTGGCAATTTCACCGCTGATGGTGGCACTGGCACTTACTACCGGGTGTCAGCTACAGCAACAATTACGCTGCCGCCCAGTCCGGCGGATGGCAGCGTACTTAAGTTCAAGGTGACAGGTGGTACAAGTACCTTCGCATTCTATAGCACAGAGACCTTCAATCACGCCAACGGCGTAAGCGACCAACAGCTGGTAATGACTAGTGGCACAGGAGTTCTTGAATTAATAGCAGTTACAGGCGGTTGGGACGAAACATAGGGAGGAAAGGCAAATATGATGACTTCATACGGGACTATTGTTGCGTCACAAAAAGAGAGTATAACGCCTGCGCCAACTGCTATGCAGACGGCAGCTACAGCCAATGGGAATGGCGTTGATCTGAGTGTCGATGGCTACGCCACTGCGGTGTTGCAGATACTCGGAAGCATTTCAGGCGGTAGCACTGTTAATTTCAAGGTTTCGGCTGATGGTACAAATTGGTCGAGTATTCTGGGGACGTTAGTTGGCTCGACCACCACTGGTACGAGCACGCAGAGCCTCGGCGACTGGGTGTTCAACGTCGCTGGATTTCTATATCTGCGTGCCGTTATTTCGTCATATGGTGGCGGCTCTATCACCGTAAATGGCTATACTTCAGTTGTTGCGGGTCCTGCAACTGGAGCCAGCGCTACTACCGTCGCAGTTACACAAAGCGGAACATGGGCAAATCAAATTTTGGACGCCGGAGGTACAAACAAAGCTAGCGTATCTGCAGGAGGTGCGCTGAAAGTTGACGGCTCTGCAAGTACACAGCCCGTCACCGGTACATTTTGGCAAACAACGCAGCCCGTCTCCGCATCTGCACTCCCGTTGCCCTCAAATGCGGCAAAGGAAACCGGTGGAAACCTCGATACCTTAGCGAGCGCGATATCTTCGGGGAAAATGGTGACAAACCTTACGAGCGTTGCTGGTACTACAGTCAGTACCGGAAGTGGCTCCTCAGATTCTGGAACTATTCGTGTGATGCTCGCATCCGATTCCCAGCTGGCTACAAATCAAGCCGTAAACGTTAGCCAAGTAGCGGGAAACTCTACCGCTACAGGTTCAGGAACTACTACTACCGGTACAATACGAACCACTATTGCTACTGATTGCAATGTAAATACAAATCTCTCGTTGATAAACAACACCACGGTTTCAACCTCGAATGGAGTTGCCAATTCAGGCTGCCAGCGAGTCACTATTGCAAGCGACAATACGGCGTTCAATGTGAAAGCCGCCAATTGTAACCTCGATACAATCAATACCGTAGCAGTGACCGTTGGAAATGGCACCGCCAATAGTGGCTGTCAGCGTGTAACGATTGCATCTGACAACACCGCATTTTCAGTAAACAATACACCACCCGCAAACCAAACTGTGGATCTAAATAAAGTCGCAGGTACTGCAACGCCCACAGGCAACGGAACTGCAGGGGCAGGAGGAGTCCAACGAGTTACTATTGCAAGTGATAACACTGCATTTTCTGTAAACAATACTCCGCCAGCGAATCAAACTGTTGATTTAAACAAAGTCGCTGGTAGTGCCATGCCCACCGGTAATGGAACAGCCGGGGCAGGGGGTGTGCAGCGAGTCGCTATTGCAAGCGATAATACTGCGTTTTCTGTAAACAATACTCCGCCAGCAAATCAAACTGTTGATTTAAATAAAGTCGCGGGCGCTGCAATGCCCACAGGTAATGGAACGGCTGGAGCAGGGGGAGTCCAACGAGTAGCCATCGCTAGCGACAACTCGCCCGTGCCTATGAGCTTCTCCGGAACGATAAGCGCCACTGTATCTCCGCCGACGGTGCCTACATTCATGGTTTGTAATCCGACCTTTGTGGTTGCAACCACAAGTGTTACCGATATGATCAGCTTCTCCATCGGCACTGGTACTATAACCTGCAAAATTCAACGAATTCGATTGTATTCCTATACTAATTCTGCTGAGTCTACCTGCGAATTCTTCTTAATCAAACGAGTTACCTTAAACACAGGAGGTGGTCTTACAAATTACAAAGGTCTGTCGCTTGATTCTGGCGACGGCATACAGTCAAATGCCGTTATCACGACTTACACCTCAAACCCTACATTAGGAAGTACACCATCTGGAACAAACGGTGTTTTGTCAATGCCAACTGTGATCGTCCCACTCTCTGGTGCCAGCTCGTTTTACGTACCTCCATTTTATGACCTCTACGTTTACAGTCCGACCTCGAAGCCGTTAACTATCAAGAGCAATGCCAGCATGAGTATATATGAATCAATCTGTCTAAACTTCAATCAGGTAAATATACCGAGCGGACTGAAGTTGAAGATGGAAGTAATTTGGACTGAAGAATGATGCGAGCGCAAGAAGTTTTTATGGTTTGATCAAGTGAAATTCGGGAGATGGGAATGACAGACGATAATAAACAGTCGGGATTTTACAAGCCTAAAGACCCCCAAGGATTGGCAGTCCGTCGTAAACAAGCTCTGACGCCGACTAAATTGAAAACTAACCAGGAAGCTCAGAAATTTGTTTCGCACCAGACTGGACAAAAGAAAGAGAAGGCCAGTCGAAGCCAGCGAGTCGTGGGTCCTCGTACTATCAGGCAAAGAATTGAGTCCAGTAAATCCGGACTGACGCTTTCGACTTCTGGCAAACCAGAAACATCTGCGAAATTAGAAATGTCGACTGCTTCTGCACCCGCCCCCCCGTCAGTGTTTGATTTGGCCAGAGCCCTCAATTATGACATTGATCTGATTTATGAATGGGTCTACTCAAACGTAGATTTTTACCCGATGTGGGGCATGCACAAGGGCGAGCAGGGCACTATGATTGACTGCATTGGCGGTTCAATGGAACAAGCTAGTTTGATGGTACTGCTACTCCAGGAGGCGTCAACATATGGCCCCGTTTCATACGAACCAATCAGCTTCATAAAAGGGCAAATTCGACTTTCTAAAGCTGACGTTGAACAATGGCTTGGAACCAATGATGACACCGTACATTCAACATCAGAAGACTTGTTGAAAGCAGGACAAATCCCCTGCACTGCTAACTACAACATGGATGGGACGCTCAACTACATCGATGTCTCGCAGGTTTGGGTTCAAGCTACTATTGGTGGCAATGCTTATGTTTTTGACCCCAGTTACAAGAATTACTCTTATGCGACTTGTATCGATCTAAGCCCCATCATCGATTATGACGCATCAGCGTTGATTGGTGCGGCAGAGGATGGTGCTGCAGTTACTTCAGAATCTATGCTGAAGCTCAACACTGGCAATATAAATGACTATTTCAAAACATACGGCACCAATTTACTCAGCTGGATTCAAACTAATGCTTTCTCTGCGAGCATGCAAGATATTATTGGCGGTCGGACTATTCAGCCATTAACAGGAATGCCTGTGCGGCAGGCAACAGTTCCCCATCAAATATCAGCAATGTCGCCAGTGAGCGCTCTTCCCTCCTCAGATTTCGCGACATTGCGAGTGCAGATGACGGGAATGGATCATACTTTCAATACTGCAGACATCTATTCACAAAATGTCTCCATAGTTATGAACGACACTCTTCTGGGATATCTAGCTCCACTGCTAGGAGTAAATGAAGGTCTTGTTGCTGCCGGCTCTGAAGTTCCGTCTGATGTTCTAGCCGAAATAACACTAACTATTACGCATCCATTCTCGACCACAGACTACGACGAAACCTGGACTCAAGGAATTTATACTAACGCTGGCAGCCTTTACATTATTTGTACTGCTTTTGGACCCAGTAACCAGGCAATGGTAGATAGTTACCGCCATGTGTCACAATTCTGGGCCGCCAACGGCGAGCCGGAAGGCAATCCTAGAACGCTAGGAAATTCGCTTGAAGTTTACTTCTTCATGAATTTTGTCCAGACTTGCCAGATGCAAGCAATTTACAATCAACTTGCCTCATGTACTCATTTGATTTATCACTTCGCTGGTATTGGCGGCTACAATACTTTGGTAGAAGGACCGTATTTTGATTTCCAGGGAATTCAACAGGCAGCTATAAGCAGAGTCGGCGATACTGACACTGCCAACAACGTTTTGCTCGCCACCGAAATCGTAGCCAACGGATTCGAAGGTGGCATCATTCAGCAAAACCTCGCAATTGCTGGAGTGGATACCCAGGCGTTGCTTGATGCGGCGAACACTGATGAGCAACTGATATTTTATGCCGACTCATCAAATTGGATGAGCAGCATTCGTTCGCAATTAGTCAATTGGGACGCCTATCTTACAGAATTTGATGCCCGCATTGCAGCTGGATTCACATTGCTCATACACCAGGATGGCGAAACTTCCGTGGGTAGTTTTATTGGCGGTGGGTTATACCAACTACTACTTGCCCCAACTGCACCGACGCTACCCTCGGCATCCGGCCTAATCACAGGTGGTCTAAAAGGTGTGGTTGTGCCCTTTCCTGTCTCTATAGCCCAAGTCAACTATTCCAACTATAACGGGCCCGAGCAAACAGACACTCAACAATTTCAACCTAAATCTCCCGACCCTGTAGGGCTTTGCGCAGGAAATTTATATTACAATCACGACGACCTTACGGTTGGCAGTGGCAATTTTCCTTACTCACTGACTTTTTCGCGCTCATATAACTCCAACAATTGCTTTGTAAATGGTCCTATTGGGCTTGGCTGGACGCATAATTATTTCACAAATGCAAGCCTTGGCAGTAATGGCTTGAGAGCTTGCGGAGAGTTTTCTCCAAAAGAGGCAGCCGCAACCATTGCTCACTCTTATGTGATGATTCAGCTTGCTTTGAATGATAGCGCAACAATTACTCAGTTGTTGATTGCATCGCAGAGTACTTTTTGGCTCATGAGCCAAATGGCTAGCAATTCAGTCACTATTAACGACGGCGGAAACTCAAGAGAATATGTCTTACTAGTCGATGGTACAACTTACAATCCGGCTCCTGGTTATGTTGAGACTTTAACACTTTCTGGTGGCGCCTACACGTTGACTAATCCTCAGCAGCAGAAGTGGATTTTTAACACTGACGGAACGTTAGCTACTTATGTTGACCCGGCTGCATTGACTGGCTCTACTTACACATTGTCTTTGAGTTATAGCGGAGGGCTGCTCACAAGCGTAACCAATGGGCTTGGTAGGACACTGAGTTTCAGTTACTCTGGCTTCGTCCTTCAAAGTGTTTCCGATGGGAATGGACGCAGTGTAACATTGGGCTATGATACTCATGCTAATTTGACTTTATTTACTGATACCACAGGCGCTACTATACGTTACGACTACAATCTTGTAGAAAATCTACCCGGCTTGCTCGCACAGATCTTCCTGCCGGATAACCCGAGCTCTGCTGTGATGAGTACCTCTTACGATGAAGACTTAATTGTCCAGCAACAGTCTTCAGCTAATTTCTTTGAACCGGAACTAACTACCAATTTTCAATTTGCAGGTTCCCGCACCGCAACAATTGACCCTTTAGGCAACACTTTTGCCAGATATACAAACAGCCTTGGCTCAGTTGTTAGAGAAATAAACGAGCTAGGGCAAGTCACATCATATGAATATGATGGATTAAATCGGGTCATTTCAATTACTTACCCAGAGCTTAACCAGCTGCTCATGACCTACGACAATAACAACAATGTTCTCACTAAAACCTGGGTGGCAAAACCTGGCAGCAGCTTGCCCAACATTGTTCAAATGTTCACTTATGACAGCACCTGGAATAGGCTTGCTACATTTAAAGACGGCGAAGGAAATATCACAACCTACGCTTATGACGCCACACAAGGCACATTGCTTTCCATCACTCGCCCAACAATTGGAGGACTAACTCCAACAGTAGTTTTTACCTACAATTCGAGGGGGCAAGTGCTCACTAGAACAGACGAAACTGGTATCGTTGATTTCCTTGTTTATGACAGTTCGACAGAAGTTCTTCAGTCGTCAACGAGAGACTATGGCACAGGGCATCTGAACCTGATTACAGCTTTCGATTACGATGCAATAGGCAATGTGGTTAGTATCACCGACCCTCGCGGTAACGAAACCACTTTCGCTTTTGACACTGAGAGGCGCATGACTCAAAAAACAGACCCGGCGCCATTCAATTTTGTCACATCATGGGACTACAGCGCTAATGGATGGCGCACTGCCATTCACCGACAAAATAGCGGGCTTACCCAAAGCTGGGCCTGGGCTTATCTCTACAACGGGCTGGTGAGTGCCACCACAGACCCGGCCGGTAATCAGGTGGTGCTCGGATATGACACGCTCTGGCGGCTCATTTCGCGCACAGACGCAGAATCTCGGGAATATCAATTTGCGTATGATTTGCTTAGCCGCATCAGTACGATTACTGATCCAATGGACAATACATCTGAAACACGGACCTACACCGACAACGGCATGCTTGCGTCAACAGAAGATGCGCTAACCAATGTCACTGCATATGAATACGACGGCTTTGATCGCCTTGCCGAAACTACTTATCCAGATGCTTCAACTGAGCAATATTCCTACAATGCAAACAATCAAGTCTTGACTCTGGATACACGCAAAGGTGACACGATAACCAACACTTATGATGTGCTATTGAGGCTTGCAACTCGCCAGCCAGGGTCGCTTTCGCTGCAAACATACTCCTATGACCTGGCAGGAAGGCTCACAAATATCAATACGCCTACTAGTGGGACAGATCCTGCCAGTGGAGACTATGGGTATTCTTACGATGGCGCCGGGCGGCTCTACCTTCAAACAACGCCAGACGGAAAAACTATCACATATGTCCTCGATGAAAATGGGAACAGGACTAAGCTCACTTATCCTGATGGCTTCTATGTAAATTACGTTTATGACCAATTGAACAGGCTCACTGATATCGCGCTCACAACCTTCCTGCCATCGGTTCATTTTGACTATGATGAACTCTCCCGCAGAACTGCTATTACGTATGACAATTTGTGCGTCTGTACTTATGCCTATGAATTGAATAACGATATGGCAAGCCTCGAGCATGCCTTCAATGATGCAAGCTCAGTGAAGTTTGGCTTTGATTCAAACAAAGTTCATCAGGTTATTGCCACCACTTCGACAGACCCAAGTTATCTCTGGTCGCCATCGGGAAGCTCCACAAAGACTTACGGCACAGCCAATAATCTAAATCAGTATCCATCAGTTAACGGCGCTCCATTTTCCTACGATAATAACGGTTGCTTGACGGGAGGCTTGCTCACTGCAACTTTCGATGCGCTCAACAGAATGACTCAGGCTGTTAGCGGCAGCACAACTAACGATTACTGGTACGACCCGCTAAACAGACAAGCTCAGAAAACCGTAAACGGCACAAAAACAGGCTATTTGAATGATGGTCAACAGCTTCTCGCCACGTATGATGGCAGTGGTGCTTTGGTTAATCGTTACATTCGAGGTGATGGGCTCAATGAAGTCTTCATGTACATACATGGCAGCACGAAAGTCTATTTGCACTATGACAGGCTCGGTTCTGTTATTGCCGAGAGCGATAGCGTTGGTGCCGTCAGTCACAAATATACCTACGGGTTATTTGGTGAAACTGCTAGCGTTAGCAATAGCTCTTTTGGGTTCACTGGACAACGCTATGACGGTGAGATTGGGCTTTACAACTACAGGGCTAGATATTACTCACCCTCGATTGGTAGATTCTTGCAACCCGACCCGATTGGGTATAATGCAGGCATGAACCTGTATAGCTATGTCGGGAATGATCCAGGGAATTTGACAGACCCAAGCGGAATGGTGCCAGGGGAGAAGAAGCCGTCTTGGAGTATTATTCCTGCATTGCAACCACTACCACTCATTGTTACTGGACAAACAGCAAGTATTTCTGGATCAATTGGTGGTGTTCTTTCTGGGAACGCTTCCAACGGCGGAGTTATTTATGGAGACCAGCGAAATGCTCCTTCAGATATTCCAGTTCCAATTAAGCTAGATGCGCCCCCGGTAACGCCGGGAACCGGTCCTGGTCCTAA
The DNA here is from genome assembly GCA_964546815.1 of uncultured Candidatus Obscuribacterales bacterium. Taxonomy (GTDB): domain Bacteria; phylum Cyanobacteriota; class Vampirovibrionia; order Obscuribacterales; family Obscuribacteraceae; genus JAIEPM01. Next base: position 18,454 of record CAZJLR010000080.1, on the reverse strand, counting down.
TTATAACCCCGAGAATGTAATGATCATCCAAGGATTACCTTTTGTAGCTCCCACCATACAGGAGTACACGCCGTTTCCAAATGATTCTTCAATGAAAGACATGTGGGGAGACCAGGCAACACCACCGCCATCATATAAGGCGCTTGGACCCGTGCCGGAACCACCAGCTCCTGGAATGCAGGAAGAGTTAAATATGAAACCTGGCAGTGGGGGATAGACTGCCAGAGATGCGCTTTTTGTTCGATTGGGTAGATCCTTGGCAATGCCAGAGTGCTTCTTCTGCGAGAATCTGTGATGACAAATAAGACGATTGTGGCATTGATGTTCAGTACTTTTCTACTTGCTCAACCCTCAGTGCTGTCAAAAGATAGCGACACTATGTCGAAAGAAATGATGGGAGCCAGGAATGAGCTGAGCAGGCTGTTAAAAGAAGATACTTCTCCCGCTTGCTTGTTTGGCAAACAAAATAGCAATCAGATCACATACAAAAGTGACTCAAGGTTTGAGAAGAAGAGAAATGGCAATTTGGTTATTTCAGAGGGAGCCTTTCTAGTTAGACCAAAGGCTCGGATCACCGCTACGACCTCGGACGCAACGATCCAAATACCAGCCCATTCAATAGTACTGATAGTTAAGACCGCAAGTAACGATGAAAGAATATATTGCTTGTTCTCAAACGAAGACGTTCTCATTGAAGTAGACCGTAGAAGGTCTGTAAAACTTCATACAAGACAAGCATTAGAAATGTCCGATGGTCCTTATATTGGCCGTACAAATTTGATGCAACGAATTGGCGCGAGGCTGAGCGAAAAACTCACAAGAGACGACAACAAATCAGCGATGATCGCGGAATTCTATGTCATCAGGTGCATTGCAACAGAGCCTCTGCTTAGGGCTATAAGCCTGTCTAACGTCTCTTCAGACAAGCAGTTAATACAAGAGCTTCTTACAGAATATGTAGCCCATGCTAAAGAAGAATCAATCAAAGGACAATATTTGCAGATCGAGCCACCCAAGGATTAGGGCGGTCTTAATCTATATTTTTCGTTACTTTCATTGGTGATACGAAAGAGTTGCACGAAGTACACGGCTTGAATAATTGAATAGATCGCTGTTACTTTGAAAACGTTGCAGCAACCGCATCCTTGATGGAGGGCGAAAAAATTGCCACTATTGCTGAGCATAGCTGGACTGCATATTGCAGGTGGTCCGCAAGGTGCAGTTAGGACTGGCTGATCACGGACAATTGTTTTGAAGCTCAATTCAGTTGAAAGCGTTGCACTAACCACACTCTCGAATTGCAGATTGATCCTTGATACCGTAGTAGATCGTTGTATTCGTATTTGAAATCCAACAATGGCGCTACCGCAGCAATTCGAAGGAACGTGTAGGCCGAAATGTAGAAGCAAAAGTCACCAGCTAAGAGCGCGTTAGATACAGAGCGCGCTCTGGAAAAGAAAGCGATGTGACTTGAAGATTATGTTTGCAGGCAAATCGTAGGCTCGATTTTTGAGCCTACAGGATCGGCTCATTATCTATTTCGATTCGCAGCAGCTCGGCGAAGGTCAAGCGGTGTGAATCGAATTCCACATTTAGCGCTCACTCTGCGCACCATCGCCAAATTTTCAATGTTCCTACAAAATGCCTACATTCATACGACCTCTTCTTGCGCGGATTCAGCTTTATTCCTAGCTTTTCATAGGTCTACCGCAATTGATGATTTTTTGTAGATTTACAAAATGGTCTACACAAGCCTTCAACTGCTTGCCGAGTTGGGATCGTGTGATTTCAATTACGGACCCGGCAACGATGAAACAATTACCCTTAGCGAGAGCAGCCCTCGTCCTTCATTCTCGAATCAACTCTATTACACACACGACTGTGCAGGTAATATCACTGCTTTTGAAGGTTCGAACAGTGGCACAAGTACAGCGTTGACCATAAATGCAACTCAAGGCGCATACAATAATGTGAATGAACTAACCAGCATTTCTGCCGGCGGGCCAATTCGCTTCCAGGGTACAACCACAACTCCTGTAAAAACGGCGGTTGTTAATTTAACTGAAACAGCCACAGTTACGGCGAGTTCATCACTTGCTAATGACACCTTAATGCTTGTAATCCACAACAGCGCGCTCAACCAAGCCAAAGTCATAAAGTACATAGTTCAGGCGAACGGAGAGAGCGCCAGCACCATTGCAGCAGGATTGGCGCACAACATAAATTACGATGCGACGTCACCGACCCTTGCAAGTTTGGGAATCTCGGCAACATCTAGTGGACCGGTCGTCACAATTACGTCCACGTCAATGAATGCAACTACTTACGGTCAGGCTGTTAGCCCCGGGGCGGAGACTATCGCATTGAGCGGCAGTAGGGAAGTGCTCGCGACCCTTAGTTCCACAAAAGCGTATTCAGCAAACCCGGTACTTGCAGGAAGTAGCACGGTAGACATCACCACAACCGCGGTAGTTCCAGCAATTGGCACTGGTACTACACCCGGTGTAGGAACTTCGCAGGCGATAACCATCCCCCATGTAGCAACGAAGTCATTCACATATGACTACAATGGCAATATGACAGGCGACGGCACAAACACTTATGAATGGGATGCAGAAAACCGGCTGATTAGCATAGTTTACCCTGGTAGTGGGAATCATTCTGATTTTGTCTATGATGGGCTTGGCAGGCGCGTTACAATTTCAGAAACTGTATCTGGAAGCACAAGTGCTACTCAGTTCATTTGGTGCGGTTCACAAATTTGTGAATCTCGCAACGGCACCGGTGGTAGCTCTGTAGTGTCGCAGTTCTTTCCTTTGGGTCAGCGAAGCGGCGGCACAAATTATTACTATCAATTCAATCATCGTGGTGATGTGGTTGGAGTTTATGCTGGCACGAACGAAGTTAACTCTACGAGTTATGACCCCTACGGTATTCCAACTGCACTGGTGAGTACGTTTGCTCCTGATTTCGGCTACGCGGGAATGTATCAGCATGCCCGTAGTGGACTGAATTTGACGATGTATAGGGCTTATGCTCCTTCCTTAGGTAGATGGATTAGTAGAGACCCCATTGGCGAAACCGGCGGGCTCAACTTGTATGCATATGGATTGAACGATCCTCTTTCTTTCACAGATCCGTTGGGGCTAAATTGCGAGTCGAGCAAATTACCTCATGGTCGCAAAAGAGACAAGCTCATAGGGCAGGTTTCACAGCATCTTGGCAAGGCTCTTGTGGTTGCTGTAGCTAGAGGCAACTCGTCTGTGAAGGTTCTAGGGCTACAAGGTACAGGTGCTATTATGGGTCTTGGAATGAATTTCGTTGCGCCAAAAGCACTGGCGGGTAACATTATTGACAAACTTTGGAAAGAAGAAATTATGAAAGACCCATTCTTGATTCAATACGTCGAAATTACGCCAACAAACGGTGGGGCAGGAGTTGATGTATATTCACCCGCACTAGACTGGTGGTGGGATTTAATGCCCGACGAAGACAATCCAAAGAAACCTCACGAACATTTTCAACAGCATGACGACAAATACACCAATGGAAAGGGAACTGTCGGAAATTTTGGAGAAGGCGGCATTCCTCTCTATTACACATATGAACACCAGTGGGAAAATCACTAAAGGAACCAACCCTAACTCAAATTCTGGCAGAGCTGGTCTTAGTCTTTCTTGAAAATAATACATCTAAGGCAACAAGAAATTTTTCAGAGACAAATCCACATTAGGACTGAAACATTTTGCTCAAGTGCTTCGCTACATAATTTATGCAACATCTGAAGAGCCCATAAGACTGTCGAGTCTTTCACCTTACCAGATTTTGGTTCTATCCATGTGCTGAGCGTACCAGTATTTATCCAGTCCCTTGCCAATTGCGGCAAGGCTTTTGTCTCAACGTTGGCGAACGTGTGAACGAAACCGTCAGGAAGCTGATAAATCCATGGTCCGTTCTCACTTTCTTGAAATAGCAATGGGTAACTAGTGTTCATATACGATTCAAACTTCAATTCATCCGAATAACTCTTTGGTTTTTGAATGTCTTCTTGCTTGAGTATGCAATATAGGACTTCCAGTTGATAGCGATCAAGACCCCGAATTTCTTCGGAATGAAACTTTATACATCGGCTTTTAACATCCATCAGAGCTATTTTTTTTGCGTGTCTCTTACTCGCGACGATAAAATCCGTCATGACTCCCATGTCATGCCCTCCCCAATAATGTACCGAATTATACCAAAAAACTCAGATTGGGCTTCTTCAAGACCACAGAGTGTGAAATTGAGCATTCCGGTCTTGCATCTGTCGTCAAGGCTGATACTATGCTTTCAACTTTTGGCGTGTCGGCCAAATCTGTTTCGACTGTGATCAATAGCACTTCCAGTTCGGTGAACCTTCTGTGTCTATGATTCGTGAGACAAATGCATCACAAAATTTAGTGTAGAGAAAAGAATGCTTCTCTCAAAATATTACCGAAAAGGAGCGTTTTCGGCAATGTTATACTCTTTGAGTATCTTCAAACCCAGATTCTCGTGTCATTGTCAGAAGCTGAGTTCAGCAAATGTCAGAAGTGCTGTTCATCGGCAGAATTCAATTGTGGACGGGCTTTTGAGTTTTAGATCTCTAAATTGCGGACAGCTTTTTGATAGTCTCCTTCAATTGCTGCAAGCGAAAGATGCTGATAGCGCTCCAAGCTCTTCCTGCTGCCATGCCCAGAAATAAGCTGAATTTTCGCATCAGTCAGTCCCTGAGCAGTCAAAAATGTTAGCATCTGATGCCGCAACAGATGGGGATGCACGTTGTGATTCAAGCTAGCTTGATCAGCGTACTCCCTTATGATCTGCTGAATTCGGCGAGAAGTAAATTGCTGCTTCAGCCTTGATTCAAACAAAAACTCATTGTCATCGTGCGCTTGCATGTAGGTTTGCAGCGCAAGCCTGAAATCAGCGGGAAACAGTATGTAGCGATCTTTCTTTCCTTTTCCGCTGTCGATAAATATTTTGCATGCATCAAGATTGACATCGCTCATACGAATATTGACCAGCTCGCTGACACGGACCGCTGTATAGAGCATTAGCTTGAGCATCAATTCGTGCTGAGTGTCTCCACACTTTTGTACTGTCTTGAAAAATTTCCTTAGCTCTGCCGGCGACAAAAGCTCCGGCAGCTTTCTTTCTCTTTTCGGCTTTTCCATTTTTAATTTCGTGCGAACTTGCTGGCACACAGAAATAAAGGCATCATATGACAGACGATGTTGTCGAGCTATGCGAACAATCTTTTTGACGGCCTCCGATTTCGCATTTTCGTTTGACGGTGCGAAATTGCTCGACTTTTTACTTGGTGCTTTGGTAATTTTAGCCATTGAGCAAAATTTCCTTTCCGATTATTTCGTATATCTGTCTTTCTGCGAAATTGCTTTACGGGTCATCCAGCTTGTAGGTGTCGCTCAAATGTTCGGCGCCTTTCAGTAGGCGACTGGTAGGAAGTACGCTTAAGCACCTTGCTGCTGATGCGTTCTTCACCACTTTCTATAGCTGTTATAGCTGCCGCTACCAAGAATCTTGAGATCTCTCCAATCGTACCTTCGCTGCAGGCAAGAATATACCTGGCAACATCAGCTGATGCTAGGTTCGATTTCCTCCAAAGCGGCAAAACCGCTTCGAAACTCGCTAACAACGAAAGTAATTCGTCCCCTTCCTTCCATTTTGGTAAAGAGATCGGTTCAAAACGATTTTCTAATTGATCATCACTTCTAATCGCAAGGTAGGCTTCGCGTATACCAACACCGACTATGGGAATCCGAAGTTCGTTGCCGAGAAATCGTAGCAAGTTCAAAAACTCATTCCGAACATTTGCCTGCCCTGCCAATACATTGTGCAGCTCATCGATTACGAGCATTCGTGCCTCAACACTTTTCATTCGATTCAAAGCCATTTGCTCCAACTCAGCAGCTCGGCCAGCGCGGACTGGCGCACCCGTACTTGATATGAGCATGGAATAAAATCGGACCATTGATGGATCTGGAGGCATTTGCATTGCGACCACTGGCATGCGAGTTTCATGAAAGTTCTCTTGCACCTCAAATGATGGGTGTCTTCGCTTGAACTTTTCAATGAGCATTGATTTACCGTTATTTGTCGGCCCAATCAAAAGCGCATTTGGCATCCTTTGTTTGCAAGGCAAACTTATTAGGTCTTCCAGACGCGATAAAGCATTTTTTGCCCGCGAATATCCTATCCATTTATCGGTTTTGAGCCAAGTAATCCGTTCCTCGTCGGACATTTTTGCAATCTTTTTGCACTCTTTTGTGAGATGAGACAGATCATTTTTCTTCGCCATTGTTTACCACACTTCGATGTCTTCAAAACGTTTTACTTTCACCTGATTAGCGCGAAACTTCGGCAAACTGATGGTCTTGGGTTCTGACTTTTCTGAAAGATGGCTGCGTCGAGATTTTTCTCGCCGAGCTCGCTTGCTGTTCGCTTCTGCCTCATCGACTAGTTGACGCATTTTTTCAATCGTTCGAAACAAAGCGTCTTCGTCAATCTCAGCCTTTCCGCTTTCTCTCAACTTCTCAATAGCCTTCCGATGTTCCCAAAGGGTGACGGAGGGGTTCGAAATAGATCGATAAGGCAGTTCGACATAATCATTGCTTACTGGATCTAAAACCCAGACACGACTCAGATCTCTGGGATCTCTGCGAATGATAAATTTTCCCAATCTATCGCGCTTAGCAATCCAGGGTTTCAGAGCATCTGAATAATAGGCTATGTGGTCAATCACAAAGCCTGTGCGCCTAATCGTTCTTTCAATAACTGGCAGGAAATCAATTAAAAAAGCTTTCTCGTCCCCAACGGAATAGAGCGCCTCGGATTTAATTGCCTTCTTCCATAAGCTCGCTGGTGGCAGCTTTAACGTATTGTGGAAGCTGCCGTGATACGTTGAAATCGCTAGTACAAGCCATTTCTCTAGTTCATGCAAAGTCAAAGCAGCTCTTTTTTCCGAGTCGTATTTCCCTCGCTCCTGGACGTTTGAGAATGTAGTGCCTGGCAATTCATGACACATCTGCATCGCAGTTCCAATGACCCGCTCAATAATGCCACCAAAGTGCGGCTGTTTCTTAGGTCTGTAATCGCGCTTGATTCCATGTTGCTCGCACCCGCGCTTGAGTGCATCACTATGAAATTCTGCTGCATTATCCAGGTGGATCTTAATCGGCTTCCCATACATAGGCCAGTCAACATCTGGAAGTCCTAATCGTTGCAAATACGCCGCCTTGTTAGCTACGATATTTCCTATGCACAACCCAACCGAGGTAGCTGAAGGCGCCTCCAATGTAAGCAAGAGCCCGACAATGCAGCGCGTGTGAACATCGATTGCCAAGGTCAAACAGGGTCGTCCGATCGGCTCCCTAGAAGTCTCTTCGACTACAATCAGATCTACTGGTGAATGGTCAATTTGCACGACTTCAAGCGGTGCTGACGTTTCAGGAGTCTTTCCTGCTGCTGGACGGAATTTTGACGCTGCATCGGAGCCGTCTCTTATTCTCACAATGTCTTTTGTATCAAGCTTTCTAATCCTTGATACAATCGTATTTCGCGAAGGTTCCCTATATCCTTGCTTGCGGCATCTTTTCCTTATTTCGCGCACTACTGCTGCAACAGATCGTTTTTGGCATGACAGGTAAAAACTTTGAATTACATCTTCAATGATGTTCTCAACTTCGACTAATGTTCTGATTTTGCCTTTACCGCCTTGCGAGCGTTGAGGTGCCAGATCCGTTAATTTACCGGAACCGCATCTGCATTTTTTTATCAGATTGTAGACCTGTCTCGATGAAAGCTTGAGTTTCTTGGCAGCGGACTCGACCCTGCGACGGCTTATTTTCTCTTGGGCCGCGAGTGGGCTGATAATGTCAGATCGTCGCTTTCCTTCAGCCCAAGCCTTGTCCGAAAGTGTTAGCACACCATGCTCATGCAATTGCTGCCGGACTTTCTAGTTGGTAAAATGTATATTCAGTGAACATGACTTCTGACAATGTGTCAAGCAGATTTCTTTCGAGATCCAGTTACCATCCGGCTTCCGATAATTGTTGAACACGGCTTCAGACATTTTGTGAAATCACCTTCTGACAATGACAATTCCTGTATGCCACCATCAAAGTCCCGCTCATCATTTTCGGCAAAGTCTAAGAAAAAGACAAATGCGCCACCTGAAAAACCAAAAAATTCTGATGTGCGCTCGCGCGAATATCTAACTTCGGCTGAAATGAAAAAGCTCAAAGAGGCTGCGCGCAACAACGGGAGAAACGGCTTTCGTGATTGGCTGCTTGTTTCAGTTATGTATGCGCATGCTCTGCGCGTGACTGAAGCTTGCGATTTGCGCTGGGACCAGGTCGACTTCGAGCGTGCGAAATTACACGTTAACCGGCTCAAAAATGGCGATGCGGCTGTGCATTTCTTGGAAGGCGAAGAAATCCGGTCACTGCGCAAGCTCAAGCGTGAGTATCCAGAATCAGATTTTGTATTCAATTCCGAGCGTCAAGGTCCGCTCACGGCCCGTACTGTTCATCACATCATTAGTCGTGCTGGCGAGTCCGCCGGCATCAAATTTCCGGTACACCCACACATGCTCCGCCACGCAAAAGGATATCAATTAGCTGCAGCTGGTAAGGACACCCGCGCGATTCAGGGGTATTTAGGGCATAAAAACATCCAGCATACGGTGCTATACACTAAACTAGATTCTCGTAGATTCAAAGGTTTCTCAAAGGATTAGTTCGTTAAAGCAGTTCTTCGCCCGCCTATATAAGGTGAAATGCAACTCCGTAATGTACTGCTAAGACGTCTTTAATCCAACTAAATCGCCAGAGTCTTTTGAGGTCTGCTCTAAAATTATTTTCCGGAAGTAGATTTAGTTTGTCTAAATCCCGCTGGTATCTCTCCCATATTTCTCCGCTTGGCTCGATTTGCTCCAAAAGCCAATTCTGAGTAGCAGCGAGGAATTCTCCCGTATCCATTTTTGCTTCACCCAGCAATCTGAATAACTTATCGAAGGAAGAAACGCCTTCTATCCGAATTGGTTCAGAACAAACATAAGCTGTAGGTACAGTGTCAAAAAACACCTTATGTTGCTTGTTAGATGGTTCATTTAACAAAGGAGGCTCAAGGAAGGCGGAATTTTCTAAAACCAGCCCATTTGCAAAATTGTACTCCAATGTTTTGTTAGACAAAAACATTGGAGCGCAATAGTAGACATGAAAGTTTTTGGAAATTAACTCGCGCAATTTTTCATTCTGATGCTTTTTGATCTTGAATTTGAAACATGGTTTTGTAAGGTCATTTGTGAACGACAGCTTGCCAGCTGGGTCCGCAGTTTTGTATTGGAGGCACAGAGGCGCTGTTCTGCCGGGAAGCGGCAACATGAAATCATAGCCCAGATCAAATTCGTATTTGAAATCCAACAATGGCGCTACCGCAGCAAGTCGAAGGAACGTGTAGGCCGAAATGTAGAAGCAAAAGTCACCAGCTAAGAGCGCGTTAGATACAGAGCGCGCTCTGGATAAGCAAGCGATGTGACTTGAAGATTATGTTTGTAGGCAAATCGTAGGCTCGATTTTTGAGTCTACAAGATCGGCTCATTATCTATTTCGATTCGCAGCTGAATGATCTGCTCATGTTCTACTTCGTTAAGGGGCTTGCTGTCTTTCGTGTCTATGCAATCTATTTCGAGTTTTTGGAGTAAGGCATCACTAATCCGACACATGTGCGCCCGCAATCGCTCGATGTCGAAAACCAGATACTGCCCCGTCATGTCGCTGGAGATACTGTGATTTACCAAGCGCTTTAGAGCGTAAGGAGGAACAGCCAAGCTTTCTGCGGTTGTAAGAAAAGTTCGACGAAGGTCATGCGGTGTGAAACGAATTCCGCATTTAGCGCTCACTCTGTGCACCATCGCCAAATTCTCACTTAAGTGTTGATTTTGTAGTCGCGTCGACTGAAAAACCCATTCCGAGTTTTTTCTGTAGACATACCGCTTTCGCAGCAGTCCGAAAAGGAAATCACTTAACGGTAGGCGATGCTCTCTGTCACTCTTCGTAAGTTCTCTCGGGACAGTCAGGATTTTGTTTTCGAAGTCTACATGCTGCCACTTTAGCTTTCGTGTTTCACCAAAGCGCATGCCGGTAAAGAGCAGAAATAACAAGAAGTCGCGCGCCACTTCATTTTGAAGCGTTAGTACCGCGCGATACCAGAGCTTAAGCTTTTGCTCTGGAATTATGTTCTGTCTGGGACTAAGGCGGTGCCAAGATCTGTTTCGCGATAATCTGCAGACCGGGTTCGTTTTGATCAAGGGCTCATCTTCATTGCCATACCTATCCATTGCAAAGCTAATTATTGTTCCCAGTCTTTTTAGAGCACAGTTTGAACGTCCGTATGCAGGGCGCCCTTGCCTGTTGGGTTTGATTGTCAGTTCTTGGTGCCGTTGTTCAACCATATCTTTGGTAATGGAATTGACTGGCAGGTCGAGCCAATCGTGCAAGTGAACATAGATCGATGATCGATAATTTTTTTGCGTTGCTGGTCTGAGATTCCTTACCTCCAAATATTTCTGCGTCACTTCTCGCAAAGTCACATCTTTTCGGGTATTTATTCTTTTGCCTGTTCTTGGATCGTTGCCTTTTGTGATCTCACCGAGAATGATGTAAGCCTGCTTTCTTGCTTCGCTGATGGGCATTTCGAGGCATTTGCCAATAGTGACGCGTCTATTGACTCCGCCTACGCGTTTTTCAAAAATGTAAGATTTGGATTTGCGAGTAACGCGAATGGCGAAACCAGGAATTTCGTCGTCGCGATAAAATCGCTGTCCTGCTTCGGGCAATTGAATCTCAAGATCAATAAATTGTTGTGTGAGTTTTGGCATAATCTAACTTCCTCCAGTGCAACTGCAGCACGAGATGCCGACACGCGGACGACATCAGAGACCTTTGAAGAGCTCTATTGTTTAAACGCTTCGAAATGGCGCAGGTTCAATTACAAAGATTATGTCTTTTCAATATTCCTACAAAATGCCTACATTCATACGACTTCTTCCTGCGCGGATTCAGCTTTATTCCTGGCTTTTCATAGGTCTACCGCAATTGATGATTTTTTGTAGATTTACAAAATGGACTACACAAGCCTTCAACTGCTTGCAGAGTTGGGATCGTGTGATTTCAATTACGAAACCAATTACCATGAACAGCGGCGCGCTGAATGCAACTATGCTCACTGCAAATAGCTTCTTTGCCAATCCAACCGTAACTGCAGGCGCAACTGCCAATACTGAGTCCGTCACCGCAACTAGTGGCGGTGGCACAGTAACGACCAACACCTATCAAATAACGGCGGCAGGACCAGCCAGTCAGACACTTTCATATGATGGAAGTGGTGGCAATGGAAATGGCAATCTAGCCAATGACGGTACGAATTTATACTCCTGGGATGCGGAGAATCGTTTAGTTCAGATCACTTATCCTGGCTCTGGAAATAGCACCCAATTCGTCTACGACGGGCTCGGTAATCGAGTGAAGATTGTTGAGAATGGAACAGTCCCCGCATATACAGGCAATGCCACAAAGCAATTCATTTTTGCCGACGGACAAATGTGTGAAGAAAGAGACGGTTCAGGTGTCCTGGTAAGTCAATTCTATGGGGGTGGACAAAAGACGAATGGCTCAGCTTACTTCTACACAAAGGATCATTTGGGCAGCATTAGAGGAGTGACCGATTCTAGCGGAACCCTGAAGACAAGTTATTCTTATGATGCCTACGGAAGAGTCTCGCCAAATTATGTTTCTGGAACTGTGACTTCAGATATGCAATTTTGTGGCTACTATGAGCACTCTAGAAGCCTGCTGAACCTAACAGCCACTAGGGCTTATAATGCCAACCTTGGACGATTTATCAGCCGAGACCCGATTGAAGAAGATGGTGGCATAAACCTCTACGCCTATGTCGGAAATAATCCGATTTCATATGTTGACCCGTTAGGTCTATGGCGCCTAAGCATTCAGTGGCGCTCTCCTGCTGGAGTAGATCCAGCGTTAGGTGCTCACGGAAACTTAATGCTTGAACCAACTGGAAACGAGTCATTCCCAGTTCAAGGCTGGGGAGCTTCCAGGCAAGGACTGGAGATGCAGGTTGTTCCAAAGGGAGTGTTGGAAAATCCTAAGTACAGACAAACCGTCGCGGATAGCAACACTAGTAAAATGAGTTACTGTGAAGTCAAGGCAAAAATGGATGCTGCCGCTGCTGCTGTCGGCTCCCAGGTGCCCGATTGGTCTTTTTATCGTCCCTTCGATATCGGTCCAATTCCAGCTCAAAACAGCGACACTGTGTTGTGGGAGATGATCAACCGAATGGGTCTAACGCCGCCTCCGCCTATGGAAGGAGTATGGGCTCCGGGGTATGGACCAAAGCCCAGTGACCCAGAGATATCCATACCAGTTCCGCGATTCCAGGTTCCTGATTTCTCAATTCCAAGGCAGCTGTACTAAACAACTTTTGTCTTTCACGTGCTATAGTCGCATTTAGAGCATTTGGATGGGCGTTATGAACTCAGTAATTTCCACGGCACAATTGGGAATGTATGCGGTGCTCATGCTAATCAGCTTTTGGCCCGTAACAATTCTGCTTGTGCTCCTGGCTGTTATGGTTGTCATTTTTCGTCCGCCTGCTCTCAAGCGAGAAAGCCTTTGGCTCTTGCTCCCACTTCCGTTGCCCTTGCTGATACTTTTATGGGGTGGATTTATGGCGGCGGAACATGAGTCCCCACCAAACAATTGGCAAAGCATTGTACTGAAAGTTCTGGTGCTAGCATTCCTACCGTGTGCTTGCTTCATTTTGAAGTCGTGTAAAGGTTTCCGTCTGACGGCATTGACCATCGTATTGCTTGAAGCATGGTTCACGCTGTGTTGCGCATACATCGCGGCAATGTCCGTTTCAAACACTTGGCTGTAATGCACGTAATTGTTTGTCAGCATGTGAAGTTTCAAATTATTTTGCAGTCGTCCATCCGATGCGGATTGCATCAGCATTCTTATAACTGAAGTACGCCCGATTCCACATAAACTCGTGCGCAAAAACCCGGACTATGCATTTCTCCTATATTGAAAGCGTTGCACTAGCCACACTCTCGAATTGCAGATTGATCCTTGATACCGTTGTAGATTGTTGTATTCTACACTAGGAACTGTTGTGCCAGTAAAGCCTACTTCTGAACCGAACCCGGAGAAAGTAGTTTTTTGGCGGGCAAAGATTGAAGAACAAAAAGCAAGTGGTTTAACTCAAGCGGAATTCTGCAGGCGAAACAATCTGACGGCAAATGATTTCTCGTTCTGGAAATGCACAATATTTCCTGAGCAAAAACTCACAGCAGGGAATAGGAGACCGCAAAAACGAATCAAGGTAATGTCGCCATATGAGCGCATCCGACTCGTTAGAAAATGGGAAAAGAGCGGCCTCACACAAGCGGAATTCTGCAAACGAGAGAGCATTTTTGAGTGGCAATTTTCCGACTGGAAAACTCGAATACTCAAAGAGAAAAAGCAGGCACCAGCTTTAAAGCAAAAGAGGACTCCGGCTTTCGTTGAAGTAAAGATCGAGAAAGAAAACTCAACTCAAAGTACAAAGCCACCTGACACCGGCAATGACCCGGGCTCATGCAGAATAGTCGCCGAGTTCCATTTTTCCGGTGGATCTATTTCCATTTTTTCCGAGGCCGAAGTGTCAGACATCAAAAAGATTGTTGCCGCCCTAGCGGAGTACGAAAATGATAGGACCAAATAACACTCGGGTCTTTCTGTGCACGCTTGACACTGACATGCGAAAGAGCTTCGATTCCTTGCACGGTGTAATCAGAACATCCATGCATTTGGACCCAACAAGTGGGTTTCTTTTTGTCTTCAAGAACAAACGCGGAGACCGCATCAAATGCGTATTTTGGGACACAGACGGCTATGCAATGTTTTACAAGGTCTTGCAAAAAGGAACGTTCAAATTTCCAAGTTTGCAAAACATCAATTCAGCTGGACTGGAGATCGACCCTGCAACTTTGCGCCTGATACTTGACGGAATCGATCTTGGCAGCATTCAACGACAGCAGCGATATCGGCGTTCTCCGATTTTACAGCAAGCGACCGATATTTTTCAGAATGGCATCGGTATTTAAGATGCGGCGGTTTGCTGGCGATTATAGAAGTATTGCCGATGAAAATGTCCCTTCCCTTGTACACCACCCCTAGTGCTCACCAGATTCTCCAAATTTGCCGCCATCAAGTTTTTCTGGTTCCACATTTAGTGTTTGCCGGGTGTTGTGAAGGGAAGATTTGTCGCGCCCATCAGCCTCCTGCCTCCACTTGACCGACCTTGTAGGGCAACCTCGTCGGTCAGCCTAGTATTTGAAATCCAACAATTGCGCTACCGCAGCAAGTCGAAGGAACGTGTAGGCCGAAATGTAGAAGCAAAAGTCACCAGCTAAGAGCGCGTTAGATACAGAACGCGCTCTGGATAAGTAAGCGATGTGACTTGAAGATTATGTTTGTAGGCAAACCGTAGGCGCGATTTTTGAGCCTACATGGCCGGCTCATTATCTATTTCGATTCGCAGCTCGGCGAAGGACATGCGGTGTGAAACGAATTCTACGTTTAGCACTCACTCTGCGCACCATCGCCAAAGTTTCAAATAAATGTTGATTCCTACAAAATGCCTACATTCATACGACTTCTTCCTCTGCTGATTCAGCATTATTCCTGACTTTTCATAGGTCCACCACAATTGATGATTCTTTGTAGATTTACAAATTGGCCTACGCAAGCATTCAAATGCCTGCAGAGTTGGGAGCATGTGATTTCAATTACTTATTTGACCACCATTCGATTGATCTCTAACTGCGCGCCAGCCATTAGCCTCAAGCATATGATCGGGAGACGCCACGCTAGAACCACGATCCTGTTGGTCTAAGCGAGCCGATGCAGAAAGCAACATCTCATATTCGTCTACGGTCATTCCATTGAGAACACTATTAACGTCGCCAACATTAGCCATTATCGTAATTCCCCTTTTCGCAAAAACAATTTATAGTCAAATCTTTCGACCGTTTGGTCCATTCTTCGGGTTTTAAGGTTAATACCACCTATTACAAACACTTCTTGATTGGCATTGGAGACAACGAAAAATTCCTTTCGGTCTTGAATGAGTTCATCAATTTTTCGTAATGAATCCGTCTTGGGATCAAAGATCCCTACAGAAGTACCCCCCACCAGCAAGATGCGGTGGTCAGGAAGACTCACTGGAAATACTGGTGTACCAGCTGAAAAGGTACCTACATCTTTTGAGAGTCCTGTTTTTAGATCAAATACTTCCAGTTCATCAACTCGATTAATGCCGGAACCTTTGTCTTTAACTTGAGGATTTGTTCCACCAACTATCAAAAATCTCTTGTTGTCCAAGGGTACAACCGAGTGCATTATCCTTGGGAATAGCAGATTTCCCACCTTTTGAAATTGCCTTTTCGAGACATCAAAAACCAAAATGTCGCTAACAAGATTGTCTCCTTCTCGCTCGTCCGGAAAATTCTTGCGATAGAATTGGGTGAATCCACCGGTAATAAGTATTTGGTCTTTACCAAAACAAGTTGCAGAGTGTCCGCACAAAAGTCCATAGTAGGGCAATTCTGCGACAACTGATATTGAGTCGTTTTTAGGGTCGAAAATTTGTACCAATCTGAAGCGTTTTCGGTATTCTTTGACCTTTCGTTTTTGATCTTCCACTGATATTTTGGTCTGAGGCTCGTGAGTTTCCGCTTTTAGGAGTGAAGATTCTTTATTGCCTTGGTCGCCACCAAGCAAAAGTACTCTTCCGTCTTCGAGAACTGTGATACTACCGCCTTGGCGTACAGGACGCATGTTGAGAAGAGGGGTGTACTTCATTGATTCAAGACTTATGCGAAGGGCAGTTGTGCGAAGGCAACCTTCCCGGTACTCCTTGGGGACGGGCTTTCCAAGCTTCCAGTTTGACGGATCTGGAACGTCAGAATAGCAATTTCCTATGTCAGGACCTGTAATCATTATTTGACTGTCCGGCAACAAGAAAGCTTGAACTTGCTTATCAAATAAATCGTAAGGGCTATCTGTGAAAGCAACGCTACCTTTATTTACTGGATCATAGATTTCCGCTTTCCGCAATACAGGCCGTCCGTAAATGAATGCATCTCCCACAGGACCGCTGTTATCCCAATTCACTCCGCCAAGAACGATAATTCGACCATCTGCTAATGGTACGAGCGGAAAAGCCTTTTGGCCCGATATATGACCTTCAGAATAAAAGTAATTGAGTTTGCCGGCGGGTACAAAATATTTGCTTTTGCTTTGGGGAGCGCAACCGCTTATCGAGGATAGAAATGCTAATCCAGCACACATGCCTAGGGAACAAATTCGAACACGAGAATTCAAAGACTTTCACCGCGTCCCATACCGCAATTTAAATTCGTTCCTTCAAAATCATGTTCAAGAAAAATCAAAAGTTTCTTCAAAGCATTTTCCCCAATAGAAAATTGCTCGCTTTGCAAACAAAACTGTTGTTCTTTGTTAATGGATTTGTTGCCGATTCCATATTCGTGCCTGTTCCAACAAAAATCGAATTACGCTGCGGTACTTGAGAATCCTGCAAGGAGATGCCCACCTGTCAAATTCTGTCAGTTGCTAAAATCCAAGTCTATGCTTGGGAACCAGAAATACGTTGACTATGCCCTTCAAGAGGATTAGGAATTCGTAATCTTCTTGAGCTCAGTTCTCAAGGCATTTCCTAAAGATGCATTTACATTCCACGGATCACTCAGTGGAACCTCAAACAGCATGGTCCAGTTATTTGGCTAGGCCAAGAGTGTCTTCCTAAATGTGCTTGCAGCCCAATTGTTAGAGGTAAATCCTTCTAGGCTCAGGCTAATACGAAACGACAAAACGAATATTTGGATTGAGCTTCTCTAGTTCTTCAATCTTCAGTCGTTTTCTAACTTCGTCAGAATCCTGCTTTGGGTAATAAATGAGATTAACTGAAGTTAGCCCTGGTAAGACGGTAGCCGCCTTTAGAATCTCGAAAGAAACGGGGCAGTCTCTTAAAGTAAGCTCGTATAGTTTTGGAGCGAAGATGCTCGTAAAAAATTTTGTTGAAATTTGTTCTCTAAATAAGCTCAAACGACGTAAGTTTGGGAATTCCATTCTTGACTTCGGAGCAATCGAAACAAGCGAAGAGTTTGACAGAACCAATAGATCTAGATACTTTTTTCGGAGAATTTCAATTAAATGAGTAGGATCTGCAATAGGACAATCTAGGCTTAGCGTCGTTAAATTGCAAAATGAAGCCAGGCAAAGTACATCGCTATCCTTCAATTCTCCTTCTTGACTAATACGTAACCCTGCAATATCGGGATAATTTCGAGCCAATGAGGCAAGCAATGAGCTATTGTTCTTTGATTCTAATATTGCCGTTTGGAATTTATGGTGCATTTTTGGGAGTTCGAAGAGGCGCAAGTCGGCATCATTTTCTGCAATTACATAGCCTATACGAGTTTTTCGCAATTCCTTGAACTCTGCCTCGGTTAGATTCCCTGTAACTCTGGCTTCATTTGAATATTTACTGATGCTTAACTCACAACAGACCGGCTGATTTCCACTCACAAAAAACATAAACAGCAGTATGCAAATCATTGAGATGCAGTGACTAAATTGCATTGCTTCTTTCCATTTGTTTATTCGCCAGAACATCTTAACCCCTTTTACTTTCTTTATAGATCAACTCAAAAAGAACTCCGCCAATTTCGGCAAACAAACCTCAAAACTATAATTCTGCACCATGCAACTCCTTGCATTCTCTCTCAAAGGTCGATATTTCGCCGGTCGGTCCAACACATCCAGCATCTGCGCAACCATCTCATCTATCGCTTTTTTATCAACCAACAACCCGTTCACTTCGTGCACTAACACATCTCTCACCGGAGCTGTATTTGACCCAATAATCAAACACCCGGTCGACATAGCCTGAAAAAAGCTCCACGACAATGTAAATGGCACAGTCCAATAAAAATGGCAATCACTCAATCTAAACAGATCAACAAGCGCATCTTCAGAAATCCAATCAAGAAAGTGAAATCGATTTAGATCAAATGGTTGTTGCTTTAAGACAAACTCCTTAAACGAACCCTCCTTAATTCCAATCATTTCTGATCCATAGTTTGTCTTCGGATTCCCGGCAACAACAAAATGCACATCCTCTCTTCTTTGCGAGACACGATGCGCTACTTCCATAAAAACGTCAAAACCTCTAGTCGCTTCAAGTCCACGCGAAACGTACGTAACTAGCTTGGTGCGTATTCCGGTGAAATAGAATAGTGATTCCGACACAAAGAGAATAATCGATC
>CAZJLR010000079.1:0-27506 GCA_964546815.1 uncultured Candidatus Obscuribacterales bacterium | reverse complement strand
CTATTGGCGAAGAAGCAGGCAAGGATGCCTGCGCCCCCAGGTGGAACGCTCTTAACTCATATCATCAAACTTGATTCGGCTCCATTTTAGTTCGCCAGCAGTATCCATGGCGTCGCCCCTACAAATGTACCTTTGGCTCAATGGAAGTTCGTCGGCCGGCAATCAAACGCATTGGCCGCGCTAGATACAACAGGTCAAAACATTGCAGCAAAATAAGAGCACTCAACAGCAACCGCTAGGTTGAATTTGCTTTTTTATTTGCTTTAAAAAAAAGAAGGATGCACTCGTAGTCTGCATCCTTGACGGCATCTAAGTGCCAAGTAGGGAACATTGAGCCCTTGTTCTTTCATTCTATACAAAGGTCTCTAAAACCGGAAGCCCCAAAAACGAATTTTCCAGCTTAAATCTGCGATTTTATCTAAATTCCCCGAGAAGCCCTGTCCAAGTTGTAAAGCGCATCAAATCAACGGTGAATTTAATTGCTGCTCCGGTCAAGAATTCCATTCAATGCGAAATCAAAACATTTTTCCAAACACTTTTTCAGCTCGCCTTTCGGTCTGCCAGAGCGCACCCAATGATATTGTTCGCACAAAATTGCAAGGTCAATCAAGTGAGCTATCCTGCATCTATCTATATCTTTCCGAAACTTACCGGCTTCTTGCCCACGCTGAATAATAACGTCGAGGCAAATTGTGATTGGCTCAGGCTTACATTCGGTTGTGGTTTCGCTCTCTAATAAAGGACTAAATCTTTGAGAACAAAATACCTCCAGCAAGCGCCAGTTTGACTCTGTCCATTCAGCCACATCATTTATAAATGCGCTAATCATCTCTTCGGAGGGCAAATTTTTTGCACGCAGCGTCTCAATATAAGAGATTGCGTTTTCGGTTCCCCTTCGTTTTATTTCAAGTGCGACTTCTTCTTTCGACTTAAAGTAGGAATAGAAAGTAACTTTCGCTACATCCGCTTCAGCTACAATGTCATCAATTGTAGTGCCTGCATAACCATGTTTTGCGAACAAATGCTCGGCAGCGTCTACAAGACTCTGTCGCCTTTGCTCACGTTTTCTATCTTTTCTGCTCGGCTCTATTGCATTCATTTGACAAACCATAACACAGTATGGAATCATACCATAGTATGGTTTCGTTAGGGAACAGCCCCGCCTGTCTCCAGAAGCCGTTCGCAAAACAAGCATTTTTATGGCATCCAAATATACTTACTTGTTCATGCTACTTGTGTTGTGCACTCCGGTGTTCTTATCGGCGTGCAATGAAGAAGCACCGCACATGAGCATGCCACCGGCTGTGGTACAAGTTATGCCTGTGTCGGTGGGTGCATTCCACAACAAATCAGACTTTCTAGGGACAGCTAAGTCGAGAAAGTCCGTTACTCTGTCACCACGCATCGACGGAAACATCACCCAAATTTTAGTTACTTCTGGGCAGCTTGTTCAAAGCGGACAGAAAATCATGCAAGTCGACTCAAGAATGCAAACTGCCACCACAAGCGCAGTTGAGGCAGCTGCCGATTCTGTCGAGGCCGATATGGCCACAACACGCGCAACTCTTGCCTCTCTCGAAAGTACGCTCAAAAGCCGAGAAGCAAATGTGGAGTATACGCGAAGGCAGCATGCTAGATATCAAAACTTGCAGCGTGACGGTGCAGTCTCGCAAGCTGATTTAGACCAGTGGACGAATAGCTCGACTACTGCCCTGGCAGAGCGAGATGCAATTTTGCAGCAAATCGAAGCGCAGAAAATGACTATTAGAAAGATGGAGCGCAATCACAAACAAGCGCTGGCAAACTTTCAAGCCCAGAAAGAACAGCTTAAATACTACGAGATAAGCGCACCATTTACAGGCGTAATTGGCGATATTCCTGTAAAAGTGGGAGACCACGTAAGCACTTCGACACCATTGACCACAATTACAGAAAATCACCCACTTGAAGTTTATATTCCGGTGCCAGCAGAAAAAGCTTCAATTATTCAGCCTGGAATGAAAGTTGATATCATCGCGGCTGATGGTAGAAAGTTTGGCGAAAGCAAAGTCATTTTTGTGGCTCCAACGGTTGATTCGTCCAGTCAAACCGTTCTTGTAAAAACCCTTTATCCAAACACAAAAAGCGAGCTCAGAGCAGAACAAACTGTAAAAGCTCAAATTGTCTGGGATGTCCACAATGTCATGGCAGTGCCTACTAAAGCAGTGCTGCAGGCAGCTGGCAAGTTTTTTGTTTTCACGGCAGTTGAAAATAAAGGCAAACTCACAGCGCACCAATCAGAAATCGAAGTCTATGGCATCGAAGGAAGTTCATATCAAATCAAAAGTGGGCTAAAACCAACAGACAAAGTCGTGACTACAGGAATTCAGCGTTTGGCTGATGGTGCGCCAATTGTTGCAAAATCTGAAATCAGCGAGAAAAAAGATGCAAGTGCTCACTAAGCTGAGACATCAAACTGCAGCAAGATAACAGGAAGCAAAGTCAACATAATGTTCGTCAATTTTTTCATCAGCCGACCAATATTTGCATCTGTTTGCTCACTGATAATTGTAATTGCCGGGCTGGTATCAATTCCTAACTTACCTATCGCCCAATACCCAGCTATTGTGCCTCCACAGGTGAAAGTCAGCTCGACTTTTACCGGTGCAAACGCCACTGCAGTTGAATCAAGTGTCACCAACATTTTGGAACAACAAATCAATGGTGTGAAGGGGATGAAATACATCACTTCCACCAGCGGCAACGACGGCACCAGTACAATCAACGTTACTTTTGACCTTGAACGCGATATCGACGCAGCAGCCGTTGACGTGCAAAACCGCGTAGGCTCGGTACTTGGACGCCTGCCGGACGAAGTGAAAAGAACGGGTGTGACAGTAGACAAAGTCTCAACAACAATCATTTTCGCATCGGCATTATCTTCAGACAGACATGACCAGCTCTATCTCAGCAACTACGCAGACCTTTATTTCAAAGACGCACTGAAGCGCGTAAAGGGAGTCGGCGACGTCACCATTTTCGGCGAGCGCAAATATTCGATGAGAATTTGGCTCGACCCACCAAAATTGAATAACCGCAAGATAACAACTTCAGATGTAACCGCTGCATTGTCCGAACAAAATGTGCAGGTGGCAAGCGGATCAATCGGCAAAGCACCTTATCCGCTGGGTCAGGCTTTTGAAATCAATACTCGAGTCATGGGCCGCCTCAAAACGCCTGAAGAATTTGGAAATATTGTAATCAAAGAAGGACCGCACGGCTCTGTAGTTAAGCTAAAAGATGTCGGCAGAGTCGAGCTTGGTGCTGAAAATTACGGCACATTCCTTAGATATAGAGGGCTGAATGCCGTAGGTATTGCCATATACCAATCACCAGGTGCAAATGCACTCGATGTTTCGCGTGACTGCAAAATCGAAATGGAAAAACTTTCTCGCAACCTTCCGGCGGGAATGAAATGTCAAATTGCATTTGACACCACAAAGGCAGTCGAAGAGTCAATTCAAGAAGTAGAAAAAACGCTGGCAGAAGCAATATTCCTTGTTATTTGCGTCATTTTTGTTTTCTTGCAAAGCTGGCGTACAACACTGATTCCGGCGATCACAATCCCCGTTTCATTAATCGGCACTTTTGCCGTAATGAAAGTGCTCGGATTTTCGATTAACACTTTGACTTTATTTGGAATTACACTGGCAACAGGACTGGTGGTAGACGACGCTATCGTAGTCATCGAGAACATTGCACGTCTAATGGCCACCAGAAAGCTCTCGCCTTTTGATGCAGCCCGAGAAGGGATGAAAGAGGTCACAAGCGCGGTAATTGCTACTGCGCTTGTGCTAGCTGCGGTGTTCATTCCGGTAGCATTTTTCCCAGGCACCACCGGGCAGTTGTACAGACAGTTTGCTTTGACACTGGCAATTTCAGTTGCCATTTCTGCGTTCAATGCTTTGACACTCACGCCTGCACTGTCTGCCCTCCTTCTGAAACCAGAAGGTCATTCAAACTGGTTTTTCAGCAAAGTGAACTGGCTTTTGGATATGGTTCGGGTTGTTTTTGACAAAACACTTGCTGTTTTGTTGAAGTTTAAGGCGATAGTGGTGCTGGCTTTTCTCGCATCACTTGCGCTCACCGGCTATTTATACAACAAAATGCCAACCGGATTTTTGCCAAACGAAGACGTCGGCTATTTCATGATCATTGTTCAAGGGCCTGAAGGAGTCTCACTAGATTACACAAGCAACGTTGTGGCAAAAGTCGAAGCAGTAGTAAAACAAGTCCCCGAAATTCAGGGTATTTTTGCCGTCGGCGGCTTTAGTTTTTCAGGCACCAATTCAAGCAATGCCATAGTATTTTGCACCCTAAAACCATGGGACGAAAGAAAGCGACCAGACCAATCTGCAGATGGACTGATTGCCAAATTGAGGGGTCCGCTATTTGGCATTGACGACGCTTTTTGCATACCTTTCAATCCTCCACCAATTCAAGGCTTAGGCAATTTTGGTGGTTTTGCATTCGAATTGGAAAATACCCAAAGAGTTGCTCTGGAAGAATTCTCAGCTGCCACAGATGTGTTTCTTGCCGAAGCCAGAAAGAGCCCGCTTCTAACCGGTATTCAAACAACATTCCGCATGAACTCTCCCCAACTAGTTATCGACGTAGACAGAGACAAGGCAGAATCAATCGGAGTAAAAGTCGGCGATGTCTTTAACACCTTGCAGGTATTTATAGGCTCTTTGTACGTCAACGATTTCGATTATTTGGACAGAAGTTATAGAACCTACGTTCAAGCCGATGCTAAATACAGGTCTAATCCCAAAGATATAGATCAACTATATGTACGCTCGCAATCGGGCTCTATGGTGCCGTTGAGTAATCTGGTCAGCATGAGAAACACAACCTCTCCGCCAACAATCAGCCACTACAATCTATTCAAATCAATCGAAGTAAACGGCGCCCCGGTGCCTGGAGTAAGCTCAGGACAGGCCATCGGTGAGATGGAAGCAATCGCCAAAAGAGTTCTTCCAAAAGGAATGAATTTCGAATGGACTGGCATTTCACTTGAAGAAATTCAGTCGGGCAACCTTGCCATTCTAATTTTTGCCCTTGGCTTATTGTTTGTGTTCTTAGTTCTGGCAGCCCAATATGAAAGTTTAATCGACCCCCTGGTTATTCTTTTTGCCGTACCACTGGCAGTACTGGGAGCAATTTCAGCTCAAAGCTTACGCGGATTGCAAAACGACGTATTTTGCCAGATTGGGCTTGTGATGTTGATCGGCTTGGCCAGCAAGAACTCAATCTTGATTGTTGAATTTGCCAACCAACTGCACGAAAGAGGTCTGCCTTATCAAAAGGCTGTTGTCGACGCCGCACTAACTCGCTTGAGACCAATTCTTATGACCTCGCTGGCATTTATATTCGGCATACTGCCGATGGCACTAGCCGAAGGCGCGGGTGCAAACAGCCGACATTCACTGGGCACCACTGTGCTTGGCGGCATGGTCTTATCGACGATACTAAGTCTCTATGTGGTTCCTGTTCTCTATCTTGTATTTAACTCGATAAAGCAAATGTTCATCAAAGAAAAGCATAATGCCAAAGCTGAAACAGAACATTCAGACGATGTGATACTAAACGAAATAGAGTCCTAGAACGCTATGACTCAATTGTATAGCCAGAACCTGCCAGAGTTTTCACTACGCATGGCTGACCTTCTACTGTAATTTTTCGCCTGAGATTTTTGATGCAAGCGCGCACCGTATCCTCTGACGATTCTGTATCAGCCGCCCAAACGGCATCAAGAATTGCCCTTGATGAAAACACCTGGTCGGGGTGTCTCATGAGAAATTCAAGCACAGCATACTCTTTATTAGTCAAGCGAACAGAGCTGGAGTCTAAAAACACCTTCCTGGTCTCAGGGTCTAAAGTGACATTTCCGCGCACAATTTTCGCCGGCAAAAGACCGCCAGGGCGTCTTAGCCTGGCACGAACTCTTGAGGTCAATTCGCGCATATCAAATGGTTTGGTGATGTAATCATCTGCACCACCATCAAGCCCGAACTCTTTACTATCTACATCATCTCGACCAGTCAAGAAAAGAACAGGGGCCTGCCCACCCATTGACCGGTAACTCTTGAGAACCTCGTACCCGGACATTTTTGGAAGGCCCCAGTCGAGCAGTACGATGTCAAAATAATAGTTAGATAGAAACTGCAGCGCATCTTCGCCACTGCTGGCGCGTTCTACATTGTAGTTTTCCATTTTGAGCCAGTTGACGACTGACTCGGCGACCTCATCATCGTCTTCAACTACAAGAATTTTTGGCATAAGAGTAATTCTGCGACCCAAACGACTTACTCATTATACAAGTGTAAAGTCGACAAAAGATTCCAAGCAGAACTACAACTAAGAATGAACTTTATTCGAACCTGCAGGACGGCAATTCAAGGATTACTTTCGGAGTGTATTTTGCTCTTAGAACTGCAAGTGCCTCATTTGCCTTTTTGTATTCATCCGAATCTCTGCTGATGGGCTCTGCGGCTCTCTGTTTGCTTTCAGGATCATATTTATAGAGGTCATTTTGCTTTAACAAGCTTTCGCCAGTCACGCTATCGGTTTTTGTAGGATATTCCTCATACCAATTTACTTTGCCATCTGCTTGCTTTACCGGAAAGTCGGTACTCACCTCTTTTGAACGCCATTTGAACGTCTCGTTTCGCGCAGCCAAGACATTATCATGGTCATGTACTTCAGCTCGCAGGTGAAGTCCATCGTCAAGATCGACACTTACTTTTCTGCATACTCTGCCACTAGAGCTGGGCTCACCTTTGTCAAACAAATTTTCCATCAATTCAACTCCAATTAGTAGGTTACAGCCAAGCATCAAGAAGAGCTTGCCTACAAACTATCTATTTTGCTGCGTGAAAATGATGTGAATTCAGACCTGTACTTAGCTGCACAGTTAATTAGTTAGCTCTGGATTCCAGCAGCTAAGGCTCAACGTTTTACGGCAGGCACTGCAAGCGGAAGTTCAAACCAAAATGTGGTGCCGACTCCAACAGTGCTTTCTACTCCAATAACGCCACCGTGTGATTCCACGATTAACTTGCATATAGCAAGACCCAGTCCAAAGCCTTGCTCTTTTTGTGCAGTTTGAGCTTGAAAGAATTTCTCAAAGACACTCAGCCTGGTTGCTTCGTCCATGCCCGGTCCTTCATCATGTACAGAAATTCGAAGCATATTGTTGTTTTTGTGGCAGTCGATTTTTATAGTTGTATTTTCAGGCGAAAACTTAATTGCATTTCCCAGCAGATTTACCAAAACTTGTACCGTCTTCTCTCTGTCTGCCGGCAAAAGCACTGATTCACACTCATTTTTTAAAGTAATTTTCTTTTTCTGCGCTAGTGTTGCTACAGTCGCAATAGACTCATCAGCAAGTGCATGAGCGTCGCAAGTTGATGCTTGCAAGAATACTTTTCCGGTGTCGAGCGATTCGAGTGTCAAAAGATTTTCGATAAGAACTAGCACTCTATCAATATTTCGCTGAGCCTTGTCTATAAAAGTTTTCGACCTTGCAGGCACGACTTTCTCACTTAGCTCAGCAAAGAGCTTTAGCTGCATTTGAGCATCCTGCAAAGGCGCACGCATCTCATGAGCAAGTGAAGCCATAATCTGGGCCCTTTGCTCTGAAGCTTCGCTAATTTGAACTTCGGCATGATGCAAACTCAAATCAAGAAAAGCAAACTCGTCTGTCCCCTTAACCTCACCTTGCAACGGCTTGCGCTGTCCAAGCTTAGACGCATTACCGATGAGAATATTCAATCGATTATGCACGTCTCTATTGAATACAAACAGCAACCCGGCTGCCACAAGAAAGTTAAGCAAGATGCTTATTCCGATAGATTCACTTACGTCTTGAGCAGACTGGTTGCGCTCTTCATCTAATGCCATCATCTGAATGTTTTGCCGCAGTCGACGCATTGAACTTTCACGTCGAAACTTAAAAGCCTGGGGAGAGCGGCTATTAACCTCAGATACAGTATCAAAAACCTGCCCGATCTTTTCGGGAGGATCGCTCGGTTTAACATCCATTATTTGACTAATTTGTCCGGCAAATACTCTACGCGCTTCCCGCATTAATCGTTTTGATTCGACATCATAGTCATTTGTATTTTCTATGGCGTTGAATCGATCATCCATTTCGACGAAAATTTTCTTTGCCAGCTTTTGGAATTTTTCCCTGCCGGAAAAAACATAAATGGCTTCAGCCATAGCACCACGTACCAGATTTAACTGCATGAACTCTCTGTCCAGGATGCCTTCGCTTAGTTGCCTGGAATGCACAGTCAATGCTTCGCTTTGAATAATCTGGTAGTTGATAGCCAGAAGCAAAGCCGTTTGGATTGCCAGTGGCACAGCGACTAAGACAAGTCCCTTTTGCAGAATTTTGGGTCGCAAGAAAAACTCGCTAGTATATTTACAGCAAGTAGCAATAGGGTTTGACTTGCTGCTCAGTTCCCTATCTTGAGAGACTGTACTCACGGCACTTTTATCGGAAATTTGATCAAATTCCTTTTTTTGAACCGTTAACAGCTCTTGCACATATACGAGAATGCCATCAAGGTCTTTAAAAGCTCTTTGAAAAGCAGCAAACGCTTCGTCTGAAAAATCTCCGCCTAGCTCCTCTACCATTTCCAGAGCCGCCTGCGCTGCCATCAACGGAGAGCGCATATCATGAGCAACCATTCCGATGATTGACCGACGATGTTCTGCCGCGGCCTCAAGACGAGACTCCGCTTCACCCAAAACTCCATCGAGATAGGCTAATTCATCATTGCCTTTTACTCTTTCGGGAAACTTTTGCAAACGGGGCAAACAATTTGCGTTTACCATCAGGATTTTCAATCTAGATGATATTGAGCGCGAAAAGAGAAAGCTCATAAGAACAGCAAAAGCTACGTTGGAAAAACAACAAAAGTAGAGAATCTGGCGCAAAAATGCCCTGCCCTCATCCCCACGCTTGCGCATTGAATCGAGCTGCACCCTTTCAACGTTGAGCAAAACGCCGAACTCGGTGCGATTTTTATAAAGCTTGGCCAAAATTGCAGGCATCTTTTGAATCGCCATGACATCGACTGAGCCTGATGAACTCATAATCGGCATTTCAGCGAGTAAGTTTTGCTCGACTGTATAAATTTGCTCAAATTTTCGGACGTTCGCTAAAGCTCGAGGGTCTTTCATAGCCAGGTCACTAATGTGACCGAACCACTCATGAACATGATATTTATCGCCGGTATCATATTTGCCGGCAGACTCTTCTGCTTTGAAAGAGCTACGCATTGTCGTGGCAGTAGCAGTCGCCCAGCTGGAGAATGTCCAGCTAAACATACTTACCATTATCCATTGCCTGGTTTCATCTCTGAGCACAGTTCGACTTGACGACCAGAGTGCATTGAGCCAAAACAGCAAGACAATTCCAAGAATAAAAGGAACGAGCACAAGTGCCAGTGCCCGTCTAAATATCTCTGGTTTGTATGGTGGCTTACTGCGCTTGAGCATATTCCATCAGAATTCTATACAGTTCAATTATCTCTCAATTGACACGATAAATCCGCAAATTGCATCTACTAAACAATGAAATGTGAATCAGGCAATGAAAGGCGCGAACTCACACTACAGTTCCAAACATTGCTCCGATAGCGGCGGTAACGATCATTGCCAACACACCCCAGAAAGTTACTCTGAGCACACCTGTAAGAACTTTTGCCCCTCCTATTTTTGCAGCTATGCCACCTAACGCAGCAAGAAAAAACAAAGAGGAAATTGCAACCACCGGAATCAAATATTTTTCTGGAGTAAGCGCTACAAGAGATAAAGGCAAAGCGGCGCCTGCCGCAAAACTAACTGCAGAAGCCAAAGCAGCTTGCAATGGTCGGGCTGATGTAATCTCGGAAATGCCAAGTTCATCTCGAGCGTGCGCACCTAAAGCATCATGTTGCATCAACTGCTCTGCAACTTTCTTCGCAAGCTCAGGGTCTAATCCACGTTTGACATAGATGCCGGCCAACTCGTGATGTTCACTATCATAGTCCGTCGAAAGTTCAGCACGTTCTTGCTCTAAAGCTGAGTTTTCAGTATCAGCCTGCGAATGCACCGATACATATTCACCGGTTGCCATAGCCATCGCACCAGCGGCGAGCCCGGCAACTCCGGTAATAAGAATACTATTGTGGCTTGAATGTGCAGCAGCCACACCAAGAATCAAACTCGAAGTTGAAATTATGCCATCGTTGGCACCCAATACAGAAGCACGCAGCCATCCAATACTGCCAACTTTGTGTTTTTCAATATGGTGTCTGGACATTTACGCCCTTTTTAGTCACTGCAGAAAAACTCATGTCAACATCTGCGGACATATTGAATTGACTGGATTTTCAATACAAGCTTAACAGGAAACCAGCAGCTTACTTAGTTTCTGAAAAATCAGGTCCGCCCCATGAGGTGCAGTCGTTAATCCAGAGCGTTATGAAAGTGCTTATGGTTATGACAATTATTCCCAACAGCATAAGGCCCCCAGACTTCTAAACTTATGCCAAAATCCTTCAATACAAGGTTTCGGCAACAAACAACCTTAGTATTTTTAGCCAAAATCTCCATCATCACAAAGAATGATTTAGGGGAAAACAAGGCAGACCTTGAAAATAATGTTAGCCAATGAGAATACGATCGAATGCGGCTTACTTTGGGCTTACAAATGAAGTAACCTTTAACGCTGTTGCACAGCTTTTTGCCTCAGGAATTCACAATGTACAAACCAAGTACCTGCCTTTCGTTTTTGCTCGCACTTAATTTGTGTTGCTCAGTAATTGCAACTACTGACAAGACGAGCAGCGAAAATACTTCGCCTGGCGCCAAGAATGATACAGCCATAATCAGCAGCGAAGCAGATGCAACAGTCAATGACGATTTGCAAAACCAGAACAAGAGCAGCAAGCACAAACAGCAAAAGAAAAAACACGAAGGCAGTGAAAAACAGAAATCAAAAAATCACAAAGAAAAATCTGCAAAATCAAAGAAGCACGAAAAGGAAGAACAACACAAACATGAGAAAGACCAGGACAAAAAGCATAAATCAAACTCGACAAAAAACGTTTCGGAGCAACAGGTCGGCAACACTGAAGGAAACTCTGGCATTGATGTAGAGCATTGTGCTGTATGGATCGATCCTCTTGTAACTCCGCGAGCGGCTGTTCTGTGTATTCATGGACTGGGACTCAACAGCAACGCTTACAGAACTTTCGGTACACGCATGGGACGCCGCGGCATTGCCACATATGCCATAGACGTCCGCGGTTTTGGAACGTGGATTAAAGACCCGCATCGCGCAAACCTTGATTTTCCAGGCACAATCGAAGACATAAAGAATGCGCTAATAGCCATTCACAAAGTACATCCAAAACTTCCTGTGTTCATATTAGGTGAATCAATGGGTGGCGCAATCGCAATTCGCGCGGCTGCTACATATCCAGAATTGATAACAGGGATGATTGCTGCGGTGCCTGCAAGCGACCGTTTCGACGGCAAGAAACAAAAACTAAACGTAGCCTTGCACACCTTAGAAGGACCCAAGCACCAATTCAACATCGGTAAAACAATCGTCAACCAGGCAACGCAAAATCAAGAGCTCAGCGAAATTTGGGAATCAGATCCGTTAAATAGATTGAAATTATCACCAGTGCAGCTTATGCATTTCCAAAAATTCATGACCGAAAATATCAAAATTGCTCACAAAATAAAAACAATACCAACGCTAATACTTCAAGGCACCCAAGACGCTTTAGTAAAGCCACAAGGCAGTTGGGACATATTCAAATCCTTGGGCAATGAGGACAAAGCGTTTATCGCATTTCCCAGCGAACATTTGATTTTAGAGTACGACAGAACCAAATCAGATGCAAACTCAGCCAAAATAGCCCAAGTTGCAGCCAACTGGATTTACGAACATGTGCCATTTGAAAGCAATATTGATTTGCCTCCATCATTCACGTCGATGAAAAGCACCCTCTTTTCAGAATCTCTAACTTTAGACGAAGGCGACCCAAACAACAATAAAGTAATTATTCCAGAGCCTTTCAGCCTGGAAATGAGAAGCGCAATTATGTTGTTCATCAAAGAAAAATACAACGATGCAATTAAGGCTTTTACGGAGTTGATCAAAAAAGAACCCGACAATTTTAAAGCACACGTCTTTCTCAGTATGTCATACGAAAAAACCGGTCAAGCAGGGCTTGCATACGAGCAAGCCTGCAAAGCTAGACTGATGGCAAAAAATAGAGAACAAAAGGTGAGGATAAATCAGGCATTAATGCTATTACTAAACAATCCTGATGCATTTCCAAAATCTCAAATTAGCAGTGCTGCAGAAATAAGCAAAGGCAAGGCGACCGTTCTATATTTCAGGGCGCCATGGTGCGAAGACTGCCGCCTCGACGAAATAGCACTTCCTCAAACCGAGGCAGCTTTCGCCAGCAAAGTGCAGTTTAAGCGATTAAATATTGAAGATGCGCAAAACGAAGAAATCAGAAAATTGTTTCAAGTTACAGTAGTACCATCATACATTTTTCTAAAGGCAGACGGCACTGTAACTGAGACCCAGTTTGGTAGGACAAGACCAGCCAACCTCAACAACGCGATTTTCAATATTCTTCGCTAAACAAAGTTAGATCTGTTTGACGAAGAATCTGAGTGTCTTTTGCGCTTTTTGAGTAGTGCTTTTGAAGTATCAGCAATTTTTCGAAGTTCTGGGTCAGCGCTTTTGGAGTACTTAACCAGATCATTGAGAAAGTGCAGTTCCATGTCTTGATTCGATTTTTTTCCGGCAGACAGTGAATGGTAGCATTTCGCTAAACTCAACTTTGTCCTGGCTAATATCGGTAATTCTTCAGGAATTCCGCAAAGACAAGCTTTGTTTAGAGATAGACTTCCTAACTCAATAGCTTTTGCATAATGATGCCGCCCTTCAGCCCATTGTGCAAGGATATTGCTTGAAATAAAAACAGCCATTGAATTGTCATAATGTTCGGCGTAGGACAGTGCGTCTCCCATAAATTTTTCACCCTTTCCCGCGTCCCCATTTGCTTCCCACACGATACCCAGACAACCCAGAGCATAAAAATAGTCTTCATCAAAACCTGCGCTGTCCTTAACTTTAGAAAGCTCATTCTCGGCAGCCACAGCCATTTCCAATAAATCTCTGCCGCACAAGCTTTTTACAGCCTGCGTGCTCTGTGCTAATCGGCATTTGGCCAGAATCAGTCCAGTCTTGGCACGCGCAAGCTCGATGTTGCTAATGTGCAAGGATGGGTCAGAAGACTCTTCTATACACTTGGTGAACAACTCAATGGCTGCATTTGGGTCATCATATTCAAGATTTCTACGTCCTTCCCCAAATCTATGCAACCAACGCTTTTTAGCCAACAGCTTTTGCTTGCTAACAATTTTAGCCATTGAGGGAACTTTAGTTTTAGCTTGAATATTGCTCTGCTTGTTTTGCCAAAGAACTAGAGCAGTAAAAACAACACACAACGCTAGTATGCTAACTAGCAATTTGCTATCTTGAAAGCAAGCAGAAAGCTGGTTCAATAGACCCGCAAAAATTTGCATTTTCTCTTTTTCAATTTCACTCTTTAAGCTTTCAGCAAATTCCAAAACAGTCTGAGGACGCTTAGAGGGGTCTTTGGCTAAACCAGACAGCAAAATCAAAGCTAGCTTTTCGCTAATGCCCGCTTTCTTTCTAAGCCATAGAGCAGATGGCGGCGCATCGTTATTGTGCTTGAACATCAACTCAAGAGAATTTTCGCCAACAAAAGGTGGCTGTCCAGTTAGAGCTTCGAACATGACGCAAGAAATCGAATAGATATCGGAACGCGCATCTATACTCATCCCAGAACATTGCTCTGGGCTCATGTACACGGGGCTTCCGATTACAACATTGGTCGCTGTTAGGCTCACTCCCAAACTTGAGTTGCTACCAACTCTTATTTCCTTTGCAATACCAAAATCTACAAGCTTGACACTATCTAGACCATCATCATCACAGGACAACATTATGTTGCTAGGTTTTATGTCACGATGTACAAGCCCAGCATTATGAGCTGCAGAAAGAGCTGAAAGTACGGGCATAAATATAGCTTCGAACTCAGCGAGTTTTAATTTTCCTTTTTCTTTAAGAACTGCTGAAAGGTTTCGACCTTTGACAAATTCCATGACAATGAATGCTTTCCCGTCACGTGAAATTCCAAAAGAGAGCACTTTTACAATGTTTTGATGCTGCAGCGAGCTGGTAATTTTGGCCTCAAGCTGAAAGCGCTTTAGTTCGTCAGGTCCCACCAGGGAATCATTCGAAAGCACTTTGATTGCAACAAGACGAGAAAGACCTTTCTGTCTGGCTTTAAATACAGAAGACATACCTCCCCGACCAATAAGATCTAGAATCTCAAAATTTTCAATTCGAGGCAATTCGTCCGAGAATGCTAAATCAGAATGATTGTCCATAATTAGATAGGGATTCCTTTGCCCAGGAAAAGCAAAGTACTTCTCCTGGAGCAATGCTAGCGCTCCGAAAACGTCAATTTGACCTTTTCGCTGAGAACAAAACGTTTGACGCATCCTATTGAAAACTATCAGACGTGAATTCTTCGTGAAAAAGCAAGCCAAACGAACGCACAGACCACTGCTACATAGCGCCTGTATGCGTAGTACCGCCCGGCGCAGGTACGTGCGGGGTTTCTTTGCTTACGCATTCATCTTCGCTATAAATGTCTAAGGGTTTCCCAACAGCATTTTCCTCATAACCGACTTCGGTAGAGACGTCTTCGCCGTCCGACCCCCTATAGGCAGGTCGATTTAATAGATTGTAAAAAGCCCTAAATGCGAGGATGAACAATGCGCACACTAAATACCAAACGATAATCCAAAACCAGTTCACAATGTAATCCTCAGTCCCCCATTGGCTGGCAAGCAAATCGGGTATCAATGAAGTAACGGTCGTGCCACCACACCATCGCGGTCAGACCAGCGATTTACAAACTCAATAGCATCCTTTTGACCTGCGGCACTTGCAGTTTCAATGCCGTCATTTATTGCAATCAATACTTTTCCATGGTGTATAAGCTCGTTAACCAAAATTCTCAAGTCATACAGGCGGTCGTCCGGGTGCCTGACGAAACGATTTAGATCGACAGCGATAAGACCGTCAGCAGTATCAAGGGTCTCTAAAGCGTCATGCAAAGCCAAAGTTGGTATCGATCTATCTGCAAGAAATACTTTACCTACGTGGTAGCCATGGGTGGCACAATACTCTTCAATCATCGCCTTTTGCTGAGCTTCATTCATGTTAATGCCGCCACAACGAATATAGGCAACCAAATTCAACTTGTGATGCAACATTTTTCCTTTTCGCCTCCGTGCGGCTTGCCTATAAGCGAATTGTGTCAAAGTCGGGTGATTGCTGCATCGTGCTTTCGATGGGTAGGGTGATAACTGAATCATCCTAACGGACGATGCGTTAGCACCGCCGAGGCAAAACAACCCGAAGAAATACGCACGAGGTCTGCATTATTCACCGGGTTAGACTTCACTGCCTTTTCACGCCGTGAAAATGATACTTAGCTGTGACATTTGAAATGTAGGGTGAAAAACGCATGGCAAATCAACATTTCCCAAGCTCAACAAATTCAACAAATCTTCCAATACTGGTTGAAGCATTTTGCTTGGATAACAATTTAGAGTTTATCAACCCGACTGTCTCAAAAAGCACCGACCCGGATGAAGAAGAGGTTATCGAAGATATTACAAGCGAATTGGCATATCAAATTTTTGAGAGAGTAAAAACATCAGACACAAGATTCTCAATTCATATCTCACCTAAATACAACAATTTTGGCGCAGTCGCTCATGTCCGTGTCATTAAGAAATCTGCCAAAGAAAACGCAGAGAAAGTCAATGAAAAAGCACCGTACATTGATGAAAATCTGCTCAAAGCAGAAATTATCAAACCCTCCGTCCAGAGGGGAAGACAGGGGGCGCTGCCACACCTAATTTCACTTAAACTAGACCTTGGTGACGAACTAGTAGTCGGAACGCTTATCTTGTACGTAGGCGTAAAAAAAGCAGCCAAGCTTCTGCAAAACGTTTCATCTAGAGCTGTTGAATAGTTCAGATCACTTCACCGGAATCCAGATTTCGACTCCTCCATTTCCACTTAGAGGATCAAAATTAGGCCCGTAATACTCGAAGTCTGGCGCATCAAGCTTTTCAACTCCTTCGGGCCAAGACTGCTGAATTTCATTGCACGTATTCCAAATTGTTGAAACATTGTCTGCATGAAGAAAGACCAGGTACTTTTGTGGTGCAATCTCAAGTCGACAAAGACTATCTTCAACGACAGCCGTAGCGGACACTTCGACGCCACAGAGATAGTCAAAATTTCCTTTACTATCAAAATTGTAGCGAACACCAAATGCAGCTTCGCCGTTTTTGCCTTCAATTCCAGAAATTAGTGGGGCAAATCGTTTCCATTGCGAAGGAATATGCCCTGCTGCCTTTTCCTCATATCTTTCGGAAATTCCAACTATTACCATCGCAGATCTTTGTTCGTATCGCGGAAGTTCCATTTTTGCTCCAATTGAAAGTCCATAACAATATCGCTCTATTTTAGTTAAAAGCCCCCGCTAATGCACTAAATGTAATCACTAGGGGCGTCGCCATGCGACGCCCGGAACAGCAGATGCCACATGACGACTATGAAATGAGTTGTGCAGCAAGGGGTTTTGAGATAATCGTAATAGGTATAAAATACCTATTATTGGGTCTCTGAAATGAAATTACTTCCATCGAGCATTATCGCCGCAACTTTATCGCTAGCAATTCAGCTTAGCGCAACAGCCGCTGTTGGCGCTGATAAGCTCGAAGAAGCCATCGCCAAAGAGAAAATTTTTGCAGCTGACGCTAAGTTACGTGTGGCAGTTGACGGAAGCGAAGCGGTGCTGACTACATTCAAGACTGACTCAGCCACTGCTGACGACTGCAAAATTGACGCTGTTCTGGTTGGCAAGGCTGTCTTTGCTGCAGACCCAAGCCTTTCGCGTACAGTTGTTCGTTTTCATGATTTGAGAAATCCGAAAGAATATTCGGAAGTTCATGTCTCGGTTGGCGACGTGAAAGCTTACGGCGCAGGTAGCATTTCAAAAGAACAACTTTTATCGGGAATTGAGTTTAACAAGCATGAAGAACCACCAGTAGCTCTTGCAGGCAGCAGTCCTTTAACTGTTGTTAGACCAAAAGAAGCCATCAAAACCGAGCCAATCGCGGCGCCCAAAGTCAGCGCCGGTATGACTAGTTACAAAAACTATGGCTTAACCTTGAATTACCCGTCGTCATGGCAAATCGAATACCCTAAATCAGGCAACAGCCTGGCAAGATTTTTTTTCAAAGCCCAAGCCGGTCAGTCGTCAATTGTAGAACTTAGAGTCTACTCCGGCAGCGTTTCTGCTGCCAATGCTGCAGCCATCGATCCAGAAAGCTTGTTCGGCAAAATCTGGGAAATAGCCTGGATGCAATCGATGTCCGATTTGATGGGGGCAAACATGATTTCAAGAATGGGCCACCACGAACATTCACACGAGCACTCACGCGAACGAGAACACGAACACGAAGGTGAGCACAGATGGCATCGTAATCACGTGTCCGTGGCCGGGGTGCAAGTGCCGCCTTCAATCAAAGTGGGCCAAAGCAAGAAATTAACCGCCTACCAAAAAGCATATTGGGCGTCTGCCCCAATGTCATCTCGCGAATACATGAGGGCAGTATCGTTTGCATCGTCTCAGTATGTATACCAACTTCTACTTTTGTGCCCGGAAAAAGAAGCCAGTTCCTCAAACGCTGAGTTCGAACAGGTTCTATCAGCCATCCAGGTTGCCTCAAATCAGAAGGCAACGACAGCAAAAGCAAGCAAGTGACTAAGAAGCTCTATTCAATTGAGGCGCTCAGTAGC
The DNA here is from genome assembly GCA_964546815.1 of uncultured Candidatus Obscuribacterales bacterium. Classification (GTDB taxonomy): domain Bacteria; phylum Cyanobacteriota; class Vampirovibrionia; order Obscuribacterales; family Obscuribacteraceae; genus JAIEPM01. The sequence goes on along the minus strand of CAZJLR010000079.1, from coordinate 9,460 downwards.
TTAAACTATGCCCCTATCTACTTCGTCCGGGCAAAATAATGTGCTGACTCCAGGAACAATTTTTCAGGACAACTATGAAATCCTCGAAATCCTTGGCGCGGGAGGCATGGGCACAGTATTCAAGGCCAGGCAGATAGGGGGCATAAACCGAATAGTTGCGCTCAAACTGATAATCAGCTCTACCCTTGGCAGCGCACAATCAGAGCAGCGCTTTTTTAGAGAAGCAAAAGCTCTTGCACAGTTGCAGCACAAAAATATTGTTTCTTTCTATCATTATGGAATTGCCACAAATGGCTCTCCCTATACGGTTATGGAATTTTTAGAGGGAGAGAGCCTCGCAAACGTTATCAATACTGCCAGTCACTTTACCGCCGAACGATCATGCAAAATAATGAAACAGATCTGCTCTGCGCTGGCTCTCGCTCACAAACTGGGCATCATTCATCGTGACCTTAAACCAGACAATATTATTCTGCTCAACACGCCTGAAGCCGATTTTGTCAAAGTATTAGATTTCGGTTTGGCGACTCAAAATGAGGCATCATCTTCAGACGGAAATCAATTAACTAAAACAGGAATGGTAGTAGGCAGCCCCGACTATATGAGCCCAGAGCAAGCTCGAGGCGAGCGGGCTGATGCGCTTTCTGATATTTATGCATGCGGATGCATCTTGTATGAAATGATAACGGGAGAAAAAGTCTTCGAAGCGGACAATTCGATTGCACTTTTATCAAAGCACTGCAACGAAATACCCAAGAACTTTGCCGAAAGAAAGTTTGGCAAAGACTGCCCGGCAGCAATGGAAGCTGTATGCCGAAAATGTCTTGAGAAAGACAAAAGCAAAAGATATCAATCGATGGAAGAACTCGGTCATGACTTGGAAGCCATCGAAAAGGGCCAAGAAGAGTCTATATCCGCACAATTGCCGAGAAAACAAACAGACATTACAAAGAACGCCGTCATCGTTTTTTGTTTAAGCGTATTGATTCTTGGCGCGGTGGTAATTGGTTTTTACAAGTTAAAACCTGCGCCCGAATCTGCCGAGCAAAAGTTGCATTCAATATCAACGCACTTGAAGCAGCTCCTAAATACAGACAACGACATCGAAATTAAGCGACTTTACAATGAGAGCCTGCGCTCTCATGAATATTTCAAATTACCGTTTGAAAAGAAGCAAGAACTTTTAGCCTCTTACCTTGACACATTTTCTAAGCGCGGAAAAAAACAGCTAGCTTTTGATGCTGCGTGCCAGATAATTGACATGGAAATTAAGTCTCTTCGCAATCCAGCCAAATCGCAAGATGAAAATATAAAACGAATAAATTCATCAAATATGAGTTATTGCGATGCCGCTTGCGATTATCTAATGGCCCAAGATTTGACGGAACAACAATGGAAGTCGCTAGACAGAATTTTTGAAAAGCAGAATTTTTACATTACCTCTAAGCTGTACAAACTCATTGCCCTTCGAGCGAAGACTCACGATGAGTACAAAGTAGGCGAGGCAGAGAGAGCAGACAAAACTGCAGCAGATTACCATGCTTTGCTAATTCAAGATGCAGAAAGAGGCGACATCAAAGCTGTCCAGAAATCTTTTAAAGAGATCGCAGAACTTCAAAAAAAGTACAACGCCAGCCCAATCAGACTCTACATTGCGTATGTTACCAGAGGTCAACTCTGGCTAAAGCAAAACAACTTGAAGAATGCAAAAGCCGACCTTGAAAGTGCCAGAGCATTACAAGCTGAAAGCTGCCCGTCAGGGGATGAATTAGGGCAATTCAATTTGCTCAAAAGCTCGTTTGAAAAGGCAACTAAATCTACGTCTAAGGAATGACGCCATCAACCAATCGATTGATTGGAAATCTAGATAAATTGCCTATTTTGCCGGATGCCCGGTTCACCAAAAGGGACTAACCTGATTAGGTGACTGCTATATGGTGATTTTTCATGAAAGCGCTGACTTTATTACTTGCAATCAGTTCCACAGCCGTATTCCTGGGCAATCCAGCTGACATTGACGAAATTGAATCAAAGTATGGAGTAAACCTTGAGAAAAACATGCTGTCCTATTCAGTCACAGCATATGTACACGACTCACACAAAGAAATCGCAAATTTTCCAATTAGTTCAAGCCCTGCAGAAATAGACAAACAACTAGAAAAATTGCGTGAACATAAGCTTTCTCAGTTGGAAAAAACATTTTCAATTCATGTAGGAAAAGCCGGCTCAACAATTGACGAATCAGCCTACGGAAGGCTGCAACTTTCGGCTCACTGCGTGCCAGTGAGGGCGCCCAAACTGGGAGAACTCTACGTACTTGAATATGCTCTTCTTCATTCTGAACCAAGTCAACTCACCGGCGCTTCGTTACGCTCAAATGGTCTCAATATCTATTTTCTAGATCAAAAGAATGACTTCACCTCAAGCGAGTGGGGCTATAACGGCAAAGGCAAAGCGTCCATCTTTATAGAACCCCGAAAGGGCATCACCTTTGGACATACACTAGAAGAAAATTTGATGCACCAGTTTTCACACAACTCTGAATATAGAATGGGCTGGAATCCCTACGAACCCTGGCGCTGGCCAATGGCAAAGCAGCTTGGCTGGACATTTGTCGGCGACCCAATTATCTCGGACCTTACCTTCAACGGATACACAAAACGCCTTACAAAAAATGACGCCTCCGCCTGGCTTCTAAAATCAAGCGAAGGACCAAATTATCTCTACAAACAAAAAAGCCCAGACCTATGGATTCGCTGCGACAAAAATCTTGCCCCACTAGATGACGCTGGTAAGCCTGTTGCAGAGACAAAAGCAAGAAAACTCAGTTCGGAAAAAATTCGCGAATTCGCACTTATAAAACCAGCGACACAAGATTTCTCAACCCCGCCTGAAGTGTTTGCAGAAGCCTTAGCATTATTTCGTGCAGATCGCGAATCGCGCGCAGAGCTGCACCAAATCTCACCAGTCTTGTATGGACTTATAAAAACACATGACCAAAAAGAACTAGATACAACATATGGTAAAGGTGTCAAAGTCAGGGCAGTAGACGGTACTGTGGTTGACCCAAGCCCGGGCGCACTCAAGGAAATTCGCGAGTTGGAAGAAGGCAAACCAGCATAGTTCGATTGCCTGGAGTTCTAAGCCAGAGGCAATTTCTTTTCCCTGTCGACCTTGTAAGATATGAGCGATGGCGTTTAAGGGAGCGGATTTCGGCCTGACAGCTTACTCTTTACTACTGGGAATCAAGCAATTCTTTCAGCAGAACATATCGTTTACACCAAACGATATTCAAGGCAAATATCATGCAACCCTGAAAGCTATATTTCTATTGGCTATTTTAGTGCCGGTGCAAACTGTCACTTTCTCAATTCCAGCGAATGCAGATGAAACTGAAACAATATCGCCGCAAAATGATGTCACGGCAAAACCTATCGCACAAAATTTAGAATCTGCGCCTTCGGCTCAAGCACCAGCGCAACGGCTCGCTGATTTAGACCGAAAAATAATCATGGAATATATCAAGCTGGCGCGATTCAATATACAGTTCCATCAAGAGGTTAATCGTCATCAGTGGTGGCGAACATACACATACCCTCTTATAAGGGAAGCCGGCAGCTCAGCGAGCCTGGCAAACACCCTTACAGACCTCGGGCAAAACGCCAGAGGTTTAGCGGATCCTGGCAAAATTTCAAGACGCTCGCAGAAAGCTGGGCTTAAAAGTTCAGTTGTAGGCAGCATTATCAGTGGTTCCGGCTCTGCTTTCGAGCTTGCACAAAATACCTGGGTGATGCTGCGCGCAAGAGAACAGGGATATTCGCCCGCGGACTCTGTCAAATATGTCAAAGACTGGATGACCCGCACAAATGCTCTTTTATCAGAACGGGACAAATTGGCAGACGCAGAAGAATCTGAAAAGAGGCGCGCCTTTCATGATATAGAATCTGAATTATTCAAGCAAATTCGAGATCAATTGCTATATGAGTTTCGCAAATGGAGTGTGCATTCTCGCGAAACAGCCTGGCGAGAAAATATTTTCTACGCGATTGACGCAATGCAAAATTATACGGTTGCGGCCTCATCTATTTTTAGCATTTATGGTTTCAATCATCCACAAATAAAAGGTACAGCAGCTATTAGCGGTTTAATCGCCAATTCGGCAGCGACACTCAATCCTTTAATTAGCACCGGTGCTGGTGTCTTAATACGCAAATATCAACGTCGACAGATGTCCAGAGATTTTCCACTGAATCGTCCTGCCATGCACGATGGCATTTTGCCGGAAGATATTGAGCAGCTCAAACATGACACAGAGCCAGGTTTTGGAGATAGACGGGCACTTGCTGAAGCAGCATTTCTCAGCAACAAAGCAAATGAGCTAGATGGCACTCTAACAAGCGAGTCGAGAAAAATTGAAAGCCTGCGCAGAATCGCTCAGCAAAAGGTTGTAACCGGTACAGTAGTAGGTCTTGCACGCGTCGCCCGCGCGACCATTGCAACCACCGCATACTATCACTACAGCTCAGATAAAGTTACAAGCACAAGAATGAACTTTGCAGGACGCATACCTCAAGCGACAGGGCAGTCATATGCCATATTTGATACAGGCAGTACTTTTGTACGCAGTCTGTTGAACACCCACAAGTTGTCGAAGCAACAAAAACTACCGTCCCAAATTTTGGCAAAACGCCTGGCAGATCTAGAAGGTCTGGAAAAACAAATGCAAACAGACCATCCTTTTAAGATGTAGGCAGCATTAAGGGTCTTTTCTCAGCCCAGCAACTCAATATCAGCACCGTTTTTACCAAGAAATTCTTTGGGCACGGCTTTGGCTTTGTTTGATTCAACAACAACACTGGTACCGGCAGTGGTATTTAAATCAGTGCCGTTAACCGTAAAAGAACCTTTTTCACCAGATTGAGGAATACCTAAATCAAAGACTTCAGGTAGTGGAGATTTACGTGTCTGATCATCGGTCATGGACGTAGCTTCCTATAACCTAATTTCCAATCTATAACACTCGTCTTTCAAGTACCTTTCAAACAAGATAAAACGTGAGCACTTTGGAGGGGCAAATCTAGTAATTATTAAACCAGGGCTTGACAAAAGCCCGAAACAGCCGATGCAGCAGGCGAAAGCCAGCTTCCGTAATTCAAAAACGCATCGAGTTCGAGAATTGCTAAGAGCAGCACGATGACAAGAACAGGCAACAAGAAAAGAAAGTCCGCAGGATTATATTTTGCCTGTTCGACATAAGTCCACTTCGCTTCGGCGCAATACTCTGTCATTCGACGGTCCTCTGAAAATTTTCCTTAACTCTATCCTCGCTCATCAGCCTTTCACTACCCTTGCAACAATGCTGCAAGTCAAACGAAAGCTCAGTGTAGTAAATTGGAATAAGCAGTGTTTATCAGCTAGCAGAGGACGCAAATGAATTCGCAAAACTCCATTTCTACAAATTCAAACAGTGGAATAGACTTCCGGTATTTGCTGAACGAATGGAAAGAGATGTTTGCTGCGGAAACAGTCGTAAAGGACATCTGGGCCGGCATCACAGTCTCACTTGTCGCTCTTCCACTCAACCTGGCACTAGCTATCGCAGCAGGCGTAGAACCCGGTGTTGGTATCACAACCGGTATCATCGCGGGAGTTGTGGCAGCATTATTCGGTGGACAGAAATATGCGATAACCGGCCCAGCAGCTGCAATGGCCGTAATACTTGTTGAAATCGCCGAGAATCACGGACTCAATGCTATCTGGTTGGTATGTCTATTCACCGGTGCTCTCCAACTAACAGCTGCGAGCTTAAAGCTAGGGCGCTTTATGTCATTCATACCAAAACCAGTCATGGTTGGTTTTGCAAACGCCATCGGAGTGCTTGTATTTTTCAACGCTATAGATGAATTTCTAGGATTGACAGTCAAACCAATTGCCAAAGCCGGACTAACAGAGCCAATCAGAACACAGTTCATACCAGAATTCATGCTGGACATCATTGATATATGGCAGCGCTGCGTAGTGCACAATGAGATGAACATGTATGCAATCGCAATCGGGTCAATTGCACTGGCACTGGCCTATTTCTCTCCAAAAATTATAAAGTCCATTCCAGGACAACTCGTCGCTATTGTCCTGGCAACGGTTGTCTGCAATGTTCTCGACTTCAAGATCCCACTTATCAAAGACATAGCCAGCATACCCAACCTCCTGCCCGCACCTCAGCTGCCATCATTGCCGTGGAACGAATGCCTTACTCTACTACCAAGCGTTATCACAGTATTCATGCTTGGTTCTATAGAATCGCTGCTATCCGCAACTGTCGCAGATGGAATGACTGGCTCGCGACATAGACCCAATCAAGAACTCATGGGACAAGGTCTGGCAAATCTTGTAGTGCCATTTTTTGGCGGCATTCCTGTCACCGGCGTCATCGCAAGAACAGCAATTAACATCAGAGCTGGTGGCAAAACTAGATTATCAGCACTTGTGCATTCGATATCATTGGCATGCTTGATTTTCTTTCTGGCAAAATTTGCAGAAAGCATCCCATTGGCTGCATTGGCCGCTATTCTCATGCTAACCGGGTTGCGTCTTATCGAATGGAAATCGATGAGCGAACTCTGGCGTGGTTCAAAAATGGAAAGCTGCGTTGCAATCACAACAACCTTGACTGCAGTGGCTATAGACCTAACAGCCGGAGTTTTTGCGGGCATCTTGCTAGCTTGCGGAATGTTTGCCGTCAAAATGCGTTCTACGCTTTCGGTAGCAGTACATGAAGATATACTTCTGGCGCCAAATTTGGCGAGCTGTTCTTGCGTGAAAACTTATGCAGTAGACGGTCCACTCTTTTTTGGTTCGGTTCAACAATTTACAGAAAACTTGAAAATTACAGACAACACCAAGATACTCATATTGCATATGAAAAGAGTGAAGGCACTAGACTTAACCGGCATCGAAACTCTAATTGAGGTGCAAAAACATATTCAAACTCAAGGCGGTAAACTATTGCTTACTGAGGTGCCCCTGCACCTATTCGATTTTCTAGAACGTTCAGGCGCAATTGACAAAATTGGCAAAGAAAATATTTTCCACAGCCATCAAAATGCAATAGTAGAACTGAACAAAGATCATAGAAATGTCGGTGCAGCTCCATGCGTGGCACGTGACACGGTGAGCGTCTAGCATTTCACGCAGGGGATGACTAAAGTTCCGAAGATAGGAGCTTAAAGCGTCACGCGTAAATGAAAGAGCTAGAGCTCAGACAGCGAATTGTTCTGAGTTCAAACTATAACCAAATCGAATCGCTTCGGTCATCATCGCCGGAGGCAATATGTATGCCAGTACCTTGCAATTCGGGTTAGCCTCAAGCAACTTAAACCAGAAGCTGATGTCTTCACTAAAGACTCGCTCGATAATTGAATAGGCTCCGCTGAAATGTCCACTGCGCACAAATCCAAGTGCTATCGGCGCATGATTTTCATCAACAAAACTGAAACACCCCGTCTCGCTGCGGGATGAAAAATGCTCTAGCATCCTTTCTGTATAAGACTTGTTCTCAACCTTGTCTCCAGGCTGATCTACATAGCCGAGAAAGAGTGATGACATAGATAAAACGATGCCTTCGGGAAGCTCATACATTTCCACATCGGCTTCTGAATCAGGACTTGCGACATCCTGCATCATTTTTCTCATGCCGGCTTCGAATGGATATGGATCTGGAAATTGCTTCGTTGTGTATAAAGAACCAACTGCCCTGCCATTTACAAAAATGAGCGCTGCACGAGAAAGCTTGCCTTCGCAAAACACTTTCATACAGCCCGTAAAATTCGTTTCTTCAAGTGACGGAAAGATTTCTTTTGCACGTTGCGCATTCAACTTCAGCATAATTGGTGCCGAATTGATTGGAGGCATCACGAGGTCAACTGCGCGCCGCACAGACAAAGACTTTGGATAGGCGTCTGCCCAAACGGAAAAAGCATTTTCTTGATCGCTTGCAGTACTATGTTGAACGCGAGCCGATGTGCCCATAGTAAATGCAAAAGTAAATAAAGCCCGCTCACCATCCATGCAAACAAAGGTGCTGGGCACAATGCGCCCAAGCTCAATAGGGTGATAGCTCGGAAGAAAACCGACCAACCCATTTGAAACAACAGAAACAGAATAACCACCCGGTTCAGGTGAGTCGATGCGGCACCAGACACATTCTCCGGGCTTAATTTTGTCTGCAGGAACGTCCATGCGCAGCATTTTATCACCGAATGGCAATTATTCGGCCCACATGGTCAGCCTGAAAACCCACAAATAGACGGTGACGCATGCAACGTGCAGGCGCCACATTTCCACTGAATTGCCAGGGAGGATGTAAACAGGAATCAGTCAGAGACTTTCATCATAATGACTGGACTTGAAGCGGTCTCTTCATGTGTTTCTTTTGCAGCTGCTTCTTCTTTCGGAGCCGTGGAACTAGACTTTGCGCTATTCACCTGCTCAGCCTGCGCTTTAGTTTGCTTCGCTTGCGTCTTCGCCGGCTCATTTATGATTTTGGCGTTAACGTCTTTGGTCGCGCGAAATTCTGTGCTTCTCTCGCCGCTTCTCTCAGAGCTTTGCTCTGAAGATTTGCTGGGTTTTGCAGCAGTGCGTACAGGTTGCGCCTTAGCTAAATCTTCGTCATCGTCAAGAAACCATTCGCTGTTATCAGCCGGCTTAACGTGCCTGCGAGCTGCAACAGCAGTTTCGGCGCTTTCTTGAGCAGCTCTGCGTCGGGCGGCACGCTCTTCGCGGCTTTCTTCTTCAGCTTCGGCTTTCTCTTTGCTCGCCTCGCTATCAGCGCTTTCCTCGGTTTTGTCAGCAGAGGCGCTTTCTTCCTGTTCTGCCGATTTCTTGCGTCGACCGACACGCGGCAGGGGATGCATCATCTGATTAACAAGTGTAGGAACAGCCGGCAAAACTGAGAGTGTCAACGGAATCAGCACAGGGATGAGTTTTGCCCCAATGCCTACCAGGACCTCGGCTTGAGCCTCTGCCGAAGGAGCCTGAATAAACCCGCAAATCAAACTGAGTGCTATCAGCAACTGCTTGCGCTTGTTCATAAGTCTCCTTGCACCAAGGCTGATTGCCTGAATACCGATGCCAGGAGTTTCCAAGATGCCCCAAGCGCCTGCTCGTTATAGTATTAAAGCGCACATTGACAAATGGAATGTGAGTCAAAATTAATTGCATTAACTTCCCAAGATCCGCCTTCTCAACGCTCCTGAACTACTGCCGACCGTGATCTGACCAGAAACAAAAGAAAGTATTCGGCCAACCCAGTCAGCAATCGCGCGTAGGGGCGTCGCCATGCGACGCCCGGAACTTAAGCCGCGGTGCTCGCTTAGACGGTTTTGCGCTATAAATTAGCGGGCGACCCATGGGATATTGCTGGCGAACTCGAATGTTTAGCGAAGCCGGCACAATATGGACT
>CAZJLR010000078.1:0-27608 GCA_964546815.1 uncultured Candidatus Obscuribacterales bacterium | reverse complement strand
AACTTGATTCGGCTCCATTTTAGTTCGCCAGCAGTATCCATGGCGTCGCCCCTCAAGCGGATACGCGGAATAATGAAGTTCGCCAACCGCATCTCATGCGTCGCCCTTTCTTTTTGGGGGAATTCTAACTCTGCATTGTGGTCATGCCGAAATTAACCCAATCAAGCTAGTCTAATTTAGACTAGCGCAAAATAAACTTATCGCCGGCCTTAAGCTCCCACATATTAGCCGATTTGCCTTTTCCGGCACCGTCGGTGCCTTTTACTATTGTTGGCTTGATTTTGTTATTTGATTGAACGTCCAGGTCCTGATCCGTTTTCCTGAAAATGCGCACTGATGCATCTCCGCCTACTTCACCAATTAGATGATTGCCGTCCCAGCGGAATATTACTCGCGTGTCGGCATCAATGCCAATTACCGGAAGCTCTCCTTTTGCTACATCGTAGAGTGCTGAAATGTCTCGGTCTTCCCTGTTGCGTTGATGAACGTGTGTGTCAGTCACTGCCCATGGTGTCAGCCCGAATCCCCGAGAATGTGTGAGGTCGCCTGCGTCACCGCCGGTAATCATTTCGCACGGCATAATAGCTGTTCCTGCGCTATTGCCCGCGACGATAGCTCCGTTTTCTAATGCCTGCCTCAATTTGTCCACTTCGGTAAATCGCTGGCGTAAGACTTCCTGATCGCCACCGCTGAAATAAATCATGTCAAAGTTTGCAGGAAGGTTTTTTGTGTAAGCATATTTAGTTTGCGCTGGTGCCGGTTCGTCGCTTACCACCGTGATATTTTGTGCCGGAATGCCGGCATCTTCAAAATCTTTCGCTAAAGCCTCATTTTGCCCCGGTTCTCTTGATGCCATAGTGACTACAACCACTTTTGGATTTTCGGGCAATTTCTTAATTAGTTCGTTGAAAGTGTCGTCTGCGTTTCCGCCTATCAAGAAGAGCTGGCCTTTAAACTTAAAGTCAGGACAAACTTTGCTTGCGATATCGTCAGGTTTGTCTTTTTCGGTTTTATCGGTTTTGTCTGATTTGCCGCCAGGTATCGAGTCTGGTCCGTCTTTGTCTTCGGCACCTTCTACAGACTTTTTACTCGAGTGTTTTTTTGAATCGTCCGACTTTGCGTCGTTGTGCGCGATGGGCATTGATGCAAGAAATTCATGCATGAAAGCATTGTGCGAAATAATCGCCGCTGAATCGCTGCTGGCTTTCGGCACAGGCAAATCAAATGAAGCCATCTTGGAACTCCAAAATAAGCAGTAATGATTGCCAGCCCTGAAAATCAGTATAAATGCAGAGTCTGATTTTTGAGCTAGCCCAATAGTTAACTGATTTTCAGGGATGCCAAGTGCTGGGTGGCTTATTTGCATTTGACGCTGGAAATGTGTTCAATTGCCCGGACTTTTGGCATACCATAGATGCGATGACGTCAGTTATTGGGTTGCATCATGGCTGAGATTCCATAATAAATGTACATAACTCGCAGTTTCAGTATTTCTTTGCTGCTATTCACCACCATCGTATTTTGCGCTTTGGCTGGTTGTGGTGAAGTCTTTGCTCAAACTGCCTCTTCGCCATCATCGACTCAAGACTCAAAATTGAAAGGACGCGTCGAATTAGACAATTTGCCTAAAACGGGCGTTTCAGACACTCAATCGCATTATTGGTCTGCGCTAGGCGCTGAAAGCTATACCCATGGTGATATGGATAAGGCAGAACAGTCCTTTGAAAAGGCGTTATCGGCGGCCGACGCTTCTAATTTACCTGTAGATCAAAGAGCTTTGCTGATGGCTAATCTTGCTTCAGTAAAACGTGAGAAACATGAGTTTGCAGCTTCGGAAAAGTTATTTAGGAAGTCGCTCGATATTTTGAGTAATGCTCCGAAGTTTAATCAAGGCATTCATGATTACATTTTCAAACAATTCAAGGGGCTTTATCGTTTGCAAGGAAAGAATGATCAAGCTGAGTTCCTGATTGATAGTGCGCCCCCAGTACAAACTTCTTCTGCAAGTACTGCGGTGCCATCAAGCCTGCCTTTGAAACTATCAGCTACAAAATACTTGAATGAAACTCCGAATTGCTTTTGCGGGCTGAAATCTTCGCCAAAGATTGAGTCCGTCAACAAGGCTGAGTTAAGCAACAGGGTATTCATTGAGAGTAAGGAGCCTGCTTTCGATGCTTCTAGGGAGTGGTATCGAATTCCCAAAGGACTTGCGGGTGAATGGCGCCCTCAAGGCTTAGTTAACTCCGCGTGGTATAAGTTGCCAGAAGGATTTACTTCAACAAGCAGCAAGGTGCTGGACATAGTGCCAGGCATCATGACGCCGCGTGGAGTGCAGGTAGATGCGGTGGGTGACATTTGGGATTTTGATCACTGCTCACCGGATAGATGGCAGTCATACGGCGATACTTGTTTGCACTTCAAGGAATTTGCCAAGCTGGCAAGCCGCACAGACTCAAATCGTATGTGCTTCTTGAGTGCATTTTCTGTGTTTATGATTGATGCGGCCAGCAAGAAAGCTGAGGTAGTGCAAAGGTTTCAAATGTTGCAGAGCGAATCTGTAATTAATGCCAGCTCAATCTCTTTTGCGGTTAGCATCTTCGAATTCGATGATGCGGGTAAAGCTATCTCTCGCACCGACTTCTGTGGCACCAAAACTCGCGTTGCGGATTTTCAAAAAGACGATCGCTACAGAGATTCGTTTGCGAAATTTCTAAGAGCTAACGGACTAAACAACCTGATTCCATCACAGTAGTTGCTGTCATTTCTGCGGACGGGTTACTTACCCATTTCCATTCAATTTATTTGTCTTGATGATTGCTTTCTTCACGGTTTCAACAAGAGATTAACTGCTTAATGGTGGAGTGTTTGATCAATTGAGATTTTGAAAAAGGAGTGCAGTTTGTCACCGCACTCCTTTTGTGTTTTTTAGGCGGGAGTTAGCACTCGCAGCCTTCTTTCTGGCAGCGGATAAGCCATGATGTCCATCAAGAACTCAAGGCGGGTTCCGCCGGCGAGCATTGGCAGCAAGCTGGGCAAGCTGTAATAGTCACCGTTGAACTTGAATGTGTCCACTCCAATCGCATCTTTTGCGAGCGCTCGCTCGAGCTGCGTTGTGTGTTGGCCGACGTTAACGATAACGACGTTTGGCATCACTTTCATTTCGTCAGAGTATGTCTTCAAGGATGGTGCCATCAGTGGGTTTTGATTTTCACCCTGGTCTGTCACCATGATGATTTGCTCCACTGCTTGCTTGTTGCGACGCATTGCTTCAATCGCTACTCCGCATGCAGTACCTCCGCCAGCTCGGATGCCTTTGAAGGCTTTTTCCCAGTCTGACAATTCGCCGTTGCCTTTGACAGTTACAGGGTAAGCCATAGTGTCAAATGCATAAACGAAAAGGTCTGCGTCGCAAATTGGGGCGATGATAGATGCGATTTGGATGCCCACATCGATTGCAACTTCCATTGAGCCGCTCTTGTCGATAAGCAATGCTGTGGCGCGTTTGATTTTCGCCTTAGCTTTGATTTGCTTGTCACCGATTGAAGTGACCTTTTGAGCCATTTCATCGTCAAGATTTGCAGACTTGAGTGCCTGTCTCGTTTTCAAGGCAGAGACTCTTTTGTCTGTTTGAGCTGATGCAAGTTTGCTGTCGATTACTTTTCGCAAATCAGCGTTGTCCATGACACCGCGCTTTTTCAAGCTTGCAAGATTGTTGATTACTTCTTGTGGTGTCATTGAGCAAAGTAGCGCCGCCATTACTGTTGGCGTTACCTGCTTCAATCCAGATACAGCTACTCTGTATGGAATGTTGTGCTCGGCAATTAGCTTTGCTTGTTCTACAGGGTCTGTAGCGCGTGCAAGTAATTTAAGCACGTACAAAGGGCTGTCTTCTGGTGGGTTGTTATCGAAAAGTACTTTCTGCGCATAATCACCTGGCTTGATGCGAAGTGAAGCGTAGAGTGTTTTTAGTGGCTTGCGTGCGTGCAAAACTACATTGTCGAAAGCTTCGTGATTTGACTCACGGTCTCTCAAATATTGTTCAATTGTAGTTTTGACAGAACGTGGCACACTGCGGGCGATGCCGTCGATGTGCTTTCCTGCTTCGTTGTGTCCTTTGATGATGCCCAGTACTCGCTCTACTTCATATGGAGCCATTTTTTGAAGCATTGCAAGACCTGCGCTGCGAAATTCATCAGAGAATTGCGAAGTTGCAAGGAATGCAGCAAATAGCTGCTTTAAATCGCGAACGCTGCCATTGTCAAAGTACCATGCGGCAAGGTGACCGAAAAATAGTGGGTCGCGCTCGTGCACATAGTTGAACAGCTTAATGTAAGGAGCCAACATTCTGTGTGGCGTGTTTAGCAAAGCATTTAGAATGATAAGACGGAAGTCTTGTTCTGATGCTTTTTCACTTAGCTTTATCAAATCGTCAAACATGATCGTCTCCTTTCTGGCATTGCGTGAGTAGTGTCTTGTTCTTCTGCCTCTGCGTGATTGCACGCCGCCTGGCTGAATCTGTGTTTGGGGCTGGCGAGCTTGACTCGTCAATCGCCCTCCCTGTGCAAGACTGCTGCTGCCGGCCAGTCGCTGGACGATTGAGCGCAATGAGCGCCCTAAATTTGTTAGTGATGAATTGAAATCGAAAGCCATGACTTGGGCTCCGTTGAACTTTAGCATTGAAAAAAATTGGCCTGTACGAGTTGCCAGAGCGCGTTCGTTAACATTGAAAGTGTTTGTAGGCTCGGGGTGTTGGAGTACAGGCGTATCTTCCGCGACTCACCAAAAGTGGTGTGCGCAGATAGAAAAAATTGAAGGGATAAATACTGCCTGTACGAGTTGAAAGAGCTGTTTTTCCTTTTGGTGCAGAATTCACTGCGGGAGCGGATTCGAACCGCGCCTACCAGTGTGGTAGGGTAACCAGTTTGTAAGCTCTTCCTGTTTGAGTACAGGCAGTTATTTGATACTAGATCGAAAACGCCGTTCTGTCAATGCTGAAATGGTATCGAATGTGGTGGCGCAACTTTAAAACGAGGAGCACGCGCTGCAGCCTTTAGCTGAGCGCGTGGTGGGATCGATCCTTATGATGTTGCTATGGCGACTATAACGCAAGCAACCTCCTCTTGTCTTAATGGTGTGCCGTCTGTACGAGTTGTAGGAGCAGATATTTAGCGTTCTACCTCTGAACTACGAGCCGTTGGTCGACTCGGTGGGATTCGAACCCACGTCCTCTCCAGTCATAATGGTTGTATGCTCCTTCTGTTGGAGTACAGTCGGTAATTTGATATTAGCCGAAAAGGAATCATGTGTCAATAGCAAATGGTATCAAATATGGTGGCGTGAAATTGGCGCGCTGAATGCGCGCAGCAGCAATTTGGCTGAGCGCGTTGTGTGCCAGTAGTGTATGTCTCGGGCCGTCGTCGGTGGGCACGTGGAACTCTCCTGTGCTTGTATAAACCTGCTGTACGAGTCGCATGAGCTTTATTGAGCCAAGTGCTCTAATTGAGCTACTAACTCCGTTGGAGCTAGGCCGGATTTTAACCCGGCAACCTATTGGTTATGTTTGTATGCTCATGCTGTTGGAGTACAGCAGGTAATGTTATCCTAACCGAATCTTGTTCGTGTGTCAATGATAGAGTGGTGGCGCAGGTGGTGGCGCGTTGTTCTGCTGAAAAGCGCACCGTGGTTGTTCTCCAGGTGCGCTGATTGAGTTGTTCGTCCGCGTTTCTTAGTCGCGCTCTTGATTGATTGTTAAATCACCAAGTGTGATTGAGTAGTTGAGCTTTGCCTTGTTTGCGACAAAATTGACTATTGTCTCGCTGCTTGTCGCTACGACAAGCATGATGAGGTTTCGAGCCAATGGATAGTCGCAACTAGCTATGCCTGAGTCTTTGGGTACGATGTAATTTTCGTTCCATTTGATTTCGCCATAGCTCTCGTTTACACCTGCGTGCAAGCAAGGTATTGCCTTCGATTTGCAGTAATCAAAGATTGCTTGTCGCGAAGCGCTGTTGTCAAAAACATCAACTACTAGCGTCGCTGCTTTTAGAAGCTTTGCCGCGTTGTCCGCCTTGAGTGTTTCGCTTTTTGCTTTAACTTCTACGCCCAGGTCGCGATAGATTAGATTGCTCAAAATCTCGGCTTTTAGCCCGCCTACGTCATCTAGTGAATACACTTGCGTGCCGATGTTGTGCTCTTCAACTCTATCGTTATCGATGAGCGTAATGTTTGAAAATCCGCTTCGAGCAAGATTTACTGCCAGGTTGGAGCCTAACGCGCCAGCTCCGCAGATGAACAAAGAAGTCGCTGCCATTTGTGACATTGCTTCTTTGCCTCTGAAGGCTTGTTCATGTTGAAGTCTGGACATGCTAGTACTCCCTTTCGGCTTCGCGCAGAACGCCCACCAAGCTGCTCAAATCAAATTTTGAGTCTTCGCCGGAAAGGCAAATGCCAGAACTGACGATGCTTAGATCGTGCGGGTCGAATTCGACCACGTGTGTATTTCCATCTACCTGAAATCTGGCAGACGCGCGCTTGTTTCCATCTGTGTACCAGAATGATTCAAGGCTTGCGCCCGCGTGTTCTAGGGCGCTGGAAATGCGCGTTTTGATATCTGCTTTTGCTTTTTCTCCTTTGTGCTTCTCGAACCAGAGCATTTTGTATGCAAGTAGTTCTGATGGAAGCATGCCTTTGCAATTCAGCATTTCTGGTGGAACATCTCTTGCAATTGCCTGGCGCAGTTGCCTGGCAATTGCAGGGTCTCTTCTTCTGTCAATGCTGTCGAACCAGAATGACGCTCCGTCAAAGCGGCAATAAACTGTGTCGAACGATGTTGCTGTTTCGGCCAAGTAGACCGGTACAGGTCCGCTTATTTCTATTTTTTGTCCACCCGAAAGGGCTGCAAGAGCCCACCATCGGGTATCGAAGCGATCTACAAGTATCAAACGTAGTCGTGGAAGTAGCTGCAAATATTTTTTCACTGCCGGCAGCGGTGCGCGTTGCAAAAAACGCGCTTTGCCGTCGCCAATTACTTGCATGATTGCCCACCCATCTGGGCAATCACCCACTTCTAATTCATAAATTATGCCTTCAAGACGCAAGCGAACTTTGCCACCGCCAACGTATGGAGCAATGAAAGAACTGTTGTGCAGCTCTTTTTCTTGTCGGGCTAATTTAGATACGATTGAAAGTGGGTCAAAGCCTTGCGGCTTTGTCATCCAAACACCGCTTCGGGACGCACTGTAATATTGCCATTCTCATGGCGTTCGATTACTGTGTCTCGCAAACGTAATGGTGGCATTTCCATAAATTGCGCTACGGATGATTTGATGGCTTCGTCCGACATTGCCGGGCCGACGCCGAGGGTCGTCAACGATATATCGCGACTTCTTCCCTCAACCCGCACGTGCAGAACTGGGCCGGCTGTGGTGCTGGCATTTCCGCTGGCGATGTCGTATAGGCTTTGAATTTTGTCTGCCATGATCAAATCCTCCCATTGCAGAGGTAGTTTGTTCATACTAACAGAAGCATATATTTCCGGCTAGACCAAAATGGGAGTGATCTTACGAAATGGTATTGAATGAGGGATGCTTTTTGAGTGAAATGAATGATATGGGTGGGCGAAAGATCCTGGGGTGACTGGCTTCTGGGGCGGGCGACGCATGGCATCGCCCCTGCAAAAAACGAGAATTTACTTTAATTGACGCAACGTTGTTTTTAGCAGTGATTATTTAGATGGCGCGATAGATATGGTGCTGTTCGGCTTTTTTTATTTTTACTGAGTTCTGCTGGGGTGCCACATGCCACCACCGTGCCCCCCTGAGCCCCAGCGCCGGGACCCATGTCTATCACCCAGTCGGCTTCGGAAATTACTTCCATGTCGTGCTCTACCATGATTACAGTGTTGCCTGCATCTACAAGGCTGTGCAATTGCTCCATTAGTTTTTCAATATCTGCAGGGTGCAATCCCGTGGTCGGTTCGTCAAGCAAATAAATTGTGTTGCCTTTTTGCACTCGTTGTAATTCTGTTGCTAATTTGATTCGTTGCGCTTCTCCGCCTGAGAGTTCTGTGGCAGCTTGACCAATGCGCAAATATCCTAAGCCGACTCCGCGCAGCGTTATTAGTGCGCGTGATACTGCCGGAATTTCCGTGAAAAAATCACAGGCTGCATCAACAGTCATGTCCAGTACCTGTGCAATGTTGAGACCTTTGTAAGTCACCTCAAGAGTCTCAGCGTTATAGCGCGTGCCGTGGCAGCTTGTGCACGGCGTATACACGCTTGGCAAAAACATAAGCTCCACTGAGACATATCCTTCGCCTTCGCAGGTGGCGCAGCGCCCACCCACAACATTGAATGAAAATCGACCCGCGTTGAATCCTTTCGATTTTGCTTCTGCAGTTGCTGCAAACTTCTGCCGAATGTTATCAAACAAGCCTGTATATGTCGCTAGATTTGAGCGCGGTGTTCTGCCAATCGGTTTTTGATCTACGCAAACTAGTCTCTTGATAGAATCCATCCCTTCCAATTCTGCGATGCTCGCATCGGAATCGGTTGAAATTTCAATGCCGTCTGCATCTTCCTCGACTGCTGTTTCTATTCCTAGATTCGCAAGAATGGAATCGGTCAACACCTGGCTAACCAATGTTGATTTACCTGAGCCAGAGACTCCGGTTACGGCTGTGAGTGCTCCTAATGGAAATGATACGTCGATTGATTTTAAGTTGTTTTTGCTGGCGCCCTTAAGTTTTAACCATGACTTGCTTTCTCTGGCTTTGCGCAAAACATTTGTTTTTTCGGGATAAATATATTTCTTGGTGACTGAGTTTTTTGCTTTAAGAATGCCTTCAACAGGTCCGCTGTAAAGAAGTGTGCCGCCACCTTCGCCTGCCCCAGGACCTATGTCGACAATCCAATCTGCCTGCCGCACCATTTCCATATCGTGCTCAACAACAAAAAGTGAATTGCCACCTTCGAGCAAATTTTTCAGCATTTTTAAGAGTGCTTCTGAGTCTGCCGGGTGCAAACCTGCGGAAGGTTCGTCCAGTACATAAACTACACCGAAAAGTCCTGACTTTAGTTGCGTACTCAATCTTAGTCTTTGTAATTCGCCTGAAGATAAAGTTGGCGTTGCCCGATTCATTGCCAAATAATCAAGCCCGATTTCACTCAGCAGCGCTATTCGTTCTATGAGGTCGTTTCCGATTAGCTCTGCAACCTCGGCGCTTTCGCCAGGGTTGGGTGAATCGTGCGGTGATTCTTTCAATTCGGGCGCTGATGCGAGAATTTTTGAAAGCTGCGATAAGGGCATTTCGGCTAATTCGGCAATGTCATAGCCGGCAAATTTGACTGACAGCGCTTTTGAACTTAAGCGCTTTCCATTGCATTCATTGCAGTCGGTTGTTTCCATAAACTTCGCCACGCGTTTACGCATGGTCGCACTGCCTGTGGTGGCGAAAGTGTGTTTGACATATGTTGCGGCGCTTTGATAAGTTCCCTGGTATGGTCGCTGAATTCTATGTGCTTCGCGAATTGCGTGCACGGTGACAACTGGTTTCTCTTCCGTAAAGAGAATCCAGTCGCGGTCTTTCTTTGATAGTTCTTTCCAGGGTTTGTCAACGTCATAACCCAGCACGGCCAGGATGTCTATTAGATTTTTTCCCTGCCAGGCGCCGGGCCACGCTGCGATGGCATGCTCTCTAATGCTCAAAGTTGGGTCTGGTACAAGAGAGCTTTCGCTGACACTGTGAATCGCTCCGATGCCATGGCATGTCGGGCAAGCGCCAGCAGGCGTATTGGGCGAGAATGCGTCTGAATCTAGTCTTTCCTTTGTGCCTGGCGGGTATGTGCCTGCCCGCGAGAAAAGCATGCGAAGGGAGTTTGATAGGGTGGTCAATGTTCCAACAGAAGAGCGTGCCGTTGCTTCTCCTCGTCGCTGTTGCATTGCCACCGCCGGTGGTAGCCCGGTTATTACTCTTACTTTTGGCGCGGGCAGTTGTTCTATTAGTCTTCGTGCATAAGGTGCAATCGATTCGAAGTATCGTCTTTGTGCTTCAGCAAAAATTGTTCCGAATGCGAAGGATGATTTGCCAGACCCTGAAACGCCGGTAAAAACAACAAACGATTCGCGCGGCATATCTACGTCGATATTGCGCAGGTTGTGCTGGCGCGCTCCGCGTACTCGGACAAAAGTGTCAGTCTGCGTTTTGGATTCTTTCATTCAACCGGTCATCGATTTCTTGAATCCATCTGTACCCGCATTCAACTGGCAATAAACTTTGGCGCAAAAAGCATGAGCCCCGAATTGTTCTTCCTCACAATTCGGAGCCCTCTGCTTTTGTCAGGTACCACTCATCTAGCCACTGTGAAATTTGCTTGCTTTATCGGTGCTGTCAGCCGGTTGGTCTGCATACCGATGAATGTAGCCTCTGTCTGCGCCTGTACGATCACTTGCATCTTTGGCCGATTGTTCATAGTATTTGCGCGCTTCATTAGGATTGCCCAAAATTTCGTGGCAAATACCAAGATAATACTCAGGAGCATGAAAGAAATTGCCGGGAAGTTCTCCCGGAAGGGCGGGTGAGTATTCTCCTGTCAGCGAAGCCTGCAAGTCAGGCAGTGCTTTGAGTGGCTGCTCTAACCACAGATAGAGGCGCCCTCTTGCCAGATGTGCATCTCCTGAGTTTGGGTTCAACTCTATAGCTTTGCTCAGGTCGCGCATCGCTTTGGCATAGTCCTGATTGTCGAAATAGCAGATGCCTCTCTCGCAATAAAGGTTTGACGACATTGGGTCTACTTGTATTGCTTTGGATAAATCGTAAATTGCGGCGCGTGTGCACCCGACAGTTCCATATAAGTAGCCTCGGTTATACAGCGATTGCACGTCGCGCGGGTTTCGCACCAGCGATCCGTTGAGTGTGTCCAACATTCCCATCAACTGTTTGCCCATGTATGTTCCGCGGGCTCCAATTTTCCATTTTTCTAGTACTATAGCTTCAGACTCGTATTGGTCTTTGGTTAATGGAGTAACCTGGGCGCTTCCGCTTTCTTGTTCTTCACCAAGCTCGTCAGCCCCAGCCTCTGCAGGGCTGGCGAGATAAGTGAGAACTGTAGCCAGGATGCAACCCGACTGCCAGCATTTCATAATTACTGCGCTTCCTCCTCATTGGGGTTTCTCTTCCTCGATATTTCCATCCTAGAAAGTTCTGATGTAAAAACGATGGAAAATGTGGAGACAATATGGAAAAGGACCCGCCATTCGGCGAGTCCTTTTCTCGTTTCCTTTTGGAAATCTATTTGTTGGCTTGCGCCGGCTCTACTTTGAGCACTTCAATGTATTGGCACAGCTGCTCGATGTTTGCAATTTTTATGCGCGCCACGAGCGACTTTTCCTTTTGATTTCTAACAAGCACTTCGAGTCCGAGTGACTTCAGCTTTTTGATGACCGATTCGTCAAGCGAGCTAAGAGTAATCTTGATGTTGATTTTGCCATCTGTGACTGTGATGCCTTCAGCTTTCGGTATTATTCCATTGTGGTATGCACTGAAGAAGTTAATCAATGATTTGCTTAGTTTGCTGTTTGCAATAGTCCTGAAGCTCTCATTTTCGCTGTCGGACTTTTCTTCTGCAGTTGCTGCTTTGCCAGCTTCTGTCTTTGGCTCAGGCATGCTGAGTTTAAAGGCGTCTGTGCGTTGTCTGAAGTCTTTCACCATTGGGCGTGAGTCTACAATGTGGATTTCTCTGGGAGAGCTATAAGCTTTGCTTTTAGATATGCTCGCCGTGTTGAGTTGTCCGGCGGAGAAGCTCGGCGCCTGTGGCATCGACATCGGTGTCGGGCTTGGCATCGAAGGTGCTGACACGGCGCCAAAAGAGGCTCCATATCCAGCTCCAGTTCCGCCGCCTCCTCCGCCTCCGCCAATGCCTGCGCCTCCATTGCTAGCGATTGGGCCGTTGTAGCTGTTAGCTTGCGATCTGCGCGGCGCGCGCTTCGAATAGACTTTGCCATTTGTTCTAGATTGCATGACTGCGTTTTCTTCGTCACCAGCTGTCATCTCTCGTGAAACTCCATCTGGCACTTCCACCGGAACGTCAACAGTTACTGCTGCACCGCCTTTGGTGATGCGCTTTTCTACAGCTACAAATGAAGTGTATTGGGTCATGATGTGATAGTCCAATGCAGTTTTGACAATCTCATCTTTAATTTCTCGATTTACCGAGCCCTTTTGAGCTCCAAACCAATCTTCAGACATGAGACGGTCAACCTTGGCTCGCGCCCAAATCGGTTTGATTACTTCATTTTCGCTTTGTTTTTCAGGAAAAATGACTTTGAGATCTTGCTTGTAAGGTTTGCCCCCGGCATAACCAGTGAGGCTTATTGTTCCGGCTCCCGGCTTCAAGTAGCGGCCCTTGATGTACAGGGGCTTTTCTGCCCATACATCAGATATGTCGTGTGGAAATACTTCCTTTACTTCTAAGCCATTAAATTCAACTTTAACGTCGGTAAGCACAGGTGAACTGATGCGGTCGTAAAACTTTTTGCCTACCACATTTTGCGGGCTGTTGAGCAGGACGTAGTCGGCTTCACCACCTCCCTCACGCGCGATGCCGTCGATAAGAAATCTGTTGACACTATTGCCGGTGCCAAATGAAAACCAGCGTGACTTGCCTCGATATTTTTTGATGAGACCGAGAACTTCCATATCATTTCCAATGTAGCCGTCGGTCATAAATGTGACTATGCGCAATCTATGATCATCATTAGGCATTGCGCAGACTCTCTCCACTGCCGGCGCCATCCATGTGCCGCCGTTTGCCTGCAGGCTCGAAATGAACTCCTTGGCTCTTTTCTTCATTTCAGGGCTGGCAGGTTGAGGGTGTGCTGCAAATTGGTTTTGTGTATCACTAAATGCAACAACTTGAAATGTGTCTTGTGGATTCATGTGGTCGACTATATAGCTAAGAGTTTCTTTTGCTTTGTCTAATGGTGACCCACTTTGGGAGCCAGAGCAATCAACCAGAAATACCATTTCTTTGGGCGCTACTTCATCTGCTGTAACTTTCTTTGGAGGCATCATCATAATAGTGAAGAAACCTGACTTGCCATCGCGATGTGTGAGGTAGCCGCTCTGCAGTTTGTCTGCCGCAACTGCCCAGTGCATGACAAAATCTCTGTTTGGAATTGTGTTTTTGTCCAGCAGCTCGATGTGAGCTTTGCTGCCGTTTTGCGTGCTTTTTATTTCGTGCAAGTCAGACTTCAGTGATTGAATCGGCAAGCCAGCATCGATATCAATTGCAATGGAAATGTCGTGACCGGCGCGCTCGCCTTTGGCGGCAAGCGGTGGCGTAATGCGCGATGCGTCAGGTACGGCATCGGTATCGTTGGCGCGCCCGCGCCCGCTGTGCCCTATTGCTGCTTGACCAGGAATAAAACGCGGACCAACAACTGTGGGGAAATTGAAAGTATAAGAGCCAGCTTCATACGGCAGCACATCTACATATTTGATTTCTATTTCTACTTGTGCGCCAGGTTCGATGTTTGCCACTGATTGGGTGAAGATGTTGCTGCGTTCTTGATCTAGAAGCGAGGCTACCTGTCCTTGCGCTCTTGCATTGTCGTAAATTTGTCTGGCTTCTTCGCGTTTTTTTATGTCGCCTTTGATAATGCGATTTCCAATTTTCATCGTCATTTCGTCGACAGCTGCATTTTCAGGCAAAGGAAATGTATAAACTGCTTCGATTTTGTCTTTGAATGTGTTTTGAAAAGTTTGTTTGACGCTGACTCGCCCGACATAGCCTGATACTGAGGCTTTGACGTCTGTATGTTTGAGTGGGCAGCTGCCGAGCTGCCTGCCGCCGGGAAGCATGGCTAAGAGAGTTCCTGACCCGTCGCCTTCTATTGAAGACTTTTGTCCGTCATTTTGCTTTGGTTCAGCCAATGAAACCTGATTTCTTGCCCGGGCGTCGTGTGCCTTTGCTGGCACGCTGCTTGCGATTCCAGAAATAGACAAGACAGCAAGCAAAGACAGCGCAAATTTCGCTGATTTTTTAAACCTATATGTAAGAGCGCGCATACTCGACTCCTTGAGACTCGATTTCTACACTTTCAGCGTAACCCGATGCCTGTGTTGGCTAACACCGGGTTTTTCCTGTCCAGGAGCTTGGGCTAGGCCGACTTTCGTCCCAGGAAAGGCGCTAGCAACTGACAACTTCTGCATTAAATCGGCGCCTCCCGCTTCTGCTTGTAAACCTGCTCAAAGCCCTGCAGGAACAAGTTTGGGCATGCTGCGTCCTCTTTGATCTAATTAGCTGTAAATAGAGTTTAAGAGCTGCATGATGTTGGGCATAAATTCTGAGTAGGAAGATATATAGAGGAGCGCTCTCATGGGTTCAGGTAATAATAAGCGTGGTGCATCCAACGAAAAGCTTGTTAGAGTCAATACTGCTGACCTCAAAGAAAGGCTCAACCGCTTTTATAAAGGAATGCGTTCTGCAACAGGTAAGAGACTAGATACCGGTCGTTTCGACTATCTCTGGGACTTGAAAGAATTGGCTTTGCTTGAGGGACGGCAATCGGTAGACATTCCTGAGTCATGGCTTGAAGAAATCGAGAAAAGTGTGGGACAGGATGGCATCAGGCAAGGTCACTAAATTGGTGCTTTTCTAAAGTGTTAAGAACGCAAGAGATTACTCTTGCGTTTTTGTTTGTATGGGTTGGCCACTGGGGAGTGCGTGACGCATGAAAAAGTTTGTTGTGTTGGCTTTGAGTCTTTCACTGTTTATGCCTTTCGCGACTAAAGCTGCATTCGGGGCTGTGGCGCAGCCCACAACCGTTGAAGAGCTGAGAGCCGACAGGCTCAAATCTCTGTACAAAAGAGACCCGCGTGCAGAAGAACTCATCAGCAAAGCAAGTGCAAAAGCTGAAAAAATAAAGCAGAGTGATGCTGCCCTTGGTGCCAGAATGCAGCATGCGATTGAGCAAATTGCTTGTTCTGCATCGGGCGAGCAAGAGTCGCGCATCAAAGCCGACATGGAGTTTCTCGAAGCGATCGTGAAAGATCATAAAGAACCAGGCGCCGATGAGCTTGCACCATTGCAAGAGCGCTACAAGAAAATCTGCGAAAAATTTGACGACATGGCATTCAGCAAAGACCTCGACAGGGCGATGCACATTCATGATAAGTTGGTGCGATACACTGCGCTAGGCCTTTGGGACAAAGACAAAATTGCATCCGAATTAGAGCGTATGGAAGGGCTGATTGAGCGCGCAGCCGACATTGCTTTTGGTCGCATCGAATTCGTCAATACTTGCAAAAACAAAAAGCTTACGCATATTCCCAAGCTCATTTATTTGGGCACATCTCCGCGCGAAGAAATGTACTTAACCGGCGATCGTCGCTCTGTCGCACTCATTGACGAAGGCGGCGGTACCCCGCTGGGGATGGAGCTTGCTGAGTACGTCATTCAAAGTCCCGATGGCAAGCTTGTAAATTTTGACGAGTCAAACAATCCTTCTCTTGGAATTCCGTTTTCACCGCCGCTTTCACTTTGGGCAAAATCGCGCATTTTAGACGGGCGAATTCCGGCAGTACTTTTGAAGTTGGTTGATTCAAATGTGAAGGAAGGCAACCCTTCATATGCAGCATCCAAAGCCGAGTTCCTTTCAGTGACAGATTTGGCCGGCGGTAAGCTTGATGATTATTTGAAGGCAAACAGCAAACATCTTGGTGTTGAAAAAACACCAGCGCTTCTTGGTCTGCTTTCTGATTTTGACAGAGAGGCTGCCACCGCTTTTGGTGCTGATGGTCATACGCCTTTTTACACAATTATGGACCCCAAACTAAAAGATATGCCTGAAGCAAAGCGCGCAGACGAACTGAAAAAGCGCTTTGAGAAAGGCGCATTCGTCACTGCCAAATCTCTGCCGCCAGAGCTGAGCAATCAATATGGCGACGCGACAACACCCGATGGTCCAGAACGCGTGCGCGACGCCTGGAAACATTTTTCCAAGTCGGTTAGAGATAATGGTGGCAGTTCACTCGCTTTGTTCAGCTCAGCCGGCAGCTTTCATGGCAACAAGAATGCTGCTAAATTTCCTGCAGAACAAGATGCAGGCAATCAAGCCTGGAATAAGCTTGAGTATTATTGGCCCGGCGAAGGTGTTCTCGATTGGATTGGCATCAATGGCGTTGGTGACGACCCGGCCAGCGACCCCAAAGGACCAAACATCATGGAAGCAATCGAACCTTTCATGGTTGAACATCGCAGCTCAACCTGGCAATCGACTCCGGTTATGCTTGTAGACCTTGCACCGTCACGCAGCAAAGTACCGCTGTCCGAAGCGCCTTTTATCACCAGTGTTTTTTCAACTATAGTTCCAGGTACTTTTCCAAACATACTTGCAGTGTTTATCAAAAGTCCAGATGACCTCACTTTGTGGAGCCGTGACGCTGCTGCTGCATTTCGCACAAATGTGAGCAGCAACAAAATCTATTCATTCAAAATGCGTTTTAAAGAGCTCAAATAGAAAGAGTCTCGAAATCTTAGATGGCGCTAAACATGACTTGTTGACAGGCCGTTAGAATACTTGTCTAGCTGCTTGCGGTGACTTGTTTTGAAATTTAGTTCTAAGCTAATTGCCACTTTCTTGATCGCTTCTTGCCTGTTTGCGCCGGCTGCAATGGCTCAGCAAAAGGCTGCGCACTTTGTCGGCCAGTTCAAGCAAGCGCAGGACAAGCGCATGGAGGCAGATAAGGCTCTTTTGTTAAACATGGAGCTGACAGCCGATTGGCTTGTAAACTTCAAAACCAAAAAGGGTCATTTCCCCGAGCCTGGCGTCGAACAAGACAGGGGCATAGTTTTTTTGCAAAAGAGCATACTGAAAGCCAGCCCCTATTCAAGTACTGGCGTAGTTTCGAGCACTGAAGCCCATCCATGTCCGGTTCGTTTTCTCAATGAGCTCGGCTTGACCGACAGCCGCCGCCAGGAATGGCAAAAAAGCCCGCCGTCATCATGGAGAGGCGAGCCTGGCACAATCACAATTATTACTGGCTATCAGAATTACTTCTTGATATGGGGCGCCGGCGCCGACCATATGCCTATTTATGACCCCAAAGACAACCACTATTGGCTTGTCTGGCGTGAATTCGCCGATTGAAATCAAAAAAGCTAAGAAAGCACCTCATCGCGTTGCGGCGACTCGGCGCTTTTCCGAATGCTGATCAAAAGCGGACTTAGGACCTTCTCTTGCGAGCGGCTTCAGCCTTACGCTTGCGCTTGACGCTAGGCTTTTCATAGCGCTCACGTCTCTTGATTTCCGAAAGAATTCCGGCTTTCTGGATTTTCTTTTTGAATCGCTTCAATGCGGCTTCGATGCTTTCGCCTTCCGCTACTCTAACCTCGGACAAGGAAATCCCTCCTACGGGGTGCAGGAACAATGTGTTTGAAACATATCGATTAAGGCTATCATCTCATAGCGGAAGGCAAAATCCAAAGACCCCGCCAGCTCTTGCCTTTATGGTTTTAGCCAGAATAAATGGTCTTCAGGCAATCTTCACTCTTTCTCACAGTCGCCGCAAGCCTGCCAGGGCAAGGAATAGAAACTTGGAAGGCGGCTCCAGATGACAATCTGGGACGCCTCATGAGTACTTTTTGATTGTAAATATCTGTGACGCGCGCGGCGCCAGATCAGCCTTTGGCTGCTCTTTGCTTTTCAGATTAGAGACTAAACGGCTCGTCGCTATTTTTTCTTTGGCGGCGGAGGCGGCGGTGTTGGCGTTACATAGTCTTCAGGATCGTCATCTTCAAGCTTGCCGGAGTACTGAGAAACGTCCTGTCCGTTCCTTTCATATGAATTCATGCTCTTGTTTTTGTCCATCTTTATATCTGCGGTCAAGATTTTGAAAATGGTCTTGCGAGCTCTCTTAATGATTGGGAATTTGTATGAAAACGGTGGCTGATAAATGATGGCTGGTGGGACGTCTGTGCGTCCGCAGGTCAAAACCATGTTCATGCACTGGGTTCCTGGCAAGCCCAGGTAGTCGGCGCCTGCAACAAGCATCATCAAGCTCAGCAAGAAAAATACCGGGCCCCAGACCAGGTGAATCCACCCGGCAGTTTTGGTTTTGATTAAATTGGTTGATTTTGGTGGAGTGTGAACAAAAAGCGGGGTGACTAATATTGTCATCGGGGCAAAATACCAGCCGAACTGCTCAAGCCCTGCCCAGTAGGTCATTTTGCCCATCATTGAGGCCATGAAAAACTTGTATCCGAATGACAGGCCCAGAAGCATCAGCAGAACTCCGCCAAACTTCTCCAGGAAAGGTAGTGCCGTTGTAAGCATGTCTTGCATGGGCTAAACGTCCGTGTGGTAATTGCGTGGCTAGTAAATACAAAGAAATTCGCTTCTTTGTCTATCATCAGTTTACAACGCATCCTTCCAACAAGGGAGGTGCTTGCTGCTGAGCTACAATATGAATTTCCCGTTTCCCAAGAAGTCGAATCGTTTAAGGGTTCGGGTCATGAGATTTCACTCAGGGAGTTTGCCGTGTCCAAGCTAAAACGAACGCATCACGCCGAGAAGTTGACATTATCAGATGAAGGCAAGGAAGTCTGCGTAGCAGGCTGGGTCGATGTAAGGCGCGATCTCGGCGGCATGGTCTTTATTGAGCTACGTGACCCCACCGGCAAAGTTCAACTTGTATCAGACCCCAATCGTAATAAAGAAGTACACGAAAAGTTTTCGACCTTCAGATCTGAATATGTAATTATCGCCTCGGGCAAAGTTGGTCGCCGCCCGGCAGGCAGCGAAAATAATGAAACTCCAACTGGTGCAGTCGAAATTTATCCGGAC
The DNA here is from genome assembly GCA_964546815.1 of uncultured Candidatus Obscuribacterales bacterium. Lineage (GTDB taxonomy): Bacteria > Cyanobacteriota > Vampirovibrionia > Obscuribacterales > Obscuribacteraceae > JAIEPM01. The sequence goes on along the minus strand of CAZJLR010000078.1, from coordinate 8,765 downwards.
AAAGTTGAATTATTGAATACGGCTCGTCCCCTGCCATTTCAATTGAGTGAAGGTGCCAAGGTTGATGAGTCTTTGCGACTCAAATATCGCTATTTGGATTTGCGCAGACCTGAAATGCATAAAAATCTGGTTTTGCGCCACCAGATTGCTTTTGAAATACGCAAATATCTGAACGACAACGGTTTTATCGAAGTCGAAACTCCGATTTTGACCAGAGCAACTCCTGAAGGCGCTCGCGACTTTCTGGTGCCAAGCCGCATGAATCCTGGCAATTGGTATGCCCTGCCCCAATCACCGCAGTTATTCAAACAGACTTTGATGATTAGCGGAGTCGATCGTTATTATCAAATTGCACGCTGCTTCCGTGATGAAGACTTGCGCGCCGACAGGCAGCCTGAGTTTACTCAGATAGATATTGAGCTTTCATTCCCTGATGAAGAAGACGTGATGACTGTCACTGAAGGCATGGTGTCAGCCGCTTTCAAGTGCGTTGATATTGACGTCAAAACACCATTTTTGCGCATGACATACGACGACGCCATGGCACGCTATGGCAACGACAAGCCTGACATGCGTTTCGGCATGGAAATTCATGATTTGAGCAGCTTTGCTGCAACGTCTTCAATTAACTTCTTCAAGCAAGCCGTAGAGTCTGGCGGGCAGCTCAAATGCATCAGCATCAGCGGCGGTGCCACCGGTGTTTCACGCAAGCAAATTGATTTGTGGACTGCATTTGCTCGTTCGTCCGGTGCCAAGGGTCTTGCCTGGTTGGCTCTGGGTCCAGAACTTCGCAGCTCTGGCATACATCAACATTTGACTGAAGCTGAGCTAGTCAAAATCAAAGAACTTGCCGAAGCCAAAGACGGCGATATGCTCCTCATTATCGGCGACAAAGCCAAGTCGGTTGCAAACTCCCTTGGGCGCTTGCGTTTGAAAGTTGCAGAAGATTTGCAGTTGATCGATGAAAGCCAACACAAGCTGCTCTGGCTCACTGATTTTCCTGCATTCGAATACGATGACAATGAAGGGCGACTGGTGGCAGTAAACCATCCATTCACCAGTCCAAAAATCGAACATATCCCAATGCTTGAGTCTAATCCTGAAGCTTGCAAAGCCAGAGCTTACGACATCATCTATAACGGAATTGAAATCGGTGGTGGCTCTATCAGAATTCACTCTAAAGAAGTTCAAGAAAGAGCTTTTGCTGCAATCGGATTGTCTGCTGAAGCCGCTCGCGATAAGTTCGGCTTCTTGCTTGATGCGCTCGAATCAGGCGCTCCACCGCATGGTGGGCTGGCTCTGGGCTTGGATAGACTTGTGATGCTCTTGGCTGGTTGCAAATCTATAAGAGACGTAATTGCATTCCCGAAAACTCAATCGGGTACATGTTTGATGACTTCGGCCCCATCGTCTGCCTCTCCAGAACAGCTAAAAGAGCTGCAAGTTGAATTTAAGCCGACAAAGCCAACTGAAAAGCCGGAAGTGGTCTCAGCTCCCGGTGCGTGATAGAATTCGGTTCATAGCCTAGGGGCTTGAGTTGGGGAATTCCCAGATGCGGCCAGCGTTTCTACCAAAAAAAGAGATATCGAGCATACTTTCGCGAGCATATGCGACTGCTTTGTGTTTGACCGCATCAGTCATTCTCATTTCTGGCTGTGGAGATATAAGAACCGCCGGCGATTGCCTCATTTCGGGCAATCAATATTTCAGCAGTAAAGATTACGCACATGCTGAGTCTGAATACCGCTCAGCGCTCAAGCGTGAGCCAAAAAGCTCAACTGCACTCAATAATTTGGGTGTCGTTTTGAATGAGCTTGGAAAGTACGATGAAGCAGCCACTGTCTTAAACGAAGCTGTTGTAAATGATCCGAAAAATCAAATTGCCCGATATGCGCTGGCCAGGGCGCTAACGCATCTAAAAAAGTATGACCAGGCAATTGAAAATGCGACCAAGGCAATTGAACTCGGACCTGAAGAGTTGGCAGCCCACAGAGCCCTGGCAGAAGCATGTCTTGCTGGTGGTCGCTTGCCTGAGGCAATTGATGAGTACAGATATATCGTAAAGACAGACGGCGACGACGATCAGGCTCACCAGTCATTGGGTGAGGCACTCCTGAAAAGTGGTGATGCAGATGGCGCTGTGACTGAGTTTAAGCGTGCCGTTGAATTGAAGCCTGATAATCTTGACGCTGGAAAGGCTCTGGCTGCCACGCTGGCAGATAAAGGTGACAAAAGCGGCGCTTTGAGTGCCATCGATGCACTCATTGAGAAAGCTCCGAAAGATAAGAGCTTGCAAGATTTGCATGACCAATATAGTTCAAAATAATTGAAAGACACTAATTTTCAAATTTAGTATCGGCGCGGTCTTGCCAAGAGAAAAAGCCCTCAAAATGGTGGTTTGAGCGCTGGCCGTCAGGGGCATGGTTTGATTAGGGGCGGCTTGCGGTTTTGATTTATCGGCAGACTTTCTTGCCTGGGAGCATGTTTGAAAATAGGGTCTTTGGAGAGATGAGTACTCAAGGCGATGGCCATCTGGAAGATTTGAAGCGCGAAATTGCTTCAATGGAAGAAACGAAAAAGCTAACCAAGCAATTGGCTGATGAGCGTATGCAGCAGCTAAGCGCACTGGCAGATCGTTTGAGGGCATTGAATGAGGCATCTTCAAACACTCTAGGACAGCTTCCCAAAATATTGCAAGCAGTTGTTTCAGACAAAAATTTCGGCGTCATGGTTGTTGCTGCTGACGGGAAAGTTTTGTTGTTCAACTCGGTTATTCAAAATGTCCTCGGATTGCAACTTGGTGAAAAGTCAGACTCGGCTAAAGAAGGCTCTTTCGCATTTTACAAAGATGACAAAGTTACTTTGATTCCGGCCAGTTCATTGCCGTGGAATCAGGTGCAAGAAGAACGTTCGCAAAAGCTTTTTGTGCAGCACCCACGAGTGCCTGGTGGTGTTTGGGTGCAAGTTCATTGTGTGCCGCTTGTTGATGACAGCAATACCAAAGCCGGCGCAGTGGCTATAGTTAACGACATTACAGAGCAAGTGAAAATTGAAGAGGAAGTGCAGCGCATTTGCGATTCTCTTGAACAACAGTTGTCTGTTATTGAAAATGCCAAGTCTGAACTTTTGCAATTGGCTTCGCGACTTGGTAATCCTGAGTGGGCAAATGCAGATGCTTCGCAACAAGCTTCCGAGCCTGATACCAGCAAGGGTTCTGAGCCTGCTGCCGGCGACAAGAGCAAAGCAAAAGAAATTGCCACCATTCAAGAAACAGAACTAATCAAAACTCTGCTTGTTGTGGATGATTTGCCCGTAAATCGAAAACTGATTGGAATACAGTTGCAAAAACTAGGCTATGAAGTTGAGCAGGCTGAAGACGGAAAGCAAGCTGTAGAAATGGTCAAAGCTAAAGAGTACGGGCTTGTATTTATGGACCTGGATATGCCGGTCATGGATGGGTTTCAGGCAACTGCTGCAATTCGAAAACATGATTTGGAAACAAGGCAGCACACGCCAATCGTCGCAATGACTTCATATGATCGCGAGGGCGATCGCGAGCAATGTTTGTCTTCTGGCATGGATGAATATTTGCCAAAAGGAATGACAAAGAAGAAGCTCGACGAAGTCATTAACCGATTAATTAGAACACGAATAAAATTGGTGCCGATAGCTGAAGTGGCAGATTCTCAGCTTGATGAATCTGATGTTGTTTTAGATTTGAAGCAACTGGGCGAAACATATGGCAAGCACGAGACAGTAGAAATTATGGAACTCTTTGTTGGCACAACAAAGACATTGATTGGCTGTTTGAAGTTTGCAATTGATGAGCAAGACGTGAAAAGCGTAAATCATTTTGCTTATTCATTTAAAGGACCTTGCTCAACCCTGGGTCTCAACACAATGGTTAAACTCACTGAGGGCTTGATTGCTGATGCGGGGCGAGGCAATTGGGCTCGTGCGCAAAAGGAAATGGTTTTGCTTGAAAAACAATGCCAGCAAATTTTGGAGCAATGGAATAACGCCCAAAGTTCAGAGCAGAAGAGCCTCGTGAAAAAGGGGGCTGAAAATGTCTGATCTCAGCACCGAGCCTGTCAACCTGCCCGACCTCGTCGAAGAAGTCGATGAAGACATGGTTTCTGTTGTTTTTGAGTCCTTCTTGGAAGATTCAAATGGCATTCTTGATGCATTGCAATCTGCCCTGGATAGCGGGCAGGCTGATTTGCTCAGGAAAACTGCGCACAAGGTGAAGGGCTGCTGCACCACTATCAGAGCCTATACCGCGGCGGCGCTTGCCAAGAAAATTGAACATGCAGCAGATAAGGGAACTCTTGATGGAGCTGATGTTCTGATAAAAGAGTTTGCTCAAGAGTATGAACGGGTTCGTGAATTTGTGATGAAGCACCTTGATTGAGTGCTGCAAAGAGCAAGCCGAATTCTAGCGCCCTGCAGATGATTCCCGTTTAGTCGTAGTCTTCGTAATTTATTGAGTTATCTTGACCCGATTATCGACTCGATAATGGGTTATCCTTTACTGTTGGGAATAACAATGGGGTAGGGCTCTCCGCGGTGTAGAACAGGAATGTCGGAAGCTTCGACTGGGGAAACACAAAGCACCGGAACTTCGCCAGCCAGGCAGATGCTGGCTGCGCTTACGCGCGCGTCCCAGGAAATGGGCAAGAGTTTCAATGATACTTGCGAACATGTAAGTAGGCTCAATGATGCACTTGAAAACAAAATAAACGAGCGAATGGCGGAGCTTAACGAGCATGCCGAGCAGCTTGTGAAGGTGCAACTGGATGGCTTGTCTGCAGACAAAGATGCAATTTTGTCTGAATTGACTGAGCTGAGACAAGAAGAACTTCTGGTTTTGCAGACTGTTGGCAAGAGCCTTCGCGATGCACTTACCGACAACTTGAAAGAAATAATTGACAGTTTGAAATCGAAAACAGACGAAAGATTGAAAGCATTCCAGGAAAGTTTGACTCAAACGGAAACTGAAGTAACCCAGACTGTAGACAATCTGCGCAAGACGCTTGCCGATAACATGCCCGAGCATCTCAAGTCAGTTCAAGAAGGGATAAATACAGAGAAGAAAGCTCTCGAGGAGCTTCAGGCAAAGTATCAAGAACGGCTCAATCAGGATGCCGGCGATTGCTTGAATGATATGGTTGAACATTGCGCCGCTCTGAAAGAACGACTTGAAGAAGAAGGGCAGAGCTATTTAGAGTCTGTTGATTCTGCGCTGGAAGGGCTCATAACCGAGCAAACAGAAAAGCTCAAGCAACGTGTTGAGTCGTTGAAAGAGATGCAGGAAAAAGCTGCCGAGCGAACTCAGGTAGATATTGACGTTGTGAAAAATCTTCCAGAGTCGTTTACAGAGTCATGCAAGGGAATGGCATCAATTCAAGTAGATTTGCATGGAACCATGGTCACCAACCTGGCTCTGGTATACAGAACCGACATTTTGTCTGCTGCAAAAATCACTGAAGACCAATTACAGATTTTGCGAGTTCATCTTCAATCTCAGTTGCGTAGCTATCAAGAACAATTTTCAGATCAGTCAAGTAAGCTGCTCAGTAAATTTGAAAAGGCTGTGAAAGAGCTGCAGCCGCATACGCTAAATCAAGAATCAAAGCCTGATGAAGAGCTGCCCTCTGAAATTCAAACGCAGTTAGACAAAATCAAGAAAGAACTGGCAGAAAAGAGCAATGAAAAAATTGCAGCTGCCGATGAGACAATGGCTAAATTGTTTGAAGAATTTAGCGCGCGCCTGGAGAAAGCAGCTCAAAGCGCATCAAAAGCCGTAGAAGCTAATTTCAGTGATGGGCAAAAAGAAATCGCAGCGCTTGCAGAACAAAGCAAAGAAAAATTGGCTGAGTTGACTTTGAAAGCAGAAACTTTAGAACAACTCACCGAAGATGCAAGAGAATTGATCAGTGCGCTAGACCAATCAAATCTCGATTTTTAAGGGAAGCAATCTGTGGCTAAGAATCTAAAAGACATTGTTGATGAAGGATTCGCAAAGCTAGCATTGCTGGCTGATAAGCGCATGGAAATTTTGAAAAGGTCAGAGCAAATTGCCAGCACTGCCGGTGCGCCGCAGATAGAATTTGCAAGCCAGAAAATGGCCGCCGCAGAAGTCGGTTTTAGAGCAGAGATAAACACGCAGTTAGATAGCCTGCTCGAAGATTTGCGGCAAACTCTTGTGCAAGTGGCGGAAAACAATCAAATTTTTCTCGTTAGTGTAAAAGAAAATTTGCGCTTGCGCATTGCAAAAATTTTGCGAGAGCTTGAACAAACGCAAGACTATGCACTGAGTGGAACCTCAGAAAAGCTAGGGTCTCTAATTTTGCAATCGGAAAAAGACTTTGAGGCAAATCGAAGCGATTTGCGTTCTGAGTCTGTAATGTTGCTGGGAGATCTTGAGAGTTTGTGTAAGCGCAGTCAGTCGTGGTTGCATCAGTCTCAGGCTGAAATCGCCGGCAAAATAGCCAGCAGCGAATATGAGCTTACAGCGTTGCTTGGCGAGTCATTCGGTTCGCTCGTTCAACAAGCAGAAGAGAGAAGACGGCAAGTTAGCGAGTCGCTTGAAGAGTTCTATCGTAAGCAGGACGAGCAGATGTCTGCTGCCACCGAAGAGCTAAATGAAAAAACTTCGCTTGCTGTTAGCAAGTCATTGAGCAGTATGGAAAAACTATGCGTTGATTCTGAGCAAAAATTGAAGGCTGCTCAAGATGAAACAATCAAGGCTGCAACATCAGAGTTGAAGTCGCTCACCCATGATTCTCTTTCAGAGCTTGTCGACAGCTGTGATTACAGCAAGCAAGAACTTTCTGAAAAGTTGGCCGAAGCTCAAGAGCTTAGTTTGCAATTAAATGCGCAAATCAAAAAAGTTCTTTCAGAGCGCGAGAGCAACATCAAAGCTCAGGCTGAATCGGTTTATCTAGAGTTGAAAAATTCCGGGGAAGAAACACTTGGAATTGTAGTCAGAAGTCCAGTGGATTTGGCTTTTGCTGCCGTCACCGATGAGTTCGGCACTATGCAATCTAATTTGAAACGCAAGATAGATGACTTGTTAAAGGTTCAAGCTGAAAGTATAGCGTCATTGAGTGCCGCATCTGAGAGAACTTTTGCTGAGCTTGTCGCAGACAGCAAAACTCAAATCGTTGAGATGGCTAAAACTCAAGATGCCCTGGCAGAGCAGAAAGAAGCTGAGCTACTTCAAAGGCTGGAAAAACTCGCCAAGCAAATTAGTGATACGTATTCGATGCTTGAAGGCATCAATTCCGGTGACAATTCCAATGGTGGAGGAGCGCAATAATGAGCGATTCTCTGCCAAAGTTAAACGCAAAATATTTCAAGAAATACTTGAGAGTATTCGTTCCCTCAAATGATGAATCTGCTGATGCCTGGGCTGGCGCAGAGACCGCCAGTACTAAAGTCGGCGATATCTTCATGCTTTTCAATCCGGCGCCCGAGAATTTGCACGAGTCGCCTGAATTTGAGCTAGAGCTGTCTGGAATTGCGATGGTATTTCGCGAAGATGCATTTTTCCCGATGAACTATTTGCTTGATGAAGATACCTATGAAATGAGCTTTATGGAAGGTGTTCTGTCGAGCAAAGCATCAGAAGCAAAAGAGGCTGGAATGGCTTTCTATTGCGCTCGCGCATCTGTGCTTAACCCGCTTAGCAAAGAAGAAACAACGGCTCTTGCAAGCATGGAAAGAAAATATGGTGGTTCTGGCATGCGCAAGAAAGAGGGGCTTGCCGAGCCTTTCTATTTCTTTTTGACCACTCTGGGAGTTGAAATTTCGCCGGCTTTAGAAAATTCGCCGCTCCCGATAAGAGATATTGCTCTTTCAATGTTGAGCCGCGCTGAGCTTGGAAGCAAGTCTGATGCCCCTATTACGAGCTCCAAATTTGCTCCGCAGGCAGGCTCGGGCATTCCTTTAAGTGATGCAGATAAGGCTGCGGTTTTCGAAGAAGCGAAAGCAGAAGGTGCGCCCGCTGCCGCGGAAGATGTGTCTGCAGTTGAGACAGCAGCGCCGACTGAAACTAAGGATGAAAAGCCGGCGGAAGCAGCCGCCCCTGAGTCACCCACGCCTGTTGTTGCTTCGGAGCCCACCAAGGCCGAAGCAGCTAAGCCAGACACGTTGTTGCCACCAGTGGAAGATTCTGCTGCCGTTTGGGATATGCTCAAGGCTAAGCCAAATAAACCAGCATCTGAAAAAATGGAGAGTTTGCTGGAGCGATTGGATTTGGTTCCGTCGAAACCAGATGCGTCTGCTGCTGCCAAGGCGAAAGAAGAGATCGTAGAGAAGAAAGAAGAACCGGCTCCAACTCCAGCGAAAGAAGAGATCGCCGAGAAGAAAGAGGAGCCAGCTCCAACTTCAGCGAAAGAAGAGATCGTAGAGAAGAAAGAGGAAGCAGCTCCAACTCCAGCGAAAGAAGAGATCGCCGAGAAGAAAGAGGAGCCAGCTCCAACTCCAGCGAAAGAAGAGATCGCAGAGAAGAAAGAGGAAGCAGCTCCAACTCCAGCGAAAGAAGAGATCCCAGAGAAGAAAGAGGAACCAGCACCAACTCCAGCGAAAGAAGAGATCGCTGAGAAGAAAGAAGAGCCAGCTCCAACTCCGGCGAAAGAAGAGATCGTAGAGAAGAAAGAAGAGCCAGCTCCAACTCCGGCGAAAGAAGAGATCGTAGAGAAGAAAGAAGAGCCAGCTCCAACTCCAGCGAAAGAAGAGATCGCCGAGAAGAAAGAAGAGCC
>CAZJLR010000077.1:0-27704 GCA_964546815.1 uncultured Candidatus Obscuribacterales bacterium | reverse complement strand
TTAACTCATATCATCAAACTTGATTCGGCTCCATTTTAGTTCGCCAGCAGTATCCCATCCGTCGCCCGGTAAACGGCTGTAGGTCAGGATTTGCACTGCTCATAGCGCATCGACAATTCGCCTAGAACCGTGCCAATGAGTATTTCTACCGGTCCTACCGTGGTGCCCATGATGCCTCGGCGGCGGCGTTCTATCAACCATTCAAGGAAAAGCATGCGGCTTAAAAGTTCTGCCGCCGGCAGCTTTGCCCGTGTTTCTTCCTCATCGCGGCTGTATTCTGCGCAATATGCTTCGATGACTTCATCGCGCACACCCACCAGCTCACCGTTTTTGAAATGGTCCATCGTCAATGTGGCCAGGTCAAGAATTGGTGTGCTTATTTTGGTGAACCATGACCAGTCGATGATGTAAAGGTGCTCTCTCTCGTAGAGAATGTTTTCAGCGTACATGTCGCCATGCACCAGTGAAATCGGTTCATCGGCAAACTTGTCAGCCAAAAACGCGCCAATATCAATCAGCTTCTGTTTCTGCGCTTCATCCACCAGGTTCCAGTTACGAAGTTCATGCGCCAGCTCAGCGGCTAGGGTCGCAAAGTCGGCTGGCAAGAGGCAGCGAAGCACATTCGTTTCCTTTACTTCCGCAATTCGGTAAGTAAACGCTCTGTGCATCTTCGCCAGTTCTGTGCCGACTTTGTTTGGCAGTTCTTCGTTTGTTTTCAAACTGTCAGTCAAAGGCTGTTCGCCCATATCTTCCATAAACATCGCTGTCGTGTTGCCGAAAGTGCCGCCCAAATAAAGGCGCGCGGAATTTGACACTGATGGAATGAGAATGTGTTCGTGCAAGTCTTGTTCGACATCCCAAGGGGGAAGTACCACTTTGTATATCAAAGTGGCGGGCATCGCGTTATCGATCCAGAGCCGTTCTACGTAAGAAAGGTCACGATGGCGCAGCAAACTACGCCGAGTTACTTGCACTGGTTTACCATATATCTCAGCCAACCAGGCCTGCACCCGTTCTTCCGGGGGTGGCGTCAAGAGGCTGAGTGTTTCGTTTTCCACAGGAGCTCGAAGTTTTGGGATTGACCCGACGATTCTAACCCCTTGAGTCTGTCTTCGTTGCTTACGGTCAGGATTGCGTAACAAAACATCTGCTGCTTCAGGCAGCAAATAAGGAGGTCTTCTTTCATGGAAAGCTGTGTATTCATCATAATTGACAGCGGATTTTCATTGGAAGTAATGCAAAAATGCAGGGTCATCGCGGCTTGGGATTTGAGTGACGATCGCAAGTTCGAGTCAGATGACTACCTGACGCCGGCGCAAATCGAAGAGTACGCTGGTGATTTCATGGGGCACGGCACCATTGTGCTCGAGCGTCTTTTGAGAATTGTGCCTAACGCACAAGTTATTTTGATTAGTGCATTTGCCGAGCTGGGCGCCCGCCGCACCATGTGGGATGAAGGCGAAATCGTACATCCTGGTTGGAGCGAGGGCTATGTCTGGGCGGCTGAAACAGCCCGTCTGCGCAAAATGACATCGGTTGCCAATTGCTCGTTTGGTGGTTTCTGGCATGCGTGCGACGGCACCGGATGGGAAGCGGCACAACTTGGGCGATATAGCGGGCCCGGCAAATCTGGCCATGTCGTGGTCGCTGCCGCCGGCATGGGTGACGCGCGACCAATTCACGGGCGCCTCTGCTTGCTGGGCAATGAATCCAAAACTTTCGTCACCGACCAGGATGGTGATGTCGAGTACAACTTCTGGGTTGGGCTCGGTCAGGAAAGCGCCAGAACCTGCGGTTGGGCAATGGAAGCATGGAAAGACGGCAATTGTGTCTTTGCATCTGACTCGGACGAAACTCCCACTAACATGTGGAACGGGCGCCAGCAGATGAAGTGCAAGATTTATGGACCCGGACGGGTGCAATTCGAATGGCGTCGCACCGACGCAAATCCGAAAATACCTTTCCTCAAAATTGACCTCTGGGCTGAAGCTGCGCGCCTGCGCAACTGGATCAACGCCGAGATGGTGGGTGAACCTGCCTGCTTCTCGTCAGTGATTGCAGTTGGTCTTGAGGCGTCTACCTACTGCCCAACGCAGCGGGCGCTCGACAGCAAGCCCGACATGTTGCTGCCCGGGGGCGACCAGCTCAGCTTCCGCCTGCCTGAAGTTGTGGCAGCCATCGGCGCCCTGCTCAACGAAGACCCAAGTCTCGACTTGACGCAAGTTAAAGCTAAACTTGGCAAGTTTCCCGAACCGGAAAAGTTCTACAAGAAGCAGGCCTAGTAAGGCTTATACCGCCTCAATAAATCTCAAGGAAAAAATTCTTTTCCGAGCGGGAGATCCGACAGTCAAGAGGGCAAGATCCCTTAAGGCTTTGGGAGGCGGTACGATGACTTTTGAATTGGATGTTTGGTTAGCAGGGCAGGTCGGCGAGATGGTCGAGTTGCCGTTTTTTGACGCAAGGTCAATCAGCGCAAGTGATGAGCGTGAATGGCTTGTATGCAATGGGCTGGGTTCATTCGCGTCAGGCAGCATTTCTGGCGCAAACACCCGCAGATATCATGGTTTGCTAACCGCCGCTCTAATTCCGCCGACTACTCGTACACTCATGCTTTCGCGCATCGACGAACATGTCGGTGGCGAGAACGTGTCGACTAACATCTGGGGTCCAGATAATGTCAGCCCGCATGGTTACCAGAAAATCGTGGCATTCTCGATAAGCCCGTGCCCAACATGGGTCTACGAGTTGCCCACAGGTTTTCTTGTAAAACAGGTATTCATGCTGCCCGGCAAGCAAGCCAGTTACATTGGTTATAGCTGGCAAAGCAAGCCTGGCGAGTCCGATTCCCAAACTTTAGACTTGCATGTGCTTGCCAATTTCAGAAGTTTTCATGCTGAAACTCATGGAGATGATTCGTGGATGTTCCAGCAGGAGCAGATGCCAGGCGGTGTTACGCTGAAGGCGTATGATACTGCTAACCCATTGCACATTCAATTCACCTCCGGAGAATGGCTGCAAGAGCCATCCTGGTACAAAGGTTATTTTTATCCGCGCGAGTTTGAGCGTGGGCTCGATAACAGAGAAGACGCATTTCATGCCGGTGTGCTGAGATGCACTTTGAAGAACGGTGAGTCTACCCTCATACTCGCTTCTTTGGAGCGAACCGATTTCTTGCCCAATTTGTCCGATGCTGTGAAAGAACTTCTGAAGCACCGCGAAAGCATTTTGGCTCAGGCAGGCAGCCCGAGGCATCCTGCAATGAAGCGCCTCGTGCTTGCTGCAGACCAATTTGTTGTGCGTCGTGATTCAACAGAATCTGATTCGATCATCGCGGGCTATCACTGGTTTAACGACTGGGGACGCGATGCGATGATTAGCTTGCCGGGGCTGACTTTGGCTACCGGACGGCTTGAGCAGGCGCGCAGCATTCTCAGCACGTTCCAGAAATATTTGAGCGAAGGCATGCTGCCGAACAATTTCCCCGACGCCGGTCAAACGCCAGATTACAACAATTCTGATGCAACACTCTGGTGGGCTTGGGCATTGAAAAAATATGCCGAAGCAAGCGGCGATGCTGATTTTGTTCTGGCTGCAATTCCTGCGCTTGAAGAAGTGGTTGATGCGCACGTCAAAGGCACTCGCTATAACATCAAAGTTGACCCTGAAGATGGCTTGCTTAGCGGCGGCGCTGATGGTGTTCAACTCACGTGGATGGATGCGAAAGTCGGTGATTATGTTGTGACACCACGGCGTGGAAAAGCAGTTGAGATAAATGCGCTCTGGTTCAATTTCCTCAAAACGCTGGCTGAGCTCAAAGAATTTTTTGAGCAAGACGCATCGCGATATGAGGAGATGGCTGAAAAAACTAGAGTCGGATTTCAAAAGTTTTGGAACGCCGAGCGCAAATGCCTGTATGACCTCATCAACGAAGATGGGTCGAAAGACGACAGCGTGCGTCCAAATCAATTGCTTGCTATCAGCTTACGCGCCGGTTTGTTGACTGAAGAGAGAGAACAAAATGTGCTTGATGTCGTGGAAGCCGAGCTTCTAACGCCATTGGGCTTGCGTTCTCTCTCGCCAAAACATAAGGACTACAAAGGTCGTTATGGATTTGGAAACGCTTCGGCAAACCAGCGCGATAGAGACGAGACATATCATCAGGGCACGGTTTGGGCCTGGTTGTTGGGACCGTGGATTGATGCACGCATGAGCGTGTTTGGTCCAACAGAAGAAAACGTCCGCATTATCAACGCGCAATTGACTTTGTTGTTGCACAGTCATTTGCCATCTGAAGCAGGGATGGGCAGCATCTCTGAAATATTTGACGGCGACCTGCCGCATAAAGCGCATGGTTGCATCGCGCAGGCATGGTCTGTGGCAGAGTTGTTGCGGACTTTCAGTGAATATCCAGATTTGCAAGGAGCTGCCAGAGTACTGCAATCTGCGTCGGCATAGCACCACCGGTGGTGTGAAGCCGTGATTCTAATAGTGGCCGTCTTTGCTTAGCAGAGGCGGTCGCTTTCGGCGAACGCCTAATTCGTTATCTTGGCCTGTAGGGGCGTCGCCCGGCCCGTAGATCGCCGTCAGGCATCATCCGCTAATTTATAGGTCGAAACTGTCTAAGCGGGCACCGCTGCTTAAGTTTCGGGCGACGCATGGCGTCGCCCCTACACAAATTCTTGTCAGGAGTAGTAATATGCAAGGGATAATTCTTCCTTTGCTTGCGTTCTGTCTTCTTTGTCTGGCTCTGGCTTGCTATCATAGGCGGCACAGGAACAGTACGGGTAGACGAGTGAAAAGCAAAGTTGTAGGCATCACAGGCACGATTGCATCAGGCAAATCCCTCGTCGGGAAATTGCTGGAAGAAGCAAATGTTCCTGTTCTCGATACCGACCATATCGCACACTCGGTGCAAGCCAACGATGTTGAGGTTCGTGCGGCATTGCGTGCGCGTTTTGGCGACGGTATCTTCTCGGAAAACGGTGCGGTAGATCGCAAGAAACTTGGTCGCATTGTTTTCGACGATGCGTCTGCGTTGAAAGATCTAAACGCAATCATTCACCCTGCCATCAGGCGTGAATGCAACAAACAAATTGAAGCGCTCTCAGCGCACCCAATGGTTGCTGTCCTGGTACCCCTTCTCTTCGAAGCCGGAATGGAAAAGCAGTACGATGAGATTTGGACGGTAACAGCTTCAGATGAAGTTGTAATCGCACGCCTCAAAGCACGCGACGGCATCTCGGACGAAGACGCTATGAAGCGCATTCGCTCTCAGTTCTCTCAGGCTGAGAAAGTAAGGCGCTCTCACCACGTTATTGATAATTCGGGCACTGTCGAAGAAACGCGAAAACAGGTACTCGCACTTCTGCACTGAGTCACTTGTTGATTGCAGATCAAGTCATTGTTCTAGGCACAGGTTGAGGCGCATACCAATGCGCCTCAACCTGCCGCCACCACTTTTTTGTCTTTTTTGCCTTTTTGTCTTTTCGTCTTTTTTGCCTTTTTGACCTTTTTGACCTTTTTCAGGTGCTTTTATTGGTAATGATTTTCGCCGCTCTTGCCAGCGTTGCTAAGTGTATTGTCCTGAAAGCCGAGGCAGCATCAGCGTCCTCTTGACTGAATTGACACGAAATACTAATGAAGCGAACTGGAACTCTGTATTATGCTTGGGACGATTGTTTTTGATGGCATCGATCTTTCCAATCCGTTGCATTAGTAATTAGAAAAAGACAGCATGAACGCCTTTATCGATTTTGTTCTTAAGAAACGTCCTCTCGTTGTGCTGCTTGCGCTGGCTCTTTTGGCTGCGGGTGTAGAAGCTTATTTGAGTTTGCCCCTTGAAGCCTATCCTGATGTAGCCAATCTTCAAGTGCGTGTGATTACTTTGGTTAACGGCAAAGCTGCCGAAGAAATGGAGCGTCTAGTAACCATTCCTCTTGAGAAAGAGTTGAATGGAATTCCGCGAGCAGAGCCTCCGCGCTCTATTTCGATATTTGGGCTTTCGGTTGTAACTGTCGTTTTTGAAGACGGTGTTGACCCGTATACAGCTCGTCAACAAGTGCTTGAAAAAATTTCCCAGGCCAGCTTGCCGCCTGGTGTACAGCCAATGTTAGACCCAAATGCCAGCCCGGTTGGGGAGATTTACCGCTATACAATTGAGTCAAACCAATGGAATGCCATGGATCGCAAAGAATGGCAAGATTGGTTTCTAGACCGCAAACTTAAGTCGGTTCAGGGCGTTGTTGATGTCACCGGATTTGGCGGACCGGTCAAGACATATCAGGTTGAGCTCGACCCCGACCGTATGAAAGCCCTGGGCATTACTCAATCACAAGTAAGTCAAGCTATTTTGAGTGCAAACGGCTCGACTGGCGGAAGTTATATTGTTAGAAATGACCAGGATTTTATGGTTCGTGGTCTTGGTCTTCTTCACTCTGTCGACGATATAAACAACATTGTTGTAGCCAATGGTGGGGGAAACGCGGGTGTCCCTATTCTGCTTAGAGATGTTGCCGACGTGCATGTTGCTGCTGCTGCACGCAAAGGGCAGGTCGGAAAAAACGAAGACGACGATGTAGTTGAAGGAATTGTTCTGATGCGTCGAGGTGAAAATCCCTCTACTGCTGTCGATCATCTGATGAAAGTCTGGAATAGCATTGCCTCATCACTTCCTCAGGGAATGAAGTTGGTACCACTTTACGATCGCACCGCCCTTGCCAGAAGAACCATTGTGACAATCGGACATAACGTTGCTGAAGGCATCGTGCTTGTTGTAGTTATGCTGATGCTTTTTCTGTTTCAAGTTAGAAGTGCAATTATTTGTGCCGTAGTGATTCCTCTGGCGCTGTCTGTTGCCTTTATTTTGTTGAATGTTTGCGGCGTTCCTGCCAATTTGCTGTCACTTGGGGCAATCGATTTTGGCATCATCGTGGATGGTGCCATAGTTATGGTAGAAAATATTTTGCGTCACATGCATCATTTAGGCGCAAAACCGAATAAAGAACTTGTGGTAAATACCGTAGCGAAAGCGGCTAAGGAAGTGGCAAAGCCGGTTTTGTTTGCCAAGTCAATCATTATTACAACCTTCTTGCCAATTTTGACTTTTCAAAGCGTAGAGGGAAAGCTTTTTCGCCCGTTGGCCATAACAATGAGTTTCACTTTGATCGGAGCGGCGCTTTGTGCTTTGACCATAATTCCTGTGCTATGTGCCACAGTCTTCAGCAATCGCACGCCTAAAGAAAGAGTGTCTCCGATAAATAAGATATCAACGGCAATTTATTCGCCATTGCTAAATTGGTGCATGAATAACAAGGCAATTACTTTTCTGCTTGCTACTGCAATAGTTGTCGGCTCACTCTTGATTGCGCCCATGATGGGTGCGGAATTCATTCCAGAACTTGAAGAAGGAAACATATGGCTACGTGTGACAGTTTTGCCGACGAGTGTTTCTCTAGATCGCGGTGTTAGACTCGCAAGGGAAATCAGGAAAATACTGAGAACTTATCCAGTTGTGACTAATGTGGTCTCACAAATTGGTGCATCAGATGATGGTACTGACCCGAATAATTACAGCACAATCGAATTTTTTGTAGATTTAAAGCCGCAAGACGAATGGCCAAAGCCTGTCATGTCTAAGCGTGAGTTAATTACTAGAATGAACAAGGAACTAATTAATACACTGCCTGGCCTTCAATTCAACTTTTCGCAGTACATCAAGGACAATATGGATGAGGCTATCGCCGGCGTAAAGGGCGAGCTTGCTATCAAAATATTTGGAACTGATCTCAATAAACTGAGTGTTCTGGGTAATCAGGTTTCAAGCATTGTTAGCAAGGTACCAGGTATGGCCGATGTGGCTTGCGATCAACTATTGGGTCAGCCGCAGCTTGTAGTTGAAATTAATCGGGAACGTGCTGCCCGCTATGGCATCAATACGCAAGATATTCTGGATGTTGTAGAAACATCGGTGGGAGGCAAAACAACTACGCAAGTCATAGAAGGCGAAAGGCGCTTTGATGTGGTATTGCGTTATAAAGCAAAATTTAGAGCTGATACAAGTGAGTTGTCCAACATTCAGTTGCCTACGCCTTCGGGCGCGCGTATTCCGCTGGCACAAGTTGCCACAATTGTTGAAGAGCATGGAGCCTCGACTATTCTTCGCGATCAAAACTCAAGGCGTATTGCTATTAAAGCCAATATTCGTGGTAGAGATCTGATGTCTGCGGTTAATGAAGCTCGTGATTTAGTCGGCAAGCAAGTAAAAATACCGCACGAATATCAAATTGTCTGGGGAGGACAATTTGAAAGAGCCAAAAGCGCTATGAGTCGTCTGGCATTCATTATGCCTTTAACTCTTACATTGATTTTCTTCTTGCTGTATGCTGCCACCGGAGCCGCGCGAATAGCATTACTGGTGATGACTGCTGTGCCGTTGTCTTTGCCCGGTGCAATACTTGGCTTGATTCTCACTTCGACTCATTTTAGTATTTCTGCTGGAGTCGGTTTCATCGCTCTATTTGGCGTTTCGGTTCAAAATGGCGTCATACTTGTGTCTCTTGTTTCGCAGTTACAAAAACAAGGACTGTCGCTGCGCGATTCTATCGTTAAAAGTGCCATGGTGAGGATGCATCCTGCTGTAATGACTACGTTTGTAGCGATGGCAGGACTAATTCCTGCGGCATTCTCAACGGGAATTGGTTCCCAGTCGCAAAAACCTTTTGCCATTGTGATTGTTGCCGGGTTGATACCAGCGATGGTATTAGCTCTTTTGGTCTTGCCACCCTTATACGAATGGGTAGAAAATACTTTTGGAGACAAACCTCTCGGTAGTCTGCCAGAATTAGAGGTCGAGCGAAAAATCGAAATTGACGAAACTGTTTGAGTTGAGGTCGCTTTAGTTTTTTTAGTTGAAGCAGCAATATAATCATGCGCAGCGCGCAGACTAGATTGGATCACTACAAAAGCGTGCCCCGCAAGATAACACTGGCGACAGTGAAGTAAATAATCAACCCCGTAACGTCAACCAATGTCGCCACAAACGGCGTCGAAGCGCTCGCAGGATCAAACCCCGCTCGTCTCAAAATAAACGGCAATATCGCCCCCGACACTGTTCCCCAGAGAACAATCCCAATCAAAGAAACTCCCACTGTTAGTCCAATCAACATGTAGTGAGATCCATACGAGTGAAAAACGTTTTCCCAAATTAGAATGCGAGTGAGCCCAATCGTTCCCAGAATACAGCCCAATACCAGCCCCGTGAGCACCTCTCGCCGAATGACGCGCCACCAATCAGCCAATCTCAACTCGCCAATTGCCAACGCACGAATAACGATTGTCGATGCCTGCGACCCTGCATTCCCTCCGCTGCTTATGATCAATGGAACAAACAGCGCCAACACAGTAGCCTTCGCAATTTCGTTTTCAAAGTGTCCCATTGCATTTGCTGTAAGCATTTCGCCCACAAACAAAATACATAACCAGCCCGCGCGTTTGCTAAGCATTTGAGCAAAACTCAGCTCTAAATATGGTGCACCAAGAGCTTCGCTGCCACCCATTTTTTGAATGTCTTCCGTAGCTTCTTCTTCAACCACATCGACGATATCATCGATGGTGACAATGCCTTTCATGCGGTTTTCTGCGTCGACAATTGGTATTGCCATCAAATCATGTCTGGCGAATAATCTGCTCAGTTGCTCCTGGTCTGCTTGGTCGGGCGCGCTTACAAAGCTGGTGCGCATGATGTCTTTTATCAATTGCTGCGGTTCGGAAGCAAAAAGTGTACGCAGCGAAGTTACTCCAAGCAGGTGCTGCTCAGGGTCAAGCACATAGACTGTGTAAACCGTCTCGGTTGCACCGAGCGCTTGTTTGCGCACGTAAGTGAGTGCTTCCGACACTGTCATGTCGGGTCTAACTCTGGCGAAGCGCGGGCTCATCAAACCGCCGGCTACGTCTTCTCGATATTTGAGTAGGGCTTTTACATCATCTTTTGTGTTGTCGTCCAACAAAGAAAGCAATCGTTCTTTGTGTTCTTCGTGCGTGTCTTGAAGCAAGTCGGCTGCATCGTCAGGATCTAACAATCGCATCCAAACTGTTTGTTCGCCCTCAGGCAAATTGGAAATCACTTCACATTGCAGCAAAGTGCTAAGTTGACGAAAAAACTCTTGCGCATCAGCAAGAGGCAGAGATTTAAACGATGCCATGCGCTCTTGGACAGAATATTCAGTCCATGCACTGTGCAGTTGGCTGTAGTTGATAGGAGTAATGGTCATTTCTGAGCGACCTGAAATCTACATATGTTGCCATAGTTAAGCCGAAAATGAGCGCGAATGATCGAAGTGTAAACCGAGCGCTATATAGATAACTGCCCAACGCCAAAAAATGCGATCTACAAGTCTCTGGCTCGTTCGATTATTGCCTGTCGCTCCGAGCCCATGCGAGCTTTTTGATCAACATGAATTACTGCTCCGTTTCTGATCCAAAACAACTCTCCCCATCCATGAGAAACCGTTCCAAAGATTTCTAAATGTTCTTCAATAGCAAAACGGCTCCTTGGCTGTTCGAAGGTGCTTGAGGGCAGCCCGTGCTTTACCGATGCGACTGCCGATGGTGGCAAGCAAAAGTTGAGAAGCAACAGGTTTGACTAAATGTGCGTTTCCCCAGAGTGCACTATTAATGTGAAAACGAAGTTTGTTTTGTTTGGTGAGGAACACTATTGGAATTTTGGCGAAGCCATTCTGTCTTAAGTATTTCGCGACTTCGTGCCCGGTAATGTCATCGCTCAGAGGTCCTGATTCCAGCAACAACAAATCGGGCTCAAATGATTGAAGGTGTTCTTCAAATTTATTTGGGTCTGAAAGGTGCAAAAGATTGTAACCGGCTGCTTCGAGGATTTCCCTGGTCATTTCTGCCTGTTCTTGGTCTGGGTCAATGGCCAAAATCTTGTGATTTTCCAGGCTGTGATCTAGCAGCATGCTAATTGTTTTGCTCAGATCACTTAAGCGACCGGAGTTTTCAATGAAAGTATCAGCTCCGTGGTGTATCGACTTCAGCTTATCGCTAAAGTTTGATTCTTGCCCAATGAAGATGACATCAGCATTCGTTCCTCCCTCAAGGGCACGCAGCGACTGGATAATTTCGTAGCAGTCATTTTTTTGCCAGGGGGAAGCAATAACAAAAACGTCGGGCACTCGTCGCCTAAATAGCGAGCGCAATGCCATTGTTGAGCCAACTTCCATGACGGTAAAGTTACGTTTTTCAAGTTCAGTTTTCACCGCAGAAAGACTCAGCTGGTCGCCGCCGGATAGAATTGCAAACTTCCGCTCTTGCGAAATATCTTTAGCTAGAAGTTGAGCTGCATCAGGGGCAAAGCTCATCAGTCCTGGAGTGGAAGCGCTTGAACCCAGTGCCTCACGCAGAAGAGCCGCGGACGGCTCGTCGTTGTGAACGACAATAGTAATCGTTTGGAGTGAAGCTGGACTCGCGGCGATGAATGATCGAACTCCTTCGGAAATTTCGTTTATGACCTCATGTTTGCTTTGCTCCACAGCCACATTGTCACCGCTCGTTCTAATTAGGGGCAGCGTAACGCTTTTGTAGCCGGCATAATCAGCTGCATTCAGTCCTGCAAGAATTATCGTAGAGGGGCTTTGTTTGAGATCATCTACGACAAAGACCACGTTGGTGAATGCGCCTTGGTGCGTCGAGTTATTCACAGTGACAATTGCCTGCCCGTCACTCATTGGCATGGCTGCGGCAGCCTGACTATGAAAGAGGTCGCCGGCGACGCTGCGAATGACCGTGTCAACCGAGCCTGTCCACAATCCGTTCGAGTTGATCGCAGTAATAAGTGCCTCTGAAGGGACCCTGGAAATGTCACCTTCAATTATCTCAATGGCAGGAAGCGGTTTGTACCCGAATTTGTTGACCACATTAGTTTCCATGCAAACATTAGGATTTTTCATCATAACAATCCTGGATGGAAAATGTATGCACCCGTGACAAACTGAACTCAAGGTTTCATTGGATGATATTTCTTGTACAGTTCCCATCCGATTCTGTAGTCGTCTACATCTCGCTGTGGAAGGAATGGAAAGTCAGTTGATTTTGGCTCGTTTGCACCAAACTGGAAACGGCATGACATGATGCAGAGCATGTTTGCAACTGTTGGAGCAAGTTCTGGATCTTTACCCGAAGCTGCAAATGCATAGCCAATAATGATGTTTGCAAAGTCTCGATAGCCGGCTGGTGATCGCTTACGATGTATGCCATGACCTCTGTATACGAAACTATTCACAACCTCAAAACCCCGCCAGGATCTTTGGCAAATATCCCAATAGTGGCTACTGGTCCGGAATTCGCGCCTCGCAGCGCCCGCTTGACAGGCGAATGACATAAACGGTATTCTGGTTTTTGGAATATACTGCGTTCTCAAACTTACGCAGCCTTAGGAGGTAAAAATGCCATTAGACGAAGCAGCGGCAACAAAGTCATGGAACAAGGCAGAAGAAAGTCTCAAAGACGGGCACCAACATGAGGCCAGCAATGCCCTGCAAGAGTTGAAAGATAACATAACGAAAAACTGCACCACACCAGAAGAGCGCCTAGCTGCGAAAAACTGGATTGACGAGAACGAGAAAAATCATTCAGTTAAGCTGAGCATCGATAACGGAAAGCATTTCAAAGATCCGACGAACAGTGAATTCGTAATCGAAGCAAGGGTAGATACATTCATTCCGGTTGCTAGCTTGTTCGTTAATTTCGAGGACAAGATAGCAAAGAGTTCAGACTCTAAGTAAGAGAATCGCTTTGCGAATATCGCATTAGGCGGCAGTTCTAAAAGTATAAAGCGGGTGAAGCCAGCATGCTTTCGCCTGCTTTGTCTTTTTGTATGCGCTCTAGCAAAGTTTGCTCTTAGTCGCCGGCTGGACGAGCCTTAACGTATGGGCTTATTTCCGCGTGGATCAATGATAGCTCTTTTGTCAAAGTGGTGAACAATAGTTCTTGCCGTTTCTTATTTGAATTGCGCAGTCGCGAATAAAGCGCATCCCAGGAAGAATCACCGATTTCCCCAAAGCCAAAAAGGTATGAAAGATCGGTAGTAACTGTGCGACTCGTCAGCGCTATGAAAGTGGTTTCAAACCTCTTCAGTATCGCTTTTGCAGAAGCCCCTGGTGCCAGCATGTCTATCGCCGCCAGGCTGCCACCCAAAAGGTGCCTCAGCCATTCAGGAGACGTCTCTGGGTCGACCTGTTCGATGGCAGTTAAGTAAACCCCAGCGCAGGTGAATTCCTTTAACGCGTTGGCAAATTTCTCGTTGTTTACTTTGACGATGCACTGTTTTGCGCGCTTGCCAAATTCGCCTTTCTTGCATTTGAAAGCGTAATCTAGCAAAAAGTCGCGATTGTCGAGCAAAATGAGTAGCGTGAAGTAAATCATGCGGGCTTCAGTTTCTTCTTTGCTCTTGGGCTCTAATAAAGAGACATCTAGCCTCGCTATGGGTTCTGGCTCAGAGCTATCGCAGAGCAAATCTAGTGCGCTGCCAAAGCTTGCAGAGACAGTGCTGGCACCGCCGCTTCTCAATCGATCTAAGTAACTCTTGTAATTCTCGGCAGCAACATAGTTTATGCCAAGCTGCTCAGGAGGCATAGCTGCGGAGCTATCTGATGACCCGGCAGATTGGGCCGGTTTTTGGGAATTGGCAGGCGATGTGCTCTCTTTACCAGCCTGTGATTCTTCATCCATTTACAAGTCCCCAGGGTGAACAGCCATAAGTTTGCGGTGAGTTGTCCGGTGTCACTTGCATTGTCTCAATTTCTGAGTTTGCTTTGCAAAACAGTTTAACGCTTATATGTGAGGGCCAGAGCGTCATTTCGATAAGTATAGAACTTGGCAGAAGAAATAGCACCCATTGGCGAATGTTTTTTCCAAACGATTCGCTAAGTAACAATCGGTCACTGTGCTAAGTGGGTATGTTGAACCCTTCTACTCAGAGATTTAGCTTATCGAAAATCTGGAGAGCGCTGTGTGTGGAAAGAAAAATGTAAAATAGCAATAGCCGTATTTTGTGATTGGGATGAAGTCCGTGCCATCGCGACTGCTGCTGCAAATAATTGAGGGATGAGTAGCTGAAATTTGCTGCGCCACCACCGGCAGTGCTTATGCTGTTCTCTGTAAGACAATTCGTGTACGCCGGAGGCGCAAGTAATCGGAGACATCAGCTCGAGTAGGAGCACTGGAAATAGCCACGTCTGTGGTAAATATTTAGAAAATGTATATTACTGCGACTTCATAGAGACGGCTTCCTTGGCGTCTAGCGCACCGTCGCGAGCCTTATTGTTTGGTTAATGCGCTCTAAAAATAATTTGATAGCTGGCGCTAAGAAGCCCACTGTAGGGGTCTTTAACACACGTGTTGCCCATATTGAACATGTGGTTAGCCGCAGCGATGAGTGTTACATAAGCTTGAGACAGCCGGTGGATGGCGCCCTAGGCTTACGCATATCCATCCACACCCACACAAACTCGAGCAGACCCACGATTTAGACACTGAAAGCAATTCACGTTCGTACATCAGTCGCGAGACTGGTGGGTGTTGGCATGCGTTTTTGCATTCGAAATTCACAAGCAACTTTTTCTGAGCCGTTTTGAGCGGACTCAGTTATGAGGAGATAACTATGACTGCATTGCGACCTCGCTATAAGCGGCGCTGCAAGCGGGTCGGCATCATGGGTTTCAAAGCCGACCCACCACACAATTACCATCTACGTCTGGCTGAGCTTGCCAGAGAAGAACACGAACTTGATGAAGTTCTGTTCATTCCTGCAGGGCAACCTGTCGACAAAAGCTCTGGCGTCACTGACAAGCTGCTTCGGTTGAGACTAACCGAATTGGCTGTCGCTGACAATCCGCACTTCAAGGTATCGCGCCTGGAAATTGACCGCGATGGGTTCTCGTACACTGTCGACACAGTTCGCGCTTTGCGCCAGCAGTACGGGCGCCTTGCGCGATTCTTCCTCATAATCGGTGAGGACAGGCCGCCGACACTGAAAAACTGGCATCAGAGCTCAACTCTGTGCCGGATGGTTAAGTTCCTCGTAGGGCCTCGCACGCAAGGAACTGTCGACAAGAACTGGTTGCGCGAAGTGATGCCTCGCGGCTCGCGATACGACACTGTCACGGTAGACAACTCGAGCAGCTTTGTGCGCGCTCAACTGGCTCAGGGGCGCTCCGTTCGATACATCGTGCCCGATGCGCTCATCGCGGAAATTGAGCAGCTCGGACTTTACCGATCCTGATTCACATTCACTATCACCGCCGCGAGAGCACCAAGCAGAGGTGCTTTCGTACTCAGAAAGGAAATTCTCAGATGAGAAAACGTAGCGACAAAATCAAGTCGATCCTCGACAACGATCTCTACAAGTTCACCATGGGTGCGGCAGTCTTGCTGCTCTACCCGTTGATTTCCGTTATTTATCGCTTTACTGACCGTGGCGCGAATGGCAAATGGACGCAGGCTGCGGTTGATAAACTGCAAGCCAAAATCAACGCGATGTCCAAGCTTCGCTTGAAGAGTAAAGAGCGAAGCTTTTGCGAAAAAGCCTTCCCGTGGATTAACCGAAGCTACTGGGACTTCCTCACGCTCTACCGCTTCGACCCAAGCGAAGTGAAGGTGTGGCTGGACGAAGAGCAGAATCTTCAGGTCAAAATCGAGGGGCTTTGGTGCCGAACCATCCTGTGGGAAGTGCCTCTATTGGCGCTGATTTCCTCGACCTACTACGAGGAAATCGACACTAACTGGAACGAGGACGGGCAAGAGGAAAAGATGCAGGCAAAAGCCGAGCGGCTTTTCGCAGCCGGCGTTCTGTGGGGCGACTTCGGCACTCGTCGCCGACGCCACTTCGAAGCTCAAGAACGTGTGGTGAGGATTGCCACCAAGTACTCCAACTTCACGGGTACGAGCAACGTTTACCTGGCGATGTTGTACGGCATTAAAGCTCTGGGCACAGTCGCCCACGAGTGGGTGATGGCTCACTCAGCCATGTTCGGCATCGACCACGCCAACAAATATGCTCTCGAAGCATGGAATCATGTTTTTCAGGGCAACCTGGGAACCGCCCTGCCGGACACATTCGGTACGGAGGTCTTCCTGCGCGACTTCAACCTGATGCAAGCCAAGCTCTACGATTCTGTCAGGCACGATTCGGGCAACCCGTATGACTGGTCAGAGAGGATGATCGCTCACTACGAGAAGCTCAAGGTCGATTGGAAGACGAAGCCATTCGGTTACACGGACGGCAACAGCGACCTGAGCGCAATCGAAATTCATCAGTGGGTTGCGACGAAGGGCGGCAAGTGTTGGTTTGGTATCGGTACTTTCATGACCAATGACTACGGACCTGCCAGCCCTGCGCTGCGAATTGTGATCAAGCTTTCTGTTGTTATCGATACGGAAGGCAGGCAGATCCACGTCGTCAAACTCTCGGATACGCCTGAGAAAGCCACTGGACACCCCGACGCCATCCGCGCAGCATTCTGGACTCTCTACGGCAGACCGCTTGACTCCGAGCTCAACCCGGGCTGTCGTAAGCCCGCGTAAGGCGCACTCTGTAGGGGCGACGCCATGCGTCGCCCGGAAGTTAAGCTGCGGTGCTCGCTTAGACAGTTTCGCTCTATAAAATATCGGGCGACGCATGGCGTCGCCCCTACAGGCTGATGGTTTCACTGTTTCTTGTCACATCAATAACCCTAGCAACGTGCGGCGCTAATACGCTTGCACAGAAGGAATTCGAACATGCTCAATCTCGGCAAACCGATTATTTTTTCAACGCTGAACTACGGTCGC
Organism: uncultured Candidatus Obscuribacterales bacterium; assembly: GCA_964546815.1. GTDB lineage: Bacteria > Cyanobacteriota > Vampirovibrionia > Obscuribacterales > Obscuribacteraceae > JAIEPM01. The sequence goes on along the minus strand of CAZJLR010000077.1, from coordinate 10,865 downwards.
TTGCGCAGCAAGATGGAAGAAGGTGGTGACTTCGAGCGTGGTGTGCTTGTGCGCAACCCGCATAAGACAGGTCAGCCGCTGCTTCATCGTCCGTTCACAGATGGCGAGCATTACAGTCGAGTCGACTGCGATGTTCGCGACCGCGAATGTGTCATCGTCGGCGGAAGTATCGACGACTCAGAGACGATGGACCTCTTCGACCTGGGCTGCACGCTTTTCGACTGCCGAGCTGCTCGGCTGAAATTCGTGGTGCCTTTCTATGGTTACTCAACCATGGAGCGAGCGGTGAAACCAGGCGAAGCAGTGCGCGCCAAGCACCGCGCTCGGCTTTTCTCGGCGATACCGCGGGCGCCACTAGGCAACTCGTTCTTCTTCCTCGATCTGCACACCTCAGGGTTGCCGTTCTACCTGGAAGGAAACAACCAGGTTTGCCATATCTACGCCAAGTCGATGGTGTCGCGGGTTGCGCCGGAGCTTACCGCAGAATATGTCGTGGGCACACGGGCTCTGGCACCCGATCTCTCAACTGGCTCGCCGGCATCACATTCGAGCTCTTCACCGTCTAGCTTCGCATCGTCAAACTCGAACTTGAATGAGTTGCTCTCAAGCTTTGTGCTGTGCACGGCTGATGCCAACCGGCTCAAGTGGATCAGCTCCTTGGCTAAAGAGCTGAAAGTTCCGGCGGCATTCGCCTACAAGTCGCGAGCCTCTGAAAATGTCGAATCGCTCGGCATCAGCGGGGACGTCAGCGGCAAAGTTGTGATCATTTTCGATGACATGATCCGCACCGGTTCATCAATCATCGCTGCAGCCAAAGCCTACCTGGCGGCAGGCGCAAGCGCCATTTACGTCATCTCGACACATGGCGTTTTGCCCAAACAGGCCTTGCAGAACATCAAGGCTACCGGTCTCTTCAAGAAAATCGTCGTCAGTGACAGCCACCCGCGTGCCGAAAGGCTCGGGCGTCGTTTCAAGGACTTCCTCCAAGTGGAAACGGTCGCACCACTGCTCGTCGATCACGTCATGGACCGCGCCCCGCTGATCGCGTGATTTTGTAGGGGCGACGCCATGCGTCGCCCGGTTTCTTTTTCCCAAACAAAGACAAAAGGAGTCACAATGACCCATCACAAAACTTTTGGGTATTTGCGTGTTGCGACGGCGGTTCCTCGCCTTCGCGTTGCAAATCCGGTTTATAACTCGCGACGCATTTGCTCTGTCATGGACTGGGCAAACAAGCGCGGCGCGCGCCTGCTTCAACTGCCAGAGCTCTGCATCAGCTCATACACGGCAGCTAATTTGCACCACCAGAAGGCGCTGCTGCAGTCGTCTCTCGATGGATTGGAATTCATCCTTCGCAAGAGCGTTGACTTCGATGGCTTGGTGGTGCCCAGCTTGCCGCTTATGATCGAGGACAATCTCTACAATTCGCCGCTTGTGCTTCACAAAGGAAAAATTCTCGGCGGCGTTCCGAAGCTCTATCTGCCCGGTCGCAAGGAGTTTTACGACCCTCGTTGGTTCTCACCGGGCTCAGTACCGCACCCAGACGAGATTAAGCTTCTTGGTCAGACAGTGCCATTCGGCACAGATCTTCTCTTCGCCGCGGAAGACTTCGAAGAATTTGTGCTTGGCTTAGAGACGTGCCACGACGCCTTTGCACTGATTCCGCCCAACCGCTTGTTGATTTTGGCTGGAGCTAAAGTAATCGGCAACGGCTCGGCAAGCAGCGCCCAGGTAGGCAAAGCCGAATATCGCCGTCAGCTGGTGCGCTCGCACTCAGCCAACTACGCTGCATATGTTTACGCATCTGCCGGCACAGACGAGTCGACGACAGATTTTCTCTGCGAAGGCCACACGATGATCGGCGAATACGGCCGCATCTTGGCTGAAAATGAGCGCTTCGAAAAGCATGACGTGTTGCTCGTTGCAGACGTCGACCTCGAACGCATGCAGATGGAACGTTTGCAAGACGACGCTTTCGGAGAATGTCAGCGCCAATTCGCGAGCATGCTTAAGTTCCGCCGAATTCCGTTTACTCTTGGGAATCTTAAAGCACCGGCTAAGCTGGAACGTTACATCGATCCGCATCCGTTTACGCCGGCCGATAACGCTGAAATGAACGAGCGTTGTGTCGAAATTTCGCAAATCCAGGCATGCAGCCTTGCCACGCGGCTGCTTCACCTGACTGAAGACAAAAGCCAGGCTCCGCGTGCAGCGGGTGCAGATCGCTTCGAGCACGAGCCACTGCTGACGGTGCCTGGTTGTCGCACTGGTAAGCCTATGGAAGTGACCATCGGCATTTCTTACGGTAAAGATTCGACCTGGGCTTTGCTCAAAGCGTGCGATGCATATGACCGACTGGGCTGGTCGCGCAAGCACATTCTCGGCTACACCATGCCGGGCTTCGGTACGCCCGACGATGTGACGGTCGGCGCGCACAAGTTGATGAATCTTACCGGCATTACTGCCCGCGAAGTGGACATCCGCCCGCTTTGTTTTGCTATCTGGTTGGCTGAGGGCTACAAGCCGTTCAAGATTGACCTGCAGGCTATCGTTACGGCAGTACAAGCTGAGTTCAGCAGAAAACTGCAAGCAGGCGAAGACGTTAGCGGGCAACTCGATTTGAACGCGCAAGCACTCAAAGAGTTTTGCCGACTCTTATCTGAACTGCCAGATGACGCGCAAGACCTGCACTTCGAAAACACGCAGGCTCGCGTGCGCACGAACATTCTGATGACCGCTGGTTTCAACATCGGCACCGGCAACTTGCTGGAAGCCATGCTTGCCTGGTGCACCCTGGGTGGTGACCAGACCAGCATGTACCACATCAACATTGGTTTGCCGAAGTCACCAATTGCGCTCTTGATCAAGTGGCATGCCGATCGCTTAACAGCTGATCAAGCCGAGCTGAAAGCCTCGCTCTACGAAGTTGTTGATGCAGCAGTGTCACCCGACTTGCTGCCCACCAACAAAGAGGGCAAACGCCGACAGCTTACTGAGAGCTCGATTGGTCCGCGTGAACTCAACGAGTTCTACATGGAATGTTTCGTGCGCTGGGGAATGCATCCGGCAAAGGTGTTCTTCCTTGCCAAGCAAGCCCCGTTCGACAAGTCTTATACTCAGGCAGAAATCATCCACTGGCTGAAACGTTTCTACTCTCGCGGTTTCATTCAGGTGAAACGTTCGTGCATGCCCGATGGTCCGAAGCTTGGTCCTGTCTGTCTTTCGCCTCGCGGTGATTGGCGCATGCCGAGCGATGCAGATGTGACAATCTGGCTCGATGCGTTGAATGATCTGCTGCCCGACGCTCAGTGATGTTCAGTCGGCTGATTGCCCTGCTGCTGGATGGGCAGCCGGTGAATTGGGCAAGAATGCCTTCTTAAGTGCTTACTAAAAGCCGGCAGGATTCTTCTTGCCGGCTTTTCTAATTCCTCAAACCAGGAGAAAGACAATATGAGCAAAGCAAAAAACAAGGTCTTCGGTGACCCGGAAGTCGCAATCAACGCGCTCTTGAATATCGACGCAGCCAACGATTTCAGTGATGCGCCTGGTGCGGCGCTGCCTGTGCCCGGCGGCTGCGCGATTGGTCCGGTGATTGGTAATTTGCAAGAAGTCGGCAAGCAGAACAATTTCTTCGATTACCAGGTTGACGTGCGTGACGCACACGCGCCGAACTTCTTCAGTTTCGCCTGCAACAACATGTCTTTGTTGCGTGCCGAAATTTTGCAAGTGCAAGATCGCAACGGCACTTTGCACACGATTTTGCCCAAGCACATGGTGCGCGGCACCTGGGGGTGGCAGCACATTCCCGGCATTAAGCCTCGCCTTTTCGACAAGTTCTTCTTCAAAGGCGAAGAACCGGATGTTGATCAATTCTCCATTCCGCCCCATGTCATCGCTTGGCTGCTAGAACGTGGTGTTACTGATGTGTACGTCACGGGGCTTGTGAAGCGTGTCTGCGTGGGTACCTCGGTGATCAATCTTCACCGAAACGGTTTGCGTGTGCATCTGATCTCTGATGCTACCGCAGATCTTGAGCTGCCGAATTGGGCGAATGTTCTGGACATCATGCACAAACTGAAGATTCACGAGCTCAGCAGCAGCGAACTTTTGGAATACATATCTACTGTCGGTCTGCGCAAAGCGTTGCGCTAATCAACCAGAAAGGTTAGGTGCTAATAGTGAACAGTTCCACTAACAATGAGACCAGAGTTTCTGGCTGTCCGCAAAGAGTGCTAATAGTCTACAAGAAGACTTACTACATGGAGCTTGTTGAGAAGCAAGACCAACGCATTTTGGGGCTGGTTAACAGCAATCATCCTTCAGTGGCGAATGTACTGCAGACGCATAAACAGCACCTCTGTACTTTGGAAGCAGTGCAAACTCTTCTGAAAGCTCGTGGCATCGGCTTTGTTGCAATCACTCGTGAGCTAGTCGCCAGCACTCTTGCCGCGGAGCACTGGGACATGGTAGTCACCATCGGTGGTGACGGAACGGTACTGGATGTGTCGCACTTCGTTGCACCGCAAATCCCGGCTTTGGGTGTCAACAGCGCCGTTAGTACCAGTCACGGGCATTTTTGTCTGGCTCAATTGGGCAATCTTGCTGAAGTCTGCCAACAGATTTTTAGCGGCAAACGCAAAGCAGCTCATCTGCTGCGTCTGCAACTGACGGTCGACGGCACGCCGCTCAATGAGCTGGTCTTAAATGAAGTTCTAATCGCTCACAAAGAACTCGGGGAGACCAGCCGATACACTCTGAAGATTGGCAAACGGGAATTCACTCAGAAGTCGGATGGGCTTTTGATTGGGACGGCGTCTGGCTCCACAGGCTGGATGCGCAGCTATGGCGCCAAGATTCTCGATGCTTATTCGCGTCGTTTTCAATACGTCACACGTGGCTTGATTGTCAACGATGAGCGAGAGCGCATGCAAGGTGCCGGCATTCTCAATAAGGGGCACAAAGTCAGTGTTATGTCGTTAATGCAGGATGGAGTTCTGCTTCTTGATGGTCGACACATCAAGTACCCGTTTCCCCGAGGCAGCACTCTGACGCTTGAGCCGGCTGCGTCAGACTTCAAGTTGTTTCTTGACGCAAGCGCCAACGAGAAATACCGAACTACCTGAAGTGCATTGCAATGACGCTAGCGCTTCATTCTTATCGATGAGCGCTCAGCTCTAGATCGCGATCGGAGCTCGTCTCTAGATCGCGATCCGCGCGTATTGTAGTCTTTGTCGTCGGAAAGGAAGGGGCTGGAAACAGCCCCTTCCTTTCCTTCTTTGATCCTCGCTAAAATACTAGAACGCGTAGTAAGAAAAGCACTAATTGAAGGTTTTCAGTCAGCGTAGGTGTAGAACGCCCGTATGGGCGACGCCATGGATACTGCTGGCGAGCTCGAATGTTTAGCGAAGCCGGCACAATAGGGACTCTAGCTTGAAGGGCGGGAGCCCTGGGGGCGCAGGCTTCCAGCCTGCTTCGGGAAGCTATTGGCGAAGAAGCAGGCAAGGATGCCTGCGCCCCCAGGTGGAACGCTCTTAGCTCATATCATCGAACTTGATTCGTCTCCATTTTAGTTCGCCAGCAGTATCCCATGCGTCGCCCGGAAGTTAAGCAGCGGTGCTCGCTTAGACAGTATCGCGCTATAAATTAGCGGGCGACGCATGGCGACGCTGGTACAGATCTGTTGCCTGGCATCGCTGCGGTTTTATTCACAAAAATAGTCTCCGAAAATGTCAAAAAGCGACAGAAAGGAGCTGGTTTCCCAGCCCCTTTCTGTTTGGCTAGCACGTTGAATACTAGCCAATTAGCTTAGTTGACAGATTACTTGCAGCCGCAGCTCGTGCGCCCGGTCTGGCAGCTGCAGTCGCCGCAGTTGCAGCGAGCAGCATTGCGGGGGAGCTTGATCTCCGGAATGACCGCCACCTTCGTGTGCTGGCTGGGCTTCGCGCAGGTGCCGCTGCAGTTGGTAGCGCAGTTGCTGCTGCATTCGGTGCCGCACTCGCAGTTGGTGGTGTTGCTGCTGCTGCCGCATGCGCTGCCGCACTTGCATTCAGCTTCGCCCGTGCATTTGCATTGATTGTTGTTCATAGCCGTGTACCTTTCGTTTGAGTTTGTCTGAGGGTTGAAGTTGGGACGCAGACCGCGCCGAACAAGGCTGATGCCCTGCTTTCGCAGACGCATCATTCCTTGCATTGCTTTGGGGAATTCTTGCGTGCCGATCGCCCAGGTTCTTTCGAGCCCTTCGAGAATGTCTCTCAGAGCCTGATTGAACTCAGCGCAGGCGGCGTCGTCCGAAGTCTGTGCGAAGCTGTGCACCGCCGGTAGAGGCATCGCCTCGCCGTCGAAGCGCCACTTGCCGTCATCGCCTTTTCGCAACCGGCGACCTTCGACAAGTTGTTTGAAGGCATAGTAGTGCGACGGTTCACCGCTGAGTGATTCGGGCGGCATCGGCGTTTGGCTGTTGCCTTCGCCTTGCTCCTTAATCACTTTGATTGCTTTGACCGCATCGGCTGCCGACTTGATGGCAAACACTTCGCCGACAGGGAATTTGTGCTGCATCTGAATGCCGTCGCAAAACGCCGGAGACAGCGTTTCGAAAGCCTTTGCGATTGCATCGTAGAACTCGCCGATTGTGGCATAGTTTTCCGTCGCCGCAATGGGGCCGTCGCAAGGGTACTCAATTTCCATGAAGGTCTTGAGTGACTCGAGCGAAAGCGGCAAGAGATCTACCTTCAGATTCGGATGCACACCGCCCGGCAAGCCGTTTGTCGGGTAATGTGCAAGAAAGCCGGCTTTGGTCAGCGAAGGCTTTCCGCCGATGGCGCTGAGCATATTGCATGCAAGCGCCATGTGCACCATTTCTTGAATCACAATTTCGTGAATGATGTCGCGCACCGGGTCTTCCTGGTCTTTGATTGACCATTCAGCACAGAGGTACGGCGGAATTGTGGAGAACTCCAGTTCAATGGCACATTGCAGCGCGGCTTTCAGTTCGTCGCTGGTTTGAATGCCGTTTTTGACGAAATCAGAAATGGTTTTTCGCTGCGGATGCTTGCATTCGCTCGCAGGCAATCCGCAAGCCAGGCTCGATGCGCCACCGCAAAACTGTCCTGTGCCAAATCGGCGCAGGAAAAGAATTCCGATCGCAACACCCAGCGGAATGGCTAGATAAAGCATTGACATAATCCATCTCCTTTCTCAATGAGAGTGATGACCCATGTGCTCGTGCGAGTGATCATGAGTCGTTTCAGCGGGGGCGTTCGGAGAGCAGCAGCTTCCTTTGCCATCCGAGCAGCAGCCGTGCACTTCGCTTGCCGCGCCTGCTTCCATCCCAGTCGCCATCATTGCCGGCATCAAGAACATGAAGACCATCGCGGCAGACATGACGATGTGGGAAACGGCTGACATGGCGGGTTCAGCCAGGAGCGACGCTTTCCTCGGTGCGGCGTTGCGTTCTTTCCAGTGCTTGAGGAATTCTGCCCCATGCAAAGTCGCGTATGCGGTGAAGAGTGCAACGAATGTCGCGGTGACGAGAGGCGCGTCCCAGAGCGACTGCAAGAACATGTAGGTCATGCTCAGGTTCATCACTGAGTGCGCCACGTCGCCGAGAACATGGTTCTTGCGAACAAGCGGGCGAACAGCGAAGGCGAGCGCAAGTACCGCGAAACTCAGCGCCCAGAAAGTGTCGGGAATCACCTTGATAGCGGCAATGGGGGCAAACATGTAAGCCATGCCGATACCCATGAAGGTGTGGCATGACTCGGCAAGAATGTCGATGGACTGGTTCTTGTTGCGCAGGAAAAGAATGCGCGACCCGTGGAAAAGTGCAACCAATCCACAGGCGAACATTCCGATCCATGACGAAACAAGCATCCAGTCCGCTGAGCCTCCGCCGGAATGGCACATGGAGGCAAGCATTACAGGCATGGATAGCATACTGTAGTCCTTTCGTTGTGTTCCAATGCCGACGCCGCTGCCACACTGCAACCATTGCAGAATGAGCTGGCGGCGCCAGGTCTTGGAGAATTACTGTAAGTTTTGAACGAGGAGAAACTGAGCTGATTGACAGCAGATTTCGAATTGCTGCTCAGGGCTCTGGATAGAAGTCGCAAAAACGCGACTTGTATTCCATCGGCCGTCCGCGCCAGATGACTGTACCGTCGTCCATCTTCACGAGATTGGGTGACACCAGCATTGTGCGGTTCTCATTTGAACCTGGCTGAAAACCAGCGTTGACGAGTGCTCGTTTGATAATGGGAGAAACGTTGGGTCCGAATTCGATTTTCTTCGGGTCGTCGCCGAAAATAAATCGATGTCGCACCAATGCTTCCATCAGCTTTTCTTTGAGCGCACGTGAACGCGCGTTTTCTTCCTGGTACCATCTCGTCGGCGGGTCTGACAGTTTTGCTGCCCAGGTTTCGGCGATGAGATGAAGCTTGTGGTCGGTGGCGTGGTGTTCGATAAGCTCGACGGCGTCGGCAGATTTATGCTTGTACGCATAATACGGCTCGAACACAGTCAACAAGTAACCTGACACCACCGCAATGAGGAGGGCGCAGGAAAGAAGTATGGCAAGGGTCTCATCCATGAGTGAAGTCCTTTTTCTTGATCTGCATTTCAAGATGTTCCGCTTTTGGTCACGCCGATATAGTCTCGTTGCTAGCGGTTGGTTGCGCTAAGCTGGCGCCGATGCTCAATTTGCGGGCATGCATTCATAACTTTGCAACGCAAAGATGTGAATGGCTTGAAACAGCTTTCGTGAAACTTTCTTGAGTGGTCTTGAACTCTCGGTGGAAACTGGCGTGGATAACTGAGTTTCCACAGTCAGCATGTTGAATACAAGCAGTGTGTACTCACGCGTATGTTTGATGGCAGCTCTCAGCAGTGGCGCCATATCGGTAGCTGGCGTGGCTCGCGCATCATACCTGTGCTGAATCTGAAAAATAACTTCAAAAGAAAACTGTGAAGTGCTGCATTGGCGAAGCTTTGTATGCCTGACCCCTGGGTGGGGATGCATTTGTTTCTTGTATTGCATTCGTGATGCTATCCCCCCGGAAGGGGTTGCAAAGCTGATGAGAAGCCGTGCTTGCTCTACCCCCTGTCAGGGTTCTTAATTCTTTGTTGATGTGGAAGACTGTCAATAATGCAACTGCGACGGCAATGTTCTCGATTCTTCAATTGCCGCCGCAGTCTGCATTTTTTGAGTGTTTTACTTTGAAGCCACTATAGGCTTTTGCCCCAGATTGCTGTTGGCGGCGATCCGAAAAATTCTTCATATCGCGCCAACGTCTCTTTGTACAAATCGCGATAAAGCTTGTCTTCTTCTTCGTTGCCGCTGCCTGGTTGGTGGTGAAGAAAGTCTTGGCCTATCGCTTGTTTGCAGAATTTCTGGTATGACCTTGTGAAAAGCAGATGCCAATGCCAGACAGTATCTACGTGAATTGATGGAACCATCGAGTCTGGATAGAGGCTTGAAAGCAAAATGAACTTCTTGTATTCGCCTATAGCCAGTTGAGTAAAATCTGCATCCCAACCGACTTCAGTAGCTAGTCCTTTAGAAAACGATGCCGCACAAGATGGATCGTCCATTTCGTAAGCTTGGATTCTTTCCCATCGTTGCTTCACTTGAGCATTCTCTATTCTTGTAACTTGCTCTGCGGCTTGCACGGGTGGATTTAGTACCTGTGTTGCACTCATGATTATTTGCAGCTTGAACTGCAGTTTGAGCTGCATTTGGCAGAATTGTTATCGCCTTTCTTCTTTGCTGCGAAAAATGCGCCTTTTCCAGGACCAGCTGGTGCATTTTGGGCAACGCTTTTCAATTGCGAATTCACTTCTTTTTCTGTCTTTTCAGTAGCTTGCATAATCACCTCAAGAGATAACAGGTTCGGAATTGTATCTCAAGTATGAATTTGCATTATTAAACGTGATGGCTGCATCCCCTCCCGGGGGTACCGTTTCGAGGCTTGGACTTATGCGTTTTGTGTTGTTGTTGTTGTTTTTGTTCTCGTTCTCGTTCTCGTTTTTGTTCTCGTTCTCGTTTTTTGCTAATCGATTAGCAGTTGAAGATTTGAGTTCTGATCAATCGATGAAAATGGATGTGCGTTTTTCCGGAGCAAAAATGAATTTGGCTGCGATGTCTTTGTCGATTTCCTGCGTCTTTCCTTCCATGGATGAGCCTGTGAGAACAGAACCGAATCCAGTCGCTGCGCTGCCATCGAGTGGCACTTTTAGTGAAGCTTCGTTACTGTAGAAGCCGTGAAATTCGAATCTTTCAAAGGTAGCGCAGTCATTGTCAATTGAGAATCTCACTCCTCTGTTTCGTAGCTCATTTTGCATGGTGGCATACAATTCAGGGTTTATGGCACATTCGTTTGAAACAACTTTCAGTTCGTCGAATAAATTCGGAGCTAATTCGCCATTGGTTTTTGCATTGTCTATGAGTCTTAGTAAGGTTTGAGATTCCGGAGTTTCGCATTTCGAGGTTCCTGGCGCTGAATCGCCGTTTGCAGGCGTTGAATCTTTTGCCGGCAGCGCGCAATCTATTGCCGCTGGACCTGAGACTCTTGATACTCGTTCGTTGCGATCTTGCATAAACAGATCAAAGGCTGAGAAGCCAGCATGCTCAACCGTCGTTTCTGGCTTACTGGTGCGATTGAAGTTATCCATTATTTTGTGGGCTCCCGTGCTGCTGTATTTATTTGGCGTGACCAACTTCTTGATTGACTTTGTACTACCAATATTTGAAATCGTTCTGAAATGAGCGATCTCTGTCATAGATATCCCTTCATTCTTTTTTTGCGACGCATGGGATGCTGTTGGCGAACTCATAATTCCGCGTGTCCGCTTGTAGGGGCGACGCCATGGAT
>CAZJLR010000076.1:0-29009 GCA_964546815.1 uncultured Candidatus Obscuribacterales bacterium | reverse complement strand
GACCGTGGTGACCCTCACCGCCATCGCCGTGATGACCGCCGCGACCGTGCGGTCCTCCCCAGCCTCCAGAGGCGCATCCGCCGTGACCACGCATGCCACGCATACCGTGCATGCCGTGCATTCCACCCATTCCGCCCATCATGCCGAAATCAACATGCTTGACATAGCTGCGACGCAGCTCTTTGCGTTGGTCGGCAGTGAGGCAATTGAGCAAACCAATTTGCTGGTCTAGACGCAAATTAGCTAAATCATCTTTGAGTCCGTTGATTTTGGACTGAATTGATTGAGCCTTTCCTTTTTCAAACTCTGGTTGTGTCATCAAGTCGTGCAGAGCGCGTTCTTGTGATTTCAATTCAGCCATTTTGGGGCCGGCTTTGTCTAGAAAATCTGACTTAAGCCTGTACATTTTTTCCATTTGATCATCGCTGAAACTGCTATGGACACCCATGCGCAACATACCGATGTCACCACCGTGCATCGCCATAACGTCATCGGGGAGCCCCATCATCTCAGCGCCGCCTTGCAGCGGCCCCTCTGGCATGCCTCCAGGCATCATCATTGGGTGCATTGGGGGCATTTGTGCCATCGGCATCATTGGAGGAAACGGTGGCTGCGGCGGGCCATCAGACTGCATCGCATTATCGACGCCATCCATCATTTCAGTGGCAATACCGGGAGCGTCTTGGGCCATAGCGGGCAGAAGACCAATAACCCCAGCTGTGAGTCCTACGAGGACAGCAAAGCGACTAATTTTTTTCATGCAAACACCCTCAAGGGAACAATTAGCTCATAAGCTAGAGACGAATTTCGTTCCCAAAAAGTTCAATTGAGCGAACGGACGCCGTATTAAAAATTATTTATCCTGACTCTTCTCGACCGGTTTGTCTTTTTCACCGCTTATAAGCAGCAATTTGTCGTGATTAGCCACGGCATGGACGGACATTCCGATTTTGTCCCTTAAATAGTCAGCATCCTTATATTTGGCATCTGACTTGATTGCCTCTTTGAAATTCTTGATAGCGCTCGCCTGGTCGCCCTTAGCCAAATAACCAACCGCCAACCCATAAAGGTCTGCCGGGTTTGGCGTTTTGCTCTTAGCGATAGCCTTATGCCAGCTCGCCAGCGCTTCATCAACTTGCCCTAAATCAAACTGAACGCAAGCAAGAGTATTGATGTACTCCGGCTCGTCGACCTTCAACTTAAGCGCCGCTTGAACATCGGCAAGCGCTTCTTGCAATTTGCCGACACGATATAACGTCCACGCCAGGCAGTTTCTCGCCTCGCCATCTTGCGGGTCGGCAGCAACAGCAATGCGATATGCCGCGACAGAACGCGTCATTTGCCCGGCTCTGTAAAAATCATTGCCCCGGTTAATGCCTTCTCGCACACCTTCACTTTTCCTGTCGACCGCCTCGTCAAGCCGCGCCTGACAGAACTTGCACGCAGGGTCTATCGTAAGTGCCGTAACAAACTCTGATATCGCACCATCGATGTCGCCCTGTTCATCAAGCAAAAGCGTGCCAAGCCGAGTGTGACCATCAACCGACTGCGGTGCATCTTGCAGCCCCCGCCGGTACTCTGCAATGGCTGCATCAGGCGAGCCGGCAAATTCGTACTTAACTGCTTGATCAAAATGATAATCACTCGAAGCCGCATTCACAGCCGCAGGAACAGAAAACTGCATGCCGACCAAAGCAAACGCAGCTAAGAGGCACACCCTTTGGTGCAGCGCCTTTCGCGTGTTTTTGTTGCGGAAAAATTCAGTCATCTGGAAAAATGTCATTAGAAAGCTAAACAGCTCATCCATATTCTAAAGGATATCAAAGCATTCAGGACCATTTTGCAGGAAAAGCGTTGCAGGACGCTACGCGGGAATGCACCAGGGTCAATTCACAGCAACCATCATATCGGCAATCAGCCGAGCGTCGCCTGCTCTTTTTGTCAACTTTCCGTTTTGCATTATGCCTCGTTCTTCCAACCAGAGTTCAAATTCGGGCGCAGGACGACAATTCATCAATTCACGCAAGCTGGCAATGTCATGATAACTGGTTGTCTGGTATGAGAGCATGACGTCGTCTCCCATTGGCACGCCCATGAAATAATTTACGCCGGCTGCCACCAGCAACACTGTCAAGTTTTCCAGATCATTTTGATCTGCATCCATATGATTGGTGTAGCAAGCATCGACGCCCATCGGTAAACCGAGCAGCTTACCCATGAAGTGATCTTCAAGACCAGCCCGAATCATTTGCCTTCCATTTGCAAGATATTCCGGGCCAATAAAGCCAACAACATCATTTACTAAGAACGGATTGAACTGGCGCGCGAGAGCATAACAGCGTGCCTCCAAAGTGACCTGGTCTGCACCGTTGTGCGAACGTGAAGAAAGCTCGCTGCCTTGCCCCGTCTCGAAATACATGTACTGACCGCCACTGACGCGACAGCTCTTTTTGCCAAGCTCACTTGCATATTTAAGGTCGTCGATGCCGATACCAAATGCGGTATTACCACCATGCGTGCCTGCAATGCTCTGAAATATCAATCCGGCGGGCGCACCGTTTTCGACGGCTTTAACCTGTGTGCTCAAGTGGCTTAATATGCAGTTTTGAGTGGGCAATTGCAACCTATCAATTATTTCGCCAGTTGCGCGCAACAATCTCTCAACTGATTCGGCGGTATCATAAACAGGGTTGATACCAATTACGGCATCACCCACACCGTATGACAGTCCTTCAAACAATGATGCACGAATGCCGTCAACGGCATCGCTGGGGTGATTTGGTTGTAGCCGAGCAGCAAGCACACCGGCTTGTCCCAGTGTTGTATTTGCTTTCGAAACCACACGACATTTTGTCGAGGCGCGAAGAAGATCTAAATTAGACATCAGTTTGCAAACAGCCGCCGCCATTTCACCTGTCAAAGCGCCGCGTATCGACTCAATTTCAGCCAAACCAGTGTCACTATCAAGAATGTACTCTCTCAATTCAGCAACAGTCCAATTGCGAATTTTCTGCCAAGCCACCTGGTCTAAATTGTCGGCAATGATGCGAGTCACTTCATCTGTGTCATAGTCAGTAACAGGATTTTCAAACAAACAATGAAGCGTCAACTCACTCAATACTTGCTTGGCAGCGATTCTCTCAATGTCACTGGCAGCACAAATGCCCGCAAGCGCATCGCCTGACTTTTCCTCATTAGCTTTAGCCAAAACTTCTTTTACGTCGGCAAAAGTGAATGTCTCTTTTCCAAGTAAAGCCGAAAGTTTCATTGAACTTGCTCCGGAAGAAGTCACTAAAATCAAATGATTAACGCAGGCATTTTACCGCAAATACGATAAGAAGAACAAAGGCAACGTCTTCAGGTCAGCCCAGCGCCCGATGGTATAAAATCAATGAGCCACAACTGAAGGAGAGACTATGCCCTGGTTGCCTTGTTATTTGTCGGGCTCAGATATCAATCTACTTCTGGCATTTCTAAATGAGTCTAAGGACATTGCTTTTATTGTGCCTGACGGTGATGGAAAGTGGAAAGCAATTTCCGAAGTGCAGACTCTATCAACTGGGCGACATACCCTCTGGGACTCACAGAGCGGCCCGCTTCCTTTAATGCGAAAAGGAGGCAAGGAAGCAGCGGGGCAAATCGAAGACCCTTGGGCAGGATGGAAAGAAGAAATGGCAGGCGTCGGCTCGCCGCCACAACCGTTCTTCGGCTCAGGACATCCAGGAATAATATGGCTGACTATTGGACGCGATTCTTTGGGAACAATCGGACTGTCCTCATTCGAATGGATCGGCAACTATGAAAAGGGACAGGGCAATGGCGCATCTCCAAGTTCCGAGATTCTATGGCAAACTTTGAATCACTTCGCCGAAAATAACGCAGTCAAAGTCCCGCGCGGCGGTCCAAAATCATCTTTCGCCGCCGAAATCTGGGCATTTCCCGAAGCTCAAGAAAGATTTGAAGGCGGAGCCAAAGGTGCCTTTCAATAAGCCATTCTGCTTTTGCTGATGTTAACGCAAAACACCCAGCGGATTATGCTCCAGCCAACTTATGCCTTTCGCAAATGCAACCACAACCCAAAAGAACAGCCCTAAGGACGACAACATAAGTATAGGCTCGTGCCCTTCCTCATTAGCCAGCTTTTTGAGAAGCACTGAAGGATTGCTTAAGCTTTTGGATTTCCACATTTCTGCAATTTGGCCGAATGTCAAAACCAGTACGCCACAAGGAAACAATACGGGAATAAAAAATGGCAACAACATTGGAGGAACAAATAAGAGACTTACAATTAAACTCGAAACAAGATTATTTTGGTACAAAGGCTGTGCAAAAAAAGTGATTTGCTTTGCGAGGAAAAGACTAGAGATGCTAGTCGCAAGAAAATAGGTCGCAACGAGACCATTCAATTTTCCTCGCAGGAAACACCAGAAGGTGAAAGACCAGAGCAAACCAACAAGAACATAGAATTCAGTAAGTATAATCATTGCCGCGATACGTCCTGCTTCCAGTCTATCAAATATATCAATAGCACCGGACTCTTAGCTGTTTTGGAAGGCTTAATTCCTTAGTCAGACCGAACCGATTGTAGCCCATCAAACAATTTACGATAGAAATCCATCGCCTGAGCTTCATCCGGAATACCTGTAACTTGAGCGTCACCCAGTTCAACCACAAGCCAACGTCCATCAGTTGTCTGAGCAATATCCATCGAAAAGAAACGACTCTTGGGTCGGCTTGCCAGCTCTGCAAATAATTCGACAGGCGGTGATTCTTCGGCGTAGTCACCTTCCTCCCAATAGTTAACCCAATAAATTATTTTGCCGTCCAACACAAAGAGACGAAATTCTTTTGTTAGAGGCATGCCGCTTTTGGAATGAGCTACAAGTGATTTGAATTGCTCAAATTTGCGAAAAACAAGACCTCCCTCTAAACTTTCGCCTCGCAGTTCTCTAAATCTGGTTACGACCTTTTCGATATGCTGAACATCAGAGGTATCTGGAATGAAACACGCCTCCGCCCATTTATGCTTCTCCGACTTCACATAGTCTTTGACGATGCAAGAACGGCAACTCAGCGATTGTATTTTGCTAAGGATGTGTTCACTGTCTTCCTCCAATTCACTTTTCGGAATCCAAACAGAATCTGGCGTTTGACCGGGAAAGAGATCAATCCATTCCGGCAAGTAGTGGCAGTGTTTGTACTCACTTGGAGTATTGATTAACGTGAGCTCCTTTGATCGAAGAGCCTCATAAAGCAGTGAGTATTTCGCAGGTGTCATCATCCAACCACGGTAGATAGCCAGATTCCAACCAGGCTCCAACACCCTGACTCGTCGAACCGCTCTTGCGGCATCATCGCCTTCGACTAGTGACTCAAAATCAATTAGACCAAAATGCTTTTCCAGTTTCTCAACAGCCAAGGCTTCTGGTTCATAAATTTCGTCCGGTTGATTTTGGCTAATCGGACTGGAGCAAAATAGCACTTGCATAAATCACACCTTAGTTGAGCCGTCTCAAGATAGCCCTTACTTGCCGTAAAAAGCGTATTTTAACCATTATCTAGTTCGTTATTCCAGAACAGGGAACAAGATACTGATTAAATGTCAAAATAGAAACTATACAGGCAACTTAGTAAGTGCAAACATGGGCAAACCCTTTCTAAAGGCAATTAGAATTTCTTGCGAACCGGATGATCGAGAGAATTTTCCGTTAAATCTACCTGCGTTCAAAACTCTTCAAGAGCTTGAGCTACATAAGGACGTGACGTTTTTCGTTGGCGAGAATGGTTCAGGAAAGTCAACGATATTAGAGGGTATAGCCGAAATAATGGGGATGGGCGGTCAAGGCGGAACGGGAAATTTCGCAGAAACCAAAGGCAATCGCAGTCGCTATCGATCGAATCTAGGCGATGAAAGCGGTAGGTCGGGACTTGCCGATTATTTGAAACCTGTAAGAGGAGCACATCGTCCGAAAGACCGCTTTTTCCTTAGAGCAGAAAGCCTGTACAACATCGGCACATACTTGGAAGATCTGGTAAACGATCCAGACGCGATGACATCCCCAGAGGAAGTCTTCAGGCGCTATGGTGGCAAATCGCTGCACAACAGCTCTCACGGCGAATCGTTTATGACGATACTCGTTAACACTCTCGGTGGTTCTGGCCTATACCTATTTGATGAACCAGAAGCAGCGCTTTCACCAAGTCGGCAACTGGCCGCTATCGTGAGAATAAACGATCTTGTGCAGCAAGACTCGCAATTCATAATCGCAACACATTCGCCGATCTTGATGGCTTACCCCAACGCGATCATTTATAAAGTCGACGAAGAAGGCTTCACGAAAATTAGGTTTGAGGAAACCGAACATTATCGAATAACCCACGACTTTCTAAACAATTATCCGCGACGCCTGGAGCAACTGATGGCTCCAGAAAGCGAATAAAAAGCTTCTCCAAACTATAGCCAGAGCCAAAACTTATCCACGACCGCAATCTATCGAGCCACATCCTTAAGTTCATAGTCGTGAAGCATGCGCTCCGTTTTGACTTCGGTTACTCGATTGATAAGCTTCTTCGCTTCGTGGTTGTCTCTAACAGTTTTTGAAAGGGTAAAGCACGAGCCCACGCTGAATAGCAGCCCCATTGCCATAAATCCTTGCACCCAATGTTCCACGGGAAGATTGTATATTCCGACTGAGGTTGCACCAATCGATAAGCCAAATGAAATCCAAACAAAAGCCATCCAACCTGGGCTGTTTTCGCTAATTAAAGGGCGTTCCATGAGCGGCACTCCTAACACTACAATCAACAAGTCTAAAGCGGGCAAATTGGGCCAAACGAAAAGGAGAACAGTTTTTAAACTGTTCTCCTTTCGGTATCGGGGGCGAAATATGGGATTAGAGAGATGAACTGATTTGCGTTTTGACGGCAGCACCGTTGCCGAGTCCGTCAGGGGCATCAAGTAGAACAACATCGTTTACATGCAAACCGCGGCTAATTTCCATTTTGCTGCCATAGTCTCTTGCGACTTCAATGTGCTGAAATTGAACTTTGCCATTTTTCACAACTGCGGCGTAGAGACCGTCGTTTTTCGTGACTGCGGCATTGCTTGGAATAATTACCGGTGGGTTGGAGTTTTTAACGTTGAAGCTAACTTCAGCATAAGAACCGGGTTTCAGCATGAGGTCACGATTTGCAATTCGTATTTCAGTTTGAAGGGTTCGTGAATTCGAGTTGAGGCTGCCGGCAATGTTGGTGACAACACCGGTAAACTTTTGACCTGGGAATTCTTGCAATGTGATTTCAGCTTTGTCGTTGTTGTGGATGTTGCGGTAATCGCTTTGTGGAACATCAACATAAATACGCAACACATCTGTCTTTGCCATGCTGAGTATTTGAGTTGTACCGGCGCTGCCACCAGCGGCAACGAGGGAACCGGCATCAGCGAGTCGGTTGGTTATGACACCATCGCTGGGGGCAACAACTTTTTGGAATGATTGCAATGCTTTGAGTTGGTTGAGAGTTGATTGATTAGACTCAACAGCTTGTTTCGCGGCGGCAATTTTAGAATCAGCCGAGGCAAGTTGTGCAAGTTGAGCTTGACGGTTGTGCTCTGCAACTTCGATTTGAGCAGTATCAGAATTGAACTGGCGCAAAATCTGGTCACGTTGCTCGAACGATATAGCACCTTGATTTGCGAGAAGTTGATAACGTTTCAATTCAAGTGAGCTAAATTCCAGATTTGTTTTGGCTTGTTTGATTGTTGATTCTGCTGCGAAAAGAAGAGCAGCATAATTCTCACGATCAGACTGAGCAGAGCTTACGTTTGCTTGAGCAGCTTTCAAATTAGCTGCGGCTGTAGAAACTTGTTGGTCAAGCTCTGGCGTATCGATTAATGCAAGAAGCTGTCCTGCTTTGACTTTGTCACCGATGTCTACAAAGCGTTTGAGCAAATAGCCGTTAGCTCGTGCGTAAATTGGGATGTTTTGAATCGCTTGCAAATCACCTGGAAGTTTTAGCGAATCATTCTTGGAGGCTTCTTTAACAACAACTGCAGAAACCTGCGGAACGCTAACTACGAGCTCATGGTGAATTTTGGAAAGCTCTGCTTGATTTTGCAAGCGAGGTGCGACGCCGATAGTTGCAAGTGCCACTGCACCAATGACGAGAGGCAACAAGGGATTGAAAGCGCCACGTTTCGCCCGTGTTTTTGCCGAATTTGCTTTGAAAGTATTCATCGCCGTGTCCTCGTTTGGTCTATATAACCACTGTACAAACGAACACGCCGGGGGTCCAATACCGGGATTTGATGCAACCCATTAGTCTCGATTATGAATATGGCTGGGCGGGCTATTCGGAGATCGGCGCAGTCGTTTCGCCGGGGTTTTGCTGGCTATGGTCAGCACTAGAATTGGGCTCACTCCGTTTGAGCATAGAAAAGATTACTGGGACAAAAAACAGCGTGGCAAAAGTCGCCACCATCAATCCACCTATCACAGCGCGCCCCAGCGGTGCGTTGGCCGATCCACCCTCGCCCAGCCCCGTAGCCATGGGCACCATGCCGATTATCATAGCCAGGGCGGTCATTATTACGGGTCTAAAGCGGGTAAAGCCAGCCTCGGAAGAAGATTGAACGGGGCTAAGCCCCTCCTTGCGCCGCTCTTCCGCAAAACTAATCATCAAAATACTATTGGCGGACGCAACACCAATACTCATGATGGCGCCCATCAGCGCAGGCACGCTAAATGTAGTTTGCGTGACAAAGAGCATCAGTACAATGCCAGACAACGTGCCGGGGCTAGCCATCAAGATGATTAGCGGATCAAGCCATGATTGGAAATTGATTACTAGCAACATGTACACAAGAACAAGAGCAAAAATAAGTCCACCCAAAAGCCCTGTAAATGCAGAATTCATGCTGTCAGCCTGCCCTTGCAGTTTGACGAAAACGCCGCGAGGCAGAGTCTTGCGAAACTCATCGATGATTTTGCGAGTGTCGCCAGCCACTCCACCGAGGTCTCTATCTTGAGTATTAACGTAGATATCAAACACAGGCATAATTTGATTGTGGCTGGCTATGGCAGAGGTTGTACCGCGTCCCAGCTGGGCGAGATTTTTCAAAAGGACCGGCGTTTTGTTTGCTTGGTTGGCGCTTATGGGCAAAGTTCCAATGTCATCCAAGGTGTTAATTTGGTACGTTGGCGTTTGCACTGCCACACCATAATTGACACCATTTTTGGGATTGACCCAGTAATTAGGCTGCGTTTGGAAACTTGAGCTAAGCGACACCAGCACTGAATTTGCAACATCACGCTGAGTCAAGCCCAATTCAAGCGCCTTGGTGCGATTAACATCGACGGTCAGCTGCGCTTGATCTGGCACCTGCAAAAGCGTCACGTCTACCGCGCCAGGCACCATGGCAATCTTCTTTTGCAGCTGCAAGGCAAGCTCATACACTTGCGGAATATTGCGTCCGGTCAGTTGTATATCAATCGGCGCGGGCAGCCCGGCATTGAGAATTTGGCTAGTAATGTCTGCCGGTTGAAAAAAGAAAGTAACCGCCGGCATCTTTTGATGCAACAACTGCCTGATCTCTTTCTGATAGACAAATATCGATTTGGCGTGTTCTTCTTTCAACGACACCAGCATTTCGCCGTCGAAATCGCTGAAAGTAATGTTGTCACCATACGAGAGGTTGATACCACTTGCAGGCAGCCCGATGTTCTGCGTCACAACTTTGATTTCATCCGCCGGAATAATTGTGCGAATGTTTGACTCCACTTCTTTGAACACACGCTCTGTTTCTTCCAATCGGCTGCCCTTAGGCGCAATTATATGCAAGCGCAACTGACCGCCATCTACAGCGGGGAAGAAATCTTGTCCTACAAACGGGATCAGCGACAAGCAACAGGCGTACGCGAGAAGAAATGCGGTAACAATTTTCTTTGGATGTTTCAAACACGATTCCAACATCCTGTGATAGCCATCACGAAGCGAGTTGAAACCGCTGTCTATGGAGCCATAGATTTTCCCAAAAAAGCTTTTTTGCGCATCAGCTTCAGCGGCATGGTCGTGTTCTTTCAACAGATAACGTGCCATCACAGGAACAAGTGTGCGCGAGAGGAAATATGAAGCTAGCATGGCGAAAACGACAGACATCGCTAGCGGCACGAAGAGCGACCGCGCGGGCTCTGTCAAAAGTGCAACGGGGACAAAAACAATGCAGATGGCTAGAGTGGAAACGAGCGCCGGTGTAGCAATCTGAGCCGCACCATCGAGAATAGCAGTGACAATTGGTTTTCCCAGATTGAGATTGCGGTGAATATTTTCCACTTCGACCGTAGCATCATCCACCAACATGCCCACCGCCAGTGCAAGCCCACCAAGCGTCATGGTGTTGAGAGTCTGGTGGAAAACATTGAGGCCGATGATGGAAGCAAGAATTGCCAGAGGAATCGAAGTGATAACAATCACTGTACTGCGCCAACTGCCCAAAATGCAAAGCATCAAGAGCCCCGTTAGAGCAGCGGCGGTGACAGCTTCGCTTACGACTTGTTTGATGGCTGCCTTAACGAAGACAGATTGATCAGTGAGCACTTCAATTTTGAGTTCTTTCGGCAAAGTCTCAAGCAATGCAGGCAAAGCTTTCTTGACGTTTTCCACTACAGCTAAGGTAGATGCACCGCCAGAACGCAGAACGTTGAGCATGGTAGAACGATGTCCGTTCTGGTTGATTATGTTTGTCTGTGTAGCAAAACCGTCATGAACGTTGCCCACATCCTTAAAATAGATTGTTGCAGCGCCGACCTGCTTGATGGGGTACATGTTCAGCTCGTCCAATGTCAGCGGGCTGCTATTCATTTTGACCGGCAATTCTTTCGTGCCGATTTTTGCTGTTCCTGATGGCAAAATTAGATTTTGCAGATTGAGGGCATTCGTCACATCGGCTGGAGATAGCCCCTTGGCGTTGAGAAGGTTGGTATTGATATCTACCATCACCTGGCGCTGCTTGCCGCCATATGGCAAAGGAATGCTGCAACCACCGGCGGTGGCAAGGCGAGGTCGAATAAAACTCAAGCCAAAATCATAAAGTTCTGCCTCAGAAAGTTTTTCGCTGCCGACTCCAAGTTGCATAACTGGCACATCAGATGTACTAAATGCGGTAACCAACGGCGGAGTGATGCCCGGCGGAAGAATTTTCAAAATAGTCTGGTTAATTGAACTTGCAAGCGCAACAGTTTTTCCAATATCTGCGCCCTGACGAAGGTAAAGCTTGATCACACCAATGCCGTTAACCGAATTGGAATCTAGATGCTGAATTTCACTGGTAACTGTAGTCATCGCGCGCTCAGACACAGTCACGATGCGGTCGCGCATTTCCTCGGGTGGCAACCCAGAATAACTCCAGATAACGCTGACAACAGGCAGATCAATCGATGGAAAAATGTCGATGGGCATGCGAGTGATCGATAACACGCCAAGAAATGCGATAAGTGCCGACACGACCACAAATGTGTAGGGCCGCCGTATGGCAAGTTCTACAATCCACATGACAAATGCCCCTATTCTGGCTCTTTTAGCTGCGAGGAGTCTACCAATTTAAGCTTCCGGCTGCGATAATCCTACTCTATCGCGAGCTGTTTATGAGCACCAATACGCAGATCTAATCGCAATGATTGCTTAGCTGAATGAATAAATTTTTCGGAGAGAGAAAATGGAGCTTCGCCACCTCAGATACTTCATCAGAGCAGCAGAATTACTGCACTTCACGAGAGCAGCAGAATCACTTTTTATTTCGCAGCCAAGCTTGTCAATACACATTCAACAATTGGAAGATGAGCTTAAAACAAAGCTTTTCGCACGAGTAGGGCGCAATGTGCGTCTCACAGAATCGGGCGAAGCGCTTTTGGTGCGGGCAAAACGCGCAGTTGATGAGCTTGAAGCTGCCGGTCAAGAAATACAATCGATGACAGGAGTTTTACATGGCAATTTGACAATAGCAACAATTTCTTTGTTTGGTAGTCGCCACCTGCCGACTTTAGTCAACGAATTTAGTTTGCTTCATCCAAACATTCATATTAAAGTCAGAGCGGGCCGAGCAGAAGACATCGAAAGCGGCTTGTTATCAGGCATTTACGACATTGGATTTTCCCTCACTCCGGCCGAACACCCGGACATAAACGTCAAAGAGATAATGAAGGATGAAATTGCTTTGATTGTTTCGAAAAACCATGCTCTTGCGAAAAAGGGGAAAATCGACGTTGAAGATCTGGCAGCTTTATCAATTGCTTTGCCCAGCCATAAAATATCGTCTTCCCGCCCTATGGGCAGTTATTTCGAGGCAATATCAATTGCACCAAAAGTGGTGATAGAACAAGACGATGGGCACGCACTTTTAGAGCTGGTGAAATTCGGCGAGTTTGCCACTATGCTACCGAGACTTGCGGTAGGTGGCGACACCGAACTGAGCTTCTTGAAACTGCCACCGCCCGGAATACCAATCGGCATCGGTATAATGTGGACACATTTTAGCGCCGCAAGCGAAAAATTCTTTGAAATAGCTACGAGAAAAATCATTTAGGCCTAGATAGATGGATATTGTTGTAAAATCAATCACAGCAAGCTCGAAACAGGTAGCAAGCCTATGGATACGAACGACGGCAATATGAAGTCGATTACTCCAGCAAGAGTCGGCGTCGGACGTGCAGGAACACGTCCCCGCACAAACACATGGCTCGAATTCAGGGCAGACCACGCCAGGGCACGAGACGCAGTTCACAGTGAGCTTAGCGCAGATTTTCTCGCAAAATTGAAAGATGAATATTCATGCCAGCAAGTTCAGAGCACATGCACAGACAGAGCAGATTTTGTTTTATTTCCGCCGAAAGGAAAGCGACTCAGCGCCGAGGCAATAGACCAACTGAAAAGCACTTGCATTAAAGGTGCTGACGTCCAAATAGTAATAAGCGATGGGCTATCTGCTCAAGCAGCTGAAGCAAACATTCCAGACTTGCTGCCCATTCTGCAAGACGGATTGACACTCGAAAAATTTAGCACAGGCACAGTCGTAGTGGTAAAGCTTGGTCGGGTTGCAGTTGCAGATCAAATAGCCGAAGCACTTAATGCGAAATTGGTCATCAACTTAATTGGAGAACGCCCAGGCCTGAGCTGTGCAGAGAGCCTCAGCGCATACATCACACTAAACCCGGGCGCCCACACAATCAGTTCAGACAGAACTGTAATATCGAATATTCACAAACAAGGAACGCCACCACTTGAAGCTGGTGCATACATCGTTCAGTTGATCAAAAGAATTTTCAAATTGCAATTGAGCGGCGTCAAGCTTCAACAGGCACGAGACTGAGATGGGCGAAAGCATAATTTCAGCAGGCATCGACATTGGCACAAGCACCAGCCACCTGGTTATAAGCAAACTAAAACTGCAAAATGTTTCCACCGGCAATCGGGTGCCAAAACTATCCGTAACCGAAAGAGAAATAGCCTACCAGAGCAAAATTCATTTCACCCCGCTAAACAGCGATGGTTCCATCAATGCTGATGCGGTTGCGGCAATCGTTGAGCAAGAATACAAGCAAGCAAATATTAGTGCTAAAGACATTCAAACTGGCGCGCTAATAATCACCGGCGAAAGTGCCAGACTTAGAAATGCAAGTAAAATTGCATCAGCCATCGCCGAACTAGCGGGAGATTTCGTTGTTGCCAGCGCTGGCCCGCAATTGGAAAGCTTGCTTGCCGGGCGGGGAGCAGGCGCCGCAGAGGCGTCAAAAGAACGCAACAAAATCATTTGCAACATTGACATTGGTGGTGGCACAAGCAACTATGCCGTATTCCAACAGGGCAATCTGATTGATTCTTGTTGCCTGGGAATTGGTGCTCGCTGCATTCAATTCGATGAACAGGGGAGAGTAAAATCCTATACCGAATCAGGCGAAACATTTCTCGACGGCGTGGCAAAACTCAGCCTTTTGCCGATTGGTTCAAGCCCCTCTAAGGACCTTCTTGAGTTGATATCCTCACTGATTGCACAAATCATCTCAAGCGTAGCCAGAACATCTTCGCCACCACAAATAGTGCAACGCCTGATGCAAACAGATGCACTAAAACATGATTACAAAATAGATGAATTTTGGTTTTCCGGTGGCGTGGCCGAATGCATGCGCAGCCCAGAAGCAAATTTCCTCTGCTATGGAGACATGGGCATACTGCTTGCAAATGCCTTAAAGTAAGCCTTTGCCGAATTCAATCTCAACTACAAAATAGCAGAGCATGGCATTCGCGCCACTGTAATTGGTGCTGGAATGCATAGCCTGCAACTCAGCGGTTGCACCATAATGGTTTCAGACGAAACGTTGCCCATACGAAACGCACAAATTATTCAACCGTTCAGCAAGGCTGATGCTGCTCTTTCTGAAAAAGAAATTGAGAGCAAACTAAATTCCAGCCTCGCGGAACTTGAGTGCAGAGAAAATGACACAGCCGCAGCAATTGCAATTTGCGACATCTCTACCCTTTCATACACACGCCTTCAAGAATGGGCGCGCGCGCTGGCAAACTCGCACAAACGGCAAAAATCTAAATATCCACTGATAATACTGAGCCGAGAAGATATCGGATTAGCTCTGGGTCAAACAATCAAAAAGTATTCACCTGAACTTGGCTTAGTAATTCTGGATGATGTCGACTGCAGCATGGGTGACTTTATCGATATCGGAAAGTCATTTGATAATAATCTCGCAGTTCCGCTAACCGTCAAAACACTGGTTTTCAACTTATAAGAACATTCAAAAGGTGACCTGTTTGCAACTACCAAATGCAAGTTTTGAAGCCAGTTGAGGCGCTCAAGTTGTCACGAGAATCGGTCGTAGATCTAATACACAGAACGCTTAAAAGATGTTACCTTCAAGGAATCTTCAGAACTCCAGCCAGTTTTCAAGCGCCAGCAAACAATGCCATTCACTTTTGCCCATCCAGCGGCAGTTTTGCCATTCAGGAAATATTGTCCCAATATTTTCAATTTGCCGGCACTTATGGCAGGCAGCATCACGCCCGACCTCGGGTACTATCTGCACAACTGGATTTGGAGCATTTCTGGACACTCATTCACGGGAAGCTTGCGATTTGATATTCCAGCAGGACTTGCGCTGGTATCGCTGTTCTACTTATTTGTAAGGCCTGTTTCGCGATTACTTCCGTCGCCACACCGTGAAGCATGCAGTTCAATTTGCCCGGTACTCAAATTACCAGGGTTGCGCTCAATTATCATTGCCACTTATTCAGTACTCATTGGCGCCTGGACGCACGTAGTCTGGGACGGCTTCACTCACGAAAATGGTTGGTGCGTTAGACAACTTGCAGAGTACACGCCAACGCTGTTTAGCATTGGCGGTTATCACGTCACAATTTGGCATCTATTGCAACACGGTAGTACGTTTTTCGGTTTGATGTTTTTGTACATGGCTTACAATCGCTATGCACACGGAAAACGCTTTCTCAAAGAACGTCAATTGCTGGGTCCAAAACTGCGAGCATTTGTTTGGTTCTTGATGTTGACACCACCAGGGGTGCTCGCCATTTCGTCTAATCTGGGATATCTTGCAAAAGGAATCAGCTTCCCACGACTAGATGCTTTCACATTTAACGCAACTGTCAGCTACATCTGCACATTCATTCCGATACTGTGCAGCGCCGGAGTTGTGCTCAGTTTGCTAGAGTACATTTTATTGAACAGAAAAGAGAACAAAGTGTCTCACCCAGCGCAGCCAAGCCTGCCTGCGATGCCATTGCCTTTCAGCCAGGCTCGCATGAGCCCGGTGTTATCTGCTGCAAAAGGTGAAGTTATGCCAATGGCAGCCGAGGCACTTACAAAACAAATTCAATTAGTCGACTAAAATAACACAGGCGCCAATTTTTCTGTGGCAGATGGTGCCGCATTCGTGTCATTGGAGAGCCGAGCGTGTCATTGACTAAGTTATCGACGAAATTCGCATTTTCCATATCTGCCGTCGCAATCGCACTA
This sequence comes from uncultured Candidatus Obscuribacterales bacterium, assembly GCA_964546815.1. GTDB lineage: Bacteria > Cyanobacteriota > Vampirovibrionia > Obscuribacterales > Obscuribacteraceae > JAIEPM01. The sequence goes on along the minus strand of CAZJLR010000076.1, from coordinate 12,976 downwards.
AGCTGCGGGCTGCAGGGTTTTGCCGACAATGAAACGCTTAAACCAACAGAACGCGAAGCTCGACGCCAGCAGGCTGTGCAATTAAGCCAAAACCCAGAAGACTTTCCAAAAGCCAAAGCCATGTTCGAACAACTGCTCAAAGAACATGAAGATACTGACTCATTACTAGACATGGCTGCATTTGCATTCAAGTCAAATTACGACGAATGCTATAAGCTTTGCGCAAAAGCCGAGAAGCTCAACAACGGAAAGCACTACACAATCGCAGTTGCAAAACTGGGGCAAGCAGAAAGCAAATATCGCAACAACGAACTAAAAAGTGCAGCAGCGCTTTACTTAGATAGCCTAAATTCGCTTACCGCAAAAGATGGCGTGCTTGCCGTAAAGCTAGACTTGATAGGACTGGCAGCCGATTACTTTCGAATGGGCGAATACGAAAAGAGTAGGGCTACTTACGAAGAGCTCTACAGATTAGATCGGGACGCATTTGGTGTTGACGATATTGAGTGCGGATGGGCTTTACTGCAAGAATCACATGCACTAAAAGAATGCGGAAAAATCGAAGAAGCGCAAAAATGCTGGAATAGAGCAATTTGGATTTTCAGAAAAGTAAACGAAGACAACATTGCATCAGAATACAAGAAACAACATAACGGCAAAATGGAGCCCGAAGTAGCAGCGCGCCTGCACTCGATGCTATATGGAAAGAAAGCAGACGTTGTAGACCCAGACCCCATTTCGCCAGAACATTGCAAATATAGTCCACTGGTGCAACCAATTCCAGAAGGCTACATGTCGCCATGGAAGAGGCAATTCAAACAAACGGAAGCACCAGGGTTTGTATGGCTAGACCCTAGCATTCCAGTTAAGTCCATAGTAGTTTGCGTGCATGGACTGGGTTTACACCATCATTCATTTGATTCTTTTGCTCGGCGAGCGGCCAAAGAAGGAATCATGACGATTGCATTTGACGTGCGCGGATTCGGAACATATGTCGATGCAAATGGGCTCGAAAAGCTCTCTATGGACGAAAACGTGGAAGATTTGCGACAGCTCACCGCAATGCTGAGAAAAGACTACGCCGAGTACCCGCTTTTTCTACTGGGTGAATCTATGGGCGGAGCACTTGCACTACGGGTAGTGGCAAAGTCTCCCGAAAACGTAGATGGCTTGATTTGCTCAGTACCATCTGGAAGTCGGCATAAAACGCTCGCCTCTACTCTCTCATCTCTCAAGGTCGGCGCGGAATTTGTAAAAAACCGCTCGAAACCCATTGATGTGCTTACAGTCGTTAACCAATCAACACAAGACGAAGAGTTGCGAAAAGCCTGGAAGAATGACCCATTCTCGCGCCTTAAAATTACTCCAGCCGAACTGGTAAATTTCCAACTATTCATGGACCAAAACCCAAACTTCGCCAAACAAATTACATCGAAACCAGTAATTTTGTATCAAGGCAATGACGACAAATTGGTAAAAGAAAGCGGCACACTAGATTTGTTTCAATCGATTGGCTCGAAGGAAAAAACGCTCGTGCTGCTCGGTGGAACAGAACATCTTATTTTCGAAGCAAAACAGTTTAAGGATGATGTCTCATTGGGAGTCATCGGTTGGATGATCGCTCACAGCCCAGCTAAAATGAAAGCGCAAGCCCAACCGGAAGCGGATACAGGAAACAAGATAGATGACTAACGGTTCGGGAAAGAAAACTACGTTTGCCTTTTTAGGTGGCATCGGCTCGTATAGCCACGAAGCGTCGATCGCTTTTGCAGAACGACTAGGGGTAGAAGTAGAGCCGGTCGCATGTAAATCGTTTCCGGACTTGTTTGACAAAATCAACGACAAACAAGTGAAATATGCTGTCATCCCGCTAGAAAATTCTACTTGCGGCACAATCACCGCAAATTACGATCTTCTCTGGCATTCGGACTGCCACATAATTGAAGAACTTGTTCTTGCTATCGAGCACTATTTGATTGCAATGCCCGGCAGCACAGTAGAAAAAATACGCGAAGTTTATTCGCACCCCGCCGCGCTAGAGCAATGCACGCAGCTTTTTCGCCTAAACCAACAACTTGAAGCAAAACCTTTTGGCAGCACCGTCACCGCAGTCCAAATGATAAAAGAGAGCGGCGACACCAGCAAGGCGGCAATCGCCTCATTTAGAGCTGCGCAAGAATCAAAACTTGAAATAATTGCACGCTCTGTTCAAGATTATGTAAATAACACAACAAGGTTTGCATTGTTGGAATGCGGCATGGCGCAAACCTCAGGCAAAATACCTGAGAACTACAAAATATCAATCGTATTCCAGCTTCAGCACAGCAAAGGCACACTGGCAAATCTGCTAAACCTGCTCGCCAAAGAGGGCGCAGACTTGACCAAAATCGAGTCGAGACCAATCGGAAAACAGCCATGGCACTACATCTTCTTCGGCGATTTTTTTGGTATCACAAATCTTGACGCGCTCACTGAGATCTTGAAAGAAGCCACCGAATCGTATCGAATAATTGGAAATTATCCAGCCAATGTACTTCAGTCAGACTGAATCTTGCAGAAAGTTCTATGTCAGCGGACGACACATGGGATGATGCTGGAGAATCGATATTGCGACGAAGGTACATTGATCGGGGCGACGCCATGCGTCGCCCGAAACTTAAGCTGCGGTGCTCGCTTAGTCAGTTTCGCTCTATAAATCACCGGGCGACGCATGGCGTTGCCCCTACAGGAGAGTTGGGACCCGACAGGGTAAACGACAAGGTGGCGGTGCCTTCAACTTGAATGTTATTGCAGGTGCCGTTGTCGCAATGCAGGCGGGCTGTAATTTGGCTGGGGCGGAGCATAGCCTCCCCTTGAACTATGTGAATCTCGTTGTCACCGTCTGGCAGGAGTTTTAAGTTGCCGAGGTAGGCAGCAAAGGCTCCGGCAGCGGAACCTGTTGCAGGGTCTTCCGGAATTCCAATAGTCGGACAAAAGTTTCTGGCAAAGTAAGTTCTTTCAGACCCCGGACAAAACACGTGAATCGTCACCGCCTCATTTCGCTGAAGTATCTGTGACAATAGCGCGGCATCATAAATGATGTTGTCCAGAATCTCTTTTGAACTTACCCCTGCAATCAAATGCCAGTTACCCGTATTTGAAAGCGCAGGAGGAAATCTGCAATCGAGCTGATCTGCCTTTATGTTCAACGCCGCAGCAAGTTCTTCAAGAGTTAACACTGGCGTTTTGAACTGCGGGTTTCGCTGCCTCATCATTACCTTAATCTGCCCATTTCTTTCAAAAATGGAGATAGGCATTACACCAGCTTTAGTCTCTTGCGTTAACTCTACAACACCTCTATCGAGACTTACTTTGCCTAACGCAGCAAGCGCATAAAATGTGGCAATGGTGGCATGTCCGCAGAAATCAATTTCAGTTTTTGGGGTAAAAAACTCGACCTTAAAGTCCGCCACATCGCTCTTCGAAATAAAGGCAGTTTCAGAAGCACCGATTTGGGTGGCAATTTGCTGCTTTTCATTTCTCGAAAGTTGATCAGCATCAAAAACCACACCAGCGCGATTACCTTCAAATCTAGTGCTTGTAAAAGCGTCAACTAAATAGGCCAACATACAAATATCTCCTTGCTTAATCAGGACTACAGGGAAGTTAGAGAATCAAAGTTCTAGCTTCATAACCAGATTGACTCTGGCGTACTTAGAGGGCGCAGCCTCATTCTTTTGCATAGGCTTGAATCCCGCTTTTTTATAAAGCCTTACCGCACTTTCTAATTTAGTGTTTGTTTCCAAAGTGACGAATTTTGCCGCCTTACTCTTCGCCTTAGTGATGCATGCTTCGAGCAACATTCGCCCAGCCCCAAGACCCTGATATTCATCTGCTACAGCCATTTTCGCCAGTTCAAACGTCTGCTCATCAACTTTGATCAGAGCACAAGTGCCGATAGTGCGCCCGCATACACGGGCAAAAAACACAGTTCCGCCGTCTTCAATAATTTTTTCCGGCGAAGAGAGAATGAGAGTATCAGCCGCTTCTAACTTAAAATATTTGCGAATCCAATTTTCATTGAGCAATCTAAAGTCGTCTCTGTACGCTGGGTCGAATTCGATGATTTCAACCTTTGCATTTTTCAGCAATTGTTCATTTTGCGCAAATCGGCTGGGCAAGTCTGCCTTATCTAGCGATTGTTCTAATGCTTGAATGGCGGTGACTATGTCGTGAGAACTCTCTTCTATTGCCTGGTTTATAGACATACGAATTAACCTCCAAGAACTTTCCATTTCATCAAAAATCTTTTGCCCTTTCTTCGATAATGAGAGCAAACGGCGCCTTTTGTCACTGGCGCTTGCAACTTGCACAATAATTCCAGCAGAGAGCATTTCACTTGCAACCTGATTTACCGCAGGATGAGTAACATCAATTGCCCTTGCGATATCGGTAATTGCGTTTTCTCCGTTTTGCCCAAGAAAATGAAATACCGGAAACAAGCGCGGCTCAAAACTAAATTCCTTCTGCTGGTAAATTGCAGCCACCTCTAAATTTAAGCGCTCAGAAAGTCGCTTCAAGCGGCTGCCAAGCGCCAAGCTTCCAAGCTGGCTAAGGTAATCCATCATTTCCTCTCCCGGTTCCTACAGAAATCCCGTAAGCAATTACGTAAGCACTTACCTATTTAATTCCAGAAGAAGTTTCCTGTCAAGCAGATGTATACAAAACCAAACTTTTAATCCTCTGCCCCAAATTTGAACCAAATTAGACCCGGCAAAGAACCGGACGGCGCATACAGTAATTACAGAGGGATTGAAAAATGAACTACACAATAAGCAAGCTAAGCAACAACGTATCTACTCAAATATCGGCACCTGTGGTTGAAAGCGACCTGGAAACAGAAGAGACCGAGTTGAAAAAGTTGGCCAAGCGAGCAGAAACGTGGTTTTGGCTGGATAATGCGCCGACCTTGTTAGTAACAACCCTAATTTTTTACATAGGGTTGTTTTTTGTGCGGTCATTTCCGGAGAATTGGCTCACCATTTTTCTTTTCACTGGCGTTCCTTCATTGATTGGTTTTGGAAACTCTATTCTTCGTAATCGAAAATACACAAGAGATATTGCTCATCTGCAACATTCATGGCGAACGGTAAATTGCGAAATACCTGTGCAAGTAAAGCTTGTATCGCTCACAAATACGGTTGGAAATCCGAAAGTTCCTGGTGATGACATACGATATAAAATATCAATTCGTTTCAACAATTCAGAAAGCATTCACGACTACTATGTTCGCAAAACGGAAGCTTCACAGGCATTGTTCAGACAGGTTCCCCTCGGCCAGGAAGCTTTTCCGATTGCACCGGAATCGAATTCGAATTCAGTAAACATGTACCTCTCTCCTGAAAACGACGAGCCCGTGGCCATTAATTGGAATGGTCACTTTCTTTGGTTGAGAGCCGACATCTAGACCACAGCTGTGTTGTATACTCATTCTTGCTGGGCAGCAATGAGACTTCAGCAGTATGAGTAAAGGACAGAAAATAAATACAGTGACGGCTTTCACAGCGGTATTTTCGCTGTTTTTGTCGATTGAGCTTGCGTGTTGCGGCCAACAAGCACTAGCCCAACCGAATATACAAGCAATTCGAGCAATGAGCGCCAGCCAACAACAGAAAGATCCCTATGCAGAAAAGTACGCAGGGACAGCTGAAGCATTGAAAAAAATGGAATCAGCACTTAAAACCGCACAAGGTGTGTTGAGTGGAGATCAATTAACATATTTCCAAAGCAGACTAGATACGCTTAAACAGACAGCGGCAAGTGATGTAGCAAATGGTGGCGACGGAAGCGCCTTCGCGGCACCTATGCAGTCATTGCAAAGCGAACTTTCATCAGCAGTGGAACAAACGAAGCAATCACTCAGCCAAAACAAACTATCACTAACGCAAGCAATCGAACGTTTACACCGCACATATTCCGAACGATGCAATCAATTAAGCCCGGCAGATCAAAATCAAATAAGCGACATGATTGCAGATTTCGAATCAAGAGTCGGCTTAGTTGATTACAGCAGCTTAGACTCCGCACAGCGCATCTCGACGCTTACACTCGAAGCGGCGACACTGGAAAATACAATAATTGGACGCACGCTAATCAGACCCAGTTATTCCCCACAACGAGACTCTCGACCAAACGTTGCGCGCAACGACGAAGCACAGGACAAGCAAGCGCCTGTGGACGCATCCGGGGCACGATCGGCGCCTACTGGTAATTCAGAGAATGCAATTTACGCAACAAAGGAAAAGACACTTCAACCTCTGGTCGAAACACCAAAAATACCAATCAATACACTGATTGAAAATATCGAATCTCAAATCAAAGCCCTGTGTGAGAGGGGCGTATTAGGCACTTTTGAACAAGAAGACTACGACAAACGCCTGGCAATACAAAAGAAAGCAAGCCAGTCACTAGCCGACCAAAACGGCAAACTGTCAAATGCAGAAGACGCTTCAATTCGTGCAGAATTAGAGCAAATGAAGAAAGAGCTTCAAAAGAAATAAACGTCCACGAAAAACGTGGAAATTGCATCAATTCGAGAAACTAAAACAAGGACACCTGGGCATATTTTACAAAATCGAGTGAAGAGAGCACTTTCCTCCTAAAACTTTTGTCTTGAGTCGTATACAGTGTCATTCCAGATGCAATAATTCTGAAATTTGGACGTTTTGAGACACAGGAAAGACTAATGCCAGACCCGGAAAAGATAAGCGAATCAGCCGATCGTCCCAAGGAAGATGCCTCTAAGCCTGACGTTTTAAGCCCTAAAGAGCTACAGTCGGTACACGAAGATGCCAACAAGAATGCAGCCAGCCGCGCAACATTCTTGAAAGATAGCCTTGGAAAGGGAATGTCTCCCAGCACCGAATATTTGAAAGACATGGTGGTGAACATTGTTGACGGTGCAAAGCCGATAGTGGGGCTAGCCGGCAATGATTTGAGCATCATGCATCCGATTGATTCGATTAAAGAAATTGCACGACGTATATCAGGTGACCCTAAAGGAGAGGGCGATGGCAAACCGGCAGATCCCTCATTAGATGGCAAGCCATCGGACAAGCCAGGCGATAAGCCCGCCGACAGCAACAAGCCTACTGAGAAACCGGCCGAAGCTTCCAAGCCAGCCGAAAAGCCGGAAGAAGTTCTCGATAAATATAAGAAGGATCCCGACACCAAAGAGCAACGAGAAAAGCTTGAAAAACTAGCCGAGAAAAATATCAAAGATCCCGCTGAATTGAAGAAATTCAAAGAAGACATGGATGCATTTGAAAAGCGCGGCTCTGAGATGAATCCGCCACTCAAGCCAGAAGATATTAAAGGAACCTATCGCGAAATTTCAAAACTCATGGAAAAACCTGATGGCGCTGATGTGCCTATCAAGTTGAACGATCGCGTCAAGCTTGCAGAGCAAGTCATGCGTCAATCGGCGCATCCAACAGATATTTCACAAGGTGAATACGGAACTTGTAATACAACTACAGTTGAAGTTCGCACATATACCAAAAATCCAGCTGAAGCAGCCCGGCTTGTAAGCGATGTGGCAACCACTGGAAAATACACAAGCAATGGAAACCCACCCGTCACTGTCGAATTAGACAAGGATAGCCTTGCACGTCATGGGCAATCGAAAAACGATGTTGTCGAAGACAACAAACGAACATACGCCAGCCAAGTTTTTGAAGTAACCGCCACCAATATTCACTATAAAAATAGCCATGACCATGGCGCTGAAGATATTCGATATGAACAGCACGAGCCACGTCCAGCGGGCCCGCATAATAAACCGCCCGCAGACAACGGCGAGCGCCTCTACAATTATTCGAAATTAGACCCAAAGACAGGAAAGCCCACAGAAGTTAGCGACCCCCATAATGACAAAATTCCTGCGCGCAATCCCAATTTGGGTAACGATGCTATCGTAGAAATCAACAAACAAATCAACCCAGAACCAAAAGATGGTCGTCAGGATGGACCAGTGCTGCTCAGCAGAGAATCTAACGACCCTAAGCAAGCAGAAAAAGTGGTGGACTTAAAAAACCAACTCTATGGCATCGATTTGAAACAAGCCGGCATAGGCGACGGCACTCCGCCCGATCTCAAAGACCCCGAATCGATCAAGAAAACGAAAGAAGCCATCGATCAAAAAGAAAAAGATGGTCTCGACCCTGCCAAAGCTCAAAAGCTCAGAGACGATCTTGATACATTGGTAAAAGAAAAAAATCAAGAATACAGAAATGATAAAGGTGTAGTTTATGTGCACAGCCCGGCAGAGATGGAAAAAACTCTTGCCAAAATGAAAGAAGAAGGACGGTTGCCGGCTATCATCGCAGTGTCAAGTTCTGCAGAGCCATTCAAATCAGATGGTGGAGGACATGCCGCAGGTGACCTGGGCGGTGGGCACGTAGTTACAGTTACCGATTACCATCCTGCAGCAGATGGTAAGCCTGCAACGGTAGATGTAGATAATCAATGGGGCAAAAGTGCAGACAAAACCATGACAGTAGAGCAGTTATACAATGCTCAAGAGCCACCCAAAGGACCAGTAATGGAAAAGCTGGAATCACTCGAGAAAAAATATGCTGCTCATGAAATCAAAGATGCAGACTACGATAAGGAGTTGCAAAAACTATACGTCGAGCAAATCAAACGCTCTGAATCTGCAAGAAACACGGGCGACTCTGACAAGGAAATTTTGGCGGTAGAAACATTCAAAGACAGCCTGCGTCAACTGCAACCGGCACCGTCTCGCGGGCAAAAAATTATGCAAGCCGCAATTGCTGACTACAAGAAAGAGAAGGCAGCCGCACATTGAAAACACGCGATTTTACCGACGAACATAAACGTAGTTCCATCCCCACAATGAAAAGTGGGGAAGATCCTGGCAGCCCTTTTTGCACCGACCTCAATTTGATTTCACGCGGCGCTGTAGCGCAAATGCGCCTCCCTCCAGGCTGGATATTCGGCGATAAGGAAAACAGCGGGGCTCGCAGATACTCATATCAAAATTTGCATCCAGCAGATAATCCAAATGCCATGATTAGCTTTTTTTACCGAGGCAATCTAATTTCCCAATCAAGCGCCACCAATCTAAGACAACTAATCGCAGAAGCGGGGCGTCAACTAAGCGGTGCTGAAGTAAATTCAATCGCTGAAATCTTGCAGGACAGAGCAGACCCAACTTACTTTGACCTGGGCCTAGCAAAATCCAAAACTCTAAACAAGAAAATAATTCTTGTTATAGAAGGCTATTTCAGGCACATTCCTGAAGGACGATTGCAATTATTTATTCCAGCAGACGAAAGTGGCTTCGTAATTCAGGAAATTTTCTACCAGGCGCCAATTTCAGAGTACACGCAATACAGACAAGCTGCATGCAATGCTTTTGACAGCATTGTTTGGAAGTAGCCGTAAATAATATAGCTATAGCAGCAGAAATTAGTGCGGCTATGTTTGATAGCAGCAGTAAGATCGCAAAGTACTTTTTGGCTCATGAACCAAATGGCTGGCAATTCAGTCACGATTTATGATGGCGGAAACTCAAGAGAATATGTCTTACGTGGAGGTTGTGGATTTACCTGGGAGACAATGACAATCCTTTCAATCTCTACGACTACACTACAGGGCGAGGGCGTGACGGACCACTTACTTTCCCGAAAGACTTCAACGGATTTCTGCAAGAAGATTGCTTTTCTGGCAATCTAGCGGTATGTACTGTGATCGGTACAATACTCGTGGCTTGTCTTGCTCACGCACGCCGGTATTTCATAAAAGCCATGCTCAACGACAAGGAGGGGTGCAATCACGCATTGACCATTTTTCAATCTCTTTTTGAAATTGAAAGGACGGCCAAAGAACTTGGGCTGGAAGCTCCGGCAGTGAAATCAATGCGACAGGAAGAAGCCGTTTTAATTCTCAATGAATTCCATAAATGGTTGCAAGAACAGTACAAGTTCGCTCAGCTCCAGAGTTCATTTGGCAAAGCCTTGTTCTATTGCCTGAATAATTGGAATGAACTCTGTCAGTACGTAATTGATGGTGATTTGAAAATCGATAACATCTGCCGAAATCCCGGCATTTTCGGCCATCCCAAAAATGCAAGAATACTTGCCCAATCCTCGAGAAGTGGACCAGTTCAGCACTTTGCCAATTGCAATATAAAACATAAGGTCTTGTATCAGATCAATCTGATATTAGTGCCATCGTTCGTGGTATCAACATAATTGTAGATGTTCGATGCTGGAAAAAGATGGTTTTAAATGCGAGCAATCAAGTCACCGGACAGACACACATAAACACAGTCGATGGAATCTGGGTTGGGCCGCCCACATTCATCTTGCCTACAAGTATTGAATCAATCAACACTGTCCCGTCAATTAACATTACTCCGCCGCTACCTAATCCGCTTCCAGAGGAACCACTTGGGCCGGGTGATGCACCACCAATCAAAGATCACACCTGGGCTCCGGGTTTAGGCGCAGGAGGACCAGGTACAGTTAACGAAAAAGGGCAATAGTATTTGCCCCTCTAAAGTGATTAACGCCTGTTAGCTTTTTTCAGCATATCAACTCGAATCTCTTTGGGTGGACAAGTCCATTAGCCATCTACTTATTTTGGCACAAATTTCCAATCCACAAGGCTTCGCAGGATTACTATAGTCCTGATGGTATCAACCTCTCTAGACCGATCGACTTCAGATAATTCTTGAAGCTATTCTGAGCAGCCAAATTAGGTTTTGCTTCAAAGGGAAACGGCTGTATCCTTGAATAAATGGCTCTAGACTTTATGTCGTGCATATAATGCCCACTCAAATCAAATTGTTTTCCAGTATGTATAACCTCCACAACTCCTTCGCTCTTTGGCATATATGTTGCCAGAGCCTCTTCTTGTCTGGTCGTATAGATGATTCCATGCGCGTCCACACCTGAGCTAATATAGTGAATTCTGGCTTGAACAAAGCCGCGCGAATCAATCAATCCGTCGGAATAGTCGGCCAAACGCCTAACGCTGTAACCGATATCCTTAACCACACCATAATCCGGAACAGAACTTAGATTCCAAAGTGAACCTTCAGCATCACGTAAGGTTCCTTTGTGGAATATCGCTTCCGGCGAACTAGGCTTTCCGTTGTCATCAGTGGACTTCCATCTTCCGCCAAGCCAGTCTGGAATGCGATACCACGTTTCTGTGCGCTTGAGTCCAGCTAGGGGATCATCAGGATACCTATTGCCAGGCATCAGCTCTTTCGGCACTTTTGGTAGCTTATCACTTAATTCAATAGTTCCTTTTAATACCTTGCCTTCATAGAACTGCTGGATCGTCTGTGCATCAACTGCGTCTTTAGTAGATTCTTGCTTCTCCGACTTAGCTTCATCAAGCTTGCCTTCCAGAGCCTCAGAAATCCCAGATGGGCAGCATATGAGTACGGCTAACCCGAGCAATAGGGAGCAATCGATAGCCCGCTTGAATCTCACTGCAAAATCCTCCAGAATCAAATTCAATCTTAGCAGGTGTGTGTACTTGCCACGTTCGCAATGGTTCCATAGGTGATACCAGCACTCCGAGCAACCTTTAATGCCCGCTTCTGGCAGTCCTCTGCTACATTGCAATAGACAGACCTCACTAAATCCTCATAAATGCCTCTCCAGGCTGATATGCGGGATCGTGCTCTATTCCTTGGACGATCAAGTTGTAAGTGCAAACCAGGCGCTGAGCCACATTAAAGTGGATCTGAGATCCCGGAATAACGTCCATACCACTTGAATCAGCCTAAAAACTAGGAACTGCCGTTATGCGGGTGTCTCAATGCCTTGCGGGTTGGTGGCACCAGTACAACACGTCAGCCGCTACAAGTGCAGTACAAGCTCCTCAAAATGCGACATGGAAAAGTGAAGTCTGCCACCACTGCGCTACAAGGCGCGACAAACAACTAAATCGGATTATCGTTTAGTGGGATGAGCAGCTGGGTTACCTCTGTCGGCTCGGTTTCTTTGACGGGCTTCCATTCTTTCAAATCGCCGCCGTTAATGCCGAGCTGGTCGAGAAATGCGTTTGTGATTCGAGCCATGTGGGTTCGGAGCCGGTCGATATCTAATATGAGGTAGCGTCCTGTCATGTCGCTTGAGAGGCTGTGATTAACTAGGCGTTTGAGTGCATATTTTTATTTTCAAAGTCGACGTGACACCACTTAAGTTTTCTCGATTCACCGAAGCGCATGCCAGTTAGTAGGAGAAATATCAAAAAGTCTCGTGCCACATCATGCTGAAGTGTACCCACGGCCCTATACCAATCTTTAAGCTTGTGATCTGGAATAATGCCTTGTCGGGGATAGATGCGGTGCCAAGATCTATTGCGAGATAGCCTAGTGACCGGATTCGTCTTGAATAACGACTCGTCGTCGTTGCCGTATCTGTCTTTTGCGAAATTCCAAAGAGCGCCAAATTTCTTCAAGGCATTGTTCGCCCGTCCATGCCCGGATGTTCCCAGTCTGTTCGGTCTAACTGTCAGCTCGAGATGACGTTGCTCTACCATGTCTTTGGTGACAGAATAGATTGGTAAGTCGAGCCAATCGTGAAGGTGTCCATTGATCGCAGAGTGATAACCCCGTTGCGTATCTTTTCTGATCGGCTTTATTTCGAGAAACTTTTGCGACACTTCGTGCAGCGTGATGCCGTTGAAAATATTGATGCGTTTGCCGGTTTTTGGATCGTTGCCTTTTGCTATATCGCCGACCATGATGAAAGCTTGCTTTCTTGCTGCATCGACAGACATTTCGCTGCACTTACCGATGGTGAATCGCCGGTTAGCACCATCGACTCGTTTTTCAAGAATGTAAGATTTGCACTTCCGCGTCACCCGTACTGCAAAGCCAGGAAGATCTTCGTCACGATAGAATCGTTGTCCCGTGACAGGCGCTTTGATTTCTGATTCGATAAATTGCTTA
>CAZJLR010000075.1:0-29127 GCA_964546815.1 uncultured Candidatus Obscuribacterales bacterium | reverse complement strand
TTAGCTCATATCATCGAACTTGATTCGGCTCCATTTTAGTTCGCCAGCAGTATCCGTGGCGTCGCCTCTACAAATGGACATCCGGCGCTATGTGAATTCACCAGCAGTATCCGATGCGTCGCCCGGCGATATAGCACCGTCACCACATCAGGTCCATCTGAGCCGGAAGGGACAGGGAACGAGAGGAGTCGCCTTTAGACGTGGGATTTGGATATTTTGGCGGTGGCGATAAGGGAGGTGCCCCAGGGCAATTCGCTGTTTTTAAGAACAGCTGTTTCACTGCTGAACAAAAATTCCAACAGGGCGTTCAGCGGCGCAGGTGGCAAGTTGAAATCCCAAGGCATCAATTCCTTTTGCTTGCTGAATAATTTGTCTATGGGTTCTTTGATGTTGCGAGAAACCCACACAGGCGCGAACATTGCTGAATTGATATAACTAATTTTGTCTACCTCAAAGCCCGCTTTGCTGAGAGCTTGCAGTAGTGCGCTGCGAGTATAACGGCGGTAATGATGACTCAGCACATCGTTCATCCCCCACAGGCAGGGAAAAGCAGGCACGGTCAACAAGAGAACCGCGTCTTGCTTCATCCATGAACGCCACTTCAGCAGCGTTTCATCTTCATTTTCGCAGTGCTCTAAAACATCAAAAGCTGTAAGCAAATCGAAGTGATTGACAGGCAAGTCTAACTCTTCCCAGGTACCAGATTTGAAAGTAACATTTTTGTCCAAAGAGGCAAAATGCGACTTTGTAAACTCCAGAGTATCAGGGTCTGGCTCGGTTGCAGTAAGGTGCCCCCACTTGCTCAAGACAGGAATCATGCCACCAGTCCCGGTGCCGATATCGAGAATCGAACGCTGCTCATTTTGGCCATTCCACATATTTTCAAGCAAAAACGAAACTATGTGCCGACGCGACTTAAACCACCAGTGGTGCTCATCGACCGCAGCAAACTTGAGGTATTGAGCGCGATCCATCAGTCTGACTTCTCGCTTTCAAACCCTACATTTTCCTCAATAATAAACAGAGGACGAGCTCTTACTTCGTCAAGAATACGCCCGACATATTCACCGAGTATTCCGACTGTAAGCAACTGAATGCCGCCCAGGAAGAACAAAATCGTGGCAACAGCAGCGAAACCTGGCAACGACAAATTAGTGAAAAACTTAAAATAGAATACAACCAAAATGCCGACAAAGCTGAGGAATGAAACTACTATTCCCAGCGAACTGGCGAAACGAAGCGGCGCCATTGAAAACGAAAATAACCCAGACATAGCCAGATTTACTAACATCTTCAAACTATATTTTGGTTGCCCCGCAAATCGCGCAGAGCGATCTACAGGTACGCCAATTTGCTTGAAACCGACCCAGGCTCTCAAACCGCGAATATATCTAGCTCTTTCAGGCAGTTTGTTGAGCAAATCAACTACCTTGCGATCCATCAAAGAAAAATCGCCGGCATCGCGCGGGATTTTTATGTCTGAATACCAATCCATAATGCGATAAAACAATCGATAGGCAAATTGCTTGTGAAAGCCTTCTTGCCTGGTTTGTCTAATGGCGTAAACAACTTCATTGCCTTGCCGCCACAACTCTACAAACTTGCTAATTACTTCAGGCGAATCTTGCAGATCAGAATCCATCGCAATAACCGCCTGCCCGCTTGACATAGCCAAGCCAGCCGAAAGAGCTAACTGATGTCCAAAATTTCGCGAAAGACGAACCAACTTTACAGACTTGTCTTGTTCACGAAAACGCAAAATCTGCATCACAGAATCATCACGCGAGCCATCATCAACAAAAATCAGCTCATATGGCTCGCCGAACGAAGACATTACATCTGTAGAGCGCTTGTATAGCTCTGCCAAATTCTCTGATTCGTTGAATACAGGCATTACAAGGCTAAAAACCGGTTTGCTCAAAATTATTGCCAGCCCTGTGTCAGCGACTCTCCAGCTCCTATTCTAGCGTAAGCGCAGCATTTTGACCTCGCTTGCTTCAATGAATGCTATGTATAATGCTTGAGAAGCTGGCTCTCCGGGCAAAAGCGGAGTCGTCATATACAGCAGCGAGGCGCCGATGTCTGATGTTGAAAACCCAGCAAACGCGGTGAAAAAAAATCACCTGGCACTGATCACGCGTCCGATATTTTTTGTACTGGCGCTACTTCTTTTTGGTCTCAGCAACCTGGGCATGCCCGATATGATTGAGACATCTGACTATACCTGCACATTTTACACACCAGCCAAGCTGGTTGCCGAGGGGCGACTGAGCGAACTCTACCCCTCACTTGACGACAAACGCTTGGCTGACACGGCTTACAACAAAGCCGCACACGAGTTTCTGCCTCACCTGCCACCATACGTGGGCACAGCTTATTCATATCCTCCTTGTGTAGCACTATTCGTGTCGCCGCTGACAATATTTTCGCCGGCTCATTCACTGATGGTTTTCCAAATAATTTCGATTGCCGCTTTTGCAGCCGCCGCATATTTCATTTCCGGCACAACAATCGGCGCTGCAAGCAATGCATTTTTTTCGGCGTTCTATTTTGTGCCGCTCATCGTTGTACTCTGGATTGGGCAAATTGACGTTGTCTCAACAATTTTGCCAAGCGCAGGCATGTTTTTATTGCTGAAGAAACAGAAAGAATTTGCCGCAGGATTAATTGGAGCAATGGCAATGTTGAAACTTCAGCTTGCTGTCATTCCGTGCCTTGTCGCAGTAGTCCTTCTTTCTCAACGCAAATGGAAAACGAGCGCGGGAATGGCATTGGGCATCGCGATACTTTCGGCTCTTTGCGTTGGCGTTTTTGGCATACAAGTTTGTGCGAAATGGCCCATTGCTATGAAGTTAATGGAAACAGACTTTCTTTCGACAAGCGCAGGAGTGGCGCGTTATCTGGCAATAAGTTGGCCACGCTTCATGTTGTACATGGCGCCAGAAACGCAGGTGGGCAATTTTCGTCCGCTTGTATACGGCATGGCAGCGACATTTTTGATTGCATCAATTTTGACTTGTGCGCGATTGGCGAAACGATGCAGCGAGAATTTGGACGTTATCAAAATGACAATCGTGGTGGCATGTCTTACTATTCCTATGATTGCACCACATCTTTTTTATTACGACCTTTCGGCGATGACACTAGCGGGAATGTTGATTTTTACTCGCAACGGAAGCGACACGCAGTGGCAAAAATACATGCGCAAGCGAGCTGCGATATTTTGGATAATAACGTCAGCGTATCCGCTCGCGTTTAAGTTCACATACAGCATGTATTTGCCGCTTGTTATTTTAATTCCGGCTGCACTACTGTATTTTGACGTATTGAGGTACCTGTGGTCGTATTCTGATTTGACAGAAACGCGATCATAAACGCGATCATAAACGCAAACGCTCGGCATCTTCTGTAGGGGCGACGCCATGGATGCTGCTGGCGAACTAAAATGGAGCCGAATCAAGTTCGATGATATGAGCTAAGAGCGTTCCACCTGGGGGCGCAGGCATCCTTGCCTGCTTCTTCGCCAATAGCTTCCCGAAGCAGGCTGGAAGCCTGCGCCCCCAGGGCTGCCGCCCTTCAAGCTAGAGTCCATATTGTGCCGGCTTCGCTAAACATTCGAGTTCGCCAGCAGTATCCCGTGCGTCGCCCGGTGATCAAACCCATGTTGTAGGGACGGGCGACGCATGGCGTCGCCCCTACAGATCAGCGGGACATGTTGAACGCCGGCATGTAAAGCTAGTGTTTGGCGTAGCGGTCGCGGTCGCTGAGGGTGAGGACGTAGTCGCCGGCACCGAAGCCTACCATTGGTATGGCGCCGGCGGGGTCGCCTATTTCGCCGACGTAATCTTTGTCTTTTTGAGAGACGTACATCTCTGCGATAAGGCCGTTATCCTGGCATGACTTGTCGACGAGGGTCGCTAACATTCGAGCGGCTTCTGCGGTTTTACCCAATTTGAAAAGCAGGCGTGCATAATTGAAATCGATCAACAAGAATTGATGTGCTTCGTATGTACTTGGACCAGTGTTGCGTCGATAGCCTCCAGACGCTGTTTTCAGGCGCTCCATTTTTGATAGCGTCTTGTCGATTACTGCGGGATCTTTCACGATGTCCCAATTGAAAGTTTCAAGAACAGCACCGTCAATTTCACTCTTGGGGCATTCTTCAACTGTTCCCCAGACTGCGCCGTCTTTTATGTAAGCAGCCTTGAAACCCTCATCTAACAGCTTCAATTTTTCAGTCACCAATTTCACCGTCGGCTCATCGTGCATATGTTCAGCGATCTTCAAAAATCCTTGCAAGCCACGTATGGCTGCAATAGTAGAACACACAAAATGCTTTTTATTTTCCTGATGTTCTTCCCAACAGGAAGAATCTTTGCCAACAATCAAACCACCCTTATATGGATCCATATTTCCAATCAGTGGTTTAACTATGAAATCACGCATCACATCATAAACTTTGCCTCGATAACTCTGCTCGCTTAAAAGCGAGTCATCATGCGTCTTTTCCCAATACTCAGAGATAGCCCAAAGAGCCAAGCCCCAATCATCGAATTCGACATTGGCAGTTTTCTGCCCTGAATAATCAGCTTCTTCAGAACCATCACCATAATAGCGAACAACTGAAATTTGATAATCAAGATTGTTTGTCTCGTGCTTCCACTGCCCCATTGGTCTTGCGTTAAACCAAGACATGATGCCTTCGCGAGCCTCTGCCTCATGTCCCATTAAAGTCAAGCCAACCAGCGCGTAAGACATATCGCGAACCCAAGCAGTAAACCAAACTCCATCTGGCAACGCAGCTAAAATCAAACCATGATTGAAACGCTTCGAAGTATTTTCTTCCTGTATTTGCGCCATACGCAATATCGTTTCGCTTTGTCGCCACAACTTTTTCTCTTGCTCTGAAACAAAATGAACAGTGGGCGCTTTTCTCCACTCGTCTAAGCTTTTGATTTCGCGTTGCACCAGAGCATCATTTGACAGCTCTCCTTTCCAGGCGAGAAGTTCAGCAACTGCCTTGTCGAGGTCGCCCGCATTTTCCAGAACAAGAAAAGCGCAAGCATTTCCAGCTATCGAGGTAGAACTTGCATCAGGCGACTTGCTTTTATCTAAAGAAACAACTGCAAGTGCTTCGTCTACATCTTTGAATTTCAGCAGACGCACTTTGTAGCCAGAAATTTCTTTCACGTTCTCAGTTTCAATTGGGTGCAACCAGGTGACACGCAATGCCGCGTCAGCATCAGCGCCGTCAGCCACTTTATGCAAAGCGATTAATGCATTTCGTTTCAACCCAAACGGCATAAAGTAATCGTATTCATTGCCATTGGCTTTCACAGACATAATTTGAGACTCTGCAACATAGCTTACTTCAGGCTTTTGCGCAGGACTCCCTTTGCCAACCCAAGTCATACTTTTAACGAAATTTGCCGTACTAGGACCATCTTTGCTCAAGTCTTTATTCGCACGCAAGAACCTATAAGGATGGGCATAGAGTTTGCTGATTTCTCCATTAGTAGCCAAAACTGCATAGCCAAATCCATTGCCGGTAACAATTGGAGAATGCAACTTTATTTGTGTAGGTGCTGGCGCAATCGGCAAATCAGCAGCGCCCACCGAAATTGTCGATGCAGCAAAAGCCGCTATTAATCCTACTTTCAGATGCATGTTTTTCCCCTCTATCGTCTACCCAGCACATTTACACAAATCAGATGCATGCATTTCTCGCTAGAGGAAAAATGCATCTCTTGGTCTCGTTTCAACATTCAAAAGCAGAGACTTACGTTGCGTTTTTGAAAAACGCGTAAATCTCCACTTTGAAAAATTTGCTACGGGGGGTTTATTCTGCCGATTTATGAAAAGCAAAACATCCCCCGTCTCAAGAATTACCAGTTATTACGTTAGCGAATGGGATTAACCTGTTTTGGATAAGTCCCAACACTTACAGTCACAGACTGCACTGCGTTGTTGCGAAGCACGATTAAGTTGAGCACATCGCCGGGCTTGCGACCAAGAACACAGTCTCGCACATCTTTGGGATGCACTGTTTCTTTGCCGTCAACCTTTTGAATTATGTCATTGAGTTTAAGACCAGAAGCCTGTCCAGGGCTGCCTTGAATGAAGCCACGAATCAAGACACCTTTTGTGCCGGCCGCCAAACCGCTTCCTTTTATATAGGCGTCATCAAGGTCTGCCATTTTCACGCCCAGCCAGGGGCGCTTAATTTCGCCAGACTTGATCAACTCTTCTGCAACTTCTTTTGCAACATCAGCAGGAATTGAAAAGCCGATATTTTGAGCCACTTTCAAAATCGCGGTATTAACACCAACAACTTCGCCGTTCATGTTGAGCAATGGTCCACCGGAATTTCCGGGGTTAATCGCTGCGTCAGTTTGAATAAAATTGATATTGCCATTCACGTCAGTAACAGAACGTCCAACAGCTGAGATGATGCCCAGAGTAACTGTATGATCATAACCAAGCGGAGAACCAATTGCGACAGCAAACTCACCGGGGCGGAGTGAACTTGATTTACCCCACGGCAAAGTTGAGAGGTTGTTTGCATCAACTTTGATAACTGCAAGATCTGAAAAATAGTCTATGCCTACAACTTTTGCATCAAGCGTGCGGTTGTCCTGCAAAGTTACGCGAATGTTGTCTTGACCGCCTACAGCATGAGCATTTGTAATGATGTATCCGTCAGGTCTAATTACAAATCCGGTTGCGGTATCATGCTTTTCACTAAGCGGAACTGGCGGCGCAGCTTTGTCTTTGTTAGCAGAATTTGGTACAGCACCAGGCGCATTTCCTTGTGGTTCTGCGGAGGGTGGCTCTTGTAACTCAAACATATTTTGCAGCGGAATCTTCTGCCCGTTAAAGAAAAATTCCGAAATACCAGGCGGCAAACCAAGCGCGCTTGCATTCATATTTAGTTTTTTGCGCATTTCCAAATTTACGATAGCCGGTGAGGAACGCTCGGCAATGTCGGCAATTGTATTTGAATTAATCGGAACGCCGCTTTGCGCCGCTAACATGGCGCTACTCTCTCCAAATACTGCAGGCAAGGAAAGAAGCCCAAGCCCCAAAGATAAAGTAATTCCAGCAACGATTGAAACTTTCCGATTGGGCTGCATGCAGCACCTCCGCAAGGCTTTGATACAAGGGAAACATTCTACACTGCCACGAGACGAGGAGCCTTACAAAGATGTTTCCATATAGAGAATATCTATTTACTAATAATCAGGGTTGCATCATTTTCAATTATTCGTCCTATAGCAAGCAAACCTTCTGGATTGTAGGGGCGACGCCATGCGTCGCCCGGCCATTAAAGACCAATCCTAAGCCGCCGGGGGAATGATACTCTTGTTTAGCAAATGGCAGTCTATCTAAGGGCCGGGCGACGCGTGGCGTCGCCCCTACGGGTGATTAGCGGTCTTTGCGCACAAGGCGCGCCAGTGCCCTTAAGGCTTGTCTGCCGGAGCAGACTCGGCTTTCTTCTTTGCTTCGTATTTATCAAGTAGGTCCAAAACATGTTCGGCCTTAACAGCAACAGTGCCAGCGGTGCCGTCAGCCCGGGTTACTCCGATGACTTCGCCATTCTTATTGAAATCTGCGCCCCCTGAACAACCACCAACGATGCCCTGATCGGTCAGCACTGAGGGAGGTGACAGCATGGGATTGCCGTCGTTTACTAATGTTCGCCCACTGGGGTCTAAGACTTTTCCTGCAGACACCACGGGAAAGTTCAACTTACTCGTAGGGTTGCACACAGAAATTACTGGGTCACCTTTTTCAGGAGCTGCACCAAAAGTCACTGGTTTAAGGTCGCGCATTGGATTTATCGGCTCAACCAAAGCCAGGTCGTCGCCATTTGAATGAGCCACCATTTTTCCAAGCACCAACTGATCGTTGCTTTGAAGCAAGACTCCTTTCTCTTGAAAGAGTTTACCCACATGGTAATTGGTGACGAACGTGCAGGTGCTGCCATCTCGGGAACAGGCATAGAAAGCGCTTCCGGCAACTTGAAAATCTGCGTTTAACACCTTAAAAGTTGATGGACTGACATTCTGATAGACCTTTTTCACCTCAATGCCGCATGTATCTTTCAACGGCGCCACAAGCGGCGACTGCGGGCGAACATCACACGACTTTTCATCAGAAGGCATAGCAGCCCTGTTGAACAAATCACGAATCAGTCCACCCGAAGGACTGTTATCAAAATCCTTCAGCACCTCTGATTGTGCATCAATTGACTTGGATTTTGCCCCCAAATCTGCACTAGAGTCAAACATCCACCTGAACCTCCGCACTAAGAGCATGGGAAGCAATCACAGGCGCCCAAGGCGCCCAACCCAGCGGGCTACGCCCCCCGATTAAAACACCGGAGCGCTTATTAAGGACTGTATTTAAGTGCAGATGCTATGCGAATGCCCGCACTCATGTGGTCCAAGAATTTGTAGGGGCGACGCCATGGATACTGCTGGCGAACTCGAATGTTTAGCGGAGCCGGCACAATATGGACTCTAGCTTGAAGGGCGGCAGCCCTGGGGGCGCAGGCTTCCAGCCTGCTTCGGGAAGCTATTGGCGAAGAAGCAGGCAAGGATGCCTGCGCCCCCAGGTGGAACGCTCTTAGCTCATATCATCGAACTTGATTCGGCTCCATTTTAGTTCGCCAGCAGTATCCCATGCGTCGGACCTAGCGAAACGCGGGGATAATTTGCGGCCCGCAGAGAAAATTTAGCAGCTTATTTGCGGCCCATGCCCAATTCTTGGGCGTGTTGGAAGACCTTGCCTTCGGTGAGAATGGAAGGCGCAATAACCACTTCTACTTCTTGCATTTCTTTCAAGGTTGATGCACCGAGAGTCGACATGCTTGTTTTCAAAGCGCCGATGAGGTTTTGTGTGCCGTCATCAACCTGCGCAGGTCCTAAAACGATTTGCTCAAGAGTACCGGAGTGACCGACTTTGACGCGCGTGCCGCGTGGCAAAATAGGGCTTGGCGTCGCCATTCCCCAGTGGAAACCTTGTCCGGGAGCTTCTTTGGCGCGGGCCAGCGGCGAGCCAATCATTACAGCATCAGCTCCACATGCGATAGCTTTGCAAATGTCACCGCCCACAACCATGCCGCCATCGGCAATTACAGTGACGCGGTTGCCTGATTTTTCTTCGTATGCACGTACAGCTCCAGCGCAATCCGCGATGGCTGTAGCCATCGGAACGCCGATGCCGAGCACGCTGCGAGAGGTGCAGGCAGCGCCAGGTCCAACTCCTACAAGAATGCCGGCAACGCCGGTTTCTGCCAGGCGGGAAGCCGCATCATAAGTAACGCAATTACCAACAATAACCGGCACGCCAATTTCCTTGACGAAAGACTTCAAATCGAGCGCAATGTGACCAGCAGCAGACTTGTGCTCTGTTCCTGTTACTGTCGATTGAACAACAATTATATCGAGACCCGCATCTACTGCGATTTTTCCGTACAAGCGAGCCATATTGGGTGTCACCGAAGCGGCAGTCAAAATGCCCAGCTTCTTCAGTTCTTTCACTCGTGCCGCAATCAACTCTTCCTTTACAGGCTCTGAATAGAGCCTTTGCATCAATTCGACGAAATCGCCTTTGTCGCAATGTGCGATTTGGTCGAGCGCGCTTTGAGGGTCTTCATAACGGGTGTGAACACCCTGCAAATTCAAGACGCCAAGACCGCCCATTTTGCCGAGCAGACCAGCAATCTTCACGTCAACCACGCCGTCCATCGCTGATGCGAGCAGCGGAATAGCCAATTTATGCTTGCCGATGTTTACCGAAACATCGCAAAGTTCAAAATCAAGTGTCAAAGAGCCAGGCACAAGAGCAATTTCGTCAAAGCCATATGCGCGGCGAGTTTTCTTTCCTCGTCCGATGTACATTTCACCTTGATTTGATGATTCCACCCTGCTGACTGTCTGCATCTGAAAGAACCTCCGGAAACGTTCGCGCTATATTAGCATTGAAAAAATCGCCAAAATATTATGGGAAGGGGAAGTTCCCCATCTTGGCGCTTTAATGTCAAGCAGAGATCATTGTAGTACCGCAAATTCAGGCGGTTTCGGAGCAGGAGAGATTTTGGTGAAACTTAAACCGCTGACGGTAATAGGTCTTAATAGTGGCACATCAATGGACGGCGTCGACGCGGCCATCTTTCGAATAACTCCCAAAAATGGGTCACATTCGGCTGACGACGATGGCAGACCAAAATTGTCCATTGAGATGCTGGGACACATCCTTTATGAGATTGAGCCGGCGCTCAGACAAAAGATGAAATCAATAGTGGCGACGGGCCACGCCAGCCTTGAAGACCTCTGCCGGCTCGACGCCGCACTTGGCGAGGTTTTTGCAGCCGCTGCCCAAAGACTCATTCGCAGCAGCAATCTTGGCAGTTTGCAGGTAGATCTGATTGGCTCGCACGGACAAACCATTTGGCATGCCCCGCAAAACAAGCACTTCGGCGGCGTTAACTGCGCTAACACTATGCAGCTGGGTCAACCAGCTGTCATCGCAGAGCGTACAGGCATTCCCGTAATCGGTGATTTCCGAGTGCAAGATGTCGCGGCAGGTGGGCAAGGCGCGCCGCTGGTTTCATTTGCAGACGAAGTAATTTTCGGTGAAGTCGGATCGGGAATTGGCATCCTAAATATAGGCGGCATTGCAAACATCACAGCCATAGGAGAAACGGGCGAAGCTTTGCTGGCGTTCGACACCGGGCCGGGCAACATGCTCAGCGACCGTTGCTGCGAAAGGTTCTTCGGCAAAGAATATGACGACGGCGGAACAATCGCTCGCTCTGGAAAAATCGATGAAGCCTGGCTGAATGAAATGTTGAGCATTCCATATTTTGATTTGATTCCACCGAAAACAACAGGACGAGAACTTTTTGGACTAAGCTTTGCCGACGCACTTATTGACCATGGCAGTAAGCTAGGGCTAGCGCAAGAAAATATTTTGGCAACAATTTGCGCACTCACTCCAGCATCAATAGCGCAGCAATACAAACGATTTGTTGAACCGAAAGTCAATTTAAAGAAAATTGTGCTTGGAGGCGGTGGCGCCGAAAATAAATTTATAGTCGAGCAACTTGCAGCGCGCTGGCCGCACAGCCTGGAAATTGCACGGCATGAAGATTATGGCGTCTCGACTAAATTCAAAGAATCACTGCTCTTTGCGTTACTTGCATACACAAGTTATTTCCGCATTCCAAACAATGTTCCTCTGTGCACCGGCGCATCGCACCGCGTCTGCCTGGGCAAATTGAGCTTACCCTAATCCCAAGTGCTTCAGTCTCCATACCGCACCAGAATTACCCGAATATCGCTTTCAATTTCAGAAAGTGTTTTTTCCATGATACTCTGCGCTTGGTCCACATTGAAGCTGCCAGAACCGGCTCCAATAATTGGAAAAGCCAGCGATTTTATTTGTTGTTGCTTAGCTAGTTCCATGGCGTTCAACACCGACATTCGAATTGATTTTTCCGAAGCACACCAAAACCAGTTAATTCCCGCCACATGAATGATTAGTTTGTACGGCAATTTTCCAGCCGAAGTGTAAACTGCATCTCCCAGTTTCATAATACCAGTCTTTTTCTGAAGTTCACAAAACGGTTGAATACCGCCTCGCTTCTTAATTGCGCCTGAGACACCCTGAGGTAGCAAAAGCCACCATGGAATGAAATTGCAATTCCACGCATTTACGATGGCCTCAACTTTTTGATCAAGGAGATCGCCGTGTACAATTTCAAAATCCATTGATCATCACCTTGCTCCGCAAATTTCAATAACTCTCTTCGTAATCTTCAAACGCCTTCCTCACCATAATCAGCGAAGCGCCATCAAATTGACAGAGGATAACGCACTATCACGTAATAATTAAGGCGCAATTTTCTTAGAAGTTGCCCACAGTCAATTATAGTGATTAAAAACAACTAGTTCAAAAAATCAAATAGCTAATGAAGACGCTTGCAGGGTTGAGTTTTTGTGTTGGAATTACACTTGAAAGCATCTACCGAAAAGGGGGTGAGCCAAAATGGGACACGAAGCAATTATTTACGGCGCGATAGTCGGCTCTCGCTATAGGGCAGGTAACGAATTTCGCATGCTTCAAGATCGCAACATAACAGTAATAAAAGAACTTCCTGCGGACAATGACTGGCCATGGGTGGATAAGGATGCTTTTGCTCTTCCAGGTGCATACCCATCCGGAACGTACAGAAGCCAAATCATTCATGTTGGTCTTTCTATCAAAGAAGACCCGCCCGAATCTACCTGGTTTGACGCGTGGCTTGTGAAATTTGAAACCGTCCTCAAAAAACTTTATTGGGACCGCGCTCGATTACATATTGAATCTGATTTTTATCCACGCAGAGAAATTTTGTGGGTTCCAACTTCTTCTGCAGTAGAAACCATGTTTAAGCCACCGCACTTCCCGATTTCCGCATGGACCAGATCCATAAACAATTTGGAAACGGACTCTTGTAACTAGTGAAGCTACTGGCAATGCATCTAAAGCACCTTCAAAGTTCGCCAAATCGCACGATACCGCATACGGTATCGCTGGCAGGCACTAAATTTTCCATTCTAATTCGCAAACAATTTTTGTGCTGCAGAGATCAATCAACGCACGAAGAAGACTCTCAAGACGGTCTATTCCCGAGTTGCCATTCATGGCGTGGCACAGCCCTATTTAGCGCAGAACTATTAAGATTACCAATGCAGTATTCTGGGCACTAAGTTAAGAGGCTGAATGTTTCTTTTTAGGGGCAAAAACCGTTCAGCGCTCTGGGTTGGTTTTTCGGGGAATTTGCAATGGAAACTAAGGAGCAAGTATTCTCCGAAGTCCGG
This sequence comes from uncultured Candidatus Obscuribacterales bacterium, assembly GCA_964546815.1. Taxonomy (GTDB): domain Bacteria; phylum Cyanobacteriota; class Vampirovibrionia; order Obscuribacterales; family Obscuribacteraceae; genus JAIEPM01. Next base: position 16,258 of record CAZJLR010000075.1, on the reverse strand, counting down.
CTGGTAGAAGGCGAAGAGAACGGCACGTCGCAAATCCAAGCATCAACCGGGGAAGCGCAGCTAAAGAGCGACGTTAAAGATGGGGCAACACAGACGGCGAATTCAGAAGCTTCCTCTCCTGAATTGACAAATGAGCTTGAAACAGCACAGAAAATTCTTGGCGACAGATTTGAAGTACAAGAGTTCCTTGGCAACGGTGGCATGGGTGCTGTTTTCAAAGTTTTTGACCGCAAGCTTGAAAAAACATTTGCAGCAAAACTGTTGAGCCCTAAGCTTCTGCAAGATGAAATATCAGAGAAGCGCTTTGAGAAAGAAGCGAAGACCGCACAACGATTGACTCACGCACACCTTGCAGCAGTCTATGAATCTTTGCGCGGTGAGGGTAATATTCCGTTTCTCATAATGGATTATTTGCCTGGGAAAAATCTCGCTCAACTGTTGGAGACCGAACAATCTCTTAACAGCGAACGCGCACTGGAAATATTTCAACAACTCGCAGATGCACTTGCATATGTTCATTCAGTTGGGCTTGTTCATCGCGACATTAAACCCAGCAATATTATGGTGAGCAATCCATCACCGGGTATTGATTTGGTAAAACTTTTGGACTTTGGAATTGCCAAAGTTGTGAATGATCGTTGCGTGGATTTAACAGCGGAATACACACAGACACGTGGATTTATGGGAAGTGCAATCTCTCTTTCACCAGAACAATGTAAAGGCGAAGAAGCTACATTTGCTTCTGATATTTTCTCTTTAGGCTGCGTAATGTACAAGACTATTACCGGTGTTCATCCTTTCGAGGGAAAAAGCATTGTTCAAACGACCGCCAACGTTCTTGCCAATGACCCGGCTCCGTTTTCGCAGTATCCTGGGCTGAAACAAGTACCGTCTTCGCTCGAACAGGTTATTTTGCGATGCTTGAGCAAAAAGCCTGAAGACCGCTATCAATCGGCGTCTGAATTGAAGGCTGATTTGCTCAGGGTTCAAAAGGCAAAGAAACTTCCGCCGTCGCAGCAACAGAAAAATCGACAAAAACGCTGGCAGCGAACTGCAGTTACGATGTTTTTGGCCGGCGCGCTGTCCTTCGGAGCAGTCTCACTCGTTGTTGCGGCTAATCCGATTGCCAAAGAACTTGTATGTGGTTATGCGATTTCTTTGGGAGACCCTCAAGCGCTTGGCGATAGAGAATTGATGGTGGAGTGGGCAACTCGTCACATGAATGACGGACATTACCAGCGCGCTATAGAGCTCATCAATAGAAGTTTTGGGTACGATTCAGGACACGTGAAAGGAAGAGACCCATACGGGCTAATGTGGATGGACACCGACGCCGGCTTAAGGCAAGCAGACAAAGAAAAGTTTGCAGGCGAAGCTGCAGCTAAGCTCTTGAAACTTGCAACTTGCTTTGAGAGAGAAAAGAATTTGGAAGCAGCTGAATACTATTACCGTCAGGCTTTCGGTGCATTTACTATGACTCCAGAAAAGCCGCCCCCGCAAGCGGTGGAGGATTATGCAAACTTGTTGCGCCTTCAACACAGAACGGACGCAGCTAATTCGATTGAAGAAGAATATCGCGCCTCAAAAACAATTCGTTCGCTGCCAGAGCTTAAGTCGCAATGGAAGCCAGATTGAGTCAATAAAACCGTTTTAGATTGCACGGCTCTCTGGACAAGCAGTTTAACTCGTAAAGAATTTCTCCAAGGGCGCGGGAAGCAGCTGCATTATATGCAGCGAAAAGGTACCATTCTCGACGATGTTGCTCACGCATACGCCTGACTTCAAATGAGGTATCCCAATGAAAGTTCTCATAGTTCATGCTCATCACGAACCACAGAGCTTTTGCTCGGCTTTGAGTAAGCGCGCAAAAAGTACCCTGGAAAAACAAGGTCACGAAGTAATTTTTTCAGATCTGCACGCGATGAATTTCGACCCAGTCTCAGACCGACGTAATTTCAAAACGGTTAAAGATGCAAACTATTTGAAACAACAGCAAGAAGAAATGTACGCCACAGAATCGTCTGGATTTTCAGCAGATTTAGAAGCAGAAATGAAAAAGCTGGAAGAGTGTGACGCTTTAATTTTCTCATTTCCACTCTGGTGGTTTGGCATGCCTGCAATTCTCAAAGGATGGTGCGATCGTGTTTTAGCCATGGGCCGAGTTTATGGCGGTGGCAAGTTTTACGAGAACGGTCTCGGAAAAAGTACGAAACGCGCAATGCTCATAACAACTACCGGTGGCGGACCAAATGTCTACGACGGGTGGGGATTGAACCCAGCAATGGATAATTTGCTGCAACCAATCCAACACGGAATATTTTGGTTTAACGGATTTCTTCCTCTTGCACCTTTTGTAGCTTGGTCTGTTGCCCGAATCTCCGATAAAGAACGCGAAGATTACCTCGACAAACTTGCTCAAAAAATTGAGCATCTATTCGATGAAGCACCAATTCATTTACCTCCCATGGGCGACTTCCCAAATTGGGGTCCTGATAGCAAAAATCGTTATCAGGTAGTTGTTAGTCGCATCGCTCAAATCGACGAACAATATATGAAGCTTGTACCAGACGAAATAAAAATCGTGGACGAAATGAAGAGAGAAGGCGTGCTTACTGACTTTCAGATGAGCGCTAATGACGCCGCCGATTGGAAAGCGTTCTTAAAAATCAGAGCCACTGATGAAGACGAGTGCCGAAAACAACTTGCACGCTTACCGCTTGCAAATTATTTCAAATTCGACGTGACTCAAATTAAGCCTATTACGTTCACGGTACCGGCATTGCAAGGTAGCAAATAACAAAGCACCTCAAGCCAAAACGGCAAGCGGGGAATTATGCAGCGCATTGTGATTATTGGTACCACTGGCTCTGGCAAATCAACCCTCGCTAAACGATTGGCGCGGTTGCATGGGCTTAATTATGTTGATTTGGATGAGCTGCATCATCTTCCAGGATGGCGCGAACGTCCACTTGAAGAATTCCGTGGCTTGCTAGACGAGGCCACAAAGGCAGAAAGATGGGTTGTTGCCGGAAATTATGTGGGAAAATCTGCAGATATTGCATGGACGCGCGCAGATACTCTAATCTGGCTCGACATGCCGTTCTTTTCCAATTTCATTGAACTCCTCAAACGCACAATAAGCAGAATATTTACTGGCGAGGAAATTTGTAATGGCAACAGAGAGTCTTTTGTTACTCAATTTTTCAGTGCCGAAAGCATACTCTGGTGGTTTGTCAAAACATGGTACAAAAACACAAAGCGATTTGAAGAAATTTTCTCGCAGCCGCAGCAATATCCTAACTTGCGACTGATTCGATTGAGGTCATATGACGAGAGCAAGCAGTTTCTCTGTGATAAACCGTAAAACGCATACCACAGAAACCATAAGATAGTGCGGACGAAGAAACAAGACGTTTGGACTGCGCAGAGAACTGAAAATCAAACTACAATCTCAAATTTCGAAGGACTGCGCATATCTAGCTAACTTGAAGGTACAGTGCGAATTACCAATGGCACGGACTGCATGATTCCACAGCTAGATTTTCTTTTTGGGTGTTCAAAACAACCGACTTCTAATGGTGCTGTCAAAAACGACACACTCTTAGGATATGCTAAGGAAGAAACGTGCGGCCAAGAAACTCAGGGCTCTGTAAAGAGGAGATACAAGAATGCATTTTGAACTGCCCAGTAAAACCAGTTTGAATGAGCAAAATGATTCTGTTCACGCTGCATTGATACAGTCCGTATGCTCTGAAAAAAATTGCTCCAAAACGACTGCGGAACAAGCTACCGGAATTCCAAAATTACAATTGGCGGGAATGTTTGACGCTAAATCGAGCACTGACAATCCAGAACAACTTAAGCAGCAGATTATCGATTTGCAAAGAGAACTGCAGGCGAAAGACCAACAACTCCGCCAAGCACAAACAGAGCGCGACAGGGCATTACAAGACGCAAATCGCAATCAACAAGATCTTTCTCGTGCTCAATCGGACGCGCGCAAAGCAGAAGCTGACGCAAGAAGAGCAGAGGACGCTGCGCGTAACTGTAGGCGATAGATTTAGCAACTCGGTATGCACGAGCATGTTCCGGCCCACAAACGGGTTCCGGTTTATTGATTATACTTTGATGACTCCAATTCCTTAGCTTTAGCACGATCTCGCTTAGCCAAGTCGTGCTTTTCTAGCAATTCATATGCTCGGGCGCGTCCCCGATAAGGTTCTGCCCACGAGGGAATCATCTCGATCGCCTTAGTGTACGCTTCAACAGCGTGGTCAACCTCATATTGGCGAAGACCGGTTTTTGCCGGCGGACCGAAAACTCCTTTTAAGTAGGCATTGCCTACATTGTTTATATGCCGAGCTTCTTGTTGGATGCGCAGATTTCTAATTTGCTTGTACTTCCCAGCTTTCGATGCCTGGCGAGACAGCATTTCTTCGTACACTGCTAAAGAATGAGCAAAACTCTCGGGAATATAGCTCTGAGTTTCTTCATAGTAAACCTTTGGTATTGCTTTCGCAGCCTGGTCGAAAAAATATTCTGCGCGCTGTTTGTCATTACATCGATTTAGGTAGAAATCTGCTGCACTCAGATAACTGAAAGACAATACGGGTTCGTCAGCTTTGGATGCAGCGGTTTCAGCTTTGATCAAATCTTCGACCAGCGGTTTCATTGATTCGGTCTCACAACTCTTTACCAATTGACGAAAGGCCCAAGTGGAGAAATCCTCCATCAGGTAACCTTCTTTCATATGCCTCTCCGATTTGTATGCAGTGCTATCACGCGTTAGCGAAGCAGCCAGCTTCATGCCTTCTTTTGCATTTGCGCATGCATCCGCGTCATCCATTCGTCCAGCCATGGACTGCTTAATTGTGTTGAAAAACTGCCGCCGCTCTGGTCTGAGTTTGTACTCTTCTGTACCAGATGAATTACTCTTACTTGTATTGGATTCGGCTTGTGCACGAGCACTCAAAGGCACAGTAAATAAAACCGGCACCAGCAACAAACAAGTAAAAACGGCCTTCGACATTTATTCTCTATCCTATAAGATGCTTTTAGTTTCGCACTTCGACCGGAAAAGTGCCAGACAAATAGCTTTTGGAAGCATTAGGAAATCGCAGATTGAGCCGGCATTTCAGGCATCCACTTGCATCATTAGCACATTGCAATTTCATTCCATACGGGTCGTCGTTGTCTAGTAGATTTTGGACGCTGCCTGGGGTTCCCCGGGTATCTGTTTTGCAGCCAATCATGAAACCACTGAGCATAGCTCCTGGTTTTAGCAACTGAAGACCGTTAAGCTCCACAACAGATTCGGGAAATTGAAGTGATATTGTTGAATCGTCCATGCTGGAATAGGTGTTAAGCGTTAGCACGTGGAATTTCGGGTGAAACGATGCCGCCGCCAGCTTGTGCGACTTACCATTGATATTTCCCGACAGAGCCGATGCCGGCGCAGCTTCAACCGCAGCATCAGCACACCATTTCAATATCCGCGCATCTCGTACAGGCGCAAGTTGCAGTGGATGCTCAAACCATGATTCTTGTACCATTTTCCAGGCACCAGATTCTTTGATCATGCGCACAGATGCCCAACGCTGAACCGGTGTATTCTCAGATTGAGGGGAGGAGAACATGCCCGTACTTTCAAGGACGGCATGATTTCCATTACATTTCGTGTACAACACTTTCAAACCAGCTGGCATAGAGTCTTGCGCCGCCGCCAAATCCCTCAGCGCAGAGCCTTTGCCAGCGTTCTTCAGAAACTCAGCCCGCCTCCTTTCCGGAAGGAACGGGGCCATCTCTGCCATTGTCTGCGCGTGCGCTAGCGTGGCGTAGTATTTTAGATAAGTAGCAGAGGCTCCAGTCTCAGTCGCGTTCGCACCATGGCAGGTCAGCAACTCACAGAATATTACCAACACAAACAATAGAACTAGCGATTTAGAATTCATTTGGTTTCACTCAAGGCAGATTGAGGAAGTGATCCCTTCCAGCGCTTACACATACTAGCAACATTCTGTGGATTTCGGAAAATGCTAGAGTTAGTACACGTTCATAGTCTAGCAATAGAGCATTTCCACATGATTCGAAGAGAAAAACGAGAACAAGCAGCCCTAATGGTTCTGATTATGCTCTCTCTTTTGATTTCTTCTTGTTCGTCTATACCAAAGAAGCTGATAGCAAAACCTTATACTGCGGTTTATGATGTCGCGCCACAGGGACGAGGCATTGTAAGCGCAGTTCGGATGAGTGACGGAAACGGAAAATTTCGTACTGAAATCAAAAAAGATGATGGAAAAGCAGAAATCAAGATCTCAGATGCACCAGGCCTAAAAGTAACTACCTTATATCCAGACTCCAACGTCTACGTTGAAAGAGAAATGGAACAACATGAAACCGCTATTTCTGAGAGCTTTGACGGGGTTGCGTTTGATTCTCCCAAAGCACCGGTCTGGAAGTACTTATCATCAGGAAAAGTTGGTAATTACAAGACTCAACTTTGGCGGCAAGATCAAGGTGGTGGCAATTTTACGAGAACGGTCAACATGCAATTCGGCGAAGACGTAGGTTGTCCTGTTTCACTTCAGTTTTTTGAAAGCGATACTCCACAACAGACAGTTACCTATACTCTTAAAGAACTCAATTCAGCTGCGCCTGAAGCCTCTAACTTTCTTCCTCCGAAAGACTATCAAAAGAAATAAACAGGTTTCGAGGGACGACCATGTGCTGTGTAAACCTCTGACATGCATCATAAATTCAAGAAATGAAGCGAAGCCTAGATTGCACTTTGGGTATTAAACAATCATGAGCATTCAAGATAACAGTCTATTTTTAACGCAGGTCGACGCATTTGTCGCTCCGTTTTACCTCGATCTTCTTAATGCCAATTGTTGCCGCTTCAAAAACTCCGCTGCAGATTCTGTCGATAGAGTCAAATTCGAAGCGAGCTTTTCCAAAGCATTAGAACGAATCTCTCCCGAAAATGCCGAGCTTCTCCTTACTGATGAAGGCTGGCGTACACAGCTGACGGCAAGCTGGTACTGCGCCATAAAGGGCTGGAAGCAATTCCAAAATAGAATTGGCACGGCACTGCTGGCTGATCGCTCCCAATATGCGAGTCAAGGATATTGCATTGCCCTTTATTCCTTCGCAAATGAGGAGAGCATCTCATACTTACTCACCTATCTGGACAAATGGCTCAATTGCGATGAGGTCAATCAACAGGCCACAGTAATGCAAGCTCTGCTTCTTCTCGATCAAAAGCTCGGCTCCGATCGCGCAGCTAAGTACACTTGCGATGGTGGTCTCTGGCACAAATGGACTCAGTCTTACCCGGAGCACTGTAACGCCGGAATGCACTCGCTCATAGGCGGACTTAACTATCTGTGCGAGCTTGACGCCCTGCCTTCCAATGAAAGAAATCGACTGTCGCAAGAGCATGAAAAGCACTACAGGCATTGCTCTGGTTGCAACGCTACTCTGAGCAAGAAAGCAAAACACTGCCACCACTGCGGCTGCATCGACATGACTGTTTAAACTTGAGATACCGGACCTTCCATGCAAGGACAGTGATCAATTTCAAGAACACCACAGCTTTGGCGCACAAATATCAACTCATGTAGAATAAATTTCCAATGGGTCATCGAGGTTTGCATGAAATCAATTCAGTTACCCGAAAACTCTCAGGGATTTGACCATGCCCCAACAATTTTCCCAAGCAATTCTATGTCAATTGAGCTAATGTCCTTGCAAATGCCTGGAGAAGTACTCAAAGAGAAAAGAGCGGAACTAGAAAAGACCCTCGCAGAACAAGAAAAGACCTTCGGGACTCAAGACGTAAGATTAGTTCCTGTCCTATTGCAGCTTTACGTTGCATCGACAAACGATCAGAGCAACAGAATCAAAAGAATTTCTCAACAAATCAAACGAAGCTTTCAAAAAAATGGAATCAATGCAGCTTGATCGACCAGGCTCAGACGCATATGTGGCAACAATGAGAGCGCAACGACAAGCAGTGCTAAAACAAAACGGTTTCGACATGGCAACTTTCAATCATTGAATTCCTTGCGCCAACATAGTAACTATGGCAACTGAAATTGGAAGGGATGATAAGATAATTAGCGTCGCAAGAAACGCTCTCACAAAGAGTCCAGACTTTGAGCGCTTAAAATAGAGGAAGGCTGCAATGACCGCGCCTAGCATAAGTAAATAACACAAAAGACGCTGCGCAACCTTTAGCGGTTGTTGATCTAAATTGTAGTTAGAGCGAACTATACCGGCGGTATTAACGCCCTGTATTACAGTAGCATCTTTGAGTTCATTTCCTCCAGAAACCGTTTCACCGTCAAGCATAAGCCGCTCTTTACTGGGCTCGTTGACAAATGCATCAGTTTCCACAACCTCATTTTTATTCAATTCTGCTTGCTTTTTATTGCCAGAGAATTGAGCGCCTGTCGCAGACGTAGCATCGAATCCTTGAGGACTAACAGTACCATTGGTAGCACCGGACAAAAGCGGAAGGCTCACTTTGTCTGCTTGTCGCACTCGTGAACTTTCGGAAACTGCCCCTGTCTTTTCACGGGAAACTTCACCTGGAGCAACTGCGGAAGGAGCCACCGGCGGAAGCTCTTTAGAAAAACCAGAATTTACCGCAGCCTTTAGCTTCGCTGGGCGATGGTCTCTCATCACAACCTGGCTCCGTGCCGCATTCGGCTTGTTCTCAGCAAGTTGACCACCTATATCACCATATCCACCAGACACAGATGGCTTGGCTGCGGCTTTCTCTTCAGCAAGTGAAATCGATTGCTTTTGGGAGGTCATCATTCCAGCATCACCACCGCTCATAACATCACCATCGCGCTCTTGTCCACTCGGTTGACTTTCAGTAGCAGAAAGACTGGCTGTCTGACTGCCTGAGTAACTGCCACCTCCGCCATAAGTAGGAGCCGATGGGCTGCGTACTGAATTCAAATTATTCAATTGATTTACTGTAGATTGGAACGATTGGCTAATGGCCATTGGAATAGAATTTCCCGCATTTGAAATCAATGAAGGAAGATTGGAAATGCCCATCACACAAGGAGTCACAAAACCGTCAAAATCCCTCAAACAGCTTTCAACGGCTTCGCGAGCATCAGTGAGCATCTGCGCGGCAAAGTCTTTGTGTGGAACAGGTGGAAGCACCACAGCTGCCATTTCAGGTATATCATCGACAACCACAGCGCTTGAGATTGGCGTCACAAGGTGATAATCTCTGGCCAATTCGTTTGCTTCATTTGCAGGGCTCGTCAGCGGATTTGCGAGATCTAGCAAAACTCTATTGTAAGCAGCAAGCTTAGCCATTGCTGCCGGCGCAGCATATTTACCTTGCTCTTCCGATTTGAAAGAGGCATCATGATAAAGATATTCAGCTTGTTGCTGCAATTTTTCATTTGTCCATGACAAGAAAAACTGGCGCAGACTGCTGCTCAAATCGCCATTTTGGGGGACACGCGCAACACCTGCGAAATTTTCGACGCCATCCAAAATATCGTTGGGACCCGCAGCGACTTGCAAATCATAGACAATAGGCGCTTTGGCTTCACTGCCCAATAGCTGCTTGATTGACTGCGCTTCACCGAGCGCCGGCTGAGCAGCGTGTACCCAGAGCGCAACGCTGCCACCATCTTTAGAACGTTTTACCAGGTAATCACTAAGAGCAGAAAAATCGCTTTGCCCTCCGGCGGCTTTGTACTTTTGCAGCTCACCTAGCGCCGTCGCAAATGCGGAAGAGCCGGGTATTGTAGCGGCAGAACAAAGAACCCTCGACTCATCCGCAACGAGAATCAATTCTGTCGGCACATCATTTGGCACAGATTTGAGCCCTTCAATAATTGAAGGCAGCGCATCTTTCATACCGATAGAACCATCAATAATTACTGAAAGTTTTTTCGGCTTTGGAATTTGTGGCGCAGCGATGTCACGCTCTAAAATGCGAGCGGGGGAAGAGTCTTTATCTTCGCAGTAGACCTTATTCAAATTCGGATCGCGATCTACATGGAAAAACGCAGCAAATTTTGCGATTTTCTCGTTTTCAAAATTGCCTTGAAGGTGCTTGCCTCCAGACTCGATATCAACTGCTGTTGCTGATTCAACTTGAAAATTACGCTCCATAAAAACGGGCATCATGAGTGATGCAGAGCCATTTCCGTTTGCTGAAAGCGGCGTGATAATTTTGAGTTTTACCTTCAACGCAGCATCTGGATGCACTGGAAAACACTGAACCAAAATTTGGTCTATTCCACAGGTGCTCACCAGAAGAGGGTCTTCCTTGTGCTGCATAACAGCCTGCTGATAAACTTTTCTAGCTTCTTCGCGAACCATAATGGTGGCATCGTGCTCAACATTATTTACAGTCAAAGTAGCCTTAGTAACTACGGCCCCTTGCGGCAATAAAATTTTGCTGCGCGCTTCCCTATCATACTTAGACACATTTTTGAACGAAAACGACCAATCAAGGTCTGCCACCATGGCATTAGCATCAAGCTTTCCGCTGAGCTTAGAAGCAGAAACAGACAATCCACGAGCGACGCCACTTACGGCTTCGCCGGCAATATCGGTGTCAAGATCAAACTCATCAACAACACCCGCGTTTAGACCGGCAGGGTCGGCGATTGCATTGGCATTTTTTATGGTTGCCCGAGCAGACGCTGGTATAGCAACTGAATTGAAAGGCTTACCCGTTGTCCTGTAAAAAATGTTTCGTGCCTCAGCTACAGACATGGGATGAGTGGCTTCGTATAATGAACCAAGAATATCTGTTGCACGTCCAGAGCGTTCATAGCACGCTCTGAGTAAAATTTCTTCACTACCATAACGTCGCAACCAACGATAGGCTGCCACCGCTGTCTCAGGTTTTGACGCCATTTCCATCTGGACACGTGTCATGGTTGACGGCAACTCCACGGCTAACACCATCACCAACACTATAAGATGGCCCATATGCTCAACCTGGTGAGCATTGAAATAAGTTTTTTGCTTTGCTGCCAGATGCGCAACAAGTTTGCCGCTGCCCCAAAGACAGGGAAGCGCAAGAATAGGTGAAAGCCCGAGCAAGCCAAATCCCAAGTAAAGCGAATATAGCAGCGACCGTCCCACAAGAGGCAAAAACATCAACGAATACATGAATGCCATTCCCATAGCCATTCCGCTGGCCAGAGACATAAAAGCGTAATGAGAAGACATGTTTTTTGAGCTACTGGCATAAGCAAGGAAATTGCTTAGAGGTATAAGCAAAAACAAAACCACATGACTTGGCGACGGAAATGGGTCAAAAAAGTTTTGCGCACAAAAATGACAGTTTGATTCGAAAACAACAGCCAAAATAGGCAAAATTACGCCAAAAAACAGAAGGGTACCTTTCTTGCCATCGCTGAGTGATTCGAATAAAACAGGTTGAGCCGTCGACACTTTGCTTTTCGACTTACGCGACCAACCGCCTTTGCTCGCCCTGGCATCTTCTGCTGTCGAACTCATCGCTCGCTACCACCTTAGAAGTCATGACTAAGCTATACCCGCCACGTTGCATGCGCATACGTGACCTCGGTCATCAGTGCCCATGAACCATCCTATACGCCCGGGCAGGTTCTTTTACCAGGAATTTCCCTGAATTTTCCAGTTAAGAACAAAAGAGAACCCAAGAGCGCAGTTGCAGTTAGAATGGGTACGAGGTAATTATCCTGGTCAAATGAGTAATGGGGGTAGGCATGTTTGAAATTCTCGGCGGCATCGTCGTGTTTACATGCATGGTTTTACTTTCAGGAATTAAGGTTGTAAAAGAATACAACCAGCTTGTCGTATTCAGGTTTGGCAAAGTTGCCGCAGCAAAAGGGCCTGGCGTGCACATGGTCATTCCGATAATCGACCAGGGGCAAACGGTTGACACACGCACAATTACGATTACTACACCAGTGCTTGAAGAAATGACTTCAGACCACGTGTCGATAAAATTATCGGCCGTTTGCATGTTTAATATTGTTGATGCCAAAAAGGCTGTTAGCAAAATTGACGATGTCACCAAAGCCACCAACGAATTAGTTCAAACTAGCTTGCGCACAATCGTCGCCCAACATGACCTACGCCACCTCATGTCCGACCGCGGCAGAATGAACAGTGCGCTGAAAAGCAAATTAGAGAAGCAAACACGAGAATGGGGCGTGCGCGTCACGGTGGCTGAGGTTAAAGAAATCAAAATTCCCAAAGAAATGAAGAAAGCTTTGCTGCGCGCAAAACGCCATCATCACGACCACCATTTCTAAGCTGTGTTATTAGCCCTTCCAGTTATCTAAAAACTTACCTACAATATTGCCTTCTTCGCTACCATCAGGATGCGTAATCGTCCAGTCTAAGACGTCTTTCTCAGGCACAATCACTTGCTCGCCGGCTCGACGATTTAGAAACTTTACTTCGCTAGAAATGGTGCCGGTTATTTTGTCGCCATTCCATGAATGCACCTCGACAAAAACATGTTCGCCTCGCGTTGCGTCATAAAGTCTGTAGGTGACAAATAGAAGATCGTATTGACCTAGCCCCCGCAAATATCGTTCTTTGACTTGCGGCAGTGTTTTTTGTGCTTGCGCAATCAAAGGTTTAATGGCGGCATCAAGACTTGAATTCGTTTTTTCGTCCACCTGCTTGTCCGGAGTGATATTAACTGAGGTAACGAAGCCGAGTTTTCTGGCTAGTTGTAAATCAGTAGTTGCAGTTTCTTTCTTACCTAATTTGGCGTAAGCCAATCCTCTAATATAGACAGCTCTGGCCTTGCCTTTGTTATCTAAGCCTTCCATAGCTTTTGTAAGTGACTCAGTAGCTTCTTTGTAGCGCCCCAATTGGAAGAGGCAAGAGCCGCGAATTTTATAGCAATCGGGAAGATCGCGAGGCAAAGCCTTCTTATCAGCAATAATTGCATCGCAATCTTCAATTGCCAAGCCATAATTTGCCAACGAGCGATGTAGTTCTGCGCGCATCAACCTTGTTGCCGATTGCCCGGGAGCTTTTTCAAGACAACGATCAAAGTCTTCCAATGCTTTATGTTTTTGACCCAAACGCAAGTACGCTGCGCCACGATTTGCGTATACAGCAGCACTGTCAGAGCCGTTTTCAATCGCTGCATCAAAATCACTCAAAGCTTGCTTCATAGTTTTATCTGAAAAAAGCAAAACTCCGCGGCACCAGTACGACTTTCCCTGCCGTGGATTTAACTTGAGTGTAGCATTGAAATCTGCGCAACTCTTGGGTCCATTGCCCAACTTCATGTACGCTACAGCCCTGATGTAATAGGCTTCCCAGTTAGAATGATCTTTTTCAATAATTGCATCAAGAGTTTTGATTGATTGCTCTAAAGTTTTTTTGTCGGGGCGAGGCTTGCCTGGGTCTTGGTCTACAACTGCTCTGAGCTGGCTAAGTTGTCCGGCCAAATTTTGGCCAGTTGCGACAGGCTGCGCAAGCACAACAAAACAAGCCAAAATCAGCAATGAATTTATAAGCTTCATTTTTTATGCTCAATATCAACGAAAGTGAGCGAAACAGAGCATTTGGATAGCTTATTTTTTCCAATTGTCGATAAACTTCCCAACTACATTTCCCTCTTCTTTTCCATCGGGACCCATAATCGTCCAATCTAAAATGTCTTTTTCGAGCACCTGAATTTTGTCACCCTCGTGGTAACTAAGCAAATTTACATGATTGGCTAAAGTACCGTCGATTTTGTCTTCATGCCACGAATTAACATGAACAAAAACCTGTTCTGATTTTGCTGCGTCTTTTAGCTTGACGGTGACGAAAAACACAAATCCGGCAGGCAGCCCTTTCAAGTATTTAGTTTTGGCAGCTGGCAAAGTTTTTTTAGCTGCGGCAATCAACGGCGTAATGGCAGCCTCTAACTTGGCTTGGTTTTCTGCTCCCTCTAGATGCGCGACTTTGTCAACCGGCATTGACGCAGATTGTGCATGCGGAACGAATCCCAATTTTCTAGCAAGCGCAATATCAGCATCAGCAAGATCGTCCTTGCCGAGCTTGTGATAAGCTGCCCCTCGAAGAAAAATGGCTTTTGCTTTTTCTTCGCCCTTAAGTGCATCAGCAGCTCTGGTCATTTCAGACACAGAGTCTTCATACTTAGCGATAGAATACAATGCGCTGCCTTTGATTTTGTGCAGCCAGCCCACGTCTGATTCAACGACTCGCTTATCCGCAAACACGAGATCGCAATCTTTAATTGCATCTTCCGAATGACCTAACTCCTGGTTGAGCTCTGCGCGCATCATACGCGTGTACGTTTGGTCTGGAGCCATATTAAGCGCCGTGTCAAAATCTTGCAGCGCTTTCTTTTTCTGGTCTACCTGCACATAAGCCGCCCCACGGTTTGAATAAACAGCAGGTTTGGCAGAACCATTTGCAATTGCAGCATCAAAGTCATCAATGGCTTTTCCGAAATCTTTCCCGAAAAAAAGTATGCCTCGATACCAGTGCGCATTACCATGCTTGGGGTCGAGTTTGAGACATTGGTCTAGACTTGCAATTGCCTTTGCCTTATCGTCGAGTTTTTCATAAACTACACCTTGCAAATAAAAAGCATCAGCAAGATTTTTGTTTTTCAAAATTATTGCGTTCAACCTGCTCAAATAGCTGTTAAGTTCCTTTCGATCTGCAATGGCCGCTTTTGGGTCATCAATTTCTTTCTTTAGTTTTGCAAGCTCTGCCTTAGTGTCAGGCGAGGCTTGAACAGAACAACAAAATAAAGTGAGCATTAGCGCAAAGAAAACGCATTGAAATGCGGCAAGTGCAAAATCTAGTTTGAATAGACGCATTGGTTGTCCCTGGCGCGGAAGACACGATGACCATGTCTGGCTGACTCTTTTTCGCCTCATTTTAGCACTCAACCATTTTGCCCTTAAGCAAATGACGACTGCAGACCGCAAAGAGGCAGACCAGCAACAAAGCCAGCTTCCATAATTAACTCGGCAGAAAGCGCTTTGTATTGACATTTGGAAGTCGCGGGTGATTAACTTAAACTTGGTACCTCAGTCTTACTACCTTTCATGCAAGCAATTCCCCAAAAAGTTCAGAGCTTACGCTTTGACTGGCTATTCAGTCCTTGGCAGGATGCGCTGTTCTTTTTTCTGCCTTTGCCATTCGCATTTTTGCTGTTTGCAGGCGCCGAAGCATTTCAAGCCTCCAATGCTCTGTTGTACGCCATCATCGCGCAAGAAGTTTTAGGGCTCGGTTCATTCCACCTCGGAGCCACGTGGTTTCATTTTTTAGACAAAGACAACAGAAATTACTACTTTCTTGATGAGAAAAGCAGAAAACTGAGTTTTATTCTTGGTTCGATTTTTCTTTTCGTCGCATCAGTAATGGGCCAAATCTATGCGGCGCCGCTTCTCTTTTTCTTTTACATTTGCTGGTCTCTAAATCATGTGGTGCAGCAAAACATCGGCATCTTGCTCTTATATCAAAACAATAAATCAAATGAAGCTAAAGTACCGCGCAATATTCAAGCGTGGAGTCAGCGCTTGCTTGTGCTTTGCTTTTCGTTGCTATTTTTCAAACGTACAATCTTAGCCGGCACGCCGCTTGCTGAGTTTATGCTGGCACCCATCATAATTTGCGCAATCGCAGGACTTGCATTTTGCATTGCCTATGTCACAAATTTGGGAATGCAATTGGCCGCAGGAAAACACCTTAACTTGCCCGGATTCGTTTTCTGGATGGTTTGCGTGGGCTCTTTCATTCCGTTTGGTTTTCTGGGGAAAGATTACAACGCAGCTGCCATGATACCGCTAGTGGTGCACTGGTGTCAGTACATCGGACTAAACTACATTGTTGCAGAACGCAAATATCATGAAGGTCAAATCGATAAACTACCAACAAAGCACCCTATCATGCTCTACCTGGCTTCGGGCGCTATCCTAGTTACGTTAGTAACGTTGATGAAATTCATTGACGACTCGCAAGGACAAAACTCACTACTCGGCAATGTAATCAAAGGCGCAGTTTTGGGATTGTCGATGGTTCATTATTACCAGGATGGTTTCCTCTGGCGCTTTCGCGACAAATTCCCACGAGAAGCCATGCTTCCATACCTGCTGAGACCATAGCTAAACTTTTGCCGGCAAGCATTCGTCCATGCAATACCTTGTAGGTGCAATGCCTTGTAGGTGCAATGCCTTGTAGGGGCGACGCCATGGATACTGCTGGCGAACTAAAATGGAGCCGTATCAAG
>CAZJLR010000074.1:0-30483 GCA_964546815.1 uncultured Candidatus Obscuribacterales bacterium | reverse complement strand
TCACCTCCTAGACATTGAACATGCTTGTCACACGTAGGGGCGACGCCATGCGTCGTCCGGACCTTAAGCTGCGGTGCTCGCTTAGACATATTCGCTCTATAAAATTGCGGGCGACGCATGGCGTCGCCCCTACAAGCGCCTGAGGATAGCGTCGTAGCCAAGGCAAGCAGCCCTGGATAAGATCATCACCTGGATAAGATCACACCCGGACAAGATCACACCCGGACAAGATCACACCGGGACAAGATCACACCCGGACAAGATCATCACCTGGATACCATAGCCCCCAGTAAGAGGCTTTAGCAGTCCCATTCAGATGCGCAGCAGTGAGTATCAGGCCCAACATCTATGCCGGCAGAATTGCTTTCACCATTTTTGCCGGCGTCGGCGGCAGCGGTGGTTGAGGCAGGGACAACTGGCATTTTGCCGGTTGTGGTGGCTGGGTATTTTAAACGCTCGTGATGCAAGGTTCGCCACACTCTAACGAAACCTCTTTTCACTCTTTCCAATTCCTCAGAGCTTAGTCCTGATTCGCTAAACTGTCCGTCGTCCCAGCGAGCCTTAAAAACATTGGACATAGCTGCTTCAACTTCTTCCATCGAAGGGTCGTGCATGCTGTGTGTTACAGCTTCAGACACGTCAGCAAGCATAACGATTGCACTTTCTTTGGTTTGAGGTTTTGGACCAGGATAACGATAAAACATAGGGTCTACGTTTTCAGCGCCATCACGCAAACAGGCTTTGTGATAAAAATAAGCCATGATGGTTGTACCCTGATGCTCAGGTATAAAAGCTTGAATTGCCTTAGGCAAGCCGTACTTCTGCGCCAGGGCGATGCCGTTAGTTACGTGCGCCAGCACTTTTGCACTCGATTCTTCGGGCGGTATAAAGTCATGCGGATTTTTGTCACCAAGTTGGTTTTCAATGAAATATCGCGGCGTAACCATTTTTCCGATGTCGTGATACATCGCGCCAGTGTGCACAAGATTAACATCACAGCCAATTGCGCGCGCGCCACCTTCAGCTAAATTCGCAACAGCCAGGCTGTGTTGATATGTGCCTGGTGCATTTTCTTCCAACTGCCGCATGAGAGGCTGGTCGGGCTCGGCTAGCTCTGCAATACGATAAGGAGTCAAAATTCCAAAAATGTTTTCGAGAAAAGGCAAACTACCTATCGCTGCAATTGAGGAGAATAATCCGCCAAGCATTTCCATCGGCAAAACAGTTGTAAGATTGGCATTTTGAGTCGGCGCACCACTTACAACAATTGCCAGAGTATAACCGACAGCTTGCATGACACCAACGAGAATACCAGTGAGCATCAAATCACGACGACGCTTTACACTGGCTCCTAAAGCCATTCCTGAGGCACAACCAAGTGCCACCAGATGAGCGCCTGTGACCAACTCGCTCACACTCAAGAAAAGCAAAATAAGCGCAGCCAAAATACCTGTCAGGCGGCGCTTGTATGTTACAGCCAAAATCAAAGTCGTAGCAGATAGAGGCACAAACTGCGGATATTGAGGTCCAATAAACAAAGCAAGAGTACAAGTTATGATGGAAACAGTTGCCATCAATGCGATTGCTGATGGAGAGAAAAACAGCTTGGGTTCATAAGTGTAGAGATAAACGCCAAACAACAAAAATGCAGCAAATAGCGCAATGGCAATAACAGCTGCAAGTCCTGGGTCGCTGATTTGAGTTATGCCGACAGTCTCTAGAGTTTTTACATCGCTTGCATCAAGTATTTTGCCTTTAGGTACGATAACAGTACCCACCTCAATTTCCTTCATGACAGGTTTAACGGCAGCCAGAGCCACTTTCATTTCTCTGTCAGTCGCAGTGGGGTCTGCACTAACATTGGGCTCAAACTGTGATGACACCAAATCAGCGGTAGCATGACGAAGATTATCCTGAATTCTATCAGGCAAAAATTCAAATACCTGCAATTCCCATTCGTTGCGTTCTGCATATGGTTCAAGTTTCACATGAGCCAGGAGGCGTTTTACAGAAGATGACACGTCAGCGGAATATTGCTTCAAATCTTCTGGTTCAAGCATTGCAGCAACACACAAAATTTTGTGCTCAATATTTGAGCGCGTTCCTTTTAGCTTTTGATATTGCTCTCGTCCCTTAGTCAATTTTGCAATGTAGTCTGCTTGCAACAACACTGGCGCAGCGGTTTTCCCGCGCTTTGCCGGTGGAGCAGTTTGAGGCAGCGAACGCAATTTAGCTAAAACTGATTCAGCCAGGTCGCCCGGAATCGGACTGTTGCCCGAAGGAGTTTTTGCAGCAGCACAGAATTTTTCAAATTCATGGTCGGGCAATTCAATCAAAAATACTTGCTCATCTGCGCTAAAAACCGGAGGCTCATCCAGAGGCAAGATGCCCTGAGCTTGCATCTGCTTCAACTTTTCCAGCTGGCTCAAAACGGCAGACAAAATTGCCGCAGATTTTTTCTCGTCGCGTTTCAATACAGGCATGACACTATGCCTGGCGCACTCACGCAAGTCTTGAGTTTTGTCCTCATCGACTATCAACGATCGTTTTGGTGCGGTGATTTCTTGCTCTACCGTGTCGCCGACTTTGATGTGATGCCCAAAGAAATGCGGCCCGGCAAGAATCATCAAAAGCACAACATAGCTAACGCCAACCACCACGAACCAAGCGAGTGTTCCTGCTACGGAATAATTGGTACCAGCAACAGTGCTGGAAGAACCTTTGTTAGCGTACGCCTTCTGATTTACCGGCATGGGATGCTCAAACGAGACACCTAAAGGGACATAGAACACCCTTCATCTTACCCCCAATCTGGCGAATCTTAACCAGATTAAGCAGTCAGGTGCACTAAGCTCTTAGCAGAACTACTCGGTTTCAGTATTGAGCGTCTTCTTGACTTTGTAAATCGACTTGTCTTGCGACTCGTGATAGGTACGCATGACGATTTCAGCAAGCAGTCCCATAAAGATGAATTGCACACCAAGCAGGGTGCACATTACAACAAGCATGGGCAGCGGCGTCAAAATGAACGAGGTGTTGAACCAGAATTTCAGTACTACCATCCAGGCAAAAGCAGCCGTGGCGGCAGCGAAACAGAGAAATCCCATGGCGCCAAAAATATGAATTGGCTTGGTTGCGTAACTAGACAGAAACTTGACGAGAATAAGGTCTAGTACAACCTTGAAGGTTCTTGACAAACCGTATTTGGAAACGCCAAATTGCCGTGCATGGTGAGTGACTGGTATTTCAGACACTTTTGCACCCATCCAGCTTGCATAAATAGGAACGAAGCGGTGCATTTCGCCATAAAGTCTGACGTCTTTAATGACTTCACGACGATAGGCTTTGAGAGAACATCCATAGTCATGCAGGCGAACGCCGCTTATGACTGAAATGATTTTGTTGGCTGTCCAAGATGGAATCAAACGGGTAAACAGCTCATCCTGGCGGTCTTTACGCCATCCACTGACAACGTCGAAACCTTCATCAAGTTTTTCGAGCAAACGGGCAATATCCACAGGGTCATTTTGCAAATCAGCATCCATAGGAATGATGATGTCGCCACAAGCAAAATCAATGCCCGCAGCCAGCGCAGCAGTTTGACCAAAATTTCTGACAAAACGAACGCACTTGAAGCGCTTGTCTTTGGCAGCCATGCCTTCAAGCAGCTCCCACGACTTATCTCGGGACCCATCGTCCACGAGTATGACTTCCCAGGTACGACCCAATCCGTCCAGTGCCTGGACTAACTTGTCGTAAAGTGAAGGCAAGCTTTCCTCTTCGTTATATACAGGAAGCAAAACCGACAACTCGGGTGGCGGTACAGCCTTGTCCTGACGCGAATCACTCCCGGCAGGGCTGAAATTTGAGACCATTCTAGTGACAACTTTATTGCTCATGCTCAGCATTATACGGGCCAGGCAACTTTTAACACCTTGGTTTCCTATAAGCTATCTTGATTTCATAGCCAAACGATCCGCACAGCCCAATAACTACGGCTCTTGAGGGCTCCCTGCCGGGTGGCGCTTAAAACAAAATCACGAACTAAAAGAACTATGCAAATGTACAAATAGGGGCAGGCGGCAAAACGCCCAGAACCACGTGGGGGCTGCGATTCAGGTCCCTAGATATGCAACACATAGCTACAAAAAGGACTTCAAAACACGAAGCTTTCGGCTCTGCTTCGCGTTCCATAACATATTGTGCGGTTGAGGCGGACTGAGCCAACGGAACGTATAATTAGACGAACGGAGCTCATGAATGGCCATCGTCCCAAGCTCAATTGATGGATTGCCCGAGCCAGAAGATTCGGCATCGGAAGCCGGCGAGCGTAAAAAGGCTCGTCGGGCTACTGTTTTGTCGTCTCAGGAAAGCCATTCAGACCGCAAGTCCGAAATAACCTTAAGACCACAAAGCCTTGCCGAGTACATCGGGCAAACCCGCACAAAATCAATGCTCGAGATGTCAGTGGCGGCAGCCAAGTCACGGGGCGAGCCCCTCGACCACATTCTTTTCTATGGTCCGCCTGGTTTAGGAAAAACCTCGCTTGCCAATGTAATCGCCAACGAAATGGGCGCCCGCATGCAATTAAGTTCGGGGCCATCGCTAGAACGCCCCAGAGACATAGTCGGATTGCTCCACCAGCTCGAAGCCGGTGACGTTCTTTTCATTGACGAAATCCACAGACTCAATCGCGTGGCCGAAGAATTGCTTTACCCGGCAATAGAAGATTTCTCAATAGATCTCACAGCAGGAAAGGGACACGCGACACGCACCATGCGTTTGCCATTGCCCAAATTTACATTGATTGGAGCAACAACAAAAGCCGCCATGCTTTCAAACGCATTGCGCGACCGCTTTGGTTTTGTGCTCAGACTCGAATTTTACAATCTGGAAGAACTCAGCAAAATAGTCGCTCGCACCGCTTCAATTCTCAACATTGGAATGGACCCTGCGGCAGTTGAAATTGTGGCATCGCGCGCCCGCGGCACGCCGCGTATTGCAAACCGACTGGTGCGACTTGTAAGAGACTATGCTCAATATAAAGGGCACGACAATGTCGATGTTGACACAGCCAAGAAAGCGCTGGAAACATATCAGGTAGATCAACAAGGTCTAGACCCCACCGACAGAAGATTGCTTTCGATAATCATTGACGCTTATGCAGGCGGGCCGGTCGGCGTAGAAGCATTGGCTGCAAGCCTTGGCGAAGACAGCGACACGGTGGAAGATGTATATGAGCCATTCTTGATTCAGTGCGGTTTTATTCAACGCACGCCCCGCGGGCGAGTGGCTACACCAGCAGCATATGCCTACATCGGGCGAAGCGCTCCTGGGGGGCAACTGAGCTTAAAACTCAGCTCCGAGACGGAGATTTGAGCAATGGTGCCAATTGTTCTCAGGCTGAGCATCGCTCTAAGTATTTTTCTTTGCGCCGCTTCATTTGCGCCTCAAGCAAATGCGCAAAGTGACCCCAAACACAAAATAATTACAAGAGAGTTGCCGTCGGCAGCAAGCGACAAAATAAAAGAAGATTTTGTCGTTGGAAAAGTGAAGTCGGTAACTACGCCGCAACTGAACGACAAGATGCTAACAAGCACCGGAATGGTGTCTACAAGCCAAATAGTTGAAATCGAAATTAAAGAAGGCGCACTCAAAGACCGCACAGTTAAAGTCCTCAACGAATTAACAGACAATCCGTCATTCAACATCAATGTCAAACCAGGGTCTGAAGTTATTTTGTCTGTCGCCAACGAATCTGGCAAAGCCCCAGACATTAACATCGCAGACCATCATCGCGCACCGGTTTTGTACGCCCTGGGCGCTATCTTCCTTGCCGCTTTTTTATACTTCGGCGGCAAAGGTGCATTCAAGTCTTTAATAGGACTTGCCACGGCAATCTCACTCATAGGTTTTGTGCTTTTGCCGCTCAGCATGCATGGTTTCAATCCGCTCATTAGCTCGGCGGCAATCTGTTTTGCCTCTGCCTGTGTCACCATATTTTGCATTGGCGGTTTTTCAAAAAAATCAGCAGCAGCGATTTTCGGCACCATCGGTGGTGTTATCATTTCAGGCATCGCAGCGCAAATCGTAATTGATAGCGCACCACTTACCGGCTTGTCTTCGGAAGAAGCGCAAATTCTCCGCGCTAGCATGACAGGTCAATCCCCACAATTTTTCGCAGGTTTACTTGCCGCGTCCATGCTCATCGGAGCCCTGGGCGTAATTATGGATGTGGGAATTTCAATTGCATCTGCCGTATGGGAATTAAGTGAAACAGACCCCAGTCTCGATGCAAAACAACTGTACACAAAAGGCATGAATGTGGGCCGCGACATCATGGGCAGCATGACATGCACACTGGTTCTTGCATATTCAGGCAGCGCACTGCCATTGTTGCTGCTGATGTCCACAATGCCGTCACTCAAGCTAATCAATTTAGACCTTGTAGCCACAGAAATTGCAGCAGCACTAACAGGCAGCCTCGGGCTGGTCTGCACGATTCCGCTCACTGCGCTGGCAGCTTCAAAGCTTATGTCCCAACAATCAGTTAAGTCGCAAAAAAGAACAAACGACCCATTCGCTGCATTAGATAACGCGTCACCAGAAATACCGCTATCGAGTGAGCAAAACGAAGGAATTAGCAAAATGCCGTCAATCGCGAAGGAAAGGGGACAGCACTAGTGTCGAAGCGTGTAGTCTACGGAATGGCTCTGTTTTTAACTGCTGTTGGTGCATCGATTGCGGGCGGCATTTGGTGGCCACTGGCACTGGGAACGGCATGTTACATCGGCGGCAGTGAATTTGTTGTGATGACTCAAGCTAAGGGCATGCGACCGTCGCCACGTATAGTGAAAAACATGATCGTCGCATTTTTTGCGATGGCAGCATTTCCAACTATTCCGGGTGTGCATGTTTCTCAGAATTTTGCCATCGACCATTTTCCAATTTTGCTAACGATTGGTGTGTGCCTGTCCTTTTATCGATTGCTGTTCCGAAATGAGAATCCGCCGGCCACAATTGCAGATATTGCAACAACCATCTTAGGTTTCATCTATGTCGGCTGGCTGCCCAGCCATTTAATTTTGCTGCGCAACCTCGTGCCACCAGGCATGGTGGCGCCAGCGAACCCACTTCAGCAGCCTGGCTTGGCTTATGTTTGGGCAAGCTTGTTTATCATTTGGGCGACAGATGTGTTTGCGTACTATGTGGGAAAACATTTTGGAAAGCGCCTTCTTTATCCTCAAATAAGTCCAAAGAAAACGGTTGAAGGCGCGTTGGGCGGATTCTTCGCCTCTATATTTTGGGCTGTGGTAGTTGTCTATTGCGCAGACACCTACGCTTTTCCAAACCATCCATTTAAAGATAACCTAGTGCAAGCCCCGGTCATGGGCGCTTTAGTTTCAATCGGTGCGCAGCTAGGCGACTTGTGCGAATCACTTTTAAAACGCGACGCCGGACTTAAAGACTCTGGCACGCTCATTCCCGGTCACGGTGGCATGCTAGACAGAGGCGACGGCTTGCTTTTCGGCGGCGCAATCAGCTACTACTGGGTAACCATGGTAGTGCTGGGCATCTGGTGATTTAAGCCCGCCTTTTACTGATTAAGTTTGGCTCAGAAGGACAAGCATACTTCGGCTATTGGGGTTATCATGACTACTAGTCCAAAATTTGAATTGGTCGACGTCCTGGACGAGAAATACAATGCCAGATCCAGTTTATAAAACCAAAGAAGATTCCATCAAGCTAAAGGTCTCAGAAGAGGCAGCGCAGCCTGACGAGACAACTTCATTGTCGCCTGGCTCGAAAAACGAAAGCACTTTTACTTCGGAAAATTCGCCAAATTCTCAAAGCAATGAAACGCAGCAGACACAGCATCAGAACATCAATGATGCAGACAACCAAAAAATATCATCTCATCAAGCGGCGCCGCTCACCGCAGCAGACCCCGACGATCTGCTCGATGTTATAGAGAACCCCCATGCGCCTGAAAATGAATGGATTAAAGCTTGCAACGAACTAGAAAAACACAACAACCGACAAAAACGTAAAGCACAAAATCAAGATTCGTCTGGCAAACGAAAAAAAGCAATTATTGCTTCTGCAATCTTGAGCGTATTTGTTTTGGGTGGTGGCTTTATGGCTGCGAGCTACAATCACTGGACACCTTTCTGGGCCAAACAAGAACAAAAGCAAGAAGTCGACTTTGGACCTTATATGAAATCGCTCCAGCAAGAAATTAAGAGTCACTGGCATCCTCCAAAAGGACACGAACACTGCATCATCACATTGCATTTCAAGGTTTCAAAAAGCGGAGAAATATCAAATGTCGGCTTTGACCGCCTTTCTCGATTGCCCGAGGCAGACGCAGCAACACTAAAGGCAATTATCGAATCGATGCCCTCTGCACCTCCCTTACCTGAAGGCGCGCCCGATTCGGTAGACATACAATTCACGTTTGACTACAACGTCTATAACCACAAACCTTATACGGACAAAGACTCGGCAAATGATGAATCATCTAAGAAGGATGCGCCTGAGCAAGATGCAAAAAAGCCAGAATCTTCAACTAAATAAAACAACGCGACAGACTTAGATTTCGATCAAATCCAAAATTCATACGCAATGCAGTGTATTGACAACCTCGTGACAACTATTTAAATTAGTGTCACGGGAGGCGAGAAGTCTGCTTGTTTACTACTGATGAAGGCGAAGGATGGCAACAGCTAGGCGAAGGGCTCATGCCCAGCTCGGCTAAGGACGCCGGCGTGATGCTTGACGGTTTCAAACAAATCGGCGAGCAGACTTTGCATAGCGTTTTCACAGGAAGCAGCCTCCCAGACCTCAAAAGCGCGCTTGGGGCGATGTATAACCCGCAGCCGCTTGAGTTGGACGTATCGATGAGCAAGTTTCCAGGCATCGAGCTTTACGATTCCGGCGCAGGAAGTGGCGTTCAGCAATTAGGAGGCGCCGAACTCGGCTCTGCACCATCCCCAGGTCTGGAAAGCACGGGAATTCAAGCCGTGGGACCATCAGGACCCGGCACTATTGAGACTCTACAAGCACCCGCACTCGACCAAGCTGGCGCCATGTCGGCTATGAGCCCAAGTGGAGCCGAAAGCAGCTATTTCAGCCCAATGGACAGCGCCGGTGCTGACGCCACCGCGAGCCTCTCGGACGCAACACCTTTAGGCGATATGGGCAAAGCATTTGGTGACGTCATGTCCAAAATGGGTGACATGCTTGGCTCACTTGCCCACGGACCAATGGGATTGCTTGGCTCTGTTCTGAATTTCCTCCTGACTATCTTTAGCGAAATAATTTCATCAATTGGACATGTGATGGAAGAAACGGCAAGAGCCGCAGCGTCACTTGCCGCCGAAGCGTGGAAGAAGCAACTGGGAGCGGCAACATAGCTTCTGACAATCGTTTGCAGACTTTGCCAAGCAGCTCATTTACGATTGCGAACAGATCGAGGCTGTAGCCTCACTGAGCTAACCTTTATATGCTATATTCATAACTTAGCTTCTAAAAGCCTAAACTTCCTTGGAGAGGTGGCTGAGTGGTCGAAAGCGGCTTCCTGCTAAGAAGTTGTACGGTCAAAAGCTGTACCGAGAGTTCGAATCTCTCCCTCTCCGGATTTAGAAAAGACCCCGCCTAACGGTGGGGTCTTTTCATTTGGACTTCCGCCTGAACTTGTAGGGGCGACGCCATGCGTCGCCCCTACAATTGTTATAGGCCGGCGGTTAATTGGACTAAGACCCCGCCTGCTACAACCAACAAAATTCCAGCAAATCTTAGCTTGTTGAATTTCTCTTTCAGAATCCAAAGCGCAAATAAATACATCAACAACGGATAGCATCCAGTTATTGTAATAACGTAAGAAGCTGATGCCAGCGACAATGCAGCCAGGTAGGTCAAGCCGCCAAGACCAAGCGCAGTTTCCGAAATTGAGCAATAAATCCAAGACTTTTTTTCCGTCCAGTCGAGCTGAAATTTGCGCAAGTGATACCACGCAAGCAGAAAGAAAAAAAGCAAACCGTCCCACAAAGTTTTCGCAAAAAATACTTCGAGAGGAGCACCATATGAAACAGCTTTCTTGTCAAAAAGCCCGTAAATGCCCCAAGTCAAAGTCGCTGTAATCAACGCCACGATCACTTTGAGATCCACCTTCGATTTAGGATCCACATTCAAGTCGAGATCCACATTCAAGCGGGGATCCACATTCAAGTTGGGATCCACATTCAAGCTGGGATCCACTTTCAAGCTGGGATCCACTTTCAAGTTGTCGGCGTGATGAGATTTGGAACTTGAAATTAGTACAAGTCCGACGGCAACAATCGCGGCACCTAGTAGGCGCTCCGCAATAAGCTTCTCTCCTAGAAAAACATTTGCGAGAAATTGGAAGATGAGGGGGTAAGCTGCCGTTATCCCCAATACAAAACTTGCTTCACTTGCGCCCATCGCGGACAGATACGCAAGCAATGCCAAAAGGTATGAGACTGATCCTAAGCCAGTCCACAAGAGAACTCCATTGTTCAGTTTCCAGCCAGGATAAAACGAATTCAAAATCAAATACGAAACAGGAATCCATACAAAAGCAAGCGCATACAAACGCATCATCACATTGTGTTCGTTCGTATATTTAAGTGCTTTCTTGTCTGCAATGCCCCAGGCACCCCAACAAAAAAGCGTGGAGAAAACAGATAGATTGAGCATTTTCATTCTAAACAGCCATTTTCCCTAACGAGTGCGTTCTAGGAGCGCAAGGTATAAGTCGGACTCATCACGAAAAATGCCCATGTTCATCTCTAATTCTTTTGCCCAATTCAGCATTACATTTCGCTCGGGCAGCAATGTCATTACCAGGTCGGGAATGCGCTCTTGCAACAGTTTTACGCAGGCATTTCCCATAGGGTGACTGATGGCTATGCGACCATTTTCGTTCAGCAAAGAATGACTCTTTCTAAGCACCGCCATCTGGTCAAAAATATTTCCAAAGCACGCATTAAAAACAATAAGGTCAAAAGTACCAAAGTCTTCTGCAAGTTCAAGCACATCACCCTGCCAAAAACTAACTTTGGGAAATCGCTTTTGCGCTTCAGCCAACATCTGGCTGCTCAAGTCGCACGCCACCATGTTTTCAAACGGAACACCGACCTCATGATAATGACCGAGAAAAGCACCAGTACCGGTGCCAACATCAAGCAAGCGAATTGAGTCATGCTTTACGATAGCACTTACAATTTCGCGGCTGCGTCTTTCAACATGCTCTGGAATTGGATGCTTGAATACTTCAACATTTTCATCGAAAAAGTTGCGCTGGTATTCAATATGCTCTTTCTTTTCGTCGGGCAAGGTCTAAATTTCCGCAATTCAAAATCCGATCACCATTATGTCATTACTCAGACTGCCTGTTTCTAATAAAAATAATGCGTAGATCTCTTAGCCAATCTCATTAGCGAATTAATGGAAAGCCCCCTGACTTTTATCATCAACAACTGGCTATTGCCCATTAAAGTTGATATGTTTGAATCAAGCCCAGCGCGGATTCCCATTAAGTGAATACAAGTCTCGTAAAATCCACTTTCAGCAGCACCAAAACGTTCTGGCTTCTCATCGGCATGGCGATTTTGAGCCTGATTCTTCGAGACTTGCCCATCGCAAACATGCTCTTCGCCCCATTTCAACAATTCGAAACCATGTTGCATGAAATGAGCCACGCCTTAGCTTGCGTATTCACCGGCGGCTCAGTTTCTGGCTTGACGATTGTAGAAGACGGCAACGGACACGGCGGTTTGACATTTACTCGCGGCGGCATTCCTTTTATATATTCGCAAGCAGGATACATCGGAGAAACTCTCTGGGGCTGTTTGCTCATCGCTATTTCCCGCTATCCGAAGTTGTCTCGCATCTTGCTAATGACCATCGGTGTGAGCATGGGCATCGTGACTTTGTGGTTTATGCCTGCCGGCTTAATCGTGCCGGGCGCTTTTTTGCAAGAACTAGGCAGCATCGCCTGGGGTCTGGCAATGGCTGGCGCAGTGTTCTATTGCGGAAAGAAGCTGCCTGAAAAATATGCCCATACCCTATTGCTATTCATAGCAGTTCAATCTTGCCTTGGCTCGCTGCAAGGAATTTGGGTACTGCTTCTACAATCTATGGGCTTCTTCCCCGGCACCTGGTCTGATGCGACCAATATGGAGAACATGACGCACATCCCCGCATGGTTCTGGGGCATTTCATGGGCGGGTTTTTCAATTGGAATGTTGAGCTGGACGATGTGGCTGACTTTCAAAGCCGAAAACCCAGAACTTGCTCAGAGCATGGAATCAGGGCTCAAGAAAGGGCAAGAAAAGCTTAAAGGACTCAGTAATAAGGGCAAGACTGCGGCTTTGGGCAGCAGCTCTGCAACTCCGCAACTTGGCTCATCTGATATTGAGCAAGAACTTCTCGACTTACAACAAACTGTTCGTCTTGACGAGGGCGAAAAGCTTAAGACCTCAAACAAATCTAGCCAGAAAAAACGTCGGCAAACTTAAGACTGGAAAGCATCGGCAAGGCCCGTGATAATATGTGGCTCGCTCCAGCTTTAGCTGGTTGTCGGTTGCCGTTGCTTGTCGAGAGATTATATAGATGCGCTTAGTAGAATGTGTTCCAAACTTTAGTGAAGGCCGAAATCAAAAGGTTATCGATGCTATTGCCGATGCAATTTTGTCAGTCGAAGGCGCACGCTTACTCGATGTAGACCCGGGTAAATCGACTAATAGAACAGTTTTTACAATCGTCGGCGAACCAGAGCCCGTTAGCGAAGCCGCATATCAAGCCATAAAGCGTGCAGCAAGTCTCATTGATATGCGCCAACATAAAGGTGAGCACTCACGAATTGGTGCAACTGATGTTTGTCCATTCATTCCAATATCAGGATTGAGCATGGAAGATTGTGCAGAACTTGCACGAAAACTAGGTAAGCGAGTCGGCGATGAGTTGAGCATTCCAGTTTATCTTTATGCCGAAGCAGCCAGCAAACCTGAAAGACAAAACCTCGCAGACATCAGACAAGGCGAGTACGAAGGGCTTGCAGAACGAATGAAAAATGGCTTTACTCCAGACTTTGGTCCCCACGAGTTTAATGCTGGAGCTGGTGCCACCGTAATTGGTGCGCGCCCATTTTTGATTGCATACAACACCAACCTAAATACAAAATCGAAAAAGCTGGCTAACGAAATTGCATTGACAATTCGCGAAGCAGGTCGCGCAAAAAGAGATGGCAACGGCAATATTGTCAAAGATGCCTCTGGTCAAACAATCAAAGAAGCAGGCACGTTGAAAGCATGCAAAGCAGTCGGTTGGTTTGTCGAAGAATACAATCGCGCGCAGATTTCCATAAATCTTGTTGATTATCACCAAACCTCAATTGAGCACGCATTTGAGGAGTGTTCAAAACAAGCAGAAAAACTCGGGCTAAGAGTAACCGGTAGCGAAATTGTTGGCATGGTTCCGCTTGAGGCAATGCTGGAAGCCGGTCGCTACTACCTGAAAAAGCAGGGCAGAAGCACGGGCGTGCCTGAAAAGGAATTGGTTGACAGCGCCGTAATTTCACTGGGACTAGCGGAAATTTCACCGTTCGACCCGCAAAAGAAAATAATTGAATATGCAATCGCAGACAATGCGAAACAGCTTCGAAAGATGAGCATCACTGCTTTTGCCGATGAACTCTCGAGCGATTCTCCGGCTCCTGGTGGCGGCAGCGTCGCTGCGCTATCTGGTGCAATGTCGGCATCGCTTTCATCAATGGTGGCAAGTCTTACATTCGGCCGAAAAGGCTTTGAGCAAGTAAATGGAGTTATGGAAGAGCTCGCCTGTCGAGCACAAAAATTGAAAGATAACTTTCTGCAAGCAATCGACGACGACACTAACGCATTCAATAAAATTGCCGCAGCTCAACGCCTGCCCAAAGACAGTGACGAAAAGAAGAAAGTCAGAGACAAAGCAATGCGTGCAGCTCAACAAGAGGCAACACTTGTTCCATTGAAGGTTCTCAAGTTCTCCCTTGAAGCGATTGAACTTGCTGAAATCGTCGCTGAAAAAGGCAACCCGAACACTTTAAGTGATGCCGGGGTGGCCGCTCTAAACGCCCGCGCGGCAGGGGATGCGGCTCTATATAATGTTCTGATCAACTTGCCTGGCATCGCTGACCCAGAATTCGTCGCAGATGTTAAGAGCCGCGCGACCCAGATGGGCGACATTTTGCGTCAACGCTGCCAAAAATTGCACGAGCAGGTTTTAAAACAGTTAGAGGGTGCTTAACCAGCTGAAAGATTGCGCAAAACCTGCTTGAATATACAGTCGGCATACATGCTGAGAGTCCTCCATACACGCGAGCCATAGATAATGAGTAAAACGGTTGACAAGCTGCCCGATTTCCATGAGCTGAAGAATGAATGGGAAACCGACGAGTACCTCATGATACAGAGGCGCCTCGACAAAGCGGCCGATTTACTTAAGCTCGACAAGCACAGCTACGAGCCAATGCGCCATCCAAAGCGCTGCCTGACGGTTACTGTGCCATTGCGAATGGACAATGGGCATGTTCGCACATTCGTCGGTTATCGCGTCCACCACGACATCGCATTGGGACCTGGTAAGGGCGGTATTCGTTTCCATCCAAACACCAATTTAGGCGAAGTCGCCGCGATGGCTATGTTGATGACATGGAAATGCGCGATTATGGACTTGCCTTTCGGCGGCGCACACGGCGGCATTTGCATCGACCCTCATTCAATGAGTCAGAGCGAACTTGAGCGTATTACACGCCGTTATACTTCCGAAATCATCAGCTTAATCGGACCAAGCTCTGACGTTCCTGGACCAGATTTGAATACAAACCAACAAACAATGGCATGGATGATGGACACTTATAGCGTCAACATCGGCCATTCAGTTCCATCTGTAGTCACAGGCAAGCCGCGCTCAATCGGCGGTTCACTCGGTATGCTGGAAGCCACCGGTCATGGTGTCGCATTTTGCGCCAAGAAAGTTGCAGAACATCTGAAACTTACAGACAATGCACTGACTGTAGTTATACAAGGTATGGGTCAAGTAGGATCTGTCGTAGCGAAAAATCTCAGCGAAGCTGGATTCATCGTGCGCGGCGTCTCCGACAGTAGCGGTGGTGTCTACAACAAAGACGGCATCGATGTTCAAAAATTGCTAGACCATTTAGAAAAACCAGGCAGCAGCCTAAAAGACTTCAATGAAGGCAAACTCGTAAGCAACGAAGAATTGCTCGAATTGGAGTGCGATGTACTCGTGCCTTGCGCCGTTGCGTATGTAATTCACAAAGGAAATGCAGACAAACTTAAATGCAAAGTCATTGTTGAAGGTGCCAACGCACCATGCACAATTGATGCAGAAAAAATTCTGGCAGATCGCGGTATTCATGTATTCCCCGATGTAGTCGCAAATGCATCAGGTGTCACTGCTGGCTATTTCGAGTGGGTTCAAGGGCTAATGCAGTTGTTCTGGACAGAGCAAGAGGTATACACCCGCCTCGACAAACTTGTCGACCACGCTTGCATGCGCACATTCAAACGCGCAGAAGAAAAGAAAACAGACTTCCGCACAGCTGCAATTTCATTAGCGGTAGAAAGATTGTTTGAAGCTAGAAAAGCACGTGGTTTGTACCCATAGGCTTGCGCTCAACAAATCTAATCCTTCTATTTCCTCTTCTGAAATTCAAGATCGGAATGAGCATCGATTTTGCCTATTAGCACTCGGCACTCAGTTGCCGCAGCCTGATCTTGCTTTCCTTGGGCGAGTTTTTCAAAATGGTCGAGAAACCTATGCAAAGCAACTGACTCAAGGGGTTGAAAACCGTACATGGAAACGATCGGTGAACTCAAAGCCTTATTTGCATGCGCGGACGCTAGGAACAAACAAGCCCTGGCATCTTGATAGTTATTCTCTGCAAGGTAATTTTCACCAGCAAGACAGATATATTGCAGTACAACCGATCCACAATCGCCTACAGTCTTATCTGCCATCTCGGCCGCTGATTTGAATAGTTTTGTAGCTTCAGGATATTTTTTCAATCCACTATATAAAATTCCACGTTCGTACTGATAATAAGCTTTTCGAAAATTCTCCTGCGGCGCTTGCTCAAACCAAGCCTTCTCAGACTCGGCCAGAGCCGCAAGAGCCACTGCTTCATTGCGCTCAATCCTTGCAATAGTAAATTCTACAAATTTAGCTTGAGCATAAATCAAGTGCCAGGACGGATATTTACTCAAATGCTGCAACGCATTTTGAATGTTGCTTTTGGCTTCGGCCAATTTATTTTGATGAAGATAAACCTCAGTCATAGCAATTTCAATAGGCAGTCGAACGTTATCATCTTGCTCTCTGTTGCCAGTTATTTCAGCGAGAGCCTGCTTGTAGGAGTCTATTGAATCAGAATATTTCCCGCAGGTTTGCTCACTTTTGGCATAAGCAGCAATCCAAACAGCTTTGCGATATGAGTGCACTGGAGTTTTTGCGATCATTTCTTTGCAAAGCTTTTGGAACTTATCGATTTGATTTTTTCGATAATACAACTCATGCAGCGGCAGTATCCAATTATCGCGCATAAACTGACTAGCAAGAGCTGTTCCTATGCCAGGATACTTTTGCTTTTCCGCTGCTTGAATGATATCAAGGAATTCACTCATACCTAACTCAGGGTGCCCTACAGTCAAATATAGGGTTGCCAGAGGCGTGCGCAAGCCTGCGAATTGTTCAAAGTTGAGTTTCGCAGGCAAGTGCTCTGATATGCTCTTCCTGATTGGAACTGCCTTTTCGGCTTTCCCGTTTCTAACATACAACTCGGCACGAATGTTTTGTATTTCAAGCTTAGCAAGAGTGCCAGGGGCGCGATCCTTTTCTTCTTCCTCGTAATATTTCT
Source organism: uncultured Candidatus Obscuribacterales bacterium (assembly GCA_964546815.1). Taxonomy (GTDB): domain Bacteria; phylum Cyanobacteriota; class Vampirovibrionia; order Obscuribacterales; family Obscuribacteraceae; genus JAIEPM01. Next base: position 13,541 of record CAZJLR010000074.1, on the reverse strand, counting down.
CACACTTCTCTAAATCGCCGCGAGAAATCGCCAATTTGGCTAAAGTCGAAAATGCGCGAGTTCGAATCGACAAATAATCAATTGTAGAAGTCCCTTTCAATTCATTGACTGCCTTTAAACAATCATTGATAAGACGCTCGCCTTCAGACGCTTTTCTTTCATCTATCAAAATCTCGCCTAGAATTATTTTGTGATTTAGCGTGCGCAAATCAATAACATCACCGTCATTTTCCATGCATCTTTTAATCATGCTTTCTGCAGCTACGTAGTCTTTCACCTTCTGGTAGCATGATACTAAGTGCAAAAGTTCGTCGTGGAATTCAGAGGTTTGAAAGTCAACATTAGCTGCCTGGTTCTGCTCCACACCCTCTGAAAAACACTTTATTGCTTCCTTATATTTCTTGGCATTTTCAGCTGCAAGTCCGCGAAGATAAAGCAAGTGGGCTTTTTGTTTGAGACCTAAATTGTCTTGATACTGCAAAGACTTTCCATAGGCAGCGTAAGCCTCTTCGTAGTTTCTAGCAGCGCTGTATTCCCTTGCCAAAATTTCCTCTGCCTGTCCAATTTCGCGCCAGTCAGGCTTGCCTTCACGAGGGTGGCGTTCAATCCACTCGTTGCAAATTACAATGTTGTTTTGATGCTCTTGAATTGCGCCGTCGCCATAATTTTCAGAGCTAGCTGTTCTGTCTGGCTTGGCAGCCATTGCATTTGCAAGATCGCTGGCATGCTCAAATATTCTTCCATTTATTACAATAGGCACTGATCTTTTTTGTAGCGCAAGAAAGCCAACTAGCAAAATAGCTGCACACGAGGCAACAATCAATGCAAGATAGAGCGGTAGACTTTTCTTTCGACTCAAACTCTTGTTCTTACATAAGAGCAATGCTTCCTTCATTTCTTTTGCGTTTTGATATCGATCTTTCGGTTCTTTCTGCAAAGCCCTGGTCAAAAACGCTTTTAGATCTGTCGAAACTCCCTTGAATCGGTGAGAGCTTGTTACCGAATTATGTATTTGTTTGTACATAATCTCCATATCGGAAGAACCTGAAAAAGGAGTTTTTCCGAATAAGCATTCATAGATAACGCAAGCGAGTGAATACAAGTCAGAGCGGGCATCTACAGATTCGCCACGGCACTGCTCGGGACTCATGTAATCGCTCTTTCCTAGCTGCGCACCGGTAGCTGTTAGCGAGAGATTAGTGCTGTTGAGAATATCTTTTGCAATTCCAAAATCTAAGATTCTTACATTTAGTTGTGAGTCATTTCTTGAAATGAAAATGTTCTGCGGGCTAATGTCGCGATGAACAATGCCCTTATCATGCGCATAAGATAAGCCATCAAGCACTTGTTGGAATATTTCAACACAACGTTCTACATTGAGCACTTTTTCGCGCGCTAATAGTGTTGAAAGTTCCTCGCCTTCCTCAAGGTCCATCACAATAAAAAGCTGTCCGCTTGCAGTGCTACCTTGACCGTAGACTTGAACAATATTTGGATGCTGCAGTGACGCAACCAATTTAGACTCTAATAAAAAGCGATCTTTAGCTCTTGAGTCTTGCAATTTTTCCATGTGCAAAAATTTGATTGCAACATCACGATTGAGCAATGTGTTATTTGCTTTGTACACCGCGCCAAAGGCACCTTGTGCAATTTTTGAAATGATGAAATATTTTTGGTCGATTGTAGTACCGACAAGTGGGTCGGATAAATCGGGCGATATTGCAGAATCAGACGCAGCGCTGCTTTGACTGCCCTCCACAGCACCAGGCAATACACTGTTTTCTTCCGGTTGCGAACCAGCGCTCATAAATTCAGCAATCTAGCTGTGGAGGTTTAAAACACTTTTCGGACATTAACTTGCTACGGTCTGCTAAATTGTATACCCAATTATGCGGATCAATGTATCATTAGCGCCATGCCAATCATAGTTTTGACCACAGAAATCGACGCTCCAATCGAAACTTGCTTTGACCTTTCGCGCAGCATCGATTTGCATAAACAGTCATTCGCCCACAGCAATGAAACTGCCATAGCTGGAGTCACAAGTGGGCTAATTGAAGCAGGGCAAAGTGTAACCTGGAAAGCACGTCATTTTGGTTTTTACTTTTCGCTAAGCAGCCAAATTAGCGCCTATGACAGGCCAAATCACTTTAGAGATGCAATGCAAGACGGCCCATTTTCGAGATTTGTTCATGACCATTTTTTTGAATTCAAAAATTCAAAAACACGCATGCTAGACCGCTTAGATTACGAAAGCCCACTGGGACCGTTAGGAAGTCTCGCAGACAAGCTCTTTCTCAGAGACTATTTGCGAAATCTCTTGCTGAGAAGAAACGAACAAATTAAAAATGCGGCCGAAACAAATCCACAGGCTTTCTTAAGTTAACGGCATAGCCGGAGCTGTTAATCGGCTTAGCGACTCAAAGCGAGAGCTTCAAGCTTTGGATGCAATTTTATGCGGTCTACATATTTAGCCACATCATCTTCGCTGCGCAAGATGCCTTCTTCTGTAACCAAACCTGCAATCCAGTTGAAAGGAATAAGTTCAAACTGGCGATTTACAGTGCGAACACCGGCGGGAGGGTCGTCCCAAACTTCAGAACCGGGACGCTCATGATCTTCAAATGAAAACAAAACATCATCTGTGACAAATTTTTCAGTGCCGGCAAGGGCAAAAATAGGAATTTGCAATTCACGACAGGCAAGCGCAAGTAGCCATGAGCCAACTTTATTGACAATGCCAGGGCGCGCGACAGCGTCGACGCCCATAAATGCCACCTTGCAGCTTGGCAAGAAAAGCCCCATCGCTGAGTCAAAAGTATGCGTAACTTCTACACCAGCAGACGCCAACATGGCGGCCATCTTTCGTCCTTCCAGGCTAGGACGCGACTCTGTACAAACCACACGAAATACTTTCTGCTGGCTCTTGGCGTTAAGTAGACTCGACACAACAGTAGAGCTAAAAGAATAAGCAAAAACTGTTTGACCCCAGGGCACAAGCTTACTTGTAGCTTCGGCTATGAGCGAAGCGCTTTCGCAAAGGCGCGTTTCAAATTGATCTGCACAAGTGTCGCAGCGCGATTTCAAATCTTCCAAATTATTGGCAGTATCTGCAGCAAATAGCATGTCGTTTGCCAGGTTGAAAATCGGCGCCATGGCAGGCTGACCTGAAATCAATTTTCTCGAAGCTTCGGCAAGCTCAGCTTTTACTTCATCAAGCCCCTTGGATTCTCCATTTGCGGCAACAAAACGGTAAACATTTATCGCTCGAAGTGCAAGCTCGGCGGCTCCGGAGGTCAGGTCTTCGGCGATGCCGGATACCATTTGCTCAAGTTCTTGAGAATTACCCATAGCCGTTGTCCTCACTGTCGTGGTTTACTTCGCCCTGCTGACTAAACTATATCGAGTTTTCGCGACATCTTCCTGAAACAGCAGAGAATATTTAAAGGAGGCATTACTTAAGTCATGCCTTGAAATGACCAATGCTGGATACATTGCAGAGATTCTGAGATTAAGATGGAAATAGCTATTTTTTTTACTTGAGTACAGCTGGGCAAGCGCCCGGCCAATATTGTTTCGAGGCATGGGGGATTGCTGCATGAAAAACCGCCTGCTCGTTTTATGGGTAGCTTGCCTGACGATGTACGTTTGCATAACTACCAACGACATTTACATGGTCTTAAAAAATGTCGAAACAGGTCAATACTGGACAATGAAATACATGGAGAAAAGCACGAGCATACTCACCAAGCTGCGAAAATCACAGCTTCTCACTGACGAAAATTTGAAAAACCAAAGCAAAGGCAAAACAGACTAATTCAAAACTTCAAGAAGCACAAAAACTAAAGCATCGAGTCAGCAAGCTGCTTGTGACGACTCAAGATTGCCTTCTTTGGCGCATCTAACAGATGCGACCAGGGAAGGCATTCGTCTTGTGGTATTTGTCTATAAATATAGAAATCGGAATCAGGCAGAGACTCATCTTGATTACGAAAAGCTTTTTTCCAGGCGCCAAGCTGAGAGCTATCGTCGGCAATTTCAAGCAGAAGTGGCGTAATTCTTCTGTCTGCTCGCGAGAGATATGTTTGAATATCGCTCCAGTTGTGGCTCTCAGGACGTATGCTAATACCGATTTTTGCAAGTCGCTTACGCAAGAACTCTAGTTTTTTGCCGCAGTCTTTGTCACGACCACTCCATTGAAACGGAGTTTGTGCTTTCGGCACAAAAGAACTGACACCAAATACGATGCGCAAGCGACGATATTTTTTCTTGATTTCAGTCATCAAACGCACAGTATCATCGAGGTCTGCCTGCGTTTCTCCGGGCAAACCAACCATGCCATAAAATTTGACTTGCTCAATTCCGCTTGCAGCAATTGCATCCATGCCTTGCCAAATTTCTGCTTCGCTCAAATTTTTCTTCATGATTTGCCTGAGACGCTCAGACCCAGATTCAAGGGCAATTGTCACTGACTTTTGACCAAGCTGCACAAGCATTTTGAGAATGAGCGGATCAATAGTATCCATTCGAATAGACGCAATTGAAATTTTCAAATCAGGGTATCGCATCAACGATTCAGCCAGCTCTGCAAATTTTGGATGCTCAGTTACAGAAGGACCAACTATGCCAACGCGCTTGGTGTGCTGCAAAGCAAGTTCGATTTTGGAAAGCACGGCTGCTACATTTGCACCGCGAAATGGTCGAGTCAGGTAACTGGCAAGACAAAATCTGCATTCTTGCGGACAACTGCGCACTAGTTCTAGCAAAAACATGTCACCCCAACTAGACTCGGGGCTCAAAATAACAGAGTGCGCAAGATAGTCTTCAGGAGCGGCAAAAGACTGCCTGAGTGGGGCGGCACAAGTGTCATCAATTGGGTCTATCGAGCGAATTGCAGCACTTGTGTCGTCGAGAGTATAGCGATAAAGTGACGGGACATAAATTCCCTCCACCCGGCTCAAATGCTTTAACTTAGCTTGCCGCCCTGGCAGATTTCGAGCTTCGCGCCAGGCTTGGAGCAAGTTAGGAATTGTAATTTCAGCATCGCCCAATAAAATCAAATCAAAAAAGTCTGCAAATGGCTCAGGATTAGCGGTTAAGACCGGGCCGCCACCAAAAACAAATGGGGCATTGTCATCGCGCTCGCTCGATAGAAGTGGGATAGAGGCTGACTTTAAGATTTTGAGGATATTGGCGTAGTCTAGTTCCCACGACAATGTGAAGCCGAGTAACTCTGAATTTTCCCAGCCGGACTCGCTGCAATCTGTGAATACCCGACGAGTCTCAAGATCAGACTCTTGCTCTAAGAGCCACCAGATAAGTTGAAAGCCCAGACCAGACATCGCAATCGAATAAGTATTCGGATAAGCCCACGACACCGAAATATCGGGGTTATTCTTAAGCGGCCGAGGCAGCAGTAATACCTCTTTATCGAAAGCCATTTATTGTTTTGCGACTCCATTACTGTTCTGAACAACAGAACTGAAGCCCAGTCTAACAAATACTTGACGTCGTGTCCGTCTTGCAAACAAATGTGTTTGACGACTTAGCAATTTGAGCCAGGAAGGGAGCTTTAAGCAAATCCAATGATTGCGCCGTGGACGGGTGCTAACCTTGTCAACTCCGGGGTTCGGTCGCAGCAAGGTCATCCAAATGAGTATCGAACAGGTGGCTGACGGACAGATCGAAAAGCAAAGCCCGACAGCCGACCGTTTTTACTTTCCTGGACTAAATCAACTGCGCATGCTGGCGGCATTCGCAGTCGTTGTGCATCACATCGAGCAATTCAAAAATCTATTCGGCTTTACTTACAACATTTGGAATTGCTTTCCTATTCTTGCGGCTGGCTGGGAAGGCGTGCGGCTCTTTTTTGTCCTGAGCGGCTTTCTAATTACCTTTCTGGCGATTCAAGAACTGAATAAAACAGGAAAAATCGAGGTCAAAAAGTTCTACTTACGCAGACTTTTGCGCATTTGGCCACTCTATTACCTGGTTACCATCAATGCCTTTTTTCTCTCGCCACTTCTATTTCACTTCCCTCCCGGTTCTGGAATAGCGCAATGGTTTGAGCAGCTCCATCATCATTTTTGGTCAAAGCTGGGTCTCTTTATTTTCTTTTTACCGAATCTTTGTCTGATCAAATTCACGCCGATCATCATGGCAGCTCAATGCTGGTCGCTTGGTGTGGAAGAGCAGTTCTATTTGATTTGGCCATGGGTTCTTTTGCAATTTAGAAAAATGCTTCCCATTGGAATCTTGTCAGCCGTGCTATTCAAGGAAACGATTGTCTATGTGATGGATCGCTTGTTGCACCACTGGAGTTTTCACTTTGACAGTAATATTTATCGGCAACTCGATGCCATTTACCAGATGATAGTCCGATTTGAAGTGGAATCATTTGCAGCCGGAGCGATAGCAGCGTGGCTCATGGTGCGCTATCCAGAGCAGTTGCGCAAGATTTCTCTGCATCCTATTAGTTCGCTTTGTATTTTGGCAAGCATAATTCTTTGCCACAGCTTTGACTTTCCTTACAGAAGCCAGCTAATCATCGTAGCGTTTACATTTTTTGTTTTGTCGCTCGCGCATCGACAGATAAATCTTGGCTTCCTGAATAAGCTCGTAGACCACCTGGGCTGCATATCCTATGGGCTTTATATGCTGCACACAATCGTCATAGTGTTTGTACTCCAATGGCTAATTGCCACACCTCTTGCCAAAAACAGCCTCGAAGCAAATATCACCATATATGGTCTCACTTTTGTTTTGAGCTCGGTGCTGGCATCGCTTAGTTATGCCTATTTTGAAAAACCATTTTTGAAGCTAAAAACAAAGCTGGCTGTCATAAGAACAACCAGCGTTTGAAGTTTACGTTTTGGTGGCAATCAAGCAGAAATTGCTTTTGCCGAGCGTTTGGTTTTCTTTGGCAAGTGTTTATGCCAATCGTCACCAAGGTTTGAGAAAAACTCGTGCGCATCTAGCACATCGTCATAGCCGATTTTGCGAGCGCTGGATAAGCGCTGGATATCTCCCTTGCTCCAATCGGCTGGATAAGGAACATCCTCTTCGATAGGTGGAAGCATTTTCTTGCTGCGATATGAACTTGCAGGTGCAGGCTCGGGCTTGCCACCACCGCTCATACCAACCAACGCTATACCTAGTGGTTGACCGCATGCAGAACAGCCTACACGCACTACAACCATTCCTGGTTCTTCTCTGATCAATTCAATACCATCAGACGAGAAATTACGGCAGCAGTGCCTGCAAGATCTTTGCTGGAAATACTCTTTGATCAAATGGAAACCATTGCCTTGGGAACTCCCTTCCGGGAAATTGCCTCCGCATGATTCAAACATACCGAACCACCAGTTCTAGTAACTGAGATTTGAGTGATACCACCGCTAGTTTCATCAACAGAAAGTTGAGATCCGCAAAAGCCTTACGGACAATTCAGATAGCAAGATTATACTTCAAGTAACGAAAACGAAAAGATCTTTTTTTGATTTCTAGCAAAAAAGAATTCGTAATATCAAATGTGATGGCAAATATTTGCGACATATCTTTGTCAGCGACAAGATATCCGCACTACAGCACGTTCTGATAATTGCAAAATATGCCGGCTTTGGAGTCTTGGCTAGCTGATAAATCCGCACTAAGGATGGTGCCTAGTAGAAAACAGACGTGCCACCATGGGCGCAACTACTCATGAAAAGCAAGATCTAGAGCCTACAGCCAAGATTGCACAGGAATGAGCTTCTTCAGACTGATAAATAGCAAAGACATAGCTGACGAGCGGGCCAGTGATACCAAAGAAGATCAGCAAAGCATGATTGCATCGATCTCATTTGCCAAAGGCAAGAGCAAGGCACTGATATGCTCTCGACACTCGAGCAACTACATATAGTGCCACCACCCATAGGGCCAGGTATTTTTGCATATATATGGCACCAGAATGGCAGAGACAATCAAAAATCATCGTTGAATATGCAATAAGCATTAGGGAGCCAAAAGCCGATATCTAACGCAAATCAAAGGACTCAGCTTTCGTCCAAAATTGCGGTTTGATATACTCATCACTCATATAGCTGAGTGCCCGGTCGAGTCGTCCGGTGATTTGCAGCTTTTCAGCTAAAACAGAGGAGCGGTTCCAAATGTCTCAAATTGAGGAAATATCTGCGCTTGAAATCTTGGATTCCCGTGGTAATCCGACGGTTGAAGTCACAGTACTGTTGTCAAACGGTGCAGCCGGTCGGGCGGCAGTTCCATCTGGAGCATCCACCGGAACATTCGAAGCAGCAGAACTCAGAGATGGTGACAAAGCAAGATATCAAGGGAAGGGCGTTCAAAAAGCCATCCATAATATAAATGATGTGATTTCAAAATCGCTTTTAGGCGCCAATGCAATCGAGCAAACCAGCATCGACCAGGAATTGATTGCTCTTGACGGGACTGCCAATAAGTCCAACCTCGGCGCCAACGCCACCCTGGCGGTGAGCCTTGCAGTAGCCAAAGCAGCAGCAGCCTCGCTCGGAATGCCACTTTTTAGATACGTCGGCGGCGTCACAGCTGCCGTATTGCCCGTTCCATTAATGAACATTTTGAATGGCGGCAAACACGCTGAAGACGGTGTTGACTTCCAGGAATTCATGATTGTGCCACTGGGAGCCAGCAGTTTTGCCGAGAGCCTTCGCTGGGGCACGGAAGTTTATCATTGCCTTAAGTCCGTTCTTCACAAACAAGGACTCAGCGTAGGTGTTGGCGACGAAGGTGGATTCGCCCCATCGTTGAAGTCAAATGAAGCTGCTCTTGAACTTATTTGCTCAGCAATTGAAAAAGCTGGTTTCAAAGCCGGCGAACAAATTGCACTGGCTCTTGACCCAGCCTCAAGCGAATTTTTCAGCAAAGGAAAATACAATCTGGAAAAAGAAGGCCGAGTCCTCACGCGCGAGGAAATGGTTGACTATTACGCAAAGCTAGTTGAAGCATATCCGATCGTAAGCATCGAAGATGGCGTAGCCGAAGAAGATTGGGAAGCCTGGAAACTAATGACAGACAAAGTTGGAAATCGCATCCAACTTGTAGGCGACGATTTGTTTGTAACCAACACAGAAAGACTGCAACGCGGTATTGATGCCGGAGTTGCCAATTCTATTTTGATCAAGCCAAACCAAATCGGCACACTAAGTGAAACTCTAGATGCAATCACCCTGGCCAAAGAAAATGGCTACGGCTGCGTAATGAGCCATCGCTCAGGCGAAACGGAAGATTTCACAATTGCTGATTTAGCAGTTGCCACCAATGTCGCTCAAATTAAAACCGGGGCACCATGCCGTTCTGAGCGCACAGCAAAATACAACCAACTCTTGCGCATCGAGCGCGACCTTGGTCCATCGGCTATTTTCCGCGGCGCAGCGTCATTTGCTCAATTGCGCAAAGCCAAAGCGAAAGCAGCAGCTACGGTCTAAGTTTTCCGAGGGCAAGCCCGCAAAAAGACTGCATAGAGACCCGAAGGGGCGCCACGAGGGCGCCCCTATAAAGCGTTGGAGACTCATTAAGTGCTTAGAATCCAGGGCGTATGTCGCCGAAGCCAAATCCTGGCTTGATGTCGCCTGATTGATCGTCTGGATCTGGCATTGGAGTTGCAGCAAGGTTTTCAATGCCAGTGTTGATGCGGCTGATTGTTGAACGAGTGCGATATCTGCCTACATACTTACCGTTTACGTATTGATCAACTTCGCCTTCAGCGATCATTCTGTTTTTTTCGAGAACTTGATAGTGGTCGCGGGAACGAGCAGCCCAAGCGCCGTTTGCGCGATCGCCATAATAATAGTTTGTTTTATCCATTTGATATTGAGTCGAGGAAAAGGCTGTGATCGATTCTTGAGCCTCTGTCCATCCGGGTTGCATAAAACGTGCCACCACACGACCATCATTGCTCTTAACAAATTCCATTTGTGAAACAACTTTTTGACCGACTGCAACTGAGTCAACAAGCGAATCAACAACAACAGTTACGCACTGCCATGAACCTTGCAATTCAGTCGGGAAAGAGTCACTTCTTGCAGCAGCTTGCTGCTCGACAACACGAGTCGAGTTGATCATGCCACTGCGCTCAGCATCGCCAGTTCCATTGATGTAACCATGAAGCAAAGTTGCATTTGCTGCACTGCCTGAAAAAACAGAAAGCACAAGCAATAAAGATGCGGCAACACGTGGCAGAATCGATTTTTTGATTTCGGCTGTGTGACGCTTGTTCATGGTTGCCTGTCCTCTGCGGGTTAAGGAGCATTTTGTAATCGAATTCGTTTGTTTCGATTTTCGGAGCAGCTGGTCTTTTTGAATTTAGTTCCAGTTGCCTACGTATAAGACATTCCCTTGAAAACAGTTCCTTAATCATTAGCCGAATCTAAACACCATTTTTTAAGATTTGACAGCAACATCGATCATAAGTCAAGAAGAACTTGATCCCGGAGAGCAGCCAAGAGCAAGCTTTTCAAGATCTGAAGAAGCTGAGCTATGCTAAAGAAACTAAGTTGTCAAGAAGAATTCAAAGCGAACCCGAGCGCGCGAGACGAGCCCCTTGGCAGCATTGGTCCGATTTTCGCAAATCCTTATATAAGGAATATCAATTTGGTCTACATTTGAATTTTGTGAATTTCCCCCACTGATGTGATTGAAAGGGAAAAGTTCCGGGAAGCAGGCTTAAAGCCTCATTCGAAGCTTATTTAGTCCAGCCGACCTTGACTCGTCGTTGATACACGGTCATGCAATCAGCATTTATGGAATTAAAGGCGAAGACATTCCTAGATATCACCGCCTACAAAAGAAACCACCACTGGTATCACTCTCCTCAAATCAATGGATCTTGATGGACTGCACCCATGACCTGAAATGGATAGATTCTATGAAAGGCCAATGATCTTGTGTTGAAAAAAGACGGACCGAAAAGTCTCGGTCCGTCTTGGAAATTTAGATTCAAAAATCAGATTTAGTTGATTTTTTGGAACATGTAACCGATACCACGGGCGGTTAATATCAAATCTGGGTTAGATGAGTCATCTTCCAGCTTTGAACGCAAACGGCTGATGTGAACGTCAACAACACGGGTGTCAATGCGGTGGTCGGGAGGATAAGCCCAGACTTGCTGCAAAATTTCACTTCGCGAGAATGGTTTGCCCGAATTTGTAACTAGAAGTTCTAGCAAACTGAACTCCATTCCGGTTAAGCGAATGCGTTCGTTCTTCTTAGTAACTTGTCTTTTGTTCAAATCAATTTTCAAATTGCCAATGCTAATTACATTGGTTGTTTTGCTTGTCGAAGCGTCTTGAGTACGCTCTACAGTACGGCGCAAAACGGCTTTAATACGAGCCTCTAGCTCGCTTGGGCTAAACGGCTTCACTACGTAATCGTCAGCGCCGATTTCCAAACCTTGTATGCGGTTTGATACATCAGCCACCGCAGTCAACATAATGATGGGCGTATCAGATGTTTTGCGAATTTCACGACACACTTCGTAGCCATCTAACTTAGGAAGCATGACATCCAGAATCACGAGATCTGGTTGGAAAGCATTGAATTGATCCAGCGCTTCTTGACCGTCTGCGGCAGTTGCCACATTGTAGCCAGCCATTTTCAAGCGTGTTTCGAGGATGCGACGGATGGAAGCCTCGTCATCAACGACAAGGATCTTCTCCTGACTATTTTGACCTTCAACCACTTATCGATTCACTCCCGTGTCCTAATTCTTCAGCGCCGAGCACGATGCCAACAGCAAGATAAGGCGGACGCACCAACGACCGGCTTTATATGTATCACAATTGGCCGAACTTCGGCTGACACATACTTCAGGTGACGCAAATCATTGCAGCAAGCACTGGCATAAATTCTGGAAATACATCATCAGCCAGAACTAGTTGATATGCGGCATACCTTAAATTCAAACAAGTACCAAAACAACTCAAAGATCAAAAACAATTAAGCCAAATACTTTTTTGCTTGACGACTAAATTCAGGTCTCCAAGCCCTTTTCAACAAGCAATTATTGCTTTGAAAGTGCTTGCAACCTTTTATATGTGCAGTCAAAAAAACTGAATGCAAAGATCCAAAAAAACATCGCAAAACGCTTGCGCAATCGAAAGAAGAGGCTGCTGTCAACAGGCTCGTCAAGCGGACTGGGCGACTAAAAAATGAATTGACTGCACAAGGATAGTCAAGTGCCAAAAATAAAATACTTTCCAAGTAATAACGGATCGTGTACTTCCAATAAATCCTTAATTGTCACATGGCACCACTGGCGACACCGACTATCAGCCGCTCAAAAGGCGTTGTCATTCCCTTGACTGGCTGATAAGCAGGCTATTTTATGAAATGTACCCACTTAGATGAAAATTGGTACTATCTCATCGGAAAAAATCTTGTTATTATCCAGTCACATTCGGGGAACTGGCTTCCTCGCTTGACAATACATCTGATTTTTCACAAAAAACAGCACGTGGTTGTCACCGAAAAAGCCAGGAAAAAACGCAACATTTCTTGTTGCATCAGAGAGCAAGCCGGACGATCCCCAGCGCTGGCAACTGTAGATAACGGAAAAGGTTCCCACTTACTACAATGGCATCTATAGTTACTAGCACTCGTCATGAACTGATCGTTCTTGGTAACTCAATCCTAGATAGGTTTATGGCAATAAATTTGTGTCATTCTGAAAAGACGTGCTAAGCTCATCGACTGATCGGAATGGTTGTAATCTGCCAATCGTGGCACTAGAGGCAACAAAGAGGAAGGATTTCGTATGAAAAAGCCCCAGTTGTGCTTATCCCTAACGCTATCACTTGCACTTCTGCAGGCATACTCACTACAAGCGAGTGCGTCTCCAGGCTCAGCTGCAATCTGGGAAAAGCTAGCAGGAGCTTCTCAAACTAGCTCAAAGACTAGTCAGAAGCCAGCTAAGAAAAAAGCACCGCAAGTAGTTCGGAAAAGCTCCACTGTTCAGAGCTCATCGCTCGCGACAACAGGAACTTTTAACGCCAGTGGTATCGCCCACGGTTCTGCTGGACAAGTAGCCCTGTTCTTCGGCAAGGATAAAGATGCCAGCCCAGCCACCAAGGCTCCAGGCGCTGCACTTACCATCCACTCGTCGATGTCCGAGCAAGAAGCCGCCCCGGTCGCAGCTGCTGCAAGCGCAGAGCAACCGAAAATCGTGGCAATGGACACCAGCATCACCAGCGACGCAGCAGCAATTGCGCCGGCAGCAGCCGAAATGGCTCCGCCACTCGCAAGCAAGCCAGCCAAAGAAGCTAAGACTCTCTTGGCTCAGTTAGCTCCAGATCAAATTCTGGCTGACTCTGGCGACTCCGCTGTTGCCAGCACACCAATTCCTCCCGTTGTCTCAGGCACGGTAGATTTGGAAGAGTTCAAACCAAGCAACACAATCGAACTCAAAGTTTCACAATCGCGTACTTTCAAACTACGCAACAAAATCATCCGTACATCTATCAGTGATCCCGCCATCGGCGAACCTGTAGTTGTTGCTGAAAACCAAATGG
>CAZJLR010000073.1:0-30744 GCA_964546815.1 uncultured Candidatus Obscuribacterales bacterium | reverse complement strand
GCCTGCTTCTTCGCCAATAGCTTCCCGAAGCAGGCTGGAAGCCTGCGCCCCCAGAGCTCCCGCCATTCAAGCTAGATTCCATATTGTGCAGGCTTCGCTAAACATTCGAGTTCGCCAGCAGTATCCCATGCGTCGCCCGTTACTTAGAAACAAAGATCCCTATTAACGGCCGGGCGACGCATGGCGTCGCCCCTACAGATAAGGAGAGAACACGCTTCGCAGGCTAGGCTTCAGCGTTTTGAACTGGAGCTGGAGCTGGAGCCTCAAACTTTAAAGGAAGACGGAACCAAAAAGTACTGCCTTTACCTTCTTCGCTTCTCACGCCAATACTGCCGCCGAGCTGTTCCACAATCATTTTGCATATCGGCAAACCAAGGCCCGTGCCGCCTTTCTTGGTTTGGTCTTCTTCTTTCACTTGTTTGTATTTTTCAAAAATCAAATCAACATATTTTGCAGGCACGCCTCTACCCTTATCGATAACCTGCACTTCGACAAACTCAGATTCCTCAATGGTCTTAATTTCAACAGTTTCACCTTTCGGCGAAAACTTGACTGCATTCGATGCCAAATTGATTATCACTTGTATCAAGCGGTCTGGGTCTGCGTTTACTTCAGCGTTGGTTTCATCAAAAACAAGTTTTACATCGTGTCCTTTGGCAAATTCCTCTATTGCATCAACAGATTTTTGAATCAGGTCTTCCAAATAAACAACCTTCAGCGTCATCTGCATTTTGCCTGCTTCCATTTTTTCAAGGAAAAGCAAATCATTAATCAGGCGAATCAAGCGGTCTACATTGGCTTCAGCCTTTGCAGCACCCTTCAAAGCCTGCTCTGGCACATCACCCATGGCTCCCATGGTCACCAGCGTCAGGTAGCCCTGCACAGCGGTTAGTGGCGTCCTCAAATCATGGCTAATCATTGCCACGAATGTTTGTCTCATTCGCTGTGCTTCCAAAACCTCGTCTGCCATATCATGGAACGATTTATCGAGCAAAGCAATTTCATCATTGCCCCAAACGACTGGGTTTAGTTCAGCTCCAGACTTAAAACGCTGTGTGTTATCGACCATCACAAGCAAGCGCATAACAATTGTTTTTGCAAAAAAGACGCCAAGCCCGATGAGTAAGCAAACAGTTAGCAGAGCACTCAATTGAATAATATGCTCAGTGGCTTTGCGCGCATTGCGAGCCGCTTTGTTTGACTTGCTTACATAGCGATGTTCAATGTCCGACAAGGTGCTCAGCTCGTTCAGCATTCTGGTAAAAGTTGCTTGAAAGCTTGCTTTCTTTGCATTGTAAGAATCGATCGCTTCCTGAATTCCCTGAAATTTTTCAAAGTTAGAACGAGCCTGCGTCATGAAACGCACGCCCTCGCCGAGGTCTTCATCCAACATAGAAACGTATCGCAAAGCTTCTTTATTGTCTGCAAGTCCTTTGCGCAAGTCTTTTAGAGTGCTGGGAATTTCTTCAACTAAAGCATCAAATCTATCGGAATATTTTTTGTCCTTGCTGACAGCATATTTGCCCAAACTGTCCATGCAAGCCTTCGCTAGCATCGGCAGCTTAGTTGTTTTATCTAAAATCGTTTTATAACGCTCTTCTGTATTGACCTCTTCTTCCGCAAGGTGAGCCTGCACCGAAAGCCAAGACACAAGTAACAACTGAATCAAGGCGAATGGAACTACAAACATGAGAGCCTGCATGTTCAAATCGAGCTTGAGTGCTTTAGTCGTTTTAGGAAGATTCAAGAATGTAACCCACACCATGGACGGTGCGAAGCAGATTGCCGTCTGGGTCTACTTTCTTGCGCAAACGTTTTAGAGCGGTTCGCAACGCCTCAGTCGTAGCTTCAGAGTCCGAAGGCCAAACCCTGTTAAGCAGCGCTTCAGAACTAAATACTTGATTGGGATGACGCATGAAAAATTCCAGCAACTGAAATTCGCGCGGCACCAATGTCATTGGTTCACCGTTAACTGTTACCCGATATTTTTGAGTATCAATTGTTATGTGACCCGCTTGAAGAACATTGGTATTGCTAACAGCAGCTGGTCTTCGCAAGAGCGCACGCACCCTGGCGCCCAGTTCTTTCATTTGAAACGGCTTAGTCAAATAATCGTCAGCGCCAGTATCAAGCCCACGTTCTTTCTCTTCAACTGTGTCGTGCCCGGTAAGCATAATTACAGGCGTAACACCACCTAGCTCGCGAAAGCGCCTCAAAATGTCGATGCCATCCATTTCGGGCAAATTCCAATCAAGCACAATGAGCTCATATTGAAACGTGCGCAAATGCTCGCTTGCGGTTTTTCCATTATTGATGTGCTCGACAGTGTGATGTTCGAACATCAAATATGTACGAACAGTATTTGCCAGGTCTTCGTTGTCTTCGACTACTAATATCTTCGCCATTTCAAGCCCCGCAATCCGGCCCCTGCCGCCTTACACGCCCATAGTTTACACAGAAACTGGCTTTTCTGTCATTTAACGCTGCGAAGCAGCCTGTTGGAAACCGACGAGAGACCTGCCAAGTGCCTCTCCGTCCGCCGGGTGCTCATCAACCGCGTAGGGGCGACGCCATGGGTCGCCCGCTAATTCATAGGCCGAATCTGTCTAAGCGAGCACCGCTGCTTAACTTCCGGGCGACGCATGGCGTCGCCCCTACAGAAAAGGTTATGGGGCTGCCATTTCGGCGAATTTGGCTTCCCATTCTTCGAGCTGGGTCTTGTTGACTAAACCGCGGCGAATTGCGGTGTTGATAGCCCTACAGCGATGGTTGAACTCGTCGTCTTCAGTACTGCCTTTCAACGGCACATTCAATTTAACGTAAACCGATTTCAAACGAGCCTGGATAGCTTTATCAGTCAAATAAAGCCGCTTTGCGATTGCGCGATCTGTCAATCCAAGGCAAATGTATGCCAGTACCTCAAATTCGGCATCAGTTAAATTCTCACTTTTGGAATTGGTCTTTAGCAAAATGCGTTGAATTCGAGGGTGAATCCAACAATCACCGCCAAGCACGGCCTCCACCGCCTCGACGATTTGCCTGTCGCTAGCATCTTTCAGTACATAGGCGAAGGCACCGTTTGAAGGCATGATTTTCCAGAGTTGCCGCACCCAAACCTCATCTGAATGGTTTGACAGTATGACAATGCCCGTCTGGGGCAAAGACTCCAAAATGTTTTCGGCAGCCTTTATGCCAGACATAATTGGCATTTCAATATCAAGGCAAGCCAACACAGGCTTGTGTGTTTTGACTAAATCCACCGCCTCTTTTCCGTTGCTGGCTTCAAATAGCGGCATATGGCTGGAAAAATGCTTGCCGAACAATTCGCGCAACCAAACTCTTTCGCGCTCGTGATCATCAGCGACTACAAGCGGCATCAGGCTTTCTCCTTGATTTTTTGTGAGGCGTCAGTGACGCTGTCTTCAATTGGAACCGTGAGCACAAGCATTGTACCAGTAGAAAACTTATCTGGCGCTTTCCACTCAACGCGCGCGCCTATGAGTTTGGCTCGGTGACTTATGTTTTGCAACCCGTGCGAATCAGCTTTCATTTTCACATCCCCGACGCCATCATCACTGATGCTAAGTAAAAGTGTGTCCTGAGTTTTCTCAAGCGCAAGCACCATATGCGATGCCTCAGAATGTTTCTCTACATTATTGAGAGCCTCCTGGGCAATTCGATAAACACAAAGCGATTGGAATGGAGGCAGACTAATGCCTTTTGTTTCATCCTTAAAGGCTGCTTGAATGCTGGTTTCGTGCGCCACGCGATCAACCAGATGCTGCAACGATGGCGCCAAGCCGAGATTTTCTAAAACCGCAGGATGCAGGTCGTTAATCACTCGCCGCATTTCCATTACTGTTGATTCCAGCCGAGTACGCATTTCAGCAGGCACAGTGCTCTCAGCATTCTCCTCCTGCAACTGATCTGCAAGCCGCATCACGCGAGAAAGCGATGGTAAAACCTCATCATGCAAGTCTTTAGCGATGCGCTTGCGTTCTTCCTCAGACTGAATTTGCATTTCGGTGGCAAGCTCGCGACTTCGCGAAATTTTTTCAGACTCGAGCCCAATCAATGTGCCGCATAAATAACAAAAGGTGATTAAAACGAGCGGACCACCATATGGAATTATCAGATGCTTGATTTCAAAAAATGCAAGCGCGCTGAATGTGTACACGGCAGCCACGGCAAACCACAGCAAGAGGCGCTTGTAAGGCGACAGCAAAGAAAACACAACAGAGGCAAGCATCGCAACTGGCAAGAACACGATTGGGTTAGTACTTTTCGTCAGGTCTTCGCCGGCGCCATGCATAAAAGCATCAGCAGCCGATGCCTGCCCGAACATGATTTTAGACATACAAACCCGCGCCACAATAGAGAGCAATTCAGGCGGTATCGCCGTAGCAGCTTGCCAAATAAACCAGACCATGCCGCCCACAAGGCAACCTATGCCTATGTTCAGCCATTTGATCTTCCGTTTGAGCATGCCCAAGCCCCGTTCAATAAAAGGTTCATTTCCATTGTGCCCCCTTAACGCCGTTTTCCCTGTATTTATAAAGATTTCGGGGTTTGCGCTAAGTCCCTTTAGGGTGATCCCTAATTTCGCCGAGGCTTTCTCCAGGTTCGCTTCCATTGCGAAGATGCGAGCATAGTATCACTTGGAAGCGATGTCGCAACGGCAACTTCCAGCAAAAACTAAATCCGGGAGAAACACTATTATGACAACATCGATTTCCGAAACCAAAATAATCGCAGAAGACAGCAACAATCTATCGAGCAACAAGCAAACACAAACAGCAGACGCATATTCACAGTGCGCCGCCACCGCCAATCATGTGTTTGATGGACTGGGCAACGGACTGGCATTGATGAAAGTTTTGAACAGAGTTTGTCTCGGAAGCCTTGTGTATACAGCTGCCAGCAGCATGTTTGTCTATGCACTTGTGTATGCCATGCGCGCCCCATTTTACGGAATGGGACCACTCGAAGCAGCAGCATGCAACACAGTTTTTGTGGTCTATTTCACAACCATAATGGTACCGATTGCACTGTTTCTTGCGTGGTGTTATCGCTACAAGAAAGCAACACCATATCAAAAACAAATCTTGGAATTGAATGTTGCGAAGAAGGAAGCTTATGAACTGGGGCTCGGAGCAATACTATCCCTTTCGGGAACCGAACTAATTAGCGCCGATGAAACGACAGGCGAAATTCTATGCAAAACTCCACGCCGTCCGAAAGCGGGTGCGCAAGAACTGCAATTGAGTCTCGAAGCAATTGCAGACAACAAATCACGGCTCATTGTGAGCAGCCAACAAATGGTAAACGCTGTTGAATACTTGCTGTTTGGCTACACCCTGGCTGTCGATAGCGGACGCAATAAAGCCAATGTAGATCAAATTATCAATTTCTTGAAACACAAAGCTGCGGAAGTTTAGTTGATGGTTAGCGTTATTTATCTAGTGAGCAGCAGCGTTTTCATCTTCACTCTTCTCGTTGTATTCAACGCACAGATTAATGGCACAGACCAACTAAGCAATGTTTGTGCCAGCACAATTAACGATATAAACCAAACCAGCATCATCATTTTGCCACTGACCTTGCTCATCACCTGCATCTGCGAAACCCTCACCCGTCAGATACCCGGCACAAGCAACACCTCGCTAAAGATGCGCCTTAAGAACCGGGCGACGCATGGGATACTGCTGGCGAACTCGAATGTTTAGCGAAGCCGACACAATATGGACTCTAGCTTGAAGGGCGGCAGCCCTGGGGGCGCAGGCTTCCAGCCTGCTTCGGGAAGCTATTGGCGAAGAAGCAGGCAAGGATGCCTGCGCCCCCAGGTGGAACGCTCTTAGCTCATATCATCGAACTTGATTCGGCTCCATTTTAGTTCGCCAGCAGTATCCATGGCGTCGCCCCTACAATATTCAAAGGACACCTAACTACTTACTGCGTCGCTGAATCATGGCTTGCAATTGTAATTTCGCATCATAATCCTGAGGCATCATCTGCGTTGCAGTCATCAATTCCGCAACAGCGCCATTGAGGTCGCCAGCATCACCTAAAGCCATACCCAAGGAAACATGCAATTTTGCATTGCCTGGGTCAAGCTTCAAAGCCAACTTATACTGTGTAACTGCTGACTGAAAGTCGCCTTTCTTTTGATAAACCCAAGCCATTACAGAGTGCGCGTCCGAATTATTTGGAGCGAGCGAAACAGCTTTTCCAGCCTCAGCCAAAGCTTCATTCAACTTCTTTGTATTCGCCAGCGCCCAGGCTTTGCCTGAGTGACACTCAGAATTTTTCGAGTCTAACTGCGCTGCACGCGAGAATTCAACAATGGCTTCATCCCAGTGACCCATTTCACCAAGTGTTCTTGCATAACGCTCATGCACCTGAGAGTCATTAGGGTCTTTCTGCAAAACAAGTGCAAACTCGTCCAGTGCTGCCTTAGGCTGCGCCAATGACTTATAGCATTCAGCCAGAATTATGTGCGGCGCAATGAGTTTTTCATCAATGTGCATCGCCTTGTGGCACTCAAACATCGCTGGTCGATACCAACCACGTGTTCGATAGCATTCGCCCAAATAAGTGTGGGCGAGCGCATTGTTTTTGTTCAACCTGATTGCGCGTTTATATGATTTGAAAGCAAGATCGAATTTGCCCATCAAACGGTAAGCTTCACCACACATGTAGTAGGCATCACTGTGACGAGGACGCAGCTCAACAATTTTCTCGAATTCTTTCAGCGCTTCCTGGTAGTCAGACATTGAAATAAGAACTTTGCCCAGCATAAAACGCGCTTTGACATTCTGCTCATCGATTTGAACAACACGATCAAACTCAATCATGGCATTGGTGTAGTCGCGCCTTGCGTAGAACGCGTCACCAGCTTTCATGTGCTCGTCAGACTCGTGTGCTTTTTCTGGCGACAAGTGAGTCTGATTTTTTGTGTCTTCGTTTGACTGGTCCCCGCCTTCGTCCCCAGCTTCTTCCTGTTCCATCTTTAAAGCATTTTCTTCATTGGCGGGTTCGCCATCAGAAGGAATCAAAGGCACTTTGATATTTTTCGGTGTTACAGCTTTTGTCTTCGCAGGAGTCGCCGCCGGTTTGACTACTTTCGGCGCCGGAGTCGGCTTGGCTGGACGAGGACGTTTGGCGCCACCAGTGCTGGTGCTCCAAATCACGTCTTCGCCAGTTGAAGCTGCGGAGCTTCCAGCATTTTCAGTTTTAGAAAGCGACTCTGACTTAGAATGATCAGCCTTGCCAGCGCGCTCTACTTTGTCTGCAGGCTCAGCTTTAGCATCTGATTTGCCAGCATCGGACTTAGTACCATCAGACTTGCTAACGTCAGACTTAGCCGCATCTGTTTTAGTAGAATTAGCAACACCGTCTTTTGATTTGGCAGGAGACTTGCTCATCACCATTGCTAAGCGAGCTCTAGCTCTGTCTCTCAGCCCCTGCAACCCTTGAGCATCGGCTGGCGACGCTTGAACGATTGTCAGACCCACAAGCAGGCTGAAACAAGTTGCTAATCTGATTTTCGTGCTAAACGATGCTTCCATTTCAGATCCCCACCGGTATTCTTTCAACCAACTCAAGCGTACTAATTCGATCTACTCTAAACGTCCTTTCGTTTCCTGCAGCATGACAATATGCACAAAGATAATATTGCTTTCCAGAGTATAGTACCGACAGTGGTGTTATCTGTCGATATTTAGTTCCTACGCCCCGATAGTGGAGGAAAAGATCTGCCCCGGCATCTATCGCCTGTGCAATCTTGTGAACCCGCTTGTCACAAGCAGATCGGAGATCGCCGAGTTCTTCAAACGGCTTGCTGAAGAACAACACGCCACTGGCATTAACAAGATCTGCAAGAGTGCAAGAAGCACCGATGCGCGAAACGATATCCAAAAACAATCCCATCACATGTCTGCTGTCGGCCTCTGCCCTGTGATAGCCCATCGAATCGTCGCGACCAAGGTGTTCTACCAGGGTTTGAAGCCTGTGATTTTTTGCCTCTCTCACAAATTTGCGAGAAAGCTTCAAAGTATCAAGCACCGGATTTGGCGGCAACGGAACACCAAGTTTGCTCAATGCCACCTGCAGAAAGCTCACATCAAAAAGGGCATTGTGAGCCAGAAATACGTTCATGGAGGCATCATCACAAACACCACCCTGTTGCGCCTTCATCCACTGCACAAAAGGAGGCACCACTTCATCGAAGCTTGGTTTAGACGCAACCATTTCGTCAGTTATGCCATGTACTCCGATAACTTCAGCGGGAATTTGCCTGCCCGGATTTATCAACTGCGTTCGAATTTCGAGCAGCTCGCCTGTGCCGCGAAATTTGACGCCAGAAATCTCAACCAGCCCTGACACCATTGGGTGCCTCCCGGTTGTTTCGGTGTCAAAAGCGACGAATGTCAGCTCTTTCACAGGTTTTTGCAGCAAACGCTCATATCCTGAGACATGATTATCGGCTGTTAATCTAGCCTGTAACATGAGACTCCCCAATTCCAGCACAAAGCTATCATTGCCTGCTTCTTCCTCCTTGTCATTAGACTCGGGTCAGGATTCAAGTTAGCAAAAATACCAGTAAAATTAACTGGTACGGAAAATTCAGCCCGGAGAACTATGAGAATAACCACGAAACTGAGTACCAGCTTGGCGCTTATAGTTCTCAGCACTTGTCAGGCGGCGACGTTTGCATTTAGCAGCTCCGAGGGGTCGGGCGGCAATGTCCACGAGAATGTCACCCGTGACGCCCTCAAAGGCATCGTTTCTGAAACTAATTTAAAAGTCATAGTAGATGCTAACACTGCGCAAGATCAAACCGGGTCAGAAGGACTGGCTGAGTCACGCAGGCATTTTGGCGACGAACACTTGACTTCATCTCTCGGCTATGTCGACAGAGAAAAGAAGCGCGCACTGAATTACGCATCTGAGTCAGACACAGATCCAGAACAACGAGGACGCGCTCTCAAACACTTTGGCGAAATGCTCCACAGCGTGCAAGATTTTTACAGCAGAACAAACTACCTCGAATTAATGGTCGCCAACCCCAAATACCACGCAGACCCTTATTCAGTGCCGCTTGTAGATTGGCAAAAGGTGCCGGACGGCTACCCCGGACTGCTCAATTTCAGCGCCAAATCATCCGCACCAAACACCGCCGACTTCGTCAAAGACAGCATGAGCACAGAAGAAGGCAAGAAAGTCATCGCCGACAAAGTAACTTACTTTCAAGCAGCGCAAGACCTGGCAATGCGAGAAACACAAAGACAATGGAATTTGTTCGAGACGTTAATTCGCAACAGATGCGGAGAAAGAGCCGCCGCAATTATTGCTGCACTCAAACAAGCAAGTCCCGAAGTCAAAGTTTCAAAAGAACAAACGCAAGATTAGTACATTGCGATCCCGAAAAAAATAATCGGTTGAATTTCCGCAGTTGACCTTGCACTTCAAAGAAATTTCCTCCGATTCATGGCTTGAATTTCTTCGGAGCCTTCTTCCAACACGTGTGCTATTTTTTGCAAATTTTGATAAGCGACACCACTATAATTTTCTGCTTCATATTTTTGCAACTGATTTTCCTGCATGCCAAGCCTAGCCGCCAGTTCCTTTTGCGTCCAGCGTCTATAAATTCGCAATTGAATTAACGTTTTGGGCAAATCATCGAGCACCGCCGCAAGTGGCATTGGTGGATTCTTGCCAGACAATAGATCTTCGTATTCTTGAATCTCAGATGCCAGTTGTTTGATCTGCTGCTCTATGCCAAAGCGTTCTTCTTCGACAACCCAGTCTGCAAGCACTTTTTTAGTTCTTCTTTCAGCCAACACCTCGAGATTTTTTTCCCAAGCTTTGAGCCGGGCGCGGGCACTATTATATTGCTTCTCATTTTTGAGCATTTTCACGCACCCTCAGATCAATCCTCAAAATTCCTTTGACTACATCGTCATTTCTGCCGTCCCTCTGCCATTCAGCCACATGATCGTGGTAATACGGAGGCACTGGCAAGCGAGTAAAAATATCTCCTAAATATTCGGCTTTGCGATTCTCTTTTGAGGACAGGAGTACACGCAAGAGCTCCGTGGGCTGTAGGCCTGTCGGCTCAAAACAGAGGTCGTAATCGCCAGGCTCCTCCTTTTTCGTTATATAACTCCCATCCAAAAATACTTCAGGGCAATTAGCTTCGATCAAAATACCCACGACCCTTGCCAGTCCGACAAAGAGGTACTTTCTTTTCACATTGTGGGCAAATTTGGCCTCCACTTCGGCTAAGGTAACCGTGTGAATGCCGGGAGGCATATTCCCGTTTGAATCGAAATCAGGTATTACTTCCCCATTATATCATGGGGATCGCTGTCGTGAAAAAGCAGTTCAAACACCTGGGCACGAGATACTTTTCCAGAACCGACTCACTAACTGCCATTGACGCGACATCAACACTTCGATAATATTGGAAATATGAAAAACAAAGATGCAGTCAAGGCGCTGGCCGCTCTGGCCCAGGAATCACGTTTAGAGGTCTTCAGGCTGCTGGTACGAACTGGACCTAGCGGACTGGCAGCGGGCGAATTAAGTGACCGCCTCGGCATTCCGCCGGCCACAATGTCCTTTCATCTGAAAGAACTCACAAACGCCGAGCTTATCAAATCCAAACGCGAGAGTCGCTCAATTATCTATTCGGCGGATTTTACAAAGATGCAAAATCTGCTCAATTTCCTGGTTGAAAATTGCTGTGCAGACAATGAGGGCAAATGCTAATGAAACGGTTTCATGTACATGTCGCAGTAGCCGACATTGAGCAATCAGTGCAGTTTTACACTACATTTTTCAACGCCGATCCTACAGTCAAGAAAGACGATTACGCCAAGTGGATGCTCGACGACCCACGAATTAATTTCGCAATCTCTAAGCGTGGAACTAAACAGGGATTGGACCATCTCGGCATTCAAGTTGAAGACGAAAAGTCTTTGAAAGAAATTTCTGATCGCCTAAAAGATGCAAAACACAAAATTCTGGAACAAGAGAAAACCAAATGCTGCTACGCGGAGTCCGACAAAACCTGGGTGCACGACCCGCAAGGCATTGCCTGGGAATCGTTCGTGACGATCGGGGAAGCAACAACCTATGGCGAAGACGTCCAGTTAACACATGAAACCGTACATCACAAGGAGTTAGCCATGAAAATTCAAGTATTTGACCCACCAATGTGCTGCTCTACAGGGATCTGTGGACCAGGCGTTGACCCAAAATTAGTGAGCTTCACAGCAGACCTCGACTGGCTGAAACGTCAGGGTGTTGAAGTTGAGCGATACAATCTGTCTCAACAGACAGAAGCATTTGTAAGCAACTCCACTGTTACCGATGCACTCAAGCAATATGGGAATGAATGCTTACCCTTAATTCTTCTCGACGGAAAAATCGTATCGAAAAGCGAGTATCCCACAAGAGAGAAACTTGCCGCGCTAGTCGGATTAGAAGCTCCGAAAGCCGGCTTAAAAGTCACTGTAGAGCAAGTGCCATCGGCAAACTCTAACTGCTGCAGCGCTCCAACCACAAAAGAATCGTGTTGCGACGAAAGCTCCGACAAAGAAAAAAGCACGAAGTCATCTTGTTGTTAATTGAGAGAAAGAACACATTTCAAACCAATAGCCTCAAAGGACCCTCTGATGAACATTGTTGAACAAGCCACAAAGTACATGTTTTTTACAGGCAAGGGTGGCGTGGGTAAAACTTCGGTATCTTGCGCGGTTGCAATTATTCTGGCAGATGCTGGAAAACGCGTCCTTCTGGTCAGCACAGATCCTGCGTCAAATCTTGACGAAGTGTTGCACGTCAAGCTTAGCTCTGCACCAATCGCGGTGCCGGGAGTAAACAGACTCGAAGCGCTAAATATCGACCCTGAAACTTCAGCCAGAGAATACCGGGAGAAACTCCTGAGTCCATATCGAGGACTCTTGCCTGAAGCAAGTTTGAAGAGCATGGAAGAGCAACTTTCTGGAAGCTGCACAACAGAAATTGCTGCCTTCGACGAGTTCGCTCGCTTACTCGGGGACAGCGCAAAAACAGCAAACTATGATCATGTTATTTTTGATACCGCTCCAACCGGACACACAATGCGACTGCTTTCACTGCCGAAGTCCTGGTCTACTTTTATTGAAGGCAACACAACTGGAACTTCATGCCTTGGCCCCCTTGCTGGACTTCAGCAACAGCAAGACATCTACGCTTCATCAGTCCGCACTCTTATGGATGCTGCCCGCACAACACTTGTGCTGGTAGCGCGAGCGGAACAATCGGCACTTAGAGAGGCGGCTAAGACTAGCGCGGAACTAAGGGAAATCGGAGTAGAAAATCAATGCCTAATTTTGAACGGCATTCTAAAACCTGATACCGCCGGCGATGCTGTCGCAACCGCTTTCGCAATCCGCGGGCAAAAGGCACTGGACTCCATGCCAAAAGAATTGAAAGCGCTGCCTACTCAGGAAGTACTGTTAAATTCGAAGCCTTTACTTGGCGTAGAAGCTTTACGCGGCATGTTCAAGCCTGAACTTTCCAAATCTAAAGAAAAACAATTTTCGGGCAACAATGAAGTTCCCCCCTCACTTATCACTATCGTTGATGAACTGGAAAAAGCAGGGAAGGGCGTGGTTATGACCATGGGCAAGGGTGGCGTCGGCAAGACAAGCATTGCCGCAGCAATAGCTGTAGAACTCGCTCGCCGCGGGCATAGCGTTCACCTCAGCACGACAGACCCCGCGGCACATATAGGTTGGGTTATAGAAGATCCCGTTCCATTGCTAACCATCAGCAAAATCGACCCAGGCGATGAGACAAAAGCCTACCAAAACGAAGTAATGCAAAGCGCTGGCGCCAACCTCGACGCACAGGGACGAGCACTTCTCGACGAAGATTTGCGATCGCCCTGCACCGAAGAAGTCGCCGTTTTTCGCAGTTTTGCAAATGTGGTGGCCGAAGGTCAGTCGGGATTCGTGGTACTCGATACTGCGCCAACGGGACATACAATCCTCTTGCTAGATGCCGCTCAGGCTTATCACAAAGAGGTGTTGCGCCAATCGAGCAACATGCCTGATGCAGTCATCAATCTGTTGCCACGTCTTAGGGACAAAGCTTTCACTCGAATACTAATCATAACCTTGCCCGAAGCCACACCAGTACACGAAGCACAGCGACTACAGGAAGATCTCGCAAGGGCTGACATTCATCCATTCGCCTGGATTATCAATCAATCGCTTACTCCAGTAAAAACAGACAATGTTGTTTTAACTGCGCGCCAACGAAACGAAAAACAATACATAGACGAAGTAAAGAAACTGTCCGAACGCATTGCCATCGTACCCTGGCTACCCGAGGCGCCGACTAACGCTTCAGGTTTAGACAAACTGCTCGGAGCAAAAACTCAAGCCATAAGTATCGCACCTTAACATCCCAAGGGGAGACGCCTTTGTTATGAAGTAAGTCTTTGGGTCGCCGGGCGACGCGTGGCGTCGCCCCACAAGTGCGGTGAAATTGACTTGAAATTGAAAACGAGAGCTAGAAACGGTGTTTTCCTTACTCAAGAAGTTTGATCGTACTCGCCACCACCGGCGGAGACAAAGATGGCGCCCTGGCCTTTTTTGAGAGGGACAACTGCGCCGGTTACTAATAGCAAAGAGGCATCGTGGCCGGCGATGTTTTGCACACTAAACTCTGTGCCTTTTTCTGATGCTTGCACCATCACAATGGCACCCAATGCAAGATTCAGCCTGTAATGATGACCATCTTGCGGGCTCAACGCCTGAGTGTCACCTGTCAACGGTACTAGTGTTTTCATGTATTGGCTCCAGCTATGTTATTTGTTTTGTGCCCGTTAAGCACCTTTCAAATCTGCGGGAAAAGAATGGCATGAATGTATTTGAGTGAAGCGGATCCTTCGATTAACTTCGACGTAGCCTGGAAAGTTGGAAGTTTGTAGGGGCGGCGCAATGTGAGTTCGCCAAAAGCAGGCTGGAAGCCTGCGCCCCCAGGGCTTTGCTTTTGTAGCTGGATCTTGTGAGTGGCAGATTTAGGAACTGTAAAAGTTGGAAAGCAGGAGTTAGCCCCAGCGGCCGCAGTCGGGGCAATCGCTGCGTCCGATTAATTCGGTCATGTCGTCGAATTCGCTGCGCAGAACGTCAAAGCGCAGTAGATGATTGCCAGAGACGGCGCCAAGTTGTGTGATCAATTTGATTGCTTCGGCTGCCTGGAATGCACCGGCGAGACTTGCTACAGCCCCTAGAACTCCGTTTGAAATGCCCTCGGGTGGAAAGTCTTCGAGACCTAGTCGCGCAAAAACGCAACGCAAACAGGCAGAACGTCCGGGCAACATGCAGAAAACATGAAAGCTAAAAGACATTAGCCCTGAATGAATCAGCGGTTTTCTTGTGTGCATGCAGCAATCTGAAAGCAATAATTTGTCTTGCCAATTGTCTAAAGCTTCGGCTACCAGATGCGCCTCTTGCAGCACTTTGTCAGCGTTATGCGTATCAAATTTATAGAAGCTATTTCGAATTACAATTTCAGGATTTACTTTCTGCAAATGGCGCTTCAACGCATCAACTCGCGGATGCTTAATGTCATCGGCTGCAAAAATACTGTGGCTGCTAAGATCGGACTCTTGCACCAAACCATTATCGATGGCTGTTATGCGCCCCACTCCGGCTTGCGCCAGAGCCTTTGCACAGTTTGTGCCGACGGCGTTCAACCCTATAATGACTACATGTGCGTCGAAAAGTCGCTTCTGCCGCTCTACCGTCATACCGGGAAGAGCGAGCTGCGCTCGATATCGATTTGACTGTTCTTGGCTAAGCGCCACCAGATTACCTCAGCAACCTGAATATAATACTCCAGAACAAAATCGATTTGATAAAAA
Organism: uncultured Candidatus Obscuribacterales bacterium; assembly: GCA_964546815.1. GTDB lineage: Bacteria > Cyanobacteriota > Vampirovibrionia > Obscuribacterales > Obscuribacteraceae > JAIEPM01. Next base: position 15,821 of record CAZJLR010000073.1, on the reverse strand, counting down.
ACCCCAGATACCAAAAACCCCCCTTTCGGGAGGCTCCTGGTTGGCGTTGGCGGGGGAAAGCTTGTTTTAGCTGAAGAGGTTGGCGTCGCGAGCAGATGCAACCAGCCAGTTGATACAACCTGGTGTTGCAAGACCACCGGTTACACCGGCGCCGCCCCAGAGCACTCTCTTCATGGCATCCTGAGTACCAGCAGCCATGTGCATGAAGCCCATGATCATTGTTGGTCCGCCCCAGGCAATACCGAGAATTTCCATACCGTTTGCGATGATGTTGAGCAAGGCTTCTAAGTTAGCCAGGTTGTTAACACGGACGGTACCTGCAGTGTTAACACCTTGAATAACTGTTGCGTCTCCGCCTTGTGGTCCGATTGTGCCGTTGGTGGCACCTTGCAACATCGGAGCTGATGCCGCTCCACCTTGTTGTGTTTGAGAACCAGTGTAGTTGCCGGTGTTCTGTGTTTGTTGACCGGTTGCGGCGGTGCTGTCGAAGGCATCTTGCGCAAATGCTGGACCCGCTAGTGCTGCTGTAAGACCGACTGTTAGAGCTGCACGAGTGAGCGAATTAGATACAGAAATGCGCATGCGAACCTCCTGAAGAGTTCTGCTGATTGAGTTATTTAGTAAAAGAAGCCAGTTGTTGCAAGTGCAACGTGGATTAGAGTATGCGGAAAACACGGTGAAGTCAAGTACGAAAATGTAAAGTGGAATACATTTTCTGCAATTTCCCCTTGAGTTGTTGGAAAACGCAGACGGGGAGATCGTCTTTAGCGCTTCACAAGGGTCCGACAGTGGATAAATTCGAGGGGGATCGGGTACCCCATAATTCCAACCTGTGGCAGCTTAGCGTTCAACGTCACCCACAAGTTCCCCACAATTGGGAACTATGATCTGATCTAAACTGTCACCTGATTCCAGTTGTTTTGATTCGCGAAAATTTCTTTCGTGGTTTGCTGCCTTGGGGATTCAATAATATGGCTAAGATTCTGGTTGTGGAAGATGAACTTGATCTTGCTACTTGCCTTAAAAATGTACTCGAAAAAGAATCGCACATTGTGGAAATAATCGACGACGGAGCGATTGCTGTTCAACACCTGAAAAATTACGACTTCGACCTCATCATATTAGATCGAATGTTGCCTGGTGCATCCGGCATCGAAATTTGCAAGAAATATCGCCACAATGGCGGCGAAGCGCAAGTCATAATGCTGACTGCGCGCGCCAGCGTAGACGACAGAGCCGAGGGTTTAGACGCGGGCGCAGACGATTATTTAGCCAAACCTTTTCATATGAAAGAGTTTCTCGCAAGAATTAGAGCGCTACTCAGACGCACAACTCCCTCGCGCACCCATATCATCCAGTTAGGTGATATCATGCTCGACACGAAAGCTTCAGAGCTAGATGTTAACGGACAAAAAACGAAGCTTTTGAAGAAAGAGCTTGACATACTGGTCTTCTTGCTCAAACATCCCGGACAATCTTTTTCAGGCGAAGAACTGCTCAACAGACTCTGGAGTTCAGACAATATTGTCACAACAGAAACAGTGCGCACGCACATCAAGAATTTACGACGCAAATTGGAAATGCTGGGGCGCGAACACTTGCTCAGGCATGTGCGCGGACTCGGATACGGAGTTGATAGCAGCCAGTGTTTACTAGTCTCCGATGGCGACTCACTATCTTCTTCGTACTGTCAGCCGGCCTGATTTACGCAGCACTCGCAGCTGCCGGTGCTGTTGTATTGCAAAACGGACTGGACAGCTCGCTAAACGAAGAATTGATATCAATGGCAGACGAGGTTACATCGTTTGTTGACATGTCAAACATTGAGCCAGACCTTACGCGCTGGCGCCACTCGAACACAAATCGCGCTTTCATGCCGACAATTCAAATTTACAGCAAGTCACAAGCGTTGCTTGGAAGCTCTGGACCCATCAAGGATGTTCCATTTATAGAAACAAAGAAGGGCGACAAAATACGGGACATTGAAGTTGTCGGCAGCCACTTAAGAGTCTTAAGCCGCATCATCAACGACAAAGGAAAAGCAGGCTGGATGCAACTAGCAGTGCCTATGCGCCAACGCGATATGGCATTGCGTGGATATCACGACACTTGCATTTTTCTTTCGCCAATTCTTCTGATTGGACTAGCGGTATCAGGCTATTTATTTGCAAGGCATGCAACACGCCCTGTTGAAAAAAGTTTTGACATTCTGAGAAATTTCGTCGCTGATGCAGGACACGAACTAAATACTCCAATTGCAATATTGCAAGTAAACGTTGAAGCGTTAAGCGAAGGCATGGCAGACCTGGAGACTACCATGCCGATTATTTTGAGAACCTGCGATCGCATGGCAAATCTTGTCAGAGACTTGCTTTTGCTAGCTAAACTAGAATCACCTGAACATGAAACAAAAGACAGAGTGATAATCGACCTTTCAAAATTTTCAGAAGATCTCCATGCTGAATTTATACGATTGTATGAGGCAAAGGGGATTGCGCTAAATTGCTCATCGCAAGCAGGACTTTGCATCAACGGTGAATTTGACGCGATACACAGAGCAGTAACAAACCTGCTTAAGAATGCTCTGAATTACACGGAATCGGGCTCTGTGTCTCTAGTCATCAGCAAATCAAAAACGGGGCATTTTGCCGACATCTCAGTAACGGACACCGGCAGCGGCATACCAGCAGACAGCGTTGACCGCATATTCGATCGCTTCTATAGAGTGCACAAACACCGCGCCAGAAGTGCAGGAGGCTCAGGACTCGGGCTGGCTATTGTAAAAGCTATTGCCGAAAATCATGGCGGCTCAATTCATGTGAAAAGCGTGCCTGGCGAAGGAAGCACATTCACACTAGAACTGCCGTTGCACGCCTAGTTAACATTCAAGCATTCAGCAGTTTTGTCAGACGACAAGATAGTATTTTTGTCGAGAGACACATTCACGTGGGCTCCACGTTAACCGGGCTATTCTCTAATTATGACCAACAAAGCAGGTGCAAGATCACCGCAGTCGCTCATCATTTCCAAAGTGAATTTAGTACGAAATCAGTTACACAAAAGAGGTCCTACCATGAATAAATTTCTCCCACTTATGCTCGGCTTGGCAGTAATAAGCTGCAACGCAGTTATGGCCGCTCCAATCAGCAAAGACTCGAAAGCACCAACATCAGTCAAGAAAACAGTCAAGAAAGTTTCAAAGAAATGTGCCGCAAAGTGCAGCGCTGCTAAGAAGTAGACTAGAACCAGCAACAGATCTGCTTTAAAACAGCATGCTAACATTTCGAGAATGAGATTTGGGCGAAGTGCCGATCTCCACAAGCCCAATCAAAGAAAGCACCGAGTTTGAGTCCTCCCCAAGCGGCACCAAATTCGGTGCTTTCCTCTTGCATTGATTTCTGTTTTGGAAAAACAAAAAATATTTCATCAACAGCATTTGATCATTCACGTCGACTACACGCTGAGAGTTTTATTCTCTAAGAGTAAGCAAGCAAGGGAGACCGGCAATGAAGAACTTAATGATTATTGCAACGTGTGCAACAATGCTGCTCGGCTCTGGCGCCAGCGCTTTCGCAAAAAACTGCGCAGCTGGACAACCGAAAGGCATAAATCGCGGACATCATCATGTGCATCACACCCAACATGCACATCGCTTTCACCATCGCCGCGGACGTTAATAGCTCATCGGTCCAAATTCAAATACTAAAAAACATTTCCAACATTCAAAAGAGGTTATTATCATGAACAAATTCATTCCACTCATGCTAGGTTTGGCAATTATCAGCGGCAATGCAGTCATGGCAGCACCAGTAAGCAAAGCTCCAAAAGCACCCACATCAGTCAAGAAAACAATCAAGAAAGTATCGAAGAAGAGTGCAGTCAAGCCGCAAATCTCAAGAAAATAGTTGCTCTATAAGCACAGACCACAGACTGTGCTGACAAAGCCACTATAGTCTTGAAGATTAACAAGTTTAGGGTAAAGTGACTCCTCCACTTACCCAAATAAAGAAAGCACCGAGTTTTGTGTTCTCCCCAAGCGGCACCAAATTCGGTGCTTTCTCTTTGGAGCTTTCACCGACGCGCAAGCACGCAGTGCCAATATAGGACGAACTCTTTAAGCTGATGAAACAAGCACTGAACATGCTTTTAACATAGCAATGGCATTATGGTTGAAGTAAAAGCCTCACATTTTGCCGGAGCCCAGTATGCGTGCAACGACGTTTTGCGCCGTCTTGTTTTCGCTTTGCCTTTCGCTTGCAGTAAAGCTGCCAGGCGCGCTGGCATTTGACCAGGACTACTTGCCACTCAACGCTCAATCGCTTAGCCACCGCATTCATCAAACGCTGGTAGCAGAATCACTGCAAACCGGCGAATCAATTGATTTCGGCAGAAGCAAGATAAGCATATCAGACAAAAACATGCTTGAAATTAGAGGCTCGGACTGCTCGTCAAAGCCCTGGTATTTTGTGTCACACTCCGACAATGGCTGCGCATCTATTTGGAGCTCCGATCTAGACAAAAACGGCTGCAACGACCTCATAATAATGATGTACAACGCCGGCGCGGCAGGCAATGCAAACTGCCAGTTAGTGATTCTCATGTTTGAGAAAAATGGCAGACCTTTTCCATGGGCTGTCGATGGTTTCTTTGAAATCGACCAACGCGGCATCAAAGATTTCATCGACATGAACCACGATGGACACGCAGAGCTGGTTCGCCAGAGCAAAGATGATGGATATTGGATTACTTCAATCTACCAGGCCGGCAATGCACGCTGGCACAAGGTCAACTCAATAGACGGCGTCAGCTTCCCACTCTTCACTCGATTTACCACAGAGCCTAATCATGAGGCAATTACACCGCCAGCATACAGACATCCGTTTGAATCAGACTTATCAAATGACTGCAGCAACCCGCTTTCATCAAATAAATACAGATATATAGATGAGATTGTCTGGCAAAAACCAAATACTGCACAGCCCCCATGCCTTGTTTTGTCCGACGGTCAACGCAACCGCCCAGCCACGTGGTATGGCTCTTTAGCCGTGATTATCGACGAGCCTTCCTCCCGCCGCATCGCGCTTTATTCAGCTAACAGCGCAAGCCGAAAAATGTTGGATGAAATAAGCTGCCGCAGATTGCCGGTAGCATTCAGCGGCAAAAGGCAAAAGGGGCAGCATAACTTATCTAGCGAGCTTGTCTTTGCACAAAGTGACTCAAGCAATTTAGCCGCTTTCAATAGCACAGCGCCCAAACGCAAGCTCGACCTGGCTCTTTCAAATCTCGAGCTTCCCTGATCAATGCTATACCTGGCTCGTTCGAATCGTGAGCTACTGATTAATGCGAGTGCGCCAATCGGTGACCATGCACCCAGGCACCGTGATTATCATTCGTCGCCGGATGAACTTCGCTTGAGTGCTGATGAACATCAGTCGCAGCGCGCGGTGGTTCCGGCACTACCGGAGCGGTGTGAGCAAATAGCAATTCACAAGACAAATCAGCTTTATGATTGTGCAAGAGAGCGCTGCTGGTACTCACAGGAATATGCCTGCTTATGATTTCGTCAATCAACTTATGCGCAGCATGCGGGTCGGACATCAAAGCCATTCTGCGCCCCGCGGCTTCATCAAGCACCACAGCCATAGAACCGTAGGACGACACAGGCTGCGCATGTTTTCCATTAGCAAAGGATAAATGCGGGTCTTCAGCCGTCCAATCCACATTCTCTAAATTAGACTCAACACACGCAGTGAAATCGTTAGACAAATCAGCTTCAAAAGGGTGGCGGCAAGCCGGTGGCGTCACAGCCTCGTGATTAGGCAGCGGGCTGAACGGAGTGTAAAGCGGCAAGTTATGCCCATCATGCTTCGACAAACGATGCCAGCGATTGCATGAGGCTTCGTACATTGAGGTAATCCAATAACCATCGTCTCTGCTTTGACGAATCAACTCAGCGTGACCATTGTTGTCCAAATCAACGAGGTCTCTCACGCCATGTTTGTCAGACTGAAAATATCCATCGGCTGCCCACGGAAAAGGTCTGCCATCTTTCTCAAACATGAGAACCAATAGCTGGCAATTTGGCGTCCAGCCGCAACCGCCGGTATACATCAAAATCACAAGGTCTTCATTGCCATTTTTATCAAGATCGGCAGACCAAACTGAAGCCATGCCAGAGCATGCAGATGAAGTGAAAGTCCAGGGCTTGCCATTAACATCGACGCCGCCTGCCTTGAGCATGTCGTCTTGCGAAATTTCAATTTTTGTTTGCCCTGCATTAATTGCATGGCCCGATTGCAAGCCATCGACCAGCAATTTCTGCGGCACACGGTGGCTCAAAACTTTGGCATCAAGCGGCAGGTAGCCTTCATCATAAGCAAAAGCAGGCAAAGACAGAGCAGAGACAAGCAAAGCTAACAAAGCAAGACAAGCAGTCCTTGCGTAGTTAAGCATTCGCACCCCCTGACACATATCCGCCCGATTAAAGGCAGAAATTGGCACCCTTTATTATTTACCCATTTTTCGGAGTTTTTGGACAGCTTTCTATAAAACGATCACAACTTACACGAAAGTGGCTATAGGTGCAGCTTAGCATTAAGCTCATTTAGATAGCTATAGTCAAAACCCGAGTCCGTGGCGCAGGCATCATCTGCGCCGAGCAATAGCGTTGAACTTGAAGGCGCGAGTCTCTACACGTGGAGCCCACGTCGAAGCCCATACGCTCTAGTTTGGACCAGAAGGTCTCTACCCTAGGAGTGTGACTATGAAAAACATAGTGGCGTTAGCTGTGTGCGCAATTACGTTACTAAGCTCGGCTTCGGCAGCATTGGCTAGAAACTATCATGGTGGAGGTGCTTACAACCATAGCGGCAACAACTGGCAAGGCTTTCATGGCGGAAACAATTGGCGTGGCCCTCAAGGGGGCAATAATTGGCTCGGCTCCCAAGGGGGCAATAATTGGCGTGGTCTAAATGGCGGAAACAATGGCTTTCTGAGCAACTGGCGAGGTTCTAATGGAAACAGTTTCAACAACTTTGGTGGTGGCAATTTCAATGGTGGCAACTTCGGCAATAATATGGGCAACTCTGGCGGCGGCTTCCTGGGAAGCATGATGAATGGTAGGGGTGGCAGAAAACATCACCATCATCACAACTGGCAAAACATGAACGGCATGAATAATTTCAGCGGCATGAACGGCAACAACGGCAGCGGTAGCGGCTTCAACGGATTCAACGGTGGCAACGGCGCCATGGGCGGATACAACGGTTACAACGGAAACAACAACGGACTGGGCGGCTTGAGCGGCATGAATAGGGGATTTAACAATGGTGGCATCGGCGCCATGGGTGCCAATGTTTTTGGACACCATAGGCACCACCGCAACAATCAATCAAATTACAGCGGATAAAATTGTGCGAAGATAGCCTTAAATAGGGTCCCTTCACGTGGGCTCCACGTCAAAACATATATCCTGCGCTTAAGAACTCCGATTCTTTGGCAAGGAGGCTAGCCATGAAAACTTTAGTCGCAGTAGGAGCCTGCGCCGTCTTGTTGCTCGGCACAAGCTCAGCAGCGTTGGCACGACACCATCACAACGGAAATCACAATTGGGGCGGTTATTACAACAATTATGGTTATAACGCTTGGCCTGGTTTCACAAATAACTATGGCTACAACAACGGATGGGGCGGCTTAGGCGGCTTCACAAACAATTGCGGCAACATGAACGCATATCGCCACCACCACCGTCATCATCGCAGATGGTTCTAGACCATAATTTCAGGTTTTCCGTCACAAGCTGCCAAGACCACCGCAATGCTTCGACCCACAAAAGAGGCGAACATTGAGATAAACTATCGCAGAGTTGTATAGGCGGCAGCACCGGAGAACCTGATGAAAGCAATTACTGTTTGTTCCTTAGCCACGCTCATGACTTTTATCGGAGCGACAGCATACTGCAAGGACGGGGCGCCGCCGATTTCTCACAAGGACATCTACAAGGAAGCTTATGTCTACGGCTTTCCGATGGTGATGAATTACGGCATTATGTACGCTTACTTCGTTGACCACAACTCAGGGCAGTTCAAGGCGCCATTCAACAAGCTTTACAACGAAGCTCGCGTATTCACACCTAAAGATACGGCAGTCGTTACTCCAAACAGCGACACTCCCTACTCTTTCGTTGGAATGGATCTGCGAGCCGAGCCACTTGTCTTGACCGTACCAAAGATCGAAAAGAATCGCTATTATGTGATTCAGCTGATCGACATGTACACCTGCAATTACGGTTACATCGGTAGCCGCAGCACAGGAAATGAAGCTGCGTCGTATATGATCGCGGGGCCAAATTGGAAAGGCAGCACACCACCAGGAATCAAGAAGGTGATTCGCTGCGAAACACAGTTTAGTCTCGCTGGTTACCGGACTCAACTCTTTGGACCAGACGACATGCCGAATGTCGTAAAAGTGCAATCCGGCTACAAAGTCCAGACACTTTCTCAGTTTCTAAAACAGCCAGCTCCAAAGGCAGCGGCTGCAATCGATTTCCCGCCATTTAAGCCGGAGGACATGAAAACAAACTTGCCGAAGTTTTTGAACTTTGTTTTGCAGTTCTGCCCACCAGTGAAGGAAGAAACGGCACTGCGAGCGAACTTCGCCAAGGTCGGAATTGAGGCTAGCAAGGCATTCGACGTCGACAAGCTCTCCGCGGCAGATCGGGCTGACGAAGCACTGGCCGTCAAAGAGGGCTATGAGTCAATAGTTAACCAGAAAGACCATATTGGTAAAAACATTAACGGTTGGCTTATTGGCTCAATTCTGGGCGACCGAGCATTTTTCAAAGGAAACTGGCTGATGAGAGCCGCCGGTGCAATGGCAGGCATTTACGGAAACAGCGCCATAGAAGCAGTATATCCACTGGCGAAAAACGACGCCACAGGACAGCCACTCGATGGCAGCAAACATAACTACGAGCTGACATTTGCGCCAGGACAATTTCCGCCAGTAAACGCGTTCTGGTCTGTGACTATGTATGATGGCAAGACACAGCTATTGATCGAAAACCCGATCAACCGCTACCTCATAAATTCGCCGATGTTGCCCAAAATGAAAAAGAACAAAGACGGCTCGCTGACAATCTACATTCAGAAAGATGCTCCTGCGTCCGACAAAATGTCCAACTGGCTGCCGGCACCGAACGGCCCGATTTATTTGGTGATGCGCCTATACTGGCCAAAAGAAACACCACCATCAATACTCCCGCCTGGTGCAGGAACGTGGCAACCACCGGCGATACAAGTTGCGAAACAGGAGAAGTAAATCTAGCTAGAATCCGCACGAGATTGCGTTAGGCACCGCCGGTAGTACCAAGCGTGAAGTACAGATTGACGCTTGCAATTCCGCTAATATAAGAAGCAATAAATATAGCCGACATCGATCATACGTATAACTACCATTCTCATTTTGAATCTTTTGCCTAAAAATCAAAATGGGATTTGGTTGCTGGACTCACTAGTAGAGGGGCCGGCAATGCCACGTTTTGAAGATTCGACTGTCACAAAGCTCAGTCAGTCAGAGCTCATTTCAGGTTTCGACGACCAAAGCAGCTATCTCAGCCGATTTGCATATTCCTGCGCAGATGCTTATGTCGATCGAGCAATAACAGCACCTATAAAAGCAATTTCACAACTTACCCGAAGTGCGCCGCTCGCGACTGAGGCTCAGCCTGCCAGGCGCCCAGATTCCGCTGAATATCACGGGAAATTATTTGGCGAAGCAGCCGCAATTGCCACTCATCTACTTGTTGCAAAAAAGCTCGGAGGCGCAATTCTCGGAGAGAAAGTTGGCGCAAGCGCCATACAAAAGCTCGAAGCGAAATCTATAAATAGAGAATTTGTAACCGGTGCTGCATTTGGCTTCGCATACGAGGGGCTCTTAACCCCTAGCTCAGAAAAAGAGCTAGCCAGTAAAGGACTGCTCAGAAGTCGACTCGAAACCGCTCTTGGCGGAGCCGCCGTATTCGGGTCAATGAAAGCAACAGCTGGACTCATGGCCAATGCAGGCATCGTCGCAGAAGCTAAAGGATTCAAAACGCTTAACACAATGCTTTCTAACGGCGCTCTCATGGGCGTCGTAGCGGGCGTTCCCGGCGGCATAGTGGCTGCGGAATCAAATGCGCTCATCAAACAAAATCGTCATGCAAGCCTTGATGAATTTGGCGAGTCTATTTACGGAATGTCTTTAGTCGGATTTGGATTTTGCTCTATGTCTCGCTTTGCAGAGAACAATGCCACAGCCGGCAGTGGCATAAGAAATAGTTTCAGTGAAATGAGAAACGGTTTCAACGATTTTAGAGAGACAGTTTCCAACAAGCTGGGAAACATTGCGCAACAGGGCGATGCGCTAATGGAACAGCTTCTTGGTCCAAAGTTACAACCGGCATTTGCAATGCAAGGCTCGGGAATGTCGCCGGCAGATTACAGATTGGAAATGAGAGCCGGCCGCACTGAAGCACGCGCCTCGAAGACTGAACCCACTGGCAGCAAAAGGCTTGACGTAAGCGCAAGCGACAGGCAAACAGGATTAGGCTCTGACCGCATTGTTTCTCCTGGACAAATTTTCAAATATCAAGAAATTGTGCAACGCGACATCATACCGAAAATACAAGAAGCAGAGCAGGCAAACAAAGTTACGGCAGCCATTCAACTTGACCAGCGGATGCCGATGAAAGATCAGCTTGGATTAAAAGAAAGTCTACGCAGTCTGGGGTACGTCGTTGAACTCTTTCACGAGCAAGGAAGAGCGCCCGACTTATTGATTTCATGGTCGCCCCTTTATACAAAGAAAGTCACCACATTGCAGAGTTTATTTGCCCAAGATGAACAGAAGTACGAACTAGATAGAACAGATAGTGGAGATGAGCGTCCATACGAAAGAAGATTTGAAAGTAGTAAATTTTCGGCAGCTGTCAGCTCTGCGCGAAGTGCGGCAATTAGCGCAGCCCGACCGCCCATTGCTTCAGAAAATAGCGCAAACATTAAGGCAACGGTGAAGGTACAGTCACTAGAACCAACAAAAGCAGCCAACGCGCCGTTGCCAGTCATACCAGTGCCCTTAATTCCAAAAGTAACAGCCATCAAACCGTTGCAGGTTGAGCCACTAGTTGCCTCCGAAAGTCCAGCAAGACCTTTAACCAAGGCTGAAAAGTTGATACGATCAGCTCGAGAAAAACTTGCAAGCAAGGTGGTAGGAAGCTCCGTGCCTAGCACCCCTATACGCACTGCATTGGAAGCAGCGCAAACAGAACAACCCATACCTAAAAGTTCAGCAAGAAGTGCAGCCAGAAGCTCTTCAAGCAAAATGTTCTAAGGTTAGAACATCATCGTTCAATACCGATCTACATTAATCCAAAAAGGAGGAGAGCTTGCGCTCCCCTCCTTTTCGCTTAAGGGCTGTCGATAAAATTAGCTGAAGAGGTTGGCGTCGCGAGCTGATGCTACAAGCCAGTTGATGCAGCCTGGTGTTGCAAGTCCACCAGTTACGCCGGCGCCACCCCAGAGAACACGCTTCATCGCGTCTTGAGTTCCAGCAGCCATGTGCATAAAGCCCATGATCATTGTTGGTCCGCCCCAGGCGATGCCGAGAATTTCCATTCCGTTAGCGATGATGTTGAGCAAGGCTTCCAGGTTGGCGAGGTTGTTAACGCGAACTGTACCGGCTGTATTAACGCCTTGAATGACCGTGGCGTCAGCGCCTTGTGGTCCGATTGTGCCGTTGGTAGCGCCTTGCAGCATTGGGGCATTGGTGCTTCCGCCCTGCTGAGTTTGTGCGCCAGTGTAGTTGCCTGTGTTGTTTGTTTGTGCGCCCGTATCGGCAGTGGAGTCAAACGCGTCTTGAGCGAGCGCAGGTCCTGCAAGGGTCAATACTACTGCTGATGCCATGGTGACTTGTGCCAACTTCTTAAACATGATTGAAAGCTCCTTCGAAATGCAAACTGCTGATTACTGACCTGGTAAATTTGGTTCTTAATTTGTTCGTCTCACTCGAACTCTTCCTCAACAATTTTCGACCGAGGTTTAGGGGGAAATTTTGCGATCATGACTTTAGTCATGGTCTCATGGCAACCACCCGGACAAAATCGCCCCCTGCTGCACAGGACGATTAATCTATATAGAATCTGGAAAAAATGAATGGCGAGTGGCTGTACAATGAGCCAATGTAAGTGCTTCAGGTGCAAAAGAGCAAATGACAAGCAACCCTGCAAATCCCGGTCGGCTTCCAGTCTTGGTAAATCTTTCAACCCATGAACGCTTTGTGCTTGATGGGCCCTCAATCACCATAGGACGAGCCCCCGGCAACACTGTGCTTCTCACTGAAGACGAGTTTGCCTCAGGCAAGCACGCACGAATTTACTGGCAGGACGGCAAATGGTGGCTGGAAGATAGAAATAGCAGCAACGGCACCAGGGTAAACAACGAAATCATTACCGAACGCTGGAAACTCTCACCCAAAGACGTTATCAAGATCGGCCGCACAAGCTTCAGAATTGAATAAATAGCTTTTTCGACTATCGTCTAGGAAATTCCAAAACCCGTAACATCTTTGTTAGGCTTTTTGTTCATTATCAAAACCTCCAGAGAATTGGAGTCTAGCTAGGTTTTCCGCATAAGCTTTGCGCAAATAAAACAGACCGAATCGGCATGGGGGGATTGTAGATGAAGCGGATTGATAAAGGGCTACATTCAGCTAGATCACTGAAAAGAAATGCACGCGGACAGGCCTTAATTGAGGGCGTAGTGAGCACCTGGCTCATTGTGACTGTAAGCGTTGCAGTGCTCCTACTAATGCTAAATGTTGGTATCGGCATTATGTACCAGGAAAAAATAAACCTGGTTGCAAGTGCAGCCGCCAAACACATAAGTCAGGGCTCGTATTTCCTGGGAATGTCGATACCCGATGACGGCACAAAACTCGCTGCGCGTGTTGATGAAGCCAAACAACTCGCAAGCGCCATGCTCAATACTCTCGGCATGCCAGACTTCAACGAAAACTCCTGGTCTAACGAGGTATCAACTGTCAAAATCAACGGTGGCGCCGCCGAAGCGCAACTAGCAACAGTTCACTTCACGGTTGGCGGTCTCTCGACAATTGGTTCATTTTTCGCACCATTTGCCTTAACGGCAAGCGGCATCTCGGCTGAATCGGCCACACCACCTCCCGGCACATGCACGTTGCATTTCCGCGATGTGCACACACCAACTGCAGCTTTGAGAAACGTTCGCATTCCCATGTATTTCTGTGGCATCGCAGGGCACCCTACAGACTACCCAGTCTGTCCTAAAGGCACTTTTGTCGGGCATCCGGTTCACGCCTACACTATGGTGAATGCCGACCTCTACAGAGAAGATACACAACATCCTAAAATCACAATCGAAAACGATGGTGGCACTGATACAGACGTTCTGCCATGGTGGGGCTATGGGCTCAATGGCAGTGGTGCAATTTCGGTTTACGACCCGAAAACGATTTATCCGATGACCGGTGGGCAATAAATGGAGCCCGGGAGCTATATCGCTGCATCAGCGTGAAAGAAGATTGTTCAGGGAATAAGACAAAAAACTCCAGAGAGGATCCAAACTTCCTATGTCGCAAGAACCTGCGGACAACGAAGAACAGAAAAATGCACCGCCGCCATCACCCATTTCAGGTCGATCAGAGCCTAATCTGCCGCCGCATTTAAGAGAAAAAGTGCAAAAGACAGATGAAGCCGTTGTGGCGAAAACTAAATTAGATTATGACGCTGTTACTGAAGTCGTAATTGAAACTGTCGCCAGAAAAGAAGTGCTGGTGGCAGAACAAATGTCATTTCAACAAGGTGAGCCAGTCAAGCCATTTGTGCCGATTGAAAATTACGAGAATGCGACTCCGTGTGCGGCAAGTACAGATAAGAAAGACCGGGTTGGCTTTTGTGAAAAGTGCCACTGGCGCTATTACGACTTCACTGGAATGGAGATGCCGCAGGCAGAAGAACTTGTTTATAAGATGGAAGGCTTGAGCAAGTTCAAATTATACAAACGTGCTGATGGGAAGTTTTTGACGAGAGATTGTCCAATCGGCAGAAAGCAGAAGCTAATCAAAGTGTCGGCTATTGCGGCTGCGACAACGCTCTTTGCTTACATTGTTATTTTGTCCATTTTGGCACCACATCCAAAAGTTGAGCCTGCAAAAACCGTAGAAACCTCGCAGCCAGCCAAAGACGAAAAGCCAGTTACGAAGCATCATGGTTGGACAATCGAAAAGAAAGAAATTAAGCCACTGAAGAAGTAGCATTGAAAATCGGCGCATTCGCGCTAACAATCACTGCCGGCTTTGCGCTGCTGCAATGCTTTTTGCATCAATTCTGATGCGTACAATTTCATCTTTCAGCTCTCGCATAGACTGCTGGCGCACAGCGGGGTCTTTACTCAGAACTTTAGTCAGCATAGGCTGGCATGAATCAGGATAGCTGAGATCTGGCCGAAGCTGGCTCAATGACTGCGGTTCTTCGGTTAGCTGTTTGACCATCATATCCATGCTTGTTTCAGCAAAGTGAGGCGGACAGCCGGTTAGCATCTCGTAGATAATGCAACCAAGCGAATAAATGTCAGACCTCTCGTCTAGAGCCTTGCCTTTGACTTGCTCAGGACTCATGTACATCGGGCTGCCGAAAACCTGGCCATCTCTAGTTAATTCCGGTGACGCGTTCGCATTGCGTTCTTTCATTTTGGCCAAACCGAAATCTACAATTTTCACTTGCGGCTCGCGGTCATCATAATGTTTAAGCAGGACATTAGCCGGTTTTAGATCTCTGTGCAAAATACCGTTCTTGTGAGCATGTGCCATTCCGTCACAGATTTGCTCCGCCACATTGAGGGCAAAATCGATAGGCAATGCGCCCTCTTTCCTCACAAGGTCGAGCAAATTCCAGCCCAAAATAAAATCCATAACCATGTAGGCTTGCTTGTTTTCCGTAATGCCAAAGTCGAGAATTCCGATTACATTGGGGTGGTCAAGCCGACTAATAGCCTTAGCTTCTCTGGTAAATCGAGCCACACTTTCATCGTTGTTGCTCTGGTCAACTTGCAGCATTTTTATGGCGACTAACTTTTCGAGCAAAGCCTGCCGCGCCTTGAACACAATTCCACTTCCGCCTTCACCCAGCACTTCAAGAAACTCATAGCGAGAGGCAAGCAAAGTGCCGGCAAGATTTGCTCTTTTGAGAACATCTTCCTTGCCCAGGGCTTTGTAAACTGGTGCCTGTGACTCGGCGCGGCGCAACACAGCCCTGATTCTCGCTAACAACTCAGTAAAAGAAAACGGCTTGGTCAAATAATCATCGGCACCTGAGTCTAGCCCCAACTCTTTGTCTGAGACCGAGGCATGGCCGGTGAGCATGATTACCGGAGCTTTGAATCCAGCTTTGCGAAAACGATTTAGAATGTTGATTCCATTTAGATCTGGCAAATCCCAATCGAGAATAAGTACGTCGTACTGATTGCTTTTTGCTTGCTCCCACCCCTCAGCGCCTGTGTGAACGAGCTCAACGCTGTGCTCTTCGCCCTCAAGGACTTCAGCTATTGTCTCGGCTAAGGTAATGTCGTCATCTACCAGGAGAAACTTGGCCATCTCGTACCGTCGCTATGCCATACCGAGTTAATAGACCCACCCCAGGCTTGTCCATACCATTTCACGACAAGATTTAAAGTTGTAACTTGATGGGCGACGCATGGGATACTGCTGGCGAACTCGAATGTTTAGCGGAGCCGGCACAATATGGACTCTAG